>NZ_CP079218.1:0-1460811 GCF_019317285.1 Pedobacter sp. D749
ATGGAAAAAACTTGTACAGAAGTATGGAAGAACTGTCTTCAAATTATTAAGGATAACATTCCGAGCCAAAGTTTCAAAACTTGGTTCGAGCCAATAACGGCTCTTAAATTGGAAGGCAAGGTTTTAACTATACAGGTGCCAAGTTTGTTCTTTTACGAATGGCTTGAAGAACATTATGTGGGCTTGCTGCGCAAGACTGTAAAAAAACAACTTGGAGAGGATGGCAGGTTGGAATATAACATCGTTGTAGATAAATCATCAAACAGCGGTAATCCTTATACTACCAATATGCCCTCAAATGGAAATGGAGCGGAGGCAAAGGTACAATCGATGCCGATTCCGGTTTCCATTAATAAGGATATTAAAAACCCATTTATTATCCCAGGATTAAAAAAATTAAATGTTGATCCACAATTAAACGCAAACTATACTTTCGAAAATTACATTGAGGGAGATTGCAATCGCTTGGCACGTTCTGCAGGTTACGCTGTAGCTGCTAAACCAGGTGGTACATCTTTTAACCCTTTGATGATTTACGGTGGAGTAGGTTTGGGCAAAACGCACCTGGCACAGGCAATCGGTAACGAGATTAAACGCAGCATGCCAGATAAATTGGTGATCTATGTAAGTTGTGAGAAATTCTGTCAGCAGTTTGTAGATTCCTTAAAAAACAACACCATTAACGATTTCGTTAACTTTTATCAGGCAATGGATGTGATCATCATGGATGATGTGCACAACTTTGCAGGTAAAGAAAAAACACAGGATATTTTCTTCCACATTTTTAATCATCTGCATCAGTCGGGCAAACAGGTAATCTTAACATCTGATAAAGCACCGAAAGATTTAGCCGGTTTGGAAGAGCGTTTATTAAGCCGTTTTAAATGGGGTCTATCTGCAGATTTACAGATTCCTGATCTGGAAACCCGTATCGCTATTTTAAGAAAGAAAATGTATGCTGATGGTATTGAGTTGCCAGGCGAAGTGGTAGAGTATGTTGCGCACAACATTGATAACAACGTACGTGAGTTAGAGGGCGCTATGGTATCTCTTTTGGCACAGGCTACTTTGAACAAGAAGGAAATCGATTTAGCCCTGGCTAAACAGATGTTGAAGAACTTTATCAAAAATACTTCAAAAGAAATTTCAATGGAATACATCCAGAAATTGGTTTGCGAGTATTTTGAGGTTCCTGTTGATATGGTAAAATCGCAAACACGTAAACGCGAAATTGTTCAGGCACGTCAGATTTCGATGTATCTATCTAAAAGCCATACTAAATCATCATTGAAAACAATTGGCGCTTTCTTTGGTGGGCGTGATCATAGTACCGTAATTTATGCTTGCCAAACCGTAGAAGATTTAATCGATACCGACAAGAAGTTTAAAGCTTACGTACACGATATCCAAAAGAAATTAAAAATGAGCTAAAACCGGTTCAGGAATAGAAAGGTAGAAGGGTTTAAATTAAAACCTTTCGTTCATGTTCAAAGGTTTATGCAAATTAATAAAGGCTAGGTTTTATGCAATGGCCCCGGAAAGTCTAACTTCTTGGGGCCATTGCAATTAAGAAACTTCGTATTTCAATGTGAACTTCTAAAGTTTTTCCAGTTCTGCTAAGCCGTAGTATAAAGCGGCAACATGTAGTGCCTGGGCTATTTTGTTTTCCTTGATGAACTGTTTTACCTCGTCTACAGTATATTCTTCTACATTTAAAATTTCATGTTCATCTAAATGCTGTTCATGGGTTTTAATGCCGCCTGTTAAGAAATAGGTAAAGGTTCTGTTATCTGAGGTTGCCGGATTGGGATAAAGTTCTGCAATAAACTTACAGGTTTTAAAACTGTAACCGGTCTCTTCTAAAAGTTCACGTTTAACGGCAAATTCTGGAGCCTCATCACCATCAATTACACCACCCGGAACTTCAAGAGAAAGAATATCAGCTGCATGGCGGTACTGGCGTACCATAATTATTTTTCCTTCTTCAGTTAATGCAACCGCATTTACCCAGTTGGGGTATTCTAAAACATAATAATCATCTTTTATCACACCACCCGGAAGTTTCACTTCATCAACGCGCAAGGTAGCCCACTGTTCGCGTACTAAATATTTAGAGGCAAGTTTCTGCCACTTTTCTATAATCATTTATTTACGTTGTTTATTTTATTTAGCGCAGGTATTGTTGTATTGTTTTCTGGCGGTGCAAGTTTACCAAATGTACAATCTTGTGCTGATCTGACAGGTGTTTATAAACTAAATTAAGTTTTGGTGCAATGCTTTGGTTGCGATCCTGACTCACACCTAACTCATAATACAGAAATTCGCTTAACGAGTCGAGCTTTTCAGGAGGAAGGTTGCCTTCGGTTAACCAATTTTTAAAAACAGAAAGATCTTCATTTTCAAGAATTTCTTTAGGCAATTGAAAGCCACCTTTCATGGTTTCTTCAAAAAGCTGATTGGCTTCAGCCAACTTGCCTTCTAATTTTAAGCCCATAATACGGGCCAAAACCTGTGCAAGTTTCTGTATTTCAGCTGTAATTAAATCTCTTCGGTACATTATTGTTGTAATGTTAGGTTGTTGAAAAGTTAAAATGTTCTGTAACGTTCAAAACAAAATCTTTTCCAATCTATGGACTATGGACTATGGACTATGGACTATGGACTATGGACTATGGACTATGGACTATGGACTAAACTACCAGCTTCCGCTGCTTCCGCCACCGCCAAAGCTTCCTCCGCCAAAACCACCGAATCCACCGCCTCCTCCACCAGAAGAGCCACCTCCCCAGCCACCGCTGCTTCGGCCTCCGCCACTTCCAAACAGCATAGCCCAAAATAGCGCATTAGATGCCCCGCGTCCGCCAATTACTTCGCTTCCGCCTCCGCCACCTTTTCGCATGATGATGATGATTACGATGACAATGATGATAATAATTACAATACTGCCACCTCCGCCACCTTTTTTTGAAGAAGCTTTTGGGTTATCATTTTTATATTCGCCCTGGGTATATTTTATTATTGAAGTAGTAGCTTCATCCAGGCCGACATAATAATTTCCAGCTTTAAAATTGGGTTTAATGTCGTTATCAATAATGCGCTTGGCATAAATATCGGGCAATGCACCTTCCAAGCCATAACCTGTTTGAATAGAGATTTTTCGGTCGCCAACTGCAACAACGATCATAATGCCATTGTTTTTGCCGCTTTGGCCAACGCCCCATTTCCTGCCCAGTTCTACAGCATACTCATTAATGTCGTAATCGCCGACTGATTTTAATATCGCTATAGCAATTTGTGTTGATGACGAATCATTAAAGGTCACTAATTTAGTTTCCAGTTGCTGCTTTTGATCGGCTGATAATACATTAGCGTAATCATTAACCAAAGTATTGGGTTTCTCTGGAAAATCCTGTGCAAAGGCGAAAGTGAATAATAAACTCAGTAACGAGAAAAGGAATATTTTCTTCATCGCTTATTTCTGCTCTAGATTGTCCATAAAAACGATATCATTTGGCAATTCATTAATGTCACCTTTTTGAGGCGGGAAGAACAAGGCCAGTTTTTCTCCAGCCAAGGCTACACCTGCAATAATGCCATCGGCTAAATTTCCTTTTGCAAAATGTGCAGTCATCGCTATTTTGGTTGTTTCCCAAAAATCTTCAGGTACAACCTGATTAATGCCCACATCGCCAATAATGGCAAATTTATGATCGGCATGCGCCAGGTATATCAGTACCCCATTTCTTTTTGCTGTTTTATCCATGTCAAGTTTAGCAAAATATTCGGTGGCTTTTTCATACGGATCGCCTGCGCAATGTTTATCAATAGCAATCCTAATTTCTCCGGAAGTTGCTCTTTCTGCATCGGAGATCGCGTTTGCTATTCTTTCTTGTTCAATATCTGAAAATAACGACATGTGTTTATTTTATATGAAGTAAAAAGGGTAATAAATGTTCAGTTAAACATTCACTACCCTTATATGTTGTGTTAAGAATAATTAAAATTCTACTTTAGGTGCATTTTTAGCTGAAGCATCAGCCTCGAAATACCCTTTTGGTTTAAAACCGAACATGCCGGCTGTTAAATTGGTTGGAAATGACCTTATTTTACCATTATATTCCTGTACTGCATCGTTAAAATCTTTTCGGGCAACAGTGATCCTGTTTTCAGTACTTTCTAATTGTGCCGACAAATCACTGAATTGTTGCGTAGCCCTTAACTCAGGATAATTCTCGGTAATGGATAATAATTTACCCAATGCCTGACTTAATTCTCCCTGCGCAGCTTGGAATTTTTTGATGTTTTCTGGTGAAAGATCATCCGTGTTAACCGTCATCTGAGTGGCTTTTGCACGCGCCTCAGTTACCGCTGTTAATGTACCCTGTTCAAATTTAGCAGCTCCTTTTACGGTTGCTACCAGGTTAGGAATCAAATCTGCTCTTCTCTGATATTGGGTTTGTACTGTTCCCCATTTCGATTTAACGTTCTCATCCAATTTAACCATGCTGTTATATCCGCATGAACTTAAAGTGCTCACTGCAATAACTGCAGCTAAAATTCCAAATATTAATCTTTTCATTTTTATGGTTTTGTCTTTTTAATCAAACTGAATTTTAATTCAATTTACGAATTAGATATCAAATTGCATGCCTTTGTTACAGTTTAGGTATTTATCTGACAGGTTGACAAGCTACTCATTGAATTTAACAAGGAAAAATCAGGATATTTGATTAAGTAATTTGTGGATATCAAGCCTGTTCTTTTGTTTTGGAGCGCAGGGCTTTTCGCTTTTTTGTATCGTTGTCCCGCTCTTTGCTTTATCCCGATAGAAACCCTGTGAAACAAGCAAGCACACCAAATATAACATAAGCCAGTCCTTAAATCGGGATGCCCGCTCCGATCGGGGCTATAAACTTAGGTCTGCAGCACAGAAAACCGGCATAGTAGTAGAAAAATAACTTCATTAAACCCGATCCGAGCGAGATGCCTATTTCTTCAATCGGCAGAAGCGGGAGCCGGACTGTAGTTTCCAATGAAATACTGCAATTGCTTTCCAAAAAAATAAAAGCATTACTTAGTCTGCTAATAGTTTTTATTCATATGCTGAAATCATCAAATATGCTGTCATATATCTATCTTTGTACTGTTCGGGATAAAAACCTGACATGATATGCAAAAAGACATCGAAATTACGCTGCTCCCGCAAGAGGTAGAGCAAACAGAGATGATTAACCAGAAACTGGCTGAAGCGCTAAAATTACCTGGTTCAAGAATTAAAGGCTATGAGATCTTGAAGCGATCAATAGATGCCCGTTCCAGAAAAGTGATTTTCCGCTTGCAGGTAAAGGTTTTTGTTGATGAGGAAGCCATTGCTGGAGTTTATACCATTAACTATCCTAATGTAAAAGAAGCGAAACCCGTAATTATTATAGGCGCAGGTCCTGCAGGTTTGTTTGCTGCTTTGCAATGCATTGAAAATGGATTAAAGCCCATTATTATCGAACGTGGTAAGGATGTAAAACAACGCCGGAGAGATTTGGCTGCCATAAATAAGCAGGGATTAGTAAATACAGAATCTAATTATTGTTATGGAGAAGGTGGCGCAGGGACTTATTCGGATGGTAAACTATACACCCGTTCCAACAAACGGGGCGATATTAATAAAGTGCTTCAGGTTTTTGTAAACCATGGGGCGGAGCCAGATATTGCTATTGATGCCCGTCCACATATTGGTACCAACAAACTGCCGCATATTATTACTTCCATAAAAGATACGATTCTGAATGCCGGCGGAGAAGTGATGTTCGATAGCCGGATGACTGATATTCTAATTGAATTTGGAAAAGTAAAAGGCATTGAGATCAATTTTGAAGAAAAGTTATTCGCTGATCACATTATCTTGGCAACAGGACATTCTGCGAGAGATGTGTACGAATTGTTGAACAGTAAAAATATCCTGATCGAAGCAAAACCTTTCGCTTTAGGAGTCAGGATTGAGCATCCTCAGGAAATTATTGATTCAGCCCAATACCATTGCGATATCCGATCGGAGTTTTTACCTCCTGCCTATTACAGTTTAGTTGAGCAGGTTGGTGCCCGCGGGGTATTTTCTTTTTGCATGTGTCCGGGTGGGATTATTGCACCTTGTTCTACAGGCGAAAACGAAATCGTGGTAAATGGCTGGTCGCCTTCTAAGCGAAACAACCCATATGCCAATTCCGGAACGGTGGTTCAGGTGACTTTAAATGATGTTCAGGGTTACGATCCGCTAAGGATGTTGAATTTTCAATCCGAAATAGAAAAAGCTGCCTTTGAAGCTGGAGGAGGAAACCTCGTTGCCCCCGCACAACGTATGGTCGATTTTGTAAACAACAGATTATCATTGGATCTCCCGAAGAATTCTTATCTGCCCGGTACCAAAAGTTCGATGCTCGATAATATTCTCCCTGAATTTGTATCTGAGAGTTTGCGCGCAGCATTGCCTTTATTTGGCAAAAAAATTAAGGGTTATTACACAAATGAAGCTATTTTGGTAGGCGTAGAGAGCAGAACCTCTTCTCCGGTAAGGATTCCAAGAGATAAAGAGACTTATCAGCACCCTCAGGTAAAAGGTTTATATCCTTGTGCAGAAGGTGCGGGTTATGCGGGTGGAATCGTTTCGGCAGCAATTGATGGAATTAACTGTGCAAATGCGATATTGAATGCATCTTAACAAACTTTATAGTGCACAGATTGTTGTTTTGGTATGTTTAATATCACGAACGAAATAAAAAAAGCTTTCAATGGTGATGCGTGGCATGGTAATCATGTAATGCAAACATTGAATAATGTAAATCCGGAAAAAGCGTTTAGCCATTTAGTGCCAGGGGCACATTCGATAGCCGAAATTGCACTGCATTTAACCGCTTGGACAGAAGAAGTTTCGTCTAGATTAACCGGTAAACCAGCTGCTGAACCTGCAAGAGGCGATTGGCCCGAGCCTGAAGCAAGAACACCACAGGCTTGGGAACGCATTATCTTTGATTTTAAGATCGCGAACGAAGAACTGATCCGTGTTTGCGAAAGCCTGAAAGACAACCAATGGAATGATGAAGTAAAGAACGAGCGTAATCCTGCTTTAGGTACAGGGGTAACCAATATTGAATTGGTAAGCGGGCTTGCACAACACCATGCTTACCATTCCGGTCAGATTGCTTTATTGTCTAAATTTTAATCTGTGTAATCACATTATGAAAAAGACTTTGATTATTGGCGCCTCGCCAGATCCTTCAAGATATTCGTACAAAGCAGCGCACATGCTTAAGCGCTTTAACCATGATATTGTCAATGTTGGCATAAAAAAAGGAGAAGTTGCAGGCATTGAAATTGAAAAGCCTGGAGAAATCCACCATGATATTGATACTATCACTTTGTATATTGGTCCTGCTCTACAGCCGCAATACCACGATTATATTCTGGCTACCAAACCAAAGCGGGTAATCTTTAACCCAGGAACAGAGAATTACGAATTGGAAAAGCTCTTGGATCAGCATGATATAGAGCCTGTTGAAGCCTGCACTTTAGTATTGCTTAGTACCGGACAATATTAAAAACGGTATACCACGCCCCAGTTTACAAAATCAGCCTGGGCAAAATGCATATAGGTTTTTGCCTGTAAACCAATATGTGGTGTAATATTAAATGTAGGTCCAAATGTCCAGTACCAGTTTGCTTTATCCATCAATCTATTGTAGTGGATGTATTTACCAACTTGTGCCGCGACAGTTATGCGCCATAGGTTGATATCAGCGCCAATGCTGATCCCGGTGCGCCAGCGGTCGTAAGAAGTGCCATAGTTTTGGAAAGTATCCCCATAATTATTAGGGTCAAATACGGTATAATAATAAACGGCATCCGCACCGGCTTTAAGCGATATGACATCATTAAGGTAAAAATTGTAACCAGCATATAATCCACTTTTGTACAAGCTTTTAGTTCTATTCGCAAATACGCCCCTTGCGCCTAAACCAGCACTCAACTCAATAGAATTTCGCTTCAAAGTAGTGTAGGTGCTTTTCTGCTCAGCAGTTAATGTTTTAGGGTTGTTTAATTTAATTCCGACATAAATGTTTCCCGTATTCAAGCCACCATTTGGAACAGTTGCCCCTCCGTTAGATACATGTAGAAAACCTAAACCTAAAAGTAAATCAGTGTATTTGCTCATTGGCAGCTCCATTCCTAAATCTGCTTTAATGGTTTCATTAATCGGGCTTCCCAAAAATCTGTTTTTGGTATTGTTGTAATAATACTTATTCGTGTATCCTAAACCAACCCCTGGGGTGAAATTAATTTTAGTCTTTCCAATTTTAAACAATTGGAAATCCATCTGAGCCACCAAACTATATACCTGCCCAAAGGCATGTTCCGAATTATCTTTTGTTCCCTTTAATTTGCTTAGGTCTCTGAAAATAAAACCGATCCCGTAAGATTTAGCACCACTAAATCCAATCCATTTATCGCTATTCTGGCTAATCTCCTTGAAATAAGCTGCGTCAAATCCTGTAATCTGATCCTGAAACAGATGCCCCTGATCATTATTGATGTGTGTGCCAAATATAGGCTTAATGATAATAGAATGGTTTTCCGGAGCAATCTGAGCCTCCGCAAATGCCCAGCCTGTAATCACGAAAATAAAAGTAAGTAATTGTTTTTTCATTAGTTTTTACTAAAACGGTAAGCAAGACTATAAAAGGCATAACGGTAGCCGGTGGCGCTGTTTTTAACTTCGTTAGATGTAAAAGTAGCGGTGTAGTTGGCTGTCCAGCGTGCAATGGCGAAAGTTAATCCCATCTGTGTGGTAAAAACAAAAGGTTTTGGTTTAAAGGTAATTGGTCCCTTATCACTCCTAAATAAACCACCCTGCAAGCTCGAATCAAACGCAACAGCATGTAATTGCGGATTAACCGAAAGAAAAAGTTCGTATTTACGCGTAGTTTTGTAGTTATTGTTATTACTCACCAAACTGTTAAAAGCTGCTGAGCCTTCCATATCGTTAAATCTGCCTAACCGCAACATGGCGCCAAGATTGGCCTTTGTAATTACGTTGCCTAGCGCAGCCGAAGCCGTTCCAGTAGCATCAAATACCTTATTATTGGTGGTGATTAAAAGCTTGTTGTATTCGGCGCCAAGGTTCAGTGTCGGCTCACTTTTTAAACCGTATTCCCAACCTTCAATCTGGTTTTGACCAACTAGTTTATGAAATGCTTTTTGAAACTTTTCGCCCAAAGCATCTTTTCCGGTAATTCCAATTTGTGTAGAAACCTTTAGCATTTGTTTATTGCTATAAAAACGGCTATAATTTGCTTCGCCATAAAGGTAGGCTGTAAAAGGGCGGTCGTGTAGAGCAGGGTTTGGTACAAAGCTGTAGTAGGGATTATATATTTTTTGACCAAGCTCAAAGCCAATAATCTCTTTGCTTCTCCCGGTTTTCAGGTTTTCACCATTTAAAGCGTGCCTAAATTTAATAAAAGCACCGTTTGTATAATAGCGGTCGCTTGTAATATCAATGTAAGCATCGTTCTCGGAAATAATAACAAGCTCATTTTTATAATTTTGCGCGTAACTGATTTCTGCTATGCCGATAAATAGCAGAGAAAAGTATAATTTGAGCATCAACTTCATTTGTTTGGATGATTTATTAAGGGTATAAAAGTATTAATTATTGTTCAAAATATCGATACCACACCCCTTAGTTAAGCTTTATTATTCATTTCGTATCTATTATGCTATTTGTTTTTTTAGCAAAGCAGTTGTTATGCTACTATATAAGTATGCTCCCGCTTTCCGTTTATAGTGCCGGCGTGAAGCCGGCAGCTACCACTTCAATCGGGTTTAGGTGGCGGAGGGCAGGGGTAACTTACGAAGTTTCTAATGGCAGGGTGCAGGGAAATCGTAAGTTTTTAGGTCAAACCTCGCAGGTTTTTAAAACCTGCGAGGTTTATAAGGAGGTGTAAACACCTTTCCTTTCAAAAAGTTTTGCTGGAGGCAAAACTTTTTCATGCTGTAAACCATCAACTTACACCAATCCATACAGGATTTGACAAATTTCCTTTGCGGAAGCGATAAAAAATCCTACTTTTGCATCCCGCTTCGGAGGAAGAGGTTAATAAACTGAAAGGGTGGCATAGTGATACGGAGAGCGGGATTTATTTTAAAATAAATATTGCTAAAGAGAAAAAGATTGTTACCTTTGCAGCCCGGTTCGGAAGAATGGGAAGCCAGTTAAACCTGGCATATTGAAAAGCAAACAAGGAAAGAATAGAGCTTGAAAAAATAAAATTTATTTTATTTGGAAGTTTAAAAAAGTTCCTTACCTTTGCACTCCCAACCGAAAGGAAGCGGGAAAATCGGAACGGCGGATGTTGGGAAGATAGAAAAAAAAGATTGAAACAGACGTAAACACGTTTAAGACTAACAAGACTTGAACGAACTGAAGTTTGAAGATATATAAGTGATCGGCCGTGAGGTTTACCAGATCAGAAAGTTCTTAAAAGAGATGTCAATGTAGCGTAGCGAGGTAATGGAGTACTGATCAAAGTACATGATTACGTAGCTTTATTTTAAAGGTGGTGTCTAACAGACAACATAACAAAAAAGAAGACTATTTTTAACAATAGTTAAAACTGGTCAGCATCTTACAACACATTTTACAATGGAGAGTTTGATCCTGGCTCAGGATGAACGCTAGCGGCAGGCCTAATACATGCAAGTCGAACGATATTTTCCAGCTTGCTGGAAGAAAAAGTGGCGCACGGGTGCGTAACGCGTATGCAACCTACCTTAATCTGGGGGATAGCCCGGAGAAATCCGGATTAACACCGCATAAAAACACAGGATAGCATTATCCAATGTTCAAATATTTATAGGATTGAGATGGGCATGCGTGTCATTAGCTAGTTGGCGGGGTAACGGCCCACCAAGGCGACGATGACTAGGGGATCTGAGAGGATGACCCCCCACACTGGTACTGAGACACGGACCAGACTCCTACGGGAGGCAGCAGTAAGGAATATTGGTCAATGGAGGCAACTCTGAACCAGCCATGCCGCGTGCAGGAAGACTGCCCTATGGGTTGTAAACTGCTTTTATCCGGGAATAAACCTCTTTACGTGTAGAGAGCTGAATGTACCGGAAGAATAAGGATCGGCTAACTCCGTGCCAGCAGCCGCGGTAATACGGAGGATCCAAGCGTTATCCGGATTTATTGGGTTTAAAGGGTGCGTAGGCGGCCTGTTAAGTCAGGGGTGAAAGACGGTAGCTCAACTATCGCAGTGCCCTTGATACTGATGGGCTTGAATGGACTAGAGGTAGGCGGAATGAGACAAGTAGCGGTGAAATGCATAGATATGTCTCAGAACACCGATTGCGAAGGCAGCTTACTATGGTCTTATTGACGCTGAGGCACGAAAGCGTGGGGATCAAACAGGATTAGATACCCTGGTAGTCCACGCCCTAAACGATGAACACTCGCTGTTGGCGATACACAGTCAGCGGCTAAGCGAAAGCGTTAAGTGTTCCACCTGGGGAGTACGGTCGCAAGATTGAAACTCAAAGGAATTGACGGGGGCCCGCACAAGCGGAGGAGCATGTGGTTTAATTCGATGATACGCGAGGAACCTTACCCGGGCTTGAAAGTTAGTGAATGATTTAGAGATAGATCAGTCCGCAAGGACACGAAACTAGGTGCTGCATGGCTGTCGTCAGCTCGTGCCGTGAGGTGTTGGGTTAAGTCCCGCAACGAGCGCAACCCCTATGTTTAGTTGCCAGCACGTTATGGTGGGGACTCTAAACAGACTGCCTGTGCAAACAGAGAGGAAGGAGGGGACGACGTCAAGTCATCATGGCCCTTACGTCCGGGGCTACACACGTGCTACAATGGATGGTACAGAGGGCAGCTACATAGCAATATGATGCGAATCTCACAAAGCCATTCACAGTTCGGATTGGGGTCTGCAACTCGACCCCATGAAGTTGGATTCGCTAGTAATCGCGTATCAGCAATGACGCGGTGAATACGTTCCCGGGCCTTGTACACACCGCCCGTCAAGCCATGGAAGTTGGGGGTACCTAAAGTATGTAACCGCAAGGAGCGTCCTAGGGTAAAACCGATAACTGGGGCTAAGTCGTAACAAGGTAGCCGTACCGGAAGGTGCGGCTGGAATACCTCCTTTCTGGAGTAGACTCACCTACTCGCCACGCAACATGATATTTCGATAAGGTAGAAGGTAATAAGGTAGAAGGCTTAAGGTCTTGATACTTGATACCATATACTTTATACTAAAAAGAGAAAAAAGAAACACCCAGAAGAAAACGGTGGGCTACTATAAAGGTAAGCTTAACGGAGACAAGAAGGGGAAGCCAAAGGAAGCAGTAGCGGTAAGATACTATATACTGCAAACAATGCTTACCTGGAATTAAGAAGTCCCGTAGCTCAGCCTGGTTAGAGCACTACACTGATAATGTAGGGGTCTCCAGTTCAAATCTGGACGGGACTACACATTTAAAATCCTTTTGGGGGATTAGCTCAGCTGGCTAGAGCGCCTGCCTTGCACGCAGGAGGTCAACGGTTCGACTCCGTTATTCTCCACCATTAAGGTTGAGGGTTGAAAGGTGTAGGGTAAAACCTATAGCTGAAACAAACCACAACAGAATACACACCTTATTATCGGGATAGATAATATACATTGACATAAAGATTAAGAAAGAAGAAACGCCATGGGGCACATATATAGATATAATGATATCGAAATATGAAACGGTTCGAGACCGCAGTTTTTACTAATAAGGAATAAGCTATAGGCTTAGGTTAGGGCACATTAAACCCTACACCTTTATACCCTCAGCCTTATACCTTAATAAAGTTCTTTGACATATTGGAAGAAGTTAAAAAAGAAGAGCAAACAACAATAGGCGACTGTTGTGTTTGTGCTCACCAACCCAAGAGGCAACTCGAAGGAAGGTATGAGACATCATAACAAGAGCAAAAAAGCATACCATATGGCGCAAAAGGCATATGAGTAGAAGAAAGTAATAAAGAGTACACGGGGGATGCCTTGGCTCTCAGAGGCGATGAAGGACGTGATAAGCTGCGATAAGCTTCGGGTATTTGCAAATAGGAATTAATCCGAAGATTTCCGAATGGGGCAACCCGGCATGTTGAAGACATGTCACATATAATGAGCAAACCTGCCGAACTGAAACATCTAAGTAAGCAGAGGAAGAGAAAATAACAATGATTTCCTAAGTAGTGGCGAGCGAAAGGGAAAGAGCCCAAACCTACTTTGTTACGGCAAAGTGGGGGTTGTAGGACTGCAACGTGGCATTAGCAAACAGAAGTGGAATGGGATGGGAAGCCCAGCGATACACGGTGATAGCCCGGTACACGTATAGAATGCTAGCCTAGCAGTATCCTGAGTACCGCGAGGTCGGAGACGCCTTGTGGGAATCTGCCGGCACCATCCGGTAAGGCTAAATACTCCTGAGAGACCGATAGTGAACCAGTACCGTGAGGGAAAGGTGAAAAGAACCCCGAACAGGGGAGTGAAATAGAACCTGAAACCGTGTACTTACAAGCGGTCGGAGCGTCCAGGTGGCGTGACGGCGTGCCTTTTGCATAATGAGCCTACGAGTTACTCTTCTCTGGCAAGGTTAAGTGCTTCAGGCACGGATCCGAAGCGAAAGCGAGTCTGAATAGGGCGTATAGTCAGAGGAGGTAGACGCGAAACCTTGTGATCTACCCATGGACAGGTTGAAGGTGCGGTAACACGTACTGGAGGACCGAACCGATAAACGTTGAAAAGTTTCCGGATGATCTGTGGGTAGGGGTGAAAGGCTAATCAAACTGGGAAATAGCTCGTACTCCCCGAAATGTTTTTAGGAACAGCGTCGACGTTGAGTTATATAGAGGTAGAGCTACTGATTGGGTGCGGGGGAGTCAAATCCTACCAAATCCAGACAAACTCCGAATGCTATATAATATAGTCGGCAGTGAGGCGCGGGGTGCTAAGGTCACGCGCCGAGAGGGAAAGAACCCAGACCATCAGCTAAGGTCCCCAAGTTACAGTTAAGTTGAACTAACGAGGTCCGATTGCACAGACAGCTAGGATGTTGGCTTGGAAGCAGCCATTCATTTAAAGAGTGCGTAACAGCTCACTAGTCGAGCGATCGGGCATGGATAATAAACGGGCATTAAATTGTACACCGAAGCTATGGGATTGAAATATATCGGTAGGGGAGCATTCTATCGGCAGCGAAGGTATCTGGTAATGGGTGCTGGAGCTTATAGAAAAGCAAATGTAGGCATAAGTAACGATAAGGCGGGCGAGAAACCCGCCCACCGAAAGGATAAGGTTTCCTGATCAACGCTAATCGGATCAGGGTTAGTCGGGACCTAAGGAGAACCCGAAGGGGAAATTCGATGGACAACGGGTTAATATTCCCGTACTTTTTATAACTGCGATGTGGGGACGGAGTAGTGACACTGCCGCGATCTGACGGAATAGATCGTTAAAGACAGTAGGTATTAGAACGGTAGGCAAATCCGCCGATCTAGCTGAAAGTCGATAGTACCAAGAGGCTTCGGCTAATTGGATAGCGCAGGTAATCAGACTTCCAAGAAAAACCGCTAAGCTTCAGGTTATAAAAACCCGTACCGCAAACCGACACAGGTATCCGGGAAGAGGATTCTAAGGTGCTCGAGTGAATCATGGCTAAGGAACTCGGCAAAATGGCCCTGTAACTTCGGGAGAAGGGGCGCTGGCAGCAATGTCAGCCGCAGTGAAAAGGCCCAGGCGACTGTTTAACAAAAACACATGGCTTTGCAAAATCGAAAGATGAAGTATAAGGCCTGACACCTGCCCGGTGCTGGAAGGTTAAGAGGGGATGTCATCGTAAGAGAAGCATTGAATCGAAGCCCCAGTAAACGGCGGCCGTAACTATAACGGTCCTAAGGTAGCGAAATTCCTTGTCGGGTAAGTTCCGACCTGCACGAATGGTGTAACGATCTGGGCGCTGTCTCAGCCATGAGCTCGGTGAAATTGTGGTCCCGGTGAAGACGCCGGGTACCCGCAACGGGACGGAAAGACCCCATGCACCTTCACTACAATTTAACATTGACATTGGATACAGGATGTGTAGGATAGGTGGGAGGCTTTGAAGCGGCGTCGCTAGGCGTCGTGGAGCCAACGTTGAAATACCACCCTTTCTGTATTCGGTGTCTAATCCCTCTAAGAGGGAGACATTGTTTGATGGGTAGTTTGACTGGGGTGGTCGCCTCCAAAAAGGTAACGGAGGCTTTCAAAGGTAAGCTCAGTACGCTTGGTAACCGTACGCGGAGTGCAATAGCATAAGCTTGCTTGACTGTGAGACAGACAAGTCGATCAGGGTCGAAAGACGGATATAGTGATCCGGTGGTTCTGCATGGAAGGGCCATCGCTCAAAGGATAAAAGGTACGCTGGGGATAACAGGCTGATCTCCCCCAAGAGCTCATATCGACGGGGAGGTTTGGCACCTCGATGTCGGCTCGTCACATCCTGGGGCTGGAGAAGGTCCCAAGGGTTCGGCTGTTCGCCGATTAAAGTGGCACGCGAGCTGGGTTCAGAACGTCGCGAGACAGTTCGGTCCCTATCTGTTGTGGGCGTAGGAATTTTGAGTGGGGCTGACCTTAGTACGAGAGGACCGGGTTGGACTAGCCTCTAGTGAATCTGTTGTTCCGCCAGGGGCATTGCAGAGTAGCTACGCTGGGAATAGATAAGCGCTGAAAGCATCTAAGTGCGAAACTAGCCACGAGATGAGAATTCCATATAGGACCGTAGAAGACTACTACGTTGATAGGCTATAGATGTAAAGCTGGCGACAGCACAGTCGAGTAGTACTAATCATCCGAAGCTTTCAAAGCAAACAGACTGTTGTTTGTTCTTCAAACTAACTTCTTTCAATACTGTTTAAGGTTTAAGGCGAAAGGCTTAAGGTTTAGGGATTCCCCTCCACCTTTATACCCTCTACCTTCTACCTCAATAAAATATTCAGGTGCCTATATCGGTGGTGTCCACCTCTTCCCATTCCGAACAGAGCAGTTAAGCCCACCAGAGCCGATGGTACTGCGGTAACACGTGGGAGAGTAGGTCGGTGCCAGATCTTAAAAAGAAACCCTTTAGCAGAAATGTTAAAGGGTTTTCTTGTTATATACAAGGCCTTGTGTTTAAGGCCAGCGAAATTGAAATACTGAAAGGCTAAAAGCTGAAAGAGCAAAGACCAAAGGTGGATTACGCTTTAGTCTTTAAGCTTCTTCTTTAGTCTTAAATAAAAATATTCAGGTGCCTATATCGGTGGTGTCCACCTCTTCCCATTCCGAACAGAGCAGTTAAGCCCACCAGAGCCGATGGTACTGCGGTAACACGTGGGAGAGTAGGTCGGTGCCAGATCTTAAAAAGAAACCCCTCAACAGAAATGTTGGAGGGGTTTCTTGTTTTAATGGCTTTGTGAAGTATATTATTTAAAACTGTTAAAGCATTAAATGGGATTATGCAAAGGTTCTTTTCTTAATGTCCTTAATCCCTTAATGGTAAAGGGGCCATAAATTTTTCTCACCATTAAGGCGTTAAGCAAAGTTAAGGGTTTGCTCCCGCAGATCACGCTGATCTCCGCAGAGGCCATTCATCATCCATTTTACATCTTACCTGTTTAGTTCCAGCAAAACGTTAAAAATGATTAGGCAAAGGTTCTTTTTCTTAATGTCCTTAATCCCTTAATGGTAAAGGGGCCATAAATTTTTCTCACCATTAAGGCGTTAAGCAAAGTTAAGGGTTTGCTCCCGCAGATCACGCTGATCTCCGCAGAAGCCATTCCATCATCCATTATCCATCTTACCTGTTTTCCTTCTTCTTTCCTGTTTAATAGCCCTGATGGGAGTGAGCACGGAGACAATTCTTCATTGGCGGAGTAAAACGGACAGCAGGACGGAACCTAACCTAATGGTTACTGCTGCTGCGCTTCAAAAACAGATTGACTCTCTTGTTAAAAAATGTAAAATCTTTCAACCTCAAGGTAATAAAACCGTATTATTGTAGTATTTCGTACATATTATGATGATGAATGTGAATCTTAAGAAATTAACTTTTCTTGCTTTTATTTTGTGTGTAAATTTTAGTGTTTTTGCTCAAAGTAAAAATGTACAACTCCCTGCAAATTGGTTTAACCTCGATTTACAGGAAAATGGATATTTTGGTATTAGCACGGAGAAAGCTTATCGTGAACTTCTAAAGGATAAAAAACCAAAACAAAACGTTATCGTGGCAGTAATTGATGGTGGTGTTGATATCAATCATCCTGATTTGCAAAGTGTTTTATGGACAAATAAAAAAGAGATTCCTGGAAATGGAATAGACGATGACGGCAACGGTTATATTGATGATATTCATGGCTGGAATTTTATCGGTTCTAAAAAAGGTAATCTGGAGTTCGATAATTTAGAACTGGTGCGTTTGTTAAGAATTTATACTCCGAAGTATCAATCAACAACCAATTTAACTCCTTTAGATAGCACGCAAAAGGAAGAATTTAAGCTTTATAAGAAAATGGTTGGCGATTTTGGTAAAAAATATGAAGATGCCAGCAATACTTTTTCTGTTTTGATTGCCATTAACAAAGTATTAGATTCTGTAGCAAAGATCAATAAAAAAGAGATCCCAACGATGGCGGATGTTGATCAGTATAAAGCTGATGATGAAACTGAAGAGCAGGTAAAAACAATCATCAGAAAAGGGGCTAAAGAAGATGGTAGTTTCGAGAAGTTTTATAAGAACATAAAGGAAGGATATAAGCAATACGATGCAATGCTGAAGTATAACCTAAACCCTAAATACGATATGCGCGCGGAACTGGTTGGCGATGATTATAGCAATTCTTACCAAAAGGATTATGGAAACAACGATGTTAAAGGTCCCGATGCTTTTCATGGTACGCACGTATCGGGCATTATTGGTGCCGATCGTACGAATTCAACAGGTATTTTGGGGGTAGCCAATCATGTAAGTATTATGGCTATCAGGGTAGTGCCTACTGGTGATGAACGGGATAAAGATGTGGCTAATGGCATTAGGTATGCAGTTGATAATGGCGCCAGGGTAATTAATATGAGTTTTGGCAAAAGTTACAAGTGGGATAAAAAAGCAGTAGATTCGGCGGTAAAATACGCAGAACTTAAAGGTGTATTGTTGGTACATGCAGCCGGAAACGACAACCAGAACAACGATATTGAAGAGAATTTCCCGAATAAGTTTTTTGACAATAAAGAGGCAGAAAAGTACAAGGAAGCCAATAAAAAACCCAGCAAGCCAGATTTTACGCCACCTAAGCCTATGGCACAAAATAACGGAATGGGCATGAGACCACCTTATAACCGCCCTTCATTCGTAAAGCCTGCACCAATCGACTCAGCAAAGTTTAATCTACCCCATGCTAATAATTGGATTGAAGTGGGTGCAAGTGCTTATAAAGATGATGATAATCTAAAAGCCGATTTCTCTAATTATGGCAAGTACAGCGTTGATGTTTTTGCACCAGGGTTTTTGATCAAATCGACAGTGCCAGATAATAAATATGAAGAAGCTGATGGAACAAGTATGGCTTCGCCGGTTGTTGCTGGTTTAGCTGGTTTAATTTTAAGCTATTATCCAGAATTAACACCTGTTCAGGTAAGAGAAATAATCATGAAATCGGTTTCGAAAGTAGCACATAAGATAAAATACAAGAATGATAGAGGGGAGAACACCCGTGTGCTTTTTAGCGAAATATGTGTGAGCGGAGGTATTGTAAATACTTATAACGCACTTAAATTGGCAGAGTCGTATAAATAAAGAAGAGGTTTTTAGTTTTTTGGAGCGCAAGGGCATTACAACTATTTAGGTTTGTTCCCTTGCTCCGCTATATCCCTTCGCTGCGCTTTCGGGGATGCCGCTTCGCCCGGGGCTAAGCACTCCCAATGTCAGCTCTGCAAATGTAAACTTAACTACAGATATAAAAGCCCGTGTTTATCTGTGTGCATCTGTGGTTAAAAAACTTAATTAATAACATAAAAACAAAAACTACGAAACCAGGGTTTTAATAAACTCCTGAAAGGTGCCAAACGGATAATTTTTATGCTTCATCCACGAAATTAGCGCTTCCATACGTTCGATCATTTTTATACCTGTATTCTTCCTTACATAACCAGGGAAGCCAAAGCGTTCGAAATCATTTAAATCGGTAAATTCCCAGGGGTGAAAATATATATTCAGGTATTTATCCTTTTTATAAGTCCAACTGGCTAAGGTTTTGTAAATGCTTAAAGGAAGATTGTGGAAAGAGAGCCAGAATAGCGGGAACCGGACCATCGGGCTAACAGAAGCAGGGATCTGCAAAACATTATCTTTAATAAAATGCGTTCGCGAAATATTAAAATTATTATAGCGTCCGGGTAGATAAGTTGGATTGATGGATGTGTTGTACGTGTATCCAGCCTTTTCAATCTCCTTTTCATCAACAGGCATCATTCTCGCCATGCGGTAACCTGTAATTTCTTTACCTGAAAGTTCTTCGAGTTTGAGCTTAGATTGAAGCAGGTGTTCAGGTTTAAAATCAGAATGATAATAACCGTGAGAGGCCAGTTCATGCCCTGTTTCAGTAATCCGCTTAATCAGATCAGGTATATTTTCGGCAAAAGTAACCGTGCAGAAAAAAGTAGCTTTCACACTATATTTATCCAAAATGTCTAAAATAGCGATAGTCCCTGCTCTCGAAATGGCAATCTGATCTTCAAAGGAGATTTCTTTTCCGTATTCAAAAGGCATGTCAAACTCTTCGATATCAAAACTTAACAGTACCATTTTATTTTTGCTGGATATTGGTTGAACGGATAATATAATTTGGACGATTTTTAGTTTGCATAAACATCTTACCTACATAAATGCCTATAATACCCAAGATAATAAGCTGTAGTCCCCCAAAAAAGACGATGGTCATAATTACTGATGCCCAGCCAGAAACTTCTACATGGTTTACAAATGCGTAGATAATGTAAGGGATATACAGTACAGATGCAAAGGAAAGAATGAAACCAAGGTATACCGCAGAATATAGGGGTTTTATACTGAATGAGGTAACGCCATGTAGCGCCAGCCTTAACATCTTTTTAAAAGTATATTTGCTATTTCCCGAAAAACGTGCTGCAGGATTGTAACGAATGGCATACTGCTTAAAGCCAAGCCACTTTACCAAACCACGTAAAAATGGCTCATTTTCATGAAAATTCCTGAAAACACTTACAACTTTTCGATCAAGTAAGCGGAAATCGGCAGCACCTGGCTCAAGATCAATATCTGATAACCAGTTTAAGGTTTTATAAAATAAGCTTGAGGAGCTTCTTTTTCCTTTTGATAAATTCTTATCTTCTTCTCTGATGGTGTACACCACTTCGAAGCCTTCCTGCCACTTCTGCAACATTTGGGGAATTAACTCAGGAGGATGTTGCATATCGCAGTCCATAGAAATTACGCAATCGCCAAACGCATGGTCCATACCTGCTTTAACTGCCAATTGATGACCAAAATTTTTGGAGAATTCGAGAAAGAATATGTTGCCAGCAGTTGAAGCGTATTCTTTTATTGTTTCGAGGGTATGATCGGCGCTTCCATCATCCACCAGGATAATTTCATAATCGTAATTGATGGTTGAAAAAACTTTTTTAATACTTTCGGTTATTACAAAAATATTATCGGCTTCGTTGTAAGCAGGGATTACTATAGAAACTAATTTATTCATTTATCGGCAATCAGATAAGACTCAAAATCCTCTTTCATCATCTGGTAAATTATGGTTAGCCAAATGATAACGCAAGGTAGGGCTTTAAGAGAATATAGACGAATAAATTCTTTTACCGGCCTTGGGAAAATATCGGTTGGCGACAGGCTGGTTAATATAAATGCAAAAATAAACAAGGCAATTATCAACCCTTTTTTTGGGTTTTGCTGCACCATAAACCAAATGGCAACACCTGCGAAAGCAATAATATAGGTTGGGGATTCAGAACCACTGCTAAATATAACGGTAAAAATAAGGGTTGATGCCAATAACATTAACCTAAAGCCAATGTGTTTATATTGCTTTATCCGTAAATAGGGCAAAGCAAATAATATAAGACCACCTAATAAAAACGGGAGATTGGGAATGTTTACGTTTCCTGTTGCTCTCCTTACGATCCCCATTAAAGAAATATCCTGAAATGAAGTTAATGATGCATTTAAGTCATTTTTATGGGCTAGGGAATGGTACCAGTCGCTATATGATTGAATTACAAATGCCGGAGATGAAATTACCATTGGTAAAACAAAAAGTACTGCAAAAGCGATTAAGCCGCCTATGATAAATTTTAACTTATTTTTAGTGAAGAAGAAAAATGCCAATCCAACAATTCCGTAAAGTTTAACCAATGTGCCGAAGGCGATAAAAAAAGCCGATTGTACTTCCTTCTTTTTAATCAGATGGGAGAAACTTAGTAATATTAATCCTGTTAGTGCAATGTTAAACTGAAAGCTGAAAAGTGCAGTTAATGTTTCATTTGCACAGATCCATGCAATTATGGTTCGCTTGTTAAGTGAAATGGGTAGGCTGTAAATTCCCCAAAGTAATATGGCAATATTGGCGATGTTCCAAAGTATACAGCCCAATCCATCAGGTAATAAGGCAAAAGGCGCTATGAAAATCGAAAACACAGGACCATAATGGTTACTATCAAAGTATTCAGGATAATTATTGTATAAATTCTCTAAATCGATGGTATGCCAGTATACATATTTAAAAATCAGGTAATTATTATAGGAATGGTGATGGTATTGCTTAAAACCAGCTACAAGAGCCAATAGGAGATAAATGGCAAATACACATTGCTTTTTTAAAAGTAATGAGGACAGTTTACCAAGATTAGTTTTTGTGTAAGTGTTCATTATAATTTGGTGCCGCAATATAACTATTTTAACAGCTCACATAGACATCTATTCTTTTAAAGCTTTGCTTTTTGTTCCCGATTGAAATACATATGGAAGATTAATTTGGCTAGGGTTAATTTTTTTTTCTTTAATACACAAAACCCTGTACAAAGTCAATTGTACAGGGTTTTTAGGTTTTATTACCAGAACCTAATGCGCTTTAAATCTTAAAACGGTAAAAGAGTAAGCCGGTAGCTCAAGTTGTCTGCTTGCATCTGTATCGATTGTTGTCATAACCGGAACAGCTTTTTTATCTGCCGGGTTACCTGAAATTACAGTTTTGATGGCACTTTTTCCAAGTTGTTGCTGATTTAAATCGAGCGAGGTTTTCACGGTAACCGGAAGCAGGTTAACAAGTTTAATTATCAAATCGCCGGTTTTGGCATCTTTAACCATCGAACAGGCCATCCGTTTATTTACATTTTCCTGGTTTGAAGAAAGAACCACAGTTGATGGGATATACTCATCACCAGCATTCTGTCCGTATAATTGTTGTACGAAATAGCCAATTGTGGGTTTTACCTCTGCATTATTAAAATAAATCAGGTCAGGATCCCATTGCGTATGCCCCTCTTTAGCGATAAGTGGCGCATAAGATGCCATACTCACCACATCACCATTGCGCTCCAGAGAAATAAGGTATAGTGCTTCAGCAAGTGACGTTTCCAGGTTCGTTCTATTACCTCCAGGTAAACTTGCAGCATATTCGCCGAGGTAAACTTTCGATTTAGAACGATCGTAACTGTCGTAAAAATTTTGATTATTGATAAACCAACCCGGCGATTGGTAATAATGTTCATCAATAATAGGAACGTTAAGGTTTGAAGCAATTTGCCAGCCAGCTTCATAATCAGTTCCTTCGTAAAACGGACCTGCAGTACCAATAATTGTAATCTCGGGATGCGATTTTCTCAGTGCTTTATAGATCATCGTAAACCGTTCAGCAAATACTTCAGTAATCTGGTCTTCATTGCCAATGCCTATATATTTCAGGTTAAATGGTTTTGGATGGCCTGCTTCAGCACGTTTTTTACCCCATTCGGTTTTTACATCACCATTGGCATATTCTATTAAATCTACAATATCTTGTATATATTGCCCCATTTCACTCATTGGTATACCACCCTGTTGACCACCACCACCTGTAGCTGAATTTTGGCAGGGTACACCGGCAGCTACTACCGGAACGGGTGCAGCACCAATATCTTCGCAGAATTGAAAGTACTCGTAATAACCAAGCCCCATGGTTTGATGGTAGCCCCAAAGGTTTCGATCTGGTTTACGCGCGGCTAAGGGACCAATTGAGTTTTTCCATTTGTAGATGTTGGCTATACCATCACCATGCGCAAGACAACCTCCTGGAAAACGTACAAAACGAGGGTGTATATCTCCAATGGTTTGAGCGAGATCTGCCCTTAATCCATTTTTCCGGCCTTTAAAAGTATGCTTTGGAAACAACGAAACCATATCAATTGCAATACGCCCAGGATTGCTAATCACGATTTCGAGTTTTGCATCAGTCACATCTGCAGAAGATACCAAAGTTAATGCTTCTGTTTTCCAGTTGCTAGAAGTGATGTTTACATTTGATTTAGCCAAAATTCCCTGTTTATCACTTACCAGCCTTACTTCGAGATTTACCTTTTTTGTATTCAATAGCTTTGCTGATAACGAAAAATCATAAGTTTCGCCTTTTTTCAAAGCTATTCCATCGAAACCACTATTAAGAAAGAATGCTCCTGCAAGGGGAATATCCAAAACCGCATAGTGCGGATTATTGGGATGAATTGGCGAAATTGAATCTATTTTCATGGTAGCGCGATCACCCTTCAATATCCAGGCATAACTGCTGTTCCAGTTTTGGTCTTTGTATTCTTTATCACGGGGGTGATATTCAAAATCCCGGTTTTGGATCAGTTCGGCATACAAACCGCCGTCAGCTGCATAATTTAAATCTTCGAAAAATACACCTGTTAGCATATTGCTGATCGCTTTTGCTTTACCGGGATGGAAAGTTATTTTTGCCTCCACATTTTTAAGCCCAGCAAAACGTTGTGCATCATCCTTAGTAGTTTCTCTATCTTGTTTGTTTTTGTAATCTTTTAGTTCATATGCTTTTTTTAAGCCCAGAATAACTTTCCATGGTAAACGATGCACTTGTCCGTTAGTTGCATTGGATAGATTAACTGTTGTACTCCCATTGAGATAAGCTGAAGCAGGCACTTCTTTTACAGGGCTGTAATGTTTTAAATCTTTGGTTTTCGTTTGGAAATATTTTTCGTTAGCATCTGCATAAGTTACCGTATATTCATCTAGGTTACCATCATATTTAATAATTGGACGCAAAACATTTTTACCTTGCTTTACATAAGGATAGTTTTGCGGGCTCCAGTTTACAAGATCTTTCGAACTTGAGGTGGCAAACTGTAGCGTATGGTCATTCAGGCTCCAAATACACACCCAAAGTCCGTTTTTGCCCTGCATAAGAAAAGGCGTTATCATTTTTTTTTCGCTTCCCCATCGGCCATAATCGCTTTTCAGATAGGTATAATCGTTTCCTATTGGAGTCCAGTTCTTTTTATCTAAACTCCAGGCAAATCGAAGTCCGTTTGCATTATAAGCAAATAAATAAGCCGAATCGGGCTCGTTGATTGGTTTTTTATTTATGGCAGATACATTTACTACGGCTAAAATCAGCGCTGCAAGAAGCCAAAATTTTCTTTCCATTTTTTGTTAAAATTTAATTGTTAAATTCCATTTATTGGCCAATGCCTGGTGGTCATTTAGTTAGAAATTTTTTCTAATTTAATAATAATCGTTATAACTACGATTATTATTGATGTTACTTATCCAGAAATAATTTGGTGAGGAATCGATTAATCCAAATGCAAAGATAAAAATACAGGCCTATAGCCACGTTTTAACGCTGTTTTGCGAATTAACTTGAGTTAGCGTGCAGGTGCTAAGATCGCGATGGAATTAAATTAAGCATCGTCAATAAACTGATCATTTTATCTGCAAGGCCAATCAGACTGATGTAAGTGCACGGAAGAAATTGTTTAGTCTCCAATCATTGACTATGAGAGATTGCATATCACAGTATGGCAAATACCAATATGAAAAAAACCTTTCCAAAATGGAAGGGTTTTTTTATATCTAATTCTAATTGATGTAATGGTTATTTGTTTAACTTTATGATTATCAGTTATTTATTTGATTAGTCTCTTTTGTGGTATAAGAGTTGGCTAAGGCTTGTAAAATCATTAAAATCATGACAATATTACTTTTTTTAATCCTGGTACTGCTTTGCTGGGCTACTTACAAATCGATAAACTGGTTCGAAAAAATCTAACACTATGATCGCATTATTTATTATCGCCATCGCCGTATTTATCTATATGATTTACGTGCTGATCAAACCCGAAAAATTTTAATCCTTACCTCCTTCAACGGAGCAATTAACAAATTAAGAAATGAATACTGAATTAACCGGCATTATTGCCACATTTCTGCTCACCCTGGTTATCGCCATCCCTTTGGGTAAATACCTGGCCAAGGTTTTTGCAGGAGAAAAAGTCTGGACAGATTTTTTAAAACCATTGGAAACTGGTATTTACAAGCTTTCCGGAATCAATATTAAAGAACAAATGAACTGGAAACAGCAGTTAAAAGCACTGCTTACCATTAATATTCTCTGGTTGTTTTATGGTTTTTTTGTGCTCATTTTTCAGGATAAGCTTCCATTCAATCCAGATGGAAATCCTGGGATGACACCTGACCTCGCTTTTAACACCATTATCAGCTTTGTTGCCAATTGTAACCTGCAGCATTATTCTGGAGAGAGTGGCGTAAGTTACCTTACCCAGCAATATGTGCTCATGTTTCTTCAGTTTGTAAGTGCTGCAACAGGTATTGCTGCTGCTGTAGTTCTTTTTAAAGCTTTTAGAGATAAAACAACAACGGAACTTGGTAATTTCTGGGAATTTTTTGTGAAATCAATTACCCGTTTATTGTTGCCTTTGTCATTTGTAATGGCTTTAATCTTAACTTTTAGCGGTACACCTGCAAGTTACGATGGTAAAGATAAATTCATTTCTCTACAGGGCGATACGGTTAATGTTTCGAGAGGACCGGCTGCTCAAATGATTGCCATTAAACATCTGGGTACAAATGGCGGAGGTTATTTTGGGGCCAATTCTGCACATCCATTTGAAAACCCAAGTTACTTTACCGATATGGTTGAGTTGATTGCTCAGGTCATTATTCCAATTGCCATGGTAATTGCTTTCGGTTATTTTATCCGCAGGAAAAAATTGGCCTGGACTATTTTTGGGGTCATGACCATCGGTTTGTTTATGTTGCTCATCCCTATGCTTAGTTCAGAACTGGGTGGAAATCCAGCTTTGGCAAAAATGGGTATTTCACAAACTACAGGAGCAATGGAAGGAAAAGAAGTTCGCTTCGGTCCGGCTGCCTCTGCTTACTGGTCAACGGTAACTACGATTATTTCTACGGGTTCTGTAAACGGTATGCACGATAGTACCATGCCTATGTCGGGTACATGGCAGTTACTTGGAATGATGATCAACTCATTTTATGGCGGTTGTGGTGTAGGTTTATTGAATTATTTCATCTACCTGATCGTTGCTGTATTTATTTCGGGATTGATGGTAGGGAGAACACCAGAATTTCTTGGCCATAAGGTAGAAGCCAGAGAGATTAAGATTGCGGCCATTATTACTTTGCTGAGTCCGTTTTTGATCCTTGCCGGTACAGCCATTGCAAGTTATATTTTTACCAGTCATGGCAATGCTGCCTGGGCTGTTCAACCTAAAAGCTGGCTCAATAATCCTGGTTTCCACGGGTTCTCTGAGATGCTGTATGAAATGACTTCATCAAATGCTAACAATGGTTCGGGATTTGAAGGATTGGGAGATAACAATATGTTCTGGAATGTATCCACTGGTATTGTGATTTTCTTAGGTCGTTTCTTACCGATTATTGGCCCGGTTGCTATTGCCGGATTACTGGGAGCCAAAAAATTCATCCCTGAATCGGCCGGTACGCTTAAAACAGATACCAAAACTTTCGCACTGATGACTTTTGCGGTGATTATCGTGTTAAATGCACTTTCTTATTTTCCTGCCCTGGCTTTAGGTCCTTTGGCAGAATATTTTACCATGCTTAAATAAACAATACAATGAAACCCAATAATAAATTGTTCGAACCTGCCTTGGTGCAGACCGCACTAAAACAATCTTTCATCAAGCTTGATCCACGGGTGATGGTACGGAACCCGGTAATGTTTACCGTAGAAATCGGAACACTGGTAATGGCTTATGTTACCGTGTACTCTTTCAGCCATAGTGGACAAGGATCGCCTTTGTACAATTTCTTCATCTTTTTAGTTTTATTGCTTACCGTTCTGTTTGCAAACTTCGCTGAAGCAATTGCAGAAGCAAGAGGCAAGGCACAGGCCGACAGCCTTCGTAAAACAAGGGAAGAAACTCCAGCCAAAGTGCTTTTGGCCAATGGAACTATCGAAATCCGTTCATCCAATCAATTAAAAAAAGGAGATGTGTTCGTTTGCGAAACAGGCGATACCATTCCAACAGATGGAGAGATTATTGAAGGGATTGCTACTATTGACGAATCAGCCATTACTGGTGAGTCTGCCCCGGTAATCCGCGAATCAGGAGGTGATAAATCTTCGGTAACTGGTGGTACAAAAGTTTTATCTGATGAGATTAAAGTTCAGGTAAGCACTGCTCCAGGCGAAAGCTTTTTGGATAAAATGATTGCTTTGGTTGAAGGTGCATCACGTCAGAAAACACCAAATGAGATAGCTTTGACCATTTTGCTGGCCAGTTTTACCCTTGTGTTTATCATTGTATGTGTAACCTTGAAACCTTTTGCTGATTATGCCAATACCCCAATAACCATTGCATCGTTAATTTCTCTGTTTGTATGTTTAATCCCAACCACCATCGGCGGACTGTTATCTGCTATTGGTATTGCAGGAATGGACAGGGCATTAAGAGCCAATGTGATTACCAAATCGGGTAAAGCGGTAGAAACTGCGGGTGACATTGATGTATTACTTTTAGATAAAACCGGAACCATCACCATTGGTAACCGTAAAGCCACTAATTTTTACCCAACAGCAGGTGTAAACATTAAAGCTTTTACCGATGCCTGTGTATTAAGCTCGTTGGCCGATGAAACCCCGGAAGGAAAATCGATCATTGAATTGGCTGCTGAACAAGGTTTCAAATCTGCCGGAACGCCAGAGGGATCAACATTCATCAAGTTTACTGCCGAAACCCGTTCGAGTGGATTGGATACTGTAGATGGAAGAAGGATCAGAAAAGGTGCCTTCGATTCGATCAGGAATATTGTTGAAAAAGCCGGAAATATTTTCCCTTCTGATATCGAAAACCATGTAAAGGCTATTGCTACCAATGGAGGAACACCACTTGTAGTGTCAGAAAATGAAAAAGCCCTTGGCGTAATCGAATTACAGGACATTATTAAACCTGGTATCAGCGAACGTTTCGAGCGCCTAAGGAAAATGGGTGTAAAAACAGTAATGGTTACCGGCGATAATCCATTAACAGCTAAATACATTGCAGAAAAAGCAGGTGTTGATGATTTTATTGCAGAGGCTAAACCCGAGGATAAAATGAACTACATCAAAGATGAGCAAACCCTTGGTAAGCTGGTAGCCATGATGGGCGACGGTACCAATGATGCCCCTGCTTTGGCGCAGGCCGATGTTGGTGTAGCTATGAACAGTGGAACACAGGCTGCAAAAGAGGCCGGTAACATGGTCGATTTGGATAATGACCCTACCAAGCTGATTGAGATCGTAGAAATCGGTAAACAATTGTTGATTACCCGCGGTACATTAACCACTTTTTCCATCGCGAATGATGTGGCCAAGTATTTTGCAATCGTTCCGGCTTTGTTTATTGCCTCAATTCCAGCACTGCAAAGTCTGAATATTATGGGCTTGCACTCGCCAGAATCAGCGATCATGTCGGCTGTGATTTTTAATGCGATCATTATTCCAATCCTGATCCCACTGGCTTTAAAAGGTGTGGCCTACAAACCTATCGGTGCAACTGCCTTATTACGCAGAAACCTATTTATATATGGTATCGGCGGTGTGGTAGCGCCATTTATAGGGATTAAAATAATCGATTTATTGGTCGGATTATTTGTGTAAAAGTTTCCGTCATTCCCGCGTATGCGGGAATCGTAATGCAAGCGCTTTAAGATTCCCAATCAAGTTGGGAATGACGAATCGAATAAGAATTTAAAAAAATAAAAAGATGAAAAAGTACATCATTCAATCCATCCGCTTAACACTTGTATTATTGGTACTGTTATGCGTAATATATCCGGTTACTGTTGCCTTTATCGGTAAAATGTCTAAAGGAAACGGGGGAGGAGAAAAAATCACCAAAAATGGTAAAACAGTAGGTTATGCATTATTGGGTCAGTCGTTTACCAAACCTCAATATTTTTGGGGAAGACCATCAGCTGTGGCCTACAATGCAGCAGGTTCTGCAGGTTCTAACAAAGGGCCATCAAATCCTGACTACTTAAAAGAAGTGCAATCGCGTATTGATACTTTATTGAAATACAATCCGGGCATCAAAAAATCAGATATCCCTGCCGATATGGTTACTGCTTCAGGAAGCGGACTTGATCCAAATATTTCTGAACAAGGTGCAGCCATTCAGATCGATAGGGTTGCTGCAGCACGTAAAATCGATGTGAAAAAAGTGAAAGAACTGGTTGCCATGAACACACTTAAACCATTTATGGGTGTATTCGGCCCTTCATCAGTAAATGTGCTGAAATTAAACCTTGCTCTTGATGCACTTTAATTAGAGCTTCTAAGTATCTTCATCTCGACCGTAGTGGAGAGATCTAATTCCTACAAGTTTAAAGATCTCTCCATTCCACTGCGTTCCATCCGATAGCTATCGGATCGAGATGACGACCGTTTAAAACAAAATATTTCCCAAAACAATAACAACGGCAATGCTTTAAGGCCTGGTATCAAACGAGCCTTGGCCTTAGGCTTTGCCTAATACAAACAATCAGTAAAATGAAAAAAATACTATTACTTGCCGCTACACTTACTACAGGGTTCTTTGCTAAAGCACAGGATGAACCAAAAATTAAAGTTACGGGTTACCTTGAAGCTTATTACGGATACGATTTTAACAAGCCTGCAGACCATAACCGTCCGGGTTTTATTTATTCGCATAACCGGGCAAACGAAGTAAACCTGAATCTTGGTTTTATCAAGGCCGCTTATGATAGCGGAATGATCAGGGCTAATTTAGCAGTAATGGCAGGAACTTATGCCAATGCTAATCTTGCTGCCGAGCCTGGTGTATTAAAAAATATCTTTGAGGCCAATGCCGGGGTAAAATTATCCAAAACAGAAAATCTTTGGATCGATGCCGGAATCTTTTCTTCGCACATCGGTTTTGAAAGTGCGGTTTCGAAAGATTGTTGGGTACTTACCAGAAATATTTCTTCAGAAAATACACCTTATTACGAATCGGGTGCGAAAATTACTTATGGTACCAAAGATGGAAAATTTACAGCTACCGCATTGTACCTGAATGGATGGCAGCGCATTACCCGCCAGAATGGAAATAATAAACCTGCCGGTGGACTTCAGCTGACCTGGAAACCAACCGATAAAATTACCGTAAATTACAGCAATTATCTTGGAACAGAAGGTGCTGATTCTGTTCGCGTAAACAGGTTTTACCACAATGTTTATGGGGTTTTTCAACTTACCGATAAGTTTGGTGTAACCCTTGGGTTTGATTACGGCACGCAACAAAAACAAAAAGGCAGCAGCGATAAAAGCGAAGTCATTTCTCCGGTAGCCATTGCACAATACAAATTTGCACCAAAATGGGCCGTTGCCGGGAGGTTTGAATATTATGAAGATAAAAACGGAATTTTTATTGCCACAGGCACGCCACAAGGTTTTAAAACCAAGGGTTATTCTTTAAATCTTGATTACTCGCCAATCGCCAATGCTGTTGTGAGGTTGGAAGGAAAAGCCTACGATAGCAAAGACAAAATATTTGCCAGGGAGGGCGCTGCGGTTAATGCCAATGCAAGTTTAACGGCAAGTATTGCGGTGTCGTTTTAAAAAATAAGTGCCGTCATCTCGAACGTAGTGGAGAGATCTGTTGAGTATCTGTTACATAGATCTCTCCATTTCGTTGCACTCCAGTCGAGATGACGACCCTTTAGAAATGAATTTTTTGAAAATCCAAAAACAATGCATCCCTATATAGAAATTATATTTAGCCTCTTTTTAGCGTTCTTAGGAATATTAATGATGCGAAAATTGAATTCGTTGAAAAGGAATAAAATAAGTGTAAAAAAAAGAAGTTATGCCACAGAAAAATACTTTAAACTGCTTTATAATAAGCTCTCTTTTAGGTTTATGATCGTATTATTTACATTGGTTATGATTGTTGCAATTACTATATTGATAGAAAAAGGAATAATGAATGTTACCTGGTAAATATGATGGAAGAAGAACAAAAAGAAGAGTCGGTCAGACATTTTTTAGATCTGGTTAAAAAATCCAGGCGCGGAAAGCTCAAAATCTATATTGGCATGAGTGCTGGTGTGGGTAAAACTTACCGTATGCTTCAGGAATCGCATGCATTACTGCGAAATGGGGTAGATATTTGTATCGGTTATGTAGAAACCCACAAAAGGGTAGAAACAGAAGCCCTTGTTACAGGCCTTCCGGTTATTCCGAGGCGGAAAATCTTTTATCGGGGCAAGGAAATCGAAGAGATGGATCTTAAAGGAATCATGAATCGCCATCCGGAGATTGTTATTGTAGATGAACTTGCCCATACCAATGCCGAAGGTAGTAAAAACACCAAACGCTGGCAGGATGTTTTCGATCTGCTTGAGGCAGGGATCAGCGTAATCTCTGCAGTAAATATTCAGCACCTGGAAAGCATTAATGAAGAAATTGAGCAGATTACAGGCATAGCTGTTACCGAACGGATCCCGGATAAGATATTGGAGCTAGCCGATGAGATCGTAAATATCGACCTTACAGCTGATGAACTGGTTACCCGCCTTAAAGAAGGCAAAATTTACGATCAATCAAAGATCGAAAGGGCATTGGGTAATTTTTTTCAATCTGATAAAATTCTTCAGCTGCGCGAGCTGGCCTTAAAAGAGGTAGTACACCAGGTAGAACGCAAAATCCAGACCGAAATTCCCAAATCAATTAAACTTAGGCCCGAACGCTTTTTGGCCTGTATTTCTTCCAACGCCGAAACTGCAGGCGTAGTGATCAGGAAAACAGCAAGACTTGCTTCCTATTATCGGTCGCCATGGATGGTGCTGTATGTACAAAGCGATAGTGAAAGCATGGAACGCATTAAACTGGATAAACAACGCCATCTGATTAACCATTTTAAACTGGCTACCGAACTGGGTGCTGAAGTAATTAAAATAAAAAGTAACGCTATTACCAGGACCATCATCGATATCGCCACTGAAAAAGAAGTAACCACGATATGCATTGGTAAACCTCATCTTAATATTTTTCAGGTAATTTTACGTACTGCGGTTTTTAATGGCTTGCTCAAGAATCTGGCGATGAAAGATATTGATCTCGTTATCCTATCTTAAAAATAAAAATTGCTGATCACACAATTCTCAATTAATCAAAACCATATTCCTTTATGTCGGTTGAAATAATAGGACCTAAGGATAGTGATATGGAAAAAAAGGATACTAAAACACATTTGATTAATGAAATTACCACTACAGGATTGCAAGCTGCGGCGAAGAAACTAGGTGCTTCGGCAAGTAAGGCACAGATTAAAAAGGGTGTTTCAAAACACATCAGTTTAATAGATGAGCTAATGCATATTGCTTTAATCAAAAATAAGGATTCATCGAAAAGGGTGCAGCGCAATATTGAATTTGTTGGCCTGGGTATAATGGCGGCGCATACTTTTTACCGTGGTTTTAAAACGAGAAAAAGGTTATTGATTTTCGAAGGGATTTTTCTTACAGCTGCTCTTGGTGGAGTGTTATTGGCCACGCAACTTAAAGCATTAAACGGCAAATAGTGTGATGTATAGGAGTTGCGGAAAGTCGTCATCTCGATCCGAGAGCTATCGGATGAAACGTAATGAAATGGGGCGATCTTCAATAGATTTAGCTTCGCTAAGCACTACCTGGTTTCTAGACTGCGTTGCCCTCTGATCGAAATGACGATTTTTTTATTGTGAATTACACCAATACCGAACCACCATCTACCACAATTACTTGCCCTGTGCCGTATTGTTGTTTCATGGTGTATAAAAATGCCTGTGCAATATCGCCGGCTTCTCCAACGCGCTTTACAGGTAAACGTTCACCCACACCAACATAGAGGTTATTTCTATCCTCATCGCTCATGCTGTTCCATAAATTGGTTTTAACCACACCTGGCGATACCAAATTTACACGTACTGGTGCCAGTTCTACAGCCATTGCACGGGTAAAACCTTCCATGGCGCCACAAATACTGGCTGCTACGCCCCAGCCGGCACTTGGCCGTGGGCTGGCAATACCTCCTGTTAAATTAATAGAACCACCTGCCTTAATTTTCTTTGCTGCATATTTAACTGCAGCAAAAGCACCCCAATACCTTAATGTAAAAAACTGACGGGCATCATCCAGGTCAGTTTCATCAATCGTATTCAAGACCAGATTTTCGCCTGCGGTATATACCAGGTGATCGAAAGATTCCACTGAATTAAAAAACTGTTTGATGTTTTCTTCTTTACTCAGATCTACGGCAAAGCCTTTGCAGTTTTCGGGTAAGGATTTTAATGCCTCATTAATCCTGTTTTCATTACCGGAAACAATTACCACTTTTGCACCATCGTACGCTGCGGCCTGTGCGGTTGCAAAACCTAGACCTGAGCTTCCACCTAATATGATCACTGTTTTTCCTTTGAGTGTAAATTCATTTGCTTTTATTTTCATGATGTTGTAAATTGAAGTGCAAATTTTGAGATATCAACGACCAATTCACTTACCAATTGGTAAAAACGGTCTGAGCTTGTATTTTTGTTACTCAACTCCATATCATATATAAATCCCAATGCCGAACAAACTTATCAGCTACCTGAAACTGTACCATCAAATTTCGGCAGAAGAAGAACAGTATATCATAGAAGCCTTTAATCTCAAAATGTTTAAAGAAGGAGAAGCGCTTTCCCAGCCAGACAGTATTAGCAAAGAACTTTTTTTTATTGTTGATGGCGTACTCCGGATCGTTATCCGAAATGAAAAGGGGAATGAAGTGACTCATTATTTTTTAAAGGAAAATCAGTTTTGTACGATATTGAATAGTTTCCATAAGCAGATACCAGCAGAAGAGTGTATACAAGCAGCCTGCAATTGTGAAGTTTTAGGCATTAGCAGAACAGCACTTTTGAAACTTTACGAACAGGTACCCTATCTAAAAACACTTATTGATCAGATTACACAACAAGCTTTGATAGACAAGATTAATATCCGAAATGCCTATTTGGGGCAGGATTCTGCCAATAGATACCGGTTGTTTGTTGCCCGTCAGGCCGATATTGCCCTGCGCGTATCATTAACAGATGTAGCTTCTTATTTGGGCATCACACCACAATCTTTATCCAGGATCAGAAGGCAGATCAATAGCTAGTTATTATCTTCACTAATTACAGGAACACTTTTTTAATAGTAGATAAAACATTGGCGTAGTGGCCATACCCGGCCAAATATTGATCAAGCCATTAAAAAAGCATCCTTATACATTAGGATTACTTTTTAGTGCCTCATAGGTACGTTCATTTAAGTGTGGTTAGAGGCTACTTTTGCATTTCTTACTTTAGCCTGTCCTTGTTCAAAAGCAATACCCGATTTTTGTAGCCTTGTCATTCATTTTAACATATTTATATGACACTTTTTAGCCAGAAAATTGTTCAATTTATATCACCACATAGCAATAGAAATTTTATCGTAAACATTATTAAAAATCAAAGAATGGATTTACAGTTAAAGCATAAAACAGCTTTTATAAGTGGCTCTACCGCTGGGATCGGATTCGCCATTGCTGAAAGTTTATTAAAAGAAGGTGTAAAAGTGATTATCAATGGCCGGTCGCAAAGCAGTGTGGATGATGCCGTGAAGTCGTTGCAAGGTATTGCCGGGAAAGATTTTATTTCAGGCATAGCTGCTGACTTTTCGAAAGCTGATGAAGTAAATAACCTGATTGATAAACTTCCGGAGATCGATATACTGATCAATAATGCGGGGATTTTTGAACCTAAAGCCTTTGAAGATATCAGTGATGATGATTGGTTTAGGTTTTTCGAAGTCAATGTAATGAGCGGAATCAGGTTATCTCGGCAGCTATTCCCTAAAATGTTAAAGAAAAATTGGGGCAGGATTATTTTTATCTCCAGTGAATCGGCAGTGTTTATTCCGGATGAAATGATCCACTATGGTATGACTAAAACTGCACAGCTGGCGGTTAGCCGTGGTTTGGCTGAACTAACCAAAGGTACTGAAGTAACCGTCAATTCAATTTTGCCTGGTCCTACCAAATCAAAAGGAGTTGGTGGTTTTATTGAAGATTTGGCTAAAACTGGAAACATTACCGTTGCTGAGGTAGAAGCCGATTTCTTTAAGAACATGAGGCCTACTTCATTACTGCAACGCTTTCTTGATGTAAGTGAAATCGCAAACGCAGTTACTTTTTATGTAAGTCCATTAGCCTCGGGAACCAATGGGGCAGCCATTAGGGTAGAGGGCGGTTTGGTGAGATCGATATTGTAGTTGGTTACTTTCAGGCTATGCTTACAGATCAGAATGGCTTCAGTTAATTAAATGGCTGCATTTGATAACTAATTTAGAGCCTGTTTAAATTTTTATGACAAAAATAAATGGCTTTTTGCTGTCACAAGAGCGTAGTCTAAGTGTTTTATTAATGCGTTGAAATGGTCTTCGACTACGCTCAGACTGACATACGAAATAAATTTTATTTAATTTTAAACAAGATCTTATAATATCTCATTATTTATCCAGCAATGCAGGAGAGCTTTATCAACTGAATAAAGAATGGTTTCACTAAGACTATGGTTTCTTAAATTGGATTTAAGGTTTAAAAAAAAATATTAATGTCTCAGAAATTAGAAGTTTGGCAACGAGGGCCGCTGCCCGAAATTATTCCGATGTTACAGCCTGTAGCACATGCCTTATTGCAGGCAAGGGAAGAGATTAATGATTATATGCTCGATTTCCCAGTCGAACTGCTTTGGCAACGCCCCGCAGGAATGGCATCTACAGGTTTTCATCTTCAACATTTAAGTGGGGTGCTTGATCGGGTATTTACTTATGCCAGGGCCGAGGGCCTTTCTGAATTTCAATTTGCCCAGTTGGCCGAAGAGGGTAAAGATTCAGCAAAGAGATATACCGTAGCAGATCTTGTTAACCGTTTCAATAAGCAGGTAGATCAGGCCTTAGTGCAAATCAAGAGTACAAACGAATCAACACTGTCCGATTATAGGGGCGTAGGGCGCGCAGGACTTCCTTCAACGGTTATTGGCCTGTTGTTCCATGCAGCAGAGCATACCATGCGCCATGTAGGGCAATTGATGGTTACCGTAGCCGTAGTGAAGAATAATAAATAAATTTAATTATTTGATAACCAGTTGTATATATTCTAATTTCATAAAAGATAATTCACTACTGCCATAAGGTTGTCACTAGGCTTGTTAAATTTGCTGAATGATTAAAATAATTTATGGATCACCTTAAATTAGCTACTACAATCAATCCCCACATTTTTAAAGATGGATATTACCAAAAGATTTGACCGGATACTACAGATATTTTTTTTATTGCAGTCTAAATCGATAGTCACTACTGAAGAATTACAAAAGCGTTTCGAAATCAGTTTAAGAACAATTTACAGGGATTTAAAAGCATTGGAGATTGCAGGTATTCCGATCGTAAATGAATCAGGATCTGGTTATTCAATTATGGAAGGTTTTAGGCTGCAGCCATCCAGGTTTAGTCAGGAAGAAATTCTTAGTTTAATGGTTGCCGAAAAAGTGATGCAGAAACATGAAACTGAATTTATTAAGAAACACTTTGAGGCGGCACTTATCAAAATAAAAAGTTCTTTTCAGGTGCATCAAAAAAGAGATTTCCTTCATTTAGAAGATACGATACATCTTAAAAACAACTTTACATCCAATGATTACCTGCCCAATATTATCGATGTTTTACTCAATAGTACTTTAAAGAAGAAAGTAGTTCATATTCATTACCTTAAAAGTGGCGATATTCACACGGTAGATAGATCTGTAGAACCCATAGGCGTATTCTACGAACACAGCCTTTGGTATCTTTTAGCTTATTGCCATCTAAGAAAAGATTACCGCAATTTTAGATTGGACAGGATTAAAAAAGTTTTGGTGCTTGAAGAAAAATTTACTATTGCACACCCACCAATTAACGAATTCAGGAATAAAAGTTTAGCCGAAAATGTGTTTAAAGTCGAAATTAAGGTAGACAGGAAGTATGCTCATTTTCTATATTGGGAGCGGCAGATTTTCGGATTTACAGGCGAAGAAATTTCAGATGATTTTGTGGTGATGTATTTCGACTGTTCCCTTGCAGTGGTTTCTTTTGTCCGCTGGTTTGTTAAATTTGTTGATGTGGCCGAAATTATAGAACCAGCCCATTTAAATAATGAGCTGGTTGAAATAATGGAATCTGGTTTAAAAAGGATAAACAATAAAAGAGCTATTTAAGCTCTTTTATTGTTTAATAACGATCCCAGAAAAATGGAGGCTCAATGCCTAAGGCCCTTAAATACACAAAGCCTTGCCCGCGGTGGTGTATTTCGTTATCAATGAAATATAAAATGTGGCTAATTATCGTAAACTCGTACTGCCCGAATAATTTAATTGTTTCGTGAAGCTGATCTTCAGAGATTTGGTTGAAGTATTCCACAATTTTTGGGGTATCCTCATCCCATTTATTTAGGATCTCTTCTTTGGTATTGAGTGGAAGATCATGACTAAAAGGCACTGTTTCTCTGGTAACCATTTCTTTTAAACCCGGAACATCAATCGATAACAACTCCTTAATTAATGCTGAAAAAGGTCTCATTCCGCCGATTGAAAATTCAAATAATTCTTTTTCAGGAAATTTTTCAATGGTTTTTCGGGTTAGTTTTCTGTGGCCTAACCAATGTTCTAGTAATTCGCCTTTAGTAATCATAGTTGCTGACATTTTGTTATATTATTTAATAGAACAAAGCTAAAACTGGCCTATGACAACTGTTTGTCAGTAGAAAAATGATATGTTACATTTTTTAAAAATTTCTATTCAGCGGGTTACCGATAGTTGTGGTTACTCAATGCTGTCCTTTATTTCAAACCTCTTTCTTTTAAAAGATTTTCTATCTCCTGACTGTTATATTTTGAGTTATTAGTTAGCTTATAGATGAAAAATAAAGGGATGAGCGTCAAAAGGCCTAAAGTATTTTTCATCACGCTGTAAAATATAATACCAGCCAGAAAGCCTATTAATATTGCATTGGTTATAACTGCTGATTTCCTTTTTTTTGCTTCTAGCAAGAGTTCTTGATCGGTTAATTCAGATAGTGTTTTTTGCTCCATTTTTGGTTTATTTAGATCATTTTTTAAAGGGCATTCATCCCTTAGCGAATACTCAAATATAATTAATACCTGCTATTGGTAAAACAGAGATTGCGGTTATAATCCTGCGTTATTAATTTGGTTAGCTAAGGGCTTGTGAAAATTGAAAGCCATAAAAATAACCAACATTCTTTACCCTATAACTTTGCATCTACAATGATACGTAATATACTAAGGCGGGTTGAAAAGATTGAGAAGTTGCTTATAAGAAAGGATTTTCAATACTATTGTTTTAGGAGTACTAAGTCTTGCAAGGCTATTGATGGATAACAACAAGACTTGAGCACTCAGCCATTGAAATAACAACTACCACTCGCTTTCTAACGTTCTATCGATAACCCAAGGAATTATGATTTCAATTTCAATCTGAATCAAATTATTTTTATCTTTAAAATAGGTTAGATCATCGCCCTTGGTGAAACCGATTTTAAAAGAATCTGTTATAGGATTTAGTTTAATTGTTTGTGAGCCATTAACTGAGACTAAACTATCAGTGCCCTCAAAGCTTCCTTTAAAATGAAATATTGCGCTATAGCGGTGTGTTCCGTCGTTTTCTTTACACATTCGCCAAACCTCACTTTCTTTGTGGTAATCTACACCAAGTTGATTGAATAAATGTTTAACCTGTTCTGGGAATATGTTATCTCTATTCTGAATATAATTCAAGCAGTCATTACAATTACAATCCTCTGCGCTACCATTTTCAACGGCAGCGTAGGTTGATTTCGTGCTTTCCTGATCAACAGTTAAAACCCAATCTTTAAATGTAAATACGGTCATTGGCATTATATTCTACCTCCTTCTTGCGCGAAAGTCTTGGTGAGTAAGGGAAAAAGGCAAGTTGGCTTCTACATTCATTGTTTAATGAATTAGGGTTTTCTAAAAAAAAATAAACGGATTTAACAAAAGCATAAGCCTTGCCTTTTTGAGATCTAAAAGCTAACGATTTTGCTATATAGGTTTTTACCTTTTTTCAATCTTCACTAGCCCTTGTCTTGTTGCTAAATATAGATTGCCTTTTTCATCAAGCGTCATGGTCGAAATGTAAGATGTTGGAATGTCAGAATTTTCATTATGATAATTTTCCCAACCATCTTTAAGATCATATCTTATTAATCCAGCTCTATCCGTTGAAATCCAAATCACATTTTCATTTTTGTCATAAACAACACAGTTGGTATGGTTAAATGGCATTCCAGAATTTTCTGTTGTAAACTGTTTGATAATTCCGTTAGCATAGCTAATTGCGATACCTTCATCATTGTTTACTTTTCCTTTTTCTTTTCTTTCAAATTCGTATAGCGAAAAATAAAGGTTCCCGTTTTCATCTTCAGCCATTGAAGTAATGCACTTACCTTTTAACACTGTTGATGTGTTTTCAAAATTTGTTGCCTTTCCATTTTCATCAATCATTACTGTTCCGCTAAAAGTTCCGATCCAAATCCTGTTTTTTGAATCTCTTTTAGCATAAGTAACCCTGTTTGAAGGAAGCTCTTTAATTTTTGCTTTGTTAATATTCGACCATTTTCCATTTTTATAGATCGTCAACCCTTCATCAGAGCAGAAAAATACTTCGCTAGTTTTTGGATTATTTATTATTTCATATGCCCCATCAATCCCAATTTCAGTCGAATCGTGTTTTGTCCACTTAGTGTTGTCAAAACTGTAAATGTTTTTTGTTCCATATACCCATTTCACATTGTTATTGTCGGATGCAATTGCATAGTAAGAGAAAAACTTCCCTTTATCGGTTATATTTTGTTCAGCTTTTTTAAAATCTTTACCATCAAAAGTAACCAGGCCCTCATCAACAGTTAGCCAGATCAACCCATTTTTGTCAACAGTAATATTGTCATTCATATTGTTCGGAAGATTTGAATTTTTTGCATTCCAAACCGTTATTTTATAATTTTTTAAATGGTCGTTTTTATAATTGTAAGTTTTGTTGAATATTTCAGGACTTGTTGGTTTGTCAAAAGACCTTTTGAACGATGAAATATCAACCCGTTCAATCTTTCCTATAATTTTGTTTTCATTTATGCTAAAAATCATGGTGATCGATGATTTTTCTTCCTTTTTTCCTGCTGTTATTGCTGGTGTCCATTTTTTAAAATTATCCAGTTCTTCAATAATTTTTAATGAAATTGGATTTTTTGATTGGTCGGTGTGACTTAAAACACAAGCCTCGCCTTTTGAATCAATAAGAACTTGAAATTTAACTGCACCTTTTATTCCTGTAAGATTTAAAGATTCCTGTAATTTGGTTTGTAGCTTCAAAAACTCTTGTTCCTCATACCCTGCCTTTACATCTCCACAATCAAGACAAAATTTGTCAGTTTTACAATTGTCCAATTTCACAGGAAAAATATTCTGAGCATTAAGACTCAATGAGAATACTGTTAATAAAATTAAAATTGTGTTTTTCACTTGTTCTTTTGTTTACTGTTATTGGTTAATATTGATGTTATATCTAAATACGCGTAATCTTCTCATTATAGATGAGATACAATGTAAATATTTTAGGATGATCTCATACTTGCCCTTTTTGACTTATATTATAAATATTTAAAGAGGATCGGTGGAGCTAGAGCATGATCGTTAATTTAGTTCCACAAGATATCAATTTTCATCGGGAATGGTTATCAATTAATAAATAGACAGATGGTTTTTTAACCACTAAAACAGAACAGAAATTAAATGAAAACGGGCTTTATGAATTAAAAACATAAATCATTACATTTGCCTTTGGTGAAAAACTTTGTATTCCTTTTTTCTCTTTATCTGATCCTTCTGGGCCTAATGCCCTGCCAGGACAAGGAAGATATGGTTTCCAAGTCTCACACCGAAAGCTTTGTGCACAGCGATCAATCAAAAGCTGAACATATGCATGGCGAATCCTGTCCACCGTTCTGTAGCTGTGCCTGCTGTTCTGTCGGTCAGCACTTTCCATCCGAAAAGTTAACAAATCTTATTGTTCCGGTATTTCGGAAACCATACCCGGTTTTCCAGTGCTCGGCATTGAAAAAACAACCACTAGATATCTGGCAACCGCCTAAACTCGTTTAATCAAATTTTCTACTCATGGCGATGCCCATGAAAACGTGCTATTTACACGCATATTTTGCACCATGATTGCAATGATGCCTGCTATTTATTGATTTTGATTATACACAATGCTGAACAGAATAATACAATTCTCCATCAGGCAGAAACTGCTTGTGGGAATTATGATGCTGGCGCTGATTGCCTGGGGTATATACTCCCTTAGACAGCTGCCCATAGATGCCCTTCCAGATATTACCAATAACCAGGTACAGATTATTACTTCCTCGCCAAGCAACGGTGCAGAAGATATTGAGCGCTTTGTAACCTATCCGGTAGAGCAAACCATGGCCACTATTCCTGGAATAGAAGAAATCCGTTCTTTTAGCAGGTTCGGCCTTTCAGTTGTGACAGTGGTTTTTAAGGAAAATGTAGAGATTTATTGGGCCAGGCAACAGGTGAGCGAAAGACTTACTGAAGTGGAAAGAGCCATTCCAAAGGGGATTGGTACACCTGAGATTGCGCCATTAACTACCGGACTGGGAGAGATTTACCAGTACGTAATCCATCCCAAAAAAGGATATGAAAAAAAATACGATGCTACCGAGCTTCGCACCATTCAAGACTGGATTGTTCGTCGCCAACTCCTGGGCGTAGAGGGCGTAGCTGATGTGAGCAGCTTTGGAGGGTACCTCAAACAGTATGAAATTGCCCTCAATCCCGACAAGCTCAGAAGCATGGATATATCCATCAGCGATATCTTTAAGGCGCTTGAAAAAAACAATCAGAACACTGGCGGATCTTACATTGATAAGAAACCCAATGCCTATTTTATCAGAAGCGAGGGATTGATCAACAGTATGGAAGACATTGAGAACATTGTTGTACGGACCAACGAAAATAGCATTCCCGTGCTGATCAGAAATGTAGCTGAAGTAAGGATCGGTGCGGCCACCAGGTACGGTGCCATGACCAGAAACGATGAGGGTGAGGTAGTAGGGGCGGTAGTGATGATGCTAAAGGGCGCCAACTCTTCCAAGGTTATCGCAAACGTAAAAACCCGGATGGACCAGATTGCAAAGAATCTGCCTGAAGGCGTGGTTATAGAGCCATTTCTCGACCGCACAAAACTGGTCGACAGCGCTATTGGCACGGTGACCAAAAACCTGGCAGAAGGCGCATTGATTGTGATTTTTGTATTGGTACTGCTTTTGGGGAATTTCCGCGCCGGACTGATTGTGGCTTCTGTTATTCCGCTTGCCATGCTTTTTGCCATATGCCTGATGAATCTTTTTGGCGTCAGCGGAAACCTGATGAGCCTTGGCGCTATAGATTTTGGACTAATTGTAGATGGAGCGGTAATCATCGTAGAGGCATCGCTTCATCATCTGGGTATCCGAAAAAACAAAAACAGGTTAAGCCAACAGGAGATGGATGCAGAGATTTTTGAATCTGCTTCCAAAATCCGTAACAGCGCAGCTTTCGGCGAGATCATTATCCTCATCGTTTACCTGCCAATTCTGGCACTGGTTGGTATAGAAGGCAAGATGTTCAGGCCAATGGCCCAAACAGTGGCTTTTGCCATCCTCGGCGCTTTTATCTTGTCGTTAACTTATGTGCCGATGATGAGTGCGCTTTTCCTGAACAAAACCATCAGCACCAAAAGAAATACCTCAGACAGGATTATGTCCTTCTTTCAAAGGGTATATACCCCAATGCTCAATTTTGCACTTAGGGCAAGGGTGGCCGTTGTAGGCATTGCAATAGGATTATTTGCCGTGTGTCTTATTATTTTCAATTACCTGGGTGCAGAATTTATTCCCACACTGGAGGAGGGTGACTTTGCTGTAGAAACACGGGTGCTTACTGGGAGTAGTCTTTCGCAAACCATTGAGGCAGCTACACGGGCATCAAAGGTATTAAAAGCAAATTTTCCAGAGGTTAAGGAGGTGATCGGAAAGATCGGCTCTAGTGAAATTCCTACCGACCCAATGCCGGTAGAAGCCTGTGACCTGATCATTATCTTAAAGGATAAAGGTGACTGGACAAATGCTTCGACGAGAGACGAGCTTGCAGGAAAGATGCAGGCCAAGCTTGAACAGTATATTCCTGGGGTTACTTTCGGGTTTCAACAACCCATACAAATGCGTTTTAATGAACTCATGACTGGCGCCAGGCAGGATGTTGTAATCAAGGTTTATGGAGAGGATTTTTCAAAATTAATTGCCTATGCAGTTAAGATCGGTGCTATAGCCAGAAAAATCGAGGGTGCACAGGATGTTTATGTGGAACAGGCTTCAGGACTTCCACAGGTCATCATCAAATTTCATAGAGAAAAGATAGCGCAATTCGGCCTGAACATCGAGGATGTGAATACGGCTATCCGCTCAGGCTTTGCCGGAGAGGCTGCGGGACTTGTATTTGAGGGAGAAAAGAGGTTCGATATGGTGGTCCGCCTGGAAAAAGAAAACAGGCAGTCGCTGGAAGATGTAAAGAATCTGTTTGTAACAGCGCCGAACGGTAATCAGATTCCCTTGGAGCAACTGGCTGATATTCAGTACAAGGAAGGACCAAATCAGATCCAGCGTGATGATGCAAAGCGGCGAATTACGGTCGGTTTTAATGTGAGGGGAAGAGATGTGGAAAGTGTTGTAAAGGAAATTGAGCAGAAGATTGATACAGAGGTTAAGTTTTTGCCAGGTTATTATCCAACTTTTGGCGGCACTTTTGAGAACCTGCAGGCAGCCACTAAAAGATTGGGTATTGCCGTGCCATTGGCACTATTGCTCATTTTATTGTTGCTTTATCTTACGTTTTCATCGGTTAAACATGCGCTTTTAATTTTTACCGCAATTCCATTATCGGCGATTGGTGGCATATTGGCCCTATGGGTACGGGGCATGCCATTTAGCATCTCAGCGGGTATCGGCTTTATTGCACTTTTTGGTGTGGCGGTATTAAATGGTATCGTACTAATCAGTGAATTTAACAGGTTAAAAAAAGAAGGAATGAAAGATATTCTCGAAATTATCAGAACAGGAACTTCGGTTAGGCTTCGTCCGGTTATTATGACGGCCCTTGTAGCCTCTCTGGGATTTCTTCCAATGGCTATCTCAGGCGGAAGCGGGGCTGAAGTGCAGCGCCCATTGGCAACGGTTGTTATCGGCGGACTAATCTCAGCAACATTGTTAACGCTTTTGGTGCTTCCAGTGCTTTATATCTGGGTAGAAAAAATGGGCAGAAAAAAAGTAAAAATAGCTCCGGTATCGGGAATAATTGTAGTGTTTATTACGCTGTTTGGATTTCAACCTGCTAAGGCCCAAACTGTGTTAACCCTTAAGCAGGCCGTATCTTCAGCACTGGAAAACAACAGGGCAATTAGCGGGGCTGACCTTGGTGTAGGGTTGCAACAGGCACTCAGGAAAAGCGCTTTCGAAATGCCTAAAACTGAAGTTTCTATGCTTTATGGACAGTATAACAGTCTGGTTAAAAACGACAACAACTTTACCGTTTCGCAAAACATTCCCTTCCCGACACTTTTCGCCGCAAATGCGGCATTAGGTGATGAACGCATCAAAGCAGGCCAGCTTCAGGTCGCTTCAAGTAAAAACGAGCTTATTTATCAGGTTAAAACAGTTTACACCAATCTTCAGTACCTATATTCGAAAGAGAAACTGTTGCTGGAGCAAGACAGTATCTATAAGGGTTTTGTAAAATCGGCTTCGCTAAAGTACAAAACAGGCGAGGGCAACCTGCTTGAAAAGGTAGCCGCCGAGACACAGCTCAAGGATGTACAAAACCTGCTCGATCAGGATAGGTCTGACATTGAAATTTATAAAGCGCAGCTGGCTACACTTCTTGGCAAGGGCGGGTTATCGTTAATCGCCGACAAGTTTTTAAAAGAAACACCCGAGATTTCGATAGGCGATACGGCGCTTCTAAATGAAAATCCAGCCATTGCCTACTTCAGGCAGCAGATCGTGATTGCCGAAAAACAGCGAAAGGTAGAACTTGCCAAAGCATTACCCGATTTTACCTTGGGATATTTTAACCAGTCGCTAACTGGTTTTCAGAACGTTAATGGAAATGACGTTTTCTTTGGCCGTGACAAACGTTTCCAGGGCTTTCAGGTGGGCCTTTCTGTTCCGATATTTTACAGATCCTATTCTGCAAAGGCAAAGGCTGCATCAATTAATCGTGATATTGCTTCGAATGATCTGGAACTCCAGCAGCGAAAACTAACAGGCCAGTACCAGCAGGCCCTGGGCGAATACCTGAAAAACAGGAAACGTTACGATTATTTTATCACTTCGGCTACAGCCAATGCGGCGTTGATCTTAAAAAATAGCCGGATTGCTTATCAGAACGGAGAAATAGGCTATTCGGAATACCTGTTAAACCTTAAACAGGCAAACGGTATTTACGAAGGTTGCCTGATAGCCCTGCTCCAGTTAAGCCAGAGCATCAACCAGATAGAATTTTTAACCGGTAATAACCAATCATTTTAAGCATAAATCTCATGAGATCCATATATAAATATCTTATCCTGCTATCCTTCCCGTTTTATCTGGCTGGCTGCGGCCGTCCAGGTGAGGAAAAGGAACCTGAAAAAGAAACCATTCACGAAAAAAGCGATACCATAACCCTTACCCCAGAGCAGCACAAGCTATCGGAAATTACCCTGGGAGATATCGAACTGAGGGAATTAAGTGGAACAACAAAAGTAAACGGGATGCTCGACCTCCCCCCACAGAGCCTGGTATCTATTTCTACACCGCTGGAAGGGATTGTAAAAAGTACCAATATGTTGCAGGGAAAACGCGTAGCCAAAGGAGAACTCGTAGCGGTAATGCAGAATCCGGAATTCATTCAGATGCAACAAGACTACCTGGATTATAAAAGCCAGCTGCAGTTCTTAAAGCAAGAACTCGATCGCCAGGAAGAATTGGCAAAGGAAAATGTAAATTCTAAAAAAGCATTGCAGAAAGCAAGGAGCGAATACCAGAGTGTAAGTGCAAGATTGCTGGGGCAACGTTCAAAACTTTCCATTATGAATATCAGTTTTCCGGCACTGGAAAAAGGAAAGATCCAGACAACTTTTAACCTCTATACACCAATGGCGGGTTATGTTACACAGGTTAACACCAACATTGGCGCCTTTGCCAGTACAACCGATGTATTGTTCAAGATCGCCGATACCGAGCACCTGCATGCAGAGCTTACCATATTTGAAAAAGATGTACCCAAGCTTAAGCTTGGGCAGAAAGTCCGCTTTGTGCTGGCCAATGAGGAAAAAGAACGTATGGCTACGGTTTATCTCATCGGCAGGGAAATCAGTAAAGAGCGTACCGTACAAATTCACTGTCACCTGGACAAAGAGGATACACAGTTGCTTCCGGGCATGTACCTCAAGGCTTATGTAGAAAGTGGCATGAACAAGGTAGAAGCATTACCCGATGCGGCAATTGTTGAATTTGAAGGCAAAAAAATCGTGTTTATCAATCAGCCTGCTGATAAAGGCAATAATACTTACCGGTATAGGATGATGGAAGTAAAAACAGGTGTTGCCGAGAATGGTTACACCCAGGTTTCTTTTGCCGGGCAAATTAATAATGCGAAGGTGGTGATCAAAGGCGCTTATGATCTTTTGAGTAAGGTAAAGAATACCGAAGAGGAGGGAGAAGGACATTAAATGTTTAAGCCAGGTTCATCCTTGGTAAGAATAGCTTAATCTATTGGCTATTTAGGGGTATTTGCGGTGATGGCCGTTAATTCTATTTGCATTAATGGTCAATTTTTTAGTTCAAACCAGGCCGCAAATCATATCTTGAAAACTAAATGTAACTGGCAGGTGTTAGGTATCATAAAGTAAATCAGTTAATTAAGCGGTAAAATGGGTAATCGCAATGTTGCTTACTGTTTTTGCTGAATAGGGACATATAGCTACAGGATAATATGAATACCAGAAGAGATTTTCTACAAAAAATGGGTGCATCAGCATTGATGCTGCAATTGGGGTCGATATCAGCATTTGCTAACGCTCCAGATCTTATCGAACAGCCTTACGAGGGTAGGGTGCTTAGGTTAGCTATTATGGGTTTAGGTGGATATGGCACCCGTGTAGCAGAAGCGATGAAGGCTTGTACCAGGGCGAAGCTGGTAGGTGTAATTAGTGGCACGCCTTCTAAAATTAAAGATTGGCAAACGAAGTATAATCTCCCTGAGAAGAATTGTTACAACTATGACAACTTTGATGAGGTTAAAAATAATCCGGACATAGATGCGATTTATGTGATTACGCCAAATGCATTGCACCATAGTCAGGTTATTCGGGTTGCAAAAGCAGGAAAACATGCCATATGCGAGAAACCGATGGCATTGAATGCTAAAGAGGGACAGGAGATGATTGATGCATGCAAAAAAGCAAATGTAAAATTACTGGTTGGCTATAGGTTACATTTTGAGCCCCATACACTGGAGGTGATCAGAATGAGAAATGCTGGCGACTTCGGCAAGATCAGGTTTTTCCAGGGACAATGTGGTTTTAAAGCAGGCGACCCTACACAGTGGCGATTAAACAAAGCGCTTGCAGGAGGTGGATCAATGATGGATATTGGAATTTATGCCATTAACGGAGCCAGGTATATGGTGGGTGAAGAGCCAATTTGGGTGACGGCTCAGGAAACCAAGACCGACCCTGTAAAATTTAAAGAAGGGGTAGATGAAACCATACAATTTCAATTGGGTTTCCCGGGCGGTGCAGTAGCTTCCTGCTTGTCTAGTTATAACATCAACCACCTCGATCGATTTTTTATGAGCGGCGATAAGGGATTTGCAGAAATGCAACCGTCTACCGGTTATGGGCCGATCAAGGGTAGGACACATAAGGGTGAACTCATGCAACCCATAACTACGCATCAAACGGTACAGCTGGATGAAATGGCCACTATTATTTTTGAAGATAAAAAGCCGGTAGTTCCTGTAAACGGCGAGGAAGGTTTGAAAGATCTTAAAATTATTGACGCCATCTACCTGGCTGTAAAAACAGGAGGAAAGGTCAAACTTACTGTTTAGCTAAGGGAAATTTAAGGTAGATTTATTGGACTAATGGGGGCGCTTGCCCAAATTCATAAAGAAATAAGCTTCAAGGTTCATATATTGAAGGTCTGGCGTGAGTAAACTTTCGTCCCAGGTAGACTCTCTGGGCGGTCTTTTGTTTTTATATGTTTTTCATAGATTTAATAGGATTGTTTTGAACTTCTCTTATAGTGGTAAGAAAGTTAAACTGGTTGTATCATTTAATGGAAATAAGTGGGTTTAAATCAAATGTTCCATTATCAATACATAAAAAAGTGCAAAATTTGTGCGATTCTAAAGCCTAAACGCATATTTAGGTAAAAAGCAAAATAAAACGAGTTGTACCAATTAGTTGTATTTACTTATATTTATCTTGTAATCTTTAAATAGCCTTTAAAAGATTATTAAAGTTATCTTGTATACGCTTTAAAAAAGTACTATTTAGAAAGGTTTTGCAGTTGTTCTGCCATTAACGTTACCTTAGCTTCCAAATCGTTAAACCTCCCGTAGAGTTCTCCAGGCTCTGGGAAATCGAATAAAACACCCGCCCGCAAGTACCACAATTCCAAAACATCTGATTGATCTAAAATTATGTTCGGGTAATCTCTTTTGTTTTGGTTGTCTGATATTAAAATTAGCTTTCCAGTATCGTGAACTCGGTTTAGTACCCTTTTAATTACAATCCCTTCAGACTTTGTAACTACAATATAGATACGCCTATCGCGTATATCTTCAATGCTTTCAGTCCATCTGCCAACTGCAATAGATGAATTTGGAAGCGTTGGCATACTATGGCCTTTTACTTCGAATGCGCGATGTGTGCCACCCCTTATGCCTGGCATTTTAATAGTCGGTAGGTTTCCAATATATTCAGGATCGCCGTAACCATTTAGGTAACCAGCCGCTGCTTTTGCGGCTACAAGCGTTACTAAATCTTCATTATTTTCACTGATTGCAATAACCTTTGGCGTTCCTAAATTAAGAGTTGGGGGGGCATTATTATGAGTTGGGGTGTCAGTTGGAGTGTCAAATTTACCAAAAGTTGGGGTGTCACTATTGGCATTTTTTAATGCTGAAACTCCTGACTTTTGCATATCATCATTAGGGGTATTTGCATTTATTTTATCTAATTCATTTGGGGTTACCAGCATTTCGCCGATGCCATTAAGCAGCCATCTAGGATTTACATCAACAAACATATTGGTAATAGCTACTAAAATGTCAGTAGTAGGTATTGGATATTTCTTAGTTCTAGTATCAATATTAAATAATCTATTCAATGTTTGTTGAGATACGTTCTCTAATTGCTCTGCAAAAACCCTTACTACCCCATTGGAATAATGATTTATTAATCTTTTAACTCGTTGATTTATAGGAGGAAGAGAATCCATTGAAATTTATTTACTTAAATGTTTGTTATTTATTACTTAAATGTTTGTATAATTGTGTCGCAAAGAAACACTTTTGCAAACGCAAGATATGAAAAATCAAAACGAAATGTACCAAAACAAGAAAAAGCCTGAAATCAATATTCCGGCCTCAGTTACGGCTGATATTGTTGGCTGTAGCGAAAGCTTAGTAAAGCAAGTACGTACTGGAGACCGGAACGCAACTAAAGGCGCTGGCGCAAAGGTAGCGGTTGTTGATGATTTATTAACTATAGGCACAACCGCATTAATTCAACACATTAAAAAGGTTGTAAAATTAGGGTAATGCAGTATTTAAACACAAATATCCTTTGTTTAAGCTACTACGAATATATTGTTTATTTCGGCTTAGATGCCTATAAGAATGATAAAAGACGTAATCTGATGACCGTTCATGGCATTGGAGGCAATGGCCGTAAAGTGTTTATTGAATTTGAAAGCTTACAGCCTAAGCGTAAAGAAGTCATAGTAAAAAAGATTGGTAGCCCCTACGAATACATGGCAAAACAGCCAATACTTGACTTAATTGATTGGGATTACATGGCTCAATCTTTCTACTCTGATTTTGTACTTCCCAACGGTGACAAATTGCCGAATACCAATATTAACGCGAAGGGTAAAGAGCAAATTAACTATGTTGAGCGCTATACTAAAGCCGCCAGCTGGTTAAATATGATTGACCGTTTAACCTCTGATAAAAGGGCTTTAAAACAACTTTTAAATCTATCGGTAATGGACTTTTGGGATACCGTTAGCGAATTGATTTTAAATGAGGGTGTTAAACTTCCAAGTGCGCCAAAAAGACTTAAAGAAAAAGTTAAAGAATATAAAGCTATTGCAGATACGGAAGACCGTTATGCATCATTAGTGGACTTAAGCAAGTTTGGCAATAGTCATTCAACTAAAATTAAAGATGAAGAAAGCGAAGCGTTACTGTTGAAAATGCTTAGTGATCCACGTAAGCAAGATAATACTGTTATTGCTTCTGCCTATAATCTTTGGGCTAAGAAAGCAGAGAAACCAACTATAAGTGTTGGGGCTGTTGGCTATTTCGCCCGTAATAATGAACATATTATTGCGCCTTTAAGGGATGGTTTAAAGAAAGCTGCTAATGTTTATACCAAGGATATACAGCGTAAACGTGCTACTGCACCACTGTTATTTATCAATGCCGATGATAACTGTTTAGATTTATTCTTTGAGGTTGAAAAGCTAAAGGCTGACGGTAAAGTGCAAAAAAGCAAGCATTACCGCCCTATGTTATACGTAATTATTGATACTTACAATGATTATATCTTAGGCTATGCCGTTGGTGATACTGTTACACACGAACTTGTTTATTCAGCATTCAGAAATGCTATTAACCATATCGCTGAACTTACTGGTGGTTATTATCTTCCACACCAATTACAAACTGATAGATGGGGATTAGATGTAAAATATAAAAACGAATTAGGCCAGTTTTACAAAAAAGTCGCCCGTTTTACGCCTCAATCTCATGGTGTACCGCAAGGTAAATACATCGAAAGATCATTTGGTGTGGAATGGCACCAGGTGTTAAAAGTAATGCCAACTAATAACTATGCAGGCCAAAATATTACTGCAAAAGAACGGTTAAGCGCTGAATACATTGTAGAAGCAAGCAAAAACTATCCAAGCATTGACAGAATGCCGGAAGTTGTGGCCAGTTTCATCAATGTAATGCGCATGAAAGCTAACCCAAAAACAGGGGTTAGCCGCCAATCAGAATGGCTAAATGCCTTCCATGCATCGGAAAAAAGCCAGCAAAAAGCCATTGATGTTAGCTTAAAACTTCAATTATTCGGTAAAAAATACGAACATGATGCTACAATTACCAAAAGCGGCTTAAAGCCAGTTATAGGCGGTGAAAAGATCACTTTAAACATTCCTCCTGAAGTAATCTGGCAAAACAACGGTAAAAAGGTAGACATCATTTATGACCCTCAAAATCTTAATGAGATGATGGTAACTGATGGTAAAGGTTTAAGCTTTATCGCTCCAAAATACGACTTCGTACCATCCAATTTCGCGGATTATAAAGAAGGTGACCACGCCAGAATACAGGGGTTGTTTGATGAAAAGAGAAGCATTAACCGCCTAATGGCTGAAACCATTCAAAGCCGCTTAAAATCCTTGCCAAATATCAATGTAGAAGGCTTAATGCAAGGCGGGGTATTGCTTAAGGACTTAAAAAACGAAGCGGAACGCGAATACTTAGAAAACCTTTACCAGCCGAAAGAAATCGAAGCGCCAACAGTGGTACTGCCTGAAGCTAAGAAGAAAATTAAAGCATCGAAGAAAGTTTTAGCTATTGCTGAAGCGGAAGATATAAGAAATTTTTATTAATAAAAAAGCCGCCACGGTGGGCGTGGCAGCTAAACTTTTAACAATGTGTATTATGAATACGGTAACAAAAGAACAAATTAAAAATGAATTAGCCAATTACGTGGCTAAAATCGGTAGCCAGAATGCAGCCAGCAAAAGGCTTACCAATGTTTCAAACGCTACGATCAGCAATATTCTGGCGGAAAAATGGGATAATATTGGCGAATCAATGTGGATATCTATCCAAAAGCAAATAACAGTTTCCTTAGATGGGTGGCAGGTTGTTTCCAATGTTCGCAGGGTAAAGCAGTTGCACCAGCTTTATTCTGATGCCAAAGACTTTAGTGAAGTATTTTGTGTGGTAGCGCCTGCTGGAAGCGGTAAATCTCAACCTGCTACGCTATTTACTGAATACCCAAACGTTTACCGAGTGGTATGTAAAGAGCATTTTAGCCGTAAAACTTTCTTAGTTGAATTGCTTACCGCGATGGGTAAAGACGGTAGCGGATACACTATCCATGAATTAATGAATGAGGTTTTAAACTCTATTCTAAAAGCAGAAAAACCGCTAATCATCCTGGATGAAGTTGATAAGCTTAACGATCAGGTATTATACTTCTTTATCAGCATTTACAATACTACTGAAGATAAATGTGGTATCGTTCTCCAGGCTACAGATTTCTTCAAAAAAAGAATCACCAGAGGTGTTAGCGCTAACCGCAAAGGGTACAAGGAAATTTATAGCCGTTTCGGTAGAAACTTCGTTGAGTTGCCGAATAATACTGATAGAGATTTAGCCGAAATAATTAAGGCTAACGGCGTGAAAGAAGAAGGCGAAATAATCAGGATCACTAACCAAAGCGAGGGCGATATACGCCGTATAAAACGCCTTGTTAAAGCTTATTTAAGAAAGGAGGCTGCATAATGAATACGTTAGAATGTACCGAATATGGCTGTAGAACAAACCACATGCATGGTGAAAGGTGGAATAGTAAAGTTGGATTTGTCATCAACAAAGAAGAACACTTATGTACGCCATGTGCAACCAAAAGAATAGGATTTAAAATATTAAGTGCCATAAACGCAGAACGCAAAACAATTAAATCATGAACGCACAAAAATTTATAACTGAAGCTAACAAACAGAGAGTTTGCCAGCTCTTGGGCTGGTCACTAGGTGACTATACACAATACCAGGAAAATAAAGGGCTTGAATATTTAAGCGAAGTGGTTTGTTGCGATTTGTGGAGTGTAAACAACCTGGCTAAAGCCCCGTTTTTCTGGAGGTGGTGGGTTAACCATTGGAACGCACGGGATGTCGAATTTATAGCCGACGCGAGTAACTGGCCTTTAGATTGGTTACGCCGCAAATACAACGATTTGAATGCGGTGGATGGCTTTACGTTCTGGCCTCATAAAATCATCATGGAGCAAAGCTATGCATACATGATTGGCGATCTAAATAAAGAATCAGTACGGGTATGAAAGGCGGGGATATCATTGCTATTGTAGAGAAACAAACGGGTTTTACATTGGCGCAAATGAAGGCTACCCGTAAGGACGAAGTACTTAAGCCTCGCTATCTTTTAACCCTTTTATTGCATGAAGAAGGCTGGAGTGCGGACAGGATAGCGGAACTATTTACCCGCAATAGAACGGGTACAGGGAAAGCTTTGAAAAATGCAGATAAGCTGCTGGGAAACGATAAATATTTTAAAAAGAACTATTTGGCTTGTGTGGCCAAAATAACTGAATTAGAAGATGCGATTTAAAGCAAATAAAGACCAATTGGAAGCCGTGGTAAAAATGCTGGGCATGATGCTGGATAGCTTTCCGGCTGAAACGATTGAAGAGGAAGTTTTTGAAGAAATTGTAAATAAGATTTTTATCAGGCTACAGGCTAAATCGCTGCAAATATACTGCAATAAAAATAGCTGGGCTTTTTCCCTTAATGCAATTGAAGCGAAATGCATCCATATTTTTTGCAAAAATACTTATCTAGATGAAGTAAACTATCACTACGAAGCGCACCAGTTAAGAAAGATATTTAACGAAATAGATAAAATTTATGGCAGGATTAAAGCAAAAAATAGCCCAAACAGAGGCATCGTTACGGAATCACCCGTATACAGACTGGATCGCCCGTCACGATAAGATAACAGAATTAAAAGAACAGTTAAAACAGAAGAATATGAACACAGCAACATTAAGTAAACCAGCAAACGAATTATCCGCAGCAGAATTAAAAGCCCTATTGGCTGACAGAGAAAGCGAAGAACAAAACCAACGTATTCAAAAACGTAAAGATTACGAAGTGCTTAGGGATAGTACTGTAAATGAATTGGTAGGTGGTGCGATGCATTTTAATGGGGTTTTAAAGGGTTTTAAAACCAATGCTTACAATGACCTTGAAGCAATGTATAAGCTGCTTCAGGAGCATAGTTCACGCCATGAGAAAGGCAAAGGTACTTTTACCATTGAAAATAGTGAAAGCACAATGAAGGTTCAATTTAAAAGGCACGATGCAACGATGTTCGATGAACGTGCTACGCAAGCGGAAAAATACATTCTGGAGTTTTTAACAGATGAATTTGGCGATGACAGCGAATCTGATCCGCGCAACAAATTAATTAAAAAGTTGCTGGAGCGTAAAAAGGGTAAAGTAGATAAAGACAATGTATTGCTTTTGGCTGGAATGAAAGATGACTTTCCTAATGCAAATTGGCATAAGGGAATTGATCTTTATTTAGAAAGCATTGTGCCGGCACATACTAAATATTACGCTCAATTCTACTACCGTAATAGCGTTGATGATGCCTGGTTATCTATCGTTTTGGACTTTGCTAAACTTTAAGGACATGGCAAAATTATTTCGAGTCAAATTAAGATTGTGGTTGGCTGCAAGAAAGAAGTAATTACCCCTTGTGATTATAAATGCGCTAAGACAGTGTGCATCTATCTATAAAAGATAAGCTGATAATGAAATGAAAAGGAATGAGTTAACTATAGCGGGCGCTTTAGCAATTGGCGATACTTTCTATAAAGCCAGTGATAAAACTAAAAAGGTTTTTGAACGGATAGAAGGCGAAATGAAACAAAGTGCTTTTGCAATGTACAACGTCACCGCTCACAAACATGGGAGTAAGTTCCCTGAAGCAATGAAAAGTAATACAGCCGTGGTGTTTTTGCGCCATATCGGCTAATTATCCGATAATTTAATATATCGGGTAATTAGCCGATAAATTTCGATTTAAAATATGAAACCATTAGGAATAAAACAATTTCATCAGAAAACATTTAGCCTTTTAGATTTAAAAGGCAGCAAGTTTGCAGGGGTTTTGGGTAATGTTACCCGCCACTTTACATGCGTTATTTACGGGTATAGCGGCAACGGAAAAACAGAGTTCTGTGTACAGCTGGCTAAAGAACTTGCTAAACATGGGCGGGTGGCCTGGTTAAGTTATGAACAACGCCACGGCTTCGATTTGCAGACCGCTACACGCCGTAACAATATGGAAGAACAAAGCGGCAACTTTATCCCTATTGATCCGCTGGCGAACATTGAAAAGGGCGTAAGCTTATTAGAGGATTTATACAACTACCTATCAAAGAAAGCAAGCCCTGAATATATCTTTATTGATAGCCTGGATTATACAGGCTTCACATTTGATGATTACAAGCTTTTGAAGGAACGCTTTGATGGTAAAAAGACTTTCATATTCATTGCACACGCAGATAAGTCTGGCAATCTTAAAAAGTCTGTTAGCCGTGATGTTTTGTTTGATGGTGGCATGGGTATCCGCGTAAAAGATTTCATTGCTGAAGCTGAAAAGAATAGATACGGGGGATTTGAGCCGTATATCGTTTACGAACAAAAGGCTAGGGAACGGAATCCTGCATTCTTTACTATGAGGCTAAAAGGCCAAACAGCCCTGCCATTAGCGGAGGGCGCTGAAGCTGTACCCACTCCTAAAGATAGGGGTAATTCGCCAATACCCCCTATTGAAAGTATAGGGATAAAAGCCAAACAGCCCGTTAAAGTTGATGGGCTAAAAGTATCAAAAAACCCTTTAGTGGTATGTTAAAGTACATTTTAACCAGTCCTAAGTTTACAGGAAGTGTAACTTTTGGCTATGATAGTGGCGGTTTCCTTGTTTATTTTCTAAATGAAACGGAAATGACACCCATTCAAAAAGAATGGTTACTTAGAAAATTGCCTTTAGGCGATGGAAGTCTAAAGGAAATTAGCAAGCTTATTGAAGGTGATTTAAAAGAAGTGCCAGCAGATTTAAGTTTTGAAACCTTCTGGGATAAGTACGATAAGAAGATAAACCGAAAGCGTACAGAGCCAATGTGGAAGAAAATGCCTGATGCTGAAAGGATGGCGGCGATAATGAATATAAAGCCTTACGATAGTTATCTACAGCGCACGGGGATTGGTAAAGCACATCCCGAAAACTATCTAAAGAAAGAATATTTTAACGTTGAATGGCATAGAGAAAAGTAAAATACATATTATAACAAATCAGAAGGCCAAAATCAGCAGGACTGATAGCTAAGATGTTTAAAGCAAAAGAGGTAACTCATTACAAAATGGACGATGGAAAAGATAACGACACCCCAATTAATCAAGATTAAAATATTAATGAATCAACAGGGTTTAATTGAGTTTAGCCCTGAATTAGCCAAATCATTTAGCGATGGCCGTACTACAAGTGTTAGAGAGATGTACGGCCATGAAGCGTGGCTGCTGATTAAGCATTTAAGTGATGAAGGCAAAGAGCCAACGGCAAAAGAAAGGATGCAGCGTAAGATATTGAGCATGGCACACGAACAAGGCTGGAAGTTGCCTGGTAGTAAAATAAATATGGCTAAGGTGAATGCCTGGTGCATGAAGTATGGTGTACCAGTGCATAAGCCGTTTAATGACTACAATGAAATTGAACTACCTGCATTGGTTACTCAATTTGAAAAAATGTATGCAAAGCATTTGAGCGCAATTTAATATCTTCACGGAATGAAAAAGCTTACTTTGTTTTTTGATTTCAATTCCTTTTATAAGTTTCTCGCAAACTTTTAAGTCAGATGATAGTGTTAAAAGTGCTTACACAGATCAGCCAGCACATACTTTAGATACAGTTGTTGTTTCGAGTTTGACAAAACAGCAGTCATATAGTAATACGCTCAATTACCTAACTACGTCTTTTGAAGATTCCAGTTCGGTGATCGAAATGAAAGATGCTGATTTAGGCGAAGTCTCTTTTAATGGCGTAATTGAATCTGACATTACTAATTTGTATTTCAAATGTAGGGTGTATAATAAGGATAACAAGTTTAAGGTAGTTCTTTCAGCTTTAGGGTATGATAAGTCTATTCCGGGTTTAAGTCTTTCAAAAAGTCAGTTGAGAGTTGCTAATAAGAATTTCGATCCTGAACAGAATAAAGCAGCCAGGCAAATGGCAGTATCATTAATAAAAGATATAGCCTACCGGATCAACAAAAAGCCCGAAAATGATTTTTAATTTAAGCCCCAAATTGGTGCTTTTTTTATGTTCAAAATCCATTTTGCAAAACGAATAACTAGATGTTATTTTTGTGCAACTAAGCACAATTAATGATACGCGGCTCACAAACACTGACCTCAATTTTTCCGCCTGCACCCGAAGCCAAAAACAAGGGTAAAAGAAACGTATATGCATTAGATCGGGATACATGTATGAGTTACCGTTTTTACTATTATTACCATCTGGAGCGTAAAAGATTTGATGATGCGATCTTAGATATGGAAAGGGAATTTTTTATAAGTGGCCGTACGATTGCTGATAGATTGACCGAAAATAATGAACTGCTAAAAGATATAGCCCTAAACGCACCGAGCCGTAAGCAATTAAAGCAACGCTACCCACACTTTAACTGGAATTAGATAAAAACAAAAGCCCCGAACATTCGGGGCTTTTTAATTTTAATTAATCAATCTGTTTGGTAAACCCTGTTTTAAACACAAACACCATTACATCTAAATCAGCACGTTGTTCTTCAATGCTGCTAATGCATTCCCAACGGTTCATTTCGCTATCTCCAAAGCCTTGAAATAACGCCTCTACTTCTTCAATGGTGTCATAGTATTGCAGCGCTAAATTAAGGTGCTGTGTATCGCTTAAACTGCTGCTATCAGCAAAGCGTTCTTGTGCTATACGAATGGTAATATTGCATTCGCATAGCTGTAAAGTTTCTGTAAGGTTTTTGCGCTTTGGTAGTGATATAGAAATCAATGCGCATGGAAACTGGACGGCGGGGCTTTCGCCGGTGTCTATTTGCGCCCTATCTTTATCTACAAATTTTATTGATGGCATTTCCTTGAAACGCTCCAATGTTTTTAAATATATCTTTTTCATTTAACTTGTTTTTAAGTGATTTTATCCCTTGTTTCTATTAATGCTAACATCCTTTTCCAAAAGGTAGGGCTAATGCTTATTTCTTCCTTGTTGTTTTATGGGGTTTTGGCTTTCTTTCCTTTTGAAGGTGTAGGGGTATCGGCTTTTTCTTCTTCCTCTTTATCTTCAAAAAGCGCGTTTGCGCTATCCCAAATGGCTTTTTTTAACTGTTTGTAATTTTTTTGGCGTGGCATCCCGTATTTCTCATAAAAGAAATCATCATCAAACGGAATTTTCAATTCTTTTGCCATTTTGAAATGCAAATCAAATTCATCCTTTAAGCTTAATCCGGTTCTGCTTTTTAAGATGAACGTACCGCCTTTGGTGTCAAAGTCCGCGGCCTTTAAAACAGTTATAAAGCGGCTGTTTAAATTTCTTCTTACAAAATTTAATCTGTTTCATGTTTTCTGTGATCAGAGTTCTGGTGTATTTGCGCTTGTGCATAGCCACTGCTTTTGCTGCTGCCTAATAAAGCCTTACTGATGTAACCATCCATTTTGCTGGTAAAAAACTATCCTGTAGCTGGCCGCTTGCATTACCCGTATTTTGATGGATTTGTAATTTTGTTCCATCATAGCGAATGATCACACCGGCCCCGCCCATTTCCTGAAATGTCTTAGCCAGTTTTAGGCGCTGGTTTTCATCAAAACCATCCTAGGTGGCATGAATGATACCAAGGCCGAAAATTTCAATAAATTCAGTCCAATCACTGGTAGTGCCGCGTTTTAGAATAGCGTAGATGCCTTCACGAATGTTTATGCCATCAGTACTCATCGCCAGACTTAATGTTTCTTTTGTTCTTATTTTTTTGTTGCTCATTTGGTTAAGTGTTTAAAGTAATTACCTCTTTTGGTTCTGCTGGTTACACTGAATACAACTCCAGTAAATCTTCGTCGGCTAACGGCCATGCTTTCGGAACGGTTCTACCGCTTTGTATTTTGCCTAATTCAGCTAGAGCAGCTTTATAGCGTTTTTCGGCTATCTCCATATCAACGTTGACATTACAGATATTGATAAAATGCCATTTGGACATATCTTTAATGTACGCGCGAAGGTTGGCATACTTAATTTTATCCTCACTAACGAAAATTATATCTGTGTTGAAGCGGCTTAGGTAGCCTGAAGCTTCAGCCATTGCGGTGGCAATGGCATCGTTTAATATTTCATCATCGTTGTCGCTGATCGCATCTATACTACCTTCGTACATGTGCGTTAAAAAATCTTGTTTGGTTATAAAATCCATGTTGTTAAATTCTTCTGCTGCCTTTACGGCTTGCGTTAATGGTTTGAATATTACTGGTAAGGGTAAGAAATTGATCGTGTTGGAATTAAAGCCTTTTCAAACCAGTCATGTTTTTGTGTGATGGTGTCAGGGTTTCGGCAATCTTCATCCGTGTCAAAATCATCAACAATAATCCCGTCAGGTCTTACCTCGTCATTACGGCTACCTCTGGGGCTTTGCCCCGCGCCGATGACTCTAAAGGCTACACCTTTAAGGATGATAAATTCGCCTTCACTCCAGCTGCCATAACTTTTCTGTATTTTGTAATCAGCAATTAAACGGGTATTGTTTTCTAAAATTGATTTGATCGTGTTGCCGCTAGTTCCAACGCGTTCAGCCAGGGCTTTTGGGTTGATAATGTTTTCATGCAGGTACAGGACTTTGGCATGCTCCTTAAGCCGTTCCGGTTCCTCTTTTGTAAGTCGTTTTTTTGCCATAACACTTCAAAAATGCATGCTATATATAGACTAAAAAAACTGGGTTGCGCTATCACGGCACCTATTGCCGGAATAACGTAAACATGCTGCTGTGATACTGCAAACCGATTTTTTTGGCTGTTTTTGAAGGAGTATGTTTGTGCCAACAAAAGGAAAAAGCGGCAAATGAAAAGAGCAAGCAAGCGTATTATTCTTACCAGTGAAAATGTTAACCGCTACGGCTTTCGTGTATTAACTGATGGGATTGATTTAACGCAATACGGTAAAAATCCATTAATGCTTTGGATGCACATCCCAGCATTTTCCAATGACGCGGAAACTACAATTTTAGCTTTAAGTAAAAAATCCAATGAAGTTTTTAAATAAGATGCTTGCTACTTTCGATTATCATAGCTGGGCAGAATTTGGACAAAGTTTATTGCCATCGTCAAAATACGGGTGGACGGTGATAAGTGCTGGTTTTAGCCTGTCAATATTCCCATTCGTAGATAGGGTTTTCGGGTTAGATGCTTATGCGTTCGCTGTCTTAATCTTAGTTTTTATTGCTGAGTTGACTAGCGGCCTTATTGCTGCCAGTATTTGTAAGGAAGCAATAAGCAGCATGAAGCTAAGTCGATTTTCATTTAAGGTATTTTATTACCTGGTGCTAATCTCATTGCCTTACGTGATGGCTGAAAGCTTCAAATTGCATGGAAAAGCGGCGGCTGCTTTTATGTTCGATTGGCTGCATTTATTCTTACTCGCCCAAATCATTCTTGAAAACGTAGTAAGTATCCTTGAAAACCTAGCCGTGATCAGCGGTAAGGATAAAACGCACTGGATCGCAAAAATTCAACAAAAATTCAACAATCTAATATCATGAACAGAGCAGAAAAAATAATCACAGTAGCTAAAAGCTACGTTGGCATAAAAGAAAAAACAGGCAACAAAGGTTTTTGGAATGCGGCGTTTGAAAAGTTAATGATTGTGGTTGGCTGGTATGTTGGTGCTGCATGGTGTGCATTCTTCACTAAAAACGCTTACCTGCAAGCATATTCCGATAACAAAGCTTTCGTTGCTGTGATTAAAAATTGCTTCACTGGCGGCGCTGTTGACACCTTTAACCGCGTGAAAGCCAATGGAACGTTTGCAACAGGAACAACGCCCAAAAACGGCGCTATCGTTGTATTTAGGATGGGTGATACTTCGCGTGGTCATCATGGCATTATAGTTAATTCAGCTTATGCCACCAATACCATGCAAACGGTAGAAGGTAATACCAATTCTGCTGGCAGTCGTGAAGGCGATACGGTGGCGATTAAATTAAGGACAATTACCCGCGACTTTAAGGCCGATGGTTTAAATGTTGTTGGATATATCTATCCATTTGAAGTGTAAGACTATGAAAAATATACAGGTTAAATGCTGGAAATTATTAGTCTTTCTTGTTCTCGGATTATTGATGCTATCCAGTTGCAGGGTTCGGGAAAAAAGCTTGAATACCCAAATATTAAATAATGTTGTTATAGACAGCCTAAGCCAGCACTACACAAAAGCAAAGCTTGTTACCAGCTTTTACGATGATGTGCTTCAAGGCACTTACAACCCTGATAGTTTGGATAGCGATAGCGCTGTTTTCGAGAGTGCCGGAATAAAACTGACTTTCAAAAAAAGAGGCAAAGGTTTTGATTTTGCGGCCAAAGCAAAGCCCGTGGCACGATCAGAATTGACGGCGATAGATAGCAATATAACAGTGGCTAAAAAGAACGCAGGATTGAGCTTTAACCAACAAAACAAAGAAACAGTTGAATCTTCCCAATGGACAAAGGGGCTAACCTTAATATCTATAGTGGCAATCATTTTACTGGTTTATTGGGCTTACAAAAAGTTTATATGAAAACAGAAAATTTAGAGAGGGTCAAAGAGTTCTTCGAAAAAAACACCGAAACAAAAGCGGTTTATTTAACCAGTGATGGTAATATGTTTAAGGCAGAACACTACGCTTCAAACTGGGCGATTGGCTTATCTGATAAGGCTGTAACGCCAGTAACAAGGGCTTCAATCCTGAGATCAGAGACCATTACAAAAGCCTTAGCAAACAAAGTAGCTGCCGGTTTAAATGGTGATACTGAAGGTCAAAACCCGATTGCTCCTGTAGCGACAAAGTCTGAATTATCAGAAGCGGATGAAAAAGCCGAATTGGTTAAGCGTTATATCGAATTGTACGATAAAAAGCCAAATCACCTTACTGGTATAGAAAAGTTAAAATTAAAAATCGCAGAGAAAGAAGCTGAATCAAAATTAGCTAAAGGCTCTGGCAAATAATCCAATCAATTAATCAAAATCCTTTAATGTCATTTAAAGGCTTTTAAAAAACAAAAAAAAAACAATATGGCAACTACTTATTCACATGGTTTAAAAGTTAACGGCGTACTTATCGGCGCTATTGCTAATGATGGCGGTGCAGGCACCGTACTAACAAGTCCGGGCAAAGTTAGAGAGGACACAATCAACGTAAATCCTGCATCCAATACCGATACAGAATTTTTTGCACAAGGCGATACCAGTCCTGTAATTATCGTTACAAAAAAAGGTGTCAAAGAAGGTCAGTTTGATTTATTGACTTTCGACCCTGAAGTTATTGCAGATTTAACAGGTGGCACTACTACCGGTACTGGTGTAAATATGCTTTATCACGAATCCACCGAGCCAACAGATGTACGCAAAACTTTGAAGTTCATTGATTCGCAAGGTAACGAATGGCTTTACCCACACGTAAAACTTAACGCTGATTTAGTAGGGATGTTCCGTACTGGTGATGTGAACGTTGTTCGTGTTCAGTTTAAAGTTTTAGCACCAACTAAAGCAGGTGTAGCGTCTTTTACTTACGGTAAACCAGCGGTAGCGTAATGAATGATATAGCTATCGAACTCGAAGCAGCCGATACGCTATTAGACAGCGGCGTTCCATTTCCAATACGAGCGCCGCTGTTTTTGCGAATATTCGGTAAGAAAACAGTTATCCTGATGCTTCAAAATCCTTTTTTAGATACAGCCGTCAGGGCTGGCCGGATATATCTGAAAGTTCAGCAAATGGGCGTTGAGGTTGACACCGTAACTGAAGCGATTAAGCTGCGTGAAAAATCAGCGGTGCTGGTTTCCAGAATAGTTGCATTAATCGTATTAAGAAGCCCGTTAATGGGCTGGCTATTTGGCCGCTTATTGGCTCGTTACTTAAGGAGAAACGCAAAAGAGAAAACACTTTACAATATATCCAGGGTGATCGTAAGCAGCGGCATTTCGGATTTTTTGAATACTATCAGATTGACCAGCCATCTGCGGATGACGAAGCCGAATTTGAGTCCGATGGAAAAGAGGAGTTAAAGGCCACTGGCCTAAATAGCCTTTCAGGTATAATTTTCATGATAGCGGAAAAAACCGGATGGACTGAAAAATATATCATGCAAAAAGTAACGTGGGAAAGCTTACGCCGAATGCTGGCCGATGCTCCAGCCATGAAAAAAGTAAAACCAAAACCAAAAGTATTGGAAGGCGATGAACTCGCTAAAATCTTAGGAATGTAACCAATGAACAACGATTTAGAATTAGGTATTAATTTTGTTTTTAACACGCCTGAAGCGGAAGCCGAAGCTAAGCGTATAGAAACCAGTATCAGCAGTATTGGCAAATCTGCTGATGGTGCTGCAAAAAAACTGTCAGATAGTGTCAGTAAAATGGCTGCCGCCAATCAGGAGATACTAGATAAATATTCTAAACAAGCCCGTGAAGCTGAACAGATTTTCAAAAACAAACAATCTGCACCATCAATAGCGCCAGCTGTTCCTGAAAGCAATAATATACAGAAAGTAGCAGATGAAATTATTAAGCTAAAGAATGCCAATGAGCAAAATAACCAATCACAGGAAAAAAGCACTAGCATACTAGATGTTTTGGGCATCGAAACCTTTACCTGGACTGACTTGGTGTCGCTGGCCACAACGGCTATTATTGATAATAGAGAAAAGATATACGATTGGGCTGTTGGCTTAATTACAGGTCAAGAAGCCAACGATAAGTTAAGACAGAGCCAGGAAGATTTAAATACAGCATTGGAAAGTTCTCAATACAGCAATGCGATTAAAAGTATTTATGAGTTAAAGGCTGGTATTGAAGAGGCTGAAAAAGGTCATAGGTCTTCAAAATCCGTGATAGACCAATATAACGAAACGTTAGGGGAATCTGCTGGTAAGGAGACCACACTAAAAGGGGTAAAAGATAGCGTTGTCAGAAATTCTGATAATTATGTTGAGGCTATTTTAAAGGAGGCGTATGCGCAAACCGTTCTTACAAATGCTATAAAATCCCGTGTTGAACTGGAAGAAAGAAAAAGAAACGGCTCTAATTTTTCGGATAAATCAAACGCCATAACAACAACATTAAGCGCTGTTTTAAACAATCCGTCAGAAATAGGCGATATAGGTGATATTTATACGCAAGCTAAAAACCGCAATAAGCAATATGGCATACAGGCTTTGGCTGAAAGCGAAAAAGAAGGCTTTGAAGATTATAAAAAAGCTTACGATGGTTTACAGGTTTTTCTAAAAAAGACAAACCTTACGTTAGATAAAGCTGATAAGCCTGATAAGGTTAAAAAAGATCAGAGCATTAGTGAGCGCAAATCTTTATTATCTAAACTAGCCGATATTGATGCGGAATATTCGCGCAAAAGCTTTTCGAAAGATGCGGAAGAAATAGCCGCGTTAAAGGATCAGTTTACTAAGATTAGCAAACTTGTTTTAGACTTTAACAAAAACAATCCTAAAGCAGCTATTAGTTTAATTTCTCTTAACAACCTAGAGAAAAATGCAATTAGTGATTTAAAATATCGCCAGTCAACAGATAAGCAGGCTGTAGAATTTGATAAGCAGAAAAAGCTTTTTGAAGATTACGAAAATTTTAAAACTGCTTATGGAAAAGAAGCGGCAGATAAGCGTTTCGGAACTGAAGTTAAAAGTAGCGCTGATCTGCTGAAGCAAAAGCAAGCGGATTACCTAAAGTTAGCCTTGAAGGCCACGGTTGGCGGTGGGTTAACAGGTGGTGAACAAGAACGGTTAGCGCAGGACAAAGAACAGATTGCAGGATTACAAACTATAGAGGCTAAACGCTATCAGGATGCTTACAATTCTGCTTTAACATTCAACCAAAAGGTAGAACGGATAAACGAAGAATATAGGGCTAACGCGATTGCTTTAGGCGCTGACATTACTGAAGAACAAAAAAAGAATTTATCAGATCAGCGGGATAATGCTGTAAATACAGCAAAAGACGAAGCCTTAAAGAAAACTGCCATTTATAAAAAGCTTGCACAGGAAACATTGGAGCTCACGCAAAGTGATGCTAAAAAACAAAGTGAAGCACTAAAAACACTGCTTGCAGACGGATCAATAAACGGCGAAGTAAAATCACAGATCGAACAGCAGTTAAGTAAACTGGAGGTTACGTTGTCGATAGGTGTAAACCAATCTAACCTGAACGATCTTAAAGCCAAATTAGCTTTAACAAAAGATTTGCTCAACCCTGAAAAGAACGGGGGAATAATAGTTTCACCAGATGAAACAAAACGGATAGTCAAAGATATAACGGCTATTCAAAAGAAAATTAACGATGCAACAAATCCGAAAGGCGGCGCTAAATCCAATTTTGTTAAAGGCCTGGAAGAAAACTTTAAATATCTAAAAGGCGATGCCGCAACGGTTGCAACTGGTGTATCTAAGGATTTAGGCGCGGTATCTGGAACGTTTGGGCAGCTTTCTGAAGCTGTAGGTGGTGTAAATACGGAAACTGGTTACACACTTGATACCATAGCCAAGTTGGCTGCCGTTGGTTCTGATGCTGCTGGTTCATTTGCTGCCTTTGCCAGTGGTGATATAATTGGTGGCGTTACTAAGGCTGTCAGCGCTGTAACTGGCCTTTTTTCAATAGGGAAAAAGGTTAAAGAAATGAATGCAGCCGCCCGTAAAGAGGTTGACGATTTTTACATCAATGCAATAGCTGGAGAGCGTGAATATCAGGATTTAGTCAAAGAACGCCAGTTGCAAACCATTCGTAACAACAAAACTGCTTTACAGGGTATTCGGGATGAATTGGCATTAAGAAAATCGCAGGGTGCTGAATATGCAAAGGAATCTGAGGAAATCATGGCAAAGCTTCAGGGGAAATCTTTTATTCAAAGCGAAAGCTATACGCACGGTACCTGGTTTAGAAAAGCCAATGTTGAAAAAAGCTACAGCAGCCTTCAGGGCATGAACTTCGAACAGCTTAGTGCATTGCTTTCACAAGGCAAATTAGACGGTGAAGCGAAGGCATTAGTAGAGCGGTTAAAAGAACTGGAGCAAAAGGGCTTTGATGCACAGCAAGCGATTGCTGATCTGGCGAAGGAAACGCAAGTAATATTTACGGGTACCACCGGAGACAGTTTAACTGATAGCATTTTAGATATGTTCAAATCAGGTAAAACTGGCGCTCAGGATCTAGCCGACTTTTTTAAGAAAACGATGGATGGCGCAGCCTTATCTATTTTCAAAAATAAAGTGCTGTCTGATCTGATGAATAAGTTTTATGATGAGTTCGCTAAAAAGGCTGAAAGCAATGACGAACTGACGAAAGATGAAACTGAAGAATTGCAAACGCTTTTCACTTCTTTAACTGATGAGGCTAAAACTAAATACGAACAGTTCAAAAAAGTAGCTGGCTCTGATTTGGGTTCGCTAGGTGAAGATACCGGATTAACAGGCCAAATTACTAATTCTATTACGGAGGAAACAGGTTCGGAGTTGGCGGGCTTACAGCGCTCTATGTATGATATTACAAAACAAGGTGTGGTAGTAGCAAAGGATAGCCTGGCGGCAATTAAACAACAAACGCTATATCAATATCAGATTGAGATAAATACGCGCGAAACGGCTACACAAGTTAAAAACGCGGTTTCTGAATTGCAAACCATTAACAGCAATATGAAAGGTTCGGGTTCTACCGCATACGATAGGGGGTTTTTATGAAAAATTACTTTTTAAATGGTAAAAATCTAAAAACAGCCTATGGTATTACCGCCCTTCAGGCTGAAGGAAGTAACCTGGCTATCTCGGGTGCATGGGATTTCCCGGTACGTACGGGCAAATGCTTTCATGATTGGGGTGATGATGACGGAATAGAGCCGTATGTTTCTGCTGAAGAAATACGTTTTGCGGGCCGTGATATTGTTTTCGTTGGTATGGTGTCGGCTGCTACCGAAAAGCAAGCGCTGGTAAGCTGCTATAAGCTTTACAATGATATAGGTAGATTTAATTCCTTAGTTCCTTTCGAAGCTGAAGGGTTAGGTAAATGGATGGTTATCGTTAAATCAGAAATAAAAGCCGAATATATTGGTTCCGGCTATTGCAAAATCACCATTACATTTCGTGAGCCTGTTTGTGATTTATCCGGAATACTGCCAACTAATAAACTCGAGTACAATCCGGTTACAGATCATTTGGATAACCCTATCTACATTAATAACCAGCCTTTGCATATAGGTTCGATTAATTTCGATGGGTACGGCATTGATGGCGTAATGTTTAGAAACTTAGGTTTGATCATACTGGATTTTACAGGCCATTTCGGAAGGCCGGCAGCAAAAGACGGTGAATACAATTCTTATCAAAATGAAGGCTTTAAAATAACCCGGCATAGCGCAAGAGAAATAACAATGAAAGCTTTGATTGTACAGCCCGGTTATGAGGCTTTTAGAGCTGCTTTAAAAGGGCTTTATAAGCTATTCTCAAAAGAAGGTCTACGCTACATCACAAAAGAAAATGATTTTTTGCGTGACTTCTTTGTGAAAGATGGCTTTGCCGTGAGTGATGTAAATATTGAAGCTAAAAGGGTTGTAGCAGTTTTGGAAATGAAGCTTACTGAAGCTAAGGCGTGGCAAAACTGGAGCATCTTAACTGATGCGAATAACAATGAAATAGTAACTGAATTAGGAAATATTATAATAACATAAAAATGGAAACCCCACAAAGATTTTGGCAGGGAATGCCCAAAGCGGCTACGATTAGTTTGCTTGATAAGATCTTGATCGGCATTAATGCTGATGGATCAACAAAGTATGGAGACGTTAACCAAATTGTTGCATTGATTGAAGCAACAGGTTCTGATGGTTTTAAAGGGCCAGCGCTTGCTGATACAAATCCTGGATTGCCAACTAAACCTCAATATTATTCGGCGAAACCTGGTGTTACTTACGCTAACTTTAAAGATGGGGCTGGCACACCGATTTCAATACCTACTAAAGTTGGGGCAAATTATGTGATCAATGCAAAGCTTGTTTTTTCAGGCAACTGGCAAGCGATTTATGATCTTATAACTATAGAATTGGATAATCTGGTTACGGAAGAAGAACTATTGGCCGAAATATCAACAATAAAGCCTCAATCTTTGCCGCCAAATATAACTGATATTTCCATTAATGATCCTGATACTTATTTATCAAATTCAGCATTTGGAAATACGGGCCCCCGTACCTGTATGCCTACTAAATCATCTTATTACACTGTCGCTTATTCAGGTTTAGTTAAAAGATTTTTCTGCAAATTTTCAGGCTCTCAGGTTGGTAGAATTATAAGGTTTTATCTAGTATCTAAGTCTGGGTCAATATATACAGCTAAGTATGATTCCGGTGATATTGTAGCAGAATCGGCAGGCATTAATTATTTTACCCCTCCATTTGGAACTGTAAAGTATGAGGTAGGCGATTACATAGCGGTATACGCGAATATGGGCGAGCAACTATCAGAATTACTGGGGGCAAACGGTTCGGAAGAATCTGCTTTTTTATCAGGTATTCCAGTTGTAGGACAGCCATTTCCTGGAACGGTAAATGTTAATTCAACAATTCGTTTTGCTGTTGGTGCTGATATAACCCCACCTAATGCAATAGCAGGTAGTTCTTGGGGTGGTCAACCAAATGGATTTGCCAAATTAGACGAAAATTCAAGATTATATCCAAATCAAATGCCCACGCAGGTTTCGGGCGATGTAAATCATGAGGAAGTGGCAACTCAAATTTTTTTACCTGAAAAATCACTCCCTGCTATTGTTAGGAATTCTGGTGGTATCGAACATTATAAACCCAGTGCATTAGCATTTTCAGGAGGCTCGGCAGGTAATTTTGTAACAAATAGAATAATAGTTGCGCTACACGAAAGTTTAGGTTTCGCTAATGATGGTATATTAACTGAGATTAGAGTAGGGCCAAATTCTGTCGTACAAGCAACGTCAAAACTACAAGCGTGGATTGTACGTCCAAATAATGGAAAACTTATTTTGTTGCAAAAAATTGGAGAACTAGATGCTTCTGTAGCTAACAGGTGGCACGTTTTTAAAGGGCTTTCTGTTTTTGTTAAAAAAGGTGATGCTGTAGCTATAAGGGGCATTGATTTGCAAATAAAATATCAATCTGGAAGCACCTCGCAAACCAATCATAAAAGTTACCAATTAAATCTCTCTGATTTAACGATGGACGCTTTAAAAAAGGAAATTCCAGCATCCGCAGGCGTACTTAACAGTGGAATAGCCTGGAACGTAGAGGCTGATATCAGCCTTAGTAGCATAGGTGCTTATCCTGTATTAGATGAAAATTTGCACTTAAAAAATTCTTTTGCTAAAGCCCCTGACCTTTATTGGCAGGGAAAAAAAATAATATGGGTAGGTACCTCGATTCCGGCAGGAAGCACGGGCGGATATAAATCATATCCTGTTTTAGTCGGCGAATTCCTAGACACCAACTTAGTTAATGAATCAGTAGGGAGTAGTGGCATTATTTGGGATGGAACCAGGCTTTTGTCATTGTCGGCCACAAGTGCCGAACTAATAGCTACTTACGGTGCTAATCAAGGCGGTTATAGCTATGAAAATAAATTAATAGGAAAGGGAGCGGATCTTATTGTTTTTGATCACGGATATAATGATCGCCCGAAAGCTACAGGGGCGTCTTTAGGAACGTTGCCATTTACAATAAGGACGGGTAGAATATCTGGATCGACTGCATCGCAAACACTGACGGGAGTTAATACTCTTTTTTCTACTGAATTTAAAGCCGGGGATAAGTTGTACGATTTTAGGTTTAGATATATAGGGAAAGTTTTATCTATCGAATCTAATACCTCTATGACGTTAACATCTAATTCTTTCGTTGCTGTATCAAATGCTGATGTTTTTTATGGTACAAGTATGGACAGAACGACCTTTTACGGAGCATTTAACTATGTGATAGATAAATGTTACGATGATAAGCCTACTGTGTCAATTATGTTCGTTACGTCACCCACTGAATACGCCTATCAGGCAGCAGGTGGTGACGGGAGAGCGGCCAACACAAATGCCAGAGATGCAGTTGTAGCTTTGGCTAATGCTTATAATGCTCCTTGCTGCGATCTTTTTAATCTTATGGGTTATAACGGCTCGAACTGGCCTGCAAGGGCTGCTGATAATGTACATCCTAACGAAACCGAGCGAATAAAAGCAGCTCACATGTTATACCACTTTATTAAAGGTGTAGTTTGATGTTGTTTTTGCTAAATATTTAAAATAACTATGTCACAATTGCAAATAAAACGCTCTGGCGTAATAATAGCTACTGTTGAGATCGATGAAAACACTGTTTTCAATCAGGAATGGATGGGGGTTGAAAAGATTACTTCAACCTTCACTTTATCTAATCCTATTGATATTCGGGTTAACGATTATATTGAGTTTTTGGGTGAAAAATACACCATTAAAAACGGCATTCCATGTGATCAGTCTAATGGCTCAACATTCAAGTATAACGTTGAGTTTTTTAGCCCAACATATTACTTGTATAACGTGCCGATGATGCATTTAGATCGTGTTAAGTTTTCGTATGTGGGTACACCGTTGGAAGTACTTTCTTTAATTATAGAAAATTTAAACAATGAAGAGGCTGGCTGGAGTATCGGGGATTGTTCTTTGATTTCCGAGCCAGAAACCTTCAATTTTGATCAGCAAAGCTGTAGAACTGCATTAACCACTTTGGCCGAAACATTTAAACTGGAATATAAAGTTAAAGGCAAAAAGATTTATTTGCTTGAAAAATTAGGCGAAACGCAAAATATCGTTTTGAAGTATGGCCGTGGTTATGGCCTTATCAATGCGGCACGGCAGGCGGTTGATCGGGAATATGCAACTGTTTGGCGTTTTTATGGCGGATCAACAAATTTGCCGGAAGGTTATCGAAATAGCATGGATAGGATTGCTTTAGATTCTCCCTATTTATTAAACGATGATATTTATGGCCGAAAACATGGAAGTGTGATTTTTGAAGATGTTTTTCCGCGCCGTACAGGTTCGGTAACAGCTATTGACGGGTTAAATGCAATTATTGATAATACTTTAGATTTTGATCTAAATATTCAGTCAATAAGTGACGGCGGCGCTAAAATCGTTTTTAAATCAGGTGAATTAAGTGGAGGTGAATTTGTAATTAAATCTTATAACCCAACCACCAAAAAGATTACGTTTGGAGATAGGAAGGATGAAACAACGGGTTACGTTACCCCTAATGCAAGCTTTACCGCTGCTGTAGGCGATAAATATACTTTGATGGGTATAATCATGCCGCAAACATATGTTGATGCTGCTGAAGCAGAGGTATTGGCGTTGGGAACTGAGCATGCAAAAGCAAATAGTTTCCCGCCAGTGGCATTTCCTTTAAATATCGATGAAAAATTTATTCGCGATATGCAACTCATTTATAAAATAGTTGCTGGCGATTATGTTTACGTTATTTCTGAAGCTTTGGGTATTAACACTAAAATAAGAATGCAGTCAATTTCTTATCCTTTGGTTAATCCAGCCAATATCGCTGGTGTAGTGTCTGATGTTGCGCAATACTCCACAGTTGAAAAACTAAAAAAAGATGTTATTCAAAACAAAAAGGAAACGGCAAAAAGCGTAGCTGTTGCGCTTTATGCCCGTCAATTGGCTGATGAAATAAGTAACGCCGCTATTTTAAATCAATTTCAGCGCACTTATGTTGGCGATCAGGCTATTTTAACAGGGGCATTCGTTGCTGGCAATCCTGAAGATGGTGCGGTTGCGGGCATCAATGGCGCGGAAAACGATCCTGAAACTATTCGTTTTTGGGCTGGCTCATCATTCGCGGATAAGGAAAATGCCCCTTTTAGAGTTTCGCAAAGTGGAGATGTTGTAATGCGTAATGCTACACTTCAATCATCTGCCGCCGGAAAGCGTATCGAAATAAATAGCAAAGAAAATAATTTAAGATTTTATGATGAAGCTGGCAATACGCTTATTGATTTTGATGATGATAGTGCCTTAGAGGGTATTTCGATTACGCCTAATGATCCGCCGTCACGGCCTACGCTTCATTTTACTTATGGCCCTGGTATAAGGGTTGGTAACTTTGATAATAACTTAGGCGGTTCGTCAATTAGTCGAAAAGGCTTCTTTTCAAACGGAGTAATTGAGTGCAGGGATATCGTAACCGAAAAAGTTGTTTTTAAAGTTGAGAATGGCAATATTATGCTTGCTGGCAATATCGTTATGGCTGGTGCTATCCAGATATCAGATACTACTTCGGGTGGTATAACGATGGGTGAAGAACCTGGATTAAGCACAATTTATGATGTTCGTGTTGGCGGGGATTCTTTTGTGAGATTAAAGTGGGTTAAAGGCATTTTGGTCGGTATTACTCCTCGATAGATTTTAATGAAAAAACCGCAATACCTGACCAGGTATTGCGGTTAAACTGTAGCCGTCTGGAACTTTATTAATGTTCTTATTTAAAAGAAATCGACTTTATACCTATTAATTAAGTACATTAAAAAAGATATTCTCTTAAATCGATTCTTTTAGGCTTTGAAATGTTGCTTTTTATAAAGCAGCATAAAATAAAGCTACTTTTTATTCTGTTAAAATTCTTTAAGTTCTTTTTAAAAGGCTGTTAAACGGCTTTAGTCTATCCATTTAAAATAGGACATTTGGATTTGATTTCTTCTGAAAAAAATGACACGTTTGGTTTTGCCGATCTTATATACAGAAAGCGAAACATTTTATTTCGCAACAAAAAAGTTTCTGGAAAAAATGTTTCGGGTTGGAGAAAAACCCTTAATTAAAATTCAGCACATGAAAAATTAAGGGATCAAACAAGAGATGTATTTATAAAAAAACGATTAATTATATTGTTAATTAAAAATCGGTTAATTGATCTGAAACTGCGAATCTTCCGCATCAGTCTAAAATTGTCTGCAGCCCTGTAAAAAATGTCTGAAATGGACGGCATTATGAAGTAACTTAATTCCAAATGCTTCAAAAATACCTAAAAACCGGTATAGATTGCTGCCTGCAAGGATTTTATCTTTGGCTAACCTTTTGGGAGGCTTTATGAGGCTGTCCAAAAGAAGAATTTCATTCTTTAATCAAGTTTAATCTTATCTACATGAAAAAACAATTATTTGTGATGGCTGTCTTTATGGCTGCCAGCGTTATTGCAATGGCCCAGTCGGCATCAAAAGGCAAAGTATCGCCTAAAACTAAAGTTGAACGGGAAAGCAAGGTCTCAGCAAAAAATACGACTTCAATCAGGGCATACGGAAAAGGCGATCAATTGCTGAATATTGGTATCGGTATTGGCAGTCCGTTTTTTGGTTCAGGTTACGCTGCATCGCTGCCGGTAAATCCCAGTGTTTCTTTCGAAAAAGGTATTACCAACGAAATTAGCGTAGGTGGACAATTGGCTTATGCCAGTTCGAAATATGATCTAAATACGGCAGGTGCAAACTATAGCTTTAAACAGAATGCGTTTTACATTGGCGCCAGAGGTTCCTACCATTTTAATGAATTGCTTGAGCTTGCACCTAAATTTGATGTGTATGGCGGGGCGAGTCTGGGCTATGTTATTGCCAGTGTAAGTGACAGCGAGGGTTTTAATGGTGCTACAGGCAGCGGCATTGGCTTTGGTTTGTTTGCAGGCGGTAAGTATTACCTTTCTAACCATACAGCTCTTTTTACGGAACTCGGTTACCAGAGCCTGGGATTGCTTAACGTGGGTGTAGCTTTTAAACTTTAAGGATTAAAATATTTACTAAAAGGAATTTCCACAAATTATTGACGCTATTACTATAGTCAAATAATTATAGAACCCAAAAAGCCCATCATTCGATGGGCTTTTTGGGCTATGAAAAAAAGCCAAACGAACACTCTCCAGGTATTTTATTGCAGAGCACCATTGGATAAAACATTACTTAGCTAAGTAGGTCATGCCACCATCATGGCCAATTTTACTAAAAGCTTTCGCGATAAATATAAATGTACACCTGGTGATTTTCGGGAGCGTTAGGTGATTTTAAACAAAATAATCATTTTCTGCATTATTCTTTTAGGGTACTATAGCTTTACTTAGAAATACAATTGCTTTCTCAAAATGGCACGCCATGATGATGCCTGTTATAGGTAACATGATTAAAAAACAGCTATATAACTGTAACTTTTCATCCACAATATCCATCAACCTTCATGCTTTTTAGTTGTAGTTTAAAACCTGTAGTTGTACGCTAAAAATCCCTGGGGTTCATTCTCTGAAATTATGGACCTTAGCCTCCCTGCATGGAAAGCGGTTTCTACGCACTTTCTGCCTTTAAGTGCCAATAAGGTGCTATTTATTCAGTGTTTGGACACTGTGTATTTCTTTGATCACGATTACTGATTGCGCTCCTAACTGTTTAATTATACATCTAAATGTATTACCTTAGCAAGGATAATTTAATGATTTAATATGAGGGTATTAGTTGCAGAAGACGATGAGTTAATGCTTAGAACAATTGAATTTCGTTTAAAAAAAGACGGACATGAGGTTATTCTGGCTCGTGACGGAAGAGATGCTTTACAGAAAGTAGATGAATATGAGCCTGACCTGATTATTTCTGATGTAATGATGCCTTATCTTTCGGGGCTGGAAATCGTAGCAGCAGTAAAAGAAAATCGTCAGACGCCTATTGTAATCCTTTCTGGAATGGGACACGAGGATATGGTGCTTGAAGCTTTTCGTTTAGGTGCAGACGACTATTTAACAAAGCCCTTTAGCCCTAGTGAACTTTCTGTGCGGATAAAGCGGTTTGCAGTTATTAGTCAGAGATGATTTATCTTAGATTACTTCTATTGTTTTTCTTTGCTCTGGCGATCTGCCTGATCATATTTCTTTCTTTTTATTTATTTATTAGAAAAATCTGGAGAAAAGAATATGGGAACTGGGATAGAATGATAGAAATGTTACTTCGTGAAGCTATATTTTTTCATGAGGCCGATACCGGCCAAGTGGCCATAATTCCGGTAACCCAACGGTTCCAGGCTAACTTAAAAAACAGGAGATTCTATAATCGATTTGTAAAAAAAATTATCGCAGCAAAACGTAACGTATCGGGACAGTATGGAGACAATCTCCGTAATTTATACATTCAGCTTGGTTTGGATAAAAAAGCACTCCGATTACTTGGAAGCCATAAATGGCATCTGAAAGCTTATGCCATTCAGCAGCTTGGAACGATGGGCCTTAAAGAGCATCTTCCCAGGATATACCGTTATACCAATCGTAAAAATGCCCTGGTGCGTGTTGAGGCACAAATTGCCGTATTAAATCTTATTGGGGCCGAGGGGCTTCGTTTTCTTGATATTACCTCCTACCAGATCACCGATTGGCAGCAGATTAAGCTTTTAAAAGAATTATCCATAATACCCCAGGCGGAGTTGACCGGGATGGACAAATGGCTAAGCTCCGGGAATTCGAGTGTTATTGTTTTTGCACTTAAACTAGCGCGAAATTATCGCCGTTACGAGCTTTATGCAAATATTGTGAGTTGCCTTGATCACAGCGAGCCTAATGTACGTAAGGAGGCGATCTTAACACTAACCGATATATACGTAGAAAACACATCTGAAGTGCTGCTGGCCAGGTTCGATGGAGAAACTTATGAAAATCAAATTGCTATCATGGATGCAATAACAGTGATTGGAGATGTGGAAAATGTTTCAACACTGTTTAGTTACCTGGATGCCGGGAACGCCCAAATGAAATTTGCGGTTGCACGCGCCATTGTTAATGGAAGTGCTAATGGCCTGGAATGCCTGATGAATGATCACAGATCGAAAACTTACCCGCTAACAGATATGATTCCTCAACTAAAAAACGAAATTAAATGGTGAGCTGGCAATCGTTTTTAATAGATTTTTTTACTTATGGATTGTTAACCTATTCGGTGTTACTTTTATCCTGCTACTTTTTTTTCGCTACGCTCTCGATTGGGGAAATTCGTAATTACATGCGTAAAAATAGCTTTACAGATTATGGATTGCTTGCTGGCTCTACGCAGGCTCCAAGTGTCAGCATATTAGCACCAGCCTATAATGAGGGGGCAAACATTACTGAGAATGTTCGGTCTTTGTTATCCATCAATTACACCAATCTTGAAGTAATTATTATTAATGATGGAAGTAAAGATGATTCATTATCAAAGCTGATTGAGGTTTATGATCTTTATAAAGCTGATTTTTTTATCAACAGCCAGATTGAAACCAAAGAAGTAAATGGTGTTTATAAAAGCAGAAAGGAAGTTTACAAAAAGCTAATCGTTGTTGACAAGCAAAACGGCGGAAAGGCAGACGCCTTAAACGTTGGTATAAACGTTTCGAGCAACAGCTATATTGTTTGCATCGATGTTGATTGTATTTTAGAGCAGGATGCTATTCTCAAACTGGCAAAACCTTTTTTAGAAAACACGAAAAAACGGGTTATTGCAACCGGTGGGGTAGTTCGTATTGCCAATAGTTGTATTGTTGAAAGTGGGCGTTTGCTCAAAGTTCAGCTTCCCGAACAGTTCCTGCCCCGTGTTCAGACGCTTGAATATATCCGGGCTTTTTTGCTGGGTAGGATGGCCTGGAGCCGCTTAAATGGTTTGCTGCTCATATCTGGCGCTTTTGGAGCATTCGATAAAGAAATCGTGATCAAGTGCGGAGGATATAATCATAAAACAGTGGGTGAGGATATGGAATTGGTGGTAAGGATGAGACGATATATGCAAGAAAAGGGGATTGCACACAAAGTGAGCTTTATCCCCGATCCGCTATGCTGGACAGAGGCACCATCGACCTTTAAAATATTGGGGCGACAGCGAAATCGCTGGACCCGCGGCACCATAGAGACCTTGAAGTTGCATAAAGTCATGTTTTTAAATCCGAAATATGGCGTTTTAGGTATGATTAGTTATCCTTATTGGTTTTTCTTTGAATTTTTAGCTCCATTAGTGGAGTTTTTCGGAATTATTGCCTTTATTGTATTTGCCTGCCTGGGGGTGATTCAATGGTCATTTTTTTTCAGCTTATTGCTTTTCATTTTCAGCTTCGGATTTTTGTATTCAGTTTTTGCAATATTAATGGAGGTGCTCACTTACAACCAATACAAAACGAACAAAAACCTGATGGCATTAATTCTTACCGCTTTTCTGGAGCCGTTGATTTTCCATCCGTTTGTAGTATGGTCTGCTGTAAAGGGTAATATAGACCTGTTACGGAAAAAGAATTCCTGGGGAGAAATGACCAGGCAGGGATTTACAAAAGAAAAAGCTCAACAATGATCAAGCGTTTTAAATCAGCAACCATCGTTTTTCTGCAAATTGCCCTCGTTTGGCTTATTGCTTTAATTGTGATCAGAGCACTGGAAGTTCTGGTTAACGGATTAATTCATCAATTCCCGGCTAAGCTATTGGGCTTTATGTTATGGTCATGGTTGGCAGATCTAAGCTTTTGGCTTAAATGGTTAATCTTTGAACTGATTTTATTTGTGCCGCTATTTTTTGTTCACCCCAAACGGGCGACAATTAGCTTTAAAGTATTTGTTGCCATTATCATCTTCATTCAATTGCTTCTCTGCCAGTATTTCTCTACTGCCCTGGTGCCTTTGGGAGCCGATTTTTATGGCTATTCTTTTGCTGATATCAAGCAAACAGTTGGCGCTTCCGGTACGATAAAACTTCCTTTAATTTTAAGTTTTTTAGGTATGATTGTGCTTCTGGTAGTTACACTTAAGCGATTGCCCAAGCGTATCAAGGCCCCGTTATGGTTGGCCTGGTCTTTGCCTGTACTGTCCGTTTTTTATCTGATGACCAATGGAGAGGAACATCTTTTCAAAAAAAACTTTGAAGACCTTTTCATCAATAACCTCGCGCTAAACAAGGCCGATTACTTTTTTAAAAGTTCTTATCTTCATTTTTATCCCGGGGATGAGGATGTGGATATTTATGCCGATGCCTATATTGGGGATTATGGTAATGGTAGTATTGCACACAGTACTTTCAGCTATCTGGGTGGATCGGAATATCCCTTTTACAGGAAAGCGAATGATCCTGATGTGTTAACACCATTTTTCAACAAGGCGAAAAGTAAACCGAATGTTGTAATCATTGTCGTTGAGGGGCTGGGCCGGGCGTTTACCAACGAAGGTGCCTATCTGGGAAATTTCACTCCCTTTATTGATTCATTAGCCAATAAAAGTCTTTACTGGAAAAATTTTTTAAGTGCTGGTGGTCGCACGTTTGCAGTCCTCCCATCTTTAATGGGATCTTTACCTTTCGGTAAAAATGGTTTTCTTGATCTGGGGCGGCAAATGCCAGATCATCTATCTTTGTTCAGTTTGCTGAAGTATAATGGGTATAAAACTTCATTCTATTATGGAGGTGACGCAACCTTTGATAATATGAACCTGTTTCTTCAAAAGAACCGTGTTGATGAAATCAGAGACATTAAGACCTTTCCCGCAGGTTATTCTAAACTGCCGGCGGAAAATGGATTTTCATGGGGATATGGAGATCAGGAACTATTTCAATATTATCTGGCAAACAGACCTTCAAAAGCCGATAAACCTGCGGAGTTGAATGTAATTTTAACAGTATCAACACACAATCCTTTCCTGATTAATGAACAGGAAAAATACAATTTGAGGTTTGAACAGCGCATGGTTGATTTGGGATTCGACGAAACTAAGAAAGATAATTATCGTAATTACAAACACCAATACGGGACTATTTTATATACGGATGATGCTTTGAAGAGCTTTTTTAACAATTATAAGAAACGGGAAGACTATAGCAATACCATTTTTGTAATCACGGGAGATCATCGGATGCCTGAGATCCCAATGAGTAACAAGATAGACCGCTATCATGTGCCTTTGATTATTTATTCACCACTGTTAAAGCGTAGTGCGCAGTTCGCATCCATATCTACACATTTCGATGTAACCCCAAGCTTACTTGCGTATCTTCAGTCAGGCTATGGTATAGACTTACCGGGCACTGCAAGCTGGATCGGATCGGGGCTTGATACTGCCCGCTCATTCAGAAATGTTCACAGTTACCCGCTTATACAAACCAAAACCGAGACGATTGATTTTATCCAGGATTCATATCACCTCAATGGCACATCGCTTTATCAAATAGGTGAAAATATGCAGGAGGAGTTAGTAAGAGATGACGTGAATTACGAACGCATAAAAAATGCCTTCGAAAATTTCAAGCGAAAAAATGCGGGTTTGGGTTCAAAGACCAGCGTGTTGCCACCATCCATCATTCAGAAATACAGTCCGGTAAAGAAATAGCTATTTGTTGTTGTACCCGCTTTCCTGATCAAGGATTGTGGTCATCATTGGGCGATAAAAATTCCAAAAGAAGCTGGATCGTTCCATCGGGTTACTGCTGTCGTAGAATAACCATTTGAAGGCACCAATTCCTCCGAAATAAGAAGAAGACAAGCTGACTGGATTGTCGCAGAAATCTCCGGAGAAGTAATAGAAGCGATAATCGGTATTTTTGTGCATTAATACTGCAGGAAAAACAGCGGTAAGGCCATTTGCTTTCAAAAGCGCCTGCCCTCTTGAGTTAACATCCATCCGGAAGCTGGCAACCTGGGTATTGATAGTTTTGTCTGGCTGAATGACGTCAAACCAGAATGCATATTTAATCTCTTCAGGCAAACCCAGTACTTTTTGTCCGTATTCACTACTGATAATATGCGGCATTGGGTTTTTTAAGTCGCGGCCATCCTCCAGAATGATGACCCTATCTTGATCGCTAACCAAAGCAATGCCCGACTTTTTAAATGGCCAGTTGTTGTTGTTTGCCCGTTTATAGTTGTTAATGAGCCACTTTGGAAGTTCTTTATTTTTTGCTGTATCAAGGTTTTCAAAATAACGGCCTGTCCAGCCGGTCCAATGCATTGCGAACATATTCTCGAACTGCTTTCTGGTTTCTTTGCCTGTTGGACTTCCAATGCTATTAAATTCTGTAATAATGAGTTTTCTTTTCTGCTTCATCTGCTTTAGTAACTCAATATCCTGGCCGCTCATCCCGCCATAAACCATTCCGGAGCGTTCATTATTATTCTTTTGGGTATACCATTCGTTTCGATAAATCCCATAGGTATCAGTAAAATAAACCAGGTTGATGTCCTCACTTAATTGCTGTAATTGATCATTATTAAACCGCTCCAGGCCTTTCAGACGGAATTTTTCTTTCTCCAAAGGGAAGAAACCAAAATAATCATGATCTATTTTATAAAACTTGCTTGCTGTTTTCGTTAGTTTCTGATGATTTAGCACCCATAAGAAAGAGATATGTTCCTGGCCGGCTGGTGTGAGAACTGTTTTATCGATTATTGCAGCAACCATTTTGGTTTTTGGTTTTAAATACCAGCAGAGCCACATTATTAATGGAATGCCGGCAACAACAGCAAGGGCAATCCATGGTTTCTTTATCTTTTTTGTCATTAGAAACGTCTTATATAGCCAATCCCAAGATCAAGTTGATTACCTTTGGTATTAAGTCTGTATTCCTGGTTCTCCAACCCGAGGTTAACGGTGAAGATATTAAGCGATTTAAACGCTTTCCGGTAACCGAGCGTAATATTATTTGAACGAAGCTTGTAAGCTGTGTTTCCGATTAAAACATTGTTTTGGGGGTCATCTGGCGATAAACCAGTGCCCAGCCGAAGGCTAAAATAATCATCAGCACCACCGAAATAGTATCGGGTGGTTAAGGCGAAAGACTGAGAGACCTGATCGTTGGAAGGGGTTAAAAAAGTTCTGAAATTAAACCAAAAGTTTTTATAGTATTTCCCTACAGATGCAGTATAGCTCCAGGTTGATTCGCCAAACGTTAAATAGCGAAATCCAGCTTCAGCTTCAAAGCTTGCCGGTAGGTTTGCATACAATGAAAAGCCTGCACGGTAATGAGGAAATACCCCTACATCATTAGAGTACCCACCACTGATGTAAGCCTGAAAGGTGTCTGATATACGAGGATATGCATCTACCTCGAACTGAAGGCCGCTGCGGTTAAAACGATTCGCATAATTTACTCTTCCGGTAACCGAGCCCAGTTTGGTTTGCCTGCTATAGTCTAAACTCACAATGTGCCAGGGATCATCGAATTGTTTATCGAAGTATACAAAGTCGTAATTGAGTCCTATTTTGTTTTTGGAAGAATTTTCCCTTACTCTTACTGCAAGTGTACGTGCCTCAGTAAGGTTAGGCGATCGTTTTAGTACCTCTTCAATAGTTGCATTCGCTTCGGTCCATTTTTTTAAGCTGTTAAGTATTTTAGCTTTTAACAGCAGAAGCTCATCGTCTGCAGGATGGAAAGTAAGACCTTTATTCACGTTGAGCAGGGCCTTTTCATTATTGTCTTCCCAAAATTCCAGGGTAGCATTAGCAAGATTTGCGTCTTTATTGTCAGGCTGTTTTGCTAAAACCATGGCAAAAGCTTGCCTGGCACTATCAGGCTGCTTGTTCCAGGTGTAAATTCTGCCTAAAAAAATCCTGATATCAGCATAGTCCGGGCTTTTGGCTAAGGCCTTTTTGCTGAGTGCTATGGCTTTAGTATAGTCTTTTGACTTGAAGGCTGCAGCCCTGGCTTGGGTAAACAGCTCATCTGCACTGCCATCCTGCGCTTGCGAGAATGTCGAGAATAGTAGACCTGAGAACAGTAATAAATAAAATTTAGACTTCATGATAGCAAAACTAGATTTTAGCAAACGAAAATTACAAATTACTTTGGGGAAGTTCAATGCGAAAGGTTGTTCCCTGGCCTTTTTCAGAAGTGATGAACATTTCACCATGCATTTTATCGATTAAGTGTTTTACTAATGATAAGCCAAATCCGTAACCTTTTTCGCCTCCGGTTCCTTGTTTTGTACCCATGCCTCCCGTTAGAATTTCTACAATTTCATCTTCGCTAATTCCGACTCCGCTGTCTGCAACTAAGATTTGTAAAATATTTGCTTCCTGTTTCACCAATAAGTCAAGTTCTACAGTTATTGTACCACCAGCTGGGGTAAATTTCACCGCATTTGAAATCAGGTTTCCACTAATCTGCAGTAGCTTGTTTTTCGAAAATACAATATTTTTTTTATCCGGGTTAATGCTGATTTTAAGATTGATTTTTTTGTAGGCTGCCTGTGGTCCGTAAAGCTCCAGAAGTTTGGCGCGAAAGCTACTGAGGTCAAACTCATTCATACCCGGAGCTTTCACTTCATTATGATCAGAAAGTATTTCGTCGGCAAGATCCAAAAGTGATTTACTTCCGCTATGGATCAATTTGATAAACTCAATTACCTGATCTAAATCGGTATTTTTTCCTTGCTCAGTAATAATTTCAGATAAACCTATTATCCCTGCGAGTGGTCCGCGAATGTCATGAGCAACTTTTTTGTTTGATTCACCGGCATCTTTTAATTTGTTTTGCAGCGACTCCATGGTCTGATAGGTTTTTATCCTGTTCATGATCTCTACAGCAATGATCTTTAGTAGCTCAATCTTCTCCGGACTCAGCATTTTCAGTTTGGTATCCAACACACAAAGCGCACCGATGTTTAACCCATCATTATCCTTAAGCGGTACCCCAAAATAATAGCGAAGCGACAACGGTTCTCCAACATAAAAATTTTTATTGAAACGGTCATCTGCCGAAAGATCGGGTACTTCGAACTGATCGGCTTGCGTAATCGTGTATTGGCACACCGATTCTTCCCGGGTCATCTGATGTAAATCAAGGCCGTGCCTGGCTACTGTCCACTGTGTATAAACGTCGATGAGGTTAATCAGTGAAATTTCTGTGCCAGCTACTTTAGCGGCCAGATGGGTAAGATCTTTAAAGCTTTCAGACAAACTTCCGTAATCAATATCGAGATCAGATAATTTTAAAAGCCTCTCGGTTTCGTTAGGTGGTAGAGGATAATTTTCAGACATATTTTTGTTTCTACTTTGAATAACCATTTGCTTCTATACAGGCATACTATGGTCCTATCAAAAACATATCGAAGATACGATTTTGACGATAAAAATTCAGGTACACAACTTATATGTTTCTTAATTATATTCTTGCGGTCAGTAATGCAAGAATATTAAAACAGAGGATATATTAATGATAAAAAGGGACTCGAATGTAAGTTCAAAGGAGGTTTTTGAATCAGAAATGGAACGAAGGATATGTTTTTGAGCTCAATTAATGTCGCTCAAAATCAAAATTTGCCGCCTCTTTTCATTTTTTCTCTTCCTATTGATCGTCAACAAATTTTTCTGAAAGCGGCTTTTCGCAATGGGATTACTCACTAGTCAATGACAATTATAACCAAAATAGGGTAGGTACTGCGGGCATGTTGCTTTACTATTTTGAATTACCTGCTTCAGGGCTGCTTTATATTAAATGTCCACTCATAATCATACTCTGGGGTATCTTTGGTGATGACCGGGTATTGAAGCAATTTAATTGTTTTAATATGATCATAATCTTTGTTTTCCAAAAGATATATGCCCAGATTCCTGTTTATAAATTCAATGCTCTTCGGGTTAAGTACCTTAGCACCACCAGCTGCGGGCATAATTTTAATTCTAATCTTTTGTACTGCGCCCATAACAAGTTTTTGATTCAACTCATAAGGCCCTGGCATGTGGTCGGTTTCTCTTGACTTGGTTAAAACTTTCTGATTCAAATAGATTTCAAAATCGATATTCCGGGGGATCTCATGGTTTAAAAAGAATTTTCTGGTTATCGTACTTGTTTTGGCCTTACCTGTCTCGCTACAGGAATTTGCCATTAATAGCGTTAATAAAGAGAGAATGCTGATTAAGGTATGTTTTATCATCATTACTGAGAATTTTGTTTATCAGTTTAAATTTGAAAAGTAATAATTCTCCAAATGTACTATGATAACACGGATTTTATTCACAATTGATCTATGTTTACTGCTTGTATAAGGTGATTTTATTTGCGCAAAGCCCATTAATAGTATGTTAACTTGGAAATAGCCTAACATTAACTGATCCGCCAGCCTAAACACAATTGACTTTTACATTTATAACTCCCAATAAAACCAGTTTTCAATCTTTCTTCACCAATATCAGTTGGCCAGACTGGTTAAATTTATAAATAAAGCTGCTCCATCTTGTTCCGTTTTTACATCTGGTGATAAGCCTTTTGTGTACTTTATCAACTTTTAAATTCTCCATCAGGCCACAACCTGTATTATCTGGTTCCGTAAGTCTGTTAAACCTTGTGTTTAAAGGATCATATATAAAAACATCATAAGAACTGTTCATGATACTGCCCCTGGCTGTCTCAAATGCGATATCATCGTTGCCGTCGAAATTGAAATCCTTAATTTCTATCCGTCTTGCCTGATTTTTATCGAGGTGGTTTAAAAGGTGTTTTGTGCTGCCTCCATCGGGGTAAATTAAGGTTAAATTATCATCATAAAAGGCATTATAATAAACTTTTACATCGTTTAAAAGAACCATACTTTTTCCGTCATAAAATTCATCATCCTGAACCAACTCGAATGTAAATTTCTTCCCATCTTTAAAGCGGATGTAGTAAATATCAGCAACATTTCGCGGCCACTCGGTAATACCATATTCACCTGTAGCCTTGCCCCTATAAATCTCAGTATACTTATAGAAGTGAAAATCAGGCTGACCGCTTTCTCGTTCAGAACTATCTACATCAAACGTTTTTAATTTTAGTGTTATAGGCTCTTTTTGGCCTTTGTACCAAACAAAAGCACCTTTTTTATGCTGGAAGCCAAAAGTAAATTCAATAGGTTTTGCAGTACCAACAGACCTGAATTTCATTTGTGAAAAAGTTAATAACGGCATTAAAAATGCAATACTGACAAATATTTTAAATTTCATCTTATACCTATTTATTTAAGAATAACTGTGAATAAAAGCTTTGTAATTTCTAATGATGAAAAACGATAAGGCAAAAACGAACAAATTAAAAGGCATAGCGCTCAAAATAGCTAAGCCACCCCAGGTTAAACCATAAAATATATCTGAAAATAATTTTTTAAAAAAATCAGATCCCTGGGGAAAGTAGCCTGCGTTCATATCAAAAAAAGACCATAATAAACCAGAAAAAAGCTAAAGAAAGCAAAATCCAGCATACATAAAAAATGAAATAGAAGATGCTGGCAGGTGTTATCTTTTTGTTGCCTGTTAACAACAACGTTATTATAAAAAAAACAGCGAATACCATTATAAATGAATAAGGATGCATCCGGTGATAGGCCGATCCCAAAGGAGAGCCAACAACCTGATCAACGAGTTTATTTAAAATAAAATATAGTACGGATGTAGTCACATAAAAAACAGCACTACATAAAACTGCGTATGATAATCTATTCAATTGCCTGAGGGATATCATTACATTTTTATATTAAAGCGGGAAATGGTCAATATGCCCGATAAATCTGGTGATCATAATTTCTGTTGTTCTGCATCAATTAAACTGCGTATCTTCTCGTCTTTAAAGTTTGTTAATAACATTTTAATCAGTTTATTGGTTGGGCTCAACGGATATTTGCGCATAAATCTGTTGAATTCGTCTACATTTTCGGGGTTTATGAACGCTTTTTCAGAACTTTGATATTCTATTGTTGACGTATTATCCATTCCAAATAGATAGTCACTCTGGTAAGATTGGTATTGTTCCCTTATTTTATTCCTGAGCTTAGATGTCGGATATTTTGCCAATAGTTTTTCCCAAACTATTACTCTTTCGCCAATTTTTTCAAAAGATATGAGTAAGGATGCATCTGCACTATAAGAAACTTTATCTTCCTCACTTTTGATCGCTATATATTCTTTATAATCATCCGAAACATAGTTTTTGAAAATGTTATGGTAATAATCATTTTTGGTTTTTATTTCAACCATGCCTTCGCCAATTTCGTCGTAATCAAGATGATACTGTTCCAGAAGCGTTCCTAATTTTTTTACCCTGATTTGGGTTTGGGCATCTTCTTCATAAAATTTGTCGAGTAATTGGCTTTCAGCTTCTGTAATTTTTCCAACGAGCATCTCATTTGCTGCTAAATAAGCGTCATAAATTCCGTCAGCTTCGGTTTTTGAGGCGGTTGAAAGCTTGGCCTCTATTTTTTTCCTCTCGCTACCAATCAATAACAGCAGCTGTTCAGTGGTCATCTTATGTTTTAATGAAGTGGTCGCGATAGTGTCTGCTATTGCACTGGTATCAGGATTTTCAAGAGCAATTTTTTTAGTGTCTGTTTTCAATTCAGTAGTAGTACCGGCTGTTCGTGTATTATCCCGGCAGGAGACCAAGATGAGGGCGACGAATAGATAACAATAAAATTCAGTTTTCATGGGCACTATTAGTAATTATAACTTATGATTTAGCTAAAATACAGAACTAAGTGTAAATAAAAAGATGTTCCTGGTATTATTTCTCATGTGTGTGATGTTTTTTTACCTTTGTTGTAATCTACAGCTACAACTTTCGAGGAGTTTTTGGAGCGGAAACTCCTACCTTTGCTTTAAGTATATGTGCTTGAAACCGTTATTTGCCATCCAATTCAAAATATCTATTTGTGTTGGCATTTAAATAAGTTTATGCTGGCTCGATATCGAATTAAAATTAATCGTCATTGTGAAATACTTTAAGATAATTATCCTCTGTTTTCTCATCGCCTCAGTTTTTAGCTTGAGCGGTGTGTTTGTGCTGCAATCCACCAGTTTGATTGGTAAAGCAGATTCAGATTTTAAAAACCTACCATATGGTATCGCTATCGGTATTAATCTCTGTCTTTTTCTTGGAAGCTTTACCATTTTATTGAATCTTCAGGAACATGTTAGAACTAACATCCTATATAAGGCGCTAAGTTTTTTTCTGCTACCGTGCATATTTATATTATTTTTATTATTGGTCATGTGGGATCAGCCTTGGCCAGGCGTGCTATTTTGCGTTCCTTACCTTATTTTCTTATTTATCTTTTTTGTTCGTTCAAAAAAACAAGATAACAGGAATTATAAAAATTGAAATCGATTTTGAGTATTTGCGGATACTGCTCCTATTTGCACCAAATACTTTCATGATTTTGTAGGCATTGTAGTATCAATTTCACGCAGCAATTCAATTCACTTGCGCCACTAACTTATCTATTTTTTTCAACCGTCTCGGTCTCTGGAGGGATTTTAAAATTGGTTTAACTATTACGCAAATTTTTTATAGCCAATTAATCGGGGATAAATATTAAGCAGGTGTAACTTACCTGTTTAATTCGCGTCCTTATTACAAGCTTCCAATATTTATATCATTTTTATGAAAAATATATTTTTTGTTTTTACGCTTTTGACTTCTACCCGTAGTGCCTCGGGTCAACATAATCAATATCCAATGATAAATAGAATCACAAAGATGATAACAATATTCATTTTTGTTCTTGTAACTAATGCTTCGGCTCAATCTTCTTCCATCAAAGCTCTGGTAGAAAGTTATGCCAGTCAACACCAATTTAATGGAACAGTCTTAATTCAAAAAGACTCAAGGGTGATTTATCACAAAAGTTTTGGTGTGGCAGAACGTGCTTTCAATTCGCCCATCACCAATGATACCAAATACCAGGTTTGCTCTTTTACTAAAACCTTTACAGCAGTTTTAATACTCCAGCTTGTTGAACAAGGAAAAATTGATCTGCAGAAGAAGATAATCGATTATTTGCCTGACTATAAAGGGGAGGGAGGATCGAAAGTTTCCATTCATCAACTGCTAAATCATACATCTGGTATGAAAAACACGGATACCGCAAAAGATGAAAATTTTCTAAAATATGGGATCGGGTTTTACCATAAACCATATCAGTTAAAGGAAATTGTCGCTAATTTCTGTTCAAACCCAATTATTAATGAGCCGGGAACAAAATTTGACTATAACAACGGGGAATATATGATCCTGGGAAGAATATTAGAAGTAATATATAAAATGAACTATGAAGCAATATTGGACAGGCAGATTCTAAGTACCCTGGGAATGCGTAATTCCGGGCTGATATCGCATTACAAATTAATCGCCGGTCTTGCTACTCCATATTATAAAGACAAAAGCTTAGACCATCTAATTCCCAATATTCCCTTATATGTAGAAGATTTTTCAGCTGCAGGCGCAATGTATTCCTGTACAAAAGATATGATGCAGTTCAATAATGCATTGTTCACCTTTAAGCTAATTAAAAAAGAAACGTTACAACAACTGTTAACCCCGGGATTGGATGGTTATGGATATAGCGTTTGGATCCGTGGCAATCAGGAATTTAGACGAATGGAACGCTACGGAAGGATAGCAGGTGCCAATGGGGTATGGTTTCATTATTTGAATGATGGATTGAGTATAATCATCTTATCAAATACAAATTTAACTGATCTTGGAGACTATGCCAACAAGATCGGGAACAGCATTTTGTCCAAAAAGCCATAGATAATAATTTTAGGACATTATAGAGAAAGAAGGCTGTATCGCATTTCCGACAATAGTCCTTGCGAAAAATTACTGTTTGATAAGATTCAAATCTTCCCAGTCTTAAAGTGAACTAATTTGAATCACTATATTGCACCATGAATTTTAAACTTTACCGGAGCTGCAATGGTCGTTTTTAATTTTTATACCCTCCTGACCGGTATTGCTGGCGTAAACCTGATTTTTATTTCTTTTTATTGCCAGTTAAACAAAGAGCGAAGAAAAAGCCTTACTGCAATTTTTCTTTCTTTATTCTGCCTGTTTATTACACTAAATCTTTTGTATGATATCTTAATGCTTAACCAGGTATTTGGGTTTTATCTTAAATTTTTAGACGAATTTTCTCTTTTGCTGGCTTTTCCCTGCCTGTATTTTTATGTACTGTCGCTTACAAATAACAACTTAAATTTTAAAAAGAAATATTTGCTCCATTGGGTTCCTGCCCTGATCTTTTTAGTTGTGTGGGTATTTCCACCTGAAAGTTTTTCATCCTGGAACCGGAACGCTCCAATGAGCTGGCTTTACTTACATTTGAATCATATACAGTTCCTGCTCTACATCATACTGATCTTTAGAATCCTGAAGAAAAACGATGAAATTTCCAGGGAACTAATTTCCTCCATAGAAAATAGCGGGTTGAAGTGGATCAAAGAATTGCTGGTATTTATGTCCATCATATTAGTAAGCTGGATTCTGGACAATGCAGGATTGATTAATGGGAATCTGATGTCTGTACCACTTCTTCTCTTTAGTTATTGGCTGGGCTATCAAACAATTAACCAAAAAGACATTTATTATAATGTTTCTGCAGATTTTAAAATAGAAACTGTCATTCCGGAACAAAGCCGCTATAGAAATTCCAAGCTTACAGAGGCTAACAAGAAAGCTTATGCAGCAAAAATTGAGGAATTTATGTCCAGGGAAAAGCCTTACTTAAATAATGAACTAACCTTAACTTCCCTGGCAGATAAACTGGATCTTAAACCGATTCATCTTTCCCAGGTTTTAAATGAAGCGTTCAAAGAAAATTTTTATGCCTTTATAAACCGGTATCGCATTGTTGAAAGCCAAAGGTTATTAAAAGATCTACGATATCATAACTATAGTATACAAGCGATAGCTTTCGAAGCCGGTTTCAATTCAATGTCGACATTTAATAAAGCTTTTAAAGAAATTGTGGGGAAGTCACCGTCTATATACCAAAAAGAGTCTTAATCTCTTCCTAAAGCCTATGCGGTTATCCGCTTAAGCTTAGTCGGAAGACTTTTCTTACAATTACAACGAGTTTTGGATTATGATTTTAAATCCATTGCTCATGAAAATTTCTATGTTCTTTACGCTAATACTGATTAGCAGCCTGGCTTTTGCGCAGTCCAACCTGAGCCTGTCAGGCCAATTAAAATATAAAGATGGTTTTATTGCAAATGACATTACTGTTTCACTTATAAGAATCACTGATTCCGTTATCGTACAACGACAAAGTGCTTTAAAAGATGGCAAATTTTTGTTTCAAGACGTAAAGCCTGATACATACATCATTATATTTACGTCATTAGGCACCCAAAAAGCAAGGTTAGGACCGGTAACTTTAAATAAGGAAAGCCTTGTTCTTGACACTGTATTTCTATATCGAAATGTAGAACAATTAAAGGAAGTCAGCATAAAAGGAGCCCGGCAATTAATCCAAAAATCAATTGATAAAACCACCATTAATGTTGAGAATACGAGTCTGGCAGTTGGCAATACCGCGTTGGATTTATTAAATAGAGCCCCGGGATTAACTGTTTTGAATGATGGTACTATTCAGTTAAACGGTAAGGCAGGCGTAACGGTGATGTTAGACGGCAGACTTACTTATTTGTCATCTTCACAACTTGCCACTTTATTGCGGAACACCAATTCAGGTCAGATTAAATCAATAGAAATCATGACTCATCCACCTGTAAAATTTGACGCATCCGGAGGTGCCGGTTTAATTAACATCATTTTAAAAAAGAATAAAGATTTGGGGAGCAATGGAACGATTACAGCAGATGTTGCCCTTGGGGAATTCATAAAGGCTAATACAGGGATTTCAATCAATCACAGGAGTAAAAAGATAAATGTATTTGGAAACTATAACTTTGCTGATAATAAAAGATACGGGATCCTGAATTTAGATCGCTCTGTAAATATGCCAGAGGATCTAAGTAACATCAGCCAGCAGAGCAACTCAACAACAAAGAATTATAATCATACCTATAAAGCTGGTCTCGACTACGATATTAATAAAAATAACACGTTCGGTTTAGTGGTGGCCTGCTATAAAAATGATCAAACCGAGATCATACACAGCAAATCGGCCATCAGCAATAGCAGTACAGATCTATCCAACATTTCAGCCCTGAATACTGGAAAGAACCAGTATTCAAATACATCCTATAATATAAACTATAAATCTGTTTTAGATACGCTTGGTCAGCAACTGGATATCGACCTGGCACTTTTAAATTATAAAAATGCAGAGAAGATTATTTATGAGAATAACTTCTTCGATGACTATGGTAATCCTGTTAAGATGACCAAAATATTTAGAAATATATCTCCAACCGATTTAAAGATAAAAGCGATCACAATTAATTACACGCTTCCGCTTTCAAAAACATCAATGGTAGAGGTTGGTATTAAATCAAGTCTGGTTAAGACCGACAATGATTTTTTAGTTGAAAACCAATTGGGAAATGAATGGTTAAAAGACTTGGCTCAGAGTAATAGATTCCTGTATCAGGAACGTATAAATGCTGCCTATTTAAACTTTAAAAAAGAATTTTCCGGATTCGACATGCAGCTAGGAGCTCGTGCAGAGCATACTTCAACTCATGGGAATTCAATCACGATGTCTGAAACCTTCGAACGGAAATATCTGGATTTGTTTCCCATAGTCTCTTTTAGCAAAAAAATTGATAAGAATCATACAATCAGCTTAACGGCTAACAGGCGGATTGATCGCCCCAGTTATGGTTCATTAAACCCATTTATATACTATTTAGATTTATACACGTATAAGCGTGGGAATCCGGATCTAAAACCGCAATACACCAACAGCCTGGCTTTCGATTATCTTTTGCACCAGAAATATGGCATCGAAATCGTTTATAGCAACACGAAAGATGTTATTTCAGACATCATAAAGCCAGATGCCACTCGCGGAGCGCTATTTACGATACCTGATAATCTAGCTAAACAGAATTCAATTAGTTTGAGTTTAAGTGTTCCGATAAGCGTAGGGAAGTTCTGGAATATGTATAACAATCTTAGTGCTTACCATGTTAGTTTTTATTCAAATGATATTTTAGGCACCATCTATAGAAGCGATCAAAATGCTATGAATTTCAAGTCGTATTCTACCTTCACAATAAGTGAGAGGTTTAATTTTGATGTGTCTTTTTTCTATCAATCCAGACAACTATATGGCACCTCCTACTTAAGGTCGTTTTCATTTGTGGATGTGGGCACCTCCTATAAATTTTTCAACAGTCGTTTAAATTTGAAAGTTTCCGTGAAAGATATCTTCAATCAAAAAACACAAATTATGTATAGTAATCTGCCAAACGTTTATTACACAATCTATGATAAACCAGAGACCAGGCTATTTTCTTTTGGCTTGAGTTATTCTTTTGGTGGCAAAGATGTAAAACAATCCAGAAAAAGACCTACGGGAATAGAGGAAGAAAAAGGAAGAATTGGTGGCATTCGGTGAAATGGCTGATTATCAAAAAAACATATAATCATTCACTTTTATTTGGATTAAGATATTCCATCGATAGGTGTAAATAAAAAGCCGGAATGCGCAAATTATTATATTAAGTATTTCATTTTTTAATTACTCATATCATTACTGTCTTATTAACCTGAGTTCGATTCTTAAAAAGCAAACATACATATTACGGAAAACCTTAATAAACGGGTTAAGTTAGGCGCTAGCTTTAACCCAATATTTAGACGATATTTTTAAGGATGAAATACTCATTTATCAGTATTGTTTTTATGGTGAAATAGCTGCTTATTGGAATACAGTTTAAAAAATCTTACTATCCAAATAACTACGTTCCAAACCAGAAAAGCCAACGAAATTCAAGTAGTGGTTTTTTACTTAAAATCAAACATGTTAAATTCTTTCTATGGATAATAATTTTATGCCTGTTATTGGCATTGGTTGCTAAAAACACTAATAAACAAAATAGCAAACGTAAAGAGAAACCGGAATATGTAGCTAAGAAAAAACAAAAGCGAAAGAAGAAAAAAAGACAGGCATTTCAAGCTAAAATTATTGATACTATATCAGTTACCAAAATAGAGGAATTACCAGCAGATACAACTTCAATTTTGAATGTCGTTAATGCTCAAGACTCTTTATGATTCCATGTATAAATGCTTTCGCCGTCACGAGATTAAAACTCATTATTAATTTAAATATGCCCCCACTATCCGTAGCGTTCCTCAGGAGTTCTACGGATGAGCCAATAAAAAAGAGTCTCCGACCCGGCTTAGATAAAATGAAATAGCTTTAACCAAAAAAAGCCTATCTTTCGATGAGCTTTAATCAGTAGAGGTAATAGGCGAAATGTAGAGCTTTTATGGTGATTTGCAAACAATCTATGATCATAATCTTTCCGCCAATACTGAAAAGAAACTGTAGCCTGACCATGATTTCCTGCTACCTATCACGTAAAAACGTCTTTTGGCACGCGTTAATGCAACATTGAGCATATTGGGCTTAGATGATGCCCATTGTCTAGATCCAGGTTTCTCGGGATCACTGCCGAGTATCAGAAAGACAATGTCTGCTTCCTTACCTTGAAAGGCATGGATGGTTCCGCATTGTATTTTTGAGTCTATAGAATGAAATTCCTGTTTACATCGGTCTGCAACCGATTTAAAAGGAGAGATAACAAATATCTACTGATGTGCTTTTCCGAGTAACTGAATTTTTTCTTTTAATAAGGAAATCTCCTCTTCAATAACTTGTTTGTTTTGGATATGTGTACCGTTAATATCGAACCAGGCAGATGCTCCCAGCACACATTCGAAGGGGATATCTGCCATGGCCTTCACCATTTGATTACCGTAGGCAACCTCATTGGAGATGGCAAACATGGGGTTGTTGCACCGGCGGTGGGTACGTAATGGGAACCCCGTCCATATATCTTCATCATCAATGTCCTGCTTCATCCAGGTACCCCCGGCAGTTATTCTATCAGCCAAAATTTGTGCTGAGCTTCGTAATGGTGACCAAACTGCATCGGTCTTATGCTGTTGATTCAATATGTTGATCAATTTAACGGGCGTAGTAACGACCGGTTCGATCTGTAAGGGGTCGCCGATAATAATGCTCCTTTGGGCTCGATAAATAATTCCTGCTGCAGATTGCGGTGTGGCCTGTCCCGCTTCATCGAGTAACAACCAACCGATACTTTCTTTTCCCAGACTACCGAATAGGCGGCTGACAGAAGCTAACGAGGTTGAAACAACAGGAATGCAAAAGAAGAAGGACTGCCATAAACTTAAAGCGATATGTTTGGAAACCTCCACTTTGCCATCCATTAGTTCCATTAACAGACCAATATTGTTTTTAAACTGCTTGGCATTTCTCAAAATGACATGTTCATGCAATAACAGGCTCTTAAGAAATATCTCGCTCCGCAGTTTATTTATACTAATGGATGACCAGGGATTACATTTGTGAAAGGTGTTCTTATCTGTTTCAAACGCGTTCAACAAATTTTCATCGGGAATATCTTTATAGGCTATACCATAATCGCTGTGGAGTCTTTCTTTTTTCTTATTGTAAATGCCCATCCGCTGATTAATCTCTTCTAATTGGGCCAGTAATTGTTTTATTTCTTTTTCCTTATCAGTAATTTTCCTGTCTAGGTTATCTTTCTCTTTTTGAACCGTTATGCTTTTGGTAGTAAGTTCTGTGTGTTCATTTAATAGCAGCAGGTATGGTCCGTTCCATTTTTTTAATGTTTTCGTATTAAACAGTTTCTGGAAAAAGAAAAATCCCGGTTTTGTAGATTGGTGCACCTGAATACCATATTGAATTTCAGCAAGCCGATTTTTAAGGCCTGCCAAATCTTTAACTATCTGCTTTCTGCTATTCTGGATCTCCTCAAGAAGGGCAGCAAGCTGGTCAATAATGTGTATTGTCCTTATTTTATTCTTTTGGTCATTTAAATATCCGGGAACCAATTGATAGAATTCGGAAGCTACTTGTCTGAATTCATAAAATTCTTTTAGTAATGCCTCAAGTTCAGATTTTGTTTTTTCGTAGTGTTTAAGATGTTCGAACGTACGGTCCTCTTTTTCCGGATTGTTATATAGGGATTGTAGGAAAGCAGCAAATCCAGGTTTGCTATCGTTCCTGTACCAGAAATTATTCTTAAAAAACGCCCTGTTTTCCGAGTTCCCCAAAGCTGCGGCTAGTAGTCCCCAACTGTCGGCCTCAATTAAATTTTGGGAGAAGTCAGCGAAATATCTGGCATTTGGGAACGTGCCCCTGTCTATTTTTCGCTCATCAGGCAGTTCTTTCGATATATTTTCTACGGCAGCATTATTATTGCTAGCCACGACTATACCCACATCTTCAAAGACATCACTATTGGTAGGGAAATGATAGGCGAAGTTGTTTTCCCTCTCTATTTTCTGGCCTCGGGCAAATAGGGAGGAAATATCCTTTTTCATCAGTTTCTGTGCACGAATCACTATCACCTCGGCTACGATGTCTGATAAAAGTGTCGTTTTTCCAGTACCAGGAGGGCCATTGATGCCTATTAGACCGTTGTCCTTAAGTAATTCTAAACTGGTATTGACAGCACCTGTTTGCGCTGAATAAAGACCATGGCCGGGATTGGAGGGCCAGCGTCCAGCTGGTATCTTTGACGGGTCTATAGTCTTGAAAAAGGCGTCTGAATTCAGTAGTAAATCTGTACGGTCAGGCTGATGGGTATTGATGCGCAAATAGTCATCCAGCCCTTTTCCAAAAGAGCTGGAGTTGTTGACGAGTTGATTGAGGTCTTCGAGATAGAAACTGTTCAAAAATGCGGTGTCACCCTTGGACTGTTTCGAGACTTGTATGGACTGCACATAAATATGGCTATCGCAGACTATGCCGGCAACGTTGAGATTGTTTAGAACAGCGACCTCTTTTTTTAAATGTGCGGATGTGATTGTAGGTGCTAAAGCACTGTTTAGGTCCTCTGCATCCTGGTTGTAGGGATATCGTTCCCTAAACTTTTCTTATGCCTCGTCCAATAGCTTGGTAATCTCTGATAATTTTCTGCCGTCCTGCAAGCATTTGATGCCATATAAATAGGAGGCCTGTAAATAGGGGCTGTCGCCAGACAATCTCCCTTGTTCATTTAAGATCAGCACAGCCATACAGGTATTACCGGTCGGCCTCTCCAGCCAGTCCGGTTTTTCAGGGGTATCGTCCAGGGCTTTCCCTATAAGATCGATTATCTTTTCTTTACTATGCTTGCCCAAAAAAACAATATGCCTCCACATACTATTCTGTTTGGGCACAAAAGGTAATTCCCAAGGCAATGCCTTGTTCAGGTCCACCAATTTGGCACTAGAGGACAGATCAGGGAGGGAGAAGATTTCGATATCTTTCCAGAATGATAAAATGGATTTTTGTTTGTTCAATTCAGTTTTTAAGTTTTACAAGGCCTATATTTTACTAAAAATACATATTTATTAATTGATGAGCCAAAAGCAAACTATTGGTTTGAATATAAAAAGCTCTAAGGGTATAAAAAAGGAACCCCACCATCCGTACAGTTCCGCAGGTTCTACGGATGAGTCAATAAAAAAGAGTCTTCGACTCGGCTTAGATAAAATGAAAGCTTTAAACAAAAAAAAACATCTTTCGCAAATAATTATCAACAGTTCCTTTCATTGTTTTTGACGGGCGTCAGGGCCGGGCCATCATAAAATTTATAAATAGTATGGCGTTCTTAAGTAGCGAGGCCATGGAGTTTGACTTTCTTTTTTCTTTGTTAAAACTTTCCGGCTGACCTTTCATGATGGAAATCTTCCAGCTTAAGCAGTAAAGCAATCAGTTCCATTTTTTCCGGAGCGGAAAGCGGCTCGGTAACATTTGCTGAAGCCATTTTAATGTTTTCTATACTATTGTTCAATTCCTCCGTCCCTTTAGCGGTAATATTGATGATCCTGCTTCTTTTATCGTTATCGGTGGTCTGCTGCTCTGCCAAACCTTTTTTTAGCAGCCTGTTGACAATCAGCGTACCTGTAGCCTTTTCATGAACATTCTGTCTGATCAGTGCAGTTTTACTCATACTTCCGCCCGAGGCAAGGCAGATCAGGTAGATAAATTCATCGGGTGTGGAAAAGGCAGATTCAGCAATAGCTGCTTTTGCATGCAGCCTTGCATAACGGTACAGGTGGACCAGCGAGGTGTTGATTACGCTGTCTGCCGAACGTCCCCTTGCTTTGCCTTCCCATTGAGGGTTAGGTGCGCTTGTTTCCCTGTTCCCATGGCGGCCATTGAGCCAGCTGAGGAACGGAGCCAGTTCCGCTACCGGGTTATCATTGCTGCTTTCATAAGTTTTCACAAGCAAGATAAGTTCACTTAAAAGGTTGTACATCATGGTGCTATTTTTTATGTTTTTGAACAGCTTTCTCAACTATCCGTTTTAAGTATTTCCTCTACAACAGTACGGGCACTTTTCATTGCGCCGTTTATCGAACCGTTCAGCAGGTAATCGCCGCATAGGTAGCAATTCCTGCTTATGCGCATTGTATCCACATCCATTTCGTTCTTTGCAGTCCTGTTATCGGGAAGGGCGTGTGGGATAGAATAGGTGGCCAGCAATTCCCATTGTGCCGAACCTGGGTACCATTGCATAAGCTCTTTCCTTATCATTTCTTCAAGACCAGTTTTTGTGCCGGTACCGGCTGTTCTGACAGAAACTGAAATCAGCGACTGACCTTTGGGCGCGTATGAGGGTGCGATATGTTCCATAAAGGCAATATTGTTGATCAACTGCCCGCTGATGGCATTCAGCGCAATGCGTTTGGAGTGCGCTGTCCTTTCCCTGCTTGAAAAATACATCGTTAATGCATCTTTTTTCAAATGCCTGTCTATATCCACGGCCGATTGGGAAAGGTTTTGTGGTTCGGTTGCGATAATGATATTATCGGCCTCATAAATTTTCCCGGAGCTCCCAAAAGCCTGGCCGTTTTTTATCTCTGTGATTTTCTCGCCAAGCAAAAGTTCATTCCTATCCAGGCACCCGGCCAGCTGTTTACTGATTTCGCCCATCCCCAGGGCAGGAACGGCAGCAGCGCCTTCGCTAAGCATTTTAAAGACGAATTCAAACATCCTGCTGGATGTTTCAAGTTCGGTTTCCAGAAATATGCCGGAAAAGAAAGGCCTGAAGAATTTTGTGATAAACTGCTCACTGAAGTTCAGCGAAGTTAGATATGAGTATGTGCTGGTTTCTTTTCTGCTGAATATTTCTTCCACGGTACTGGAATGTAGCCTGAGTTTGAGCTTTAGCAGGCGTAGCTTATCTCCAAAGCTTCCGATAGGGGAAAAAAGGGTTTTGATCAGCATCAATGGTTCCCTTAAGGGATCGCCTATTTTATGGCTTCCCCGTTCATCGAGAATTTCTGCCCCGGGAAGAAAGGCCTTCAGATCAAGTTTCTTGTAATCCAGGAGCTTTTTGGCTTCCGGGTAGGCGGTAAGCAGGACCTGAAATCCCCGGTCGAGGATGAAGCCGTCTTTATGATCGCTCCCCGCCCTGCCACCAACTTGCTGCGATGCCTCAATGACGAGGATCTTTTTACCCGCCTGTTTTAGTAACCTGGCTGCAGATAGCCCCGCTATTCCGGCGCCTATGATGATCACATTCAGTTTTTCTATTTTCATAACTGCTTTTTATAATAACCGGTTAAGGGAAATACAGGGCTTTGCACATTTGAACTTTGCAATACGCTGCCCCGGAAAATAGCTGTCCGGTCTCCTTACCATTAATACCTGCCTGTTAGATGTTTGTCCTCAAACTGCCCATGCCGCCATCAATCGCGATCACCTGTCCTGTTATCCAGCTGCTGTCTTCAGAAAGCAGGAATGCAATGGCGGCGCTGATGTCGCCCGGTTCCCCGTATTTTCCCAATGGGTGTCTTTTTGCGGAGGCCTCCATTTTATCAGGAGTATTGAGAAATTTTATGGATAGCGGGGTATTGGTCAGCGATGGCGAAACTACATTTACCCTGATCCTGTTTGCGCTCAGTTCTGCAGCCAGCGATACAGCAAGCCCCTCCAGCGCAGCTTTGGAGGTTGCAATACTGGAATGATAACCCATACCTGATCTGGCAGCAACCGAGCTGATGAAAACGGCCGATGCAGAGTGAACATTTTTCAGGGACTTTAATGCAAGCTGCATAGTGCGTGCTGCACCCACCACATTCAGTCTGAAATCATCTATCAGATCATTTTCGCTAATCCTTGAAAAAGGTTTGAGGTTGATGCTTCCGACGCTGTATACCAGTCCGTGAAGTTCCTCCGGCAAAAAAGAAGCTAGTACATCCATATTTTCCATCACATTAAGTGGCTGATAGCGGACCGATGCAGGCCAGCTATCTGAGCTGCTTCTGGATGCGGCGTAAACATTTGCGCCCTCTTTGCTCAGTAACTGCACCAAATCGAGGCCTATGCCCGAACTCCCTCCGATTACCAGTATATTTTTACCTTGAAACCTCATTAGCCTATATATTTTAAAAATTCGTTTCTTGTTTCCGCATCCCTGAATTTTCCGCTGAAGGAGCTGGTTACCGTTGAGCTGCCGGCATCCTGGATCCCACGTGAGGAGACACAGTGGTGGCTGGCATCGATCATCACGGCTACATCATCTGTTTCCATTACGCGCTTAATCTCCCGGGCGATCTGGATAGTCAGCCTTTCCTGAACCTGTGGCCTTTTGGAATAGTACTGTACGATCCGGTTGAGTTTGGACAGGCCAATTACTTTTCCTTTGCTGATGTAGGCCACATGCGCCTTGCCCGTAATAGGGACAAAGTGATGCTCACAGTTACTGAATACAGCAATGTTTTTCTCAACCAGCATTTCGCTGTACCCGTAACGGTTTTCAAAAAGGGTTGCAACAGGTTTATTGGCCGGATTAAGTCCGCTGAATATTTCTTTAACGTACATTTTGGCGATCCTGTCCGGAGTATTCTTCAGGCTATCATCGCTCAGGTCGAGTCCGAGGATATTCAGTATGCTGGTAAAATGGTCCGAGATCATCGAAATTTTTGTCTCATCGTCCATCTCAAAAGCATTCGCCTTCAATGGCGTACTAAAGTGTAACGAGTCGATTTCGTAATCTGCTAGGTTTTGTTCTGGCATATAATAGTATATTTTTATACTAATTTAGTGTATTAATATATAATATAGGTATATAACGACTGATATATCTCCAATTTTAAAATTGTATGACGCAGCCCCAGTCCATCAGATCATAAATTTTAATTGTATGCTGATAAAACATTAGGTTAAAGAGCAGTATCGGAAGAAGAGGGGTTGTAGAAAGAAAAAAGGGTTAGTTTTTTAATGGTATTCTATCAATTTCAAGATACGTAGAATTATTAGATGGTAGGTTGAAGTTTGCCAACTTCAACCTCTTATTGGAACGATAAAAACCAAATCTGTAAAGTATTAATGGTTTTTAATGTTATGTTTATTTAAAATATCGCTTATCAAAGGAGTGATGTATTGAATCATCCGGTCATATCCAAGGTCGTTGGGATGGGTTCCATCTATTGTGCCTTCATGATCATCGCCAATCATGTTTTCTGAAGTGATCAAGTAAAGGTTTTTCATACCCTTTTGCAGTAAAGAAAGTACTTCCTTTTGTATATTTATATTTTGCTGTCTAACCTGTGTTCCTAAAACTTTATCCCAATAACCATTTTCTCTTATCAGGCTTTGCATTACTATTATTGGTATATCAGGATTTCTTTTGCGGACGGTGCTGATGAAATTAGCGGTTCTTTCGGTTATCAGTTCAGGATTCGTATTTGGCACACAATCCAGGATATAGGCATCAGCATCGATAGCAGCTACCATATCAGCAACTTCAGGTTCCATTTTTGCATTTCCGCTTAAACCCAAATTAATAAAGTTGATACCCGTTCCTCTGGAAAGCCTTGCGGGATAAGCCATACCAGGCCTGCTTGCACCCGTTCCCTGCACAATGCTTGAACCATAAATAAGGACTCTTTTTACAAATGGGTTATTGTTTGCAGCGATGTCTGCATTTTTTGCAATGCCGATCTCCAGTTTGTCTACCTGATCATATAGAGGGAGATATAACAGACATTCTTTTTCAGTGTTATCCATCCTGCCAATCAGGATTTCTTCGTTACAAATACCTGTTACCTTGCCTATTCCGGCAAACTGCCATTTCTGTCCATTTTTTATATAAAGATCTAATCCCTTTTGAGCTGTAGGAACCATGTTTGGAAGTGCCTTGCTTGCTGAAACGCACCATTTCGCAGCGATTACATTACTATTGGTTTTGAAAGAAATCGCAATACCTGCAGAATGACTAAGCAATTGCACTACTCTGGGCGGCAGGTCTTTATATTTGTTGGTATCGATTCGGTTATAAGGGTTATGTGTAGGTTCGCATTTTCCCACCAGGGTAAATCGATCCGCAGGTATAAACTTTAACTCACCTGTTCTTTGTGCGCTTGCTGAAAAAGAGGTAATAATGGTTATTAAAATTAGCAGATATCTCATAATAGATAAGGAACTGTGTTGTGAATTATTAAAATAAATACCATCAAAAGCCCATCGACAAGTAGCGCTCACAGTATACAATCAAGATCACACTTACTGTATACATGAAAATTTAAGAGGAAACATTAAATTTCCTCTTAAAAATCATTAAAAAATGAAAGCCAGATTTATTCTATGTAGCCTGGTGTATTGGTGATTTTTGCACCGCATAATTTAATTCAGCAATGCTGCGTTAAACAGATGCATCTGATTTTGAAAATTACCTGTTTAAAATTAGTACCATCGGGTAGTGGTCAGATGCGTAATCCGTAAAAGCATCTTTAACCAGGTAAGAATTTGCATAACTGTTCACTAAAGTTCCATTCATCCATATGTAGTCTATTCTGGTAAAATTCCCATGACTACGCAGTTTAGTAGGTGCGCTTTTATCATAATTTGTTCGAAAAAGTTTCCAACTGTCGTGATAGTCCTCGTCAATCATACTTTGGATTGTACTGTAGTCAATTTTTCCATTATTCAATACCTTAGTGCCGGGGTTATTTATTTCTGAAGCCCTAACCAGGTTCATTTTAGTTTCATTGTTGTCATAGAACGATGAATCTTGCGGCGACATATTATTAAAATCACCCATCATCAATACTTTTTCAGTTTTTGGAATCAGTTTAGCACGATTTAATATAATTCCAATTTCCTCCTTACGTTTTTCATAAGTATTTGGGTTAAGATGGATTACAAAAAAGTGATAATCGAGGATTTTAGCCTGAATAAGGTGTAATGTAGAAGGCTTAGACTTAATGTCAGTAATGGGGGATTTTGAGATTAGTGCTACCGGCAATCCATTTTCATGGTGCATTAATGTATAATTAAAACCCATGCTTTCTGCAAAAGTCTGCAAACTTGCCTTGGTAAATCCTTTCATCTCCTGAAATGCAATTGCGGCAGGCTGGAGGGTATCTACCCAGAGTTTAAACTTTGCTATCCGTGCAGAATCAGCTCTGAAGCCCTCGTAAATGTTGTAAGATAACACTTTAAAAGTTGAGGTATTGCCCGTTGCCAATGTCATGCTTGTACCAGGCCTCTTCAGCGTTGTAGCAGTAGTTTGTTCTATTCTTTCCTTTTGGCAGGAAACAAATACAAATGCCGATAATAATACGGAGACTATTGTGCATTTAAAGAGAAATAATTGCTTGTTCATATTGTTGGTTTTTAGTTTTGCCACCATACTTTACTTGTTAATTTATCGCCGCCGATTTTAGCTGCGGCTGCATCGTAATTTGCTTTATTTGTAGCTTTGGTAATTAACGGGTATTCAAATCTTGTGGGTAATATTCCATTATTTTTTACCGCTGGTCCCTTCGGCAATACAGGATAGCCTGTTCGCCTGTAATCATACCAGGATTCGAATCCTGAGAAAAACATGGCAATGTATTTCTGTCCGATTAACCTTTCCATATTCGCATTTGCACCGGTAAACCTGACTGTAGGCCGACCCAAATAGGTGGTTCCGGCGGTGCCATCCCAGGTGCAGTTCCATTGTTTCCAGGATGCTTCTATGCCCTTATTATAATAAGATTGTGCATCTGCCGTAATCCAGCCTTTTAATGCAGCTTCAGCTAATAAAAAGTTGACCTCCGACCAGGTTAGGATAGGGAATGGATAGGACCCACCCTTCAATGTGGTAGCCAGGGTAGAAGTTTTAAGTCCGCCGTTATCTGCAAAAGCAATGGTTTGCTGCTCATCGTAACCGCTCGGAATACCTACATAGGCTCCCGGGGTGTTGCGTGTTGCGTACCGAAACCTTCTGCCATCTACGGTATTGTTCATCATATCCATTAGCGGTTTCCCCATTCTCCTGCTCCCGCTAAATTCTGCGGCTGCCATTTCTAAAAAAAGGTTTATGAATGGCTTTGTTCCTGAGTATCTCATCATTGCTTCATCATCATTACTGCCAATAAGAGGGTATTTGGTAGGATTACCGAACATTTCTGCGATCTGCCCGGGGGCATTCATCTCTGATTTATTTGATACCCTAACCAGTAAACGCAAACGCATAGAGTTGGCAAATTTTTTCCATTTAATAATATCACCAGAATAGATCAGATCAGTGGTTTCAAAAGCTTTGTTTTCATCAAAAATTTCGTTTGCCTTTTTAAGATCAGCCAATATGCTGGTATATATGGACTGTTGAGAGTCGTATTTTGGATAAAGTAAATCATCCCTGCCTCTAAATGCTTCGGTGTACGGTATATCGCCAAACATATCGGTAAGGTTTGAAACAAACCAGGCTTTCATAACCAGGGCTGCTGCCATATTATTCACATCATTTCTTTGTTCGGCACTTTTATACATTTCACTCATATCGTTGGCTTTCACATAAAGCGTTGTCCAGATGGGATCAAACTCGTTTTCCTTGAATTCATAACGGGCAAAGTCATTCAGCGCACCTGTCTCTACGGTGTATTGCATAATTTCATTATTTAAGCGGTGAGCACGCCTGGTAATAAGCCACATGCCATCAAATTGAGCAGGTGCAAGCAGGCTTCCCGGGGCTACGCTGGTTACCCTTACCGGATCGGTATTTAGTTTATCAAAATCTTTAGTGCAGGAACTGCCCAAACTAGCCGCAAGCAGGAAAGATATTAGTTGAAGGTGTTTTAATAATGTTTTCATATCAGATATTTAAAATGATGCTTTAAGTGTAGCGCCAAAACTCCTGGTGGATGGGAATTGTCCTGTTTCGAAGCCTGGTTCAATTCTATTTCTATTTAAAGTGGCGATTTCCGGATCATAGAGTGGAAATTTGGTAAATAGTAAGAGATCACGACCATAAAGGCTGAATGATGCGGAATTGGCACCTAAACTTTTAAGTAGTTTTGCACTAAATCTGTACTCCAATGATACTTCGCGAAGTTTGATAAAAGAAGCGTCAAAAATGTTTGCCTCTGCATTATCCCTGAGGTACTTTTGGTTGTAATAATCTCCTGGTGTGGCTACGATATCATTTTTACGGTAGCTTCCGTCTGCATTTTGCACTACACCCTCTCCAATTATTCCATCATATCTTCCTGGTAATGATGATTTCAGTTTTCCTGCTCCTCCTAAAACGGAGTGAGAAAAGGAATATATGTCACCCCCTTTTTGTCCGTCAAATAAGAATGAGAAGCTAAATTGGTTATAGCTCAGTTGGTTCTGGATGCCTGCTTTAAAATCGGGCACCGCTGAACCCAATATTTTTAGGTTTTCAGTATCTATCAAAGGTAATCCCTTATCATCGTGAACGATCTCACCATTGGGCGCTCTCAAATAGCCTGAACCGTAAATGTCTCCAATAGATCCGCCCACAATGGCTTTAACAAAACCTCTTGGTCCGGTGGCCATTATAATTTCACTCACATTAGGCGCCAGTTCCTTAACCAAGCTTCTGTTAGATGAATAGGTCAACATTGTTTTCCATTGCAATTTGCTTTTTTTGTGAAGCAGGCTGGCATTTACCGCGAGCTCAATTCCCCTGTTATTGATCAATCCGGCATTGAAGATCCTGCCGGTAAAACCCGTTGCCGGATCGTTGGGTACAGTTAGGATCTGATTGGAACTGTTGGCATTGTAATAGGTAAGATCAAAACCCAGCCGGTTCCCGAAGAACCGAATGTCTATTCCTAATTCCCTGTTGGTAATAATTTCTGGTTTAAGGCTATCACCACCAGGCAGGGTTGTTGGATTGGTATAGCTTCCTCCAAATTCTGATGGCGTTAAATAATAACCCGTCCGGTAAGGGTCTGTATCATTTCCAACCTGAGATACGGAGCCCTTAATCTTTAGGTAAGATAATGCCCTAAAGGCAGACAAATCAAATATTTCACTGGCTATAGCGCTTCCTGAAAAGGAGTAATAAAAGTAGGAGTTATTGGCTTTTGGCAAGGTGCTGGACCAATCATTACGACCGGTTACGTCCATGAACAAAAAGTTTTTGTAATTAAACTGAGCCAGGGCATAAAGACTTTGAACTTCCTTGTTGGCTGGTGAGAGCACAATTAAGGGCCGGTCTTTAGCGTTACCAAGCGTATAAATTCCGGGAGTACTGAGTCTTTCAGCAGTGATGAGGTTGTTTTGGATCTTATTTTTAAAAATACTACCTCCTGCCGAGAAAGAAAGGTCGAGATCACGGAGTAATTTTTCATCGTATTTATAAAGGAAGTCATAATTCTGTTCCTGCATCATTACCGTTTGCTCCTGGTAACGGCCAACGGCAAATCGGATACTGCTGTATGGTCTTCTGGTGGTTCTGAATGATGAATTTTGGTCGATACCACCTCTCAGCATTAAGCTCATTTTTTTACTTAAATTATAGGTTGCTGTGACGTTACCGAAAATTCGGTCCTGGTCTAAAGTGTTCAGGTTCTCATATAGGATAAAATAGGGATTGTCAACAGAAGGGTTAAGCAGGTTATTCTGATCCACATCCTTAACATCCCAGTAATCCTTATAATAGGAAGCAGGAATGTTAGCCGAGCGGTACATCAACCCATACATAAAGGAATTGGTATTATAACCCGAAAGCGGTAAGTTATCACTTTGCTTATGATAATAGTTGAACCCCGTAGATAATTGAAAATTTTTGAGTTTGCTGTTACTGGAAAAAGCAAGCCTGTTGAAGGTATAACCAGTATTTGGCAAGATATACTTGTTGCGTACATCGTTGTAAGATAACCTTACTGAATTTTTACTGTCACCACCTGTTAGCGAGAGTGTATTGTTATAGGTAACGCCTGTTACAAAAGCATCTTTTACATAGTTTTTATCAGCAACCCACGGCGTTTTTTCTATTCCCCGAGTTTTGGTTACCGGATCATACTGATAGTAGAGCTGTCTGGAAAAAGCCGGGCCAAAGGACCGGGTAGAATTTGTACTTGGTCCGTCAGGGCTGGCACCGTAAGAGAAATAAGTATTGATGGTGTTTCCCGCGCCATATTCGTACTGAAAATCAGGATAATGCAACACGCCTTCGAGGTTAGCACTGCTATTAAAGGTTACGTTCAACCGTTCTTTACGTTCAGCATTATTTTTGGTAGTGATCAATATCGCACCTGATGCAGCTCTCGAACCATACAAGGCTGCGGCAGAAGGGCCTCTTAAAACCGTTACGTCTTTAATATCTTCGGCATTGATATCACTCAGGGCATTTCCATAATCAACCGGAGGCTCAGTGTTTCCGGTTGCTCCATAGCTTAACCCATTATTTCCCACCATGCCACTCAACACGGGTACACCATCGATTACAATTAAAGGTTCTCCTTTATCAAGATCCAATGAGTTTTGTCCGCGCAACGTTATCCTAACTGTACCACCTGGACCTGCTCCTGCCCGGCTAATGTTTAATCCCGGCACCTTACCCGATAAGGCATTTACCCAGTTACCGGGAACCGTTTTCGAAATTTCCTCCCCATCAATTTTGGTTACAGCGTACCCCAGGCTCTTTTCTTCCCTTTTAATACCCAACGCGGTTACCACTACGTTTTCTAAGGTATGCTCATGGCCAGATAGTTCGATATGAATAGGGCTACCTCCTGTTTTTACCCTTTGTATTTGCTTCGTCTCATAAGAAACATGGCTTATTTCTAATGTATAAGTTCCAGGTTGAACTGCTAATTGGAAAAAACCACTGCTATTTGTTGTTGTATGCTTGCTTAATTCAATTAGCTTAATATTAGCGCCCGGAAGCGCTTTGCCCGTTTCATCGCTTACCTGCCCTGATATAGATGTTTCCTGACTGCCATCTTCGCTTCCTTGTTTTGCTAAAATTACGATCTTGTTGGCTTGAGCGATGTATTTCAGCTTAGTATCTTTTAAAACCTGGGTCAATACTGATGATACTGAAACATTGCTTACATTAACGGATATATCATGGTAAGGTAAAACCAGCTCCTCATTAAAGACAACCTGAATTCCCGACGCTTTTTGTATGCTTGAAAGCGCCGTTCTTAAATTTTGATGTTGAAGCTTGAGGGTGATTTTAACCGCTGCAGGAGATTGTGCATTTGCTGGCCTCGGCATCAGTAACTGACTTCCAAGAACCAGAAGCACTAATAAGTAAATTTGTTTCATTTGAGATTTTCTTGTCGTATTTATACAGGTATATCCAAGAAATCTGCAAGTGGTAGTAGAAAAATTTGAAAATTGTTTTATTTATGGTAAAAAGCGCCTGAAAAGGTCACCAGTTACCTGGATCGCTTTTTAAAAGTTACTGTTCTGTCTCGCTGTTCGTAAGAAAGGCCATTGGCACTAGCCAAAATACTTAGGATATCGCTTATCTTTTCGTTTGATATAAAGCCCGCCGTTACGCGATAATCCTTAATTTCTGCTTGCTTGAAATGGAACTGAAGCCTATATTTTTTGGACAGCACGGCACACACGTCTGCTAGCCGGTCATTATTAAAGGAGAGATCGCCGTGTTGCCAGCTGATAACCGTTTGAGCGTCTACAGTACGTTGTATCATAACACCAGTTTGACTATCTACCGTGACCTGCTGATTGGGTAGTAATACTGCCGATCGCGTTCCTGTGCTATTGGAAACACAAACTTTTCCCCGGGTTACTGCAACCTGCAGGTTACTGAGATAACGATAGGCTTTTATATTGAATGCGGTACCGAGCACCTGCGTATTAATATTTTTTGAGGTAACGATAAAAGGATGGGAGGGATCATGGCTGATGTCAAAATAGGCTTCACCTTCTACGAGGTTCACCTGGCGGTTTGCTTTAGAAAAACGATTTGGGTAAGTTAGCTTACTTCCGCCGTTTAACCAAACCATGGAACCATCAGGCAATGAAATTTTTATGCGTTCACCTTCCAGTGCTGTTTTTTCCAGAATCACCACAGGATCTGCCCAATCGCGAATATCGTTTCTGAATATCAGTAAACTGCCCAGCGTGATAAACAACATGGCTGCAATGCGCATTATTGGCCATAGGGATTTACGTTCAAACAGTTTTTGATCGATGTTTCTTTTGATCCGCTGCTTGGTGATGATCTCTTCAGGCTGGCTCCATTCCCAATCGCCTTTTTCGGCCCTTGCATCAAACCACTCCTCCAAAGCTTTCTTTTCATCAGCTGTACAGTGTCCCTTTCGGTAACGCTCAAGAAGTTCGTTAATACCTTTTGAATCCATCATTTAATAATATCCGGAAAAGTAGGTGTTGGTAGTAGATATTTCAAAATATTTTTTCAAATCCAGTTAAGCGGGTACGAAATCTTTCAAAATTAGAACATTATTGAATAAAATATAATACAGACTTTAAATACAGAATCATATTTAAGCACCGTCCTGAAATGCTTTAAGACGTTGCTAATCTGCTTTTTCACGGTTTTATCAGAAATCTGCAACCGATCTGAAATCTCCTTATGACTAAGCTGTTCCCGCCTGCTGAGCATAAAAACCTGACGCATTTTGGAAGGAAGCTTTTCCAATTCAATATTAATGAGCGAATCGAGCTCCTTCGCCTCAATTACATCAGTTGCGGAATGTTGTTGCTTGGAATTGAAGTAACTGATTAAATTTTCCTCATGTTTTCCTTTTTTGAGCTGATCCTGTACAAAGTTGATCCCTTTAAAACGTGCTGCGGTAAAAAGATAACCACTAAGCGTGCGCTGATCAGCTATTTCTTCCCTTCTTGACCACAAGGAAATAAATATTTCCTGAACAATATCTTCTGCGGCTTCCTTATCGCGGATAACTTTTACTACATAGAGAAACAACTTTTGCCAGTAGGCATTATAGATATCATCAAAAGCATCCTTTTCACCACGGCATAACCGGCGGAAAAGCTCTTGGTCATCGTAAGCTTCTGGCATATCCATCAGGAATGTAATTAATATCGCAAAACTACTGTGGTAATGTTAAATCAAAGTTTAGCCAGTATTATGCTATGTTCGGTCTATTATGCTGTTTTGGATGATAGAAATAAAAATAATCTTCGAAATTTCTTTGCTTCCGGCTGGCCGAATGAGAATGGAGGATGGGAGTTGAGGAATAAGTATTTTAAAGGATGCCTCGGGTATAAGGGGTGATTTTTTGGAAAGGTATACGATTTAAAAGCCATTTGCATATGGTATAATTAAGCCAATATATTTTAATGTTGTAGGATTTTTTTAGATTTGATGTATAGAAAACCGCTAAGTTTAAATACGTGCCCTCTCCAATTTGAATTTATATGTCTGATAGTTTTATACATAAGCCAGCTGAACAGCATTTAAAAAAATGACCATCACAAATAAAGAAATACAGGCCGATTATCAAAATCGAATTAACCGGGTATTTGAATTTATTGATGAAAACCTGGATGCTGATTTGTCATTAAATACAATTGCAGAGATTGCTTTTTTCTCACCTTTCCACTTTCATAGGATTTTCAAATTTATTACAGGTGAAACATTAAACGAATATGTAAACAGACAGAAAATTGAAAAATCATCTTTAGCCCTGTTGCATAAAAATATAACAACATCTGAAATAGCACATCGATACGGTTTCAGTGACAATTCTTCATATTCAAGAGCTTTTAAAAAGTATTTCGGAATAAGTCCAAAAGAATTTAAACTGCAAAATCCGAATAGACATAGCAAGATTTGTCAACTTGAAAGCAAGAACGGACAAGAGTACCCCGATTTTGAAAAATACATTTGCATCATTGATAACCTTAAAAAATGGATAAAAATGAATGCAAAAATTGAAATTAAAGAAATGCCAAAAATGGATTTGGCATATGTATCAAGTATTGGAACACAGAACCTTGAATCTGCTTATCAAACATTAATGAAATGGGCTACACCTCAAGGTTTGATTAATGAGCAAACTAAAATGGTTACAATTTACCACGACAGTTTTAAAGTTACAGAAGCCAGCAAAGTAAGAAGGAGTGCTGCAATCTTACTAAATAAACCAGTTGAAGTAAATGGCGAAATTGGGCTAACTTCAATTCAAAAAGGAAAATTTATTGTAGGCAGTTTTGAAATTGGTCTGAATGAATTCGAAAAATCCTGGACGGGATTATTTTTATGGATGAACGAAAATGGATATAAAAAAGCTGATAAAAAGCCATTTGAGGTTTATCATAACAACTTTAATGAACATCCGGAAAGAAAGGCAATTGTTGATTTTTGCATTCCAATCGAATAGTAAAGCTTGATATAACGCTGTGTATTGGTAGTGGTGGTTTTGTGCTAAAAATAAAATTTTAGTATTTAATAACCTCAGTGTTAAAACAAAATTTAGGTGCTTATAAATCCACTACTAACAATACACAGATCATTAAATCTGATAGTTAAAATTTATCAAATTTCCCTTTTTAAATGATGCTATGTTTTAAGCAAAGCAACGTTCCTCATGTTAAGGCAAGTCCTTTCAAAGCGATTAATTTTCCAATACATTCAATATGCATTTCTGTAACAAGACTTCTGCTATTCAACGAATAATATCGATACTTTTAGATTTTTATTCAATTCCGCTTCGCATCTGCTCAAAACCTTTAAGAAGGTCATCGATCGTTTTTAGCTGTTTTTTTTGTTTATAAAATCTGTTCCATAAAGAGACTGCTACAATATAGGCGGTAGTAATGGCCAGGGCTGTCAGGGTAAAAATTAAACTTCCTCTTTTTGTGATTTCGACAATATATCCAACCAGCGCCAGATATAGCAAAACCGAATATATCCACATATATTTTGTCAGCATTTTCTTCTGCCATTTGAGTTTTCCAATCTGATTGTTCAGGTATTCAATACCCGAAATATCGCGCTGATCTTTTTTGAAGTCATAACTTTTCCAGCTTAAGACGGCAAAAACAACCATCAGGGTAAAGGCCGAAGCAATGCTCATATCAAAAGGCCAGTTGTATTCGTTGTGGTAGGTAAAATATACCCAGGTAATTACCGAACCTGCAATGATAAAGCCAATACTCATGCAGATATTAGATCTGCGCAGTTTGCGCTGATGTTTTTCCCATTTATCCTGGACAACATGAGCGGCATGGTCTATGGTATTGTTTTCTACCGGCTGCGATAGCCAGCTGTTTTGAAGCTCCTGAAAATTTGTCATTTTTTATTCTCCATGAGGTTAAGTAAACGTTCTTTAATGCGGTTTATCCGTACACCGGTATTGGTTAAACTTGCACCGGTTATCTCGGCGATTTCTTTATAGCTTTTCTGTTCGAGTACAAGTGAAATGATGATGCGGTCCTGAGCAGCAAGCTGACTTATACAGAACCTGAGTTTTTCCAGCTTTGCTTCCTGTTCCATCTTTTCGGGAATTTGTTCAATATCAGGAATTTGGAAAGTATCAGAAATGGACAGATAATCATGGCGCTTGTTTTTGGAATTGAAACCAATGGCAGTATTCACTGCAATCCGGTATATCCAGGTACTCACTTTTGATTTCCCTTTGAAATTCTGAATGCTCTTCCAGATCTGAAAAAGGATTTCCTGATACAGGTCATCTGCATAAGAAATATCGTACAGATAGGCTCTGCAAATCCGGTAAATGCTTGCATGATTGGCCTTAACCAGCTCATTAAAGTATCCCTGCTGATCGCGATTGTTCTCTGGCACAGTTTTATTTATAATTTGGTTATAAAAGTATCCATTTCGGCTAACATCCAGTTTGGCTCATCAAACATGATAAAATGCCTGGCATTATTGCTCACCTTTATTGTACAGGTTTTGCATTTAGCATACTGCTTTTGAAAGGTTCTGCTAACATACTCACGCGTAAAGCCAATAAACTGGGGAGATTCTTTAAAAGCAGCAAGTACCAATACCGGCACATGTATCGATGCAATTTTATCCTGAATGTCCTCGCTCATCATTTCGGTAAAAGTATAAGCCATTGTTTTCCGGTCTGAGTTTGCACCCCATGTCGCGATCGCATCCCATCTGGTTGAATCTGCACACAGGCTTTTTGCAACATTCAACTGATAGGCTTTGAGCTGTGCATCGTTCATCTTATTGTATTGCGCCAGCAATGTTTTTGCCTGTGTCTCGTTAAAACCACTTTGGGCATTCGGGTTCATCGCTGCAGCATAAAAAGGCATCGCATCAATCACGATAACCTTGCTTAATGCATCTTTCATTTCGGCTGCAATTTTGAGTGCAAGAAAGCCACCAATGGAATGTCCAACGAGAATGACGTTTTTGAGTTTATGGACTCTGATATAATTTATTAATGCCGATTTAAAAGTGCTAAGATATGGGCCGCCATTTAATGGAGGAACACCTGCATATCCTGCGAGCGTGAAAACATGACACTCATATTTTTTATTGTAATGCGCTACTGTACTTTCCCATTCCTCACCACTGCAGGTTGCACCAGGTATAAATATCATGGCTTGCCCTTTGCCACTTACCTGTACTGTAAATGGTTCGTTTGAGCGGTTCGCATGTGTAGAAATGGCCGAGACTAAAATAAAGGTAAAAATCAAAATTGCTTTTTTCATAACCGGGTCTTTTCTTCTTTAGTAGACCATAACTTTAATTTCTTACATTAAAATTCAAATTTTATGAAAACAGGCTCTATTTTATCCATTTGGAAGATGAAAGAATAATCAGGAGGGCTAAATCAGAAATGACTCAGAAGGTTAAATGGAGGGTGTATAGCTGTTCGCCGAAAATAATTATGCATAAAATATATCGCATGATAAATTTCGAGCTTTTTCCCAGCTGATTTGCAGGAAATAGAGAAAGTCTCCAATTTATTTTAAAATTTAAAGGTCAACAACGGTTTAATGAGCAACAAATTGAAACGGCAGCCTGCGCTTAGTGTAAGATTTCCCCCAGGATCGAAAGCAGTCATCACTTTTGCGTATGCAATATCCACTGCGTCATTGGCGGCACTAAAAAGATGTCCGGTTGAGGCATCATAAGTATTTCAAAGATGCATATCCTATATATCTCAAACTAAAAACATTAAATTTATTAGACGTATTTAATAAAGGTTATGTATATCTTGGACAACTTCACTACTATAGAATATGAGTTATACCGATCAAGAATTAGTGGCTTTGTTACTAAATGAGAATGGGATACATCGACTTCCAAGACTTGAGTTTGCTGAGTTAATGAGAAAGAAGCCATATGATAAAGTTGTAGGCAAAAGAATAATCTTCATCGACTTAAAATATTGGGTTAGTTTCCGAATGTCATTGGAAGATGATATAACAATTAAACTGGAAGAAAAGATCTTATACAAAAGCATCTATAAAAATCTATTACAATTAGTGAGCAACAATATAGCTGTTTGTGTCACTTCTGACTCAATTTTAACTGAAGTAGAAAAAATGCCATTCGATAGAAAATTGGAGACAGCAAAAATAATGGATAGTTTGCAAGTGGTAGTTGTATTAAACGGACTTAACGCATGCACATTTGAATATATTAATATTGATCTAATCACAGCTGGTAAAGAACCTATTGATCAATACCATTTGAGTTCAGTTTTCGAAGCAAATAGATTTCTCTCAGCAGTTACATTGAAAAAAATGGAGAATGAGCCTGATTTGTTATATAATATTATGTATGATTCCATGTCCCAAATGACGGTACAGGAATATTTGAAAGAAACTAACGGAGATTTTTATGATCCTTCTGAAAAGTTCGCTGAATTGGTTAATGATACCAAATCGAAAGATACAACTAAATATAGTTATGAGGAACTTCTTATCCAAGGACTGGCTTCTCAATCTAAATCATTGAATAAACTCATTAATTATACTCCAATCAGTAAAGCAAATCCTTTAGAACACTTATCTCTCTATATAGAATGTGCACCTTTTCTCTACCTTCATTCGGCTATTCTGGCTGCCATAAATATCGAAAAGGCTAGAACGGTTCGAAAAAATGATTTTTATGATCTTTCACATTCCTGCATAGGCGTAGGTTATGCCGATTATTTTTTTACGGAGAAGAAATTTCATCATCTTTTAAAAACAAAACCAATCGATTGTACAGCACATTACAAATGCAAATTATATTCAGACCCTTTTGAAATTTTAAATGTAGTAGTAAATCTTAATAGCCAGATCTAGGTTATAATACCCCGTTTCGCTGGCGAACCTGTGCTGTGTGTGCAAAACTACTTGCCCCTCAAACAAAAAAGCCCATCTTTTGAACTTTTTCTTTGCACCATGGCAATATACGGGAAGACTATTCAAAACAAGATAAAAATCGGTACATAGCTAACGATGTTTTTTAAACAAAAGGTTGCATAGCAAAAGATCCAGGCAACAGCAATTGCCTGGATTGCGGTTTACTTAATCATTATGATCAGGCCACTGAGTAACGTCCTTATTCTTAATATTAAAATTCCCTCTTATCATTTTTGACACTATGCCCGGCTCACCGCCTATATCAGCAAGAAGAACACCACCGATATGCAGACTGATGAAGGAAAGCATATAATAAAGCGATTTAACATGGATGGCCTCCATGATTTCCTTTGTTTCCTTCGGGCCGTTTAACACCATAAAACCGGTAAAGAGTGAGGTAGCAAAAAGAACATAAAAAATGATGTAGAGCCATGACTTGAACTTATCTTTAGGAGAGGTCTGTTTTGAAAAAGGATTTTTAAAGGCAATTCCCTGAATAAAAGTAATGCCCATCCGAATCAAATATAAACCTATCAAAACATACCCGGTAATGACATGATAGCGCCACATCGGCTTGCGGATTTCTTTCCCGATTGCAGCGGCATCAGTTTCTGAAAGCTGAATTCCTTTGTTCTGGAGCGCTTCCCTCAAAATCTCTCCCATAGCATCTTTATTCATCCATCCAAGCCTTAAAAAAACAGTTAAAAGCAGGAACATTATAGCAAAGGCAATGGCCCAGTGTATCACACGGCTGGCCAGATTAAATCTTTTTTCTATCATAACAATTTATAAATCATAAGGTTCAACATGAATGAGCGCATCTTTGATGTACAGATCTGATGCCAGAAGCTCATCTTTAACCTGATGGGCGACCGAATGGGCGTGGAACACATTGATATTGCCATCCACCTCGATATGCATATCTACATAATAGTCAAGGCCCATTTTTCTTACAAAACACTTCTCCACTCTTTTCACTTCTACATGCAGAGAAGCAATATGGCTGATTGCCGAAACGAGTTCATCAGCAGGCGCCTTATCCATAATCTCCTCGAAGGCAGGGCGGATGATCTTAAAAGCATTATAGATGATAAAAAGGCAGGCGATCAGTGCTGCCCAGTCATCAAGACCTTCATAACCTTTTCCTAAGAAAATGGCTAAAGAAATTCCCATGAATGCAGCAATTGAAGTGATCGCATCACTCCTATGGTGGTAGGCATCGGCAATTACTGCCTGGCTGCCTAATCTCTTGCCAATCGAATAGACATGGCGAAAGAGGAACTCTTTGGTCAAAACAACAATCCCAAGTACAATAAGGGTATATTTTTTGGGAATATCATGCGGGGTGCGAATGAATTCAACCGAATGGTAGGCGATCCAACCTGCAGCTGCAAGCAGAAAAAATCCGATAAGGATGGCTGCCACCGGTTCAGCCTTACCATGTCCGTATGGATGTCCCTTATCAGGTGGCCGCTGTGCATATTTAAGTGCAATCCAGAGCAGCCCTGAACTGATTACATCTGCACCAGACTCGGTGGCATCGGCAATAAGTGCATAAGACTGGCCCAGGTGGCCAGAGATCCCTTTGACAAAAATCAGCACAATACTGATGATAATGCCCAACTGGGTGGTGCGGATAGCTTCCGCAGATGAGCTTCTTTTTAAAGGCTCCATAGAAATTTAAGATAAATTACAAAACAGAAATACACCCAGGTGCATAGCTGAGCTTAGTACCAAATTGATAAACGATTAACTGAATAGCGTGGCTTCAGGTTTCGGTGGCCTGAAAAGTTTGATCGATGAGGCAAAAGCGAGTTCATCATCATATGGAAAACCTGATACAGGATGTACACTTATTGCAGCCAAAGGCAGATTTTCTTTCACCGTGTGCTGGAAAAGCGTTTGATGGGAGCCATGAATAATCTTTTTGAAAGGCAGTTTGAGGTCCTTATCGGCATCATTATCCCTGATATCCTTCCCAAGGTAGTGCATGGCAATAAAGTGTGCAAAGCTAATCTTATGGTTCAGGGCACGGTGTTCGAGGAAATGGATCGCGATATATGGCGCCTTTAGTAATTCCATCGTTCCGGGATTACTAAAAGAATAAAGAAAGACCATCAGGTATATCCAAACATTTCTCACCGGGCAAAAATAACCATTTTTATCCGGAGATAACATACCCAAAAAATTGATCAGGTAATTGCGCGTCAATAAAAACATATAGCGGTCTAGCCGGAGCGCTTAAATATACCTGGTAAATGCCCTGCCACTTAAAAAGCGGAGTATTCAAATGTTGATAAAATAATCCTCCTCTTCGTTACCCGCCTTGGTATCCGATTTCTAATCTTGTCCTGAAGTCGGTTGGCGTTTGGCCCAATAATTTCTTAACGTACCGTGTAAAGAAAGAAGTGCTGCTGAACTGCATTTCTTCGGCAATTTCGGCGATATTCAGATGCCTGTTTTGTAATAGCAGAATGATCCTTTCTTTAGCGTGACTATGTATCCAATCGGAAGCGGTGCGATCCGAGTGGATTTTACAAAGGTGGTTTAGGTATTTTGGAGTAATGTTTAATTCATTGGCGTAAAACTGTACTTCCCTTTTGGTGAGGCAATGCTGTTGCAGCAAGTTGATAAACTGTTCATATAGCGTTCCGGTTTGCAAACTGTGGCGGCGACGTTCATATTCGTTTGCAAAGCTATGCCACATCTCTAAAATAAATAGACGCATCTGTAATTTAAGGGCTTCCTCATAAAATCGGTGGTCAGTTTCTTGAAAACGGAGCAGTAGCCAATTGAAATTGTTTAATATTTTTTCTTTTTCAGCTTCAGTATTAATGTCTTTAACAGGGTGTACCCTGGAATGAAGCTGGGCATTGATGCTCCAACCCTGATCAGGAACGTTATCTATCAGGAAATTTTTTTCTACCAGTAAAACCGTTGCCTTAAAATCTCCCGATACTTCTACTACATCCCATCTGCTTTCGGCAAACCAAAACAAAAACTGGCCAGAATTACAGGACATAGACTCGTCATTAAAAATGAAATCCAGCCTCCCACCATGACAATACAGGTGGACATGGTACTTTTTTAGCAGGTTTTCAGTAGCATCATCAATATTGCAAAGCGATAAGAATAATACTCTTGGAACAGGGGTTTCACTCATCTATTAAAATTTCATGTTAAATTAAGTAATATTTGACATTTTTGGCGTCATTAGTGCCATAAATCAGAACTAAATTGGTCGGAAATTTGGTGTTGTAAAAACATGGAAAATTTAGATAATTCAATATTTGATGATTTAAAAAATGGCGAAATGATAACCTCTGACCATCCCCAAAGAGCTGAACTCAGAAAATCATCATATGCAACTATTCAACTGGTACAGCAGATGAATAGTAGTGCCGATCCCTTTACTATTAATGAAATTTTAGGTAAAATAATCGGGAAAAAGATAGAGGATACGGTAGCCGTTTTTCCACCACTGTACATTAATAATGGCAAGCACTTAAGTATTGGAAAGAATGTTTTCATCAACTTCGACTGTACTTTCCTTACTTTAGGCGGAATCATTATTGAAGATAATGTACTCATCGGCCCAAAAGTAAGTTTGCTTTCCGAAGGTCATCCATTGGCACCTACAGAAAGAGGTGCATTAGTGCCTGGTAAAATCCATATTAAAAAAAATGCCTGGATAGGTGCCAATGCAATCATTTTGCCGGGAGTAACCGTTGGTGAAAATGCTGTGATTGCCGCAGGTGCAGTGGTATCTAAAAATGTTGAAGATAATACGCTTGTAGGTGGGGTGCCTGCGAAGTTTATAAAACAAATCAATGCAGTTGATGATGAAAAAAATGATCATAATGGGCTTGATCACCTCCTTTAGTATGCTACAGATGAAAGCACAAACAAAACCTGAAAAAACAGAAAACAAGATGAATATAGACATTCCAAAAATAAGCGATTTCCCAACGGGAGAAGAAAACACAGGCTTTGCCAACTATTTTACAGGCAAATCTTATCTGGCTCCTTTAACCAGCAATAAAGATCTTAATGTTCCATTAGCAAATGTAACCTTCGAACCTGGCAGCAGAAATAATTGGCACAGCCATACCGGCGGCCAGTTGCTAATCGTAATTGGTGGCGAAGGCTTGTACCAGGAGCGGGGGAAATCAGTGAGACATTTAAAGGCTGGTGATATTGTGGAAATTGCACCAAATATAGAACATTGGCATGGCGCCACAGCCAACAGCTGGTTTTCACATCTTGCCACCAATGGCAGTCCTGCTTCAAACGAAAACAAATGGCTGGAGGCTGTTACCGATGCAGATTATCAGAAGGCTAACGATCAAATCTTTAAATAATGAAAGTGATCAGCTGGAAAGTTGGATTGCTATTGGTGCTGTTCAACCTCATCATTCCTAAAACGAAAGCACAAGAAATGGCAACATTAACTAAACAGGAAAAAAGCCTTGCTGGTATTTCTGCTACAACGGCAACCGGCAAGTTAGACTTACTTAAAATTCAATTAATTGAGGGATTGGACAACGGACTAACGGTTAATGAAATTAAGGAAACACTGACGCAATTGTATGCATACTGTGGTTTCCCAAGAAGTTTAAATGCCATCAATACTTTTTCTGCCGTTTTAGCCGATCGCAAGGCCAAAAATATGATTGATCCTGAAGGTGAAAAGATTATCCAAAATACCGTAGAGGATAAATATGAACAGGGGCGCAAAACTTTGGAACAATTAACCAAAACACCACAAGCCAGGCCCGCACCAGGTTTCGGCGAATTTGCCCCGCGTATCGATACTTTTTTAAAAGAACATTTATTCGCTGATGTTTTTGCAAGTAAAGTGCTCGATTTTCGCAAGAGAGAACTGGTTACCATTTCTGCACTGGCTGCTATGGAGGGTGTAGAAAGTCAGTTAAAATCCCATATCAGTATGGGCAGAAACACCGGAATTACAGATGCGGAACTGAAAGAACTGAGCGTTATTATCCGGAAAACGGTGAGTACGACCCAGGCGAACACCTTATTAAAGAGTATAGATCAACCTATGCTTGCCGTAATCAGCCCCGGTATGATGATCCGTATTTCTGAAATAGAAATAGTTCCTGAACATTTGGAAGCGTATAAGGCCATCTTAAAGGAAGAAGCAGCTGCATCTATAGCTAAAGAGCAGGGCGTGATTGCTATTTTTCCAATGCTGCAAAAACAACATCCTTCGCAAGTCAGGATTGTAGAGATTTATGCAGACAAAGCCGCTTATCAAGCGCATTTGCAAACACCTCACTTTCAGAAATATAAAACAACTACTTCAAAAATGGTGAAAGAATTAAAATTGATAGATATGGAGCGCCTGGATCAGGAAACCATGAAATTGATATTCCGGAAGTTGGAATAAGTCTGTATTACAAAAATAAGATAACAAACCAATATCAAAGATAAAAGCCAGCGTGATAAATAAATTGAGTCAGTGCATCACAGTTTTGACTTCTGTTTTGTAGGCATTAACCTAACTTAAGTATATTCGTTAATCAAACGCTTATCGTTGCTTTAAAGACTGTTATAAACTCCCTCTAAACAAAAAAAAAGCCCTTCGTTCGATGAGCTTTTAATGAGTAGCCCTTACTGGACAAATTTCGAATTTTTTCTTGTCTGATTTGCAGGAATTGGTGAAAGTTGCGAAGTACTTCAAAACTTAAAGGAGGTTTTTACTCTTGTAATCAATCATCGTTAACCGACTACGTTGACAGTATAATTTATTTAATATGGGGCAAACCGTGAACGAACAAACAGTATAAATGATGAGCAGATCAGAATTAAATAGTACCTTAGGATCTTCCTTTTTGCGGCGAAAACTATTGTCAATAAAAAAATATCGATGAAATTCAAATTACTTATTGTATCGCTACTTATTTCGAAATCCATTTTTTCTCAGACCATCAATATTCCAAAGGTTGACGCTTACCTGAAGTATATCGAAAACAATAATTTAGGGATCGGAAGTTTATCAATATTTAAGGAGGGTAAAGAGATTTATAGCAGAGATTTTGGTCAGAAAAACCTTACTGGTGTTGTTGACCATGCCGAAAAGAAATACCAGGTGGGATCTGTCACTAAAATGGTCACTGCCGCTTTGGTTTTTAAGCTGGTAGAAGCAGGGAAATTAAGCCTGGATGACAAGCTATCAGATTTTTTTCCGCAAGTACCCAATTCAAAAAAAATAACCATTAAAAATATGTTAGGGCATACGAGTGGGCTTGGGAGTTATGTGGTCAGGAATGGTGAGATATGGGTAACTGAAAAAGTAACCGAAAAAGAGATTTTTGATCTGATCATCCAACAGGGCGTTAGTTTTGAGCCCGGAGAAAAGGTAGCGTATTCCAATAGTGCTTATTATCTTTTGGCAAAAATTGTTGAAGAAAAATATGGCAGGCCTTATCATACGCTAGTTAATAGCGAAATTGCACGGCCATTAAAGCTGAAAAGTTTTGCTTCAGTTAAATCCCATCCAAAGAATGTGTTAAAGCCTTTCCAATTTAAAGAAAACGCCTGGCAGCAAATTAAGGATATCGACTTTTTGAATATTATAGGAGTAGGCGATATTTCCTCCACTCCACGAGACCTTAATATCTTCATAGAAAATCTGTTTAAGTATAAAATCGTTAGTAAAGAGTCTTTGGGGATCATGATGCCTGATGCTTCAGCTGAAACCTGGGGTAGGGGCCTGGCCAGATGGGATTTTGACGGCACTGAATTTTATGGCCATGGTGGTGATGCAATCGGATCTCATGCGGTTGTTATACACAATATTGACGGTGATGTTTCAATTTCCTATAATACCAATGGTGAGCGGATCCATAAGGAAGAATTTATAAAAAACATCGTTTCCTCAATGTTTGATAAGCCATTCAAACTGCCCGAGATAAAATAAAAACATATTTTCAGTTTAGCCCTGGTATAAATCTGATATTTACCATTTCATAACCTGCAGCTTAAGTGCTGTAATCATTCAAGTTAACTATGCAGCGACAAATAGCCGGTTTTTTAATTGCTAGTTTAGTCTTGGTATTAATCGACCTTTACATATACTCTGCAATAAAATCGTTCAGTTTCACCTATAAAAAGCAATTCAAAACTCTATTTTGGTTTTTTTCGGCATTAATTATCCTTGATGTTTTCTGTAATGTGTTCCTTGAACTTAAGGAAGGGGTCAGGACCGTGCTGACTGTAGCCATTTTGCTTAGCACGGTTTCTAAAGTCTTTTTTATCCTGTTTGTTTTGATCGATGATCTGAGAAGAACAGGCCTAAGACTATATAACTGGTTATTCAATCAGCAAATAAAAAAAAGGAATTCTGAACATCTGGAAAAAAAAACAGCCATTACAAGGTCGGCGTTTTTGACTAAAGCCGGAATATTGGCAGCCTCCGTCCCCTTGGCCGCTTTAAGCAAAGGCATGGTTTCAGGGGCATACGACTATCAGGTTAAATTTCAAAAACTATGTTTAAATAATCTGCCAAAAGCATTTGCAGGATTAAAAATTGCACAGATCTCGGATATCCACTCGGGCAGTTTCTTCTATAAAAATGCGGTCAAAGGAGGGATTGAAATGCTGTTAAGGGAAAAACCTGACTGCGTTTTTTTTACCGGCGACCTGGTCAATGATTTTGCGAATGAAATGAGGGATTATCAGGACCTTTTCTCCAGGATAAAGGCGCCATTGGGTGTTTTTTCAATTCTTGGAAACCATGACTATGGAGATTATCATTTTGGCCCCACAAACTCGCTGAAAAAGGCCCGGAATCTAGCGGACATCAAAAAAACACACGGAAATATGGGCTGGGATCTACTGCTTAACGAAAACCGGATCTTGAAAATAAATAATGAGCAGCTGGCTATTATAGGGGTAGAAAATTGGGGTGTGGGTGGATTCACAAGGTATGGCCAAATGGATTTAGCAGTAGAAAATACAGATGACTGCCCTATTAAGTTACTCCTGTCCCATGATCCCTCTCACTGGAGAGCTGAAGTTATTCCGAAATATCCCCAGATCGACGCCATGTTTAGCGGACATACCCATGGGATGCAATTGGGGGTGAGGACCGACGATTTCCAATGGAGCCCCATTCAATACCGTTATAATGAGTGGGCAGGCCTCTATAAACAAGATGCCCAACAGCTTTACGTCAATGTTGGATATGGCTTTTTAGGGTATCCAGGCCGAATTGGGATTTTGCCGGAAATAACCATATTCGAGCTGGCGTCTGTATAGTTCTCTGTGCCAAAGATTGCATAAATAAGAATGGTTTGATTTCATCTCCAGTTCAAACTAATTATAGATAGACCTGAACAAAAAAGAACATCGAAAGATCCCGCCTTTTCGGTAATACACAAACTCTTAGTGGTAATTTTACATGCCAAAACGCAAATGAAAATAAGCATCAAAAAAATATTTTTATTCTCAATAATCTTAATCGTGATTGTAATTCTCCCAGACATTAATATGTACCGTGAGAGATATAAATTACGTTCTCAAAAACTGCCTGAAATTTATAAAAATCAAACAGAATTAGATAATTTAAAAGATGATTATTACGAAGTCCTTAAAATTAAGGAAAACTCTACCGAACCAATTCTTCAGGTAAATGACAGCACTACAGTAATATTCACAAAAAACAGTGAAGATTCAGAAAAGGGAGGGGCGGATTATGAAAATATATGGTACAAAATTAATCTGAAAGGACAAATTGCCGATTCCCTAATATATAGTTGTAATAGCTTAAATAATGAACATAATTACAATACTTTTAACGACTACATTATAGACACAAAGCAAAACACCTACAGCAATTGGATTAAAAATAATGATACTACGCATTATACTTTTAAAAATATAAATGAAAATAAAATATTAACAAAAGAAGAAGCAGACAAAATAACAAGTGATGGAAAAATAATGCAAATCGATTACATCTATTTGGGAGATAATGGAATTGATTCAAAAAATAAAGTAATTATCTTTAAAAATAATGTTTGGAATTATTTTTATACTGAAAAAAACTGGCACAAATCTGCTAATTATACAACTAACGAATTTCAAGCCCAATCTTATTATCCCATAGACAAAGAACCAGATAGAGCTCCTACAGCGGGAGGTGAAGAAAAAAGCAAACAGATTTTTTTTGACATTAATAATCCCAAAAGTATAATTTATAGAGAATATATATTTAAGGAAAAATGGAATGAAAACTCTTTTTGGTATGATATTATTAACTGGCATTGGGGTAGCGGAAATGCTTCAAATTCAGGCGGATGGACTGGAAGTAGTTATTTTTCGATAAAAATGCCTAAAAAAACTTTACATTATAAACAAGTTGTCTATATAGATTCTCCTGATGAATCTTTGCGGGATATTGCTTCTTATTCTGTATTTAAGCCAAAAAATGGGGAATATATTTTACTTGATTCTTATTTAATAAGACCTAAACAGTAAAAAACTACGCCAGCACACAACAAAGAACTATAATCAGTGGCCTTGCCGGTTTCTCATTCAAAATCCATTCTTTTTTTTCAGTCATATTTATTTTTATTGGCGGTATTTCGTTCTGCCACAGCACTAAGCATACTATCCATTATCTTTTTATCTATCCATTTGCCATTCAGGAATACACCAGCTATTTTTCTTGTGTTTCGTATATCCTCTAGTGGATTAGCATCCAGTAATACAAGATCGGCATATTTTCCAACTTCTACAGTTCCTATCTTGTCTTCAATTCCCAGCCAGATTGCAGGTAATCGTGTGGCCGATACCAATGCTTCTTCCGGACTAAGACCGGCTTTCACGAGGAGCTCAATTTCGTCGTGAAGCGAGAATCCCCAAACGACTCCAGGATTCCCGGCATCTGTGCCTGCGACAATAGGTACTCCAGCTTCCTTAAATGCTTTAACTAAACGCATGTTAAATTTAACCATTTTCTCAAAATAGCGAATGTGTCCAGTCGTACTTTCCTGGTTGTAAGAATTTGAATATAACCATCTGCTTTGTATGAGCGGATGCACATATTTAAGACTGGAAAGATTACGAACACCGTCAAGCGAACGCGACTGGCTGAGAATCCACTCCATCGTAGTTAAAGTCGGTGTAAACCAGGTTCCATTTGCTTTAGTGATCTTCGCATAATATTGTGCGTCCTTATCAGTGAAATCCTCGCTTTGTTTAGCATATTCTTCCGCATGAGCAACCATAGCGAAATTAGGCACAAAGGCGTCATCTATGTGGCCCTTAAACACATCCAGAATATGACCAACAACCTTCATTCCCTGCTTGCTGGCTTCATCAACGATCGCTTTATACGTTTCTACGTTCAGGTGAGAGTATACTTTTACAAATTCGTACCCCTGGGCTTTAGCCATACGTACTGTCTGTCGACCGTCAGCGGCTGTATTGGCCTTATTACCAGAACCCTCTCCTCCATCTATCAGAATTGCCAGCGCCATGCGAGGGCCGTACAGGTTTCCTTTTAAGATTTCATTTCTCTGTCCAAAATGCTCAACCCTTGCATTTAACTCAAAAGCTGTCGTAACACCGTTTACGACATATAATAACATAAAATCCTGTGTGTCTGTAAAAATTGTGGCTCCTTTTGTTGGATAACTTGAGCTTAGATTGATGTCGGCCAAATTGTGGACATGCATATCAATTAGTCCCGGAATTAGCCATTTACCTTTTCCGTTAATAACCTTAGCCTTATCTGGAACTGGCTGGTTAATGGAAAAGATCTTCTTATTTTTAATGATCACCGTAGCATTACTAATGATCTTACTTTCCATTGTCATCGGAATAATGTTGATAAAAAATACCTCATATCAATCAGGCCTTTTATTAATGATTTTATTAAATTGTGAGCTTACAATACTTAAATGGAAAAAGAAAACGAGCTTGTCCTAACAAATTTGGTGTTACCTGTAGTTAAGGAACTGTTATTGCCTAAGATAAAAGCTGTTTTGGCTAGCCTTTTTAAAGATGAAAAAGATGTCGATATTATAAAGGATAATTTTACTCAATATTTGAGTCAACAATATGAGAAATTTCTTACGATAGATACATTGGCTTTGCCAAATAAGCAAACACTTTTAAAGTTATTATACGAACCATTAACTGTTATCACCCATGAAAATGCTAGGCCTGTCGAAATACTAATTGATGGCTATAATGAAAACTTTCTTCCCAAATTTCTGCGCATTATTATTGAAGATACCGCTGGCATGGGTAAATCAACTTTAACGAAGAGAATTTTTCTTTCAATAATTGAAAAAGCAATCGGCATTCCAGTTCTAATAGAGCTTAGACAAATTAATAAAGAAAATAATTTCATAACTGATATACAAACGCAATTTTCTAGAATTGGTGAAAAAATTTCATTAGAAATGATTTCTGGTTTACTTGATGATGGACAGTTTATTTTTCTCTTAGATGGATTTGACGAAGTGGCTCATGCCGACCGAGCTTTTGTAAATAAGGAACTTCATAAGTTTATTGAAAAGGGTAATAACAATTCATTTCTAATAACTTCAAGGCCAGAGGATTCGCTGGTTTCATTTGGAGATTTTCAGAAATTTACTATCAAACCACTCAAGAAAGAACAAGCTTTTAGTCTCATTAAGAGATATGATAATTACAATACCAACAAAAACGCAGCACCGTTAATTAAGCAGTTACAAGTACAGGAAAAATCAAAAGTAATTACTGAATATTTGGGTAATCCATTGCTTGTATCATTACTTTATAAGTGTTTTGATTATAAAAAGGATATACCATTAAAGAAAACTCAATTTTACAGACAGGTTTTTGATTCATTATATGAATCACATGATTTATCAAAAGAAGGTTATCTGAATCGAGATAAGTACAGCCATTTACACCAGGACGATTTTGAAAGAGTATTGAGACACGTAGCTTTTTTGACTTCTATTCAGAATAAAGTAGAGTATGATAAAGATTACATTATCAAAATTATAGATGAAGTAAAGACTTTGACGCCAGATTTAAGTTTCAATTCTTCAGACCTTTTAAAGGATTTAATAGAAACAGTACCTTTATTCAAAAAAGAAGGAAATAATTTCAGATGGGCTCATAAATCACTTCAAGATTATTTTGCGGCAAAATTTATCTGGAATGATGCAAATGATAGTCGGATTAGAATTATAAAAAAAATATACAACGATATTGATAATAGGCGATTTTCAAATGTGATAAATTTATATTGTGAGCTAGACCCAAAAACATTTGAACAAACTTTTCTTATGTGGTTGTTGGAGGAGTTTGTTGAATATTATAACAATTCAAAGAAAGACTTTAAATACATAAGCAAGCAATTGTTTGAAGCAAGAATAGAATTGACTTTTGGAGATGAAGTAAGCTTTATTTATAGTGAAGATGATAACAGAAAGTCTGAGAATCTTCTCAAGGAGAGAAATGGTGTTAAATCATTGGCTTTTTTAAGAAAAGCAAACAGTACCTTTTATAGATATTCAAAAAAACCTAAAGGTATTTTGAAGACAGTGTTTACTTCAAGACCGAATTTAGAAACTCTAAAACAAGTTGTTGCAGACAAGTATCCAAATTTGATAATGCAATCTCACCATGATATTGACTTAGGGAGTATTTCTTTTCTAGAATTTTACAAAATCTATAATCTCGACAACCTTGAAACTAATATTTTAAATCAAAAAGAAAATTTTGGAGTTACTAATACACTTCTAGGAGGAGCATATAAAATGAATTGTTCGAACTGCATAGAAAAGCTGAATAACTTAAAATTGAATATTAGTGTCAGTCCTGAAAAAGATAAAAATCTACTTAATTGGTAGATCGATTATCTGACTTATAATTGATTATTCTATTTCAAGTGAAAAGTTATTCATACGTTAAGGATACAAGAATGTATTGGTTTATGAGCCCCAATTTTGATTATATTAAGGGGCTAAATGATTTTAAGCCCCTTAATCAGTTATTTAGTCGTTATTCATTGTCATCATCATACCTTGCATGTAGCGCTTCATCATCCTGTTCTGGGCGTCTAGATTTGAATTTTTCGCTTAAGAGTTGGCTGGGATTTAAGACTATAGGATATGTGTCCGAGATATCAAAAAATGAAATTTTACCAATAATTTGTTTTTTGTATTCTAGAACAATTTGTTTGCTGCTAATGTTTTTTATTCCAACTTCAAGTTTTCCTTTGAATAATGGGTCTACAAATGGGCTATGTAATAATTGAGCGCCTTTCTTGATTAAATCACTGGACTGTCCAAAAAGTGCCATTATTTTATCACTTAATGTGAATGTTTCATGGGTTCTGATGATAGCAAAATCATTTGGTTCGATTGTCAAAAATCGGTTGTCGGAATCAAGCTTAAATGGGTTGCCATTAATTTGCCCCTCGCTACCTAGTCGAAAATAATAGAAAGTGTGTTCTAGATTAGACTCTTTAAAATTCCAAATATTTAAAGATGATGTGTTTGACTTTATGTGGCCAAGAATAAGATGATGATTGAGTAGGAACATTTTTTAGATTTTATTTGATTAAAAAGTTTTCTAATTCTTTTGTTAGGGTATTTACCTTAACTCTAAATTCATTTGCTTGAAGATGGTCTGTTTTTTTTAATTCATTATACTTCGATTCATATATTGATATTAAAACTGTTAAAGCTTTAATCTTTTGTTCAGTATCGAATTCTTTTTTGTTGTTATTTATTTGAATTGTATTTTGATTAATCAGCGCATTTTGCTGGTAAATAGTGTAGACTAAACCAAAAAAACCTAAACAACTAAAGAAGGATGTGAGTCCTCCAAACATATCGCCAAATGGCCCCTGTAGGTTAGCGGTAATTAGTTTCGAAACAGTTAGATAATAAGCTATAAAAATTATTATAGTCAAAGCTATAACTAGAATAACGGTTTTTAAATTCATGAGAGCGGATTGAATTGTAAATATACAATACGGTTAATAATCTCTATAATTTTTAATATATTTTTTTGAACATTGTAACTAAGTTTGAGATGTTGTTTTTTGGTGCAATTACTTTATTAATCACATAGTGAAATACTCACCATCTTTGAAGTTTTGAAGTAATGATAGGATTTGAAAAACTTTAATAAATTTCACACCCACTATCCATAGCGTTCCGCAGGAGTTCTGCGGATGAGCCAATAAAAAAGAGTCTCCGACTCGGCTTAGATAAAATGAAATAGCTTTAAACAAAAAAAGCCCATCTTTCGATGAGCTTTTAATCAGTAGAGTCAATCGGCGGAAAATCGAACTTTTATGAACATTGTGAGGCCATAGTAATTTTGAAAAAGTGGTCAATAACAAGATTGAGGGGCAGTATAGGAAAAAGAAAAAGTTGTAAGTGTTTTCCTTAATTAGCATGATAATTCACATTTTATTCGGAATCAAAAGTCTGTCTGATACCAACTAAATTGCCTGTTTTTCGTATCTTTACTAATTAGAAGGTAAATTTATTTATAGCCTAAAATGCTTGTAAACCAATCTATAATATCAGACCTGAAAGCTATCATAGCTCAATCCAATGATAGGGCGGTGCGAGCTGTCGATCACCAAAGGACGCTAATGTACTGGCATATCGGCAAACGGATTTTTGAAGAAGAACAGCAGAGCAAAGACCGAGCAGATTATGGAAGTTTTTTGATCAAATACCTTTCAGAAAAGTTGCAACCTGAATTTGGAAGTGGCTTTTCTGTTCGTCAGATGAATCTCTATCGCCAATTTTATCGTACTTTTCCGATTGTGCATGCACTGCATGCACAATTGAGTTGGACACAGTATAAATTACTCCTTAGTGTTGCTATAGCGAATTTTGAAAAAGTGCTGAATCGCAGGGTTATTTTGTTTAAAAGCACAAGTCATCCAGCTCACCGCTCTCCTCAGCGCGCTAGTGATGGCATTTCAGTGAAAGTGCCGACTCTGTTTCGGACCAAACTGGCCACCAATTTGATTACCGGATGATGTATATCTGAGTTGCTTTCCTTCTGAACAAATATACAGTGTGTGCACCCGAAGAGATTTTTATCTACCATTTTCTAGGTAAAATTCAACAAGAGGAATGTCAGCTGGCGCAAGGTCATAAGAAAGGAGTTCGTGTTTTTCGACCCACTTGTATTCCTCATGGTCATTTAGGACGATTTTTCCGGTATTCATTGTACAAAGAAAAACTTTCATGCATACCACAAACTGTCCGTAATCATAAATTTGTTCTGTTAGGAAGTTATCTATCTTGACACTTATCTCAAGTTCTTCCGCAAGCTCCCTATGTAGGCAAACCTCCGGAGTTTCACCTACTTCGATCTTGCCACCAGGAAACTCCCAATATCCACCGAGAAATTTTCTGGCGGTCCGCTTTGCAATTAGAATTTTTGAGTTATTCAGAATGATGGCAGCAGCAACATTGACCATTGGATAAGGATTAATTTCAACATGTGTTGAGATGTTAACAATTCTGGCTAAATGTAGGACAAATATTTTGTAAATTGATATTGTTTCAATAACATTGCGCTTTAATGTTTGGGAACATTAATTTAACGATCTGTTAACGGAAACTTAGAAAGACGACTCTCTTGGAACTAACTTTTGTGAGCGAAAACGTTCGCGATATATGCTATAATGAAGATAAAGCAAAAGCCATGTTAGGTGAGCCGGTAGCACTTGCGCTTAAAAGACGTTTGGCCGATATGCGGGCCGAAGAATTTGTCTCCAGACTAATGGCTGGCGCACCAGGAGAGACTACCCATCAAGGCAATCCTGCCTATAAATTAAATTTATCAACACAAGAGCTGCTGATTTTTTGTTCAGGACATACACCTTCACCAATTTTGGAGGATGGAAAGATGGATTGGCATCAAGTCAGTCGTGTTAAACTTATGCAAATAGGACCAATATGTTAAATTCTACGTCATTTCTGCCGAACTGGACTTCAGCGCCAGGAGACACGATAATAGATTTGCTCAACGAAAGAAATATATCCGTTGAGGCATTTGCAAATAGAATGGAGAATTCTGTTGAGACGGTAGAAAGCCTCATTGAAGGACAAATGGAGATCACCACAGAGATTTCTCTAAAACTTTCGAAAGTCCTTGGTTCATCTGTTGACTTTTGGATGCGACGGGAATTTCAGTACCGCGAAGATTTGATTCGACTGAAAAAAGTCGCTGAAACGGCTTGGTTGAAATTGCTTCCGATAGCAGACATGGTTAAATTTGGATGGATTCAACAGCATGTTTCAAAGAGTATTCCTGCACTTCTGGAGTATTTCGGGGTTGGATCGATTACTGAGTGGCAAATTAAATACGAAGCTGAAATGGCTCAAGTGTCATTCAGGACCTCATCCGCCTTCAAACAACAACCTGCGGCGGTAGCTGCATGGCTTAGGCAGGGAGAAATTCAGAGTAATCCCATCAAGTGCGTACCTTGGAGTTCAGAACTGTTCATGTCATCTCTTGTCGAAATCAAAAAACTTACAAAAATTAAAGACCCGGTTGAATTTCTCCCTAAACTCGCGAAAATCTGTGCCAATTCTGGTGTAGCAATCGCAATAGCCAAAACGCCTAGTGGATGTCAGGCCAGTGGGGTGACTAAATTCCTTACTAAGGATCGGGCACTGATCATGCTTAGTTTTAGGTACCTAACCGATGACCATTTTTGGTTTACCTTTTTCCACGAAGCGGCGCACCTACTTCTTCATGGCAACAGATCTGTTTTTGTTGAAGAGATCGGCAAAAACAGAATGATTAGCAATGAAGAAAAGGAAGCAAATGAATTTGCTGCAGAGACATTAATCCCATCAGAAAAAAGGCCGCAGATGATGAAGTTATCTGTTACCAATAAAAAGTCGATTGTTGGTTTTGCCAGTTCTCTGGGGGTGTCGCCAGGTATCGTTATCGGTCAACTTCAGCATCTGGGCAGGATAGAACACAATCGGTACAATTATTATAAGCGTAGGTTTACCTGGGATAATATGCCAACAACAATCAACCCGTAAAATGTATATAGTTGTTTGGGGACTTCTGCCAATTACAAAGGGCGTCCTCAAGCACTTGCATGCCGAAAGGCACGCCAAGAAGTCCTTCCAATTGCCCAAGATCGGTTTCAAGCTTGGTGTTGGAGATTGTTGCATGTGGATTGTTTGCAAATAGAAGTTTAGCTCCTGATACCGGTCCTGTAGCTCCTTTGATATAAATCAGGTCAGGTTCAATATTCAATATTCCCACTTTTCCCATCATTGTAAGGAAGTCAAAAGCACCCATACGGGCAAAGCCGTAAACATGTCTTGAGAAAGCTCTATAAAATGCGTGAAACCTAGTTCTAGCTGTGGCATTTGCCGGTTCCAGTTGCGCAAATTTGAAGATATGACTTTGTTGAGGGCCTATCCAATCCACATAACTATCAATAGTAACCCCCGTACCTGAATATTTCAGGCTCGCATATTTTCTGTGGTTGCCAAAGTTGCCACGTGCCTTCAGTTGGATTTGATTTGCAGCTACCCAATGACCCAGTAGTTGTGGAGCCGCCGAAACAGTAGCCCAATCCCAAGTGTGAGCACCTAGCCCAGAATAGACCGCCCTCATTAGCCCCCATCCATTTTTTTTATCCTTTCCGAAATGGGTAGCAAGAAATACAAGCCAAGCCGCTTCGTCAATATTTCCATTAACAAGGTAGTAAACAGCAGCATTGAGAGGGTTGAAGCCGCTGAGGTTAGGATTTGTGCAACTTGCATTATGTGCCTTTAAAGCTATGGTTTGAACATATTGAATCCTGCGTATACTATCTTCCAATTGGAGTAGGAAGCAGTCGAATTCAGCCGCATTTTGGATTCCATTTAATGGGGTGTAATTTTGATCGAAATTTTGAAGGTCGGCGCGTAATTTAGCTACAAGCGCTACATTTTTTGGTGGTCTCATAATAATTGTTTTGATTTCTCTGTAATCCACAAACGGATTTGGTACTGAACAGAGGATGTTACCCCGAAACTGCTTTGAATATTGTGATTGAAGCCTAAGATAGTTATTTCGTTATTTAGTTGTATAGTGCCGATACGATGGATTGTTCCTTCGTATGAAAATCCTGCGATATAATTATCGCCTGTCCGTTGCAACTTCCATGTTGGCTGTTCAGTTACACGGTAATCAACATCGGATATCTGAGAAAGTGTATTTACAACAGTCCTCCCATTCAGTACAAGAACTTTTATCCGAGAGGCATTTATCAGTTTTCCCAATATATCCCCATATTGAGAAAGCAGGCTTTTCTTTTGTTTTGTGGACAACATAGCCCACTTGATACCTGTAGCAAAAGGCACTAGATCGAGATGACAGGCTTCGTTAGAAGGAAAATAATAGGAAAGTGAGGTTCCCGATATAAGGAAATCGAGACGTTTGAACCAGTTATCATATGGGTTTCTGGAAAAATAATCTCTGCATTGCTGGGCTATCATTGAAACCTGATCCGGTGTAGTTTCACCCCAGTTTTTCAGGTTTAATGATTTTAAGGTATGAAATCTTCGATTAACACCATTGAGTTCGTTTCCGGAATTATCAGTAAATTCTTTGTCGCTTGGATTCAAGCCTAGCGTAGCTATCCTAGAGATTGCTGGATCACCAAAGGAGGCAATTGGCGCTGCCCACTTTAAAACATCTAAACCATCAATTTCATCTTTCTGTAACCTCCCAATAAGGTCATAAATTTCATTCTCCATCCTTTTGGTTGAGCTTGTTAACTTTTTTTATTCGTGGTGTGATATACACCTTATAGATTGGGTCCATTGTAGCCATAATATCCTTGATCTTATCTTGTGTGTTCTTTGAATAAGAAAGCTTATAGATAAGCAGTAATTTTGCCAAATTTTCCCAATAATCATCAAGCTCCGATGAATCCACCTCGCTTATCTTTCCTGTTCTAATACCAGCTTCGTATTTTAGCAAATCAATTATAGATGGCCATGGGTCACCAACAGGCATTGGTGCCATATTTAAACCCAATTCCTGATAGCCTTCGCCCACAAACTGTGTTGCCTGTTTGACTTGCTCGTCGTAAAGGTGGAGGCTACCTACTGAATGATGGTAGTGTCCCAATTCAATACCAAGCTTCCTTGCCATAATTTCCTGCAACATTGTAAAAGCAAATATATCATGGGGTAGGCCTTTGTAGGCATCATTTGATCTCATTGAAACATACATGTTGAGCTTTTTCGCCCTGATCAAAAACTGTATAGTGCACGTGCACGGAATTTCCTTGTGCTCACCTACAAGGTCCATCGCGTCAAAAAGCTGAATAACTGCCTTACGGGTTAATGGATTTTTTGTAAGCAATTTGGTTATGTTCTCAAATTGATTATATTGGTCCCTCATGTTGAACAGCCGAGGGCCGTATGCCCCATAAAGAGTTTTTCCATCGTCACTATCGTCCTTATAATCTTCGATATAATGCTCGATGAACTTCAATTCATTGCTTCCTGCAAGGTACCATAACAACTCACCCAAGGTGCTAAAAGCTTTCGATTTGATCTCGCTTCTGCTCAATCTTGCTCGGGGATTTGTTAAAGTGAAAGATAGTCCAATGATTTCGCTACTAGTTCCTCTATGGTTATTGTTGTTGAAGGGTCTTTTGAGCAGTTCTTCGAAAACAGCAAGTAGTATATCATCTAATGTTTGGTATTGGTTAAATGCTAGTGATGCCATGGTTTGAGCGTTATAAATGCAAGTTAAGCATTTTTGTAAATGCTTTGGTGGAAATGTCAGAAATGATCACATATTTGTTTGCTAAAATTCTTGTCAATTAAAACCAATAAGCAGCTTTTTTACATGTTGGCAAAATTGAGATAGAATTAAGAGTATCGTTTGTCCGATATTTAAAGTAAAATGGAGATTTATGAAGATTTGTCTCGTCCTAAATTTACTTGTCGTTTTAGAGTTATAACTAGAAGTTTGTCTCTTTTTGTGAGGGAAAGCTTTTGATAATCGACCTCTCAAAATCTCTATCTATTTAGAAGTTTAAAGATTCTTAATGAAAGCAAGAATAAGTGCGTCAGCTAATGCATCAGTAAATGAGGTCTGTGATTGATGTTTTCTTATTTAGATAAAAGAAAATTGGTATATTAGATCAATGAGGATTTAGTGGTTATTAGGTCTAAAACACTTATAACAAAATCCCCTCTAACAAAAAAAGCCCATCTTTCGATGAGCTTTTGATCAGTAGCGGGGAGCAGGATCGAACTGCCGACCTCAGGGTTATGAATCCTGCGCTCTAACCATCTGAGCTACCCCGCCGGGCTTAATATTTACAGAATAATGTAAATATCGATGTGGTTATTTTTAAGAGTTGCAAATATAGAATAAATATACATTTTAATAAAAAGAAATGTGAAAAATACTTTAAAGTGCTATTGCTCAGTAAATTTGATTGTTTTTTGGTAGGCTGTTTTTGTTGTTTTAAGCCTTGAGCGCAATGTTTTTTGGAATAAATAACGCAACGAATTGCTGTAAATCGGCAGGTATGTGCCAAAATTAAATTCATTCCTGGTCTTAGTATGTTATTTAGAATGTTGTTTATGGCAACTGCGGGCGTATTTCAGCAGGCCATTTGAGCTGATAAATTAATGCGTTCAACAAGATTGATTACCCCCTGGTGCTACCAGGTTCTCACCAAAGTAACCCTTACTCTAGCTGATGTTCGTCAATCCTTTACCCTTTAGGTAATAAATGAGGTAACGCCAGGGTAAAGAATAGGTAAGCAAAGGGTAACGCTGGGGTTAACCTGGTATAGAGAAAGGGTAAACAAAAGGTACAGGATGGGTAAAGGAATTTGGTGTGTCCTATACTGAAGCCAATTAATCAGTCCGGAGCCTTATTCGAAGTTACTTAACAGATTTCAATAATTACCGGCCTTTTTTAACCATATAAGACATATAAGGTTCATATAAGTTCAATCGAAAACTTAAATAAACTAATATTCCTTATATGGTGAAAGACCTGTACGCCAGTTTTTTATAGCAGATTTAGTGATATTCTTTATCACCCAGCTCGGCGACTTTTTGCCTTCTATCGGTGTGCTTCGTGGTTAAATAACCATATAAGACATATAAGTTCAATCGAAAACTTAAATGAACTAAATTCCTTATGTGGTGAAAGGACTTTACCCCCGCTTTTTATAACAGATTTAGCGGTATTCTTTATCCCTCCCAACTCTGCGACCTTTGTGCCTTCTCTCGGTGCGCTTTGTGGTTAAGAATATGGAGAATATAAGATAGATGATGGAGCTTTTGGTCAGAAGCCAGTTAACCGATGAAATCAGGCCGGAGTCCAGAGTTGGTAGTCTTGAGTCGATTAACCGATTTAAACAATTTACCGATTAACCTCAATAATCAGTAAAGCAATGGCAAATGAACCACTAAACCTGCACCATGAACCAATAAAAATTATATTGTTGCAGATATAGAATAAATTACCTTTCTTTAGAAAAATAATATTAAAAAATAGTCCGGAAATTATCCTGGTAGTGTACTAAAAATGGCAGAAAAGAAAAAATTTACACTAGAGTACGAAGTTAGATCGTCACCACGCATATTGTATAGTTTTATAAGTGAGCCAAACGGCTTATCGCAATGGTTTGCGGATGATGTAAATTTTCGTGATCAGGTATATACTTTTACCTGGGATGATGAGCAGTTAAAAGCCAAACTGGTTTCCATTAAAGAAAATAAACTGGTTAAATTTAAGTGGCTGGATGATGAACCTCAATGTTATTTTGAGATGGAAATTGTACAGGACGAACTAACCAATGATGTTGCCCTCTCGATCACCGATTTTACTACTGATGAGCTTCTTGCAGAGAAAAAATTAATCTGGGATAACCAGATCGATTATCTGATTAGCGTTTTGGGTGCGTAATATTATCTCCGTATTGTTTACCTTTGCAGGGTGAAAAAAATACATCTTCTATTAATAAAAGCATTTGTGAAGCCATTCATAGCAACATTTTTTGTTATGATGTTTATTCTATTGATGTTTTTTCTGTTTAAATGGATTGATGATTTAATTGGAAAAGGTTTCGAATGGTACACCATTCTGGAGCTGATGTATTATGCTTCGGCTGCCAACGTATCCATGGCGCTGCCACTATCGGTATTACTTTCGTCCATCATGACTTTCGGTACACTGGGCGAAAATTATGAGCTGGTGGCCATTAAATCTGCAGGTATTTCTTTGCAGAAAGCCATGCGCCCACTGTTCGTGGTAATTTTAATGCTCACGGTAGCCTCTTTCTTTTTTGCCAATTACATGCTGCCCAAAGCCAACCTCAAATTTGGCTCATTGCTGTATGATATCAGGAATAAAAAACTTTCATTTTTAATTAAACCAGGGGTCTTTAACAATGCCATTCCGGGTTATGCCATCCGTGTCGATTCGAAGGAGGAAGACGGTACGCTGCACAATATCATGATTTACGATCACCGTGAAAATAATGGTATCCCGAAAGTAATTCTGGCAAGAGAAGGGAAAATGAATAAAACCGCCGATGGTAAGTTTTTGGTGCTTAACCTTAAAAATGGTGTGCAGTACGAGGAGCAGTCTTCGAAAAACGGCATGTACAACCCCCGGCAGATTTTTACAAGGAACCGTTTTAAAGAAACTTCACCGCGTTTTGATATGTCGTCTTTTGATGGCAATACCACCGACCCTAATGCTTTCGGAAACAGTACGCCCATGTTAAACCTGAAAGGGATTGTAAGAAAGCGCGATTCGTTGACGAAACAACTGGATACGATGAAGATGCGTACTATTGCTAACCTCAACAGTAACTTCAAACAGTTTAATGTGGCCAGAGGTTATACAAAGGTAAAAACCGCACCGAAAGAAATTGATGATGTAATATTGAAGAGCATTCCTAACGGATCGCGAAAGCTGGCCCTCGATAATGCAAGCAGTACGGTTGCAAATATTATGCAGCACGTACCCAACTGGGGTCCGCGCCAAACCGATTTAACCGGCGAAATTATTTTTGCCACAGTAGAATACCAGCGTAAATTTACCCTGGCAGCATCTTGCATCCTGTTGTTTTTTATTGGTGCGCCATTGGGTGCCATTATTCGAAAAGGAGGCATGGGTTTACCTGTGGTGGTGGCCATTTGTTTTTTCCTGGTGTACCACATTATTACCACGGTGGCCGAAAAATCAGCACGTGAAGGTAATTTAAACCCTATATTCGGGATGTGGATTGCCGTAATTGTTTTGTCGCCGCTGGCAGCTTTTCTAACCTATAAAGCTACAGTAGATTCGGCCTTATTTGATGTAAATTACTACAAGCAGCTCTTTCTTAAATTGTTTAAAAAGAGGGAAAAATAGGCCTCTTTTCCTTTACTTACAGATGATATTTTAATCCAAATATTGCTCAATAAGGTTGTACATTTGTATGGGTTATTGTTTGTGGTATAAATTGATTTAAATACGTCTTACACACCATTTGCCCCATAATGTTTATAAAATGCAAACAAAATTAAACACAATAGAAGAGGCCATCGCAGATATAAAAGCTGGTAAAGTGATTATTGTTGTAGATGATGAGAATAGAGAGAATGAAGGTGATTTTTTAACGGCAGCCGAAAATGCAACGCCCGAGATCATCAATTTTATGGCTACTTACGGCCGTGGCTTAATCTGCGCACCTTTAACAGAAGAACGTTGTAAAGAGTTAAATCTTAGTTTGATGGTGGGCAAAAATACGGCAGCTTATGAAACCAATTTTACGGTTTCGGTAGATTTGGTTGGCCATGGTTGCACCACAGGTATTTCGGCGAGCGACCGTTCTAAAACGATGCTGGCTTTGGTGAATCCTAAAACTGATCCTGAAGAGTTGGGCAGGCCAGGACATATTTTTCCGCTAATAGCCAAAGATGGTGGCGTAATCCGCCGTGCAGGTCATACAGAAGCGGCAGTAGATTTAGCGCGTTTAGCCGGAATGAAACCTGCAGGTTTGTTGGTAGAGATTTTAAAAGAAGATGGCGAAATGGCCAGACTTCCTGATTTATTTAAAATTGCCGAACAGCACCAGTTAAAAATTATATCAATCGAAGATTTAATCGCCTACCGTTTAACCATGGATAGCCTGATTAAACAAGAGGTGAGTATCGATTTACCTACCGCCTGGGGCGATTTTAAAATGACAGCCTATACGCAGTTAGATAATAATGCTACACATTTAGCCATTTCTAAAGGTGAATGGGATAGCAACGAGCCTATTTTAGCACGTGTACACAGCTCTTGTGTAACTGGCGATATCTTTGGGTCTTGCCGTTGCGATTGTGGCCCGCAGTTGCATAAAGCCTTAGAAATGATCGAAAAAGAAGGTAAAGGTATTGTGGTATACATGAACCAGGAGGGGAGAGGTATCGGACTGATTAATAAATTACGTTCGTATAACTTACAGGATGCTGGTTTTGATACGGTTGAAGCAAATATTAAATTAGGCTTTAAAGGCGACGAACGCGATTATGGGGTAGGTGCGCAGATCCTGCGATCGGAAGGCGTGACTAAAATGCGCTTGATGAGTAATAACCCAACCAAAAGAGCAGGTTTAATTGGATATGGCTTAGAAGTGGTAGAAAATATCCCGATCGAGATTGCCAGTAATGTACATAACGAACGTTATTTAACCACCAAAAGAGATAAAATGGGCCATTCGATTATGAAAGGATAGTCCAGTTTGGAGTCAGCCCAAGTCTGAGTGAGAAAAAAGCCAGTATTGAACTTAGTTTTGATACTGGCTTTTTTGTTTAATTTAAAATCAAAAATGCTGATTATTCCAGTATAATTTGTCATCCTGAACGCAGTGAAGGATCTTATCAAATACATTTTACAATCATAAATTTATGGGTAATAAAGTCAGTGATTCTTAGGTTAGGGATTCTTCATTTCATTCAGAATGACAGACTTTTCCAGTTCATTCTCCTGGAATAGATTTCTTATAAACGCTGCCTGCAATCGTCATTTCGACCGAAATGCAACGGAGTGGAGAGATCTATTTTGCTCGCTTCTAAGTCGGTTAATCCAAAAGCAAATTTTGTCATCCTGAACGCAGTGAAGGATCTTTATCAATGCATTTTACAATCATAAATTTATAGGTAATAAAAGCCGTAATCCCTTAGGTTAGAGATTCTTCATTTCATTCAGAATGACAGACTTTTCGAATTCACTCTCTCTGGATAGATTTCTGCTAAACGCTGCCTGCAATCGTCATTTCGACCGGGAGTGCAACGGAGTGGAGAAATCTATTTTGCTCGCTTCTAAGTCGGTTAATCCAAAAGCAAATTTTGTCATCCTGAACGCAGTGAAGGATCTTTATCAATGCATTTTACAATCATAAATTTATAGGTAATAAAAGCCGTAATCCCTTAGGTTAGAGATTCTTCATTTCATTCAGAATGACAGACTTTTCGAATTCATTCTCTCTGGATAGATTTCTGCTAAACGCGGCCTGCAATCGTCATTTCGACCGAAGTGCAACGGAGTGGAGAAAATCTATTTTCTCGCTTCTAAGTCAGTTAATCGAAAAGCAAATTTTGTCATCCTGAACGCAGTGAAGGATCTTTATACTTAACCAAATAGCCATCGATCGGTTTTAACCATATAAGCAATATAAGATCATATAAGCCCTTGGTGTCGATTAATCAGTCCTGCGGTTCGTCCTCCTGAACTTGTTTTATTAGTTGCATTGATTGTTTTCAATGGTCTAATAGCTAATCGTGGTCAGGTTCTATGTTGCACGGTTGTTATATTCGTTCAAGACCATGATGCAATAGGCGCTAAGATTGCCGCCAGAACGAATGACGCCCTCGCCCATACCAATGAACTATTGACCATTGAACAAATGAACCAACCTCTACCTCCTTTGGTTCCCTTTACTCTGGTTGATAATCGCGTCTTTGTTAAAAGATTTATTTGTTTTAACCGGTGCCTGGCTCTTTCTTTTCAGGTTTCGGCGGTAAGCACCAGAAATTTTCTGAACAAACTCTTTAAAAGTATCAAACTGCTGGGTATACACCAGGCCGAAAGAGGTAACGTTTGCGGTTGAACTAATTCCGCTGTTTAAGAATATACTCTGTTGCGTAGGTGGTTTATTTGCCGCTTTTACTGTTAAGCTTCCGTCTTTTTTAATCAGGAACAGTGCCTCAACCTCTCTACCCACATTATCTTTAGAGAAATCGATCACAGTAAAATCGTTCGCACTGTTTCGGTCTACAATGCCCGCATTAATAATTAAACGATCGTTAAAGAACTTAAACGATGCATTGGCCTCGCTTAAGGAACGGACGTTTAAATCGACAAAATTTAAGTTTAACGAAGAAAGTACGTTGTTAAACTGGTTAAAAACCAATTCAGTAGCCGTACTGGTAGCGGTTGAGCTCAACTGGTTCCCAATGGACTGCCCACCGTTTCCGGGAGCGAAACTTCTTCTGATAATTAAACTGAATGCCTGAAGGTTCAGGTTGTTCTGATCGCTCAAATAGGTTTGCAGTTCTTCTTTAATTGAAGGTTGTGCCGGAAAATTGATATCGAGCTTAATATCCGGTTGTAACAGTAAGCCCGTTAAGCCCATTTCTACTTCGGTATTCACCCTTTGGTTGGCATTACTGCTGGCGTCGCGGTTTGCTGCCTTGTAAAGGTCATTTAAGCTTGCCCTTAAAGCATATACCGCTTTTAAGTTAATCTGCGCGGCAGTAGGGTTACCCGTCCAGCGGATGGTTCCACCTTGCCTGATGTCGAATTTTTTGTTGATTACCTCCTGGGCCGTAAAGTCGAAACTTCCGGTCTCAATAATATAATCGCCAGACATTTCGAAATCACCAACACTATTGATGTTTAAGGCCAGCTCAGCATTACCCTTTCCACTTAAATTGCCGAGGGTGGTATATATGTTCGCTGTGGTATTCGGATCGATGGTTAATTTGAAACTTAAAGTTAAACCATCAAAGTTTGTTCTTTTCTTAACCAGCACAGTCGAATCGCGGCTCACGAAATTAATGAAATCTTTATCCGATATGGTTTCAGAACTATTTAGCGGCAGGTTAAATACAGTTCCTTTTTCCGTTTTCGCCTTAATATCGATCTTCATTTTGTTGGTTGGGCCCGTAAACGTAAATACACCTGTGCCATATGCGCGGCCATAGTAGATGGAATTGTCTTTCGAGGTAGTGTTTAAGGCCATTAAACTGTTGGCATTCACCTTTACATTCAGTGTTGGGTAGTTAATATCGTTTAAATCTACAGTGCCGTTTGCTGTAGCTTCGTGGCCTTCAAGATCGCTTAAGGTGAAGTTATCCAGTTTAATCACACTATTGTTTACTTCTACATTATCGGTAATTACATAGGTGGTTTTAAGGTAGTTTACCATCAGCTGTCCCTTATCTAACGATAAATTACCATTAATTTCTGGCTTTTCTAACTTGCCTTTCACCGTTAAATCGGCTGAGATATTTCCTTTTAAATTGGATACCAGTTGTTTAACAAAAGGCTCAATTACAGTGAGCTTACTGTCATCCATTTTTACGCTGAGGTCGATTTCTTTTTCTTTCAGATCAATATTTCCAGTCAGTTTAAAATTCTCCGAATTGTCGGCTACAATGCGGGTAAACACATTAAGCTTTTTGCTTTCATTGCTATATGATGAGGTATCGGTTAAGGTGCCGATATAGATATCGTTAAAGTTTAACGAATCGATCTTTAAGTCGTCTGTTACCCTAAGTGTTTTTAATATGCCATACAAATCAGTCTTCCCGTTAAGGTTTCCACCCAATTTAACACCAAAACCTTTGGTAAAAGGGTTCAGGGTTTTTAAGCTAAAATCTTTAAAACCCACACTGATTAAATCTTTAGGGTCTTCTGAAATTAATCCATCAATCACAACCTGTTGCTTTCCGTTGGTTAAATCGAAATTACTGATCTCTGTTTTACCATTGTTGAGCACGATCCGTACTTTTTCCTGGATGCGCCATTCTTCGTTATTGATTTTTAAGATAGAAGGTAATACGCTCAACCTTGCCGTTGTATCCTGGTTTTTTGTGAACTCTACCAATCCGTTTAAATCGAGCTGATTGTCTTCCTCAGCGTTCGACATTTTTACGTTGAAGGCCAGACTGTCGTTCCGCAGGATGTTGGAAACGTTTACATCTTTAATAAATAAACTGTCGTTAATCTGCACCCGATCAGAGGTTACAATCAGTTGAAGTTGTTGTGTGGTGGTATTTTCATCGAGGATGATGTTGTTTACCACAATACCGCTGTATTTTAGTTTCTTCACAAAACCGTTCAGCGTTGCGGTATTGTTGCGCGAATCGAAATCTCCTGTTAGTGTAGCGCCTTCTTCTAATTCCAGGCCTGGTGCAAATATCTGCGCCAGCGGTTCGAACTTTTTAACCTTCAGGTTAAACTGAAAAATCTGGTTTTTGTATTTTATAATATCGGCCTTTAACGAAGGAATATACGTTTTGGCGATGGCTTTGTAATAAGAAACAATAGAATTGAGATCATATTCGCCTTTAATACTGGCATCTAAAATATCCGACCGGATATCCAATACGCGACTTGCGCCCGTGCCATTGGCTGTTAACTGTACCGAATCTACGCTGTAAGTGCCTTTTGGATTTTGCATCCTGATCTCTTCGATCAATAACTTACCCGATATGTTATTCAGGTTGGTACCCGAAAAATTAGTGGTAAATTTAGCATCCACCATCAACGAATCTTTCAACAGTTTTAAGGATTTTAAACGTGCCTTGGAAATGGTTGCATTAAAATTGAATACCGGCAGTTTAGGGTTCAGGTTAACACCTCCATCAAATACCAGTTTAATGTTCCGGTCGTTAATGCTCAGCTTGCCATCAAAATATTTTTTATCAAAAGTACCATCAATCTTTACGTTATGGTACCTGTATTTGTTAAAGTCGATATAATCTACATCGCCATTTATTTTTTCGGTTAAATCTTTTAATTCCGTTCCACGGCCTTTCACATATAAAGAAGAGCTGATCCGGCCCAGGCTCTTTTCATCTAACAGATCGCCGATGTTAAAATCATAGGTTTTTACGTTTCCGGTGTAAGATGGGACATCCTTTTTATCGATTTTCATGTTCACATCCGAAACGATGCGACCCAGTTTGGTTTTAAATTCGCCATAGGCAATAAAATCGTTCTGAAAACCCGTAAAACTTCCGTTGAAATTGATGTTACCAAATTTGTTTACAATTACCGGAACAATTTTCTTTTTGCTGTTGGTAATGCCCGCCAGCACTTCTTCGAGATCGGTTTTATTTGTTCCTGCCATCTCAATATTCAGGTCCATAAAAGTTTCTTTCCATTTCGGAAGCCCTTTTATAATAAAATCGCCTTTAATATGTGTGGCTTTTCCAGTCCTTAATGATAATTTTTTGGCTTTAAGGTTATTCACTAAACCCGTAATCTGACCATCAACATCCAGGTCGAGTTTCATGGTATTCAGCTCAGGGGCAAAAAATGCAACATCTTTCGAGGTGATGTGGCTATCTTTAAAAATAGCCTTCATCCGCACATTATCTATGTAGTGGTTAAAATCTTTATAGCTTTTAAACCGCATTTGGTAGTAATCGGTTAAACGGCTCTGATTGGTTTCGAGCAACAGGTTTTTCAGCTCTATCGCATTACTGTCTATCGTGGTTTGGGCCGTTAAGTTTTTCAGGTAAAATCCGCTACGCTCTTTAAAAGTTAGGTTTTTGATATTGGTTTTAAGCAAATGATTCTTGGTGTCCAGTCCTTCAAAAATTCCACTCAGCTGTTTAACGTTTACGTTATCAAAGTTTACACTTTTGCCTTGCGTGGTGTCTTTTGCCCTGTAGTTGATGTACCTGAAGGCAAACTTATTTAAAATAAGGCGGCCTAGACTTACATCAAAAGGCTTACTTTTCTTTTTCTTTACCTTGGGTTTACCAGAATCGAAGTAGTTAATGATAAAATCGAGATTAGAAGACTTATCTTTGAACTCCTTTAGGAAAAACTGGCCATCGTTAATTTGAACGGTACTGATATCAATAATCTTTTTATCAATGGATAATTTAGTAATGTCGACCATAAATTGAGGCGTGCTCAATAAAGTGTCTTTTTGTAAATCTAAAACCAATAAATCTTCGAGTACAATAGATTTAAAAGGCTTGATATAAAGACTCTTGATTGATATGGTTGTTTTAAGCTCTTTAGATAAATATGCGGCAGCTCTCTGCGCAAAATAAGTTTGAACAGGCTTAAATTGTAGCGAAAAAACAAGAAGCGCAGCCAGCAAGATTATTGATGCGATTACCCAAAGGAGTATTTTAAATAGTTTTTTAATAATTTTGCAGCTTAAATATTAATAATTTGTCTGTTATACTTGCTATTGAGTCTTCTTGCGATGATACGTCCGTTGCTATTTGTAACAACGGCAAAATTACTGCCAATGTTATTGCAAACCAAACAATTCATCAAAATTATGGTGGTGTTATACCTGAATTAGCTTCAAGGGTACATCAACAAAATATTGTGCCTGCCGTGCAACAGGCTTTAATTAACGCTAAAGTTACAAAACAGGACATTAATGCGGTAGCTTTTACACGAGGCCCAGGTCTTTTAGGATCTTTATTGGTCGGCGTTTCTTTCGCAAAATCTTTTGCATTAGCTTTAAATATACCTTTAATTTCTGTCAATCATATGCATGCGCATATTTTAGCGCATTTTATTGATGATCCAAAGCCGGTTTTTCCCTTTATCTGTCTGACGGTTTCTGGCGGACATACACAAATCGTGCTGGTAAAAGATTACTTTGATATGGAAATCGTGGGCGAAACATTGGATGATGCTGCTGGTGAAGCTTTTGATAAAACCGCTAAATTACTGGCCTTGCCTTATCCCGGGGGACCACTGATTGATAAACATGCACAGCATGGAAATCCTTTGGCGTTTAAATTTGCAGAACCCCAAATCGCAGATCTGAATTTTAGCTTTAGTGGTTTTAAAACGTCTATTCTGTATTTTATCAGGAAGCAGGAAAAAGAGAACCCTAACTTTATTGCCGAAAATTTAGATGATATTTGTGCATCGGTTCAGCATAGCATTGTACAAATTTTGCTGAACAAATTAAAGAAAGCGGCAAAACAATACGGAATTAAAGAAATTGCTATTGCAGGTGGTGTTTCGGCAAACTCTGGTTTAAGAAATGGCCTGCAACAAACAGCCGATGAATTGGGCTGGAACATCTATATACCGGCGTTTCAGTATTGCACTGATAATGCGGGTATGATTGCCATTGCAGGGTACCAAAAGTACCTGAAACAGGATTTTGTAGGGCAGGATGTTTCGCCAATGGCGCGGATGGAGTTTTAGTTTTGGTTCATTGGTCATTGGTTCATTAGTTAATTGGTCAATTGTTTGATTGTTGAATTGTTCATTGCGATATTGCAAACTGTTAACTGGACATGGTTAATTGTTGAAATTGCTTAACTGGTTGTCCTTTTTTCGTCATCCGATAGCTATTGGATGCGAGAAAGCTTTTTCAGCCGACGAAGCAATCTTACAACGATAGCTCGTTGCGAGTTGATGTAAAGGACTCCAGGGTGATTAATTATCCGGATAAGATCCTGACCACGAAGTAGCTATTAGACCATTGAAAGCAATCAATACAACTAATAAAACAAGTTCAGGATGACGACTGCTTAGGGGATTATAGCCCTTAAACCGCCAATTGAAAACTGGCAACGAGAATTGTTTAAATTGAATTTATATATATGACTGGAGCATCGTTAATATTTTGGATTGTTTGTGCGATACCGCTAATCGGTATTTTATATTGGTTAATCAGAAATGACAAAAACAAACTAAAAGGAAGCTGGGGGGTGATTATTTTAGGTGCTCTGATTATTGCCGCACTTTTGGTAATTGTTTATGTGACCAAAGATTTCGAAACAGTTTTCAGCCAGAATTAATTAAGGTATTCTAATTCTTATTTAGACCTATTCTTATTAGTGTATAATTTCTATCTTTGCCGAAAATTAAAGATAGATGAAAAAAACTATACTAATCGTTACCATATTAATGTGTAATCTTCTTTTGGGGCATGCCCAAAACGTGAAGATTGAAGGACACATAAAGGATCAAAGAAATGAGGTTCCATACTCAACCATTTCTTTATCAGGTCAGAAAATCCAGGCAGATAGCAAAGGTTATTATACGTTGTATATCAAAAGCGGTGTTCCGTTTAATATTCAGGTAAACGCTATTGGATATAAATCATTTACGCAGCAAATTGCAGGCATAAGGGCCGATACAATTATTAATTTTGTATTGGAACCAGTAGCCAATATGCTGGATGATGTGTTAATTTCTACATCGAGAAAGCCGGAAAACATTAAAAATATTACCACTTCAGTTAGTATTGTAAACAAGAAAAAACTGGAGAAAGAGATGGCCATCACACCAGATTTGAGCACTATACTAGCCAATCAGGTGCCTGGTTTTGCGCCTACAGCACAAACAGGGAATAATGTAGGGCAAAACTTAAGAGGCCGCCCAATGCTGGTGATGATAGATGGTGTTTCGCAATCTTCGCCATTAAGAAATGCAGAAGTAGATTTAAGGTCGATAGACCCTTCAGTACTTGAGCGTATAGAAGTGGTGAAAGGGGCCACTGCCATTTATGGTAATGGTGCTGCGGGAGGTTTGGTGAATTACATCACCATGGTTCCGGATACTGCAGCAAGATTTGCCGGTAAAACCCAGCTTAATTTAAACGGATCGCTGGTTAAAGTTAAAAACTCTGAAGGGGGTAGGATTAACCAAATGTTTTATGGAAAACTGGGTAAATTTGATTACGTGGTGAGTGGAATGTATGAGCAAACCGGCGAATATAAAGATGCAAAAGGTGATGTGGTAGGGCCAAACTACAGTTTAGGTGAAACCGATAGCTATAATGCTTTTGCCAAGTTAGGTTATGTACCGGCAAAAAATCAACGCATTCAGCTTACCTACAATACATACAGCAGTTTGCAGAACAGTAATTTTACGTTGGTAAACGGTAATCTGGCAACTGGTCAGAAAGCAACCGGTGTTTTAGGAAAACCGCTTGGTATCCCAACCGGAGTAGATTATAACCACAATTTAAATCTATCGTACAAGATTGACAGTACGTTTCTCAATTCGAGTTTGAATGCGGATGTTTACTACGAAACCCGTAAAGATGTTTTTTACGTTTCTTTAGGTCGCTTTGATGGGGGCGATGGACAATCGCTCGCCAAAAATGATAAAAAAGGAGCACGTCTGTTTTTAGAAACACCAATATTGAACCTCGACTTTTTGAAAATGAATCTGGCTTATGGTGCAGATTTCATGAAAGATAAAACCGCACAGCCGCTGGTTGATGGGAGGGTATGGGTACCAACGATGAATATGACCAACATTGCACCTTTTGCGCAGGCAGATTTTAATATTTTAAGCAAGCTTGTATTTAAAACTGGCTTGCGCTACGAAAATGTAAATATTGCAGTTGATGATTACCGTACTTTAAGAACTACCGGAGCAAACAATGCTACCATTACGCCATCTTTTGATGTAACCGGAGGCAATTTAAAATACAGCACTTATCTTTTTAATGCGGGTTTAAGGTATAATCAATTTAATGTTTTTAGTCCTTTTGTAAGTTTCTCTCAAGGTTTTTCCGTAATGGATATTGGACTGGCATTACGTGATGCCAAAGTAAACAGCATTGATAAGATCAATACGGATGCGGTAAAGGTTAATAATTATGAGGCTGGCTTTGAAAGTAAAATTGCCGGATTAACATTTTCTGCGTCGGGTTATATCAGTACCTCCAAGTTAGGTATTGAAGTGGTTTATGACCCTGCTACCGGTTTATTTAATACCGCAAGGAACCCTGAAAAAATTTATGGTTTTGAATTGGCGGCCGATTATCATTTATTTGATCAGCTGGGTTTAGCCGCAAGTTACAGTTATACAGAAGGCAAGCGTGATATCGATAAAAATGGAAAGTTTAACGATGCTGGTGACTTGTATCTCAATGGCCGCCGTATTTCGGCTCCAAAAGTTACTGCTTCGGTAACTTATAGTCCATTAAAGGTGTTGGATTTAACCCTAAACTATACGGGTATCAACTCGCGCAACAGATTTGAGAAAAATGCGAACGGCATATATAATGGAAATGAGGGTGCGGTAAAAGCATATCATTTATTCAGCTTTGCAGGAATTTATCAGGTGAAGAAGAACACGAAACTTACCTTAGGTGTAGACAATATATTTAACCAGGATTATTTCCCGGCAAGGGCACAATGGTTTATGCAACCGGGCTTTTATTCAAAGGGAAGGGGTACTTCGGTAAACTTTGGTATATCGGTTAGTTATTAACCAGATCTAAAACAGAAAAAAGCGCACTAATTTTTAAATTAGTGCGCTTTTTTCTGTTTAACGGAATTGATCCGGCTTATTTCTCAGCCAATTTTTCGCCTGTTACTTCGGCTTTAATTTTAATTTCCAGCTCTTCTGCAAGTTCAGGGTTGTCGCTTAACAATTGTTTTACGGCATCCCTACCCTGACCAAGTTTAGTATCTCCGTAAGAGTACCAGGATCCTGCCTTTTTAATGATGCCAAAGTCAACACCTAAATCAACAATTTCACCATTTTTAGAAATACCTTCACCAAACATCACATCAAATTCTGCGATACGGAAAGGTGGAGCCACTTTATTTTTAACAATTTTTACTTTAACGCGGTTACCAGAAACTTCGTCTGAATCTTTGATCTGTGAAATACGACGGATGTCTAAACGTACTGATGCATAAAATTTCAAGGCATTACCACCGGTTGTGGTTTCAGGGTTACCAAACATTACACCAATTTTATCACGTAACTGGTTAATGAAAATACAGCAACATCCGGTTTTAGAAATTGTTCCGGTTAATTTACGTAAAGCCTGACTCATTAAACGGGCATGTAAACCCATTTTACTGTCGCCCATTTCACCTTCAATTTCACTTTTAGGAACTAAAGCGGCAACAGAGTCGATTACAATTACATCTATAGCGCCCGAACGGATTAAGTTATCGGCAATTTCTAGTGCCTGCTCACCATTATCTGGTTGAGAGATTAAAAGGTTATCCGTATCTACACCTAGTTTCTTTGCGTAAAACTGATCAAAAGCATGCTCTGCATCGATAAAAGCAGCAATACCACCTTTTTTCTGTGCTTCGGCAATAATGTGTGTAGCTAAAGTTGTTTTACCAGAGGATTCTGGTCCGTAAATTTCAATTACACGGCCTTTTGGAATACCGCCAATACCTAAAGCAATATCTAAACTGATTGATCCGGTAGAAATAAAATCTATGGGTTCAATGGCAGTATCGCCAAGTTTCATGATGGTGCCTTTACCGTATGATTTCTCTAACTTATCTAAAGTAAGTTGTAGGGCTTTTAATTTATCTGGATTTGCAGTACTCATTTCTTTTTTCATTGATTGCGTAAATATAATTGATTATCGGCTAATATGCTTAAATGTTGATATTTATAATACTAAAATATTTAGCTAAGTTAAATGTTTTCTGGCTAATGTCAATAGTAAAGTGAAAATATTTTTTAAGCTTTTAATTTGTCTCTTTCGTTTTGGGCGGTTAACCGTTCAAAGTACCTGCACATGTAGGTAATTTCACAAACATCACATTTGGGGTTTCTGGCCACGCAAACGTAACGACCGTGCAAAATGAGCCAGTGGTGTGCAATATGAATATCGTGTTCGGGAAGGTTTTTCACTAAATCCTTTTCAACTGCCAATGGTGTTTTACCGTTCGTTAAACCCAAACGGTTAGCCACACGGAAAACGTGGGTATCAACCGCCATGGCCGGTGCATTGTAAATTACAGAGGCAATTACATTGGCAGTTTTGCGGCCCACGCCAGGCATTTTCTGTAAATCGTCAATCCCCGAAGGCACTACATCATTAAATTCATTAACCAGAATATTAGCCATGCCCACCAGGTGTTTTGCCTTATTGTTCGGATAACTGATGCTTCTGATATAATCGAAAACAATATCGGGCGTAGCTTCAGCTAAAGCCCTGGCATTGGGAAAACGTTGAAAAAGTGCAGGGGTTACCATATTCACCCTTTTGTCGGTACATTGTGCAGAAAGGATTACCGCTACTAAAAGCTGGTAAGGATTATTGTAATGTAACTCGGTTTCTGCATCAGGCTGCTTGGCCGAAAAATGTTCTACAAAAAGTTTGTAGCGTTCTTTTTTAAGCATGTGCAAATATAGGTTAAAGATGGAAAATGTAATATGCTAAATAGAGATGGAAGAGAAAGGATGGAAGAGGTAGGATGGGAGATGGAAGAGAAAGGATGGAAGAGGTAGGATGGGAGATGGAAGAGGTAGGATGGAAGATGGAAAAGGTAGGATGGAAGATGGAAGAGGTAGGATGATGACAGATATACAAGTGGTGTCATTTCGACCGCAGAGGAGAATTTACATAGTTCAAAGATCTCTCCATTTTCGCTGCGCTACAGTCGAGATGACGACCATTCTTTTGGAGCCTGCCATTTATGCGTAGTAAAAGGATCTTTACCTGGAGAATAGGTAACTCTCTCTAAACGCCAGACTAATCAATCGACTCAAGACTAAGGACTTCAGACTAAAGAACTAACTCATCTCCCTTAACAACTTGTCGCATTCGGCAAAGGCATTATACAGGTATTTATTGCGGTGTTTTTCGCCCTGGCCGCTAAATGAAACTGATTTCATAATCAGCCCCTGCATCCATTTTTTGGTTTGTTTGCAGTAGTACTGGTCTTCGGTTTTTAAATAATTAAAAGTATTAAACCTATTGTAACAGGTCATGCGGTCTTTAAAATCAACCAGGTACGCAATGCTCCCCAGTACATCACAACTATACCAATTAAAGGTGTGGTTGGGGTCGATGGTTTTTTTACTGCTAATGGCATACATATTCATATCGGTTAGGCAATACCTTACCTGTTCTACAATTTTTACAGCCAGTTCATTATCAGTAAGATGGCCAGCTTCGAATGCATACCTGATTTGTTCGAGTGTGCCGGTTACCGTATCTTTTGACCATATTTCGGTGCTTGGTATTTCCAGGTAGGCAGCGTGCAGCTCCTGCGAAATTTTAATAATTTCGTCGGATATATAGGACGAACTAAAAGGTATTCCGGTGTTATTGGTGCTATTTGCCCAAAAGAAAAGTTTAAAGCTGGTGAGTTCCGGGTACTTGAAAAAATGAAATAAAGGAATATCATCAGTGGTGATGGTAATATGTTTTTTATTACTGTTTTTAATGGCTTTTATATTGTCCAGTAAATTTTGGAGATAGCCAATCATATCTAAATCTTCATTTACACTTAAATAGCTAAACGTAACAGATAACGATTGTTTCGGGTTGTAAAGAAATGGGACATCAAAACAATCAGAAAGCTTGATGATTTGCTGAAAAGTAAGGTTGCTGTCGCCCCTGATTTTCTTATAGGCCTCATTGGTGCTTATCCCTAACTCTTCGGCTATACTCAATGCCAGGTTCTGGTATTCGGGCAATACAGCTTTAATGGCTTGAAAAAATAGTTCTTGCTGATTATCCATAAAGATTAATTTATTAATTGAATATACTGTTTTTTAATAATCAAAGGGATTATTGCAAAAGATTAAATTGCAAAATATAATTTATAAACTTTATGTGTATTATTTATTTTCTTTAAACAATAATTATTGCGGTTATTGTAATCTTTAAGATTTATTTCGGTTTGTACTATGCTTTAGATTTGGTTAAGATTAAAACGCACTGTTATGAACAAATTACGATTTATAAAAGATGAAGGCTCCGAATTCTATAAAGAATTGAATGAGCAGATTGAGCAGTATTTTATTGATAAGGGGTTACAGAAAACCGGGAACGCTAAAATGTTCTTCAAGATTTTCCTTTACTTCGGTTTGGACATCCTGTTTTACACCTTAATGATTACCAGTCATTCGGTATTTGCATTTTACGCTTTTTACCTGCTGATGGGACTTTCTATTTTGTTAACTGCTTTTAATGTTTCGCATGATGCGGCTCATGGCGTTGCAGTAAAGAGTAAATTCTGGAACCGGATACTGTTTTCGCTCAGTTTTAACCTCCAGGGGAACAACGCCTATGTATGGGGCAAAAACCATAACGAATCGCACCATTTATATACCAATATAGAAGGCAGTGATATCGATGTGCTGAATAACCCATTATTCAGGATGACTGAATCTCAGCCTTTGTTATGGTTCCATCGGTATCAGTTTATTTACGCACCGTTTCTTTATCTGTTCTATTCCATTAACTGGTTCTTTTTCAGGGAAATATTGATGCTGTTCAATTTATCGAGCCGCACCATTAAAGTGGAGATTCCCCGAACTGAAGCTGTAAAGCTGGTGATATATAAACTCTTATATATCGGTTATATGATCATTTTGCCTGTTTATCTGTTGCCTTTCGGCTGGCAGACGGTTTTACTGGCTTTTTTGTTAAATCATTTTATCATTTCGCTATTGTTTGTGGCTGTATTAGGCGTGGCACATTTGTCGGATTATGTAGCTCACCCGGTGCCTGATCAGGATCATAAATTGAATATGAGCTGGCCAAAGCTGCAATTGCTTACCTCAATAGATTATCATGCTGAAAGCAGGTTTTTAAACTGGACACTTGGCGGCTTTAATGCACATGCGGTACACCACCTGCTCCCTAACGTATGCCATGTACACTACCTTGAGATTATTCCAATTTTTAAAGCGCTGGCTAAAAAACACAGGCTTACTTATATGGAAATGTCTTATGGCGAATCGTTGGCCTCTCATTTCAGGTTCTTGAAAATGATGGGTAAAAGTGAACACTTAATCCCGATGCGATATGAAAGATAAACATATTCATGTAGCGGCTGATAGTCAGTTGCTAAAAGCGATATACAAACGCGTTAGCGAAGAAGTGGTAGCTGATCAATCTGTATTTATGCGGATCATCATACTTAAATTCGTGGTGTATTTCTTCCTCACCTTATTGACCTATTTAGCTTTGTACCATATCGCTAACCCGATTGGTTTTGTGGGCTGCTTTGTGATCTATGGTTTTATCTCGCTGCTCTTTGCTTTTAATTTTTCACACGACTTTTCGCACAATACCATCTTTAAAAGCAAGCGACTTAACCACATTTGCTTTGTAGCTATTTATACATTGGTTGGAGCGCATGCTGAGGCCTGGAAACTGCGTCATGTTAATTCTCATCATTATGCGCCAAATGTAGAAGATTATGATTCAGACCTTAAAATATCGAAATTGATCCGCGTGGTTCCAGGCAGCAAATATTATTGGTTTCATGCGTACCAATACCTGTATGCGCCATTAGCTTATACAAGCTATTCGCTGTTCTGGATTTTTATTAAAGATTTTGTGATTCTATTTAGTGACGATGGTTATGGCGCCAAAAAGAACATGAGGTATTACCTGTCGTTTGTGTTCCAAAAATTTATCTATATCAGTTTGTTGCTTGTATTGCCTATGATATTTGCAATCCAGCCCTGGTACGTGGTGCTAACTGGTTTTTTAATGATGCACCTAAGCCAGTCGTTATTCTTGTTGTTTACCTTTTTTATGACTCATCATGTAGAGGAAACACAATATCCGAAAGCTGATGCGCAGGGTTATATTAATGCCTCCTGGTTAATGAACCAGATCAGGAGTTCAAACGACATGCATCCTTTCAGTAAAACGGCAAACTTTATTTTAGGCGGTTTTAATAACCACATTGCCCATCATTTATTTCCCCACTATCATCATGTGTATTATCCGCAGATCAGTAAAATATTGTACGAAATGTTAAACGAAAGTGGCATAACGCCTAATTGCACCAGTTATTTTGGGGGAATAAAATCTCATTTAAAGCTGTTGAAGAGAATGGGGGAGGCAGCGTTTTGAGTGAGTGAAATAATTGAGTTTTAAATGAGAGGATGACTTGTATTGTCTTATTTAATCATTCACTCATTCTGTCATTCAAAATTAGTGAAAAGAAGTGACTGGTACTTTAACTTCTTCGGTTGCACCTTGATTGCTCTTAATCAGCCAGAAGGCAAAAAACGCACCAACCAAAGCCATCGCAGCACCAACATAGGCTGGCGAGGTGTAATCGTAGCCATACACTAACGGAAGTCCGCCAAAGAATGCGCCTAAAGCATTACCAATATTAAAACTCGCCTGACTTGCAGAAGCTGCCAGCATTTCGGAGCCTTTGGCACTCTGGATCATCAACATCTGTATAGGGGCAGCCAACGAGAAAGCGACCGCACCGGTAATAAAAGTCATGATTAAAGCTAATGGCTGACTTGCAGATACGAAGTGCACAATAGTTAAGGTAACCACCATGGTAAGCAGTAATGCTGCAGATGCTTTTGCCGGGGAAAATTTATCAGCCAAACGTCCACCAATGTAATTGCCGAACATCATGCCCAAACCCGCCAGCATTAATATATAAGTTACAGCATTGGACGAAAAGCCTGCAACATCTGTCATTAACGGAGCGATATAACTGTACCAGGTAAATAACCCGCCTGTTCCGATCGAGATCATGAAAATGATGATCCATGCTTCTCTTTTTTTGAAGAAACTTAATTCTGCTTTTAAATCGCGGTTTTTTGTGGCTTCTAAAGCAGGTAACCACAATTTTAAACTTAATAAGGTTACCAAACCTACAAATACCACCACGGCAAAAGATATGCGCCAGGAGAAATTGTGCCCGATAAAGGTGCCCAATGGTACACCTACAATATTAGCAATGGTTAAACCCATAAACATTAATGATACGGCTTGTGCGGCTTTCCCTTTCTCTGCAATTCTGCTGGCCACTACTGATCCGACACCGAAAAAAGCTCCATGAGGTAAACCCGAAAGCAACCTGGCGATAAATAAAGTATTAAAAGTTGGGGCAAAGGCAGAGAAAGCGTTAAAAACGGTAAACATAACCATCAAAGCGATCAAGATCTTTTTTGGTGGATATTTGCCTGCAATCATAATTAATAAAGGTGCACCGATTACTACGCCCAAAGCATAAGCGGAGATTAAATGCCCGGCTTGTGGAATGGTTACTGTTAAACTTTTTGAAATATCAGGCAACAGGCCCATCATTACAAATTCAGTGATCCCAATGCCTAAACCGCCTAAAGTAAGTGGAAGTAAGTTCTTGTTCATAGCGCCCTTAGTGTTAAAATTACACTATGCAAAGGTATGGCTTTTTATGGAAGGAGATTGTAAAAATTAGGACATTTATAGGGGGATGGAAGATGTGGGATGGAAGATGGATGAGCTAAGAGGTGGTAGGATGGTTCATGGTTGATAGACAATAGTTCATTGCTAGATTGTTTTATGGTTGAATTGTTTAGGGCTTATAGTCAGATGGTTCATGATTGATAGGCGATAATTCATTGCTAGATTGGCTTCTGGTTGAATTGTTTAGGGCTTATAGTCAGATGGTTCATGGTTGATAGGCGATAGTTCATTGCTAGATTGCTTCTTTGAATTGTTGAGGGCTTATAGCCAGATGGTTCATGGTTGATCGCGAAATAGTTTATGCGCTTGTCGGTTAGGCCGTTCGCCAATGAACTATTAACCCATAACCCAGCAAGTTTGCCATAACAAATGAACCAATGACCAGTGAACCAATGAACCATCTAGTCTTCCGTTGGTATTGACAAATGAACAAATGGCCAGTGAACCAATGAACCATCACCCATCTTACCTCTTCCATTTTCCATACACAAAAAAAAAGTTGCCCCACCCTGTGGAACAACCTTTTTTGACGTGTGTAAATTTATAACGACCTACTGTAAGTTAAAATCTTGCTGATGGTTTCATCTTTAGGATCTTTAGCCAGTCTATCTAACTTACCTTTTATTTGATCATAAAATAAGTCGATTTCTGCGTCCGATTCAATATCAGTTCTAGGCTGAAACATATTGGGTGTAGGTGAATTTACATTGTTTTGTGATGTAGAGGTTTTTGTCATAAGCAACTAAATGTGATAAGTTTTATAAACTTAACGATTGTTCAGATGCTTTATTTCAAGTCTTCAAAAAAAACTATGTAACTTTTTTACTACCCTTTATAGGTCATCTCTTTTGTTTTAAGCATCTTACGTAAATTGCTAAGGGCATAACGCATACGGCCTAAGGCTGTATTAATGCTGACATCAGTTAAATCTGCGATTTCTTTAAAGCTCAAATCTGCGTAATGCCGCATAAGAAGTACTTCTTTCTGTTCATCAGGTAATAAATGGATCATTGCTTTTAAATCTTTATGGGTTTGATCGCGAAGCATTTTATCTTCTGCGCTCTCATCATAAAACTGTAGCATATTGAATACATCCATTCCATCAGCACTGGTGATGATTGGTGTTCTCTTTTCTTTTCGGAAGTAATCAATAACCAGGTTATGTGCAATGCGCATTACCCAAGGTAAAAACTTGCCTTCTTCATTATATCTCCCCGATCGCAGGGTATTGATTACCTTTATAAAAGCATCCTGAAATATATCCTCTGCCAGATATTGGTCTTTCACCAATAAGTAGATAGAGGTATAAATTTTGCTTTTATGTCTTCTAAGAAGTTCCTGCAATCCATTCTCGTTCCCGGTAATATATACCTTCACCAGGTCCTGATCATTATATGATTGTAAATTCATAGGTTTACCTACACTAAATCCCGTACTATTTGCTAAAAATTAATTAGTAAATGTTTAATTTCTATAGCTGCTCTCCTATGTTTTTTGAAATGTGTTAGTTTGGTTTTGAGGTTGTTAATGTTCAAAGAAAGTTATTTTTTTATCAAAAAACAAAAAATAAAATGTTAAAAAATAAATTAACCGTCTTAGTACCCTATTTTTGTATCTTCTTAAAACCCTAACCACATTCTGGGGTTATACATTTATATTCGTTACCATACATGAGCAAAAAAGAGGCCGAAAAAGATCCGCATAAAAATATTATCATAAAAGGTGCCCGGGTGCACAACCTAAAAAACATTGATGTTGCCATTCCAAAAAATAAACTTGTGGTGGTAACGGGTATGTCTGGTTCGGGGAAATCTTCGCTTGCATTTGATACATTATATGCAGAGGGACAACGCCGATATGTAGAAAGTTTATCGTCTTACGCCCGTCAGTTTATGGGCAGGATGAATAAACCCGATGTTGATTATATTAAAGGTATTGCTCCGGCAATTGCCATCGAACAAAAGGTGATTACTTCCAACCCACGTTCTACCGTTGGTACCTCAACTGAAATTTACGATTACCTGAAACTGCTTTTCTCTCGGATAGGGAAAACCATTTCGCCTGTTTCAGGCAAAGAAGTAAAAAAGGACTCGGTGAGCACGGTGGTAGACTATGTAAATGCGATGCCTGAAGATACAACGGTCACTATTTTTTGTCCGTTATATCCGCATAACAACCGTACAATTAAAGAAGAACTGGCTATTTTATTACAGAAAGGATTCTTACGTGTCCTGATTAATGATAAAATAGAAAAGATAGAAGCTGTTTTAGACGATGCTGATTTTAAAGATGCGGAGCTTACAGATGATAAAACTGTTCAGATCCTGATCGATCGGATTGTAACCAACCAGGAAGAAGAAACATTAAGCAGACTGGCTGATTCGGCTCAAACCGCTTTTTTTGAAGGTAAAGGCGATTGTTATGTAGAAGCCCAGGGTAAAACGAAACATTTTAGCGATCGTTTTGAACTGGATGGAATTAAATTTGAAGAACCTACGCCAAACTTTTTCTCTTTCAACAACCCTTACGGCGCCTGTAAACGTTGCGAAGGTTATGGAAACGTAATCGGGATTGATGAAGATCTGGTTATTCCGGATAAGAGTAAAAGTATTTACGATAATGCCATTGCCCCATGGCGTGGTGAAAAAATGAACGTTTGGTTGCAAAACTTTATTAAAGCTGCCCCGAAATTCGATTTTCCTATTCACCGTTCATATAGCGCGCTTACTGAAAAAGAGCAGCAATTACTTTGGACGGGCAATAAATATTTTGCTGGTTTGGATGCTTTTTTCAAGGAACTGGAAGAGCAGACGTATAAAATCCAGTACCGGGTAATGTTATCCCGCTATCGTGGAAAAACCACTTGCCCTGATTGTAAAGGCTCGCGTTTGCGTAAGGATGCATCATATGTTAAAATTGCTGAAAAATCAATTATCGATGTGGTACTGATGCCGTTATCGAAAGCGCTGGTTTTCTTTAATGGCTTAAAATTAAGTGTGAACGACGCCAAAATTGCCAAACGTTTGCTCGCAGAGATTGATAACCGTTTCCTGTATTTAAATAATGTTGGTTTGGGTTACCTTACCTTAAACCGTTTATCAAATACCCTATCAGGAGGAGAATCGCAAAGGATTAACCTGGCAACTTCATTGGGAAGTAGCTTGGTGGGCTCCATTTACGTTTTGGATGAACCGAGCATTGGTTTGCATCCACGGGATACGAATAAACTGATCGAAGTATTGATTTCGCTCCGTAATGTAGGTAATACGGTTATTGTAGTGGAGCACGAAGAAGAAATGATGCGTGCGGCCGATTACATCATTGATATTGGTCCTGAGGCCGGTACACATGGAGGTAACCTGGTTTTCAGCGGTAATTACGAGGAGATTTTAAAAGATAAAAATAGTTTAACAGGCCGCTACCTGTCTGGCATAGAAAAAATTGCCATTCCGGATAAACGCCGTAAGTGGAAAGATCATATCCTGATTAAAGGAGCAAGAGAAAACAATCTTCAGAATATTGATGTGAAGTTTCCGCTGGGTGTTTTTACTGCAGTAAGTGGAGTTTCCGGATCGGGTAAAACCAGTTTGGTTAAAAAGATTTTGTACCCCGCTTTACAAAAAGCGATCGGGAATTATGCTGGTGAACTAACAGGTGCTTACGATGGCATTTTCGGTAATTACGATCTGGTAAGTGCTGTAGAAATGGTTGATCAGAACCCGATTGGCCGTTCCAGCCGTTCAAATCCAGTTACTTATGTAAAAGCCTGGGATGATATTCGTGCACTTTTTTCAGGCTTGCCAGCTGCAAAGGCTGCCGGACTGAAACCTGCTGCTTTCTCGTTTAACGTAGAAGGTGGCCGTTGCGATGTTTGTCAGGGTGAGGGTGAGGTGAAGATTGAAATGCAGTTCATGGCTGATATTTATCTGCCTTGTGAGGCTTGCAACGGCAAACGCTTTAAACAACAGGTGTTAGATATCACTTATAAAGAGAAAAATGTTTCGGAGATTTTGGACATGACCATAGATGAAGCAGTTGATTTCTTTAAGGATGAACAAAAAATCCTGAATAAATTAAATCCTTTGGTTGATGTAGGTTTAGGTTACGTGCATTTGGGGCAGTCATCAAATACCTTATCTGGCGGTGAAGCGCAGCGGATTAAACTGGCTTCGTTCCTGATTAAGGGCAATAATGCCAATAAAACGGTATTTATTTTTGATGAGCCAACCACTGGTTTGCACTTCCATGATATTAAAAAACTTTTGAAAGCATTAAATACACTAATTGAACAAGGGAATACCATTTTGGTTATCGAACACAATATGGATATGATTAAATGTGCCGACTGGGTAATCGATATTGGTCCTGAAGGAGGTGATGGCGGTGGTAATGTGGTATTTGAAGGGGTGCCTGAAGAACTGGTTAAAGTAGAAAATTCGTATACCGGAAAATATTTAGCATCGCATTTAAATTTAAATCCATAATTTCGGCAATGCTTTTTCTAACGTTTTTCATCGGCATCGCTCTCAATGCCATGGGGTATATTCCCCCGGGCAACATCAATCTTACTGTTGCGCAGCTGGCCATTAACAAGGGTATGCGCCAGGTTTGGTATTTTATTCTATCCTTCTCCTGCGTAGAAGTGTTTTTTACTTTCGGGATGATGCGTTTTGCGAGATGGGCCATGAGCGATATCAATCCAAATGAGGCGGTAAGCGAGGTGCGGCTGAGCACTTTGGTAGATTGCTTTATGATTGTAATGTTTCTGGTAATGGGTACCATTACCTGGAGAAACCGAAAGAAAGTACCTAAAACAAGCAATAAAAAAGAGGATAAACGTAGCGGAAGTGTTTTGTACGGATTAATTCTGGGCGTTTTAAACCCTGTTCAGATTCCATTCTGGTTGTTTTTTGGCAATTACGTAATTTTACATCAATGGATCCAGACCGATTACCTTTCACTGGTAATATTTAGTCTAGGTTCGGGTGTAGGCTCGTCTTTGGCCCTTTATGTATATGCTCATTTTGCAACGTATATTCAGGAAAAATTTGCGCTAAGCAGTTTGATTATCAATAAATCTATAGCGATATTTTTGTTCGCACTGGCAGCCTATCTGGTTGTCAAACAGGTAATCGTTATTCTATAAATCTAATTCAAGGCCTGTGGAAACACAGGCCTTTTGTTTTTGTCTTTTAATGAATTTCATTACGAAACTATATTTTCCGTTCTGTGAGGACACAGACCGGGGAATATTTTGGAGATTTGTCATCCTGAATGCAATGAAGGATCTTTCTCCTTAGTAGCAATAGCAATGAAAAACTGGGGGCAAGGGTTTCAGTAGTTTCAATCATTAATCCAAAGTCTGTGTCCCCACAGACTATTTGTTTTTAGCCTTTTTAATTAATTTGTTCATTACGACACTATTATTTTTCATTCTGTGAGGGCAGATACCAGGGAATATGCATGTATTCTCAAGTCGATTTGGTTTGAATTTTCCATAGTTATTTTTTTTTGCCACGGAAGCACGGAAAGCACGGAATTAATATGATTGGTTTATGGTGATTTATTTTATAAAAATTAATATAAATGGACAGATGGATAAAGAAGGCAGATTGTCTCGAAGTATCGTCATTTCGAGCGGAGTGCAACGTAGTCGAGAAATCTGTTTCGATAGATCTCTCCACTGCGCGTTGCTCCGGAGATGACGACCATTCTATTGGAATCTGTCAATCATAGAGGTTAGAATTTTTCAAATACATAGGAGTATTGATGACGGGTTTTGGCGGTTCGTCATTCCCAACTTGATTAGGAACCACGGAGTGTTCATGAATGCCTTTGAAACAAGGGAAACTTATGAATAATCGTAATGCAAGCGCTTTAAGATTCCCGCCTGCGCCTATCGTGTGGTCACAATTAATTATAACATTCTTCTACCGCTCTATGCCGCGGGGGCATGGTACTTTGGAGCGCCAAAGTACCCAAAGCGCTTTGTCAATCCAGCAATGAGCCTTTTGCACAATCCCATGCGCATCAAAAAACAGCGGCACTTCGTTTTGTGTTTAATATTTTTTTAAAATTAAATCATCTTTTATGAACACAAAACCACTGCGTTTCAGGCTTGTTAGTGCCGATTTATCTTAATTGCAACTGTTTTTTGATTTCCCCGGCTCTTGGGATTGACAGCGTCCTTGGTTAAAATCCGTGCTTTATTAAAGTTGGTTAGCAAAACGCCTAAAAATACTTAAAAAAGATGTGTCCACACGATAGGCCTGCGCGGGAAAGACGACCACTCTTTTAATCTGTCAATGATAGCTCGTCGAAGACTAATCCAAGCTCTTGTGTCTCCATAGTTTCTTTTGTTTTTAGCCATTTTAATCAATTTTTATTGCCAGACTATTGTTTTTTGTTCTGTGGAGACATAGACCGGGGAATAATAATCCAGCCAATTTCTTTACCGGCATTGGCAATGAGTTGGTAGTTGCCAAAAGTACCTAGAAGCTTTACGGTTTGCCCTTCTTTTAAAGTTGTTTTAACCGCTGCTAAACTATCGGGTTTATCGTAAACTTTTTGCTGGAGTAAATTTATTTTAAGCTTTTTTAAAGGCTCAGCAATTTCTACAAGGCTGTTGCTTTGAATAAAACCTTTGCTTCCATCTGGCAGTTCTGCCTTGTAATAATTTCCTGTCGCAGCATTTGCCTGTACAATTGTTCCTTTATTAAGTGTAGCTAAAACAGTTGCTTTACCTTGTGGTGAAGAAAACATTTTAACGGCAGATAGGGTTCTTAAGGTTTTATTTAACTTACTGCTCGAAGCGGTAATGGCAGCTGGGGTTTTGGTTACGGGATCAATAAAAGGAAGTGGATTTACCGCACCGTTAAAGGTATAAATACCAAAATGTAAATGAGTAGGGGTAGTACGGGCATTGCCGGTGTTGCCCATAAGTCCCAAAGTATCGCCAATTTTTACTTCCTGTCCTTCTACCGCGATCTGTTCATCCAAATGGGCATAATATAATGTGTAATCTTTACCTTTCGGGCGCATCCAAACCACTTTTCCACCCAGGTTATTTTCGTTTACCCGTGTTACCGTTCCTTCCGAAATTGCCAGAACTGGCGTTCTGAAATTGCCAAAAATGTCTACACCTTCATGTTTTCTCGCATCATTATCCCTGCCATCTCCCCAATAGCTTTTTATACTGTTGGTGTTTTTTGATTTAATAGGAAAAGCAAGAGATGGGCCGGCGGTAATTTCTAATTCATATGATACATTCTGCAACAGTTCTGGTTGCAGCCTGATCAGATAGGTGCCCGTTTCATCAATATCGAAAACAATCGGATTATTTAAAGTATCTGCAGAGGCAATAAGTTTTTGGCTTTGATCTGTGTTATACCAAACGTCAATATAAATCAAGGCAGCACCCGAAGGTGTTTTATTTAGCTTAATATTCAATTTTTGTCCTTTGGTTGCTCTGAATTTATAAGCAGTCGCCGGAATTTTATCCGCAGCAAAATAACCGTTTTCTTTATAAGGGATATTAATGTTTAATGCTTTTTGTGTACTCGTAGCAGCAGCATTTAACCATGCTGCACCCATTGCCGTTTTATCCAGGCCAACATTCACTAACTTTTTTTGATATTGCTCATGTGGAGTAGCGGCCTTAAACAGATTAACAGATCCTGTTTTACAGGAAAGTAAGCCCGTTGCAAAAGCAATGGAAAAAAGCCACCACAAGGACCGGTAAGTTTTCATTGTGCTAAGCCTTTTTTAAGCGGTTAAAAACCGCTGCCGTTACCAGTCCGCCGATTACGTACCACGCTACCGTTAATATTTTGGTTTTATCCGTTTTAGTGACAGGAGTATCGTCTAATCCAACTTGATCAGGGATGTTTATTGCGCCCAAACCAGCGGTAACACCGGCGATTGCACCTTTCAAATAAATGTTTTTGCTGTCTCCAGCACCAATAGCACTATAATATAAACTGTTGCTTATGATGTCACCTGCCAGGGTGGCCAGATAAAGATTGTTTCCGACAGGAGCTTTAAGGTTTAAACGGTTCATCGATTTGGATAAGGCTTGTTTGCCTAAAAGATCAATCCTGGGTGCATCAGGATCAAGCCGCCTAAAGCTTTCATGCAATATATTCAAGGCTGCAGCACCTGCAAAGCCAGCGAGTAAGGATTTAAGTACTTTCATAATATAATAATCCCTGCAAGCGGTAAATTGTTTTATCGGGTTAACATTATGCCTTGAATAGCTGTTTCCGGTCTTTTTCTGTTATAAAATTGATACACAGATAAGGTTCTGTTAACCTAATGATAACATGAAATTTATGTTTAAGAAGCTTGGTCACCCTAATATTGGGCTTTAATACAAAACATATTTTATCCTTATGTCTAACAGACGGTTTTTTCTGAAAAATAGTCTGGCTGCTGCGGTTGTGGCCAGTATTTCGCCGGTTTTATCCTCATTTGCCGATGAACAACATCCTGTTTCTGCTAAATCTGGTAAAGCACCCAAATTGCGTTTTGCCCTCGCATCCGATGGTCACTATGGCCAGCCGGGTACGGAATATAAACTCCATCATGAAAATATTGTAAAATGGCTGAACGAAGCACACGATAAAAGTCCACTGAACTTTGTGATCATCAATGGCGATCTGGTACATGATCGTCCTGATTTGTTGCCCGAAGTTAAAAAGGATTATTACGATAAACTTAAAGTCCCTTTTTATGCTATCCCGGGTAACCATGATCACGCCGACACCAAAATCTGGAAATCAGTTTTTGGATACGAGGATAATTTTTCTTTTGAAAAAAATGGAGTAGGTTTTGTTCTGGCCAATACTTCTGATACCAAAGGAACTTATTTGTGCCCCAATAACGATTTTTTAAAACAGGAACTAGATAAATTTAAAAACCTGAAAACTGTTTTTGTCGTGCTGCATATCCCGCCTCATTTCTGGGTGCCGGAAAGTCCGTTTGTCGATTGTCCGGACACCATTAAACTGCTGCATAGCTATGCGAATGTAAAAGCAGTATTCCATGGGCACGACCACAGTCTTGATGCTGTTTTTTATACCGATAAATTGCCTCATTTTTTTGATGCACATATTGGTGGAAACTGGGGCACGACTTATAAAGGTTACCGGATTGTTGAGGTTGATGAAAATGATAAGATCCAAACTTATCAGGTAAATGCAAGCCAGTCGCCATTATTAAATGAAACCAAATTTTAATTGATAGATCATCGCAATGAAAAAGACATTTTTGATGCTCATTTTGGCGGGTGCCGTTTTAAATTGTGCCGCACAGAAAATAAATGAGACCACACCTGAAATTAAAATAGGAACTGATGCCGCTCAGCCCTTTCTGTTTTCGCTGAACACCTTAACGGCAGAAAATCCACATTGGAATGTCCATTATTCTGGGAGTTATGGCGAAAGAACGAATGGACAATTCGGTTATGATGGCTTAGGGCAGCAGTTTGGCGTTAAAGGGTATTTAGGCAGCAGGCTTACCTTGTATGCAACAGCAGCAATTGGTTTTGCCAATTCAGGAGGTGTAACCTCTGCCGAACAGGCTGAAGTAATCAGAGATTTAGTGGGTGGTAAAGGCATTGCAGGTTTTAGGCTCGGTGCGGGTTTAGGGTTGAGCAGAGACTGGTCTAACACGGGTTCGGCGATTAGCCGGATTACTGCTTCATTTGATCAGACAAACTGGAGAATGGCGGGTAACCTTCGTTTCGAAAAGGCTTTTGATAAAAGCAGAGATAAGCTTGATTTTATTAGCAGTTTTGGCTATCAGCACCGTGTATCCAGTGTGTTATATCTTGGATTTGAAGCGTTAGGGCAGGACTTGGAAGGTTTTTGGGAAAAAGACGAGGCAGAAGGTGGCGCAAAAGTAATGATCGGGCCATCAATCAATCTCGAGCCGAACCATTCAAAACTTTCGTTCTCTATTTCGGGCGGACCTGTTTTTTACGCAACTCATAGTCAGGTTATTCCATCTGAGGCCATCCGCGAAATCGGTTCGGTAGCATCGGGCAATGGCTACACCATTAGGGCCCTGGTTAATTTTAATCTTCATCGGTAGTGCTACTACCTTCAATTTAAGAAAAATGAAAAAATCATATTTATTATTACTGCTGTGTTCCTTTTTTATACGGAATGGATTTGCACAAAAGCCAGGCAAAAACGAAAGCACTCAACAGATTTTATTGCCCAATGGATGGAAGCTGAGTCCGGCGGGGCATTCTCTGCAACTGGGCGATTTGCCTTTGAATATGCAATTGAGTGCTTCGGGTAAATATCTTGCTATTACTAACAACGGACAAAGCACGCAGTCGTTGCAACTGCTTGATGCCAAAACAGAAAAGATTATTGATGAAAAAGTGCTAAGCAAATCGTGGTATGGCATTGCCTTTAGTAAAGATGAAAAACACCTGTATGCTTCAGGAGGTAACGACAACTGGATTTTGGATTTTAATATTCAGAACGGTAAACTCGCCGAAAGTGATACGATTAAACTTGGCCCGGTCTGGCCAAAAGGAAAAATCAGTCCGGCGGGGATTGCGGTTAACAAAAACAACAGTAAATTATATACGGTTACCAAAGAAGACAGCAGTTTATACATCATCAACCCTGTTGAAAAGCAGATCCTTAAAAAAATCCAGCTCCCTGCAATTGCTTACAGCTGTGTTTTAGCTGCAGATGAAAGCAAACTTTATGTTTCACTCTGGGGCGGGAAATCGGTTGCGGTTATCGATCTGGATGCTGAAAACATTGAAAGGCTCATCCCTGTAGGCGATCATCCAAACGAACTTTTACTCAATAAAAAAGGAAATACTTTGTTTGTGGCCAATGCAAATGATAATACCGTTTCAGTCATCAATACTTTGAATAATAAGGTGATCGAAACCATTGCCACTACGCTTTATGCTACTCAGTTAACCGGTTCGACCACCAACGGTTTGGCTTTGAGTACCAACGAGAAAACTTTATACATCGCCAATGCCGATAACAACTGTTTGGCTGTTTTTGATGTGAGCAAGCGAGGTGTAAGCCAGAGCCAGGGTTTTATCCCGGTAGGCTGGTACCCAACAAGTGTTAAAGTATTGGGCTCGAAAATTTTGGTGACCAATGGCAAAGGCAATACTTCTATGGCCAATCCACAGGGGCCGCAACCCATTTCTAAGGTAGATAACAGTGGTTACCAGATGGGAAGTACCGCCAATAGCCGGCTGCAATATATAGCAGGATTGTTTAAAGGAACATTATCTTTTATAGATTCACCAAAGCCAGAGCAATTAAAAATATACACCAAACAAGTATATGCCAATACTCCATTTACTGATAAACGTACGATTACTGCCGATGGTGAAGCCGGAAATCCAATTCCGCGAAAACAGGGCGAAAAATCGCCTATTAAACATGTTTTTTATATCATCAAAGAAAACAGAACTTACGACCAGGTACTTGGCGATGTTGCAAAAGGAAACGGTGATTCTAGCTTAACACTTTTCGGGAGAAAAATTACCCCTAACCAGCATGCCTTTGCTGAGAATTATGTGCTGCTTGATAATTTTTATGTGGATGCAGAAGTAAGTGCCGATGGACACAACTGGAGTATGGCCGCTTATGCCACTGATGTAGTAGAAAAGACCTGGCCTACCAGTTACGGCGCACGCGGCGGCAGCACATCTTTTGAAGGAGGTCGACCAGTTACCTATCCAAAAGGAGGTTTTATCTGGGATTACTGTCAGCGGGCAGGCGTAAGCTACCGCAGTTATGGCGAGTTTGGCGATTATGGAAAAGCGAATATTAAATCGCTGCAAGGCCACATGTGTTCTGCGTCGCCAGGTTTTGATATGGACATTAAAGATCAGGTGCGGGTGGATGCCTGGCAACACGATTTCGATTCGTTATTGGTTGCAGGTGTTGTACCGCAGTTTAATACTTTAAGGATTTCTAACGACCATACCAGCGGACAAAAGAAAGGAAAATACTCGCCACAGGCTGCCGTTGCAGATAACGATTTAGCCGTTGGTCGCATTTTGGAACATTTATCGCACAGTAAAATCTGGAAAGAGTCAGTTGTGTTTATTTTGGAAGATGATGCACAGAACGGTCCCGATCATGTTGATGCGCACCGTTCGCCAGCTTATGTGGTTGGTCCTTATGTTAAGCGGAATACACCTGTTCATACGATGTATTCTACTTCTGGATTTTTAAGGACAATGGAGCTTATTTTAGGTTTGCCACCAATGAGTCAGTACGATGCTGCTGCCATGCCACTATACGAATGTTTTACCGCTACACCAGATTTTACGCCCTACAAAGTAATTCAGCCGCTTATTGATTTGGATACGAGGAATGTAGCAGTGAATGAGAGCAGCAAACGCTCTGAACTGTTTAATTTTGCCAAAGAAGATGCTGCACCAGATTTAGATCTGAACGAAGTGGTGTGGAAATCGGTTAGAGGAGAACAATCGGTAATGCCGGCACCAAAACGGAGCGCTTTTGTGATTTTGGAGAAGAAGAAAAAAGATGATGACGATTAGTCGTTATTTATAATAACATTTTTAGATTAATCGTCATTGCGAGGTACGAAGCAATCTTACAAAGGTCGCTATACTAAAGCGTTAGGATTATTCATTTTTGCAGTTGTTTTTAAAGGCATTCATGAGCTCAATCGTTCGGTTATCTTCGTGCCTTATAATGATGTTTATGTAAACAACTGAATATTTATTGTTATTTTTTTTGACCATATAAGACATTTAAGAACCACATAAGCTTACATGTTCTTTATGGTGTGAAAGCCTAAAGGATTATTTAATGAATTAGATTCTCTTAGGTGTCTAAGGTGGTTAATTAAACTGCCTGGTTTTTAATTTTTTATAACCACCTTAGACATCTTAGCTCATTTGAGTTTTACAGGATGCAAATTTTAAACCTAATAAGTTAGAAAGCGCATATAGGACGTCATTCCTGTTTTTTTCAGGCCACAGACCTGATGGTTACTCGCAACGACAGATTTTTTGAGCTGCTTCCATGGTCTGTGTCCTCACAGATCATTTTATTTTTACGCATTACATCAAGGATTTCTCCTCCACAGGAGCTCCTTTGGAGCACTGCGGTCGAAACGAAGATCTGATTTAAAATCAGTTGTTAATTCAATTTCCAGTCTGGTCTTTCGAAATGGCAGGTATAACCGTAAGGGTTTTTCTGTAAGTAATCCTGGTGTTCTTCTTCAGCGTTCCAAAAATCGGCTTCAGGTACCACCTCGGTTACAATTTTGCCCGGCCATTTGCCAGAAGCATCCAACTCTGCAATTAATGCATCGGCCGTATTTTTTTGTTCTTCACTATTATAAAATATGGCAGATCTGTACGAGGTGCCCACATCATTTCCCTGTCTGTTGCGTGTGCTCGGATCGTGGATCTGGAAGAAATATTCTAATAATTTGCGGTAGCTTAAAACAGTTGGATCAAAAGTAACTTCAATGGCTTCGGCATGTGTGCCATGGTTCCGGTAAGTGGCATTGGGAACATCACCACCAGTATAACCTACAACCGTAGAAATTACACCTGGGTAATGACGGATGAGTTCTTCTACTCCCCAAAAGCAGCCGCCTGCAAGAATGGCTTTTTCAGTATTCATATATCTTTCCTTTTTTTTGATTAATAAAGATACGACGAAGATGTGTAAAAGGAAAGTAAAGAAGGGAGGCTAATTGGATGACTCCGCGGGCAAGTAACATATCAATCGATGGAACAAATAGGTGATATTCTTTTTTCCGCTCTATGCCGCGGAGGCATGGTACTTTGGAGCGCCAAAGTACCCAAAGCGCTTTGTCAATCCAGCAATGTGGCTTTTCACTGCCCCACGCACATCAAAAAAACAGCGGCACTTCGTTTTGTGTTCAATTTATATTAAACTTTGAATTCAGTGAAAAGAACACAAAGCCACTGCGTTTCAGGTTTGTTAGTGCTATTTGCATTATTGTACACCTGTTTTTTTGATTCTTCTGCCACTTGGGATTGACAGCGTTCTTCGGTTAGGCCAGTGGTTTATTAACGGGAGTTAGCAAAATGCCTAAAAACAAGACAGAATAGATGTGTTCTGATAGTAGCTGCTTCGGGCCGAGGTATAATTAGCCAAACCAGCTTTTCATTTTTGAGGTTGCAGTGTGCACAAACCTTTGTTTATAAACCCGACAGTAGCGGCAGCCTCCGATTTTTTTCTATCGGAGCTATAGCGAATGGCGGGACTGTAAACTGCCAAGAACCACAAGCCATTCGTTTCCTAATTTGAAGAAATAGTGAGTATTTTTATTTCGGTCGGTGAGACACCGACCGATAGGAGGAAAGAAGGGTTGCTGTTTAGTTGTATGGTTTAGTAGATGATGACAAATGATAGGATAAGCCGCTTAGTGTCATCCTGAGCGTAGTCGAAGGATCTTTTACTAGATCAACTTACATGATCTTATATTTCTTCTATGGTTAAACGTATCCAAGGGTCTTCGACTCCGCTCAGACTGACAAAATGTGGTAAGTGCAAGCTTATGTTTTGGAGCGCAAGGCTTCTGCAACACAAAAAGTTTTCTCCCGTTTTACGCTTTTACGCTTCGCTTCCTCGTACCTCGTTGCTGCAGGGTAAACGCTTCAACCGGTGCTAAGTGGCTAAAGCAGTATTTCATTTGTAAGGTTGCAGGGTGCACAATCCGTAGTTTATAAACCCGACAGCAGCGGCAGCCTCCGATTTTTTTCTATCGGAGCTATAGCGAATGGCGGGACTGCAAACTGCCAAGAACCACAAGCCCTCCATTTCCTAATTTGAAGAAATAATGAATATGTTCCATTTCGGTCAGTGAGACACCCGACCGATAGGATAAATTTATTGCTGTATTGTTTTATTGTTGGGATTGTCGCTAATCGCCAACCGAGAAATCCATAAAACTCACATTATTTTTACGAGCAGAGCTTACGGCAATCCCTTTATTGGCCTTATCGGTAAAGGTAAAACCTTCCAGTTCATCCAGTTTGTCGGTTTCTATCACTTTGATAACAGATTCCTGGCCGCTGGCAAGTGATCTTTCCAGATTTAGAAAGGTCAGTCGCCATTTGCGGCCTTCAATCTGGTTTTGGATTAGAACCAATATACCTTTATCTGCAATCCAGTGTAGATTTTGGACCCATGGTGAGCAGGTGAATTTTTTAAAGAGGATTCCCTTTTCACTTGTTTTATCGGCTTTTGATAAGGCTTCGGGATTGTACAATCGTACTTCGTTTGCTTTATTGCCATAATCGGCAGTGGCTACAAACCATTTGCCTTTGTAATTTACATATTCTGGTCGTGTACCCTGGATACAGGCATCATCTTCTATGCTTTTAATCAGGTTTCCATCTAATTTTCTGGTTTTTAAAAAGCCATCCCAGTTGATGCAATTAATTACCGCTTTCCAAAGAGTGCCTGCTGCATTTTGTTTAACCGAATTGCCCACAAATGTTGGTAAACCCTTATGGTAGGCTATCCCGGTAGGGTGTTTGATGATATTTTCGCCTTTAACGGTGAATTGGTATTCCCGATGCTGATAAATTAAAGAATCTTTCCGGAGCTGATATTCGCGCATTACACCTACTTCTCTGTCGCCGTAAAGAAAATAACGGCCATTCTGGTAAGAAATCCCCTGACATGCACCTAATGAGTCGATTGTAACTGTTTTCGTGATTTTTCCTTCCATTTTATTGTACCTGGCTACAAAAAACATCACGATAAGGACTAAAACAGGATTTAATGTTTTCATCAACTAAGGATCTAACGGTTCATCAAAATCGATCTGTAACGAAGAGGTATTCAAATAAAATTCTGATTCGGTATCACTTAAACGTTTTCCGTTTTTGTAAGGATAGTAGCCGAGTTCTTTTTTGCAGCGCTCGGGGAGCAGATTGGTGATATTATAACTCTGCGATTTTACGGTACAGGCTAAACCCGGTTTATCTATCGGCATACCGTACCTGAACATCAGTCTGGCACAATTGCGCAGGTTGGTGGTGGTGTGGCGGGCATGTGGTTCCATAATAATGGCACTTTCGGGGATTTGAAGCACTTCTATCAGGAATTTCTTCATTTCGTAGGCTTCACTGAATTTGGTTTTGTAAGGATGTACCCGTCCGCCCGAAACCACGATGAATGGAGCCATGCCTTTCTGGTATTGCAAAGCCGCTAACCGGCAACGGATCATTCCGCCAGCACTTAAGGCTACTTCTTTTTCCTCCGGACCAGCACCTGGAACCAGGATTACGCTGTATGGATATTTTTTCCAGTCTGTTTTTTTGATCAGGTTAATGGCGGCAAGGTTTACGCCTTTAGCCATCGGTTCGTAATCGGCGGCATCATTGCGTTCGTTCAATTCTAAAGCTTCCAGTGCAAATAACATGGCAGGTTCGAAAAAGAGCTTAGTATTGCCCTGCAGCGATAACAATGCACTGGCAGAGGTGAGTTCTGCATATTCTTTATCCCTTAAACTAAAGCTGATCGAGTCTATTTTCGGGTAATTGGGTTTCTTTCCTTCTACGTAAACACCAATTGCATAATTTATAGCACTGGCATCTTGTTCCCAGGCCTTAACTAAAAGGGCTTTGTGTTGCTCTTTGGCAAACATGGAATAACAACCTGAGGGGATCAGATGATTTTTTACCAAATCTCCCAATGAATTATTTTCTGTATAAAGCAGCGCCAAACGGTTTCCAATACGGGCTATTTCTTCATTGTTGAATTTTAAAGCGTTGGCATAACAACTAATATCTGTTTTGCAGGTTTTCACCGCTTCATTTACCTGTTTGGTTTTTGATTTATAGATGTTGCTGAACGCCGTATCTGTACTGAGCATTTTGCGTAGTGCGGGCAATTGCTGAAAAAGCGTAAGCAGGTAATAATTTTTGTATTGTACTTCGTTTCTGGTCTTAATTAATTGATAAGATTGTTGCGGTGCATCCTGTGCAGCTAAACCTGTGTAGAACAGGCAGAGCATAAGGAAAGGATAGAGGGATTTCATCGAAAAGGTTTTGGAAGCAAATTTAAAGACCTCCCATTAAAGAAACATTAAGAGGGTGTTATGCTTTAATTCCTCAATAAACCGATTTAGGTGTTGTTTAATTTGGCTTAATGTTAATTTAAAGTATACGTCGTGATTGGTGTGAAGAGTTAACACAGGGGATACATCGTGTTAAAAGTACACTCATACTTTTGTCGCCGTAGAACGCTCCGCAAATTAACCTGTTAACGATAAAGGATAAGCCTATGTAAATGTGAAAATCTACGCTTCTACTTAAAAACACAAAACCCAATTATATTTCAAAACCATTACTAAGAACAAAAAGATGACATCATTTTTTTTAACCGCAGGTATAAAAAATACCTGCCGGAAATTGCTTTTGCCTTTAGGCTTACTGGCCATTTGTAATTCAGAAGCAATAGCAGTAAACCACGGTATGCTTGCCTCAGGATTACACCGTAAAACCTTTGCTTCGGTAAGCGGAACGGTTACCGACCAAAACAACCAACCTTTACCAGGTGTAAGTGTATTTGAAAAAAAGACCAAAAAAACAACGGTTACCGATGCTAATGGTAAATACGCCATTTCAGTTGAGGATGGGGCAATTTTAGTATTCTCTTATATCGGTTACGATAACCAGGAAGTTATGGTTAACGGACGCCAAAATATTAATGTTATATTAAAAGAAAGCAGCAATACCCTAAATGAGGTTGTGGCCATTGGTTACCAGAAGATCAGAAAATCGGATGTAACCGGTGCCATAAGTAGTGTGAAGGCCAGTGAGATGAATTTAACTTCTCCTACTGTTGGTCAGGCCCTGGTGGGTAAAGTTGCAGGTGTACAGGTATCACAAACCAGTGGTGCACCATATTCGGGCACTAAAATCAGGGTGAGGGGTATCGGTTCTATTAACGCCAGTTCTGATCCTTTGTACGTAATTGATGGTTATCCGGCAGGAAACAACGTATCCATCAATCCGGAGGATATTGAAACCATCGACATTTTAAAAGATGCGGCCTCCGCAGCCATTTATGGCTCAAGGGCATCGGGTGGGGTTGTGCTAATTACCACCAAAAGAGGTGCAGATGGAAAAGGTAAATTTGAATACGATGTTCAGGGCGGAATTTCTCAGTTGGCTAAAAAAGTAAAATTATTGGATGCCAACCAGTTTATCCAATTGTTAATTGATGGAAGGAACAATGCCTATAAAGATTTATGGGTAAACTCGGGCAAAACCTGGAATGATGCGATGTTTAGCGACAACAATACTACCCGTATCGCCAATGTAGGTAATGGAAGTAGCGTAAGCATACCAGCCGATCTTTATAATTTTAGCACGCAACAGGCTATCCCTGCTGCCTATAATACCGATTGGCAGGATGAACTTTACCGCAATGCTGCTTTTCAACGCCATAACCTTTCCTTTTCTGGCGGTACCAAAGATGTAAAATACTTTTTAAGCGGTGGTTACCAGAATAACGATGGTATTGTAACCAACACCAACCAAAAGGTAACCAACTTCAGGGGTAATATTGATGGCAAGGTGAGTGAACGTTTACGTGTAGGCGCAAATATTTCATATACGCAAAACGATAACCGCGAAGTGAGGGAAGGTCGTTATGATTTAAGTCCGATGATGTCGGCTTTGATTTACCTGCCTTACCTGCCGGCAAGGGATGCCAATGGAAACCCGATCCAGTTTGGCATGGGTGCTTTATCCTCTCAATACGGTATCCAAAACCCTGAGAATCCTTTGGCTACAGTTGAACAAGTAAAAATTACCAGAAAGGGGGCTAGAAGCACCTACAATGCCAATGCTACCTATACCATATTGGATGGATTAGATTTTAAAGCCAATTTAGGTACGCAAAATTATAATGAAAAATATGATTTTTATCTGCCAACGAGCTTAAGTAATGGCAATAATCCGCCTTATTCTACTGCTTCGATAACGGCGGCGAATGCCATTGCACAAACGCTTAGTCAGGTTGATCAGCTTGGTGAGTTTACCCTACACTACAATAAAACCTTTGGTAAACATAAAATTGATGTGCTTGGAGGATATTCTGCGCAAAAAACAACCAGTGATCTGATCCGTATTTCTGCCAGTGGTTTCCAGAATGATAAAATAGGTGAAATTACCGATAAAGGTGCCGATGCAGGATTTTTGACTTTAATTACCGACGGAACGAATAAAACAGCTAAAGCTACCAACACCTTACTTTCTTATTTCGGCCGTTTCAGTTATAACTATGCCGGCAAATACTTTTTAACCGGTTCATTTCGCCGTGATGGATCATCAAGGTTTGGTCCGTTAAATAAATATGGTAATTTTCCTTCGGTAGCCGCAGGATGGAACCTTTCGGAAGAGGATTTCTATAGTAATTTTCTTGGCGAACAATCAACTGTTAAGTTAAGGGCAAGTTGGGGATTGAGTGGTAACAACAACATCCCGAATTACAGAACTGCACAAGAAATGAGTGCACCTGGTGGTGTGGTTTTTGGAAATGCGATTTCTACGGGGATCTGGCCAAATGCCATTCAGGATCCGAAGCTGGGATGGGAATCTACGTCTCAGTATAATTTTGGTACTGATATCAGCCTATTCAAAAACCGCCTAAATATCATTGCCAATTATTACCTGAGTTATTCGTATAATTTGTTGTTCAACCAACCAATTTCTGCCGTATCAGGAACTTCTTCAATCCTAACTAATCTGGCCGACAGTAAAATCCGCAATAAAGGTTTTGATATCCAGCTGGATGGAAGAATTATCCAAAAACAGGATTTTACATTGGGCCTTAGCGGAAACATTGCCGTTAACCGCAACAAAGTATTGAATATGGGTGGAGCAAGTACCATTTTAACCAATGGTGCTGAGCGTTCATATTTAACACACATTACACAAGAAGGTCAGCCTGTAGGGATGTTCTACGGATTTAAGGCTTTGGGTAGAATTACTGCCGATAATCTGGGCAAGGTTGCTCCATCAGCTTCTTCAACCAATCCGGCAAAAATCGGTGATCTGTATTTTCAGGATACCGACGGTAACGGAATTGTAAACGATGCAGACAAAACTGTTATTGGCACACCATATCCTAAATTTACCTATGGTTTTGCCTTAAACACTTCTTACAAAACGTTTGATTTAAGGGCATCTTTTAACGGATCGTATGGAAACCAGGTGTTGGATGGTCAGGATTATTACCTGTATAATTTTGAAGGTTCGGGAAACCAATATGTAGAGGCTGCCGATCGTTACAGAAACGAGGCCAATCCAGGTAGTGGCTTAAACTACCGTGCATCGCGTGCAGGTACGCAAAGTAACAGTACCCGTTTATCGTCTTTCTATATTCAGGATGGATCTTACTTCAGGTGTACCAACATTACTTTAGGTTATACCTTCCCTAAAACACTCGCCAATGCTATAAAAGTGAGTAATATCCGCGTTTATGCCAGTGTTGATAATGCCTTTACGATTACTGATTACAAGGGTTATAACCCGGAGGTTGATTATAGTGGAGGTTCTAATTTGACTCCTGGTGTAGATTATGGTAACTATCCATTGGCAAGAGCTTATAACCTGGGTATTAAACTTACTTTTTAGAATTACAGAAATGAAGAACAATATTTATACAATTTTGGCCCTTGGAGCAGTTTTAACGCTAAGTGCCTGTAAAAAAGATTTTTTAGCACAAAACAACCCAAATGCGGTTACCGTTGAAGACTATTTTAAAACTGAAAACGATGTATTGCTGGCTGTAAACGGTGCTTACCAGTCGCTGAGGAGTAGTAATACCCTGGGTGAAAACAGTGGACTGTTTACCGATGAGCGCTCGGACGATGCGGGGAGAAATGACAACCAAAGTAATGCAGGAGAACCCTTTCAGTTTAATGATTTCTCTTTATTGCCAAGTAACTCTTATTTAAAAACACACTGGCTGGCGCTTTTTAACGCGATTACCAGAAGCAACGTAATTTTAGCAAATATTGATAAGGTAACCTTTGTGACGCCTGCAAATAAGATCAATTACACTGCCGAAGCTAAATTTATCAGGGCAATTATGTATTTCGAGCTGGTAAGGAAATGGGGGCCTGTACCATTAGTTACCAAACAATTGAATAATTCTGATGAGGTTACTGCAGCAACTTTCCGTGTACCTGAGGCTGATGTTTACAACCAGATTGTTGCCGATTTAAAAGATGGTTTAAACAGTACGCTGCCAAACTTCCAGTCAACAGCGAATATCGGAAGAACATCTAAAGCAGCCATAAATGCTTATCTGGGAAAGGTTTATTTAACCATGGCGGCCACCCTGCCAAACAATAAGGCCGAAAACCTAAGCAATGCCAATACTTACCTGTTGGCCGCTTATAATATGAAAGCTTTTGGGAACCTTTCCGAAATTCCATATACTGATGTTTTTGACGTAACGAAAAAAACAACCTGTAAAGAATTGATTTTCCAGATTTCTAACAAACAGGGCGATATTAATTATAGCTCAAGCATCGCTGCCAACAACCAGGCAAAAGGAGAAACCATTAATTCGTTAAAGGTTTCTACCGGTATTGGTGGCAATGTAAAGTTAGACCTGATTAATGAATATGAAACAAGTGATTTAAGGAAAGATTTTTCTGTAAAGTTTGCAAATGATGCTACGGTAAAAGATTGGTTTATTACCAAATTCCGCGATGCGAGTGCCTTGGCAACCAATAATGGTTACGGAGGTAACGACTGGATTTTAATGCGCTATGCCGATGTAATTTTGATGCTTGCTGAAGTTAATATGTTGCAGGGAAACGATGCTGTGGCGATTCAGTATTTGGATATGGTAAGAACAAGAGCAGGTATGCCAGTTTACGCGGTTGCCAAAACGGATGCTACCTATGCCGCTAAATTTCCGACCTTAAAACTAGCCATTTTACACGAGCGTAGGGTAGAGTTTGCTTTCGAACACCAAAGATGGTTCGATTTAATCAGGAATTTTAATGCTGCAGAGTTGGTTACTTACTTAAAAGCGAAATCACAATCATCGTATGGAATTGCTAAGCTGTCTAACGTAACCACAAAAGACAGGTATTATCCTATTCCTTTTGATGAAGTGAAATTAGATCCGGTTAAAATGTACCAGAATCCGGGTTACTAAACAAGTTGTGATGTATTAAGAAGAGCGGCCTGATTAATGATCGGGCCGCTTTTTTAGTTTGGAGTTCTGGGCGTGTATTTTATCTAAGTCTATTCAATAAACTGTGCGATTGATTAAATTTTCCCCGATTTTCTCGGGAAGCGACCTTGGCAGATTTTAAAGAGCGGTCGTCATTCTCGCGCATGCCTATCGTGTGGGCATATCTCTGTTAATTTACATTTGTTTTTAGCGTAGTTACCTAGGTCGATCGTCATGCTGAATTTATTTCAGCATCTTTCCTGCTAATAGCAAGCTTTAATATCTTAAAAACTACTTTGGAGATAAATGTTGTTTTTTTTCGCTCTATGCCGCGGGGCATGGTACTTTGGAGCGCCAAAGTACCCAAAGCGCTTTGTCAATCCAGCAATGAGCCTTTTGCACAATCCTATGCGCATCAAAAAAACAGCGGCACTTCGTTTTGTGTTCAATATTTTTTTAAAAAATTTAAATCATCGGTTATGAACACAAAACCACTGTGTTTCAGGTTTGTTAGTGCCATTTTTACTGTTATGCACCTGTTTTTTTGATTTCCCCGGCTCTTGGGATTGACAGCGTCCTTGGTTAAAATCCGTGCTTTATTAAAGTTGGTTAGCAAAACGCCTAAAATACTTAAAAAAGATGTGTCGTCATTCTCGCGCAGGCGGGAATCTTAATGCAACATAAAAACCTACTAGTGCATTACGATTATTCATAAGTTTTTTCCTTTATTTAACGGCATTCATGAGCACTCCTTGGTTCCCAATCACCTCGATAGCTATCGAGGTGGGAATGACGATATCTCGCGCCCTTTCCTCTTCCCTACAATGTTTTTCTGAAAAACTGAACCCTCAGGATGACAATTTTTGAATACAAACCCAAACTCAAAACAGTGAACTGAAAACTGCTTTGCCTAAATAATATTCCGTGTAATTTTTCCTTTGATAATATAAAGTGCCAGGATATTTTTTTTGCTGACTACGGTATCGCCTTTAAAATTTGGATTTGAAGAACGGAGAATTAATTTAGTATCATCAGTATGCTGAAAAATTAGTTTTATGGTACGCAAGCTGTTACTATCTTCATCCGTCATTACCACATAAGCCTCGCCCCATTGTAAAATTTCGTAATTGGTAATTTCTTTTATCGCTATAATTTCGCCTGCGGCATATTGAGGATACATGCTATCGCCATAAACTGGTAAATAGGCCGTGCAATCGTTAAAAGGGAGATAATTTACCAGGTATTCTGCCCGCTGTTCTTCTACGATGCGGTCTTTCGCATCTGATAGGCTCATGTCGAAATAAGGAACGCCCTCTTTGCTTTCTCCAACGGCTCGTTTCTTTTTGAAAAAAGGTTCGCCAATTCCATCTTCAAGCCAGGTTAAATTGACGTCGAATTTCATTTCTAACTTATCTTTAATGGCATTAGATACGTTGACCCTTTCTCTTAAAATATCTGATAAAGAACCTTGTTGAATATTCAATGCAGCAGCAAAATCCTTTTGAGTCTTAAAATGTAGTAATTCCATTAAATTTTTTAAGCGCTGATTTTCATTCATGAGAAATGTTGATAAGTTTTATGAATTAATTATAGTTTAACTATATATTTTTTGCTAAATTCGTTAGCTAATATAATCATTTAAAAAATATACACTATGGAAGGGAACTTAAATTTTAAAAAAGAAACTGTGGCATTTATTGGTGCAATTGAAAGCTTTTTTTCAACAAATGGCGTAAGCTACCATTTAAATTTTTTAAAAAACTGGTTAATCCCTCCACAGAACGAATTCGATTTTTCGCCACAAAAGCACCCGGCACAGCTGTTGGTTTTTTACGAAAAACTGGTGCCGCTTTTCGATTATTCGGATTTAATTTTTAACCACAGTGAAACCGATACCGCATTTGTGAAAGCAATTGGGGCTGATGAATGTGGTGTAGAACGCGAAACGGTATTGCTCGATTACTATCCGAAACTGTTAAGCAGCGGAGAAATGCAAAACCCAAAACTTACCTTTCTTGATATTTTCCTGTTTTTTCAATCAGACACCTACAAGCTGGTTTACAAAGAATGGCTGTTGGCCGCATTGGAAAATAACCTCGATCTGGATTGGGACCATTATGTTGCGGAGTTTTACGAAAATACCAAAAAAATGCTGGAGGCTTGCTGGCTCATCCACGAAAGGATTATTACTAGAAATAGTTTCAAAAAGATCGATCGCTACTACCATATGGCCATATTCGAAAGTACATCGCCTTTGGCTTTCGAACAGGAATTATTTAACGATCCATTTAAAGCGATTCAATTTTTCTTTAGCCTGGATAACCTTAGCGGGCATAAAGCTTATTTAAAAAACTGGTACAAAGCTGCCCTGGCAGAAGAGCAGTGTGTGAGCGATGTGGCCGATTATTTTTTCTTCTACAACCAATTTACAAAACTGCTTAATGCGGGTTATTTAATTACGGCTAAAAAACTAACTTATCAAGGTGCCGGAGGTTTGCCCGCTGCTAAAGAGCAATTTATAAACAGCGATGCCTACCGCAAAGAACTATGTGAGGTAAATACGCTGACTGCAGTACATATAGAAAATCCTTACTTGTTTGTGGAGTCCTTTTTTATTCCCGAAAAAATTAAACAGCTGCGTTTAGGTCTCTTAGAGTGGTTGTATGCGGCTTTCAGTACCAGGAGCAGCATTAAACTAATGGATAAGGAATTTTTGTTTGAGCAGTATGAAAGCATGATGATGATTATGGAAGCCTTTTTTGTAATGATCAATACTCCTGCACTAATTGAAAATGATAAAGGAGGGTATTATGTGGAGTAAATCTTTAAACCTGGACCATGATGCGCTAAAAGATGAAAGCATAGTGCGTTTATTAAAGGGCATTACGGCTGCAGTACCTGTTCAGTATATTTATCTCCATAATAACTTTTTGGCTGGTAAGGCAGCACCAGAAATGCTGATTATGGTTTCGTTTAAACACGTGCGTATTTTAAACGAATTAACGCCGGTATTAAATATTGTGTTTAACGGGCAAATGGAATTGAGTTACCGGGTTTTCCATGTACACGAGGTGGAGCAGGAGTTACTGCAGGGAAGTTTGTTTTTTTACTATGCCACCACCGCTCAAAATTGTTTATTCAGTATTTCAGGAACTTTTCTAAACGGGGGCACACCGGAACTTGTTGCAGATCAGGTGAGCACTACGTATCAGCACGGAATTGATAAGGCCAATAAATTTTTATCGGGCGCAACATTCTATTTTAAACAGCAACATTTAGCATACTGCGCTTTTATGTTGCATCAGGTTTTCGATTTGATGTATGGGGCCATCGAAACTCTGGTAATGGGAAAGGATAAAAAAACACACCGCATTAAAGTTCATCAATTGTATATTAAACCTTATGTAAAGCCGCTTTCCGAGCTATTTAATGATAGGGAAGAAGAGGTTAGCCTGTTGCATTTGCTTGATGAGGCTTATCTGGCTGTGCGCTACGAAAACAATTACACGATCGGTGAAGCAGACGTGTTACGCTTGTTTGAGAAAGCAGATTTATTGTATGTGCTTGCAGAGCAGGTTTATCAGCGTATGATGAATAAGCATTTCGATCAACAGCTTAGCAGAATAGATACGGGGTAAGTGCTGCTGAGAAACTCTGAAGGGGTTTTCCCGAAATGTTTTTTTAATTCTGAACTAAATATTTACGATAGTTAAAACCTACCGAGTTGGCAATTTGTTTTTGTACCAGGTTATCCCAAAGCTTAAGTTGAATTTATTGTTTTTAGCTGAAAATGAATGTTCAGTATTTCTTTGGGAACAGCAGTCCCGTTATTCGCTTTATCCCGATAGAAGAAATCGGGATGCACGCTACTACCGGGTTTATGAACGGGGGTTTGTGCAAAAACTGCGAAAATTAATGTTTGCCGGCTGTACTATTAACCAGTAATAGTAATGCCTGCCCTGCCATATAGACCCGATTGGAGTGGTAGCTGCCGGCTTCACGCCGGCACTACAAACGAGCGGGAAGAAACCTGAATAATTGTACTGAATTTGCTCTCCAAATAATTGGAAAAAACTCGCTTTAGCTATTAAACGCAGATATTTAACGAAATGAAAATATAGACTTATTTTTCTGCCTTCTTGATCTGTTCGTAGTTCGCTTCGCCCGGCTTTTAACCCTAGGACTGCCTGCCGATCATAAATTCTGGACAGATGTACCCGCACCCTGAACCAGTTTAAAAGCCTGGAGCGGACAAACCACAAAAAAGGATTATAAAGTTGAGTATTCATACCAATAATAAATATCGTATAAATATATTTGCCATAGGATCTGTTATGAGTTCAGGTCCCGATCTCAAAACTCAATTTTTAACCAATGAATAAATTCGAAAGCCGTTACGCTCAAAGCCCTAAAGAAGTTAAACAAATGGATACCGCAGCTTTGCGGGAAAATTTCTTAATTGAAAACGTATTTGAGGCCAACCAGGTAAACCTAACCTTATCTCATTTTGACAGGTATATTGTTGGTGGTGCAATGCCTGTTGATCAGAAAATAGCACTTCCAAACCCTGATGATTTAAAAGCAACTTACTTTTTGGAACGTAGGGAACTGGGGATTATTAATGTTGGCGGAAAAGCTATTGTTACTGCTGATGGCGAAAAATACGAACTGGATTATAAAGAAGCTTTATACATTGGTAAAGGTACAAAAGAAGTGTTTTTTGAATCTGCCACACCAGGTGAGGCCGCTAAATTATACATCAATTCTGCTCCTGCACATCATACTTACCCTACTAAAAAGGTAAGCAAAGCCGAAGCGGAGATTGTAGAGTTGGGTACGCCAGAAACTGCTAACCACAGGATCATCAATAAATTATTGGTGAACAGCGTTTTGCCAACCTGCCAGTTACAAATGGGTATGACCGAGTTAAAATCGGGCAGTGTTTGGAATACCATGCCTGCACATACGCACGATAGAAGGATGGAAGCCTATTTCTATTTCGAAGTTCCAAAAGGGCAGAGTGTTTGCCACTTTATGGGCCAGCCGCAAGAAACTCGTCACATCTGGATGCAGAACGATCAGGCGGTAATTTCGCCAAACTGGTCTATCCATTCCGGAGCAGGTACAAGCAACTATACTTTTATCTGGGGAATGGCCGGCGAAAACTTAGATTATGGTGATATGGATCACTGTGCCATTAACGAATTGAAATAATAATTTCTTACCGTCATCTTATGAAGATTAGCGGAATGGAGAAATCTAAAAACTGAATTTTAAACATCATGTCTGACATATTTAATTTAGCAGGTAAAACTGCATTAGTTACCGGCTGTAAAAGAGGAATAGGGAAAGCTATGGCTTTAGCTTTGGCCGAAGCAGGTGCCGATATTATCGGTGTTTCTGCAAGTCTCGAACTTCAGGACAGTACTGTTGAAAAAGAAATTTTAGCACTGGGTAGAAAATTTTATGCTTACCAGTGCGATTTTGCTAAACGCGAAAAGACCCTGGCTTTTGCGGCTCAGGTAAAAGCAGATCATCCTGTTATCGATATTTTGGTAAATAACGCCGGAACGATTTTGCGTCAGCCAATTGCCGAACATTCTGATGAATACTGGGATGAAGTAATTGCGGTAAACCAAACAGCACCTTTTATTTTAACACGCGAAATTGGCAGGGAGATGATTGCCAGAGGCAGCGGAAAAGTAATTTTCACGGCATCATTACTGTCATTCCAGGGTGGTATTACCGTTCCTGGTTATGCCGCCAGTAAAGGTGCAATTGCTTCTTTAACCAAGGCTTTTGCAAATGAATGGGCCTCAAAGGGTGTAAATGTAAATGCGATAGCACCCGGGTATATCGCAACTGATAATACTTCTGCTTTACGCGAAGATCAGGATAGAAGCACTTCTATTTTATCGCGCATCCCTGCCGGAAGATGGGGAACGCCAGAAGATTTTAAAGGACCAACAATATTCCTGGCCTCACAGGCAAGCGATTATGTGCATGGAACAATTTTGACCGTTGATGGCGGTTGGATGGGACGATAAGAAAGTCCGAAGTATTTAGTCAGAAGTCCGAAGTTTGAGTGCATAAACACCTACTTCGGACTTTTGATTTCTTATAAACTTTGATTAGGAATTAAATGCTTCCGACCTCGGACCGTGGACCTCGGACTTAATATAAGTTATAAATCTCCTTAATATCCTTCAAAATGGCTTCGAAATCGATTTTAAGGTCGATTAATTTACCTGTATGGATATCGAAAACCCAGCCATGTACCGTTATCCCACGGTTGGTAATTGCTTCCTGCACTGCCGCGGTTTTTAACAGGTTCACGCATTGTTCCTGAACATTCAGCTCCACCAGTCTGTTGTAACGTGCACCCTCATCCTCAATGGCATTTAACTCATCTTTATGGATGCGGTAAACGTCGCGGATATTCCTTAACCATGGATTGAGTATGCCCATATCGGCGGGTTGCATTGCCGCTTTAACACCCCCGCAGTTGTAGTGACCACAAACCACAATATGGTTCACTTTCAAATGGCGCACAGCATAGTTTAGAACCGTCATTACGTTTAAATCTACGTTGTTTACCAGGTTGGCTACATTCCGGTGTACAAAAGCCTGACCAGGTTGTATGCCCATTAAATCTTCTGCTGTAACACGGCTATCTGAACATCCGATATATAAAAACTCGGGGCTCTGTCCTTTTGATAGTTCAGTAAAGTAATCAGGATTGATAGCCAGTTTATCGGCGATCCATTTTTCGTTGTTCTTAAAAACGTCTTCTACATTCATATTTGTGATTTAAATAGCCTTTTTGGATCTATAAATTATGTTAAACTGTTGTTTATGCGGATATAAAATTAACAAAGATTTCCTGATTCCGGCAGCATTCTTCATCTGTGATTGTTGTATTCAGATTGAAATAAATGGGCCATACAGATTTTCTTTTATAGATTGTTCTAACAAACTTTATCCTGAAATGTTTGCTGATTTGTGAGCTATTGAGGAAGGAAACGCAAGGTAGAAATTGTTGAGAGGTGTAGTACAGGTTTTGAATGTTAGCGCCTTCACGCTGACCTGTGGCGATAGGGAAAGCTGCGATTGAATTTGTTTCAGGTTTTATATTGCAGGCAAGAATTATTTCCAGCAAATAGGCCTATTGTGTTTAGCCCCTCTCTAAGGCGATCGTTCTGCTGATCCGAGCTATCGGATTAATTTTAGCATATTTCCTGGCTAGCTCTAACGCAAATATTGAAATTTTCCGCTCTATGCCGCGGTGGCATGGTACTTTGGAGCGCCAAAGTACCCAAAGCGCTTTGTCAATCCAGCAATGGGCCTTTTACACAACCCTACACGCATCAAAAAAACGGTGGCACTTCGTTTTGTGTTCAATAATTTTTTAAAATTAAATCATCGTTATGAACACAAAACCACTGCGTTTTAGGTTTGGCAATGCTATTTGTTCTTTCCTGCAACCGTTTTTTTGATTTCTCCGGCCCTTGGGATTGACGGCGTTCTTCGGTAAAATCTGTGTTGTATTAAAGTTGCTTAGCAAAAGGAGCAAAAAACCCAAACCAGAAGATGTGTGTACACGATAGGCAAAAAGTTGGAAAATTTCAATGACTTAAACAGATCATGAAAACACACGGTTGATTTTAAAATAGCTTTTGAGCGATAATAATAGATTATCTTAATCTTTCCAGCAGTTTTTTCATACTTGTTAGCTGCAGGATGTTTTTAAATTCAGGTGTGTCAAAACCACCCTTAGCGATTACCTGTTTCAGGCTTCTGTTAAAGCTTCTTACAGAGATACCCAGGTAGGCCGCCATGTCTTCCTTAGAGATGGAAATATGCTCATCAGCCTGTAATTTAAGCAATTTTAAAAGGGCATATTCTAAAGTATATAATTGTTGGAAGGATGCCCGTGTACTGGTCTGGATAATTCTGGTAGACAATTCCTGGAGTAAGATGGTAGTAAACTCACTACTTTTATTAATCAACGAAAGGAAAAGATGATCAGGTATCACATAGGCAGTAACCTCACTTATTGCCGCTACATTGCACAAACAATTGATCTTTTTTATAGCTTCTAATTCGCCAACTACTTCGCCCTTACCTAAAAATTCGATAATAAAATCTTTACCGTTTTCTTCAGAAATAAAACATTTGCTAATCCCATCTTTAATAATGTAAATGTTGCTGATTTGTTCGCCCTGCTCAATAAATCTATACCCTGCTTTAAAGTTTTTAAGCGTAATGGCCTCTTCTTTATTTTCGGCGCAAAAATGTTCAATAAATGACAGGAAAGTAAGGTTGGTACGTAGCATATTTATTTAGTCGAGACAAATGTCCTTTTTTAAAGGTAATTGTTGCTTTACTTTTGTGTTGCTAAAGTAAGCATAACCATGAAAAATCAAATTACTGTAATTGCTTTTGATGCTGATGATACCCTTTGGGTAAATGAACCCTATTTCCGCGAAACGGAAGAGCAGTTTGCAGGTCTTTTGGAAGATTTTATGCCCCGGCACAGCATTCTGGCAGAACTTTACAAAACAGAAATAGCCAATTTACCACTTTATGGTTATGGAATTAAAGGTTTTGTATTGAGCATGATCGAAACCGTTTTAAGGATAACAGCAGGTAAAATAGACCCTGTTGTGATTAGCAGAGCCATAGAACTGGGGCAGGAAATGCTCAATAAACCGGTAGAATTGCTTGATGGGGTAGAAGATGTACTGAAAGCCCTGCATGGAAAATATAAACTGGTAGTGGCTACCAAAGGCGATTTGCTTGATCAGCAACGAAAATTGACCAAATCAGGACTGGATCATTATTTTCACCATATCGAAATTATGAGTGATAAACAGGAAAGCGATTATCAAAAACTGCTCAAACACCTGGATTGTAAACCTGAAGAATTTTTAATGTTGGGCAATTCCTTAAAATCGGATGTTTTACCGGTACTAAATATTGGCGGACATGCCATTCACATCCCTTTTCACACTACATGGGTGCATGAACACATTGATCATACCATTGATCATATAAATTTTTACCAGATGGAAAGTCTATCTGATGTTTTACCAAAATTAATTGAATGAAAGAAAAAATAGATATCAATACCTGGATCAGAAAAGATCATTTTAAATTTTTTAGCGCCTTTGAAGAACCTTTTTTCGGCGTAACCGTAGAGGTAGATTGTACCGCTACCTACGAAGAAGCAAAAGAAAATAATGTTTCTTTTTTTCTTCTTTACCTGCACAAATCGCTGGTAGCCGCCAATCAGGTAGAGCCTTTTAGCTACCGCATTATAGATGGTGAAGTTTGGAAATACGATACCGTAAATGCTGCGGCTACCATTAACCGGCCAAACGGCACTTTTGGGTTTGGTTATATGGATTTCTATGAGGATTTTGAAGATTTCAGAACAGCAGCCAATCAGGAGATTGAAAAAGTACAGGCCAGCACTGGTTTAATCCCTTCCTCATCAGGCGAAAATGTAATCCATTATTCTGCACTGCCCTGGTTAAATTTTACTTCTTTATCGCATGCCCGAAATTATGCTTACCAGGATAGCTGTCCTAAAATATCTTTTGGCAAGCTTAGAGATGAAAATGAAAGAAAAATAATGTCGGTTTCTATACATGTAAACCATGCTTTGATGGATGGATTTAACGTTGCCCAGTTTGTAGACTGCTATCAGGCGCTGTTAAACCGCAAAGAAGTTAATGCGTATGGCTAATCTAAGCCTTGAATGAATAAAATCTAAAGGGGATTTAATACCCGGTTAATATTAGAAATTTATTTTCGGGTGATGTTTATAATTGCCGTTACTGTTCCGTTTTACCTTTTGGCTATTGTAGCCATGTGTTATATGGATACGGCTTTTAAGGCCATTATGTTTTTTGTAATGTTGCTCATTGCCACATTTGTACTTTTTTTATTCATCAATTATCCTATGCAATCGGCATTTGGTGTAATCTGTTTAATGGCATTGTTTGCTGTTAAAATTAAAGATTAATTAAAAAGATAAATTATCATTTGCATTCGAGAAAGTATTTGCTATTTTTGCTGCTCAAGCCGGAAGCTTGTTTTCAATATTGATTTGGTCATTCTCACTTTGGTTATTGAATATTTAAATTTTGGGGGATTAGCTCATTTGGCTAGAGCGCTTCGCTGGCAGTGAAGAGGTGATCGGTTCGAATCCGATATTCTCCACCATTAAAAGCCGATTTATTAACTTAGATCGGCTTTTTTTATTTGATGGAGAAAGTATCACTTTGAATGGAATAGATAAAGGTGCTGTGAAAATGAAAGTGCTTTACCTGAATCCCAGCTGGAATATCAATTACACTTCGACTTACGAATTCAAGGACAATAAGGTTAAAATTGGCATTTCGATAAATAAAATTAGCACCTATACTGGAGATATTTATAGGGAGAAGGATATGCGTGACTTCTTTAATAAGAAAGGTGAGGTTAAGGATGAAAAGGCAATAAAAGCATTAGAGGGATATTTTAATTCAGTAATAGAGAAATATTTCAAGGCGATCACCAGTAAAGATGAAAACTGGTAATAATTAAGTTTATGCCTCCGTTAACCGCAAAGCCCAGATGGGAACATGAAGTATTACAGTTTGCTTTGGAACATATTAGGTGGATAACCCGGGATAAATTGACCCCGTCTCACCAGCAATAGATTTGTTGTAATTTTTTGATTGGCTGCGTATTGGTAAATTGGCGAGAAGGGGTCAAATGTATTGATATGGCCAAGTATGGTAGAAAAATTGCTCAAACAAAAGGATCTTTCTATGGTTTAGATTGGTAATATCCATAATTAAACCCATGAAACACCTGTACCAATCCCCGATTTTCCTGTTGGCTTTTGTCGTTATGACTATGCTCTTTAGCGGTTCGACTTTTGCACAGTCACAAACTGCCATGAATATGAATGCCTATTCTGACTATAAAAAGGCAGATGCGGAACTAAATGGCGTGTACCAAAAGATCCTGAAAAGCTATTTCAGGGAAACTACTTTCATTAAAAAATTCAGGAATGCACAACGGCTCTGGATTCAGCTTCGTGATGCAGAACTGGCCGCTAAATACCCCAAGAGCGGAACCTATGGTTCGGTGGCACCCATGTGCGAATCAATATACCTGGAAACGCTGACCAGAGACCGGATTAAATTTTTAGATGTATGGGTTACGGGAATCGAAGAAGGTGAAGTTTGCCTGGGCTCCGTCAGGATGAAATCTTAACATTCCGGTCTTTCAATGATGCATTACTCAATCCTATCAATTTCCTATACTTTTACCTAACGCCAATAACAATGACTTTTTATCAGCTCCTAAAACGATTCTTTTGTCTAATCTTACTGATCAGTATATTAACCTGCTGTAAGAAAAAGGAAGATCAACCCCAACCCGAGGTAGATGTGCCGACGGTAGTTACAGGAAAGCTATACGGATCGCCTTTTACGGCGAAAGTGACACTGGAGCGTTATACAAAATTTAGTATGAACAACTATCGCCCCGAAGACCTGTTCAGTATATACCTGGCAGGAGATGGATCTAAAACCTGTAGCTCGCCATTGAGTGATTTTTCGATACGACTGACGGTGCCCAAAAAGACAGGCACTTTTTCGGGCAACGATACCTATATCCTGGTTAATGATCCGGGCGACCCCAGCGGTCAGAATGGTTCATTATTCTCTTCAGAACAAACCATTATCACCATCAGTTCCATCACAGGGGATAAGGTGAGCGGTCAAGTTAATGTGAAATGGCCGGAACAGAATATTGATTTTAAAGGACACTTTGAGGCTTACTATTGCAAATAAGATGAGAAATGTTACTTTCGATTAGGCTTCATTACCTGGGTAATCCAACGATGAGTATCTTTCCATCGGCTAAATCTGGCTCCATGGCTATAACTACGGTCATTAGAATAACCGAACAATAACTATCTATCAATATTGGCAGCATATACCAATCTGGAGGTAAGCTATGGCCATCCCGTAAAGGGCCATTAGTGGCCGACTGCAGGTGATAAACATAGTCAAGTTTGTATCCAGGCCTTATTTAACAAAAGCAGTCTTGACTGCGGTTTTATTAATTTGGCCTTTTACTGTGAACAGTTCTGTATCAAACCTGAACAAGGTAAAGTTGCCAAAATTAACTAAATACCTGCCGTTAGTGGTAGATATTGGTTTACCATAATAAAGCTCATTTATTGTTGGGAAAGTAAGCAGCGTTTTGCCGTTCTTATAATCCAGTATCTGCAGCCAGTTATCGGTATCAAAAGCATAGATAATCTCCTCTTCACCGCTTCTATAACTAAAATCGCCCGCATTGCCATGTGCCAGATAGGTTATCTTGCTGAGGTAGTTGTTTGCTGGGTTGTGTATATACTGCTCATAGGTCTGGATCATATAGAGGTTATTGTTCTTTTTATTCGGAACCACTCCACCAAGGGAACCATTTACTGGAATGGTTATATCCCTGATCACGTCCTGGACAGGGTCTATACTGAAAGTGATATTACTGAAATAAGCTTTGATAATCAGTTTGGTTCGGTCATAATTGACTTCTATCTTTCCATATTCATAGTTTTTATCCTTTTGCTTATGGTAATAAACCAGGTCGTTTTTTCGGCTGTCTATCATCTTCCAACTGGTGGCACTGCTCACCCTCGCGCCGCAGACCATTGCTCCGATGCCGGAGCTGGTAAAAGCAAGAGCCTGCGGATATATGGTCGGGTAGGTGTTATTGTCCCCGTCCAGCACTTCTAGTTTAATCTGTTTGACAATTGAACCGTCATCGGGATCCATCACATATATGTCCGGAGTATTCGTTAATAGGTAAATCAGTTTGTTGTAAGGGTTATAGACCAGTTTTCTGACCTTGAAATCGACCGGGTAATTTTTAATGACGGTAAAAGTTTCCATATCAATTTTTTGGACTATCTGCGTATCGAAAATAGAAAACCAGACTGTTTTATTATCATCGCTTACAAAGTATGTCGGCGTGCTCTCGCTCCAGACCGCAGGATAGGCAATCCGTTTAGAGAAAAAATCCACATTAAAGTTTTCGGTATAGCTAGCAATCTTATCCTTAAAGGTAACCTGGAAAGGGTAGGACTGGCCTAATCTGCCACAGCTATATTTGAAGCGTACTTCTTTGCTCATAGGTGTTCTGTTGTAGGCGAGGTCGCTTAAACAAAGATCATATTTGGAGGTGATCTGCACTTCACTCACTGGTGCACTGAAGGTCAAGATAACCGTATCGGTAATGGGATGGGTCATCGATACACTTAATAGCTTGATTTTGGGGTACTGGATGATCGTGATAACCTTGACGGCCATACCTGCCGTTAGTGTCAGGGTCGCGGTCCTTGCAGTATCCGCCTGGTTCTCTTCCGCAACAACATAGATGCCCTTGTCGCCCAGTCCTATCGGGTTGTCAACGTCTAGCCAATCGGTAGAAAGTGTTACCATCCAGGCGGTATTGGACTTTATTTTAATGAGATTCGAAGTCTTGGTATAAGGTAGCTGATAACTGTCCTTTTCGATTTCCAGAGTTGCTTCACCGACTTCCAGGTGAAAGTCCAGTTTTGTGGTACCATCCTGGGTTACAGTAGTTCTTTTACTTTCCGAAAGGTATTTTTCCTTGGCTGCCAGTATGCTGTAACCGCCAACTGGAATGCGGTCAAATGTGTATTTTCCTTCACCGTCGCTGAACACGTAAGTTCTCTGTTCGTTGTCCAGGGAAATTTTTACGCCGGAAAGCGGCAGTCCGTTCTTGCTTAAGACAGTGCCTGTGATAAGGCCGGTTGAGGTGATCTTTTCTTTTTCCTTTTTACAGGATTGCAGGCAGATAAAGACCAGCATAACCAAGGTCAGTGCGGTTTTTAAAAATCCGGATGTAGGTTTTTTTAAAGGGTTGAGAGCGGAATTATTCATAAACATTATTTGTGTAAAAATAGAAAAAAAACATAGAAATGATATGAAGAATAGGTGTTATATAAATCTAAACGTTTCTTGAAAGAACCAGCGGATGTTTAAGCTAAGATTTATAACGTCCCGCTACAATACTGTTGTAGTAATTTGTTGAGATGCCCTTTTTTGATTGCGACTTTAGCAAAAAAGTTGAACACCGGCTCCGCTATTTTCTGAAAGCCTGCCATTCTGGAATTGCTTAAGTAGACAAACAAGACCAGGTCTGAAAACTTCTTCGGCGTTCCCGCTCTGGTGGACAGACCATCATTTGCTAATCCTTTTAAAATAAAAAGAGCATTTTCAACGTTTTTATTACCAGGATTAATGGTTGTGGTTACCGTGCATTCTACGTTAGTAACATTATGGTAATAATGTTTTTCGTTTGGGGTTATTGTCGCCACATCTCCCTGTTTCAAATGGAGAATGTCTTTACCCTTTCCTACTTCCAGTGCTCCTTTTAAGACCGTGAATGTTTCTGAAAACAACTTATGGTAATGCCATGGGGTTTTTCTCCCGGGAGAATGCTGAGCTCCACCATACTATTGTTGTTATTTGCAAAAAGCGTTGTTGAAATTGAGAAATTTATTTTCCTGTCCAACCCAAACTTGTATGTTTAAAATCATCTGGAAATTTCAGACCATAACCCAGCATGCGGTCAAAAGATGAATGTGCAACCAGTAGTAATCCTATGGAGATAAGTACATCTATGTGCATCGCAAAACCAGCTGCCAGCAGAACTATTGCTACCGCACGATGATGAAATAAGTTATAGGTGAAAGCGCCTACGCGGGTATTCACCAGGTAACCGATCATAGAAAGATCAGGCGCAAAAAATAGCAATACCCACAGCCAAACCGATAATCCCAGATTATATTTCGTTAAGAAATAAATAGCTATTGCAGTTATGGCTGCTTCTTCAATTCTGATGGTGAAATCCATCACTTTTTGCTGATTCATGACAATGATTTTTGTTAGCTCAAATGTATGCCTGAAACAATGGGTAAGCTCTTGACAAAAATCAAGAAACCATTTTCCTCCGTATCCGGCTGAAAGTTTCAGGTGTCATGCCGAGCATAGAGGCCAGGTATTGAAGCGGTACCTGATTAAAAAGTTCACGGTTGTGCTCTAAGAGTTTTTGATAACGGTCTTCGGCGGTCAGGGAAATGAGGTCCATGATTCGGTTCTCCATCATTACAAAACATTTACCCGTAAACAGTTTTTCAAATTCATGCCATTTGGGCACCAGTCTTCCCATCGTTAAGTACGCTTCGTAATCGATCGTAAACAAACGCGTTGGTGTGAGTGCCTGGATATCAAACCGAGAGGCATTCCTGAACATGAAACCCTGGAGATCTGTGATGAAATAACCGGCAGTGCCTATCCATTGGGTAACTTCTTTTTCTGGCAGCTTTACAAAAACTCTTAAAATACCACTTTCTATAAAACTAAGTTTATTGCAGAATTTACCTGTTCTTAAGAAATAGTTTCCCTTTTCAATTACCTCGGGTTTAAATAATCCGCTCACTTTTTGACAGTCATCCGGACTAATGCCGAAATGGTGGTGGATATAACTTTCAAGTTCGTTCATCTATATTTTTTTATGATCAAGGTAGCTGCATTAAAATGCTCCAGGCCAAAACAGTGATCTGATACAAGTTTCCGTTTTTTGATCGTAGCATATTTGCATAGTCAATTATAAACAACAATTAAAGAATACAAAGATGAAAAAGAAAATAGTAATACCTGGGGCTACAGGCAGGGAAATCGCTTTTAAATGATTACGGTCAAAAAAATGGCATTTTCAGATCCCGACTATATATCCATCTATTCCTGGCCAATCCAGATCTGCCAAAACGATTTGAAAAAGAGGCAACACTCAACGAACCGGACAGGGCTACCATGTTTGGGAACGGAGCGCATGGTTATGTCGATTATCCATTTTTAAATGATTAAATGCATTTAACGATATCCAACACGGTGATCAAAAAGAATGTACAGACGCAGCATGTTTGCGTCTGTTTCATTTCGATGTGCGCTTTGGTAACGATTACCTGCATTTCTGGGTACAGTTGTTCCGTTTGGTGTATCCTTCCGATCAATAGCCAACACAGGTTTATTATTCTGCTGAAGGATAAAGTTGCCTTGTGTTTACCATTTGAGATATTTTAAAGGTTTTTAATCCGAGAATATATATGATAACATTGTGGCGTGTAAAAACCGCCGGTTCAGATATGCGTTATGCCTGCTTAATTGCTTGTTCACTAAGCCATTCCAAAAACAATTTTTAACAATAAATCGATTTAGAATGTTAAAAAGCTTATCTTGGTGTGTTGATCCAGATAAGCTTTTACTTAAAACATTTTATGAAAAATACGATTTTAAATATCCTTTTTTTAACGATTTTTTTTCAGGTAAACTACTGCGGATATACTTTCGCCCAAACAGCTAAACTGCCCACAAAATGGACTCAGGCAGCAATGGCTTCTTCAAACCCGTTTCCAGACTATCCGCGGCCTCAGCTGGTCCGTGGAGAGTGGAAGTCGCTCAATGGAAAATGGGACTATATTGGGGGTAAAGAAAAAAAGGCTGCTTTAAATCCCCGTGTACCTATTGAATTCCCCACTAATGGCGAGCAGATCCTTGTACCATACTGCCCTGAATCCGTGATTTCCGGAATCGAGCGTAAACAGGAAGTAAATATGTGGTACCGCAGATATTTTGAAATTCCACAGAAATGGAGAGGTAAAAATGTACTGATTAACTTTGAGGCGGTAGATCATGAGGCGACCGTTTTTGTAAATGGACAAAAGGTTGGTACTCATTCCGGCGGATACGATGGCTTTTCGCTGGATATTACCAGGTTCTTGAAGGCGGGTCGTAATGAGCTTATTGTCTCCGCCTACGATTCCAACGACGGGACAATGCCTTCAGGAAAGAATGGCCCCCGCGGCGACTACACCTTCAGTTCGGGGATCTGGCAAAGTGTATGGCTCGAGCCGGTTAGTCTGGTGCACATCACAAATATCAGACTTTTACCAGATCTGGAGCATAGCAGGCTGCAGGTGAAGGTGGAAGCTGGCACGTCAAATTTATCTGCTGTTGCCATGGATGGGAAGAAAGTAGTCTCACAGTGGGAAGGAAGCGCCGGAAATACTTTTTATCTGCCCATTACCAGCCCCAAACTTTGGTCTCCGGAAGAGCCTTTTCTATATGATCTTAAAATCTCGGTTAAAGACCGCAATGGGAAAGTAACTGATGAAATTAGCAGCTACTTCGGGTTGCGCGATATCAGGCTCGGCAAGGTGGCCGGCATAGTACGTCCACTTTTGAATGGAAAGTTTATCATGCAGGTTGGGCTATTGGACCAGGGCTATTGGCCAGACGGCATTCTTACAGCACCAAGTGATGAAGCGCTAAAGTCGGATCTTGAGTTTACAAAAAATGCCGGCTTTAATCTTATTCGCAAGCACATGAAAACTGAGCCCAAACGCTTTTATTACTGGGCAGATAAACTGGGAATGCTGCTTTGGCAGGATATGCCGGCGATATGGTACCAGAATGAAGATACGGCCAGGGTGCGGCCGGCATTCCGCAGAGAACTTAAGGAAATTATGGACGAGCATTATAACGCCCCTTCCATTATTGCATGGGTGCCTTTCAACGAAAATTGGGGTGCCTTCGATGTGCCGAAAATTACCGATTGGGTTAAAAAGTATGATCCATCCAGGCTGGTTAATGGAAATTCAGGCTTTAATAATAACCCTGACTACCAAAAGGCTGCGGGAGACCCGGGTAATGGAGACTTTGTGGATACCCACATTTACATTGGTCCTAATGATGCCTCGAAACCCGACGCTAAACGGGCAGCATCTTTAGGTGAATTTGGAGGGGTGGGGCTTTTTGTGAGGGGGCACATGTGGCCTGTAGAGAATAATGCTTATGCTTATGAACCTACCTCTGAAGCATTGACGGATAGGTTTGTGCTGTTAATGAGCCAGGTTGAGCAGTTGATGAAATATCAGGGACTCAGTGTAGCGGTTTATACCCAGACAACCGATGTGGAACATGAGGTAAATGGACTGCTGAGCTACGACCGCGCTGTTGAGAAAATGGATATCAAAAGGGTTAGCGAGATTAACAGAGCGATAATTGCAGAGGGAAACAAACTAAATTCATTAGAGTATAAAAGGAAATAAGGTTAATTGACGCATAAGTTAATTAAATTTTAAGCTAATTTGTAATCTCCAAAACGAATACTTACGATGAGCGACGACAATTTGAAACATTTAGGTGAGATGACCACATTAAGCGAGGTAATGAATCACTTATCCAAAGAAGGCTATACTTTCGATTTTAATACAGCTGTAAAATCCGTTGATGAACAAAATGCACTCGCGCAGCATCCGGAAAATTTTCTGATTGATAAATTTTACAGATTTGAGGGTGCCTCAGATCCTGAAGATGAATCTATCTTATACGCTATATCATCAACAGACGGAAAAATAAAAGGATTACTTGTGGATGGTTATGGTATCTCCGCTGAGTATCCGGTAGAAGAAATTATTAAAAAAATAAAAACCAGGACAAAGTAGCGTATGGACAAACTTAAACTATACGGCGTTCCCGATTCTCAGGAAATTTATCCGATCAGGGATTTTTTAAAAAGAAGTGTTGTTGATTTCGACTGGTTTGACCTCTCGCATGACGGGCAGGGCCAGGGAATTACTTCTTTCGACAATCCACAAAAGCATCCGGTAATAGAATTTCCTGATGGAAAAATAATTGTTAATCCTTCTTTAGAAGAGATTGCCTGTAACCTGGGTTGGATTACGGAACCTAAGTATGATGAATATGATCTGTCCATATACGGTGCGGGTCCGGCGGGATTAAGTGCTGCAGTTTACGCTGCATCTGAAGGATTGAAAACCATTCTTATAGAAAGGGAAGCGGTAGGCGGACAAGCAGGTACCAGCTCTTTAATTGAGAATTATCTTGGCTTTCCGGAGGGTATATCGGGTGCAAATCTGGCTGAGCGGGCCAGGCAGCAGGCTTTAAAGTTTGGCGTGGAAATTTTACTGCTCAAAGAAGGGATTAAGGGCACTTTTTACGATAATAAGATTCATGTCGATTTTGCCTCTGGTGAAAAACTGGTCGCGAAGGCTAATATTTGTGCAACAGGAGTGGAATACGCAAGACTGAACCTGCCGGATGAAGAAAGGTTTTTTCATAAAGGCGTATACTACGGAGCCGGTGCCAGCGAAGCTTTTTTTTGCCAGGACAAGGATTTATACATCATAGGCGGGGGAAATTCAGCCGGCCAGGCCGCAACTTATTTTTCAGGATTTGCAAAACGCGTCTTTATGGTTATCAGAAAAGGAAATCTTGCCGAAACCTTGTCTGAATACCTCATTCAAAGAATTGCCAGTATCAAAAACATTTTTGTTTTGTATCATTCACAGGTTACTGCGCTGGAAGGCGAGGATTACCTGCAACGGATTAAAATAGCCAATAGCGAACAGGGAACGGAATCCTGGCATGAAACATCAAAACTGTTTATTTGTATAGGCGGAAAGCCCAACACAGAGTGGGCCTCGGAAACAGCCATTTGCAGGGACAGGAATGGATACCTGTATACCGGAAATGATGTGATGGCGCTGGATCAATATAAAAAATGCTGGGAACTTGATAGGCCTCCCTTTCACCTGGAGACCAGCGTGCCCGGATCTTTTGCTGCGGGAGACGTACGATTCAATTCAGTAAAGCGTGTAGCATCCGCCGTTGGAGAGGGTGCAATGGCCGTTACACAAGTACATCAATATCTATCAAAACTATAATTATGGAAAATAATCAACCATGCAGCCATTTATCGGCTATTAAAGAATTGAAGTTGGCGAAACAGCCTGTTTGTGAAGAATGCGTAAAGCAGGGCACAGATTGGGTTCATTTACGTACCTGCCAAACTTGCGGTATAACTTTGTGCTGCGATTCCTCTCCAAAACAACACATGTCTCAACACTTTAAAATCAAGGAGCATCCTGTAGTGATTTCTTCAGAGCCCGGGGAACGATGGTTGTACTGTTATGTTGATGATCAGGTTGCAGAATACTAAATTTTATAGAATCATTTGATAATGAGGTAAAGGTTGGGGCAATCTATGTTCAGCCTGGCGAAAGTGGGTGGTAAATGGGCTACCAGAACAGTACAATCAAACCAAAAGACACTTAAAAAGTCATATAAATAATACGGGTATAACCAGTATCTGTGTTTTTTTACATTCCTAAAAACGCTAAAAAGCAACCTCAGGGCACTTTGTTGATATTTATCAAAAGCTCTTTTATTGTTAACTTAACTTTAAAAAATAATTAATCATACCTTTGGCCCCATGAAAACCGCTCTTAAAATCATGGTGTTATCATTGTTAATGATTAATGCTAAAGCCCAATCTGTTAAACAGTTATCAGTTGAATTGTTATCAACTACCCGTGCAGACTTTAACAAAAATTTAATGAAGTTGGATTCGGTCAATCTTAATGATCTGCCTCCATCTGTTTATTTATTCTCCAGAGATGGTAAACAGGAAGTAAACATTGCCGGAGTTACAGTCTTAACTGATCAAAAAGTTATTACTGGTATTAAAGACATGAATCTGTCTGAGGAATCATTGAAAAATATCAGCGACAGACTAAAAGTTCTGGATAAACTTCAGAAAGCCTATAGCGAAGCATCCAATGATGAATATAGGTCTAACAAAAGAAACAAGAATAACATTGTTTTCTATGATCGTAGATTTTTTGTAGCTCTAAACGCAATGAAAGCAACTTTGAAAGACTTTAAAAAGATGTATTCTGCAAGTCAGGATGATAAAACTAAAACAATATCATTTGCAGCAATGAGAAACCCTAACGTTGACTGGAAGTTCTATAGTCATTTGATAGAAGTTGAGCAAGAAAAGATAGCACTTACCAAATAGTTGTTATCCCGGTTAAAACTGCCATCTGTAGCGAAAGTTGTAGGTGGCTTTTGATTTTATAGGCATGCCTGGATACTCAGTTTTTGTAATCTATTAAAATTAAAGAAGAATAGAATGATCTTGAAAAGGAGCGGTATTTTGTTGATTCTAGGTTAGAATTTGAGCTCCAAACCTCAGCTACACCAAAAACCTTGTGCGGCTGGCAAGTATAGTAACGCAAATCCGCTCGTTTAAGAACTGCTTTTGTAATCGAACCAACTAAAATTAAACCATTTATTTACTTATTTTAACATTGTTCTTTCCTTAATTGGTACGCACTGTTTTAACATTTAGATTTGAGGATGAGTACAATCAAAACATCATCCTATCTGAGTTTATCCATGTTATTGTTAACTGTGCTATTTTGTGGAGCAGTACATGGTCAGGTCAGGACAGAATACCTGTTGGAAAAAAACTGGAAGTTTAGCAAAGGTGATTTTCCTGAATCTAAAAACCCGGCTTTTGATGATACAAAATGGGAAACGGTAAGTATACCTCATGATTGGGCAATAAAGGGTCCTTTTGATGGGAATAACGATAGCCAAAATGTACAGATTGTACAGAACGGTGAGAAAACGGCATCATTAAAAACAGGAAGAACAGGCGGCTTACCTTTTGTTGGCAAAGCCTGGTACCGTAATACTTTTGTTGCGCCTGCCTTTACTAAAGGTAAAAAAGCCGTTATCTTAATTGATGGAGCCATGAGCTATCCCAAAGTGTTCCTGAATGGAGAGGCTGTTGGCCACTGGGCCTACGGATACAATGCTTTCTCTATTGATGTAACCGACAAAATGAAAGCAGGCAAGAATACACTTGCCATCAGCCTTGAAAATTTACCTGAAGCCTCGCGCTGGTACCCAGGCGCTGGTTTGTACCGGAACGTGCATGTCATTATTACGGATGAGGTAAGTATCCCGGTTTGGGGCACCTATATTACTACACCTCTAATCAACAAAGATTTTGCACGGGTAAAGATAAAAACTCAGGTAAGTTCACTTAGTGGCAACTACACTGCTTTGAGCCTGCAAACAACTATTGTAAACGCCAAAGGCGAAACGGTAGCTTCGGGAACCAGGGCTTTGAATGAGGGCGATTTGAACGAGTTTGAGCAAGATTTATTGGTCAGAAATCCTGAGCTGTGGTCTCCTGAAGCACCAAACTTGTACTCTGCCGTAACAAAATTATATGCCGGGAACACTTTAAAAGACGAGTATAGCACTACTTTTGGAATCCGGTCTATAAAATACGAGGCGCAAAAAGGCTTCTCGTTAAACGGGGTTTACCGTAAGTTTAAGGGAGTTTGCAACCACCATGATCTTGGGCCACTTGGAGCCGCTATAAATGTTGCCGCCCTGCGCAGGCAACTTACATTATTGAAAGATATGGGTTGTGATGCCATCAGGACCTCGCACAATATGCCTGCACCAGAGCTGGTAAAATTATGCGATGAAATGGGATTTATGCTTATGGTCGAATCTTTTGATGAATGGAAGGCTCCTAAGGTTTTAAACGGCTACAGCCACCTTTTTGATGAGTGGGCCGAAAAAGATATCGTGAACATGATTCATGCCAACAGAAACAATCCTTCTGTGGTAATGTGGAGTATTGGAAACGAAGTGCCTGATCAATCTACCAAAGAAGGTGGTAAGATCGTAAAATTTTTGCAGGATATATGCCACCGCGAAGATCCAACCAGGCCGGTAACTGCTGGTATGGACAGGATCAAAGATGCCCTTGACAATAATTTTGCCTCCGTATTAGATATTCCCGGGTTTAATTATAAACCACTATGGTACGGAAATGCCTATACCCGCCTGCCACAAGGTATGATCCTGGGGTCAGAAACGGCTTCTACCGTGAGTTCAAGAGGTGTGTATAAGTTCCCTGTTGTGCCTCAGAAGATGAAAATGTATGATGACAATCAAAGTTCATCATACGATCTTGAATATTGTAACTGGTCTCAAATTCCGGATGATGAATTTGTGATGCAGGATTCACTCAAATATGTAATCGGCGAATTTGTTTGGACAGGTTTTGATTACCTGGGCGAACCAACGCCTTACGATGAAAAATGGCCGTCTCACAGTTCTTATTTTGGGATTATTGATTTGGCAGGCATTCCTAAAGATCGTTTTTACCTCTACCGGAGCAAATGGAATACCGAAAAACCCACCCTGCATATTGTTCCACACTGGACTTTCCCCGGTCGTGAAGGGCAGGTTACGCCCGTATTTGTGTACACCAGTTACCCATCAGCGGAGTTGTTTATTAACAAAAAAAGCCAGGGCAGGCAAAGTAAAAATAAAACCACCAATACCAGCAGGTACCGGTTGATGTGGAACGATGTAAAATACGAACCCGGAGAAATAAAGGTAGTTGCCTATGACGGGAATGGTAAACCTGTTGCCGAACAAACGGTTAAAACGGCAGGCAAACCTCACCATATCCTATTGGAATCCGATCGTAAAACCCTGATGGCTAACGGGAAGGATCTTGCTTACATTACAGCAAGCGTGGTAGATGCTAATGGTACCTTATGCCCTGATGCAGAGAATAGCCTGTCTTTTAAGGTTACCGGAAATGGAACCTATAAAGTGGTGGCCAATGGTGATGCGACCAGCCTGGAATTGTTTCACCTGCCTAAGATGAAGGCCTTTAAAGGCAAACTGGTTGTTACTGTTCAATCAACAGAACAGGCAGGGAAATTAAATCTGAGTGTTTCGTCTAAAGGTTTAAAAACTGCCATACTGCCGGTTCAAACGCAATAATAATAGGATCGGAAGATATTGTCGGGAATACTTTATTTTATAAAATCAACATACATATACTCCAACAGCGACCGCGATTTGAAAAAAAATACGAAAATTGATCGCGTTATTACCCTATAAGCCATTGAAACGGCAGTTGAAAAACTATAGCTAATAAAATGTTTTTTCAAGTGCACAGACTGCCCTAACTCTGCTCAATGTTTCGTTACGCATTCCTAAATAGCTGGCGAGATAATGAAGAGGCATCCGGTTAAAAATCTTCGGATAATTTTTCATCAATATTTCGTAACGGTCTGAAGCTTTTGGGATTCTGGCCAGATTTGCCCTTTCTGATGCTTTGAAGGATTCTATTGCCATTAATTTCCGTCCAATGATATTGGTTTCAGGGAATCTATCGTAAAGGCTGTTGAGCAACCCATAGGGAATGGCAATCAGGATACAGTTTTCCATTGCCTGAATATATTCTGCCGAATATTTTTCCTGTTTAGCCGGATTGCTTATTGCACAAACAAACTCATCCTCGAAACTGATTCGTGTGGTGATATCCTTTCCTCCATGCCTGATAAAGTTCCTTAATAAGCCTTTAACGATAAAATACATACATTCATTGGCATGTAGAGGTGATAGTACAAACTTAGTTTTTTTGATAGTTAACTCATAAGCTGATCCGATATAAGCATCCATATATTCTTGTGATACCGGATGATATTGTTGCAAATAATTAAAAAGGGGAGTGAGATATGGCGGGGTTCGTATGATGGACATTGACTATTGTTTATTCGACAGAATTATCTGTAGTTCTTATTATTGTCAGCTAACAACATTTCATTTACAAAAAAATATATGTCTTTTATTGATATGCATATCTCCAAAAACCTATAACATGGTGTTGCTGAAAAGATGATGCTTTATAAAAAATAAAAAAATTGACATAAACAAGTACCATTTCTCCCCGGTGATTTTATAGGAATTGTTACCGTATTTTGTAAATTATTTTTGTTTCTTATCTGTAAGAAATTCCGACAAAATTTGTCGATGCTGTATATGAGCACTTACTTATAGAGACTGAATCTACTCCTGCGAAAGTAACGGGTTATTTACGTTGGTTGAAGTGTTTTTGATAAATATCAAAGCTTTTTGTTTCGAAATGATATAATCTGGTTAATATTACACCGAAAGGCCGTAGTTGTTTTATAAATCTTGATTAAAATATCAAATACAGGTTTTGAAATTGTTTTTTAGTTTCAGGAAATGTCTTACAGTGCCCTGTTATTATTTTAATAATTTTATTATCAGGTAATTGAATAAAGAGTGAGACGACAAGTCGGATTATATGTTAAGACATTGTAAATAATAAGGTGATACAGTAGATGTAATTAAAACCAGAAGAATATTTTGGCTGAGGATGGGGCGTAGAGATTTTTTGCCAATAGGACTTAGCGCGCATTAATTGCTGAAGAGATAGTAGTTAGAGCAGGATATCATACAAGCCCGGCGGAATGGCCAGACTTGTATGATTCAAAAGCAATTTCACAGCATCATAGCGTGCCAAACCTGATGAAGATAAGGTGTGCCGTTCCTGTAAAGCCTTTTAGATCTATTTGTTTAATTGCCAGGCTTTCCATGCGGAATTACTGTTCTTTTGTTGTAAACCTGAGTTCGATTAATATTTGAATCATAGTGAGAGTTTACAGCCGCTTTACCTCACGCGATCGTCATGCTGAATTTATTTCAGCATCTTTTCCTGCTATTAAGACCCTGAAATGAATTCAGGGTGACGACAAAATTAAGTAAAACTTATTTTGCATTTCAGTCTGAGCGTAGTCGAAGATCATTTCAACGCACTAATGAAGCAATCGACTACGCTATCATAGACGTTATTTCGCAAATTACTATTAATCAAAAGCTTAACTCCTTTTGTGTTTCCATCCAGCTAGGCCATATCACGGTATCCCCGTTCTACTTAAATCCGGCCTAACAAATTTTTCGGGCTGCACTGTTCTGGCCGAACAACTGGCTTCAAAAGAAAACGGCGAAGCCCTCATGAATGCAGCTGAAAGTTATAAACAACAAATGAATAAATTTTCAGCCGGTGTTTTTTGTTTCTTTTTGACACCAAAAAGAAAGAGCCCTTCGGCGGCGGCGAGCCGAGGCAAGACCGCGCCGTAGGATAAGAGAAGACAATTCTACGTCACTAATTTGATTTTATACCATAAATTACCCCTCAGTGTGACAGCAAAAGACAATTTATATTTGTTATAAAAATTTAAACAGGCTTTTTATTCAATGGTAATTAAAAACTTAAATGTAGCGGTAACTTTTTTATTGGTTTCATATTCATAAACAAGTGCCTGGCTGATTGTAAATTGATCGCCTTTAACTACATGCTGTGGAAATTGGCCCAGATCAAAACTTAACTTTGTACCATCCAGTTCTGAAAAAACTTTTGCATCAGTACCCCAATTAATTACATTTCCGCTTGCATTAAACCAATGTCCGTAACCATTCGCTGTTGTTTGGGCATTCAAGCTACCATTACTTTCTACCCCGTAGAATTTTATGGTTTTATTGGCTAAACCTTCGGTAATTTTAGCAGGTAAAAGCGTAAAAGCCTGAACCAGTTTATCCTGATCAAAGTTTACCGTAGTTCTGGTGTAGTTAGTTAAATCAAGTGGTATTTTAACCGGAATAGAGAAGGTAACATCCTTTGGCGTTGCCCCTGGATTCACAGATAGGTCATTTAAAAGGGTCGTATTGGTAAACTTAACTTTGTATGGCCATTGGTCATCGTTACTATTATCATCATCCCATCCGTGTTGTGTATATGTTTTTGGGGCACCAGACACTACAAACCAGAGTTTACTGCAATCAGCCGGCATGGTAAAGGTTGCATTCCCGTTTGTACCTTCGAACATGTTGCTGTACACTCTTGTACCATTGTTAAGCAATGCAACATATCCATATCGCCAGCCCGCTCGGGATGCATCGACCTGGTTATAACCTGACGCATTTGCTAAACCGGTAAATTGGGCATTTAAAACAGTACCTGCTGCTGGTATTTTCAATGGCACCAGATTATATCCGGTGGTACCTGGGCAGCGTGCATATTTTACCTGAAAACTTCCATCAGTTAACTTATCAAACTCGTAAGGTTGCTTGCCGATAAAGTCGGCCCCTAAGGTTTTTATACTTGGGATATCCCAGGTTGCAAATTTGGTTGCAGCATCGTAAATTTCGTCATTTAGCTGTTTAACATTAATGCCGGTTAAACGCATATAGGCCTCAATCGGATCTTCTGGTTTTATTGCGCCCCGCCAGATTCTTCCAATGATATCAATACCATGTTTCGAGGCCCAGTAATAGTGGATAAAGTAGCTGGCATACCGTTGCCCTTCGTGGTTGATATGGCGATGAGCATTATCCATATAAACTCCGAAATTGTAGGAGGTAAATGCTTCGGAAGGATAACTTTGAAATGATTGCCATTGTGCCGTTTGCTCCCAAAATCCATTATTAGGTTTACCGCCAAAACCATATCTGAATCCAGTTTGGCCGCCCTGATCGCAAAAAACCTGATATTGAAAACAGTGGCCAATTTCATGCGCAAGTACAGAACCCACAGGTTGTACTGCTTGCGGATTGATCCATAAAGCACCGATGGTATCATCATAACCAGACCCGGTTGCGCGCCACTCATCCTGATAATATAAAAAGATAAGCATCTTATATTTATCTAATTTCGACTTCCCAGGTTCTGCAAACTTTAGTGTATTAACGTTGATCTGATAAAAAGTTTCTGCTTTTTTAAGTAAATCAACGATGTCTACCCTATATTTTTCGGGTACATTTTGAGAACCTGGATTGTCACTGCCATATTTGAGGTCCCAAAAAACGATAAAATGTTCTGATTGACTACTTCTTGCATAACTCCATGCACTATTTTTATTGTTAAAATCCATTTCTTTATACTCATTTGGAATATAAATAGATAGTGTATCCTTCCCATTCAAAGCAGTAGTGGAAACTTCTTCAAGCGGTTTCTCTTTTTTGCAGCCAACAAAGAGAAGCATAGGTAAAAGCAGTAATAAAAAGAATGCTAATTTCATAAGCCCAAGGGGCTTGTACAGGTCTGTTTTTAGTTTCATATAAGTTATAGGTTGTTTACTCAAACATAAGTAATAATACAAGGTTGTATTCTTGTATTTTAACAATTAATGGCTTGATATTGATGTTGTTATGCGTGTTTTGACCTGTTTTATTATGAAAAAGGTCGTCATTGCGAGGAGGAACGACGAAGCAATCTATCATGCTGGTGATCGGTTCGAATCCGATATTCTCCACCTATTAAAAACCTAATTAGCTATTTATTAGTTAGTTAGGTTTTTATTTTTAAAGAGGGTATTACAAAGGGTGCCACTTTCGTAATCTATAAAGTCAAAAAACTCGATTATATTGTTTTATTCCTTTGTCGTTATTGGAATAAAATAAAATGGTGCTGGCTTAATTGTTAGCACCATTTTATTTACGGTTTCCGGTATTTCAATCCCGAAACATTTGGTTATATTTGTGAATTATAATTGACTACATTCAATAAAAATTAATCTCTCATTATATCAAAAATTCTTACCGCAATCCTGCTACTAATCAGTATAGGTTTATTAACCACAAATTATACAATGATAGCTATCTGGTTTATGCTATTGATTATCGCTTTAGAACCTCAAGAAATATCAAATAAAAAAATAAAATGAAAAAATCAATTTTAACACTCTTGGCATTATTGCCGCTTATTAGTTTTGGTCAGGCTTATGCAGAACCTAGTGGCACACCTTTAGGTGCATTTTTAATGTTTCTTTTAGGGCTTGCAGTATTTTTAATAATTTTTCTTGCTCTTAGGCAGGTAGTACTTTGGTATTGGAAGGTAGAAACTTTATTAAAAAATCAAAATGAGCAGACTAGGATACTTACTAGTATTTATAACTCAATAGAAGAAAATAATAGGCTGACCCAATCGCAAATAGAATTAGTTATAGGAAAAGATACTGATATACTTTAATTATGAGTGTGAAAGAATGCCCGAATTGCGGCAAAAAGCTATAATGTTAGGTGGTAACGGAATAATCGCAACCGATGTTGATTATGCCGAAGTTGGTGGTGCTAAAGCTATGGTTATGGTATGTATGGCTGGTACTGCTGTAAAAATAAAAAATCAAGATACGGTATTTAAAGGTGACTCAAAAAAGTTTGTACTAATTAATGAAATACTTAAAAAGAGTAGAATTTTTAAGTAATTTAAAATACACATCATATTAAAAATAACCCTTCCAAATCGTAGGGGTTTCTTTTTATTAATTTTAAAGGGCGTTTTTGTTTCTATGATTTGCCATAAATCACTCTATTCAGGGTTAAGCGGAAAAGTTGGGGGGAGGGATTTTTAGGCATATATTTTTGATAGTCTTAACAGTAATGTATATATACATTAGCTGAATCAAATATTAAGTTTGTTGGCTGCATACTTTAATTGATCTTCAATTGCTTTACGAAATTCATCGTTTTTGAGATTCCATATCATTTAATTGCAGTCAAGGAAATATCTTGTATATGTCGTTTCTTTTTACAAATCGGGCTAACTCGCTAGTGTTTTCATCTTTATAAAATCCCAATCGATAATCCCCAACTCTCCAACGATAAGCTGTGGAGAAACCTTTCATTTTTTAATACTTGGAAGCTCTTCTAAGCTTTCAGCATTTTCAATCTCCATAATAAATTCTTTGATTTTATCTTTCGATTTTTTATCGTTGAGTTTCTTAATATCATTTAGAAAATTTCGTAAAACAATAATTTCCATTATTCCAAAGCCTTTTATTTAATTACTGATCAGATTGATAACTCTGATTCTGATGGCAATTTTTTACGGAAACCCCGTATAATGATGCAGCTTCATTTTTAATCTCTGAATTTCCGTAGTTTCTGGATTTTTATTAACAAGAAATTCGGATAAAAGAAAAGGCATCTCAAACCGCCAGAGTCCGGTCTCTTTTATCGATAAGTAAACCTTCGATAGCGAGAATATCAATTTCTGTATTTAAAAAGCAACATATAGCATCTTTCGGACTGGAGGCCATGGGTTCGTTCATTACATTTAAGGAGGTATTAATTACTGCTGGGCAACCCGTAAGGTTGTAAAAAGCGGTGATTACCTTATGAAAATCAGGATGATGTATTTTGTTCACGATCTGAACCCGGGCTGTTCCATCAACGTGTACCGCTCCCGGAATTAAAACTGCATTGGATGCCTGATGGCCATTGCTATGGTCTGAATAATTTTCTGTAAATAGCATATATCGGTTTTTTGAGCCTTCACCAAAATATAAATCTGCGAATTCATCCAAAATAGCCGGGGCAAACGGACGGAAGGACTCTCTAAACTTAATTTTTGCATTAAGTATTGCTTTCATCTCACTGTTTCTGGGGTCTGCGAGAATGCTGCGGCAACCTAGTGCTCTTGGCCCAAACTCTGTTCTTCCTTTAAAATATGCGATTACTTTGCCTTCGGCCAGGTACTCCGCTATTTTAAGATAATAAAGTTCATTTTCAACTTCTTCATAATTCAGGCCATAGGCAGAAAGTGCTTTGATTACTTCATTTGGGGTATAGCTTGGTCCTAAAAGTGATTGTTTCATCCCATCAGCCTGCGGATTAACATTCCTAACTCCAGATAAATGCTCGTAAAATACGCTGTAAGCGGCACCCAATGCGCCACCAGCATCTCCTGCTGCAGGTTGTACCCAAACCTGTTTGAAACCAGAATGTTGCCTGACAGCTGAATTCGCTATGCAGTTCAGCGCAACTCCTCCTGCAATACAGAGATTATCTATTGCAAATTCCCTGTAAAGACTTTGGGTCAGTTTAATCATGATCTCTTCAGTCACTTTTTGTATGGAGCTTGCAATATCTTTGTGAAAGGTCAAAAGCGCTTCGCCTTTCGCTCTGGGTGGATGGCCAAAAAGCTTGTCGAATTTTTTATTGGTCATTTTCAATCCTGTACAGTAATCAAAATAATCCATGTTCAGGAGAAAAGATCCATCTGCTTTAATATCAGTCAAATGATCATAAATCAGCTGTTTATATACCGGCGTGCCGTACGAAGCTAAACCCATTACTTTATATTCGTCAGAATTGACTTTGAAGCCTAAATAATAGGTGAAGGCAGAATATAAAAGTCCGATGGAATTAGGGAAATTTATCTCCTTTTTTAAAGTTAGTTGTGCCGAATGGCCTAATGAAACAGTTGTTGTGGCCCATTCGCCCACACCATCTACAGTTAATACCACAGCCTGTTCAAATGGACTTGGGTAAAAAGCGGAGGCCGCATGTGAACGGTGATGATCAGCAAATAGGATGGTGCGCGATTTTTTCCAGTTTGGATCTATAGTATTAAGCGCCCTGGCTATATTGTTTTTTATGAATAGTTTATCCTTTAGCCAAACCGGCATCGACTTCAGGAAAGACCTCAATCCTTGAGGGGCAAAATTGACATAAGTTTCGAGCAAACGCTCAAATTTCAAAAATGGCTTTTCGTAAAATACAACATGATCTAACTCTGCCAGGGAGATGCTGGCAAATTTAAGGCAGAACTTTATCGCTTCTGCAGGGAATGACTCATCATTTTTAATCCTGGAGAAACGCTCTTCCTGCGCAGCAGCAATAACTTCTCCATTCTTCAACAAACATGCAGCGCTATCATGGTAGTAAGCAGAAATACCTAAAATATAAGCCATGCTGCGTGCCCGATTAGAATAAACTATAAATAAATGGGGCCAATACCGAGCCGTGCGCTGCTACCAGTACTAAACCCAGGGTAATCAGGATGATAAATAAGGGCCACAACCAGTATTTTTTGCGCTGGGTTAAGAAATGGAAAAATTCGACCAGTGTATTCATGTATGTATTAATTTAGAACTGTTGATTAAGTGAGCCCATCGCCCTGCCCGACACATCTTCCCAATAAGAAACCAACTGCTTATTTTTTGTTGTTTCTAAGCTCTGCTTTTTAAACAGGCGTATTAAAAGGGCAATAGGGGTTAGGACGAAGATAAATACCAGGGTTAACAAAATTGTACCATTAACCATTCCCAGAAAATTACCAACTTTTATCCATATTGTTCTAATTGGTTCGAGGTAATGCGGAATAAAAACGGCCATTATGATTAAGCCCGCTGATAGCAAAAGCATTATTTGCTGAAGGTAGGTTCCCTTCCAAAAAATAAGGCAAAGCAAAATCATTGTGGCGCCTAAAATAAATCCGAATTTCTTGTTTTCTAATTTTTTGTTGCTCATTACCTGCTATTTTTATTCCTATATTTTGCTGCTGTTTCATCGGCTCTGAGCTGGTGATAATAGCTGGCAATCAACTCATTGATGTTATTTGATGGGACTTCTTTTTTTAGTTTGATGATATTTTTCAGTATTTCTTCAGTTTGTGCATCCAGGTAGGATTGCTGACCGGAGCGCTTTAGTATATCATTATGGTGCAAAGCTTGCTCGGGAAGATCTGATTTAAAATAAAACAAGAAAAGATTATTAGCATTCCCGCGTGTTGGTTCAAGGTCATACGCTTTTTTAAAATAAAATTCAGCGGTTTCCAGGTTTGCCAGTTCAAAAGCTAAACGGCCTGCGTAAGTGTAATAACTTATTTGATAAGGATTTTCCAGCAGCACAGCTTCGGTAACCTTTAAGGCTTTTTGTTTGTCTGCATTGGCCATAGTAGCTTTATACAGTTCATCCATTGCTGTCCTCCAGGTAATCCTGTCTACAGCCAATGCCCCTGCAAGTTGTTCATCTATCGAATTTCCACGATTGTAAGTAGCTGTTATGGGCTCATTAAAGGGCCAACCCGAACGGAGCATCATAATCTGATATGCACCATATAACGAATCTACTTTGGTAACGGGCATATTAACCAACAATTGTGCGAACGACATTTCACTTTGTTTTTTTGTCGGTATTAAATTTCTGTTGTTAATCTGTTGATAAAAAGATTCGCTCATGATTGCGTAACCCAATAAATTTGGATGAACATGCTCTAAAATGGTTTCTTTGCCAATTATTCCACTAACCTCGTTTTTCTCAAACAAGGCACGGGTATCCGCCAGGTAAATACCAGGGTACTGCTTGCACAGTTTTCTAATGATTTGGTTGAAGGCTTCCGGCGCTCTGAAACGCAGCTGATCGTATTCTTTAGCCAAAACAAAATTTGTTTTTGCGGCTTTAAAATCACCATTTACGTATAATTTTTTGCCATTTGTGTATTGCTTTTCAGCTGAAAATTTGCCTGAACTTATAAATGGTTTAAGGTCTTTTTCATTGCTTACCAGCGTACTGATTACGGTTGGGATATGTTTTCTTGACAATAACTGGCACAATTCGTCCATATTGCTGTTAAACTGAGCTATACCACGGTTAAAATCGGCAGATTGATAAGGTATTTGCTGATTGGTTACCATACGTTTCATCAGGTTTTCGCGCTTATCAATTCTTTTTCCAAAAAGTTTTGCAGTAGCCTCAATGATGCGGTCTGATAACTGTACCAACTTAAGTTCACGCAGTTTAATCACCAGTTTTATCCAGGTGCTATTGCCCCTAATCCGGCTGGTAGAGCCGATACCCAAAGCGCCGTAATATTCGTTATGCCCGGTATATACCAATACCAGATCCGGCTCATAATTAACAATTTGTTTTGCGAAATCTAGTACCGTGTACGAATTTACTGCGGTAAGCGAAACATTAATCACCTCGAAGTTCAGGCTGGGATATTGGTGCATCAACCGGTATTGCAACCACCTATGAAACGATCCATTGTGCATATATGGGTAGCCTGCAGTAGTCGATTCGCCAATTACAAATATCCTGAAGGTGTTTTTAGATTTTACGATGCCGAATCGTTCCCGGTTACCCTGGGTTGCATTGGCACTAGTAGAAAAAAACTTATAAGAGGCGGTAGGGTTCATCATCATGTAGCCCTGCTGATCGGGATCTTTAATAAACAATGACGGATCAAAACCATAATTGAAAATTCTCAAAAGGATTTCGATGAAGCATAAAAATACCAATGGCAGCGACAATGCCGCTGCCTTAAAGTATATTTCTTTTCCCTTGCTCATGTTTTATTTAGTGGATAAGTGTTACTACATTCACTACCTCATTTTTTTGCTTAGAGTTTAACTGAAAGTTTACGGCCATTATAATTAACTGATTTGTTAATGGTTTGATTGTCAATGCTTATTCCATTCTGTTTGCTTACCATCACAATATTAAATTTGCGTTTGCCTAACATGCCTTTAAACTGTCCTTTTCTATCTTCAACGGTAAGTGTTTTTGAGGCATCGTTCCATTTGAAGTGGATTTCTGAAAATGCTCCCTTCTCGTAGTTATAACTGTCATTTTCATCCTCATACAAAACGAAATCACCGTTGTCGCCAGGATATATGCGGATATCCAGGTCATTCCATCTCTTTTCTGTTGCATATTGCACTTTTGGTCCCCAAGGTACAATTGAGCCTGCTTTTACGTAAAGTGGTATAATCTCCATCGGCGTTTCACGTTTAACCGTTTGGCCGCCTTTAAATACTTCACCTGTCCAGAAATCGAACCATTTGCTGGCTGCCGGGAGGTATATTTCCTGATTGGTAACACCTTTATCGGTAACTGGTGATACGAGAAACGAGCTTCCGAACATATATTCCGAGTTGTTTTCGAAACCTGCTGGATCGTTAGGAAATTGTGAGTATAATGGCCGCATAATGGATCCTGCATGATGCGTTACCGACCAGGCAGTTGCATAAGTGTATGGCAGTAAGCGGTAGCGCAGGTTGATAAACTTTTCCTGGATATCAAATGCCTGATCTCCTTTTTTGCCAAACTGGTATATTTCTCTTGGTATGTCGGTACCGTGCGAGCGCATCATTGGTGTAAAGGTTGCAAACTGCATCCATCGGTTATATAATTCCTGAAAATCGGGATTTTTTGCGCCACCACCTTTCACAAAGTCACCTGCGAAAAAACCACCAATATCTCCATTCCAGTAAGGTAAACCGGTTAATGAGAAATTTAGTGCTGCCGGGATCTGTTTTTTTAGCGTAGGCCAGTTAGAACCAACATCTCCGCTCCAGGTGTTTGTTCCGTATCGTTGCTGACCTGCAAATGCTGAACGGGTTAACAGGAGTACGCGTTTAGTATTACTTACTGCTCTCTGGTGATCATAAACACCGCCGGTGTGTTGAAGCGGAAAAGCGTTCTCTACGCTTCGGTAACTCCCCAAAAAAGTGGGCTGATCGAAATCTTTTTCTTTAATGTTAATGTGGTCTGGTTCGGTCGAATCGAGCCACCAGGCATCTATACCCAATGAGAATATGCCTTTATTTAGGTAATCCCAGTAAATGTTACGGGCAGTAGGGTTATAAACATCATAAGGTTTGGTGTTTGCACCCGGCGGCCAGGTATCAAAGTTAATGAGCATATTCTTTGATTTAAACTCCTGGTATTGTGGTGTTTTTGGTGCGAAACCTGGCCATGAAACAATAAAGAGGTGGGCGTTAAGCTGGTGCACACTATCTACCATGGCTTGTGGTTTTGGGAAAGTGCTAGGCTCAAAACTCATGGCATTCCAGTTATCGTCTTTTCCCCAATATTGCCAGTCTTGTACAATACCATCAAGTGGTATTTTTAATGCTCTGTATTTTTTTACCACATCAACAAGCTCAAACTGGGTTTTGTAGCGCTCGCGCGATTGACTGAAGCCAAATGACCATAAGGGCATCATAGGAGATTGCCCGGTAAGCTCACGCATTTGTGCAACCACCCCGTCGCCACCTCCGCCAAACATAAAATAATAATCAGCGCAGTTTCCAACTTCTGAATCAAATGAAGTTTCCTGAACATTATCTGTAAAAGTTGTTGGTGAATAGTTGTCCCAGAAAATTCCATAACCTTTTACCGATTGGAAGAAAGGAATACACACCCTCGTGTTCTCTTGTTTAAGGAGTAATTTTTGACCCCTTTGGTTCAGTTTTCCATTCTGCTGCTGGCCAAGTCCATAAATAATTTCGTCCTTGTCTAATAAATAGGCCTGTCTAACCACATACGTTGGATTTCCGGCATCTTTTATCGCGGTAAACTGGGTGCCATAATCTTTTTCTGTAAATAACTGACTGCCATTCGGATCTTCAAATGAAATTTTTCCGGTTTGCAGGTTAACTGTTGCAGATATTAGTTTACTGCTGATGGTTACACTTTGCCCGTTGGTTTTAATATCAGGTGTTAACTGTTCAGGAAGTTTTACAACAGAGAGGCTTTCTTTTTTTTGCTGGCTCCCTTCTGGCTTTTTAAAAACCCGAACAATAGATGGTGAATAAAAACTGACCTCTACATCCATTGATTGAATAACGACATGGATACCCTGCGGTGTTTTTTGAAAAGACTGGGCATGTACGGAAATGTGGTAGCTTAAAAATAATGTAATTACGGCAATAAATTTTCTTTTCATAGTTTATATAATTTGAGGCTGTATCATAAGATATTTTTTCTAGATGTTGTCACGTTGAGCCATCAATGATAGATACCTAAGAAATGTCGTCATTGCGAGGAGGTACGACGAAGCAATCTTTCATGCTAACGATCCTTGCTATAAAGATTGCTTCGTCGGCTGAAAAGCCTTCTCGCAATGACGATTTCCAGAGGAGATCCATAATGTTAAATTCTCCTGTAATTTATATTTATTGTTATGTGATAAATTAATGCTCAGGATGACAATTTTATATCTTATGATACAACCTCTGTAATCAGGGTTAATATCCTGGGTTTTGTTTTATGTTCGGGTTTTTAGCAAGTTCGGCACGTGGAATGGGTAGCAATGTACGGTAATCTCCATTTGGCGAATGTGATAACCACGATTTTTTAGTGAAAACACCAAATCTGATCATATCCTGCCTACGTCGTCCTTCGGTATTAAATTCCCAGCCCAGTTCATCAAGAAACCTTCCGTATTGAATGTCACTTCCACCTTCTACAGTAGAAGTTAAGTGATTGCGGAGGCCATAGTTATACACGCTGCCTGACAGAAGCTGGCTACCTGTTACAGTTGCTTTTGAAGGATTGCTTAAGAAAGACCGCTGACGAACCTGTGTTACCAATGCAGCGGCACCGGCAGCATCTCCTGTTCTTAACAGGCACTCGGCCTTCATCATTAAAACATCGGCATACCTAAGCAAAGGGAAATCGTTGTTCATCCCTACCAGTGCACCTGGCTTGAATTCAAATTTTCCTAACCTGAAACCATGTACTTCATCTGATTGATCAACACCAGGAAGCTCATTGATATAAATCAGCGGTTTCCCATTACTTGCGCCAATTGTGCCTAATAAAACAGCACCTGCAGCGGTATATTGCTGCCCCTGCACATAATTGTCTTTTAACCGGTTATCTTCAGGATCGAATGTGCTTACAAACTGTGGTGTGGCACAGATTCCGCCCCATGGCGAGTTCTTGAAGTTATAAGTAGACTGGTTTTCTGGCTGAAGTGTTTCCATGTGAAGCGTAAAGGCATCAGCGTCATTGGCTGTGAATTTCTCGTCAAAAGGAATGGCAAAAATAGTTTCTCTGCTGCCTTCATTTGCGTCAAGAAAAATAGTTTTCTGATTGGCTTCAAGCGTATATACGTTCGATGCTATGATCTCATTACAGGCTGCAATGCATTGAGCATAAGCTGGAGTACCGATATATACATTAGCATTCAGGTAAACTTTAGCAAGCAGGGCAGTGGCAGCCCAGTAATTAAACTTACCATAAGTAGCCTGGGTATTGGCCTTGCTTAGGTTTGGAAGGCTTTCAGTAAGTTCTTTAACAATAAAAGCATAAACCTGGGCGCGTGTGCTCTGCTGTGGAAGAAATCCGGATGGCACATCAAATTTATCTACTATAGGTACCCCGCCAAAGAAATCGCAGAGTGCATAATAGTAAGATGCCCTTAAGGCACGTAACTCGGCTATGGTAGCATCTTTACCCGTAGTAATTGGAATCAGGTTTGATTGAATTTGATAAAGTACACGGTTGCATGATGTAATGCCTCCATAGGCATTGTTCCAGATCTGGTAGCTATTGTCCTCATCAGATGTCCATCTATGTTCATGCATGCGGCGATAGATCCCATTGTCAACCCAGCCGTTCGGGCGGGCGGGTATTACGGCTTCATCACTTGAAATCTCGTTGGTACGAAAGATAGAGTTATTGCTTCGCCCGAGCATTAAGGGCCTCCAATAGGTGTAACCTGCGCCAACCAGCGCCGCAACATCAGAGGTATTAGGGGTAAAATTATTTTGAATGAATGCAGCGTAGTTTTCGTCCTTTAACTTCGTGCAGGATGCTAAACTAATAACCAGGACCACAAGTGCCATGATGCCGGTGCTCAATATAAATCTTGTTTTCATGATGTAAAGGATTAAAGATTAAGAGAAAAACCTAGTGTAAAAGTACGGGCGGTAGGATACTTATCCCTATTATCATTACCAGGTGCCAAACCGCTCCAGTCTACTTCTGGATCTAATCCCTTATAGCCAGTAATGGTAAAAGTGTTTAATGAAGAAACATAAACCCTTGCGCCTTTAAGGTATTTGGTTTTTAGCTTGTTAAAGGTATAACCCAATACAATGTTGTCAATTTTCCAGAAATCGCCGTTTTCTACGTAGTAGCTGTTAAATTCTACAGGCATGTTTTTATTGAGAACAGCTGTACCAAAAACAGGATCGTAAGCTGATGTTAGCCGGTTATAGTTCTGAATACCCGTGTTTTCATAATACATTCTTTGGAAATTGAGAATCTGGAAACCAAATGCGCCCCGCATAGTGATGCTTAAGTCGAGGTCTTTATACCTGAAGTTATTGTTCCATCCGCCGGTAAATTTAGGAATACCGTTTCCAAGTACTTTTTTATCTTCAAAAGCATGATTAAACTGGTTGTAGGAAACATCTTCACCGTTTTTACCTTCATAAATCCACTGACCATCAGCGGTTACGCCTTTAACTTTAAAGCCATAAAAATCTCCAATGTTATCGCCAACACGAACAATATTGGTAAAAGTGGTTGCTGGCGGACCTGTTGCCCCCGTAGTGAAATAGTCGTTTGTGGCCTGGTATAAATCATTAGATAAACTAACCAGTTTATTTCTGTTGGTTGAAAAGTTGAAACTTGTTGTCCATTCAAAATCCTTGCTCTGAATCGGTACAATATTTAGTAAAACCTCAATACCTTTATTTTGCATGGTACCAACATTTGCCCTTGTACTAGGGAAAAGGTTTGGTGGACTAGGTACCTGATAATCAAATAATAAGCCATTGTAGTTTCTGTTGTAAACATCAACGGTACCCGTAACTCTTCCTTTATACATGCTGAAATCAAGACCAATATTAGTCTCTCTTTTTTCTTCCCAGCGTAAAGCCGGATTAGGGTTCTGAGTAGGAACAAGTGTCTGGATCCAGTTGCCGTTAGATAGCACATTAGCACCATAACCCAATAATGCAACAGCGCGGAAACCATCGTTTGGCTGGTTACCCGTTACGCCATATCCTGCACGAAGCTTTAAGTCGTCAAAAATCGTTTGATCTTTCATAAATGCTTCGTTGGTGATTTTCCATCCAACAGATACGGATGGAAAATTACCATACGGTTTTTCAGCACCATAAAGCTGGCTGGCACCTTCTCTTCTTAAAGAGGCCATTAACAGGTATCTGTCTTTGTAGCTATAGGTTAACCTGCTAAAAAAACCAATCAGGTTGGTTTCTGAATATTTACTTCCCAATAGTGCATCTAAAGCGCGGTTTGCACCACGCCCTTGCTGAATATTATAATAGCCAAAAGCATCTGTAGGGAAATCATAATTCCGCTCATAGAAATTGAGGTACGAATTATCCTGATAACTGTACCCGCCCAGTAGCGTGAAACTATGGTCGCCCAGTTTTTTCGAGTATTGAGCTGTAAGTTCAAGCAATCTGTCTATACTTTGGGTAGAACCCAGGGCGGCATAGCCATTAAGTTTGTCTCTGATGTTGGAAATGTGGAACTTCGATTCTGAATAACCACCATTCGAAACATATTTGGTATATGAACCTAAGGCACTTAATTTAAGATCCGCAATCGGGTTATACGTAATCTGCGAATTTAAACGCTGTGTGGTATTTTGGTTTAGCCCCGTGCTTTCGAAAAGGCGCGCAACAGGGTTGTCATATTCAAAATTGTTCGGTTCTTCAAAGTAATGTCCGTCACTACCGAAAAGGGGAGAGGTTGGGTTACGGATCAGGGCCTGACGGTAAACAACGCCATTGAAACTTTCACCATCCTGGGTTTGGGTATATTTATTGTTCTGTACCAAAACGCCCATGTTAATTTTTACTTTATTATCAAACATGGAGTGATTAATATCTGCCCTTGCAGTAAGCGTAGAGTTGTCAGATTTTTTAAATATCCCGTTAAAATAACGGTAGTTTACAGTAGCCAGGTAATTGGTTTGTCCGTTACCTCCACGGAAAGTAATATTGTGTATATTGGTAATAGGTGTCTTATTAGAAATCTCTTTTAGCCAATCCGTGCTCGTGCCGAGATCGTATGATGCAAGACGCGTTCCTTCGGCAATCTGCCTACGGTAATCATCTGCAGTAAGCATGTTGAGTTTTCGGGCAATAGTTTGTGTACTTACAGAGCCACTATATTCCACCACGTTGCTATTCTTTCCTGAAGATCTTTTAGTGGTAACGATAATTACACCATTGGTACCGCGTACACCGTAAATGGCAGCTGCTGAACCATCTTTTAATACATCTATTGATTCAATATCTTCTGGTGCAACCAGCTTAAGGCTACTTGGCACACCATCTACAATAACAAGCGGATCGGCATTGGCGCCAAAGAGCGTATTGTTTCCGCGAAGCCTGATTTTGCTACCTGAGGTAGGATCGCCACTTGGCGTATTAACGGTTAGTCCGGCTACTTTACCCTGGATTAACTGGCCAGCATCTAATACCGGCGATTTTACAAAATTCTCGGCTTTAACACTCGCTACAGAACTTGTTACATCACCTTTACGTTGCAATCCATACCCGATTACAACTACATCGGTTAAATTATTAAGTTCGGCCTTTAGCTGAACATTGATTTCGGTTCTGTTGTTGACCGCGATTTCCTGGGAAGCGAAGCCTACCGAGCTAAAAACCAATGTTTCGCTACCAGTAGGAACCTTGAGGCTATAGGTTCCGTTCGGTGCGGTTTGAACACCGGTATTGGTACCTTTAATTTTAATGCTAACAGAAGGGATTGGAAGACCAGCCTCATCAGTAACTTTACCTGTTACGGAGATTTCAGTTATTTTATTTGTTGTGAGTTCAGTTATTGCTCTTCGCTGGATGATGATAATATTATCTTCGAGCTTGTAGCTGATGGGTTGTGACCTCAGCGAGAGATCCAATGCCTCTGCCAAACTCATTTTGTTAATTTCGATACTCACCGGGTGAGTTCCGCTAAGCATTTGCCTGGTGTACAAAAACTGATAACCGGTTTGGCGCTCAATTTCCTTGAAAATTTTTTCGACAGCCGCATTCTTTTTTGAAAGCGTAACCGTTTGTCCGCTGCTGGCTAATGAGAGCTGTAACATTAAGGAAACTAAAAGTAAGCATGTTAATTTCATAACCAGTAGCGGTTTACGCAGATAGGCCAAAAGCCTATTTACGCGTGGTACATAATAATTCATATATTTGAATGTTTGGGTTTATACTTGGTTGTACTATTTGTCTGGGATACTTGGTGGCGATCCAAACGTTAGGTCAGAGTGTTACAGCACTCTGGCTTTTGTTTCATGGATGGGCCAACCTATTTTTGTAAGGTTATGGCATAATGGTCACGCTCCTTCCTCTGATTTTAAAATGTAACAATCCGGTCAACTCCAGCCTGTGGAGCACTTCTTCCAAATTTTTGGATTTTGGAATCGAACCAACAAATTCTTCCTGCGTTATTTCACCCTGATATTTGACATCAACATCATACCATCTCGATATTTTTCCCATCACAGTGCCGATTCGTTCATGTTCAAATGAAAAATTTCCGTTTTTCCATCCCATCACGTGGTTCGTATCAACATTAACAATACCGATGTTATGACTTAAAATGGCCTGCTGGCCAGGTAAAATTATCTTTTTTCTATCACCTTTACTTATCTCTACTGAACCCTGAAGCAAGGTTGTTTTAGGAATTTCGCCATCCCCGTATGCGCAGATATTAAAATGGGTACCGAGCACTTTTACATTTGAGCCCTCAAAATCGACTATAAAAGGTTTTTTAGGATTATGGGCAACCTCAAAATAAGCTTCGCCTTGAAGGGCAATTTTCCTGGTATTGCCCGAAAAAACTACCGGATAAGTTATTTTACTCTCTGCATTCAGCCAAACTTTACTCCCATCAGGAAGATTAACGCAATATTGTCCACCGCGTGGCGTTTCGATGGTGTTTGAATTACCTGCTGCTAAAGCGGCAGCTGTATTGATTTTTGTGTATTTTAAAAGACCATTACTTTGTTTTTCGATAGAATAGCCATTTTCTACGGCGAGTTGTCCATTTGTGAAATTATTTACTTCAATACGCTTACCATTTGAGAGAATAAGCAATACTTTGTCACTTCCTCCATAGATAGCTTTTGCATGTGGGATGGTTGTGTTTTTGGACAATGTGGTGCGTTTGTTCCCATCTGCATTAGCATAGTACAAAAATATAGATGAGCAGGCCAGCACCAATACTGCAGCGGCAGCCATGAGTTTAAAAGCTGAGCGTTTCCAGAATGGTGTGCCGGTAGCCTCTAAAGCATCTAAGCGCATTTCGATCTTTTTCGCTAAATCTCCGTTCTGTTCTACCGCTACGCTGTCTGTTTGTTGTTCGAATGATGCGCTGTATTCTTGCATGAATGCGTTTAGCTCTGGCTGATCTAATTGCTTTAACCAATTAAAAAAGTCCTGCTGTTCAGGCGCAGTCAATTCACCCTGAATCAATTTTTGCCTGAGTTGCTCAACATCCTTTTGTTCCATATCTGCTTAAGACGGATGTGGAACAAAAAAGGCCCCCTCGTTAAAGAAAAAAATATAGAAAAGAAATAAAAGGTGCAATCCTGTATAAATGTTTCAGGTGATTTCTCAGAAAAGCTATTCCGGTATATAGCTGTTTTTTGACCACCGATTTGGATATTTTTAACTGTAGTGCAATTTCATCAAGAGAAAGGTCATCATTTATTTTGAGCTCAACAATTTTTTTTCTTTTTTCAGGAAGCAGGTTAATGCCGTTGTATAGCTGGCTTAAGGTTTGTGAATAAATTAAATTATCGTCTGTGCTGACAGAACTGTTCTCTTCAAGGGTTTTTGAAACCTCTTTTATCCTGATCTGTGTCTTTGATTTTCGGATATGATCGATTAAAAGGTTCCGCGCACAACGGTAAAGGTAAGGTTTGAAAGATCCGATAAGGGACAGGTTTTTTCTGTTAAGCCATATTTTAACAAAGATGTCCTGCACAAGCTCATCTGCCAGATCGGTATTGCCAGAAATCGAAGCGACAAATTTTCTTAAATTTTGGAGATATTTCTTATACAACAAATTAAACGCCAGACGATCACCATCAGCTACACGCAACAAAAGTTCTAGTTCCTCTGAAACATCTTTCATCTGTTTGATAAATTTGGTTAGTATAAAAACCCCTTAATTACTAAATTGAGGCCGTTAGCGCTCAAAGAAGTTACGCTATAAAGTTATGTTGATTAACTTGCCAGCGTCTGATTTCATAAGACGTCCGCACGAATGTAGTAACACTTATTAAATAAAAAAATAAAGAAGCAGTATTTTTAGCGTATTTATAACGTTTATTTTTTTCTAGTCCTTTCAGGTGCCTGTAAAATTGGTTCTAAATGAGTTAATGGGGCTTTTTTTATTAGAAGGAATATTTTAAATATACTGGTGTAAATGGTTGTTAATAAGTTTTTCGATACACTAGGATAAGGTATTATAAATCTGGTCGGGCTGCATGCAAAGATTGGACTCTTGTCTCCAATAGACTATTACAATTCCAGGCGAATGGTCTCAAAGTATCGTCATTTCGCGTTGCTGCGGTCGAGATGACGACCGTTTTATTGGAATCTGTCAATGGTAGTTGAGTTTACAAACTCAATTAAAACGAGTCACAGACTCTTTCTATTATTATCCGTAGAACCCTTCGGAACGCCACGGACAGACACGAATAAATTGTATTTCTGCTGCCCGCGCCAAAAATTAAGAAGCTCTTTTTTTGCCCGCTTCACCATAATTTTTTATATTAGGTTAATCAAAAGCGATGATAACCCAAATCAATTCGTCTGATTAAAGATCCTCCCAAAAAAAACATTTCAAGTCCACCTTTACGCCACATTTACCCCACGTTTATGCCACCTTCCGGCCAGGCTTGCTTTACACCTGCTTGCACACTGCTTAACCCTTGCTTTAGTTGAGCGATGCCCCTGTTGGAGATCAGGTAGACCAAAGATTTGACTCGCTTTAGATCGGCAGGCTAACAATAGCTAAATAAAAGATAAAGGGAAAGTTATCTTAAGGTATTGTTGGTGTATTACTGTGTCGGAGCAGCCTGGTTAAAGAAACAATAAACGGCTGTCCGGATTTTTTTATCCCGCGCTGTCCGTAGCGTTAAGCATAGCGTACAAGAATAAAATTGAGTTTATAAACTCAATTAAAACGAGTCACAGAATCTTTTCTACTATTAATCCGTAGAACCCTTCGGAACGCTACGGACAGACGCGGATCCGTCATTGCGAGAAGGCTTTTTTAGCCGACGAAGCAATCTTTAGCGAGGATTACTAGCATGATAGATTGCTTCTTCGTTCCTCCTTATAATGACGTTTATATAAATAACTGATATTTAGTGTTATTTTTTTGACCATATAAGACATTTAAGGACCATATAAGCTTACATGTTCTTATATGGTGTGAAAGCCTAAAGGATTATTTAATGAAATTAGATGTTCTTAGGTGTCTAAGGTGGTTAATTAAACTGCGTAGTCTTTAATTTTTACGACCACCTTAGACATCTTAGCTCAATGAGTTTTGCAGGATGCAAAATCTTAAACCTAATACGTTAGAAAGCGTATATAGGACGTCATTCCTGTTTTTTTCAGGCCACAGACCTGATGGTTACTCGCAATGACGACCATTCTATTGTAGTCTGTCTATGGTAGCGTAGCGGATTGCTTTTATTATCGCGTTGAAATGGTCTTCGACTACGCTCAGACTGACATACCAATTAATTTTTAAACAAGATTTTATTATTTCGATTTAAGCATTTCCCCAATTGCTTATTTTAAGGTTACATCCAGGTAAACGGAATGACGGCCGTATGTTTCATAAAATGGTTTAAAAACAAGATTGTCAATCGTGAATCTTAACTGTTGTGGATCGCCTTTAATGGTTTTGCTAATGTCCTGTGAATTTAAAGTAATTTTACGCCATTCTTTTCTTGCTTCCGGCTCCTGGGCGGCAAGCAGTACAGGGCCATAAAATAAGCTGGCTATGTTCTGCTGGTCCATAACCGGATCAAGGTGGAATTGGAATGGCATTTTTAATTCTATCATATCGCCATCCTTCCAATTACGGTTAATTTTCAGGTAACTGCCTGGGCTTGCCGCAAGCTTTTGTTCTTTACCATTAATTTTTACAAAAAAACCTTTGGTTGCCCATCCCGGTACACGCACATGGAGGTCAAATTTTCCACTCCCTTTAATCGTCAGTTTGGTGTGGTCTTCTTTTGGGAAATCTGTTGTTTGTTCTATTCTTATATTGCGCGCTTTCCATTCTAGCGTAGAAGGGATATACAGATTCACGTAAAGCGCCTGGTTATCCTTGCTTTTAAAATAAATCGAATTTTGTAGCTTTGTACTGCTCTCTAATGCTGTACCGTTACAGCAGGTAAAGCCTTTCATATCCGGATTGCCAAATTGTTTAACAGAACCTGGTCTGAGCGGAACATGATAGGTATTTGCCGGACTTTTTTCGGCAACTGATGCCAGGATATGATTGTAAAGGCCACGTTCATAATAATCCATCAACTCTGCCTTTTGATCGAAGAGGAACAGATCGCCTGTTAACTTAAGCATATTGTAGGTCGCACAGGTTTCATTCTGGCCCCCTTCAGAGAAACCATTTTCATACAGTGTTGATGGCTGGGCAGTAAAACATTCTGCATTAGCCGGATTACGTGCACCTGCAACGCCTCCGATACTATACATGTATTCATTTACCATTTTGTGCCAAAAATTATCTGCTACTTTGTAATACTCAGGATTGTTGGCAACACGGTACATTTCTATACTTCCCACCACCTGTGGGATATGTTGATTGGCATGCAACCCACGGAAATTGTCGACATTTTTCGCCAGGCCATTCGAATGTGCGGTATCGCCAAAGAATACTTTTATATTATCAAATAATTGTGCTGTTTTAAGGTAGCGTTGTTCGCCAGTGATGCTGTACATGCGGGCCATCGACTCGTTCATTCCGCCATACTCACCGGCAATGTAGGTGTTCCACATCTTGATGAGCGTTTCTTGTGGCAACTGGCTTAAACGTGCATATACCCAGTCACTCATGTTTGATGCTATTTCGAGGGCTTTTTTATTGCCACTTACTTCGTAAACATCGATTAAGCCTGCCAGGATTTTATGCAAAGTATAATAAGGTGCCCAGATCTGGTTGTTCTGTCCGCCGTATTTAGCTCCTTTTTCCAGCATGATAAATTGATCGGGAGGGTAAGCGCTGATAAATCCTTTTCCCCAGTTCCAGTAATCGGTGCGGATGCCCTTATCGCTAAGGTCTGAATCAAAATCCGATTTGCCGGGCCCATGCGGAACAGCTGCAGGATCTGATACATACGGGCCGCCAGGGTTTTGTGGCTTTCCCGATAACATGGATAATTCGTAAAGCGTATTGACCATATCATCAATCTTTTTTGCGAAATTAGCATGGAGTGCCTTATCATAACCTGTGCCGGCATAAGCCTGTGCAATGGCAGAAAGGTAATGGCCTGTAGCATGCCCCCTTAATTTAGTATCCTGACTATCCCATACACCTAAGGGTTCTGCACCTTGAGGTTGTTTTTGACCAAAAGCATGGCGAAACATATACAAAAAGGAATTTGGATCGGTTTGGGCTAATGTTCTGATAAATTTATCGCGGTTTTCGATAAATTTAGTTTCGTGTCCATGCGCATCGGTTTTAAGTGAAACCTGGTCCAGGTGAAAAGCCTCCAGATTTGAAACCGGAGTACTCTGCTCTTTTGACGCATTTATGGTAACAAATGCCTTTGGTTTAAAATCTGTTCCGGAAACCCGGCCGGTTACGGTATATTTTCCCGGTTTAAGAACCGCCGTATTATCTATGTCAGAAGGCCACAACACCCGTACTTTTGGGCCTTTTAGTCCATTCTTGTAAGTGCCCTTAAGGTAAGCTGGTAATCGCGGTAAATTCCCAACTGCTGTTTCTATTTCAATATCCGCAACATGTGTGAGGTAAGTATTGTAAAGCTGTGCCTTGTCTTTGTTAAAGCGTGGAAGATCGTCCTCGCTTTTACCAACGTTCACCGCAGTCTGCTGTGCGCCTTTCTGCGAATTGTTGTAAATCCCGGCAATCTGTCTGGCGGTTAGGGGAATACGATAAATGCGGAAATCGTGCAACAAGGCATTAAGATATGGTGCGCCTGGCGACATCGATTTTCCAATATAGAGTAATTTTTTTTCTTTTAATTGCTGATCAAATACGGCCGTTAGTTCCTGTGTAATATCTTTTGCTTCGGCTACAAGCTTGCCATTTACATAAGTACTCATAGATTTTGAAGGCGCATCAATGACTACCGTAAGATAGACCCACTTGTTCATTTCGATGGCTGCAGAAACCGCTTCCTTGCTGTTGCGCTCATTCGCTTTTAGCTGCGCCAGGAAACCTTTCTGGATTTTTGTGCCTAGTGGTGCTGCAAAAAAATGTTTGCTGGCATCCTTTCCGAAATCAAAAAACGATTGCCCAGCTTCGCCCGACCGTAGGTAGATCCATCCGGATATGCTGAGCGATTCAACATCAGCCAGTGCCTCTGATGGGATTGTAACAAAGGAATTGTCGTTCCCGGAAAGCGATAAAACCTTTCCAAAACGATTATCATTAACAAACCCGGGGTTGGAGCCGTGAAATTTTGCATGCAGATTATTTCTTGACCAGTCTTTTAAATCTCCATTAAAGATATACCGTGCGCTCATTCCTGTTTCACCGATGCCATCAAGGATCTGATCACCATTTTGTGCCAGAACCGTGTTACTTGCCGCTATAAAAACAGCAAGATATAGAATGGAGCGGAGCACTTTGTAAATTTTCATATTTAATCTATTGTCAATAATGAGGTCGTATCATAAAATTAGTTTCCATGGGCGTTGTTATCCTGCGCTAAGCCTTTACTGAGTTTGACGATGAATCGAAATACCTCAGGTGGTGTTATGGCAGTCTATAAACTCGCGATGACAATTCTATATATGATGCTCCCCGTAAATGTATCTGTCTATGCTATTTTAGTTCATAAGGTTTTTTGCCCATCACCTTAATGAAGTTTAAAAAGACCTTTTCCTAAAGATAAAATTAAGCAAAAGGAGTAAGGAATAAATCGCTATAAATTGCAGGTATTGTGCATATTTTAACCTTATTTTATGCTACGGATCCAAAATTATTACTGATGGAGGTATGAATTGGTTCACTCTGATCTTTTTTGTATCATATTATTCAGACTGCTATTTCCAGATACAAAAGGTTAAAATATTGATACTATGCATTAATATACAACGGTAATCTGGGGTTTACTTCGTCTATATTTACATGCAGACCTATAAAGCCGTTTCCTAAAATTTGAGGTAACACTTAACCATGAAGAAAAAATATCTAAAGCCATTCATTTTATTCCTGTTGTGTTCTACTTTTCAAATCCTAATGGCGCAATCTGCAAAGGAGGCTGTGCTACATGGAAATCCAATTATACCGGGTTATTTTGCAGATCCAACGGTAAAGAAGTTCGGAGATACCTATTACATATATGCTACAACAGATGGTAACGGTGGTGGTTTCGGTCCTTCTCAGGTATGGACATCTAAAGATTTTGTGAATTGGACCATGCAGGATATGAACTGGCCAACCACGCACTACTACTGGGCGCCGGATGTAACCCAGGGTGCGGATAGTAAGTACTATTTATATTACTGCCAGCCTGTTGAGATTTTTGGTGCTTCAGCTGATACCCCTGTTGGTCCCTGGACATCGCTATTGCCTAAGGGTAAACCGATTGTATCTAATTTTATGGTGCCAAATGTGATTACGCTTGATGGACAGACTTTTAAAGATGATGATGGCCAGTATTATATGTATTGGGGCACCTGGGGCATCTATCCAAACCATGGTTGTGGAGTTGGTCTTTTAAATAAAGATATGAAATCCTTTTCCAGGCTGGCGCAGATTCCCAATACTGATGCAAAAGAGTTTTTCGAAGCACCCTTTGTGTTTAAAAGAAAAGGAATTTATTATTTGACTTATTCCTCAGGTTATTGTGAGGATGGCACTTACAGGGTTCAATATGCAACTGCAACCAACCCGATGGGACCTTTTAAATATGCCGCTAATAACCCGATTTTATCTACAAATAAAGACGGAACGGTGCACGGACCGGGGCACCAATCTGTATTGCAGCAAGGTGATGATTTTTACCTGGTTTATCACCGGCATAATAATCCGCATAACGACGGCGGTTACCACAGGCAGGTTGCTGTAGATAAAATGCAGTTTGATGATGAAGGGAATATATTGAAGATTTTACCTACCCATACCGGAATCGGTTATCTGGCAAAAAATGCCAACCCACATCCAAATTTAGCGTATGGTAAAAAAGTGTCCGCATCCTCCAGCTATGATGAAAATTTTAAAGCGGAATTTGCTTTTGATGATGACAATGGAACATTATGGAAAGGCAAAAGTAATGTAGGGCCTGCCTGGGTGCAGGTAGATTTGGGAAAAACAGCGCATGTTAGAAGTATCCACACGCAGTTTGAATATGCCACCTGGTACTATCAATATAAGATCATGTATTCGGTTGACGGGAAAACATGGAAAATATATGCCGATCGCAGCAGAAATACACAACATGGGAGCCCGATGATTGATTTCGGAAATATAAAGGCGAGATATCTTCGTACAATGGTTTTACAGACGGAATATCCGGGATTGAATAAAGCGATATGGAATATTAAGGTTTTCGATGATGCGGAATATCATCCGGTAATGAATACCAAGATTAAAAAATGGCAACCTTTAAAAGCTTTTGAACCAAAAGGTTTATTGGTAGACCTGGCATTAGATCATCTCCGGACAGGCACCGTTGTAGCAAACGTTCAAAATAAAGGGAAGTTGGGAGGGCATTTTGTGGCTGGTGGAATAACTAAACCCATTACCTCCATGATCGGAGGCAAAAAAGCATTAATTTTTACTGGTCAGGAGCGCTTATCTTCATCAGTTCCTGCACCACAGTCACTGCTAGGAAACAGCAGTTATAGTGTAAGTATGTGGGTTTTAAATCCGGAGATTGATAAGGAAGAAACTATTCTTTCGTGGACAGGGCGGGGAGGGGTTAATTTAAGTAATGCTGCCGTTGGTTATGGGAATAGTAAAACTGCCGGTGCAATAACCCACCTGGGATGGGCAGATTTAGGATACAAGCATTTGCCAAAAGCTAGTGAATGGCATCTGATCAGTATTGTTTTTGATGGTACAATGGAACAGATCTATGTTGACGGGGAATTGGATAGGAGCGAAAGAAGGATGCTTTTTATCAATAACCTCAAGCATTTTCTAATCGGCGGAAATGAAGATGGAAGTGCAGGATTTTCCGGTGCATTGGCTTCATTAAAAATTTATGATGTGCCGCTAAGCCATGAAGAAATTAAAGCGGCCTATCAAAAAGGGGTTCGCAATAATACCGTGCTGCAGGTAGAGGCGAAAAATCTGGACTATGGCAGTTTAGATAAATGGACCAACAACGGGGCTGCTTTGGGAGTACTTGTAATTAGGGGAAAGGCAGAAGTTGCTGATGTAAATGGGAAAATAGCAGTGGTGTTGCAAAGTAAGGGTAAATTGCTTCTTAGCAATGAAATGGCTGAAACACCAGACTTTTCAAAACCTTTTAGTGCCATTTTTTCATTGTATTCGCAAGCCGGATCAAAAACAGATTTATTTTTTTGCAAAGGAAATAAAACCGCCAGGATAGCGGGAACCGGAAAGTGGCAGCAGGTGATCTGTACGTATTATAAAGGGAAATTTAAGATTTTTGTAAATGGTAAATTAGCCGGAAATACCGATGCCTCTAAAAGGCAAAAAGATCAGCGTATGTTAATCGGATCTGCAACAGAAGGGACTTCAATAGCCATATCTTCAATTTCTGTATTTAATTATGGTCTTGATGATAACAGTTGTAAGCTGGAATTTAATTTTTGGAAACAGACACTAAATAATAACCTCACAAATGCATCATTCGCCTCTAAACCGTCAGCTGTTACGCCAAATATGGTTGATATGGCTGCGGATAAACCAGCATTGCCGGGTACCAATTTTGAATACCTTTTTAAACGTGATGGGGATGAAAATGCCCAAAAATGGTTAAGGTCTTCAGATTATACTGATTTTACTGTTGCGCCAGAAAAGCACTATACTTACACCGTAAAGGTTAGAGATAACTTTGGCAATGTTACCCAAACCTCTTTGCCTTCCGCTATTACAACAGATTCTGCACTTTTTGTAATCAGAAAGCAAAATGGAATGGCGTTGTCGGTTCCGGCAAGCGCAGATGGTTTGAAAGGAACTTCCTGGGACGGTTTGATCGGAAATGCAGATACCGTTACACAGCATTCCGGGGTATTGAAATTGGTCTCGCACAATACATTTTGGGATGGATCAATGGCAACAGGGCCATTTGCTTACAATAAAGTGGAAGGCGATTTTACTGCCGAGGTGGTGCTGTCGGATATGTTAGGGCTGAACCAAAAGAAAGCTTATGGTGCAAATGAGGCGGGTATAATGGTTAAAGAACCATCAAGTGGGGCAAAGCTTGTACAAAATGGCGTTATGCCAGGCTGGGGTGTGGGAAACATTGTTACTGATTTTAATTCGGGGGAACGCAAACAGTTGAATAACCTGGCGGGATGGGCTTTTTATCGTCATTTACAAATACAAAGGCAGGGAAATCTATTTTTTATGCGTGGCAGCCATGATGGAAAGGCCTGGGTAAATCTTCCCGGCAGTCCGATAAAAAGAGATGATATGGGTAGCAGAGTTTTAGAGGTGGGCGTTTATCATGCTACCTATGGTGATATTTCTGGTTATGCATCATTCAGTGATTTTAAAATCATTCAAAAGAAATAAAAGAGAAAAATAGATCATTGTTATTGAGAGTGGCTGACCAAATTTGTCGTTAAGTTAAGTGCCGGGTTTGGTCAGTATGAGCGTAGTCGAACACTCCGTGAGATTAATAAATTGCAAATAAATGCCCTTCGACTACGCTACCATAGACAGAATCTATCGGTACGGCCGTCATTCTCGCGCAGGCGGGAATCTTAAAACGCTTGCATAACGACTATTCTGATTTCAATAACTTACTTGGTCCAAAGATCTCTCCACTCTGTGTTGCTCCGGTCGAGATGACGCCCATTCTATTGGAGACTGACATACGAAATAAATTTTATCCAATTTTAAACAGGCTCTAAGATAAATCGTCCTTTCGATCCAAGTGGAGAACCCGAAAGCTCTGCGAAGCAAAATCTTTTAAATTTGATTCAACTTGCTCCAAAGATCTCTCCACTCCGCGTTGCTTCGGTCGAGATGACGACTATTCTATTTCATCCCCTTCTGTAGCGCTATTTTATTTCGCCACGATTACATTTGCTCCGCCTGGTAAAAGTTTTAGTTTTAATTGTTTTGCCTTATTTAATTTCAGCTGTTTTATTTGAGGTGAACGGTCATCGGCATCCGAGTATAAGGTAGTTTCAGCACCAGATAACATTGGCAGCGAAATGTCGATTGTTTTCTCTGTAGTTTCAGCATTTATAGCGGTAATATACCAGGTATCACCATGGCGACGTGCCAATACACAATATTTTCCGGGATATCCATCAATAAAAACAGTATTGTCCCAGGTTGTGGGCACATTTTTCATAAAATCGATCACATGAGGCGCAACATCGCTGAGGTTATTTGGGGTGATCCCAAAATTCTGCACTGGATTCTGGAAAAGAATAGCGGTTGCCAATTGGAAAGTTTCTGTTGTTTTTCTAATTGTTCCTCCGTCATTTTTCTTGTTATGGCGCTTATTTAAAAGAACTGGTCCGAAATCCATTGCGCCTATAGCATTTCGGATAAAGGGATGAAGGCTGGCATTGATGGCTTCGGTGTCATTTGCATGTTGGGTGAATATCAGGTTCTCTGATGCCAATACGGCCTCACTTCCAACATAATTTGGATACATTCTTTCCCAACCTCTAGGCACTGTGCAGCCATGAAAGATTACCGTTAAGCCAAAAGTGTTGGCGTCAGATAAAATATCTTCATAAAGTTTCATGGTTTCCTGTTTGTCGCCACCAAAGAAATCTACTTTAATTCCTTTCACACCAATTTGTTGCATCCAGGCCATTTCCTGTTTTCTTGCCGAGGCTGTATTCATTTTATATTTAGGTCCTTGTGGGGCATCGTTCCAAAAACCATTAGAGTTATACCATAAGGAAATACCAACTTTTTTCTCTTTTCCGTAGGCAACCAGTTCCTCGATTTTTTTCCGTCCGATCTTGGTATCCCACCAGTTATCAATCAACACAAACTCGTAGCCCATTGCCGCAGAAAGATCGATGAACTTTTTCTGATCCTCGAAATTAATACTTTCATCTTGCCATAACAGCCAGCTCCAGGTAGATCGTCCAAAGGTATAGTTCTTCGATGCGGCATATTGTGGCGTTACAACATCGAATGGAACAGTAGTTTCAACAATCGGTTTCAGCGTACGTCCGACAGTAATGGTACGCCAGGGCGTATTGCCGGGTAATGATATCGTTGGATTTGCACTCCCGATGCCATTATTTTCTCCCTTCTCCGGGAAAGCAATTTTGTAATTTCCATCTTTAGTGCCTTCGCTCAGCCTGGAACCACAGTATAGTGAATTTACGCCAGTTTCCGAGAGTAATACCCAGCCATCATTACCCAAATGGAAAAGGGCAGGAAAAGTATAGCCTAAACCATATTTTGAAGGGACGCCCATGGCCTGATCGCGGTTATATTCTTCTTCGTAGCTGGGTTTGGTTTTCATCCAGCCAATCATGGGGGTAGCCTGCGGGCTTAAAAATGTAGTGGTGTTTGCCGGAAATTTGTATCCGCTCAGTTCTTCTTCAATGACAAAGCTTGCGTTTTCACCGGTCTGCGGAACCTGATATCTAAAGGCAATGTCGTTATTGCTCACACGGAATACTACTTCAATCTGGTTCTTTTTGGTATTCTCAAATTTGCAGATGAGCTCATTTGCCTGGTAGTTTACACTACTGATCTTGATTTTTGGTTCATTGTAACGCTCATCGATTTTTCGTGATTGTTTACCGGTTAGCTTAAGACCAGACGATAAATCCATCTGGCTTCCGCGAAGCCCCAGAGGAGATCGCTCAATCATTTCTTTTCCCTGTAATACTACATTGTAATAAAGTTTACCCTCGTTTAAATATAGTTTAACCATCAATTTCTGATCTGGACTTGTGACGTTCAGGTCTTGGGCAAAAGATAACACGTGGCTGGCAACCAATGCCATTACCAGTAAAATACCTTTAAAATAATTCATAGCTAAAGATTTGTGGAGTAATTTTGGGATATTCATCACAACGGAATAAGCTTATTTGGTTTAGATTTATCTGATCAGTTTTCGAAAACGAAAATTAGGTAATATTTTTAAATGTTATGGTAACGTTTATAATTTTTTTTCTATAATCTATTAAAAACAGCGTTTAAGCAACGCAATTAAAATAACTAAGAGCCAGTTTAAATTTTTACAGCAAGTATTACATAACCTTTGGCTTCATCCTGAAGGATAATTTATGTATAAAAATCAATATGAATGTACAGATGGATAAAGAAGGTGAATGGTCTCGAAGTATCATTTCGACCGCAGTAGAGAACCCGAAGGCTCTGCGAAGCAAAATCTTTTAAATTTGATTTCAATAAATAGAACAAAGGTCTCTCCACTTCGCGTTGCTTCGGTCGAAAAATCAGTTTGATAAACCAAAGGAGATGACGACCTTTTTTGGAATGGTCTGTCAATGGTAGAGGTTAGAATTTTTCAAATACATCGGAGGGTTGATGACATATATACAAGGGGCGTCATTTCGACCGCAGTGGAGAAATCTTTGAACTATGTTAAAAGATTTCTCCATTTCGCTGCGCTTCAGTCGAAATGACGGCGATTTTTTAAATCTGTCATTGATAGCGTAATGGATTGCTTTCATTAATTTGTTAAAATGGTCTTCGACTACACTATTATTGACGTTATTTTTTAAGTCGTTATTAATCAGTAATTTAATTGCTTTAGTGTTTCCGCCCAGCTAGGCCATAGCACGATATCCCCGTTCTGCTTAAATCCGGCCTAACAAATTTTTCGGGTAGCATTGCTTAAGCCAAGCTACTAGCTTTGAAAGAAAAATTTTCAGCCGGTGTTTTTTGTTTCTTTTTGACACCAAAAAGAAAGAGCCCTTCGGCGGCGGCGAGCCGAGGCAGGATCTTGGCGTATGGCAAAAGATATCAATTGTAAGCCACTCATATTGATTTTAAATAATTAATTAACCCTCAGACTGACATGCGAATTAATTTAACTCAAAGGTCCCACAACCAACAGTTTTATCAATCCGGATTTACTTTTTTATCATCTTCCACCAGTCTAAACTGAATATCCCCTCTTTAAATACCAGGAATAGGTCGTGCTCGCCCTTTACCTGATTAAGCGTACAGGAGATTGTTTCCCATGTAATAGTTTTACTTTTTACGGGAAGCGTTCCGATTAACCTGCCATTTTGATCATCAATCCTGATTTCCAGCTTTCCTCCGCCCGTAAGGGAAGTTAAACTGGCTTCAAACTTTTTAGCGCCACTTTTAAAATCGACACCTTTAATTTTAATGAAGGCACCTGCCTGTTTATTGGTGGTGAAAATACGCCCGTTTACAGCGTCTTTTTCTGCTTTAATGCCTTCAGCCCAGTTTATTGTTTCAGCTTCGGTACGTTTAAAAGGGCTCAAATTACCGACTTGTTTCACTCCAGTTTCCGACCACCATGGCAACTCCTGGATGGTGCCATCCTGGTTGTAGCTGAGTTCTTCCACACAAACCGAGCGCCTTTCATGATGTTTATCTGTGATCATAAAATTTAACCGGAAATTAAAACCAAACAAATATGATTTACCCTTGTAATCAATAATTCCGGGGTGATTTCCTGAAGATTTTTCATTTGGTTTCATCAGGTAACCCTTATAGTCCCAGGGACCGGTTGCATTTTTGCTCATTGCGTAAGCAATCCCTTCCGGGCAACAAGTAGAGGCATAGGCAAGATAGTAATGATCATTGCGTTTATAAGTCCACGGACCTTCCTGATAATGGTAAATATCAGCCTTGGTCTGCCCTTTTTCTTTACCTACATCTTTTACTTTAACGATTTCCCCAGAATAGGAAATCATATCTTTGTTTAACTTTACATACCAGAGGTTTGGATTGCCCCAATACAGATAGGCTTGTCCGTCATCATCAATAAATACAGAGGGATCAATGTCATTCCATAGATGGTCATCATCAATAAGCCTTTTTCCTATAGGGTCTTTGAATGGTCCATAAGGACTGTCTGCTACCAGGACACCAATGCCACTTCCCTGTACCGGACAATACAGGTAGAATTTTCCATTACGCTCGATACATTGGGGTGCCCAGGCTCCGTTATCCTGCTTTCCCCAGCTGAAGTTTTTCAGAGATGCGACAGCGCCGTGGTCTGTCCAGTTTACCATGTCTGTTGAAGTATAAAGAAGCCAATCCTTCATCAGGAATTTGCCCATTCCAGGGCCCGCATTATCTTCATCATGGGAGGTGTACAGGTATACGGTATCTTTATATACCATTGGTGCCGGGTCGGCCGTAAATTTAGTCTGTATAATAGGATTTTGGGCTAAAGTGCCCAGCGTTATGAAACTTAAAAGTAAGCTTGCGCCTATTCTGAATTTCTTTACCATTTTTATAGGTGTTATTTCCATTTAGTTTTATTTTAAGGGCTGATGTGGATTTTTCTATCCATCATTCCATTTAATTTGCTTAGTTCCTGATCAAGAAACCGCAGTTAAACATCTTCATGTGAGCTCCACAGCGCTGGAACCTGAGGTAATTAAATGACCTGCTATTAGCGGATCAAACGCCAGGAGTCAAAATTAAACAGGTTATTACCTTCACCTTTGAATACCAAATACAGGTCGTGTACACCGGTAATTTGGTTTATTTTACACAGCCGGGCTTTCCAATCCTGAGTATTTTTGGTTGATTTTACTTCCAGTTTTCCCAGCAGCTTGCCGTTTAAACTGTCTGCCCGAAGTTCAATATTTCCTTTTGAGGATAGGGAGGCTACGGTTGCTTCAAACTTTGTAGCGCCTTTGCCAAAATCTACACTGCGGATTTTGATATAATCGCCATTGTCAATATTGGATACATAAATAGCCCCTGTTAGGCTATCTTTGGCAGTTTTTACACCTTCAGACCAGGCTATGGTTTCGGCTTCAACACGGGTAAAAGGATCTAAGTTTGAGGCACTTTTCAATACACCTGCTTTTGTGCGGTTAATTCTCGGAATGGATTCATCAGGGTTAAAACTGAATGGTTCGATACAAACCGAGCGTTTGAAACCTCCGCCACCAGGTAAAGCTCCGTCATGATAAAATAAATAAGACTGACCTTTAAAATCGATATAGCCGGGGTGGTTGGTGAATGCACCACGATCTTCGATCACTTTCATAATGGTATCCCCATATATCCAGGGGCCTGTTGGACCTTTGCTGGTAGAATATGCCAAATGTTCCGGAACGCCACCAGCCGGATAAAGCAGGTAGTATTTGCTTTTTCGTTTAAAGAACCATGGTCCTTCCTCATATTCTGATGGTCTTTTATCCGGATCTTTTTTCCTCGCACTAAAGCCTTGCTTATTTAGTGGAACTTTCACGATACCAACTTTTTCATCATAAGAGATCATATCCTTATTCAGTTTTACATAATATAATTGGGGATTGCCCCAATACAGGTAGGCCTGCCCGTCATCATCAATAAAAACAGTTGGATCAATGTAACCAAAGCCTGAAAGCAAGGGCTTGCCTATTGCATCTTTAAAGCCTGCTGTAGGCGTGTCTGAAATGGCAACACCAATGGCGTTCCCACCATTTTTTTGGTTAACGGGTAAGTAGTAGTAGAATTTTCCATCCCTGAATATGCACTGGCCTGCCCATGCGTCACCGCGCGACCAGCTAAAAGCTTTATAGGATAAAATGGCTCCATGATCAGTCCAGTTAACCATATCCTTTGAAGAATAACACCGCCAATCGTTCATGGTGAAAAAGTTTTTCACCGTAATATCTTCATCATGCGAAGTATATAGATAAACGGTTCCATTGTGTACCATTGGCGCCGGGTCAGCTGTATAATAGGTCTGAATGATCGGGTTCTGTGCAAAACTTGCCAATACTGACAGCAGGCCCATCAAAAGTGATATTCCAAATATTCTTTTCTGCATTTTTTAATGTTATTTTAATAGGGAAAGCATGGTTTTAGCGTAACGCTCGCCAAGCATGCGGTAGCCCTGCGCATTGAAATGTAGATTATCTGCCGCATCGGTACAGCCAGCTGATGATATGATATGTGCATTAGGAATTGTTTCTGGCAAACTTGCAATAATTTTATTCATCGATGCGCATACCCCTCCCTGATCCGCATTAACTACCTCGCCGGCAAGGAGTGGCGTGGATGCCGGATTTAAATTCAAATCCCTGATTAGATTCTCATAAACTGCCTTCACTTTTTTTGGCCATTCCTGATCGCCCGTGTTGGATTCGCCCTGGTGCATCAGAATACCTTTGATAACGCCGGATTGCTGTGCAATTTTGGCTAACTCCACCAAACGGCCGTACGGGTTTCCGCCATATTCGTTTAAGGCTGATTTCATCCATTCTGGCGCAGTGGCCGTATAGGTTTGATAATTGTTTTTATTAAATAACTCAATTTTGCAACCACCAACTGCTACATTAATAATCCCGATGCGCACATCTTTGGGAAGTGAATCCAATAGGGTTCTTCCGAAATAATCCATTGGCGTTAAACCAGTTTTACAGCGGCATAAAGGTGGTTTAGCCGTGTACCAGTTTCCTTTCTTTCTGCCTAACTCCGGACAGTCAACTGCCTGCAGAACGCTGAATCTGTTATTTCCTGTTGTATCCTGAGGTTCGAAAGGCGCATTTCCTTCCATGTTAGATTGACCGAAGCTCAGGAAAACATATAATTTAGGGTTCTGAGCGTATGATTTTTCGCTATTGCACCACAAAAATGCAAGCAACAAGGCAATTCCTAATGGTTTGCTGCAGGCTTTAGGTTTGATCAATTTGAGAGCAACGTTATTTAGGTTGGTTCCTATCGTTTTTATCGAATGTTTTAGTCCTTTTGTGATGATTTGTTTCATATTAATTTCCATCGTTTAACCTGAAGCTAAAATATTAAACGCTGCAGATTGTGAATAGCATTTTTCATCATAAAAAATGCTCAAATGGGCAAAATTAAAGGCCAGTCTGATAGCTGCAATAAATTAATTCAGCCAGTTTAAATAAAAGATTATAAGCTAAAGCATTGAAAAAAGTGGGCGCTATACCTGTTTTTTAAATTTATAATCAACATTTCTGCTATCATATTATTCAAAGTTTCCATACTAAATTCTTCTTTTAACATAGTTTTATCCTTTGCCTATCTATTAGGATTTTAAACTTATGTAAACCATCGAGCATCCTGAATGGAATAATTTTTTATAACCGTATATAACCAAAAATGAATAATAATGAATCTAAAAATTAAAAGCCAATCTATTTTGGCCGTTGCGCTAATTGCTGCTTTAGGAAGCTCTTGCCAGGAAGGAAACAAGCATTCAGAAAAAAATGAAGCTGCAAAAACTAAAGCAAAACACTACCTTTCTGAGCCACTGGTGAAGGAAATTTATACTGCAGATCCTTCTGCACATGTTTTTAATGGTAAAATTTACATCTATCCATCGCATGATATAGAATCGGGCGTAAAGGAAAATGACAACGGGGATCATTTTGATATGAAAGATTATCGGATACTCAGTATGGATAGCATTGGTGGCAAGGTCACTATTCATGATACCGCACTCTCCGTGAGTGATATTCCATGGGCGGGCAGGCAATTATGGGCGCCAGATGCGGCCTATAAAAATGGTACGTACTATCTCTATTTTCCTGTGAAGGATAAAAATGATGTCTTCAGGATTGGGGTAGCAACTTCCAAGGATCCAGTCGGACCATTCAAAGCAGCTAAAGAGCCAATTGAAGGAAGTTTTAGTATTGATCCTGCGGTTTTTACCGATACTGACGGTAGCAGTTACATGTATTTTGGTGGAATCTGGGGCGGACAGCTTCAACGCTGGAAAGACGGAAAATATGATCCGAATGGTTCTAAAACTGATTCTGAAAAGGAAAATGAACCTGCTTTGAGTGCAAAAGTTGTAAAACTAAGCAAGGATATGACTGCTTTTGACGGTAAAGTAAAAGATGTTGTAATCTTAGATCAGCAAGGCAAACCTTTTCTTACCAAGGATCATGACCGCAGGTTTTTTGAAGGCGCCTGGATGCACAAATATAATGGAAAGTATTATTTTACTTATTCAACAGGCGATACTCATTTTCTGGCATCGGCAATATCGGATAATCCATGGGGTCCCTTTAAATATCAGGGCACTTTCATGACTCCTGTTGAGGGCTGGACTACTCATCATTCCATTGTTGAAATCAAAGGTAAGTGGTATATCTTTTATCATGATACACAGCTCTCGGGAAAAACACATTTAAGAAACGTGAAAGTAACTGAACTTAATCACCTTAAAGATGGTACAATTGAGTTGATAAAACCCAATAAAGATTAAGTAAGAATTAAGTTAAACCTTTCTAAAAAAGAAAGCACTGGTATCATAAAACCAGGTTTTCTAAATTTTTTCTCTTCAGGCTCAGCTCTTGCTGAGCCTGAAGATTATCAAAATGTTCTATATTGTATTATTGAAGGTCTTTCGATTATGTTATCATAAACAGATTTCAATAGAAAAATCGTCATTGCGAGGAACGAAGCAATCTTAATGCTCACGCTGGTAGCGATCGTTGTAAGATTGCTTCGTCGGCTGAAAAAGCCTTCTCGCAATGACGATTTCTCGGGGAGATCTACAACATTAAATTCTCCTGTCTCTCATATTAATTTTATTCTATAAATTACCTCTACCATAGACAGGATTTCACTAGCACGGCCGTCATTCCCGCGCATGCGGGAATCTTAAAGTGCTTGCATTACGATCCCCAATCGAGTTGGGAATGACGATCTAGCGCAGCCTACCATTTGCCAAAAAGATCTGTCTTTATATTAATTTTATTCCATAAATTACCTCTCAGGATGACAATTAAAAATGCCCTGCTCTCCATCCGGTAGCTACCGGATGGAGAGCAGGGCATTTAAACTGATTATACGACTTAGTGTCGCCTGTTATTTTGAGTGATAGATTTTATCGTTACCGCTATAATCCAACCACTTAAAGCTTACTGTATTATTGCTCTGCTGGCCGGAAGACGTGGCGTACAAGGCGAACAGCGATCCGATAAATCCGCCTGCAGCCTGTGTGCTTAAATATTTACCATCAACATCTTTTTTTAACGTAAGCCAGCCTTCGTTACCTTGTTTATATTTAAAATCATATAAACCTCCCTTAGCTTCAATTTCCAGCTGTATCGCTGCCGATGGATTTGAAAGCGGTAATTCAGTAATCAATATCATATTTCCGGCCTTTTTATCGCCTTTAAAAAGCTGAATGACCGTTTTGTTTTCTTTAATGGATTTGCACATGAAGTAAAAATTAAATTCTCCCTGGAAAATCATTAATCCTGCTTTCTCATTTTCGGATTTTGGAGTGAATTGAAGCGCTGTGCTGGCTGTACAGAACATGTGCTGCTGACGTTTTCCAAGAAACGCCGGATTGGTTTTCTCCATAACGGTTTCAGGCTTAAGTTTCATCGTGAACCCATTTTTCTTGCTTAAGCTATACCATGAGCTGTCGTTTTTCCTTAAAAAAAGTAAAGATTGGTCTAACTTTTTATCAAATGTTGTCCTGTAAGAGAAGTTTCCGTTTTGTGGTGGCGCGCCTGCTTGTTTGATTTCTTTATAATCTGCTGTATACTGATATTGAACTTCCTTAAAATCAGGATTAATTACAGGCCATCCATTTGTCCATTTAACCGGAGCAATAAAGGTTTCTCTTCCGGTGTTGTAAAAATTTCCTTCGTATGGACGCACGGCAAGAAAAATAGCATAAGTTTTTCCATCAGGTCCTTCCACCAGTTCTGCGTGGCCTGTAGAGGTTATCGGATTCGGACGGTTTGGATCTAAATCCCGTTGGGTTAGGATTGGATTGTTTTCGTAAGGAACATAAGGTCCAGTAGCTGATTTGCTTCTAAGGATAACCTGGGAATGATTTACACTTGTTCCACCCTCAGCAGCGCAGATGTAATACCAATCTTCGCGTTTAAAAATATGTGGTCCCTCAATCCATACCGGTTTTTTAGAAATATCCACTCCGCCGTTTACAAGCAAATGTTCTTCTCCGCTAACTTTGAGTGTTACAGGGTCAAATTCATAGGTACGGATGGTACGGTGGCCACTGTAAAGTGGTTTATTGTCCGGGGCATCACTATTGTAAACGATATAGGCTTTATCTTGATCGAAAAATAAAGATGGATCAATCCCTTTTACGTCGCGAAGCCATACCGGATCACTCCATGGACCTGCAGGATTTTTAGCAGTCATCACAAAATTCCCCCCCTTATCTATATTGGTACAAGTCATATAAAAGGTTCCTTTATGGTAATTAATGGAAGGTGCAAACAAACCACGCGAGGTTCCATCGCCCAGAAAAGTCATCTGCGTATTTCGCTCAATTACATTTCCAATCTGTTTCCAGTTTTTTAAATCCTTGCTGTGAAAAACAGGGATGCCTGGAAAATAGGAAAAAGTAGAATTAACCAGGTAGTAGTCAGTACCTACTTTAGTGATACTGGGATCTGGATAAAAACCGGCAAGAATTGGATTTGTAAATTTTATTTGTGCAAATGCTTGTGAGGTAAAGCAGAGCAAGAATAAATAAAGGATTTTTTTCATAATTGTATATTTGGCTATTGAAGAAAATATGCTCGAAATTTTTGTTGATTTTTTACACTTAATCTCAACCTAAAAATTGCTGCATGTATTAATGATGTAAGTTTTCGGTTTTTAAAGTTTCGCTGATCCCCAATTCGAGTCCCCTTAGTTCGGCAAGTCCTTTCAATCTTCCTATGGCAGAATAGCCAGGATAGGGGCTTTTATCCAGGTCATCAAGCATTTGGTGGCCATGATCAGGACGCATATGGATAGATCTGTCCTCTGCGTGCATGAGTTTTACGATTGCAGTGACCAAAGCACTCATATCTGCATTTCCTTCCAGGTGATTGGCTTCATAAAAATTGCCATTATCCTCTCGTTGAACGCTTCGCAGGTGTAGAAAATATATTTTGTTTCCCAACCGTTCAATCATTCCCTTTAAGTCATTATCTGGTCGGGCACCAAAAGAACCGCTACAAAAACAAATTCCATTGGAAGGCGCAGGCACAGCTTTTAATATTTTATGTGCATGCTCTTCTGTACTCATAATTCTTGGCAAACCTAAAATCGGGTAGGGAGGATCATCCGGATGGATGGCTAACTGGAGCCCGCTTTGATCGGCCGTAGGGGTGATTTCCTGCAAAAAACTGATTAAATTATTACTCAGTATTTCTGAAGAAATGTTTTTATATCCTTCCAGTAAAGTAAGCACCTGATCTTTAGTAAAATGATCTTTGCTTCCCGGAAGGCCCTGCAGGCAGTTACTCATTAAAGTGCGTTGCTCTTGTGGATTAAGTTTAATAAAGAAGCTTTTGGCATCTTCCAATTCCTGGGGTGTATAGTCATTGGCTGCTCCGGGGCGGTTTAACAAATAAAGGTCAAAAGCAATGAATGCAGTTTTCTCAAATCTTAAAGCTAGTGCACCGGTGTGGGTTTTAAATTTTAAATCGGTCCGCATCCAGTCTAACACCGGCATGAAATTGTAGGTGATTACTTTGATTCCGCAGTTTGCCAGATTTTTCAGGCTGGCTTTATAATTTTCAATCCATAACTGATAATTGCCCTGTCTTTTTTTGATGTCCTCATGTACCGGCAGACTTTCGACCACTTCCCAGGTTAGTCCACTGGATTCAATAATTGCCTTGCGGGCCAATATTTCTTCCTCCGGCCAGATTTCGCCAACGGCGATGTGATGTAAAGCAGTTACCACTCCTGTACAGCCTGCCTGCAGAATATCGGCTAGGGTAACAATATCATCGGGGCCATACCAGCGCATTGTTTGAATCATTTTCATAGCAGAGCGGTATTGTTTTGAAGTATTTTTTGATCGCAAACTATCATATTTCTAATTTGCTTTTTTAAGTTGATCTGCAATATTTTCCATTTCTTTTTTAATGGTCTGTTTCATATTTGGTTCTTTAGCTCCTGGTCTTATAAAGAAAAGATATTTCTCCTGCAGTTTCTGCCGTGCAATCGATTGCCAAAAACGTTGCATAGCTTTTAATTTTTTCTTAGCTTAGTGAAGTTTAAGGTCAATTATTTTTCGAAATGCGCTCTGGTTCGGTCTCTTTCTAAATTATCTATAGCCTAAGTTCATTAAAGATTTTTAAATAAATGATGATTTGTTCCGCCCAATGGTATTTTTGAACATTTTTTCCATCAATATAATCAATGGTTCCATCATCATGCGGTGCATGCACTTAAGTTTGTAGTAATAATTAATTTCTGGCGGCTAATCAATTAATCCTGCCAACCAACTCTAACCAATTCAAATGAAAAGATTAATCTCCATCTTAGCAACACTGATTTTTATTCAAACTGCAGTTTTCGCGCAAAAGCAGATTCCTGTGGCTCCTGAAGGTTTTGACCTTAGTCAGGCTGAAATCCCCCACGGAAAAATAGATACGATACAATATGCGTCAAAAACGGTCGGAACAACCAGAAAAGCCACCATTTATTTTCCGCCAGGTTATCTGAAAACTAAAAAATACCCTGTTTTATATCTGCTGCATGGCATTGGTGGGGATGAAAAGGAATGGCTGAATGGTGGGAAACCTCAGGTCATCTTCGACAACCTCTATGCTTCGGGCAAGCTGGAACCCATGTTGGTTGTGATGCCAAACGGCAGGGCGATGAAAGATGACCGTGCCACGGGAAATATTATGGCTCCGGAAAAAGTTGCGGCCTTTGCAAACTTTGAAAAGGACTTGCTTCTGGATCTGATTCCATACGTGGAAAAAAATTATAATGTTTTTAAAGACAGAAATCACCGTGCACTTGCCGGCTTGTCTATGGGTGGGGGACAGTCCTTGAATTTTGGATTGGGTAATTTAGATACATTTGCCTGGGTTGGTGGTTTTTCTTCTGCGCCAAATACCAAGGTGCCTGCAGAATTATTACCAGATCCGGCAAAAGGTAAAGCGATGCTTAAATTGCTTTGGATTTCTTGCGGTGATAATGATCGATTGCTTAACTTCTCTCAACGTACCCATGAGTATCTGGCAGATAAAAATGTGCCACATATTTATTATATCGAACCAGGCGTGCACGATTTTAAAGTATGGAAGAATGATCTGTACCTGTTTAGTCAGTTGTTATTTAAACCTGTTGATCAGGCTTCTTTCCAAAATTATAGTCTCAACCCTTAACGCCTGATGTTCTTCTCCATGAAAAACTTTGTGCTATTGCTGCTCTTCATCCATGTTGTTTTCTCAGGTGCTGCCCGGCAAAAACCAAAACCAAAATTAAAATTATGGTATAATAGCCCGTCCGGACAAATTTGGGAGAACGCATTACCGGTTGGTAACGGGCGGCTTGGTGCAATGGTTTACGGAAATGTTGTTAATGAAATTATTCAGTTAAATGAGAATACCCTGTGGAGTGGTAGCCCCAACAGAAATGATAATCCTTTAGCCTTAGATTCCCTGGCCCGCATTAGAGCACTTATTTTTCAGGGTAAACAAAAGCAGGCAGAAGTGCTCTCCAATAAGGTTATTATCAGCAAAAAGTCTCAGGGGCAGATTTTTCAACCCGTTGCAGATTTACACCTGGATTTTGCCGGCCATGAAGCCTACACAGACTTTTACCGTGAGCTGGATATCAGTAATGCGGTAACAACCACCAGTTATAAGGTAAAAGATGTGGTTTATACCAGGCGTTGTCTGGCCTCACTGGCCGATGGTGTGATTGCAATAGAGCTTCGCTCGAGTAAACCAGGTGCGTTAAGCTTTACCTCTTCATTATCTTCCCTGCAGCCTTCTGCTAAAATCAATACGCAAGTGCCGGGACAAATTGAAATTACCGGAACCTCAACCGCACATGAAGGGGTGCCAGGGCTTGTCCGTTTCAATGGGATCGCTGCATTTAAGAACGTTGGCGGTAAAATCTCCAGCACGGAGCGTACAATTGTTGTCGAAAATGCCAGTGCGGTAACTATTTATTTATCTATTGCCACAAACTTTATCAATTACAAAGATATTAGCGGGAATGAAAAGTTAAAGGCCAGGGAAATGCTGAACCGTGCATTGCCGAAAAAATTTAAGACAATTTTAAAAGCCCATCAATTACAATATCACAAATATTTTGATCGGGTAGATTTATCCCTGGGCGCTGCGGATTTTGAAAATGTGCCTACCGATGTCAGGCTTAAGAATTTTAATTCCGTTAACGACCCTCAATTTGCAGCCCTGTATTTTCAATATGGACGCTACCTGCTCATTTCGAGCTCTCAGCCTGGTGGCCAGCCTGCTAACCTCCAGGGAATCTGGAATAATAAATTATATCCGGCCTGGGACAGCAAATACACCATCAATATTAACGCGGAGATGAACTACTGGCCCGCGGAGAAAACAAATCTGGCCGAATTGCATGAGCCTTTTTTGAAAATGGTCAAAGAACTGAGCGAAACGGGAAAGCAAACTGCTCATGATATGTACGGTGCCAGAGGGTGGATGGCACATCACAACACCGACATCTGGAGAGCTACCGGCGCTGTAGACGGCGCATTTTGGGGTACATGGAATCACGGCGGAGGTTGGGCCAGTCAGCATCTGTGGGAGCATTATCTTTATAGCGGAGATCAGGCATTTCTTAAATTAGCCTATCCAACCTTAAAAGGAGCGGCAATGTTTTATGTTGATTTCCTGGTTAAAGATCCTAAAAGAGGCTATCTGGTCATTAATCCGGATATGTCTCCTGAAAATGCCCCTGCAGCACATCAGGGTTCCTCGCTCGATGCAGGTACCACAATGAGTAATCAAATTGTATATGATGTTTTTAGCACCGTCATCCGTGCGGGAGAAATTCTTGGTGAAGATAAAGCGTTTGCAGATACCTTGAAAAAAATGCGCAGCCAGCTCCCGCCAATGCAGGTTGGGCAATACGGCCAGTTGCAGGAATGGATTGATGATATTGACGATCCAAAAGATAACCACCGGCATGTATCTCATTTATATGGCTTATTCCCATCCGCTCAAATTTCGCCATACCAAACGCCAGAATTATATTTAGCAGCTAAAAAGACCCTAATCCAGCGTGGCGATGTTTCTACAGGATGGAGCATGGGATGGAAAGTGAACTGGTGGGCGAGACTCTTGGATGGAAACCATGCGTACAAACTTATTCAGAACCAGTTAACGCCCGTGGGTGGAAACCAGGCGGGTGGCGGTACTTACAATAATCTTTTTGATGCGCATCCGCCTTTTCAGATTGACGGCAATTTTGGATGCACTTCCGGTATAGCAGAGATGCTTATGCAATCAGATAATGGCGCCATTCAACTTCTGCCTGCACTGCCCGATGTCTGGAAATCAAATGGACATGTTAGTGGTTTACGGGCAAAGGGAGGATTTGAGATTGTTAAACTGGAATGGGTAAATGGCATGATCACTAAACTGGTGATTAAATCGAACCTGGGCGGAAATTTACGGATCAGGGTGCCTAATGAATTAAATTTATCCAAACTTGAAGCCAAAAATGCAATGGGTGAGAATCAAAATCCTTTTTTCTTCATGACCAAAACGCCAAAACCGATAGTTTCCAAACTGGCACCTGGAGGATCTGTTGATTTGCCTGAAACTCAATTATATGATATTAAAACAGGTGTAGGAAAAGCCTACACCCTGTATAAAAAATAAAATGATTATAACACAATTTATGATTCGTAAACCAAAACTGAGCGCCGTAACGAGAAAGCATATTTTTTATCTTTTGGGTTTTATGATCAGCTGGACTGCCAATGCAAATGGCCAGGATCGATTATATACCAATGAATTCCCGCTTCAGTCAGTTCGTCTTTTAGATGGACCCTTTAAACATGCCCAGGACCTGAATTTAAAAACACTGCTCGAATATGATGTCGACAGATTGTTGGCGCCTTACCTGAAGCAGGCTGGTCTGAAACCTAAAAAAAGTTCCTATGAAAACTGGGATGGTTTGGATGGCCATGTAGGAGGTCATTACCTTTCTGCACTTTCAACAACTTATGCTGCAACAGGTGATGGGGAGTGTAAAAAAAGATTGGATTATATGATTAAAGAGCTCAAAGCTTGTCAGCTTGCAAATGCCGTAAATCATCCCGGTTGGGCGATTGGATATGTTGGAGGCGTGCCTAACAGTGCTGAAATTTGGTCAACTTTCAAAACAGGTGATTTTAAAGCATTCGGTAAAGCCTGGGTTCCCTGGTATAACGTTCATAAAATGTTTGCTGGCCTGCGCGACGCCTGGCTGTATTCAGCTAATGAGGATGCTAAAAAAATGTTTATAGGTTTCTGTGACTGGAGTCTTGAGATCACATCTAAATTATCTGACAAGCAAATGCAAAGCATGCTAGGTACCGAACAAGGTGGGATGAATGAGGTTCTTGCAGATGCTTACCAGATTACCGGAAATAAAAAGTATTTGAATGCTGCTATGCGTTTTTCTCATCATCAGTTACTTGAGCCAATGTCGCACAGGGAAGATAACCTGAACAATAAACATGCAAATACCCAGGTGCCCAAAGCGATCGGTTTTCAGCGTATAGGCGAATTAAGTCATGCAGATAATTACAGGCAGGCCGGTCTCTTTTTTTGGGAAACCGTTTCTCATAACCGCACACTTGCTTTAGGAGGAAACAGCAGGAGAGAGTTTTTTCCAAGTCCGGCTTCTGCGCCTGATTTTATCAATGATGTAGAAGGGCCGGAAAGCTGTAATACCTACAATATGTTAAAGCTTTCTGAAGGACTTTTCCGTGATCAGCCGTTTGGGAAATATATGGACTTTTATGAAAAAGCGTTATTTAACCACATTTTGTCTGCCCAACATCCCGTTCACGGTGGTTATGTTTATTTTACACCGGCACGCCCAAGGCACTATCGGGTATATTCTGCCCCAAACAAAGCGATGTGGTGTTGCGTAGGGAGCGGAATGGAGAATTATGGTAAGCTTGGGCAGGTAATTTATACCCACAGCAAAGATTCGCTTTTTCTAAACTTATTTATAGCCTCGCAGCTTGACTGGCAGAAAAAAGGTATTAAACTTGTACAAAAAACTTCTTTTCCTGATGCTGAAAAAACCAGAATCGAGATTGAAAAGGGGAGTGCAGACTTTACCCTTATGGTAAGATATCCTGCATGGGTAAAACCAGGGGAGCTAAAAATACGGGTCAATAATAAAGAAGTAAAAAGCGATGCAGATGCCTCATCTTATGTTGGAATAAAAAGAAGCTGGAAGAAAGGAGATATAGTGGAGATTGAATTGCCTATGCATACCAGCCTGGAGCAATTGCCAAACCTGCCGATTTATAGTGCAATACTCCATGGGCCGATATTGCTTGCTGCGAAAACCGGAACGCAGGATCTGAAAGGACTTGTAGCCGATCAGAGCCGCTGGGGACATATTGCAAGTGGCGAAAAACTGCCTGTTGATCAGGCACCGATATTGATCGCAAACGGCGCTGAACAGGTGATCTCCAGCGTAGTACCTGAGAAAGGAAAGCCAATGGAATTCAGCTTTGCAAACCTCAAAATCATTAATCCCGCTAAGTTAGAACTTGAGCCATTTTATAAAATCCACGATTCCCGGTATATGATGTACTGGATGACACTGAGCCAGGGCCAGTACAAGAACTATCTGGATTCCCTGCAGACTTTGGAAAAAGTAAAACTTTTACTTGAAAAAAGAACGGTAGATTTTGTAGCGCCAGGAGAACAACAGCCAGAGGTGGATCACCAGTTGCTCCAAAGCGCTTCCCAAACCGGAACTTTTTCTGACCAGTTCTGGCGTTCAGCCAATAATGGTGGATATTTTAGCTATCTGCTTGAAACCACAGGAGAAACCGATCTTAAAATTTCGCTTAAGTATTGGGGCGCCGAATGGGGAAAGAAAGTTTTTGATATTTACATTGACGATAAAAAACTGCTGACCGTAGATAATTCAGAAAAATGGAATACTTCTGAATTCAAGACTGAGGAATATGCAATACCTCGTGAGTTGCTTTCAGGAAAGAAAAATATCAGGCTTCGGATTCAGACTTCGCAGGGAAATACATCAAGTGCAATTTATTATATACGCCTGCTTAAGAATGCCGGTAATAAATAACCACTCCTCAAACAGAACATACTTCAATATGAAAATAACGAAAATATTAATTGGGCTAATTGGCCTGGTCATAGGTGCGAAGGCATCTGTGGCACAAACAGACCAACAGCGTATATTTAGTCCTGATAAGAAACTGGAGCTGGTGTGTAGTCCGAAAAAATTAAGCTATACAGTTTCTTACAATGGTGAGCAGGTACTCGCTGATTCAAAGCTGGGCCTTATCCGGGAAGATGACGATTTTTCAAAGGAGCTTACTTTAATCAAAATTTCAAAACCAAGGATGGTGAGCCAGGACTATACAATGGTAAATGCGAAAAAAAGTTCCATCATTTATAAAGCCACCCAGACAACTTTTGAATTTCGAACCAGCAAAGGGAGCCGGATGAACATTATTTTCAATATTTCTAATGATGGGATAGCATTCAGGTACGAGTTTCCAGAACAGAACAAAGACTTAAAACGAATAACAAAAGAGTCGACCAGTTTCCGGTTTTTAACCGGAACAAGGGCCTGGATGCAACCTAAAGCCGATGCGCAAACGGGGTTTGAACACACTAATCCATCTTATGAGGCCCATTATAATATGGATATACCGGTGGGAACGCCATCAAGCAGTTCAAATGGCTGGGTGTATCCGGCTTTATTTAAATCAGGTCAGGTTTGGATGCTCCTCACCGAAGCAGATCTGGGACGGGGCTACTGCGGAACTTCCCTTGCTCAAAAATCGGTTAATAATGAGTATTTGGTTAATTTCCCTCAGCCAGCCGAAGGTATTCCTGGGGCCGCTATACTGCCTGAATCGGCTTTACCCTGGAAAACGCCCTGGAGAATTATGGCCATTGGCGATTTAAAGACTATTTCTGAATCAACCCTGGGAACTGATCTTGCCCAGCCAGCTATAGCAATGGATAAAGCATTTATTCAGCCCGGAAAGGCCGCATGGAGTTGGGTGCTCGAAAAAGATGCCGCAACAATCTATCCCGTGCAGAAAAAATATGTTGATTATGCGGCCAGCATGAACTGGCAATACAGTTTAATTGATGCTAACTGGGATGAAACGATTGGGTATGACTCTATTGCTGTGCTTGCCAAATATGCAAAAGAAAAACATGTTGGACTGCTCCTTTGGTACAATTCTGCAGGAAACTGGAATACCGTAAAATTTACGCCCAGAGATAAACTGTTAACTCATCAAAGCAGGATTCAGGAATTTGCCCGTTTAAAAGAAATGGGGATAAAAGGCGTGAAAATAGATTTTTTTGCCGGAGATGGACTGTCGATGATCAATTATTATCGGGATATTTTGGAAGACGCCGCAAGTTACCAATTACTGGTTAATTTTCACGGTGCCACGCTGCCAAGGGGATTACAAAGAACCTATCCTAATTTGATGACTACTGAAGCTGTATTTGGATATGAAATGATTTCCTTTGGCCAGGATGCAGCAAATAAGGCCCCTTCACATTCCGTGATGAGTGCAATGGTGCGAAATGTATTCGATCCAATGGATTTTACGCCAATGGTATTGTATAAAATTCCTGGAGTAAAACGGGTAACTACGTCCGCTTTTGAACTGGCCACTTCCGTTGTTTTCCTTTCCGGCATCCAGCATTTTGCAGAAACACCTTCCGGTATGTCTCATGTTCCGGATTTTGTTAAAACCTTCCTTATGGAATTGCCAGGCAACTGGGATGATACCCGGTTTATTGACGGTTACCCGGGACAATTTTATATCGTAGCCAGAAGAAGCGGCAAGAAATGGTATGTTTCTGGTATTAATGGCGAAAATAAACAAAGAGACTTATCGCTTAATTTAGCTTTCCTGGCGAATAAAAAAGCGAATTTGATTTTTTCAGAAGGATCTGATGAGGTTAATTTAAAATCTAAGGAAATAACAGTAGGTCACGATGGGAAATTGAGTTTAAGCTTAAAAGGGAACGATGGCTTTGTACTGGTTTTTGAAGATTAATCGAACCCTTAAGCATGTGATGAGATATGAGGAAGTGTTTTGACAGACTCCAATAGAAAAATCGTCATTGCGAGGCACGAAGCAATCTTAAAGCACACGCTAGTAGCGATCGTTGTAAGATTGCTTCGTCGGCTGAAAAGCCTTCTCGCAATGACGATTCCTCACAGTCTACAGTTCGTTAAAAATCCTCCTGTCCATTCATCTTGATTTTTATAAAATAAATTATCCCTCAGGATAACATTCTTTATTATAGTACAGACGCTATATTCTCTAATTGTAATCCCTGCTTTTAGTTAATTCCTTCAGCGATTGAAGATCATGTACAGGGCGCTCAATGTCAAATGGAATCTCCCTTTTACTAAACTGCTGAAAGTACAGCAGACAGGCATCTTTCCATATTTGTGCATCTCTCGACTGGGTTCTAAGTTTCGACTGTACTTCCTGAAACCGTTCCTTGTCTATTGCACCGTCCATTCTATCCCAGTCTTTTTGAAAAGACCTTACCTTATTAACACCCCGGTCATAACGAATACAGAGCTCAGTCCATAAATCATTTCCACTTTTTAATCGGTAAGACCATGGCACGTGGTGAAACCAGAGCAGATACATTTCCGGGCAGCTGGAGAGGTTATTAAAGGTTGAACTCAATGGCTCATGGTATTGGTCAACCGCATCACTTCCGTTACGGGTTCTGTCAAAACCAATTCCCTGCTCGTCCGCTTTATGGTAATATACTGAAGTCCAGTCCGCACGGATTTTATCATTAGAAAACCATGGCGCGGGTCCGTAATGGTGACCTTCCGCAAAAATATGGTGTAAACCCAGTGGCATCATATAATCAACGGCTGCATCTCTGCTTTCCATCATCATCCCCTGAACAGTTTTAGCAAATTTAGCGTCGGTCTTTTTTTCTTTTGAATCAAGAAAGGTTTGTTTAATCCATTCTGCAGCAATTACTTTGCTTTCAAGTTTATTATTCCATGCCAGTCTCCCAAATGCGTACCAGTTGGCTTGCGCAAAGGTGTGTCCGGTCCAGTTTACATCATTACCAATGTTAGCCACTCCAGCAATGGCGGTAAAATCAGTTTTGCTTAGTGAGCCATCGGTGCAGGCGGCAACAGTGCTGCCCTTCCCATATTGATAGGTATCACTATTTAAACACTCTTCCCATAATGTAGAAAGGAAAACAAGTTGCTTCGAGCCACCCAGGTACTCTTGGGTAATTTGAAATTCAGGCATAACGGGCGTTTTTGTCATTCCTCCAAATAAGGGACTGAAAGGTTCCCTTGGCTGGAAATCGAGTGGGCCATTTTTTACCTGTAAAATTACATTCTTCCTGAACGCTCCATCCAGCGGTAAAAATTCTTTATAAGCTTGTTTGGTTCTGTCCTCGGGAGATGGATTGTAAACAAAGGCACGCCACATCACAATCCCTCCGAAGGGTTCCAGCGCATCTGCCATCATATTGGCACCATCTACATGGGTTCTGCCATAATCCTGTGGTCCTGGTTGTCCTTCACTGTTTGCCTTCACCAGAAATCCTCCAAAATCAGGTATGAGGGCGTAAATTTCCTTTACTTTATCTTTCCACCATTGTTGAACCTGAGGATCTAACGGATCTGCTTTTTTTAATTTGCCTATAAGCACAGGCGAAGAAAAATTGACTGATAAATAAGTTTTTATCCCGTAAGGGCGTAAACGCTCAGCAATCGCACGTACTTTCTCTAAATAAGGTTTAGAGAGGATTTTGGCAGAAGCATTGACATTGTTTAAAACCGAACCATTAATGCCGATAGATGCATTTGCCCTTGCGTAAGCTGTCCATTTTTCTTTATCCTGTTCTGTAATACTCAATCCATTTTCTTTTTCTCCCCAGAATATTGAACGACCAGCATAACCTCTTTCGATGCTGCCGTCAAGGTTATCCCAATGGTTCAGGATTCTTCTGGAGTAGGAAGGGTTTGAAACGAACCTTCGGTTAGTAACGCCAAGATATTGACTTCTGAGCAGCTCGTAAGCGCCGTACAATAAACCCAGTTCTGTCCTGGCACTTATTGCAGATTCTTCCAGCTGAAATCCATCACCTTTAATTGCCGGATTGTCGCTAATCCTGAGGTTTAGAACCATATCCGGTTTTCCGCGCCAGCCTCTTTTAAGCTCAGCTATGGCGACATCTACCACAGGCGAGTGACCAGGGCCGGAAACGGTGACTTTAATATTGGAATTGCCTCTCAGCCACAGGGCCTGGCCATCCTCTGCTTTCAATAGCGTTGAACCACCTAATACCAACAATGCGATGATAATCAATTTATTTATATGTGCTTTCATTTTCCTGTTTTGATAATGCAAAGTTTATGCTGATAAAACCTTTAAGGCACAGCATCACCATTCCAAATTCATTATTCTGTTAGTTTATCGTTGCTGAAAACTCCACCAGTCTATATCTAAAAACGCAGATGGGTTTGAGCTGGTTACCAAAAGATAAATATCAATTTTGCCTTTTACCTCCCCGGTTTTCACCGATAAAGTTTGTAAGCCACTTTCGTCTTTTTTCGAAGATACCATTTTTGCGATTTGCTTTCCTGTTATACTTCCAATGCGCACTTCCAGACTTGAGCCTGAAGAAAGTCCGCTCAATCTGGCACTAAAGGATTTAGGTCCCTTTTTTCCAAAGTCGACACCCTGAATTTTAATCCAGGCATTATTCTTTAATCCGGTAACCAGCATCCCGCCGTCGTCATTGTTTTTAGTGGTAACTCCGTTTTGATCCTGCAACATTTCAGCCTGATTGCGCTCATAAGGATTTACTGCGCCAATTTGTGTTACGCCGTTTTCAGTATAAACCACCTGGGCAATTGTTCCATCAGCATTATAATTCAATTCTTCTATGGCCAGGTTTCGTTTGTAAACCGGAGGAATGCCTTTTTTAATAGCGACAACCCTGTTATGATAGGCATGGTACCACTTTCCTTTAAATTCAAATATGCCGTGGTGATTATTGTTATTGTTTTTGGGTGGTTGTGCGCCGATAACACCTTTATAAGTGAATCCGGTCGTTGGACTTTTACTCATCATATAATCAATCCTCATTTCGGCTTTCGGGTTTGAGGAATAGGAGAAATAATAATTTCCATTACGTTTATGCATCCATGAAGCTTCAAAAAAGGCAGGTACATGAAAAGAAGTTGCCTGACCATTTACGCTAATCATATCATTATTTAGCTTTATTACCCGCATATTATCTTCACCATTGCCTCCAAAATATAAATAGGCCTGTCCATCATCATCTAAAAAGGCCATTGGATCAAACAACCACATATTTTTTGCAGGCTGTACACCAGGGGTTTCATTATCAATTAACTTTTTGCCCAATGCATCTTTGAATGGACCAGTTGGAGAGGAAGCTGTGGCTACACCAATCCCTGATCCGCCATTACCAAAATAAAGATAAATTTTACCATTTCTGGCGATAACTGAGGGTGCCCAGGTTCTATTGGCCCAGGTTACATCTCTTGGCGCCTCAAACACTACACCGTGATCCGTCCAGTTTTTCATATCACTGCTTGAAATACAAACAATCGATTTCATTTTATAGCCACTATCTTTATCATCCGAATTGTCATCATCGTTGGATGCGTATAAGTAAACTCTTCCATTATAGACCAGTGTAGCGGGATCTGCCAGGTGCCGGTGGCTGGCAATATGATCATCGGCAAAGGAATTTTTTGCCAACGTGAACAACAAACAAAACAGGAGTGCGAGTTTAAAGTATTTTTGGTTTAGTTCTTTCATTAAAGTTGTTTCTAAGGTGTTGTCGATTATTTTATTGCGGTACTTAAGTTTAGTTTACCCGGATAACTTTTTTCATAATATTTCCGCTTTTTGGAGATAACTCATCGGGCTGACTGCCGCCAACAGCTAATGTAATACTGCCTTTGTAAAATTGTCTTGAGCCATCCTGACCGATATAAGACAGGTCATTTGCTTTTAAGCTGAATTTAACCAGTTTACTTTCTCCCGGTTCAAGGCTAATGCGTTTAAATCCTTTCAGGGCCTTTGCTGCTGATTTGATAGATTTTTGGTTGTTGAGTTGATACAACTGAACCACCTCATCACTCCTAAACTTTCCTTTATTGCTCACCATAACCGACACCTCTGTGCCTTTGCCTGCTTTTAGTGCCGCAGGAGCAACAAATTTTTCATATAAAAATGAAGAATAGCTAAGCCCATAACCGAATCCATAAAGCGGTTTGCCTTTAAAATACCGGTATGTCCTGTTTTTCATGCTATAATCGCTGAAATCCCCAAGGTCCTTATCGCTCGCATAAAAAGTTACAGGCAATCTTCCTGAAGGGCTGTAGTCTCCAAAAAGAATATCAGCCACGGCTTCGCCAGTTGCCTGTCCGCCATACCATGCATTCAGAATAGCGGGAATGTTTTCAGCTTCCCATGGTATCGCAATGGCGCTACCGGTCATCATTACAAAAACGACTGGTTTTCCACTTTCTTTTAGTGATTTCATTAATGCGGTCTGAGCTGCAGGCAACATAATTGAAGTTCTGTCCCCACCGCTGAATCCCGGATAATCTACTCTCATTTCCTCGCCTTCCAGCTGCGGAGAAATCCCGCCGACAAATACGAAGGCGTCAGCATCTGCGTGGGTTTTAACAAGCGCTTTGAAATCAGTTCTGACATAGGTACCCGCCCTTAAACGGACGTTAGCACTTCCCTCGCCCTGCCAGTATTCTATAACCAGATTGTAAACCGAATCTTTTGATGTTTCTAATTTATACGTTTTAGCGCCCCAACGGTTCCTCGACCAGGCGTCAATTACATTTTTGCCGTTAATGATAAAACGGTATCCATCATCAGCATTCAATTCGAAGGTGATGGAGCCAGTGCTTGTAGGTTTGAATACAGTGCTGTATCTGGCAGAAAAATTATTAGCGGTTAATTTATCTGCAATTTTTTCGCCTTCCTGCCAGCTGTTTTCAAGTTTTGGCTCAGTCCTGGTTAACACCGGTTTGCCTTCCAATGAAATGTTGCTAAAATATTCTGATTTAAAGCCCTGAACACCGTCAGTTTTGTATTGGCTATTTAAATCCAGGTAACTTAACAGCGTATCATTGGTGAAAGAAACAGCCTGCTGGTAAACAACCTCGGTCTGCTTACCAACTTTATCCTGAATGCCCTGTAAAACAGTGGTGATTTTGGAAGGAGTTCCATTATAATTTCCCAGTACGGAGATTGAGTTATCTGCATTAGGACCCAGTACAACGATTTTTTTGAGATTCTTTTTTAAAGGCAGTGTATGTGATTCATTTCTGAGCAATACCATCGATTCACGTGCCATTTTAAGTGCATGTGCCTTATGCTCGCTATTTTCCAGCACACTGCTCGGGGTATTGGCGTATTTAACCATCGAAGAGGGATCGAACATACCCAGCCTGAAACGGATCATGAACAATCTTTTCACAGAAACGTCGATGTCTTTTTCTTTAATTATTCCCGTTTTCACTGCGGTGATCAAAGCCTTATAAGCTTCTGTACCGCAATCCAGGTCAGTTCCATGAAAAACGGCATCTGCAGCAGCTGATGCCGCATTTGGATGTGTTTTGTGGTTTTTGTAAAAGTCATCTATGGCCCAACAGTCGGAGGTTACATAGCCCTTAAAGTTCCATTTCCTGCGCAGAATATCAGTCATTAAAAGATCATTAGCGCAGCAAGGCTGTCCTTGAAAAGCATTATAAGCGCACATTACACCTGCAACTTTTGATTGTGTAACCAGTTTTTCAAATGCCGGTAAATAGGTATCCCAGAGATCAAAATCGCTTACTGTAGTATTAAACACATGTCGAAGCGGTTCAGGACCACTATGTACCGCATAATGTTTGGCACAGGCGGCTGCCTTAAGGTATTTTGGGTCATCACCTTGCAAACCCCTTACAAAAGCATCTCCAAGGGTACCTGTCAGGTAAGGATCTTCACCGTAGGTTTCCTGACCTCTTCCCCAGCGCGGATCGCGAAAGATATTGATGTTTGGCGTCCAGTAGGTTAAGCCTAGATAGCGCTCATTTGTTCTGCCCTGTTCTAGTGCCTTATTGTAAATAGCCCTTCCTTCTAAAGCCGAATAGTCGGCCATTTTATAAAGCGCCGAAGGATCGAAGGTTGCAGCCATGGCTATTGCCTGAGGATAAACGGTTACTTTAAAAGGTGTTCTCGCTACTCCGTGTAACGTTTCATTCCACCAATCGTACGCAGGAATCTTAAAGCGGGGAATCGCCGGTGCAGCATTAAGCATTTGCATCACCTTTTCATCCAGGCTAAGCCTTGAAACCAAATCATCTACCCTTTTTTCAAATGGAAGTTTGTAGTCCTGAAAAGGGTATTCCTGGGCTTTCACCAAACTGCATAAATTGCAGAAAAGGATTACAAGAAGTAATTTTTTAAAGTAGTTGTGTTTTCTCATAATTGGGCTGCTAAAAATTCATTGATAAAATTTCCTTTACATCTGGTTGCTTTGCAGATAAGGAAGATTCCAATGATTGATCGGTTTATTTGGTTAATGTTATTGTGAATAGACTAAAAGCCTGTTTAAAATTAAATAAAATTTATTTCGTATGTCAGTCTGAGCGTAGTCGAAGACCATTTCAACGCATTAATAAAGCAATCGACTACGCTACCATTGATGTTGTTTTTTAAGTTATTATCAGTCAGCATTTAACTGCTTTCGTATTTCCATCCGGCTAGGCCATAGCACGGTATCCACGTTCTACTTAAATCCGGCCTAACAAATTTTTCGGGCTGCACTGTTCTGGCTGCAGAACTGCCTTCAAAAGAAAAATTTTCAGCCGGCATTTTTTGTTTTTTCACATGCCTTTATTTTTTCAACTGTGCTCAAGCTAGCTCCGCTGGTCTTTTTGATGCCAAAAAGAAAGAGCCTTTCGGCGGCGGTGAGCCGAGGCAAGACTGCGCCGTAGGCCAAGAGAAAACAATTTTACGTCATTCATATTGATTTTAAACAATTATTTAATCCTCAGTGTGAAAGCAAAAGGCCATTTATATTTGTTATAAAAATTTAAACAGGCTCTAAAAGCTTTTGTCGGGTTCCGCACTAATTTTAAAACGTGATTTAATGAGTACCTGTCCTGACAATGTAAGGTAAACCTATTCATTAGAATTTTATCACCTCGAAAAATGCTTTTTTAGGCATTAGATTTTTATCGAACAACAGCGGATAGTTCTTAGGTCCGCGATTGTCCAGCCAGCTGTACCTGTCTGATAAATTCCAGAAGGTGACCCCCGTAATGTTGGCTTTGTATTTGCGCAGCACTTCAAAAATCATTTTATATTGGCTGAGTTGCTTTTCTTCCATTTCCGGAGTAAATGGTTCAACTTCGCTGCTTGCATTGCCCTTGATTAACCGTCCGCCCTGGTTGCCGCTATAAACCGATACATCAAGCTCGGTGATTTGAACTTTAAGTCCAAGCGACGAAAATAGTGCAATGGATTTTTCCAGTTCAGAACGGCTAGGGTTGTTTATCGACCAGTGCCCCTGGAGGCCAACGCCATGTATTGGAACGCCCTTAGCCAACAGCCCCTTAAGCATTCTGTAAATTTTATCACGTTTTAATGGCTGTTCTGTATTGTAATCGTTGTAAAACAGTTGGGCCTTTGGGTCGGCCTGGTGGGCATACCTGAACGCCATTTCTACAAAATCCTCACCTGCGATCTGGTAAAGCGGCGATTTCCTGAAATAAGCAGAATCGTCTGCAATCACTTCATTTACGACGTCCCAGGCGTAAATGTCTTTCTTATACCTGTTTACCACTGTATTGATGTGCTCCTGGATTCTTTTTAATAAAATTTCTTTCGAAACCATATTTCCGTCTTCGCCTTTAAACAACCAGTTTGGCGTTTGCTTGTGCCATACCAGGCAATGGCCACGTAGCTTTAAACCATTAATCCTGGCAAAAGCGGCTATAGAATCTGCCATTTTCCAGTTGTAGGTATTTTCCATGGGATGAATAGGGCCCATTTTCATTGCATTTTCAGCTGTGATGCTGTTGAACTGGTTAAGAATCAAATTCCGGTTATTTCCACTAAGATCCCATGGCGTAATAGCTACTCCTATGGGGAAATATTTTTGGTAGTAGTCTTTCAGTCCTTTGGCATTAACTTCCTGGCTTTTATATGCGCTAAAAACTACTCCGGTAGCCAAGAGTAAGACGGCCAGGTAGGGGATGATATTTGGTTTTCTCATATTTGATCAGGGTAATGCTAAAAGTTTGCAAAATCGTATGTTTTTTAGGCTGACCAGGCTTCTTATCGTCAATTTTATGAAACAAATGTCATGTAATGAATTTATGACATGATTGGCTGGTGCTTATCTCGTGATCAACCCGGCTTATTTTGTGCCTTTTTAAACATCTGTTCTTATGTTCATGACAAATATGACTGTTGATCTACGTACTTAGGTCTAAATTTACTGGATTTTTTTCTGCATTGATCATAGAATGAAATCGAATTGCCATTTAACCAAATATAATGCGTACAACTAAATTTCTCATTGCCATCTTTACTGTTACTCTTTTCGCAGCTTTTTCCAGCTGTGGCAGTTATACCAGGGCTAAAAAAAATAACCCCGGCTTAAAAGATTATTATCAGTCTTACTTCAACATTGGGGTTGCGGTTTCGGCCCAAACCATAAAAGAAGAGCAGGGCACATTACTTTTAAAGGAATTTAATAGCATAACGCCCGAGAACGCGATGAAAATGCAACCCATTCATCCTCGTGAGGATGTTTATAATTGGACCGAGGCCGATGCACTGGTTAATTTTGCACTTAACAACCGGATTAAAATAAGGGGGCATACCTTGTGCTGGCATGAGCAGGTACCGGCCTGGATTTTTAAGAACAGTTCGGGAGGAGGGGTTGATAAAGAGCTGTTGCTTAAACGGCTTAAAGACCATATCACAACCGTTGTGGGAAGGTACAAGGGAAAGGTATATGCCTGGGATGTGGTTAATGAAGTTATTGGTGATGAAGATGATCAATATTTGAGACCTTCTTTATGGAAGGAGATCTGTGGAGAGGAGTTTATTGCCAAGGCCTTCGAATATGCACATCAGGCTGATCCTGATGCATTGCTTTTTTATAATGACTATAACTCGGAACGACCTGCAAAAAGAGCAAAAATCTATAAAATGCTTAAAAAACTGGTTGATGCTAAGGTGCCTGTTCATGGAGTAGGCTTGCAGGGACATTGGTCTGTTTTTGAGCCCAGTGACACCGAATTAAGGGAATCTTTAAAATTATATGCTTCTCTTGGCTTGCAGATTCAGATCACAGAAATGGATCTATCTATCTATAAATGGGAGAAAAATTTAAGAGCAAAGAAACCCGGTGAGCCCGACAGCCTGACCGCAGTGCTGGAAAAAAAGCAAAGTGACAGATACGCCAGGCTTTTTTCTATTTTCAGGGAATTTAAAAAGAATATCAGCAGTGTAACTTTCTGGAATCTTTCAGATCGCTCTACATGGCTCGATCAATATCCGGTACCCGGAAGGAAAAACTACCCGCTGCTCTTTGATCAAAACCTGCAAAGAAAAAAAGCTTATCGGGGTGTGGTTAATTTTTAGTGAATAATCAGTTTTATATAAATAAATAATGAAGAAAATGTACCATTCAAGCTATTATGTTGCGATGAACTAAATTAGTTTTTTTATCTTACCGCCACTAAACCAAATAGATCATGTATCCAAATAATTTTGACTCTTCATCAGATTTTAGCTCATTTTGCAGGCATTCAGTGCCTTTGAAGTTAAAATTTTATTAATACAGCAAAATACTAATTATGCCCAAAGGGTCTGCATATCAATCATTAGTTTTATTTATATACGTGCTTTTTAGCGCTGTAAATGCCATTGCACAGCCTAAAACGCAGCAGCCTGAATTGCGTTTCACCTCGCTCACCTCTAAAAACGGCTTATCTTCTAATAATGTAACCGTAATTTTTAAAGACAAATATGGCTTGATGTGGTTTGGTACCGAAGACGGATTAAATAAATTTGATGGCACTAACTTTACAACCTATAAACACCAGGCAAACGATTCTTCGAGTATTCAGGCAAACGAGGTTAAATCAATTCATGAAGACCGGCGGGGAAATCTTTGGATTGGTACGAGTGGAGGTTCGCTTGCGCTTTTTGACAGAAGGAAAAACGCTTTCATCAACTATCCTGCTTCAAATACCCCAACAGGATTCAGTCACAGCCTGATCAGGTATATCACCAGTGATTATTTAGGTAAAATATGGGTGGCTACCTTTACGGGGCTCGATGTTTTTGATCCGGACACTAAAAAGGTTTCCAAGTTTCCAACAGCCGCCGCCCAGTTTGGGAAACTTCCGCCAGTAATGATCAACATCCTGATGGAAGACAGCAAGCACAGGATGTGGGTGGGAACGGAGGACGGATTATTCCTTTTTAACCGAAAAAACTCTTCTTTTACCAGAATAGGATCTGCAGCCGATAAACCCGTGCACCTGGCAGGAACAATGGTGAAGTCTTTAGCTGAAGATGATAGTGGAAATATCTGGATCGGCACTACCTCTGGCCTGAGTATGCTTAAACCGGATGGTATGGGGTTTGTGAATTACAAGCATATTCCGGGGGATCCCAACTCGCTGAGCAGCAATGTTGTTCAAAGTATAGCCTTATCAAAAAATGGTCAGTTATGGCTCGGCACCGAAGATGGACTTAACGTTTTTGATCTCCGTACCAAAAAAGTAACGGTATACCGGCCAAATCCACGCAACTCTTACAGTCTCCGCGGAACCAGTGTAAAATATGTGTATATAGATAAGCAAGGAATATACTGGCTGGGCTTATACCGGGAGGGGATTAATAAGTTTGATAGTAACCTCAACCTTTTCAACCTGATCCGAAGCAATGTTTTCGATGTATATGGTTTAGATGCCCCCGTGGTAACTTCATTTGCAACTAAAAATAACAACAATATATATGTAGCTACCGAAGGTGGTGGCTTGAGTATCTTCAACAGAAATACGGCCCTGTTCCACAAAGTAGACCTGAAGAAACTTGGTCTGCAATCACCGGTACCCCTCATGTCTTTGTTTGTCAGTTCAGCTAAGAAACTTTATGTGGGTACCTTTAGCTATGGCCTGATTGTTCTGGATTCAACGTTAACCAAAGCGACCTCTATCAGGAAAACAAATAAAGATTCTGGTCTTAATTCAGACGATGTGTTTTGCATCAACCAGGATAAAAGTGGGTTGATATGGGTGGGTACCAATGGTGGTGGGATCAATGTTATGGATGCTGATCATAAGGTCGTTTTGAGATACACAAACAAAGTTAAGTCACCCATAGACCGCAAACTTCCGCTTAATAATTATATACGTTTTATTAAAGAAGACCGGTTTGCAAACGTATGGATAGGTTCTCATGGTTCAGGCGTGGCCATGATTAATGCGGATAAAACCATTATTAAACACTATGACGAGCTAAATTCAGGCCTTCATGGTGATATTGCGCAGGCTTTTCTTGAAGATTCGAAAGGGCGAATCTGGATCGGAACTGCAGGTGGTGGCTTGAATTTACTGGATCAAAAATCAGGTAAATTTATAAATTTTGCCGAGCGTGAGGGGTTGGCAAGTGCTGTTGTCGACGCCATCGTGGAAGATGACAATCATAATCTCTGGTTAAGTACTAACAAAGGAATCAGCCGGTTTGATCCTAAAACCCGAAAATTTAGCAACTATGGCGTATACAATGGGGTGCAGAACAATAACTTTATCAGGGGAGCAGCGCTGAAATGTAAAGACGGTGAAATATTCTTTGGTGGGGCAGAAGGAATGAATTACTTCAATCCGGCCGGATTCAGAAAAATTCAAAATGTACCCCCGGTTCTTTTTACCGAGTTAAAGATTTCCAACAGTACCATCGAGGCCAGCGATGAAGGGCCGATAACCGAACATATTTCTGTTGCAAAAAGAATTGACCTGGATTACAAGCAAAATTTTTCACTGAGTTTTGTGAGTGTAAATTATACTGCACCAGAACAAAACCGTTACAGTTACAAACTCGAAGGCTTTAATAAAGAATGGATTGATGCGGGTACTACTAAAACAGTTTCCTATACCAATCTCGATCCTGGAGAATATATTTTCCATGTGCGGGCGAGTAACAATGACGGTGTATGGAATACGACGGAGTCTTCGATAAAAATAATTGTTCATCCACCGTGGTGGCGAACCATATATGCTTATGCTCTTTACCTGCTCGTTATTGCCGGTACTTTGCTTTACATTCGTCACCAGGGTATCAAAAACCTGGAGAGAAAGTTTGCACTGGTTCAGGAGAAAACAAAAATTGAGCAGCAGATTTTGCAGGATAGAAAAGAGGCAGAGCGGCTGCATGAACTGGATTCGTTAAAGATTAAATTTCTCACCAACCTCAGCCATGAGTTTCGTACGCCGCTATCACTGATCATGGGGCCGGTGGAGAAGCTCATTTCTGAAGAGGAGGGAGATGCTAAAAACGCTTCTCTTAAAATAGTGAAGCGAAATGCCCGTCGCTTGCTCAACCTGGTGAATCAAATCCTTGATTTTCGTAAAATTGAAGAAAATGAACTCAAGATAAATAATAAGAAAGGTGAGCTGGTTTCCTTTATCGCTGATGTAATAGAATCTTTCAACGATTTAAGCGAACGTAAATCTATAAGCCTTTCTTTTCAAACCCAGTTTGATAGCTATCCAACTGAATTTGACCACGACAAACTGGAACGTGTTTTATTTAACCTGCTTTCCAATGCCTTTAAATTTACACCATCAGGCGGTACTATTACCGTTGATTTGAAAAAAAATCAGCACAATGAACTGGGAGAAGCTGTTTTAATTACCGTTAGCGATACCGGAATTGGAATTAGCGAGGAAGAACAGCAGAAAGTATTTGAAAGGTTTTTTCAGGCCGATACCGAAGTTTCCATTCTCAACCAGGGAAGTGGGATTGGGCTCTCCATCATTAAAGAATTTGTCAAAATCCAGGGAGGAACTATTGATTTGCAAAGCGAAGTTGGAAAAGGTACACATTTCAAAATCGCTCTGCCTTTGCCGCTGCTAGACCATATCGAAAAGCTTAATCTGGATTTTTCCAGTCCGGAAATACCATTTGAACTTCAGGAGGAAACTTCTGATAAAGCACTGAGCGAAACAGATGCAGAAATCCATACCATTCTTCTGGTAGAAGATAATCAGGACCTCAGGGAATACCTTCGGGATAATTTGAAGTCCAATTACCGTATTGTGGAAGCGGCTGACGGTAAAGAGGGCTGGCAAAAAACATTGGCAAACCACCCTGAACTCATCGTTAGCGATATTAGTATGCCAAATATGACGGGGATTGAACTGTGCAAAAAAATAAAAGAAGATAAAAGGACAAAACATATTCCGGTTATTCTATTAACCGCGCTCACCGGCGAACAGGAACAATTAACCGGGCTCGAAATCGGGGCTAATGACTACCTCACCAAGCCCTTTAATATCGATATCCTCAATGTTAAAATCAAAAACCTTTTAGTTCTCAACCGGACCCTGAAAAACACTTATACCAAACAGATCAAAATGGAGACAGCAGAAATTTTAGTTGAATCCCACGGTGATAAGTTACTCAAGAATATTCTGAAGTATATTGAAGATAATATCAATAATTCACAATTGTCTGTTGAGGATTTAAGTAAAAATGTAGGGATGAGCCGGGGCTCGCTTTATCATAAAGTTCTTGAACTAACCGGCCTTTCGCCTGTTGAATATATACGTTCGGTTAAACTTGATAAAGCAGCTGCCTTATTAGTTAAAAGTGATTTGAACATTTCTCAGATTGCCTATCTGGTAGGCTTTGCAACACCCAATTATTTTGCCAAATCATTTAAGTTAAAATTCGGAATGCAACCTTCAGAATATTTAAATCTGCACCGTAAACAAGATAATCCTGCCTGATGGTAAATCCTGGAACACATTAAGGGGAAAACGAAGTAAAGAGAACTGGAGTAATTGAACATTAATCGCAGCATTATATTCAAACGATCAGGAAAAGATCAGTACTGTTGGATAATTTTGAATTGATAAAATGTATTTGCATCATGATAGATAACATCCTGCATGTTTATCATATGTAAATAGAAATGCTGAAAATGGGCTTAAGAGATCAGACAGAAAACTTTGTCTAACCTAACATTATGAGAACAAAATTAATTTTATGCTGCTTCACCTGGCTACTGGTTTTCAGTTTTTCGGTTTCTGGCAAGGTTACCTTACCACAGTTGGTATCCAGCCATATGGTGCTTCAGCGCGAAACTTCCTTAACGATATGGGGCTGGGCGGCAGCAAAAGAAAAAATAACCATCAGTTTTAACGGAAAAACGTATAAGGCTACCACCGATGAACAAGGCTCATGGTCAGTAAAAATGAACAAGATGAAAGCCGGCGGCCCTTTTAAGATGGTTGTTAAGGGTGAAAATACAATTATCCTTGATGATATTATGCTCGGAGATGTGTGGTTTTGTTCAGGTCAATCCAATATGGCCCTGCCAATGGAGCGGTTAAAGGAAGCTTATCCGCAGGTGATTGAAAAGGATCATTTTCCTTTGATCAGAAACTTTTTCGTTCCAACCAAATCAAACCTGTCTGGAGAATCGATCGATCTTCCTCCGGGCAAATGGGTTCCGGCTACTGGTGCAGGGATATTAAGTTTCGGAGGAACAAGTTATTTTTTTGCAAAAACGCTCTTTCAAAAATATAACATTCCAATAGGCATCATCAATTCAAGCGTTGGAGGTACCCCGATTGAAGCCTGGATGAGTCGTGATGCATTTTTGACGAATCCGGCACAGACGAAAAAAATAAACAATTTCAGGGATTCGGCATTTATGGCCAATTATCAAAAAAGGCTTAAAGAGAAGAACTTAGCAAGGCCTACAACAGTTCCTGTAGTTGATGAAGGTCTTTTGGGTCCGGTAAAATGGATCGATCCGGATTTTAATGCCAGCGGCTGGCGAAAATTTTGGATGCCGGGTTATTGGGCTGATCAGGGGCTCCGGAACTTCAACGGGATATTTTATTTCAGAAAAGAATTGCAAATCCCAGCAGAAATGAGCGGACAGCAGGCTAAGCTTTACCTTGGCCGCATCATCGATGCAGATTCTGTGTTCCTTAATGGTAAATTTATTGGCAACACTACCTATCAATATCCTCCACGCAGGTATGTTATTCCTGCCGGGCTGTTGAAAAGCGGAAAAAACATCCTGATCGTTAAAGTTGTGAGTAGTAGCGGTAAAGGGGGCTTTGTGCCAGATAAAAACTATTCCTTGTTAACTCCGGAAAGGAAAATAGACTTACGTGGGGAATGGAGTTTTGAAGTAGGTTATGCTCAGCCAAAGCAAAACCAGGCTTTCCGTAGTGAAACCGAAATGCCGTTAGTTGCGCAGAATGAACCAACTGGATTATTTAATACCATGGTTTCGCCCGCTGTACGGTTTGCAATAAAAGGTTTTGTCTGGTACCAGGGTGAATCGAATACCGGAGATCCGAAAGCATACGGGCAATTGTTACCAGCGCTGATAAAAGACTGGCGCAATAAATGGAAGCAGGGAGATCTGCCGTTTATTTATGCACAGTTGCCTAATTTTATGGAAGCCAGCTATTTGCCTGAAGAAAGTAATTGGGCACAGTTCAGGCAAAGCCAGCTGCAGGCACTTTCAGTACCAAACACAGGAATGGCTGTGGCTATTGATGCTGGTGAATGGAATGATATTCATCCGCTGGATAAAAAAGACGTAGGAGAACGTTTGGCGCTATGGGCCTCACATTTAGCTTACCATGATCAGGAGATTATTTATTCAGGACCTATTTATAAATCAAATCATTTAAGTGGATCTGAAGTAACCATAAATTTTGACCATAGCAAGCCCGGGTTAATGATTAAAGGAGCTGATAAACTGACCGGTTTCGCTCTTGCGGGTGAGGATAAGGTTTTTTATTGGGCACAGGCCAGGATAGTGAGAGATGCTGTTGTGCTCTCAAGCCCTTTGGTTGTAAAGCCTGTCTTTATCCGTTATGCCTGGGCAGATAATCCCGATCGTGCAAATTTATATAACAAAGCCAATTTACCGGCTTCCCCTTTTGAAGCAGAAGTTGATCAATCGAGGTAGTTAATGTGTACTTAAAAACTTCTGCATCGAAACCTTGGACAAGCTTGCCTTTGATTGTAATTGCTGCTATTTTTAGCCATAAAAAGAACAGTAAAATTGGAGACTTCTCCCTATTTTTTGTTTAACCGGATCTACAATATGGACAGCTTGTGTTAAATAAAATAAAAAAAATTCAACCGATTGCATAAATTGAAATTCTGGCTCTTTTTTACCTATTTACTACCTCTTAATAAGTCAATTTCACAGGTCTTATTTGCGAAAATTTGGAGAAGTATAACTGTTCTTGTATTATCGATTTTTTCATTCGAATGGCTCTTAATTGGTGTTTAGAGCCGTTTCTTAGTTTGATTTTAAATTTTTAGTCTCACCGCTTGTTATTTTTTACTGCACGGTTGGTCACTTAATTGCCTTGTTTTTTAGGCTGATTTTCCTGTTCCCGAAGAGCAAGCTAAACATTGTGGTTTGAACATTTATACTACTAATATGCACAATTAAATCAGGAGGCGTTTATCAATGTAAATACCTTTATCACAACAATAATGAATTGGATTTGAAATTTACAGTCAGTTTTTTATAGCTTGTGATTTAACTATTCGCTGGCTGATTTTCCAATTGACACTGTATTTTTTTTCTATTCATTTTTAACCATTTATAAACCATTTTATATGAGAAGTGAAATTTTACAAACTTATGTAACATCGCGCTTGAAATTTTTCAGGTGCTTACCCAAAGTTATGCTGCTAACGGCGCTGGTATTTTCAGCGTTTATTGCGCAGGCACAAACTGTGGTAAAAGGTAAAGTTGTTGATGAACAAGGTAAGGCAATGCCTGGAGTAGGTGTCCTTTTAAAAGGAACTAATACCAGTACCTCATCCCAGGATAATGGAAGTTTTTCTATTACCACTACTGGGGCAAACCCGGTTTTAGTATTCTCTTACGTTGGTTATACCAGCAAAGAGATTCCGGTGAAAGATCAGAGCACGATAAATGTTACCCTTCAACCAAGCGCAGCAGAGCTTGCCCAGGTTGTGGTTGTAGGTTATGGTACTCAACGTAAAGAAGCTGTAACAGGTTCTGTGGCGTCAATTGCCGGAGAAAAAATTCGTGAAGTACCGGCACCTAACATCGCTCAGGCCATTCAGGGCAGGTTAGCGGGGGTTAACATTTCCCAAACTTCAACCAAACCAGGTGCAACCATGCAAATCCTCATTCGCGGTCAGCGTTCACTTTCTGCAAGTAACGAACCGCTTGTGGTATTGGATGGAATTCCATTTCCCGGCTCTATTGGCGATATCAACCCTAACGATATTAAAAGTATTGATATCTTAAAAGATGCCTCTGCAACTGCCATTTATGGCTCGAGGGGTGCCAATGGCGTAATTCTATTGACCACCAACAGGGGCCAGGTTGGAGCGCCCGCTAAAGTTTCATACAACACCTATACAGGTTTGCAAACCTTGTTTGCAAAATACCCGATGATGGATGGACCGGAATTAGTTGCACTGAGAAAAGCATCAGGAAAATTCACCACCCTTGGCGTAGATGAAGCCAATGATGTAAATACCGACTGGCAAGACTTGTTTTATAACAAAAGTGCCATTATGACCAGTCATGATTTGGGTGTAACCGGAGGTTCAGCAACCAGTAACTATAGTTTTGGTGGTGGTTATTATAAAAACCAGAGTTTAATTCCTACCCAGCAGTATACGAGGTATTCAATGAAAGCATCTCTTGATCAGCAAATAGGAAAGCTTTTCCGCCTTGGATTTACTACAAATAACAATTACAATATTAGTGAAGGCAATCAGGTTGGAATTTACGGCAACCTGGCTAATACTCCTATTTCAAATCCTTATAATACTGATGGAAGTTTAAAAAGGACTGTCAGAAGTCCGCAGGATGAAGCCTATGTTTTTACCAATGGAATTGTTAAGAATTTACGTGACCAGTGGTTGAATGATACCCGTGGTTTTGCCACCTACAATTCATTTTATGGAGAGGTGAAAATTCCCGGCGTTGAAGGATTAAAATACCGTGCAAATCTTGGTCTGGATTTTATCCAAAGTAACAATGGTAACTTCACCGGTGTTGGAGTGGGCAGTACCACAGCCACTACGCCTTCAACAGCAGGGGTAAGTAATTCACAAACCTATCACTGGACGCTTGAGAATTTAATTACCTATGACCGCAGTTTTGGAAAACACAGTTTCAATGCTGTTGCTTTATATTCAGCAGAACAAAATAAATTCAATTCTTCTTCCATGACTGCCAGAGATATTCCTTCTGATGCCTTCCAGTTTTATAATCTTGGACAGGCAAACGGAGAGTTAACGATTGGCAATGGACAATATAGCCTTACAGGTCTTGTTTCCTACATGGGAAGGATTATGTATTCTTATGATAACAGGTTCTTATTGAGTGCAACACTTCGCTCGGATGGATCCTCGCGTTTGGCGCCAGGATATAAATGGCATACTTATCCAGCCGTTTCTGTGGGATGGAATATGATGAATGAATCTTTCATGAAAGGTATAACGGCCATCGATAAATTAAAAATCCGTGTAGGTTACGGTCAGACTTCCAATCAGGCGGTTAATCCATATCAAACACTTGGTTTGTTAAGTCCCCGTCCATATAATTTTGGTAACAACGCCTATTCAACCGGTTATTATTTATCTCAGCTTCCAAGCCCGGGTTTGGGATGGGAATACTCTGAAACCTGGAATTATGGCTTAGATTTTTCAATTTTGAAAAACCGGATTTCAGGTACCTTTGAATACTATGATACCAAAACCAAAGATATCTTACTTAATCTTGGACTACCTTCTACAGCGGGAGTAGGCGGCTACACTGCTAATATTGGCCAAACCCAGAATAAAGGATGGGAATTAAGCCTTAATGGTGTCATTCTTGAAAATCAGGGTGGCTGGACCTGGGATTTAGGATTCAATATTTCTGCAAACAGAAACAAACTTACAGCGTTAGCTTCCGGACAAACTCGTGATGAAGGAAATGCATGGTTTGTAGGCCATAATATTAATGCGATATATGACTACGAAAAAGTTGGATTATGGCAGGCAGGAGACCCATATTTAAATGTGTTGGAACCAGGCGGTAATGTTGGTATGATCAAAGTTAAATATACCGGAGATTACGATGCAAATGGCGTTCCGACCAGGGCTATCGGAGCTGCAGACAGGCAAATTATTGATATTGATCCTAAATTTACTGGTGGTTTCAATACCAGGGTTGCTTACAAAGGATTTGATCTGAATGTTGTTGGTCTTTTCAAAAGCGGCGGAACTTTAGTAAGTACATTATATAGTTCGGCGGGTTACCTTAATTTGTTAACAGGTCGTAGAAATAATGTTAAGGTAGATTACTGGACACCTGAAAATACAGATGCAAAGTATCCTAAACCAGGTGGTATTGCCAGCGGTGATAACCCTAAGTACGGAAGCACACTGGGCTTTTTTGACGCTTCATTCCTGAAAATAAGAACCATATCGCTTGGTTATGATTTTAACAGGGATTTAATTAAAAATTCCAATGTAAAGCTCCGCATGTATTTTACGGTGCAAAATCCGTTTGTCATGTTCTCACCTTACCATGACGAGTCAGGTATGGATCCGGAAACCAATTCATTTGGAGATGAAAACCAGGCGGTAAGCTCTTACCAGAGACGAATCTTAACTATTGGAACAAACACACCTTCGACGCGGAATTATGTTGCAGGTCTAAACTTAACATTTTAACATCATTTGAATATGAAAAATATACAAATAAAAGCCATTCTGGGTATTTGGTTACTGATGGTCATTTCTTCAGGCTGTTCTAAAATCCTGGATGAAGAACCGAGGAGCATCTTTACACCTGACTATTTAAAGACCGCGACAGGGGTAAACGGAGCATTAACCGGCATGTATGCACATTTACGAAACATGTATGGCCAGTCGTATTTCTATAATTCTTTAATCACCGGTACCGATGAAGCCACCTGGGGCAAAGACGCTGATGGAAACTTCAAAGACATGGACTGCTCTGGAGTAGGATCTATTTTATCAACGAGTTATCCGAGCAGTGTATTGTGGAGCGAGGCATTTCCAAACATTAACAATGCCAGTGGCATCATCGAAAATGCTGCTGCTGCCGGTGTTTCAAATTCGCTGGTAGCTGAAGCAAGATTTTTCCGTGCTTTTGATTATTTTCTTTTGGTGCAAACTTTCGGCGGTGTTCCGCTTGATTTAGGCGCCGGGGAATTGAAATTCAATACCAATCCATCAAGAACTTCTGTAAGAAATACAGTTCCTGCGGTTTATACAAAGGCGGTTTTCCCGGATCTTGTTAAAGCAATAGCCGACCTGCCTACGACAGGAAGAGTTACCGGCGGAGTAACCAAGGTAGTTGCGCAGTTATTTTTATCAAAAGCCTATTTAACGTATGGCTGGTGGTTACAAAACCCTAACAATATTCCAACTTATCCGGCGTCTGCAAGAACCGATCCGGATGGGCACGATGCGAACTGGTATTTCCAGCAGGCTTACGATGTTGCTACTACTGCAATTGAAAATCCAGGTGCATTTGGACTAATGGATACCTATTATGATGTGAATTGGGCAGTGAATGACCGTAATAAAGAAACGTTATTGTATGCTGATCATACGCAGACAAGCGAGAAATTTAATGGTGGAAGTTTGACAAATGGAAGTGGTGGTGCACCTGATAATTTCGCCGGCTGGATGATGACCTGGAACTATACGAATATTCGTAGCAGTGGTATCAGTTCCGTTCAACGCGAAGCAGAGCAGCATTTAGGTCGTCCATGGAACCGTATGGCACCAACAATTGAAGTGTTAAAAAATACTTTTGCCGATAAAACATTGGATTCAAGGTATGATGGTACTTTCACTACTGTTTACAGAGGTAACTGGCCTAAGGGTTATAATCCGCCTTCAAGTGCGCCGGCATCATTGGTGAATGCCAATAACATGTCAATTGTGCCGGGAGATGCAGTCTTAACCTTTTTGGATACAGATAATCCTGCAATCGCTTACCCAACGGCCGCTGGAATCAGTGGTATAGGAGCGGGTACTCTGCCTGGAAGAGCTGATTATGTGGTGGCTCCGGGAGGAATCAGCAGAATCGTTTATCCCGGACTTTGGAAACTAGGTCCTTACCGCACTGACAATGGTACAGGACTTGGACAGCCAAATGCGGGCAGTACACGCCCGTTCCCGGTAGCTAAATTTTCTGAACTTTACTTCGTTGCAGCAGAAGCAGCGGTAAAAGGAGCGACAACTAAAGCTGGTAAAAGTGCGAGAGAATTAATCAACGTAATTCGTGCAAGAGCTGGTAAATGGCGTTTTGATAACAATGGAAACGTTGTTAAAGTTCAGGATAACAGTGCAGCGATGGTTGCGGCTACTCCGGCTACCATAGATATTAATTATATTTTGGCAGAACGCTCAAGAGAATATTATGCAGAAGGCTACCGCAGGTATGACCTGATCAGGACTCAAAAATGGGCTGAGCTTTCTTCTACCTACACAATTGCCGGAATCAACTATGGCGAACACACGCCACAGACAGTAACCCGTACCATCACACCAGCATTATATCTACGTCCTATACCTCAGGCACAAATAGATGGCATGCAGATGAGTGCAGATGAAAAAAAGGCTTACCAGAATCCTGGTTATTAAAAAAATATTTTGGTTTAGTTAGATGGGCGGCGTCAATTGATTCCGCTCATTCTTTTTTATAAAAGCCTGGCTTTTCTGGCAGCCGGAAGATTTCTTAACTCATCTTTTCATTCAGGCATTCTAACCTACGGGTTTGCGCTATCCAAAATAAAAATCCCAATAACGGGCATTGCTTCCATATCTATAATACCTCTCCGAAACAAATAGCTATACATCAAAACCTAATTTATTCCCTAATGCAAGTTAATTCTTTAAAAAAAAGCCAGATTTTCTTTGCGCTCCTTATCCTTTTCACTTTTTGGATTGATTACACTAAAGCGCAGACAAGTTTGGGTTTGGAAAAACAATTTATTCATGATACCAGAAGTAATAAAGAAGATGTTGCACTGATAGAAAAAGGAAGAGCGGCGGATATTTTTTATGATACGGATGATTATAAGGGCGTTATAAGGGCAATTGGAGATTTAAGTCGTGACTTTTTCAGCGTTTCGGGCGTAAAGCCGGAGTTGAAAAGCGTTAAGCCTTCTGAGAAAGATGTTATTCTGATCGGAACCCTGGGCAAAAACAAACTGATCGATCAGCTTATCAGTTCCGGAAAGTTGAGTAAATCCACCATTTCAGGCAAGTGGGAGAGTTTTATCATATCAACCGTCAAAAACCCATTTCCTGGCGTTGATCAGGCATTGGTTATTGCGGGGAGCGATAAACGGGGAACAATATACGGTATCTATGAATTATCTGAACAGTTAGGCGTATCTCCATGGTACTGGTGGGCCGATGTGCCGCCAAAAACCCGGAAAAGCGCTTATGCTGTTTCCGGAAGTTACAGTTCAGGAGAACCGGCAGTGAAATACCGTGGAATATTTATTAATGACGAAGCCCCGGCAATGACGGGATGGGCCAAAGAAAAGTTTGGCGGGATGAACAGTAAGATGTACACCCATATGTTTGAGTTGCTGCTCCGCCTGAGGGCCAATTACCTTTGGCCAGCCATGTGGGGTAATGCATTTAATGAAGATGATCCTGAAAACCCACGCTTAGCAGATGAATATGGCATTGTGATGGGCACTTCCCATCATGAACCAATGATCCGCGCGCAACAGGAATGGAAAAAACACGGGGTTGGCGCCTGGAATTATGCCACAAACCCAAAGGGTTTAAATGCTTTCTGGCAGGAAGGCATCAAAAGAAATAAAAACTACGAAAGTCTGGTAACCATGGGGATGCGGGGAGATGGAGACGAACCAATGGTTGAAGGAGGCGATATGGCATCCAATGTTAAACTGCTGGAAAATATAATAACCGACCAGCGTAAAATTCTTTCTGAGAACATGGAAAAGCCCGTAGAAAAAATCCCACAGCTCTGGGCTTTATATAAAGAGGTAAAAGACTATTACGATTTCGGAATGAAAGTTCCTGATGACATTACCCTGTTATGGGCTGATGATAACTGGGGGAACTTAAGGCATTTACCAACACTCCAGGAACGAAAGCGTAGCGGGGGATCCGGAATATATTATCATTTTGATTATGTTGGTGCGCCCAGAAATTATAAATGGTTGAATACTACCTCCCTGCCAAAGGTTTGGGAGCAGATGAACCTGGCCTATAATTATGGCGCCGATCGTATTTGGGTAGTAAATGTTGGTGACCTAAAACCAATGGAGATTCCGATAGAGTTCTTTTTACGGATGGCATGGAACCCCAAAGCAATGAGCCGGGAAAAGCTGTCAGGTTTTCTGCTGCAGTGGGCAACGCGCGAATTTGGATCTGGCCAGGCGAAAGAAATTGCAGATTTGGTGCGCCTGTATTCCAAATATACAACCAGGCGCAAACCTGAGCTCCTGGCCCCGGAAACTTTTAGCCTGATAAACTTCAGTGAAGCGCAGCGCGTTGCCATGGAATGGAGCGCATTAAGCGACAGGGCAGAACAGGTGAATAACAAGTTGCCACAACAATATAAAGATGCGTTCTATCAATTGGTTCGTTATCCAATCCAGGCGATGAAAACGGTGACGGATTTATATATTGCTGTAGGAAAAAACAGGCTGTATTTTAAGCAGGGAAGGGATGCCACAAACCTTCAGCGTAACCTTGCCCTTGATCTTTTTAAACAGGATCAGCAGCTTAGTGATGAATATAATCTTAAAATGGCAGGGGGTAAGTGGAATCATATGATGGATCAGGTCAGGATTGGTTATACGAGCTGGAATGATCCAAGAAAAAACATCATGCCCAAAACAGAAGAAATCCAGGCACCTTCAAAATCAGTCTTCGGGGTAGCAGTTGATGGTTCATCCGATAGTTGGCCATCAAACGTTCCGGCGCCCACGCTTCCGCGATTCGAATCTTTAAATAAATTTCAGTCCTACTTTGAAGTTTTTGCAAAAGGATCTGTTCCAATTAATTTCGACTTAAAATCCGATAACTGGATTCTTTTGAAAAAGGAAAGCATTCCCGGAACAAATGACTACAGGGTACTGGTGGATATTGACTGGGCCAAACTCAGTGGTGGAAAGCATCAAGGTAAAATCCAAATATCAGATCACTCAACCCAGGTGGTGATAAAGGTTGAAGCCAATAAGGCAACACCTAAGCAATTGGCTGAAGCAAAAGGAACTTTTGCAAGTTTAGGTGCGCCAATTGCATTTGAGGCTTTTCAGGCGAGTAAAAAGGTAAGCAGGAATGGCGTAAGCTGGGAAGCTATACCCGGTTATGGGAGGGGAGATGCAGGAATGGCGATTTTCCCGGTTACCTCAGCTTCGCTGGATAAACCTGGTACCCCAACTTTAACCTATCCTGTTTTCTTTTCTGAAAGCGGTGAGGTTAAAATTGATCTTGTGGTTGGGCCTACTGTAAACTTCTCCCCGGAAGGGTTAAGGGTTGGGATTTCTGTAGATGGTGCAGCCCCTCAAATCCTGACCATCATCGCTAAACCTAGTGCCTCTGGATCTGATGCAAGTTGGGCAAATGCGGTAAAGGACAATGCAAGAACGCTTACTTCTTCACATTTCTTTAAAGTGCCCGGCAGGCATACCGTAAAAATATGGATGGTTGATCCGGCAGTGGTGCTGGAAAAAATAATAATCTACCGGGATAAACTACCCACAAGTTACCTTGGGCCAATAGAAAATGAGATGTTAAAATAGAGCCTGTTTAAAAGTTTAATAAAAGCAATCGATTTCGTTACCATTGATGGATACCAATAGAATGGTCGTCATCTCGACTGTAGCGCAGCGAAATGGAGAGATCTTTGAACTATGTTAAAAGATTTCTCCACTACGGTCGAAATGACTCCCTTTGTATATCTGTGATCAACCCTCCGATGTATTGGGAAAATTCTAACTTCTATCATTTACAGGTCTATAAAAGAGGTCGTCATTGCGAGGCACGAAGATAACCGAACAAAGTGAGCTCATGAATACCTTTAGAAGCAACTGCAAAAATGAATAATCTTAAAGCGCACGCTGTTAGCGATCGTTGTAAGATTGCTTCGTTGGCTGAAAAAGCCTTCTCGCAATGACGATTCTTCACGGCCTATTAATTCGTTAAATCAATATTGATATTTATAAAATAAATTATGCCTCAGTGTGACAGCAAAATGCTATGTAATATTGCTATAAAAATTTAAACAGGCTCATAGTTATTCGGGATAATTTAAGAAAATTAATACCCAGCCCTAATATTTAAAACAGGCTGGGTATCAATTGCTATCCTTCTGCAAAAAGCAGCATATGTATGTTCATTATTTAATAACCTACCTAAATAACAAGGGCGCAAAATTTTGCAGGCTGCGTCTCCAGGTAAGCCATTCATGGGCTGTTTTTGGAGATTCGTAATAAGTGTATCTGATTCCCTGCTGGTCTAACATTGCCCTGAATGCGCCAACCGATTTAGGAAAGGGGGCTGGTTCTTTGGTGCCCAGTCCAAGCCACAATAACTTAAGCTTCTTGTTCACCTCAGTTCCACTTTTAAACTTTCCCTCCATAAATGCATCCGGATCGATTACATCTGTGTTAGGGTAATTTGAGGTGCCGCTGAAACCGCCATAATAAGCGAACTTATCCAGGTTCTTCATCACGATGCGCATCGTTTGATTTGCACCCATTGAAAGCCCGGCAATAGCCCTGTGTTCCCGGTTAGCCAGGGTGCGGAAGCGTTTATCGATCATTGGAATGACTTCTTTAATCAGTACATCTTCAAAAATTGAAATACCCTGTCCTTTTCCCGTTGTCTCAGTTGTTTCTGGTTTAAGCGCGTAACCATTATCCGTAACGATGATCATCGGTTTTGCCTTATTTTGTGCAATTAAATTATCCAGGATTAAATTTGCTTTTCCCTGATTAACCCATCCCGTTTCATCCTCAAAGCTTCCGTGCTGAAGGTAAAGCACAGGGAAACGGGAGTTTTTGTCCTCGTAGTAACTTGCCGGTGTATAGATGAAACACCTTCTCCATGCTTTAGTTAAGTTCGAATAATAAATATTTTCGCTGACGAGGCCATGTGGAACTTGTTGCAAAGCATAAAACGCTTCATCATAAGCCGGAACTTCAATGCCGCTGCCCAGCCTACCTGCGCCGTAGAAATAACGACTGTTAGGATCCGGAATGGAGGCACCATCTACGTTGAGCTGGTAATAATGGAAACCTTCGTCCTGCGGTGCGGACTCACCTGTCCAGAGGCCTTCCTCGTTTTTTGTCATTTCATATTTTTTTCCACCCAGATCCAACCGGACTTTAGACGCCTGAGGCGCATATAAGCTTACCCTCACTTTGCCTTCATCGTTTACCTGGGGGAATAATTTGCCAGGCTGATTGCTTTCAGCCGGTCTGAATGCTTTTAAATCAGCCTTCAGTTCGGTCTGGGCTAAACAAACCTGGCCAAATAAACAGCAGGCAAAGAGGATAATAATATTTTTAGCTTTCATGTTTGATAATTAGCGCCTGTTTAAAATTTAATAAAATTTATTTCGTATGTCAGTCTGAGCGTAGTCGAAGACTATTTTAGCCCATTAATAAAGCAATCCATTTCTTTACCATTGATGGACTCCAATAGAATGATCGTCATCTCGACTGTAGCGCAGCGAAATGGAGAGATCTTTGTACTGGAATTGCAATAAATCTTTTAACATAGTTCAAAGATTTCTCCACTGCGGTCGAAATGACGCCCCTTGTATATCTGCCATAAGTCGTCATTGCGAGGAGGAACGACGAAGCAATCTATCATGCTAGTAATTCTTGCTATAAAAATTGCTTCCCCGAAAATCGGGGAAGGCTATCGTCTGAAAAAGTCTTCTCGCAACCGAGTAATCTATTTAAACAACAGCGGAGCAAGTTCACGCAGGCTCCGGCGCCAGGTCTGAAATTCATGGCCGGTATTTTCCGAAACATAAGAAACTGCATTATACCCCGCTTCTTTTAATGCCACAACAGCGCTTTTTACGCCTTCAGGACGTTCTTTGCTGCCACAGCTAATAAAAATTAATCGCGGTTTCGCTTTGTCTTTCAGTTCGGAAGGGTTGTATGTTCCGCCACTAAGCAGCGCATAATAGCCAAAAAGTTCCGGTTTGTTTAGTGTAATGGTATGCGTCTCCATGCCGCCCATCGATAGTCCTGCCATGGCGCGACCGTTTGCGGTGGTTATAGTTGAAAAGTTTGCGTCCATATAGGGAATAAGCTCTTCGGTTAATAAGGTTTGAAAACCATCAATCTTAAAGTCTTTCATGCGTCCCCATTTGGTTTCATTGGTCATGCCGTAGGTCATCACGATGATAAATGGCTTGGTTTTCCCTTCTGCAATCAGGTTGTCCATAATCAGGTTCGCACGTCCCTGATTACTCCAGGCGGTTTCATCTTCGCCCCATCCATGCTGTAAATACAGCACCGGAAAACGTCGTTTATCTTTGCCGTAGCCTGGAGGCGTGTAAACGTATGCCCTGCGCGATGAATTTGTACTCTTTGAAGGAAAAAGGATTTGCTGCACATTTCCATGGGCTACATCTTTATTTGCGTAGAACTCTTCATCCTTCGCAGGAATTTCAATTCCACTTTCCCATCGCGATGAGCCAAAATAGTTCATTGCGCCGGGGTCATTAAATACTCCGCCATCTATGGTCAGATGATAATAGTGGAAACCCTCATCCATTGCACATGCAGTGGTACCGGTAAAAAATCCGTCATCATTTTTGGTGAGCCTGGTTCCTCCCTGCCCCCCAAGACCAAGGCTTACCCTGATACTGTCTGATTGAGGCGCTTTGATGCGGAATCGGGCATAGCCCTGTGAATTGACCTGCGGGAATTGCTGGCCGGGTTGGTTCGTTACAGCAGGTTTAAAATCTTCTTTAATTGCCTCCGGGTTGTTTTGAGCCTGGCACATTCCATAGCTCAGGCTTGCTCCTAAAGCGATTATAATAAATTTGAATTTCATAATATTTGGTTATTTAAGTTGTTTCAGACCCGCTGCCTTCGATATTCAGAATTAAAACAGTTTCCTAAAGATAATTGATGTAATCCTAAAGGGTTGCTTAAATTGTTTAGTTTCCTAGCAGAAATGTTTAACAGCATCAACTACCAGGATCTTAATTTTGATTGGGATACGGTTTTGTGTTGAAAATTAAGGGGTTAAGTAATTTTTAGCATATAAGTCAGTGTGTAACCTTGATGATACGTTTAATCAATGTAGTGCCTTTCATTGACGCGATCGTCATGCTGATCAGATAGTTATCTGATTTATTTTAAAGAAGGTACTAGTTTTCTATTGTATTGCGGCTACTATTTAGTCAGCATCTTTCTCCTCTTTATCATCCTGGACTTAGCGAACCAGGATCTAAGACCTGTTATACAGATAATCAGGAATTGTTCGGATGATATTTTGCTTAACCTGGTAATGTTTTCCGCCAAACGGAAAATGAGCTTCCAAATGGTCGGCAATTAAGTGAAGCACACCTTCCTCAAGGCCTGCAGGGTTCTGGCATAGGTGGAGCAGGTAATGGCTGTCAGGCTGAAAAGCCGCAACAAATTCACCATTTTTAAAAACCCTGAGCTTGCACGTTTCCCCGTTGTGATGGGCATATTCTTCAACTTCAAAATCCTGGGGCTGACCATCCATTTCGACTGTCAATTTATATTTTTCCATTTGCTTATAACCCTTTTATTGTTCCGAATGTTTTGCATTGGTGGCAAACAAAAAGGCGGCCTGTAAACAGACCGCCTGAACCAAAATATAATTCTTTTTTATTTGCTAAGCGAGGCTAATGCATTTTCAGTGTTTAGGCTGGTTTTTGTATTGGCTGCAACAAATTTATCCATAACCAGCTTTTGTCCTTTGCCCATTACCAGCATGTGATCGCCGGTTGAACCGCTTAAGGTTAAATCAGCATGGTCTTCAATCACCGTATATAATCCTTCAGTTTGTGAGTTTAAATCCAGTGATGCATTTCCGCTTAGAAAAACCTGAAGGTATTGTGTATTAATTTTACCCTGTGTTTTTACTTTAGCATTGTCCATGGCATGGATGCGGTAAATGTCATTTACATAAATGGTAAGTTTCGCGGTGCTGTTATCCAAAGAGGTAATCTCTAAGCCATCTCCGTTTTGCATAACCTTAACTTTGCCGGTATTTTCATCTGCATAGCTAATGCCGGTACGTTTTCCCTGTATAATGGTCAGCTCTACATTTCCTTTTACTTTGATGCGTTTGAAGCTCAATGCTTTTGAAGCGTGAACAGGTTTGATGGTTTCAGTTGCGTTAGCAGCTAATGCTGCTGAAGTAGATAATACCAATGCTAAAGATGATGCGAATAATGTTTTGAATAAAGTTTTCATATGCTTTGAGTTTTATTTTTATACTGTTTTTATTGTTGTTTTGATATTAAGACGTGCAAGCACCGGAAACGTTTCAGCACAAATCGCAGCATTATACCAGCCTGGGAAGCTAATCGACCAACGCCTGAAATTTAAAGACAAAAAGAGGGTGGTCGCTATGCATTTTCAAGATTGACCTATGTGTGGTGTCGGCTGAATGCCTGCTTTTTTCCAATGATTAAAAGCTGTTTAATGCGTCTGTCCTAAATAAGGAGCAGGGAAATTGCTTTTAAAACATGTGCAAATTAATTAGCCAAGGAAGCACAGAAATCACGGAGGAGATTAAAGTTTTTCCGTGTTTTTCGTGCTTCCGTGGCAAACATAATGCTTAGGCATGCGCAGAAAGAGGCAGAATTATCAGAGAAAAGTTAAAAGCGATTTCCCTGCAATAAGGAGTAATTCACATATATATTTAGTCAGAATAGCTTACCTTCGCAGCCTAAATTAAAACAGCCTTATTATGCAGTATCTCGTTAACAGTATCATTCCTGATATTAATGTCAATGAAACAAGAACCATTTTTGAAGGTTCTGAATTCTCGTTAAAACAATATGGAGGTGATGATTTCGTCACTTTTATGGATATTTTTTTTAATAATTACTCGAGAATACATAAACCTATTGGCACTTTAACGCATGATCTTAAATTTGAAGAAGAGCAGGACGAAAATTATTTATTGCAACCTAATGCAGTTTGCCTTGTTATTGAACGAAATGGAGAACCGGTATTTACCCAAATGGTAGCAAAGAGAGATTCCCGGCCTATTCATACCGACAAACTTTTCGGTCTTGATTACGAACGTTTCTACAATAATGAGATATCAACTGGCAATACTCTTTATTTTTTTGGTAAAGGTTCTATTAATTTAAGCTTATTTTCAGATGAAGAAAGAAAGACAATAATTTCGGAACTACAAACCGTACTTTATTATCTCATTTTCTTTATCGCCAGAAAAGACAATTGCAAAAATGTATATAGTTATATTAATCGTCTGATGGCCCGGTCAATGCAAAAGCAAAATATCAGTTACCAGAAAATAACTCCTTACACTATTCTTCGTGGAATTGATTATGTTGGTGTTAGTTATACCGGCCCAGACCTTGATTCGCTCATGGATAACTGCGATTTTGAAATGCTTGTTCAGAAATATTTCTAACGAACATTTAGTTTAGTGGCGTATTGTTTCCGGGAACTTAAAAAAGATCAGTGTATAAAAATTGGGTGAATCGTCCTCTTTTACTCAGTTTTTTGTATATTTGTGGCCTGGTATTTTTTTACCAGGAACTTTCTCTGGGGCCGTTCTTGGATTTGACGGGGTGGCGAAAGTTATGTTAGCATGCAGTGCGTTGTTCGGAGAGCACTTAAAGTGAACGATCACATTTTAGTTGGCGAAAATACTTACGCCTTAGCTGCTTAGTTTAGAACTAACTAGCTTTTGTCCCTCTAACTGCTGCATTGTTGGGTTAGAATCCGGGGCATCGAAACAACAAAGCTGGCTTTAAGGAGATACGACTTAAAGTGAGATCAAGTATCTAAGGATTTAAATAAGGTCGGTTTTCAGCCCGTTTATTTCCCGAAAATCAATTGAAAAATAAGCATGTAGAAGGTATAATTTATCTCACAACTGGACAAGGGTTCGACTCCCTTCGGCTCCACAAAATTTCGGTATTACTGAAGAAAACCCAGCTATTTTATAGGTGGGTTTTCTTTGTAGAAGCATTTCGTTGATTCTACGAAATTTAAGAATAAATTTGGCCTATCTTGATGCTATATAACTATAAGATAAGTTAATTGAATCGTCATCTATTGGAACATTCAATCTGATCGTTGAGTAATAAAGATTATATTTGAATATCTCAATCGGAATTTTCATAGTCAAAATATATTGCGAATGTTTGAAGTTTTGTTTTCACATCTTTTGGAAAAAATTTTACTAACCGAAGAGGAAAAGGAAATTATCAAAATATTTTTTATCCCTAAAAAACTAAGAAAAAGGCAATACCTGCTTCAGGCAGGAGACGTTTGCAAATACTTATGCTTTGTAGGAAAAGGGTTGCTACGGTCGTATAATGTAGATGACAAAGGCGAAGAACATATGAATATGTTTGCTTGGGAAGGTTGGTGGACTTCGGACATGTACAGTTTTTTTACAGGTGAAAAGGCTATTATTAATATCGATGCGTTAGAAGATACTGAACTTTTAATGATCACACAGCAGGCTTTTGAAGAGATGACCTTGAAAGTTCCCAAGATGGATCGGTACTTTCGTATTCTTTTTCAAAATAGCCTTTTTACTAAAGAGCGCAGACTAATTAGTTCCAACACACATACCGCGGAAGAAAAATACATCAATCTTGTAGAAAGCAACCCGGCACTGGTTAAAAGGGTACCTCAAAACCTCATCGCTTCTTACCTCGGCCTTGCGCCTGAAACTCTTAGCCGCATCAAGAAAAATATTGCACAGCGTAAGTAGTGGCTTAACCTGGATCAAGTGTATTTTCTGATTTAGATCAAGTGCGGTAAGTTTGGTAACTGGTAATTTTGTACTATGTCAAATACAAAAGTTCCCAAAATACTAATCACCGGAGCGACCGGGCAGGTCGGCAGTAAGACTATAGATTTCCTGTTATCCAATACCGATATAGAAATTGTCGCGGCAGTGCGCTCACCTGAAAAAGCCGCTCCTTTTACTGAAAAAGGAATAGCAACCGTGATACTTGATTTCGATGATGAAAGCACACACTTACCGGCTTTAAAAGGCATTGATCGCATACTAATTGTTACCGGATACACCGTTGATATGCTAAGACAAAGTAAAGCAATATTAGACGGCGCAAAAAGAGCAGGTGTTCAACACGTAGTTCACTTAGGTGCTTGTGGCCGTGACGATACTACCGTTGCCCATTGGGCCTGGCATCAATTGATCGAAAGATATATTGAATGGGCTGGATTCTCTTATACCCATTTACGCCCAGAAACTTTCATGCAAAACATATTAAGTTACGGCGGTAAGAAAGCAATCGAAAATGGTATAATACATGCGTATGTTGAAGGCGCCCGCCTGAGTTGGGTGGATGTTGAAGATGTTGCACAGGTAGCCGCTGTAGCTTTATCACACCCAGAAATCCACGCAGGTAAAATCTATCGTTTAGGCTATGATGCTGTAACATTTAATGAAATGGCCGTTTTAATGACCAGCATTGTTGGCAAACCATTTCGCTATGAGCCACTTTCTCCCGATGTGTTTTTACAAAATATGATAAACGCCGGTGCAGAAATGGCCTACATGGGTTGTGTATACGATCACTGGAAACGATATGCAGCAGGAACAATCCCTGGTGCAGACGACACCTTCGATAACCTTCCGGAGATTATCGGAAAGCAGCCTGTAAAGCTTGCTGATTTTATCAAAAAACATAAAGCAGAATTCGACTATTAACGGTGAACGATAAGAGTTACGATGCCCGACGATGAAGTTAACTCAATAGTATACTAAAACAATTATAAGTCTAAATCTGCTATTAAACGCAAATCAGACAGGAAATAGTTCGAGATTTGTAAAGGCCGAATTTGATTACCTCTTCTTTACCTATTGTTTACCCTTTCTTGCTACCAGGTTAACCCCAGGGTTACCCCTTGGTTACCCCGGCTTTACCCTTTGGTTACCTAAAAGGTAAAGCCAGGGGCTTGTTTGGCCGAAGGGATGCCCTGCTTCTTGTTATGCTGCCCTTAAGCTGGCTGCCACAAGTGGTCAGGCTCCTGCACTACGGGCCAGCTGTAATGGCCCATTTTAGCTCACTATTCTCGCAAATTGACTCAATTTAGCCCATTTAAGTCCAAAATAAGGTGATAATGCCGTCTGACCGCTAGATTTGGAGCATGGATTTAAACATACCGGTATAATAGAAATCCTTAGAACAAATATTTTTTACTTAAAAACGAAAATTATGGCGACGTATTCAAAAGGTGCAAATGGCGCATTCTCGGGTAAAGTAGGCAGTGTAATTGGCAGATCCTGCATCAGCAAGCGCAAAACGGGTGTCAGCTTCAGCAACAAAAGCACAGCCTGGAAAACACAAAGTTAAAAACGAAGGTACAGCACATTGATAAAAACATGAAGCCGCGTTTAGCCGTGATGTGGATAGGACTGATAGTGTACTTAGCCTGACTTACTGGCTAATGAGAAAATGGCGCTTCGCCTGAAAATTAAGATGCTCCCCCTTAAAACCATTTTATGGGAGCATTTATATAGCGCGTTCAATAAGGCAGCGCTAAATTGAATGTTTTACGAAACTGAATGAGATTTATTTTAAGCAACGATTAACGTAAAGTTAAATTTTATTGATTTAAGCCCCGGCATTCCTTCTAAATTGCTGATATGCTATAGTAATAGATGTTAACTATTCCGTTATAGAATTAAATGATTGTGATTAGTTCTTTCAATTCTCTAAATTTATATCATCTGGTTAAGTTTTAACAATGGGCCGGATTTTACTAACAAATAGATACATGGAAAAAGAATCGAACGATATCAGCAAATGTCCGTTTCATAACGGCAGCATGAAGAGTAATGTAGGTGGTGGTGGTACCAGAAATGGCGACTGGTGGCCGAAGCAGTTAAAGTTGAGTATTTTGCGTCAGCATTCTAACTTATCCAACCCAATGGATGGCGAATTTAATTATGCTGAGGCTTTTAAAAGTTTAGACCTGGCCGCATTAAAAGCAGATCTTTATGCACTGATGACCGATTCGCAGGATTGGTGGCCGGCAGATTTTGGTCATTACGGAGGTTTATTTATCCGCATGGCCTGGCACAGTGCCGGAACCTACCGGGTAGGCGATGGCCGTGGTGGCGCTGGTGCCGGATTACAACGTTTTGCGCCGCTGAACAGCTGGCCAGACAATGTGAGCCTCGATAAAGCGCGTAGATTACTTTGGCCGATTAAACAAAAATATGGCCGCAAAATTTCCTGGGCAGATTTAATGATTTTGACTGGTAATATTGCTTTAGAATCGATGGGTTTTAAAACCTTTGGTTTTGCCGGTGGCCGTGAGGATGTTTGGGAAGCTGACGAATCGGTATATTGGGGTTCGGAAACCACCTGGCTGGGTGGCGATCTTCGTTATGGACATGGTTCTGATGGTGCAGATAAAGCACATGGCGTGGTGGTTACAGACGATGATGCCGATGGCGACGTACACTCCCGTAATTTAGAAAAACCACTTGCAGCTGTGCAGATGGGATTAATATATGTAAACCCTGAAGGACCGGATGGAAATCCTGACCCGATTCTTGCCGCTAAAGATATCCGCGATACTTTTGGCCGCATGGCGATGGATGATGAAGAAACGGTGGCCTTAATTGCAGGTGGACATACTTTTGGCAAAACCCATGGTGCTGCTTCAGCAGATCATGTAGGCAAAGAGCCTGAAGCCGCTGGTATAGAAAGCCAGGGTTTGGGGTGGAATAACAGTTATGCCTCTGGCAAAGGTGCTGATGCCATTACGAGCGGATTAGAAGTAATCTGGACCACCACGCCAACGCAATGGAGCAATAATTTTTTCGAAAACCTGTTTGGATTTGAATGGGAGTTAACGAAAAGCCCTGCCGGTGCGCACCAGTGGAAAGCTGTAAATGCTGAAGCGATTATTCCTGATGCATTTGACGGATCGAAAAAACACCTGCCAACGATGCTGACCACCGATCTTTCTTTAAGATTCGACCCTGCTTACGAAAAAATATCAAGACGGTTTTTAGAAAACCCTGATCAGTTTGCTGATGCCTTTGCAAGGGCATGGTTTAAGTTAACCCACCGCGATATGGGGCCTGTTGCGCGTTACCTTGGTCCGGACGTGCCACAGGAAGAATTGCTTTGGCAGGATCCGATACCTGCTGTTGATCATGTATTAATTAACGAAAGTGATGTTGCCTCATTAAAGGCAAAAGTACTGGCTTCAGGGTTGAGTGTGGCCGAACTGGTTTCTACTGCCTGGGCTTCGGCTTCTACTTTCCGAGGTTCTGATAAACGTGGTGGCGCTAATGGTGCGAGGATCCGTTTGGCACCACAAAAAGATTGGGCTGTTAATAATCCTCCGCAATTGCAAAAAGTATTGGGCGTATTGGCGGGTATTCAAAATGAATTTAATGCAGCACAAATGGAGGGTAAAAAAGTTTCTTTAGCTGATTTAATTGTACTGGCAGGTACTGCTGCTGTAGAAAAAGCGGCCGCCGATGCCGGACATGCTGTTCCTATTCCTTTTACGCCAGGTCGTATGGATGCATCGCAAGCACAAACCGACGTGGAATCTTTTGGTTATTTAGAGCCAGCGGCAGACGGTTTCCGTAACTACCGTAAATCTAAATCACCGGTTGCTACAGAAGAATTCCTGATTGATAAAGCCCAGTTGCTTACTTTAACAGCGCCAGAATTAACGGTATTGATAGGTGGTTTGCGTGTACTGGATATCAATTTCGACGGTTCTAAAAATGGCGTATTGACTACAAAACCAGGTCAGCTTAGCAACGATTTCTTTGTGAATTTATTGGATATGGAAACCGCCTGGAAAGCCGTTGCAGAAGATAAAGAACTTTACATCGGCAGCAGCCGTTCTACCGGTCAGCCAAAATGGACGGCAACCCGCGCTGATCTGGTATTCGGTTCTAATGCAGAATTAAGGGCAATAGCAGAGGTGTATGCAAGTTCAGATGCACAAGGTAAATTTGTAAAAGATTTTGTGGCCACCTGGAATAAAGTAATGAATTTAGATCGTTTTGATTTAAATTAAACCTTAACTGCATCACAGGTTTATAAAGAGGCTGTATTATAGAGTGTAATTCAATTGATTTGTCACGTTGAGCCTGTCGAAACGTCTTTTAAGATGTTTCGACAGGTCCTTTATGGAGTTACAGACAAGTTACCATTTGGAAGACTCCAATAGAAAAATCGTCATTGCGAGGAACGAAGATAACCGAACGAAGCGAGCTCATGAATGCCGTTAAAAACATATGCAAAAATGAATAATCTTAAGGCGAACGCTAGTAGCGATCGTTGTAAGATTGCTTCGTCGGCTGAAAAAGCCTTCTCGCAATGATGTTTATGTAAACAACTGATATTTAGTGTTATTTTTTTGACCATATAAGACATTTAAGAACCATATAAGCTTACATGTCCTTATGTGGTGTGAAAGCCTAAAGATTATTTAATGAATTAGATGTTCTTAGGTGTCTAAGGTGGTTAATTAACCTGCATAGTCTTTAATTTTTACGACTACCTTAGACATCTTAGCTCAATGAGTTTTGCAGGATGCAAAATCTTAAACATAATACGTTAGAAAGCGCATATAGGACGTCATTTCTATATTTTTCAGGCAACAGACCTGATGGTTACTCGCAATGACGATTCTTGTAGCCTAAAGGTTTATAAAGGGGCTGTATTATAGAGTGTAATTCAATCAATTTGTCTCGTTGAGCCTGTCGATGAATCGGAACAAGGTCGTCGAAATGCCTTTTAAGGCATTTAAAATAGGTCCTTGGACAAGGTAACATTGATATGCTCCAATAAAATGGTCGTCATCTCGACTGTAGCGCAGCGAAATGGAGAGATCTATTAAGTTAGATTTAGCTTCGCTGAGCACTTCGTGGTTCTCGACTGCGTTGCACTCCGCTCGAAATGACGGTAACTCGAGGAGATTTTTACGCGTGGGTTAATTGCTGTCTTTTAAGAAATAAAAAAATCTTTTAAGATTTTTTTATTTCTTAAAACAATTCTCAAACTTATTTGTCTTTTAATTTCATTAGTTTGTTTGGTTTAGTTTTATTGGTGGATGCGAATAAAACAAAATAATTAGCCTCATAGAAATATGGGGCTTTCTCATTTATATACGGCAATACTCCATACACCTATATGGGTAAAAGTAATACTGATGAATGTTGCCGAGAAATCTGATTTCCTTCCTTTATAAAAAGAATAAATTTTTTCATCAGTTATTAAAAATAACGCTTAACTAGGTGATATATAATGAATTTAGGTTGCGACATTTTCTATTTTCATTAAATTTTTAATCAAAAATTTAATTGCCTGTAAAAGTAATCATACTGTATTCGGATTGATACGGAAATGTAATACTAGCGATCAAAATAATATTCTTGATTTTGTCATAAAATAATTAATATTGAATTGATAAATCGATTTATCAATAACCAAATATGACGATGAGCTTAAGAATATTTACGCGCTGTGGTGCAGTACATGTCTGTGTAATTTATTTGTGTGTAGTTTTAACCCGTTTAAAACATGATTTTCCATCACATAAAATTGCTTTTAACTCAAAGCCTTCTGATTAAAAATGATGATTGCCGTCAATTGTTTTTTTGATAACGGATAAAACGTTTTATCTGCTGGCAGTTTAAGCGATATATTATTAACTAACCATTTACTAAACCTAAACCAATGAAAATTAATCTACTAAAGATTTCAGGGCTTTCTGTGCTTTTTTTGCTCAATAGTCCTGCTTTTTCGATGAATCCGGTTGCTGAAAAATCCGGGGGATTTTCTGAACTGAATGTACCTTTAGTACATATTCAGAACCGAAAAGTAATTACCGGAACCGTAACAGACGAAAAAAACCTGCCTATTCCCGGAGTGGGCATCAAAAACATTTCTTCAGGTAAAACTGCGGTAACTGACGAAGCTGGTAAATTCAGCATTGAGGCCAACCCGAACGATGTGATCCGTTTTTCTTATGTGGGTTACCAAAATAAAGATGTTACCATAGGGAACGAAGCGAATATCAGTGTTAAAATGCTGCCTGCCGAAGCCAATAAGTTAGATGAAGTGGTGGTAATTGGTTATGGATCGGTGAAAAAAACAGACCTTACCGGTTCTGTTGGTGTGGTAAAAGCCAGCGAACTGCAGGAACGTCCGTCTTCATCGCTAAACCAGGCACTCGCTGGCCGGATCTCGGGCGTACAGGTAAACACCAACTCGGGTAGACCCGGCGGTCAGACGAATATCAAAATTCGTGGCTTTAGTTCAATCAATACGAGCAACAATCCGCTTTATGTGGTAGATGGTGTGGCTTTGCCGGTGGGCTCGCAAACCCAAAACAGTAATGCTATTGATTACATTAACCCAAGTGATATTGCTTCTGTAGAGGTTTTAAAAGATGCATCTTCAACAGCAATATACGGTGCAAGAGGTGCAAATGGGGTAATTTTAATTACGACCAAAAAAGGAACAGCAAATACCCAGCGCATTACCTACGATGCAGATTTTGGCATCAATACATTGGCCGCACATCATGTAAAGATGCTTGATGCTTTTGAGTATGTTAAAGTGCAGGACCTGGCTTATGAGAATATTAAGGTTTACGATCCGGTAGGTTGGGCAGCAGGAAGTTACGCATCCACACCCGTTCCAAAAGCAGCCAGAATTGCCTTACCTCAGTTTTTCGATAGCAATGGAAATCCATTATATAACACCGATTGGTTAAAGGAATCTACACAGAATAAACTTTCGCAAAATCACCAGCTGGGTTTTACAGGTGGAAACGAAAATAGCACTTACGGTGTTTTTGCAGGCTATCGCGATGACGAGGGGCTTTTGCTGAATTCTTATTTAAAACGTTATTCGGGCAGGTTTAATTTCGACAGTAAAATTAAACCCTGGTTAAAGGTAGGTGGTAATTTGAGCTACAATAACCAGAATGAAAACATTGTTGATCAGGGCACAGGTGGATTAAATTCTGTCCGTATGATTACAGAAGCATTCCCTTTTCTGCCCATTAAACTGGCAGATGGCAAGTGGGGCGATAATAAACTGATTCCATGGGCCGAAGGGGGATCCAATCCGGTACACATTTTAACCGATCAGAAATACGGAATGGTTACCCAAACTGCTTTGGGAAGTATTTACTCTACCATTAGCTTTAGCAAAGATTTAGAATTCCGTACCCAGTTAGGTGCCAATATTGTGAGCCGTAACATTAACGAGTACAATGCCAAACAATTATACGGGATCTCTGATGGACAGAATGGAACGGCGAATGTAACCAATGATCGGGAAACCTTCTGGTCGCTGGAAAACTATTTAACCTATAACAAACGTTTTGCCGAATCGCATGCCATTAATGCCTTATTGGGGATCTCCTGGCAGGCTACCAACTTCTTTAGCAATACCAGCCATGCTGAGAATTTTGTAACCGATTTTTACGGAAACAATAACATGGGCTCCGGAAGTAAATCGATTACAGTGGGCTCCAGCCGGAACCGGTCGGCTTTTAACTCTTATTTTGGCAGGTTAAACTACGCCTTTAAAGATAAATACCTGGTTACTTTTACAGGCAGGGTAGATGGATCATCCAAATTCGGAGAGAACCATAAATTCGCCTTTTTCCCTTCAGCAGCACTGGCCTGGAAAGCCTCAGACGAGGAATTCCTTAAAGGAAACAAAACCATCTCTAACCTAAAACTAAGAACGAGTTATGGTTTAAGTGGTAACTCAGAGCTCCCGGCTTATCAGTCGCTCGCTACATTGGTTAATAATTCAGCTATTATTAATGATAGCAGGGTAACAGGTATCGGTGTAGGCAGGCTGGCCAATCCTGACCTGGTTTGGGAAAAAACAGCACAGGTTGATGCGGGTTTAGAGCTTGGCTTATTGAATAACCGCATCAATTTAGAGGCTGATCTTTATTACAGAAAAACAACCGACATGTTATTGGATGCGCCAGTTCCACGTACCACAGGGTACTCGGTGATCAGAAAAAATGTAGGGTCTATGCAAAACAAAGGTTTAGATTTAGGGATTAATACGGTAAACGTACAAACCGACAATTTTACCTGGAAAACCAGTTTCAATATCTCCCTTAACCGCAACAAGGTACTTTCGTTGGCTACTCCTGATGATATTTTTGGTGTGGGTAACCCAAATTTCACCAATCAAACTGGTATTATCAGGGTAGGTGAGCCTGTGGGTTCATTCTGGGGGCTGGTACGTTTAGGCACCTGGAGCGAAGCCGAAAGGGCAGAAGCAGCCAAATATGTAAGTTACCGTGGTGGTAAAACCTTGCTTCCGGGCGATATTAAATATTTGGATGTAAACGGCGATCATGCCATTACAGATGCCGACCGCCAGATTATCGGTAACGGAACACCGAAAGGCTGGGGATCCTTTGGTAACTCCTTCCGCTATAAAAACTTAGAGCTGATTGTAGAACTTCAATACTCTTATGGCAATGATGTGCTGAATATGACCCATCACTCAGGTGAAGACAGACAGGTGCAGGCCAATAGTTTCGCCAGCGTATTAAATGCCTGGACTCCACAGAATCAAAATACACCGATTGCCGCAATCAGGGATCAATCTGCCGGGTATGTAACCAATGTAGATACCCACTGGTTAGAAGACGGTTCTTTTATCCGTGGAAAAAACCTTTTGCTGGGTTATACTTTTGATAAGACACTTGTCGAAAAATTACGCTTAAACAGGCTTCGTGTTTATGCATCTGTTCAAAATTTCTTCCTGGCAACTAAGTATACCGGTAACGACCCTGAGGTAACTACTTATGGAAATGCATTTGCACAAGGCCAAACATTTTTCGATTATCCAAAGCCAACTACTTTCATGGTAGGATTAAACATTGGATTATAACATTAACTAAAGAAAGGATATCACATGAAAATAAACATAAAAAATATCGCTGCTTTGTTGTTGCTCAGCGTCGCTATAATCGGGAACCCAGGCTGTAAGAAGTTTTTAGATGAAACAGATCCCACTAATCTTTCTCCCGATAATTTTTACACTTTACCAGAACATGCCGAAGCAGGTATTGCTGCTGTTTATGCAGAGATCAGGTTTATTGGAAACGGGGCTGGTATTTATTCCAACAACTGGCAGATGCTGGATGCGCCAACCGGGATACAATCTACCGAAACCGCACAAAACTCCGATCTGAACAATTTATATTCACTCATTTATGATGGCACAAACCTGCATGTTAACCAGAACTGGAATGGATTTTATAAAGTAATTGCACAAGCCAACCTGGTGTTAGATAAAGTTCCGGGCATTAACCCGATGGACAATGCGCAGAAAAAAAGGATTTTGGGAGAGGCTGCTTTCATCAGGGCCTGGGCCTATTTTTACCTGGTACGTTTATGGGGCGATGTGCCTTTAATCACTAAACCGATTACCAGCCCTAACGATCCTAATTTTTCTCCTTCACGTACACCACAAGAACAGGTTTACAAACTCATTGTTGACGATCTGGTGGCTGCAGAAGCGGCCGGTTTGCCTTTTATGGATGCCAGTGGACGGGTTTCTACAGCAGCAATTAAATCTGAACTGGCAAAGGTATATTTAACCATGGCCGGGCAACCCCTTAACAAAGGAGCAGCTTATTATAAATTAGCTGCAGATAAAGCTAAAGAGGTAATCGATTATTCAACCGGTAATCCGGCATCACTTGGTTTGTTTTCTGATTATGGAGCCATGCACGATGCAAAGAATGACAATAAAGTGGAGCATTTATTCGGGATCCAGTACAATGATGCTGCCGGAGCCGGTAACCCTTTGCAGTCATCTTATTTACCTTTGCACCAGCCATTGGTTTCTAAAATTGACGGGATTGGAACGGCTATTCCAACGGCCAGTTTTTATGGCTCGTATGAGGCAGGAGATTTAAGGGCTAAGAACAGAGAAGGTTATTTCTTTACCGACTATTATACCGATGGATTTAAAATGCCGCTGGTTAACCGTGGTAAACCTTATATTTTTAAACACTTTGATCTGATTGCGAATGGAACGTTAGGCGTGGAGGGAACCAGCAGGAGCGATCTGAACATTCCACAGATTCGTTATGCCGAAACCCTATTAATTTATGCTGAAGCACAAAACAGAGCAGATGGTAGTCCGAATGTTGCTGCCTATGCTGCGGTAAATACCGTGCGGAAAAGAGCGCAATTGGCTGATCTTGCAGGTTTAAATCAGACACAGTTTGAAGAAGCCGTTTGGAGAGAGCGCTGGCATGAACTGTGTTACGAGGGCATTACCTGGTTTGATATGGTGCGGTTACGTAAAGTGTACAATGAAAGCACCAATGGGTTCGATAATTTTGTTGGCCATATTAATAAAAGTGTAAACCAGCCTTTGCAAACCAAACATTTATTGTTCCCGATTCCTACTCCTGAAATCAAAAACAATCCTAACCTGACCCCAAACCCAGGTTATTAAACAATAGTATTTTATTATTCCTCATGGTTGGTGTCACACCGACCATGAGGAATGTTTTAACAAAAAGCGGGTGTCTGATATTTCGGATACCCGCTTTTTCATTGTGGACACCCTGATCTGTAGCGCAGTGAGGCCACGAACTAAACCGGATTTTAAGCGAGAGAGGCCGTCATCCGATAGCTATTGGATCGAACGTAGTGGAATGGAGAAATATTTGAACTGTTTTAAAAGATCTCTCCACTGCGGTCGAGATGACGATATTTCGAGGCCGTTTATCGCCTTAAAATCTCCTTTCCTTCATATTGATTTTTGTGAAATAAATTAATCCTGCCATTTTTTCTAATGGTTGGTGTCACACCGACCATAAATAATATTTTCACAAAAAACGGGTGTTTGATATTTGGATACCCGTTTTTAAATAGGTGAGTAGAATATTAATCAAAGTCTTCATCTGCTGAATGAAGCGTAGTGAAATGGAGATCTAAATAATCAATAATTACCACCCCTAATCGGGGGTATAAATGGATTTTAAGGCGATTCGTAAATTGCGTTTAAAAAAATAACGTACGAAAGGGCTTTTTTAATTTATTAGGCTTATTTTTGCGGCAAATTATTGAACCACACAGGCGATGGATAAATCCCTGTGAACCTCAACAATCATTAGAAAAGCTAATATTTTATCAATGACAAACGACAAAAAAGAAATATTCGAAAGCGTAGCGCAACGTTTAAAAATTGAAGGTTTTAATGTAGTAAACCGTGATGAAACCCGTCCTTGGGGTGGTTTCTTTGTAATAGATGAAGCGCAGGCGCAACAATTTGCTGATACTTATTTTGATGGATTAAATGTTGAAGACCTTAAAATTGGCGGTAAATTAAGTCCTAAAATTTTAATCGTTGCACCAAATACACGTCTTTCGTGGCAATATCACCACCGCAGAGCTGAGATTTGGCAAGTGGTTACCGGTACCGTTGGTATTAAAACCAGCCAAACTGACGAAGAAGGTGAAGTGAAAAAATACGCACCAAAAGACCAGATTAAATTACAACAAGGCGAACGCCACCGTTTAATCGGTTTAGAAGACTGGGGTGTTGTTGCAGAAATATGGCAACATACCGATGCTTCAAACCCATCAGATGAAAGCGATATCGTACGTGTTCAAGACGATTTTGGTAGATAATAAATAATAAAATAATAGAATCCTGTTCTATATAGTCGAGCAGGATTCTTTTTGTCTAAACGGATCAGCTAGCGTAGTTTTTGTGCACTTCGAAAACTAAATGCTTTCCAAATACGTTTATATAGTATACACACCCCATACATGATCATCCTTATTTTTTTTCTTTGCCATTGGTTTTTATCCCTGTTTAGCCAAACATTTTTCCTTCACCGTTACTCTTCTCACAAGATGTTTAAAATGGAACTTTTTTGGGAGCGGTTTTTCTATCTGATATTGCTGATTTCGCAAGGTTCATCATTTTTAAATCCCAGGGCTTATGCCATTCTGCACCGGATGCACCATGCCTATAGTGATACGGAGAAAGATCCGCACTCGCCACATTTTTTTAAGGATGTTTTCGGGATGATGATTGCAACGAAGAACATGTATATGAATTATCTGCAATATAAAATACAGCCGGAACCAGCTTTTCAGGGGAATTATCCGGAATGGCCGATTGTGGATAAGATTGGAAATTCATGGGGATGGAGAATCGCATGCGGTTTATTTTATATTGGCTTTTATGTTGCTTTTGCCAACCACTGGTGGCTGTATATCTTATTGCCGATCCACTTTTTAATGGGGCCGCTACATGGAGCAATTGTAAACTGGTGTGGTCATAAATATGGCTATTCTAACCATGATAATGATGATCATAGCAAAAACTCTTTACCCTGGGATTTCTTGCTGATGGGTGAACTTTTTCAGAACAATCATCATAAAAAACCGAACAGTCCTAACTTTGCTACCAAATGGTGGGAATTTGATCCAACCTATCCGGTAATGAAAGTATTGCACTGGATGAAAATCATCAAAATTAGAAAGGTTTAAGGAGTTAAAAGGAAAAAAGACTAAAGACCAAAGCAGAAAGAATTTGAGTTCTCGCGTCGATTTCTCCCGCCATGGTCTGTGTTCCCACAGGCCATCAGTTAATGCTTTTCATTTAGCCTAAATAAACAGGTTTTTGCCACTGAAACACGGAAAACACGGAATATATCCACATTCCTTCATTTCTACCATATTGGAGAAATGCCATTCCATGGTCTGTGTCCCCACAGACCATCATTTAAGCTTTTCATTTAGCCTAAATAAACAGGTTTTTTGCCACTGAAGCACGGAAAACACGGAATATATCCACATTCCTTCTGCACTGTTTTGTGTTAGCTAAACCTGACAGCAGCGAAAATCCTTTTTGTTTGCAGTAACCTTACCTATACTGTCATGCTGAGGCACGAAGCATCTGCAGCCTATGAAACGGATACCTGCATCATAGCATAACAGCACCTCAAAAAGATTGAAGCGAATGGCAGGGCTATCGCAACCGATAAAAACTGGACCCTGCTTTTCAGATAATAACGCATTTGTTTCTCGAAATCCTTTTAATCCACGGATGCAAAAAAAAACATCTTCATTCCATTGTCTGTGTCTGCACAGTTTTTTGCCACGGAAACACGGAAAACACGGAGCATATCCGCGTTCCGTCATTTCGACCGCAGCGGAGAAATCTATTCATTTCAATATTCGCTACGCTTCATCCGATAACTATCAGATCGAAATGACCATGCCCCTGATGAAATCCTTTTTGCCTATCTTACCGTATATACTCCAATCTGTTTTAAAAATTAAACCACCCAATGATCAACTTCCTTAAAATCATTTTCTCTGCATTGTTCGTTTTTATGTGTTATAAAGTAATTAGCACGTCGTTGGAAAGTAACCTGTTCGAGCAGTGGGATTTCCTGGGCGGCATACCCTGGATGCGCGCAACCCTTTGGGATTTTTATGCTAACATCTTCATTATCACGTTGTGGATGTTTTATAAAGAAAAAAGCATTATTCTTAAAATCTCTATAGCCATTTTGTTCGTATGTTTAGGCAGTATAGCAACTTTAGCTTATGTTTTAGTGCATTTATTCAAACTAAAAGATGGCGAAGGTGTTAGAGAACTACTTTTAAGGCGAGAGGTGTAGGGTTTAAGGTGTAGGGGTTCTTACAAGGAGTTTATTTATAACAATGCTGATTTTGGCTTTTGGGCCTTAAACCTTTTACCTTAAACCTTATGCCGCTCCAAACAGGACATCTATTATTCATCGCACTCGTTTCGCTTATTGCATGCTGTTTTATTATGGCTTTGGTTTGGCTTTGGGCAAAGAAAATTAAAAATGCAGGTGTGGTTGATGTTTTCTGGGCACTAAACTTCCCTGTAATTACGATCATTACATTTTTTTTATCAGATGGTTACGATCCCCGGAAAATTTTAATCTGTGGTATGTTTTTACTGGCAGAGTTGCGCCTGGGTATTCACCTGTGGCAACGTGTTATCGGTCATTTAGAGGAAGAAGAGGGTAGATACGAGCAGCTGCGTAAGGAATGGGGCGACAAAGCTGACCGCAATTTCTTCGTGTTTTTTCAGTTCCAGGCCATATCCAATGTAATCCTGGCGATTCCAGTTTTTATCATTACTGCGAATCAATCGCAGGGCATCTCTATTTTAGAGTTTGCAGGTGCGCTGGTTTGGGTAATTGCTTTTTTCGGAGAAATGATTGCCGACAGGCAACTTGCCGCGTTTAAAAAAGACCCCGGCAATAAGGGGAAAGTATGTGATACGGGACTATGGTACTACAGTCGCCACCCCAACTATTTTTTCGAGTGGCTAACCTGGATGGGCTATTTCATTTTTGCATTGGCTTCGCCATGGGGTATTTTGGCCATCATTAGTCCGGCGGTGATTTTGTATTTATTAACCAGGGTTACCGGTGTGCCGAACAACGAAGAGCAAAATCTGAGAAGCAAACCTATAGCCTATAAAAAATACCAGGAAACAACGAGTGCCTTTTTTCCTTGGGGGAAAAAGGATGGAAAAGGGAAAATGTAATACGGATGAGGGCCGCACTATTTGCAAAACCATCAGCCACTTTACATCGTACATTAAGCATTTTCCATAATAAATAATCCATCTTACATTATTCCATTTTACATTTACATGTGGTACGATAAACTTTTAGAAAACGACAAACTTCCTGATACGGCCTTGCGCATCGGCATCAGAAAATTATGCAAGCAGCGCCTGGATGATGAAACGCTTGGCGATGAGGAACTACAGCAGGAAAAATTTATGGACCTGGTTGCTGAACTGAAGCAATCGCCGATTGCGGTAAATACAGCCGATGCCAATGAGCAGCACTATGAACTGCCTACTGAATTTTTTCAGTATTGTTTAGGCAAAAATTTAAAATACAGCAGTGGTTACTGGAAACCGGGCGTTAAAGATATTGATACTTCAGAAGATGATATGCTGGCTTTAACCTGTAAAAGAGCCGATTTACAAAATGGACAGAATGTTTTAGAACTGGGCTGTGGCTGGGGATCGCTCTCATTGTATATGTCGGCTAAATTTCCGGAGAGCACTTTTACGGTGGTTTCGAATTCTGCAACCCAAAAAATCTTTATCGATGAAACTGCAAAACAGCGTGGAATACAGAACTTAACGGTTTTAACTGCCGATATGAATACGTTTACCATTGCCGATACATTTGATAGGGTAGTATCTGTAGAAATGTTTGAGCACATGCGCAACTATAAATTTTTGCTCAACAAGGTTGCTTCTTTTATGAAACCAGATGGGAAGTTATTCGTGCATATATTTACACACAAAACCCTGGCATACAAGTTTGAGGTGATTGACGAAACCGACTGGATGAGTAAATACTTTTTTACAGGAGGGATTATGCCATCTAACCACTTGTTTTTTTACTTTAACGACGACCTCAAAATTGATAAACATTGGGTGGTAAACGGAACCAATTACGGTAAAACTTCTGAAGCGTGGCTAAGCAATATGGATAAGCATAAAAAAGAAATCATGCCTATTTTAGAAACTACTTATGGTAAAGATCAGGCGGTGAAATGGTGGGTATACTGGAGGTTATTTTACATGTCGTGTGCCGAACTGTTCAATTACAATAAAGGAAACGAATGGATGGTATGTCATTATTTGTTTGAAAAAGGTATAAGGTAAAGGGTTTAAGGCGTATGGTTTATCCGTCTCAAATCTCATTTCTCACATCTAATATCTCAAATCTATCACAATGAATAAACTCGCCATTATCGGCTCCGGAATAGCAGGCATGGGTTGTGCCCATAAACTGCAACATAAATACGACATAACCCTTTTCGAAGAAGCTGATTATATCGGTGGTCATACCAATACCATCACACTCGAAGAGGATGGACAACCCATTTACCTGGATAGCGGCTTTATGGTTTTTAATTATCAAACCTATCCAAACCTGACAAAAATGTTCGCTGAGATTGGTGCCCCGGTAATTAAAACCGACATGTCTTTCAGTGTGCAGTTTCTGCCTAAAAATTTAGAATACAGTGGCTCGAGCTTGAACCATCTTTTTGCACAGCGGAAAAACCTGTTTAACATTTCTTATTTAAAAATGTTGATGCAGATTAACCGCTTCAACAAGCAAAGTGTCGAAATTTTGGATAAACCGGAATATCAGGATTATTCGATCGGGCAGTTTTTTAAAGCATTTGGTTATAGTGAGGATATGCTTTGGCAATATTTGATTCCGATGAGTGCTGCTGTTTGGAGTGCCCCAATGGAACAGATTTTGGATTTCCCGGCAGTTACGTTGATCCGTTTCTTTAAAAATCACGGCTTTTTAGGTTTAGATACCCAGCATCAATGGTATACGCTGCAAAATGGCAGTCAGGCTTACCGGGAAAAACTGATAGTACCATTCCGCGACAGAATCAAAATCAACAACAAAATTGTTTCGGTAAAGCGATTAGAAAACGGGAAAGTTGAAGTGGAAAATCAGAAAGGCGAGAAATTCGAATTCGATAAAGTGATTATGGCCAGTCATGCGGACCAGACTTTCGAAATCGTAAAAAATAAAACAGCGCTCGAAACCGAACTCCTTTCTAAATTTAAATACCAGCTAAACAAAGCCATTGTACATACCGATGAAAAGCAGATGCCCAAAGCTAAACTGGCCTGGAGCAGCTGGAACTACCGTGTAGAAAAACAGGGCGATAAATTATTGCCCAGCACCATTTACTGGATGAATAATTTGCAGGGTGTTTCTAAAAAGCAGAACTACTTTGTATCCATTAACCCAACAGGAACATTAAATCCTGAAAAGATCATTAAAGAAATCGATTACCATCACCCTTTATTTGATGTTCCAGCCATGCAGGCTCAGGAGCAATTGCACAGGCTAAACGAAACCGGCCCGATATACTATTGCGGAAGTTATTTTAAATATGGTTTTCATGAAGATGGTTATAAAAGCGCAGTGGACCTGTGTAGGGGGATGTTAGTTTAGTTAGTTCATTACCAGTAAGATAAATATTGGTTTGATTAGGGGTTTAATTCAGTTTGTCATCCTGAATGCAATGAAGGATCTTTTCTAATGAAGATATCTTTAATTAAAAGATTCTTCGCTGCGCTCAGAATGACAGGATGCTCAGAATGAAAATCAATCATAAATTTCGTAAATTGTAATATTAATGCAAATCAACTCATCCATCTATACCGCAAAAGTCATGCACCACCGCCTGGCACCCAAAAAACATTCTTTTTGGTACAGCGTGTATATGTTTTATATCGATCTGGACGAGCTGGAAATGCTTGCGCAAAAGCTCCGTTGGTTTAGCCTTAATAAATTTAATCTTTTTTCTTTTCGCGATGCCGAACATCTTCAGTTGCCAAAAGAAAATCCTGATCAAACCAAAAATACACGTCAGCATGTAGAAGATTATTTAAAAGAGCATGGCGTTGATGGGAGCAGGCTTAAAATAAAACTCCTTACCAACCTCAATGTGCTGGGTTACAATTTTAATCCCGTTTCTTTTTATTACTGCTTTGATGAGGAAGAAAATCCGGTATGTTGTGTGGCCGAAATCAGCAATACCTACCGCGAAATGAAGCTTTTTTTCTTCGGAAAAGACGAATTGCATGGCGATACCTTTAAAAAAATCACCACTAAATATTTTTATGTTTCACCGTTTATCGATCACGATGATTCTTTCGATTTTAGCTTAAAAGTACCAGCTGATGCGCTCGATATTAAAATTAACGACTTGGATAAGAATGGTAAGTTGTTTTTTATCAGTACATTAATGGGTAAGAAAAAGCCATTAACCAATGCCGCTTTGCTGCGATATTTTTTTTCTATGCCCTTAATACCTTTACAGGTAATGGGCATGATCCACTGGCAGGCGCTTAAACTTTGGATAAAAAAAATACCTTTTCATCCAAAAGCTGAAAACCCTGAATTGCAACGCAACGTATATAAACCTTATAAACCACAAATAAAATAGATTCAAAATTATGAATACGCTTACCGCTGCCAGAACATCAAGGGGTTTTTTCGAAAGAGTAGTGCTTAATGCACTTTCTAAAATGACATTAGGCAAATTGGAACTTGCATTGCCAGGTGGCGAAACAATGGTTTTTGGAAGCGGTGAACATAAAATTGAAGCACATATACAGGTTAACCACCCCGATTTCTTTAAATCTATTGCACTTTATGGCGATATTGGTTTCGGCGAAGGCTATACCTCGGGCCTTTGGGATACCAAAAACATTAGCAACGTAATTAAATGGATAATTCTGAATATTGAAAATGCCCCTTCAGTTACCGGGAGCAAGGTAAACTCCATAGCGCTGAATATTTTTAAGTGGGTAAACAAGGTTTATCACGTGCGCAGGGCAAATACTTTGGCCGGATCGCAGAAAAATATTTCAGAACATTACGATCTGAACAACGATTTCTTTGCGACTTTTCTGGATAAAACCATGACTTATTCAAGCGGTTATTTTAACCCTGAAGATTTAAGTTTGGAAGAATCGCAATATGCCAAATACGATCGCCTGGCCAGGCAGTTAAAAATAAAAACCACCGACCATGTATTGGAAATTGGAAGTGGTTGGGGCGGTAATGCGATTTTTTTAGCCAAAAATTATGGCTGTAAAGTTACTTCGGTTACCATTTCTAAAGAACAGCAAAAATTGGCGATGGAGCGTGTTCATGCAGAAGGACTGGTAGATCAGGTTTCGGTCATTATTCAGGATTACCGCAAAATTGAAGGTACTTTTGATAAAATCGTATCTATTGAAATGCTAGAGGCCGTGGGTCACCAATATTTAGAAACCTATTTCGAAAAATGCCAGAAGTTATTAAAACCGGATGGGATTTTTGCCTTTCAGGTCATTACTGCTCCCGATTGTAGATATGATAAATTAAGAAACGGTGTAGATTGGATTCAGAAGCACATTTTTCCAGGCTCGCTTTTACCTTCGGTAGCCGCAATAAACAAAGCAATAAATGAAACCGGCGATTTAACCATGGTGGATTTGAAAGATATGGGTTTAGATTATGCCCGTACACTTCATTTATGGTTTATCGCATTCAATAAAAACCTGAATAAAGTAAAAGCCCTCGGCTTTGATGAAACCTTTATCCGCAAGTGGAATTATTACCTTAACTATTGCGAAGCAGCTTTTGCCATGCGGAATATTAATGTGATGCAAATGGTTTATTCAAGACCAAATAATATTTCGAGGTAAAACGTGTAATGTAAAGATGAGATGGGTAAAATTTCCATTATCCATTTTCAATAGTTAACCGATTTAAACAATTAACCAGTGAACTATTTTTATTATTTGTCATCTATAATTCCTTTCACCGGTAAAAGTATAGTGTTTGCCGAATAATTAATGGAGTTGGTGTAAAAAGTATAGCGTATTATTGTAACAAAATGCAATTTGCGCAGACTAATTAATAAAGACCTACTCTTAAAATGAAAAAACTTTTACTATTAACCTTTACCCTGGGAATATTTTTTAATGCACATGCCCAGTTTCCCACTGGAGGATTTGGAGGAGGGGCGAAAAAATCTGCCGTTACCGGACGTATTACTGCAACCATACTAGATTCATTAACTAAAAAACCAATTGATTACGCAACGGTTTCTTTAATTAATGTAAAAGACAACAAATCTGTAAATGGTGGCGTAACCGACGAAAAAGGAAAACTAAGTTTACAGAACGTTTCTCCTGATTCATACAAATTGATGATCGGTTTTATGGGCTACAAAACAAAATCTGTTTTGGTTAGTACCACACCATCAAAACCCGATAATAATATGGGTACAATTTATATTTCATCAAGCGAAAATACACTGGCCGATGTTCAGGTTCAGGGAACTAAAGCCATTATCGAAAATAAAATCGACAGAATGGTGTATAACGCTGAGGCTGATGGAACAAATGCTGGCGGCGATGCTACTGATGTAATGCGTAAAGTACCAATGCTTTCAGTTGACCCTACAGGAAATATTCAACTTCGTGGCGGTGCTGTTCGTGTTTTAATTAATGGCAAACCTTCAGGAACAATGGCCAGTAGTGTTGCTGATGCATTAAAAATGATTCCGGCAGAGCAAATTAAAACAGTTGAAGTAATTACCAGCCCTTCTGCAAAATATGATGCTGAAGGCTCAGGAGGTATTATTAACATCATCACCAAAAAATCGAATGCTCAGGGTGTGAGCGGTTCAGTTAATGCTGCAGCAGGAACTCGCCAGAATAATGGTTCTTTTAATTTAACAGCAAAAACAGGCCGACTAAGTGTGAATACAAGTTTGGGTACAAATTTAGCTTATGCTCAAAAATCACAAACTGAATTTATCACCAATACAACTTACCTGGATGGTACAACAAATAATATTTCGCAAAGTGGATTTTCTAAATGGAGCCGTAACGGATATAATGGTAGTGTAGGTTTGGATTACGATTTTAATGCTTATAACAATATTAGTACGACCGCAAAGTTTAATAGTTTTTCTAACGGAGGTCCAAGTGAAACAAATTATTTAATCAATAATGTGGCAGCATCTAATGTTGGAGATATGGATATGACTTTCAGAAACTTAGACTGGAATGTAGATTACCGTAAAACCAGTAAAAAAGAAGGAGAGGAATTCTCTGTATCTGCACAATTATCAAATGGCAGAACACCTACAAGTTTCAGTAATTTACTTACTTCGGCTGCATTCCCATCTGGTTTGCAAACAGTAAGTAATAATAACGGTAAAAATAATGAGTATACCTTTCAAACAGATTATACTTACCCGTTCAGCAAAAAAACAACTTTAGAAGTTGGTGCAAAAGCAATTTTACGCGATATACAAAGTCAGTTTGATAACACTGCTCAAGATTTTGAATATAACCAAAATGTGGGTGCAGCTTATGGTGTAATCAGTTTTGATTTAACTAAAAAGTTAAAATTTAAAGGTGGAGTTAGAGCTGAATATACCCGGATAGATTTTAATACGCAAAGTAGTGGTATTCAGAAAAATGATTATTTGAACTTATTTCCAAGTGCAATTATTTCGCAAAATTTAAAAGGTGGAGCTACAATAAAACTAAGCTACAACCGTCGCGTACAAAGACCTTCGCAATCTTATTTAAATCCTTTCCGTAACGAAAGCGACCAGTTTAATATTATGCAAGGTAATCCACAATTAAACCCTGAGCTGAGTGATAATTTAGAGTTAGGATATAATACTTTTATTAAAGGGTCGATAATTAATGCCTCAATTTTTTACCGTCGCACAGTTGGCGTAATTGAGAATTCGATTTCACCAATTACCGAAAATGGTGTAAACAAGACATTAACTTCTTACATAAATGTTGGTACTGCTCCCGTTTATGGATTTAATGTTTTTGCATCGTACAATCTTAAACCAAAATGGACTTTAATGACCAATTTTTCGGGAAACACCTATTCTGTAACTAATAACGAAACCAATGTTAATACGGGTACTTTCTTTAACTTCAACTGGTTCGTACGCTCAGCATATGGGTTTGGCAAAGGTTATAACTTTGAGTTGTTTAATGTAATAACTTCTAAAAGACGTACCTATCAAGGTGTTACAGACCCATTTTATATCTATGGTGGCTCATTCAAAAAAGAAATACTTAAGAAAAAAGGAAGTATTGGATTAGGGGTTTTAAATCCTTTTACAAAAGACCTTCACATCAAAACTGTTAATAATGCTGTTAATCAAAGAGGCACAATTTATCAAAGTCAAAACATTTATTACCCATTGCGTAACTACACAGTAAACTTTAGTTACACTTTTGGTAAACTTAAATTCACAGAGAAGAAAAAAATCAAAAACGACGATGTGAAGCAAGATCAGCAACAAGGACAAGGAAGTGGAATGGGCGGTGGCGTTCAGCAGTAAAAATCCAATCTGATTATATAATATAAGTCTTTCCGGTAATTCGGGAAGACTTTTTTGCTTTAAGGGTAGTCGCTATTCGTATATAGTGTGAATTGTACAATAAGTAGGGTTGTGGTTTTTTGTTTTTGTTGTTTGGCTAATTTTTTTGAGTGTTTTGCGTTTTTAATCTCGAATTTTTGCCTGTTTTTGCAGGTAAAGGCTTTTTGTATCAAAAATTGTACGGAATTTAGCTCGGTTGATCGTGTTTTGTGCGTGTTTGTGTTTGTAAAAACCATATATTGCAATAACTAACAAATCCTTAACCTAAATAATTGAGATATGAGAAAAATCTTTACCTCACTTTTTTTTCTGTGCATTTTACTGACAGGCCTATCTACAATGGCGCAGGTAAAAACCATAACAGGAAAAATAACCGCTGTTGATGATGGAGGTCCATTACCCGGAGCAAGCGTAAAAATCAAGGGCAGTACAACCGGTACTTCTACCGATTCCAATGGGAGCTTTACCATTCAGGTACCCTCAACTAATGCTGTACTGGTCATCAGCCTTATTGGGTATAAAACACAGGAAATTACGGTTGGCAGTAAAACCACAGTTAATGTAGGGCTGGCTTCTGATGCGCAGGATCTACAGGAAGTAAATATTTCAACTGCATTAGGAATTACCCGACAGGCTAAATCTTTAGGTTATGCTGCACAATCTGTAAAATCTGAAGACCTGAATTATAATCACCAGCCTAACTTGCTCAATGCATTACAGGGTAAAATTGCAGGTGCTACAATTTCAAGCACAGGTGGTGGTCCCGGCCAGGGAGCAAGTATCCGGATCAGGGGAGTTAACTCAATTGATCCTAACATTTCCGGCGATCCTTTATATGTTATAGATGGGGTGCAGATTGATAACTCTACCTCTACTGTTGGGGCTAATCCCGATGGAACCGCTTATGGTTCGAGAGGGGTAACCAATAGGGCTTCAGATATTAATCCGGAGGATATTGAAACCATCAATATTTTAAAAGGAGGTGCCGCTACCGCGCTTTATGGATTAAGAGGTGCAAATGGCGTTGTGGTAATTACTACTAAAAGAGGCAAGCAGAATGGGGTAAGCGTTAATTTCAACAGTAGTTATGGTTTTGATGAAGTATTGAAATCGCCGGATGTACAAACAGAATATACCCAGGGCGTGCTGGGTGCTTATACAAACCCTCCAGGCGGAATTGGACCTGGATGGGGGCCAACCATTGCCGAAGCGAAACTGATCGATCCGACCCACCCTGATCAATTGTTCAATAACTACGACCGCGCTTTTGGTACAGGTCAGCAGGTTAAAAATTCAATTTCGGTTGCCGGAGGAAGTGAAGCAATTAAATTTTTCTCTTCTGTTTCGCAGTTGTATCAAAAAGGGATGATGCCAAATACCGATAATAAAAACTTCTCAGGACGTTTGAACACAGACTTTACCATCAGTCCAAAATTTAAGGCCGCTGTAAATATGAATTTCACCAATTCTGGCGGGTATACTTACAGTGCAGACCGTTTTGGCGAAAGTTTGGCTTATTGGTCGCCGCGTTATGATGTAGCAGATTATCAGAATGCAGATGGTTCGCAAAAATACTTCGGTACCAATAATCCAATCTGGGGTACAGCAAACAACAGGTTTAAAGGCGATGTTAACCGGTTTATTGGTGGGGCAAGCCTGAGTTACGATCCTGCCAAATGGCTTAATTTTTCTTACCGTTTAGGTATAGATACCTATAATGATAACCGTGTGCGCACTGCCCGCGGACCAATGTATGCAACTGAAGCCATGTATGATAATGCCCAGGGCTTTTATGGTGAATACAATACCAAGTTTAGAACCATTAACAGCACTGTCGTTGCCACACTTACTTCTAAACTAACGGATGATATTACAGGAACTTTAAGGCTTGGGCAAGAGCTTTACGACCGTAAATCGAAAGAGGTCGGTACTTTAGGCAGTATTCTTGGTGTGTACGATTTCTTTAATTTAGCAAATGCGGGTGTACTTACACCAACGCAGACCCTGAAACAAAAAAGACTGATCGGTTATTTCGGAGAAGCGACTTTTGATTACAAAAATTATCTTTTCCTAACCGTAACCGGAAGAAATGACATCACTTCTACGCTACCAAAAGCGAGCAGATCGTTTTTCTATCCTTCAGCAAGTTTAAGTTATGTATTTTCCGATCAGTTTAAGTTACCTGCAGTCATTAATCAGGCCAAGTTGCGTTTATCTTATGCAAGGATAGGAAAGGATGCATCCGAGTATTCTACATTTACCGGATATTCGCCTTATACCCAGTTGCCAACTGGAACAGGTGGTTTAACCATTGCGCCAAATCTTGGTAATCCCGGTCTTCGTCCTGAGTTCACCAATACCTATGAGGCTGGTTTAGAGATGTCGTTCTTTAAAAATCGTTTAGGTTTCGATTTTACATACTATTATTCATTAAGCAAAGATCAGATCATCCAAACGCAGGTTTCTTCGGCAGTAGGTTATGTAACCAAATCAATCAATGCCGGCGATATCAGGAACAGGGGAGTTGAGCTGGTATTAAATGGTAAACCAATTGTATCAAAAGATTTCAGGTGGGATGTAAATGTTAATTTTTCGGCCAACAGAAACATGGTATTGAGTATGCCTAATGGCATATCGGAAATTGTTTACGGTACCGCTAGAGGTTATGGCAATGCCGGAGTAACGATGAAACTGATCCAGGGGCAGCCTTATGGCAATATTTATGGCAGTTATTTTAACCGTTATTATGGAAGTACCCCAGAAGATCCGATTGTACTGGATAAAAATCTTCCGTTACTGATTGGAGCAAATGGATTCCCGAGCATTTCAGGGGGCAAGCAAAAATTACTGGGTAATTCGCAGCCAAACTATATCGTCGGTATGGGCAATACTTTCAAATACAAAAATTTCAGTTTAAATGTATTGTTTGATGCACGTTTAGGATTTGAGAAATACAACTGGTTAGAAGATTTTTATTCGGCCTTCGGATTGCCTGATTATACTGCTGACAGAAGGTCGTATAAGGTATTTGATGGTGTATTAGCCAATGGAACACCAAACACCAAACCGGTATGGCTGGGACAGAATACCGTAGATGGTGTTAATTATGGAGAAGGTTATTACCGTATCTACTACCGGAACGTTTCTGAGCCGTTTGTAAGCGATGCCTCATGGGTACGTTTACGTTCTGCAAGTTTAACGTATAATTTACCGGAGAACTGGTTGCCGGCTAAATCAATCAAAAATGCTTCACTGTCCGTTACCGGAAATAATTTATGGTTGTGGACGAAATATTATGGTGTAGATCCGGAGTCGAGTTCTTTCGATTCGGGTAGTAATAATGATGGCTCTGCCGGATTTACCTATCCATCTGCCCGTACAATTATGTTTACTCTTAATGTTGGTTTTTAAATAAAATTACGATGCAAAAAATTATAAAATATACATGGTGCGCAGCTCTAATTGCAACACTAGGTTTGCAGAGTTGTAAAGACGATTATTTAGATAAATTGTCAGATAATCCGAATCAGGTTCCTGTGCCGACACTCAATGCATTGTTGGCTACATCAACTTACAAAATCGGAAATAACAATTTCCTTATCGGAAGTATTGTTGCTCCTTATGTACAATATACTGCCAGTCCTTCAGCTAACGCCGCTGGTGATACCTATCAGGCCATTGATTTTAGCACTACCTGGGATGCACTTTATTTTGCCATGGCCGATGCTAATGAAATGAAAAAACTGGCAGTTACTCAAGGCTCAAGCGAATATAAAGGTGTGGCCGATGTGATTATTGCCTATAACCTTACCCTGGTAAATGATTTATGGGGAGATGCTCCGTTTTCGCAAGCTTTCGATATCAACAACCTTAAGCCAAAGTACGACAAACAGCAGGAGGTATATAACCAGGCCATCGTACTATTGGATGAAGCCATTGCTGAACTTGCCAAAACCAATGCAACAGTTAAACTGGCCCCTACAAGCGATTTAATTTATGGAAAAACTCCTGCCACCGAAAGGGCAAACTGGTTAAAAATGGCTTATGCTTTAAAAGCCAGATTATTGAACAAAATTAGTAAAACCAGTTCTTATAATCCCACAGCAGTATTGGCAGCGCTGAGTAATTCCTTTACCACAAATGCAGATGATGCCGGTATGGCTACTTTTAAAGAGCGTAATCCATGGGCCAATGTGGCACTATCCAATTCGCAACAATCGCTGGGTGGGTGGCTTTCTGAGCAATTTATTGATGCCTTAAACGGTACAACTTTTACCGTTTTTGACCCACGCATCGAAAAAATTACCGATAAAACCGTTAATAATACTTACATCGGAACCGTAAATGGAGCAGGTAACCGATTGCCTGGTGCGAACACCACGAAAGATGAATGTTATATATCGAGTAACTCTCCATGGACCAGCAACACATCACCAATACTTATTGTTACCTATGCCGAGCTAAAATTTATCGAAGCTGAAGCTTATTTCGATACCGATAAAACGAAAGCGTACGCAGCTTATCTGGCTGGTATTGGTGCTAATATGGATAAATTAACGGTTTCGACTACTGCAAGAGATGCCTATCTGGCCGATCCGGTAGTTAATGTTGGTGCTGCGGCCTTAACAAAAGACTTGATTTTTAAAGAAAAATATATCGCAACCTATTTAAATCCTGAAGCCTGGAACGATGCGCGCAGATATGATTATAAATATAAAGATTTTACGCTTCCCGTAAATGCTGCATTAACCGATTTTATCCGCCGTTTGGATTATCCACAGGGAGAAAGAAGCAAGAATGGATCCAATGTTCCTGCAGATGTGGAAAGAACAACCAAACTGTGGTGGGATCAGTAACATTCTTATAAAAAACAATAATCAGAGTCCTAACTGCACATCGGTTAGGGCTTTTTTTAATTTATCTGCTCAATATTAAGTAATGAAAAAATCGCTGCTTATCCTGCTCCTGCAAATATCTGCCGCTAAAATTTCTGCGCAAAACTTTACACTGAAATCAGTTTTAAGTTATCCTTTTCCTACACAATTGGTAGCCTCGCCTGTTGGCGCTAAAATAACCTGGGCCGCAAACGAACAGGGAAAAAGAAATATTTATACTGCTGAAGCGCCTGATTACAAAGCAATAAAAAATACCAGTTATCATGATGATGACGGGCAGGAATTAACCAGTTTATCTGTTTCTGCAAATGGCAAATGGATTGTATTTGTACGTGGCGGCGATCATGGTGGCAGAGATGGCGGACCGGTTAACGCAAATTCATCTCCAATTGCACCAAAAATACAAGTGTTTGCTGTGCCTTTTGGCGGTGGAAAAGTTATTGCAATAGGTGAAGGAGATAACCCTGTTATTTCACCAAACAGCGAACAGGTGTTGTTTAGTAAAGCAGGTCAGGTGGTGGTTGCCCCGATTGATGGATCGTTTTCCGCAAAAAACTTGTTTTACGCAAAAGGCGTCAACACAGGTTATAAATGGTCGCCAGATGGAAAGAAGATTGTGTTTGTTTCTAACAGGGCAGATCATTCTTTTATAGGTATTTATACCGATCAGCAAACCGCGATACAGTGGTTATTACCATCTTTTTCTAAAGATAGCGCACCAGTTTGGTCACCAGATGGCCATGCGATTGCTTTTATCCGCACAGCGGGAACGGGTATTGAAACGGATTCGATTTTAACGCGAAAACATCAACCCTGGGCTATCTGGACGGTTAACGTAAATACCGGAGAAGGAAAACAGATTTGGAAAGCTCCCGAAACAATCAGGGGTTCTTATCCTTCGATTGATGGCGGTACGAATTTGCAATGGGCCGACGGTAAAATAATATTCACTTCATATGAAGATGGTTGGCCACACTTGTATTCCGTTAATCCAGATGGATCAGGCCGTTTATTGCTTACCCCGGGTAATTTCGCGGTTGAAAATGTTAAACTGAACAATGATAAAAAAACATTGGTTTTTGCAGCAAACACAGGTAAAGAAGCCGATGATTTAGACAGGAGGCATATTTACAAAGTATCCGTAAATAAGGCAAACATGGAGGCATTGAGTTTTGGCAAAGGTATTGAAGCCTATCCGGTAATTTCGGGAGATAACCGTACTTTTTTCTGTCTAAGTTCTACAGCAGAACGCCCGCTTTTACCTGCTGTCTTAAATGATAAAAAGTCAGTTAAACTCATCGGCGAATCACTTATCCCTAACAATTTCCCCATCAAAGAAATGGTAATTCCAAAGCACGTAAATTTCAAGGCAGCTGATGGCAATACAGTATACGGACAATTGTTTTCTCCTAAAAAAGCAGCTAAAAACAAGCCAGCAATCGTATATGTTCATGGTGGTCCTCAACGGCAAATGCTTTTGGGCTGGAACCCGATGGATTATTACTCCATTGATTATGCGTTAAACCAGTACCTGGTGAATATGGGTTTTACGGTTTTATCTGTAAATTATCGTTTGGGTATTGGTTATGGTTTTGATTTTCATAAGCCATTACATGCCGGGGCACAGGGAGCAGCAGAATATCAGGATATTAAGGCAGCAGGGGAATGGTTAGCAAATCAGAAAAACATCAATAAAAATAAAATTGGCATTTATGGAGGCTCGTATGGTGGCTACTTAACTGCACTGGCGCTTGGAAAAGATTCTAAGTTGTTTGCAGCAGGCGTAGATATCCATGGCGTAAATTATAGGTTTAGCAATCCGGGAACCGAAGGAAAGGAGCCTGCCCCGGATGCTGCACTAGTCGCAAGTATTGCCAAATTATCATCTCCGGTGAGTTACATTAACACCTGGACATCACCAACATTGATTATCCATGCCGATGACGACCGCAATGTTGCTTTTAATCAGAGTGTAGATCTGGCCAAAAGGTTAGAGGATAAAAAAATGGTATTCGAATTTTTGGTTATTCCGGATGATACCCACCACTGGATGAAGTTTTCTAACGGTTTTAAGGTGAGTGAGGCCACTGCCGATTTTCTTAAAAGGAAGTTAATGGAGAATAAGTAAATATTGTTTTAGTAAAGCAAAACAAAAGCACATTGTCATTCTGAGGGATAGTTTACTGTATAAAACCAATATAAGTGCCAGAGGAATTTAAAAGAGTTGAATCAATTAGAAGTATCGTCATTTCGACCGCAGTGGAGAAATCTTTAAATTTAATTTTAAAACCTGAGTTCGATTAATGTTTAAAAATTAATGTACTTTATTAGGACGAATTGGCTAGCCGTTTCGTTATACTGATCCGATAGTTATCGGATTTATTTCAGCATCTTTCCTGTTAAACCGCCTTGCTATAAAGACCCTGAAACAAGTTCAGGGTGACGACCGTTCATGCAAGGGCCAAATAACCTAATTAAGCATATTATTAATCGAACTCAGGTTAAAAGATCTCTCCATTTCGCTGCGCTTCGTCCGAGATGACGATCTTTCTATAAGGATCAGTCAATGGTTTTTTATTAAAGGACAATATTTATTGAAGACTGTTAAAGGTCTTCGACAGGCTCAGACTGACAACGTTTAAGTTGACGATTCTTCTATTTCTTTTTAATTCTTTTTAAAATCATCAGGCTTAACGGATTGAAGGAATACCCGCTAATATTGTTTTGCAGCATCACTACAGATTGGTCGTAGAAAAGCGGAACAACAGGAGCATAATCCATTACGATCTGATCCATTTTACGGTACAGCTCAAACCTTTTTTCATTATCGGCTTCGTAATAGCTTTTTTCGAACAGCTGATCGAACTCTTTGTTGTAAAAAGCGGTATAGTTTGGTCCATAGGGGACTTTGTTTTTTGAGTAGAACATGGAAAGGAAATTCTCTCCATCGCCATAATCGGCCAGCCAGGAACCACGGAAAAAGTTTACACTGTTTTTCGACATTAAATCCCTGAGGCTGGCACTTGGGCTTACATCAATTTTAACTTTAATACCTACTGCAGTAAGCTGCCCCTGAATAAATTCGATCAGATCTTTATAAGTTGTAGTGGTGTTTAAGGTGACTTCTCCCATGCCTTTTCCTTCTGGGAAACCAGCTTCCGCTAAAAGTTTGGCAGCAAGTTTTGGGTTATAGGCATATCCCCTAACAGCCAGGCTATCAAAACCAGGCATACCTTTAGGGATAAAACCAGATGTAGCGGCGACACCAATCCCGTTTCTCAGGTATTTAATCAATCGGTCACGGTCTATAGCATAATTGATGGCCTGTCTGATTTTTTTTAAGCGCAACGGCGAATTCTTCACAATTGAAAGACTGGTATCAACCAAAATACCAACATACTCGGTACACAGATACGGACTTTTGGTTAATGTAAATTTTCCTTTGTATTTCGAGGTCATCTTTCCGCTTTTGGTCAGGATATCATCGCGGTAACTGCCATCTACATTATAGTAAAAATCCAGGTCCTTTTTCAGGAAACTCATAAATCCACTTTGTTTATCGGTAATAAAGCTGGCTTTCAACGCATCAAGATAGGGTAATGCCTTTCCTTTTTCATCTTTTTCAAAATAATGTTCGTTTTTTAAAAGCACCAATATTTCTCCTTCCTTCCAGTATTTAAATCTGAAAGGGCCGGTACCAACGGGATGACTCCTGAAATCTTTACCATAATGTTCTACAATTTCTTTAGGTACAACAGAGCAATATTGGGTGGTGAGCAAACTCATAAAGGGTGGGAAAGGGCGTACCAGTTTAATCTGGAAAGTAGAATCGTTCAGCGCAATAAAATTGCTTTTATCTTTTACCTTATCGCTAAAAATCCACCCACCCGACGAGGCCACTTTTGGATCAATTAACCTGTAAAAACTGTATGCAAAATCGCTTGCAATTACTTTTCGGCCTTTTCCATTTTTAAAAATAGGATCGTCATGAAAGTAAACATCATTCCGCAGGTTAAAAGTATAGGTAAGTGCATCTTCTGAAACCTGCCAGCTTTTGGCTATGCAGGGAAGGGTTTGCAAGGATGAATCGATCTGTACCAAACCATTAAAAATCTGGTTAGTCATCCAGATGGCATTCTGGTTGCGTGCAAAAGCCGGATCAATAGAGGTTAAACCCTGATCGAGGTTGATGTTGAATACTTTTTTGTCATGATGATCAGCATTCTCCTTACATGAAAAGAATAAGATTACACAAAAAAACCAAAATATATACTTAAATGAGCCTCTCATGCGATCAGGAATGTTATTTTTGCACAAATTAATAAATTTAATGCAGATGTCTTTTTTAAACGATTTATTTATTGGCCTCGATGAAGCTAAACAGGAAGAATTGCAGGAACGTTTAGATTTAGTGGAACACAAGATTAAATTTATGGATAAAATGCCTGTAGCCTGTATAGATACCGGTAATTATCCAGACTATCTGTTGTCAGAAGAAATTGCATTAGCAGGAGGCATGTTGGAAACCGATATTTTAAGTGCCGTTTTTATTATTTATTATCAGCCAGGCAAAACGCTTACCGATTTAATGCGGGAAGTACCTTCGGTATTGGATGCCGATTGGCCAGCCGTAAAAAACAACCGGATCATTCTGTTAAACGATGATGTAGAACGCGAGAGAAATGCCGAAAATGCCGTTTCCCTGATAGAAGATATTGCTGAAATGTTGCATCCAGGTTCCTTTATTTTTGGCCATGAAGGCGATAGGTGGATCAGGTTTGGCGCTTAGGATGTGAGATCTGAGACGTTAGATCTGAGATTTGAGACGAAAATTGCAACTTACACCATTCCAACTTTAAGCCTTTCAACACTTATCGGCTAAATATAGTATCTATTAGATCAGAATATCTGACCGTACAAGTATTGCCTGGCCAGGTTTATGCATCTAAAACCTTCCGCCCCCTCAACCTTCCATCCTTCAAACCTCCCTTATCTGATATTCCTCTATTTTTCGGTAAAGTGTAGTTAAACCGATTCCCAATAACCTTGAAGTTTCAGTTTTGTTTCCTTTAGTATGGATAAGGACCTTTTGAATGTGCTGTTTTTCTATTTGTTGCAGGTTATAATCATTTTCTATTGGTGTAAACTCAAAGAATTCAGGTGGGAGAGCTGCAGTACTTAACATATCGCCATCTGATAAAATAACCAAACGCTCGATTACGTTTTTTAACTCACGAATATTTCCTTTCCAACTGTGTCCGCTCAATATGGATAAGATTTTATCATCCATTTTTGGTGCTGATCGATTTACCTTATTGGCAAATTCTTTCAGGTAATATGTGGCCAGTGCAGGGATGTCGGCTTTACGCTCACGTAGTGGAGGCAGGGTGATGGTGAAAACTGAAAGCCGGTAATAGAGATCAGACCGGAATTTTCCTGATAGTGCGTCTGCTTTTAAATCTTTATTGGTAGCTGCTAAAATCCGAACATTTACCTGTTGTGTTTGGGTATCGCCTACTTTAATAAAAGTCTGACTTTCCAGAACACGCAACAATTTTGCCTGTAAATCGAGGTTCATCTCACCGATTTCATCCAGCAGCAAAGTACCACCATTCGCTTCTTCCAACAATCCTTTTTTGTCTTTATTGGCACCTGTGAAAGCCCCGGCTTTATATCCGAATAATTCGCTTTCCAATAAATCCGGACTAAAACCGCTGCAATTTAAGGCAACAAATGGTTTTGCGGCCCTTGGGCTTTCGTAATGGATAGATTGTGCAAAAACTTCTTTTCCTGTTCCGGTTTCACCAAGCAATAAAACTGTCGTATCGGTTGTACTTACTTTTTTTGCTAGATCAATGGCTTCCTTTAACGTTTTTGATTGACCGATAATCGTATCAAAGCTATGTTTCCTGGTGATTTTGTTTTCGAGATCGGAAACCCTTCGCTGGAGATTTGATTTATCCATCGCTTTATATAAAAGTGGAATAATTTTCTCGTTATCGTCGCCTTTTACCAGATAGTCAAATGCTCCATTTTTAATCGCCAGAACGCCATCGGCAATGGTACCATAAGCAGTAAGGTTAATAATCTCTACGTAGGGTTTTATGGCTTTGATATCTTTAACCAGCGCAACACCATTTACATCTGGAAGCTTTACATCACTGATGACAATACTAACATCATTACTTTTTAAAAGCTTTAGTCCTTCTTTTCCAGTATTGGCCTGTAAGGTTTTAAAACCTTCGAGCTCTATAATCCTGGAAAGTAAACTGCAAATTTTCTTTTCATCATCAATGATGAGGACCATCCCATTCATAGGTTAATTTTATGCTGCAATATTAACAATAAATATACCGAATAATTAACAATTGTGTTAATTGAACTCTTTGGTCTTAGTTCGGAAGTCAACCAATCAAAGCTGAGAAAAAGAATAACTTTTCAATATGGTAAAAAGCTTTTCAAAATGGTAGGATTTTGCTCATGCTTACCGAAATGTGATCTGTTTGTTTAAATTTTTGCATTGATAATCAGTGTTTTAATTTTCTTTACTCCGCCTGGGTATCGCTTTTGATGATTGGCAGATATGAAATTTTATTAAAATGAACAATTCAATAATTTTTGTCAGGGTGGCAACCAGCGCAGATGCAAAATATGCAGATGAAATTGTAGCAGAAACACAAAACTCAGCATTGTTAAGAGGTTCTGGGATTGCGAAAAGAACGCCGGCTTGCGTTGTCGAAAAAATTAATGCCGGGAAAGCCGTTATCGCAGTAACTGCTGGTGGCGAATGGGTTGGTTTTTCTTATTTTGAAAGCTGGCAAAAAAATACTTTCATCTCCAACTCAGGATTAATTGTTGCTCCTAAATTCAGAAACTCAGGGGTTGCCAAAAGTATTAAAAACCGGATTTTCAGCCTCTCCCGTCGTTTGTATCCAGAAGCCAAAATATTCAGTATTACTTCTGGCGCAGCAATTATGAAAATGAATAGTCAACTGGGATTCGAGCCTGTAACCTTCGCACAGATTACGCAGGATACTACCTTCTGGGAAGGTTGCAAAAGCTGTGTGAACTATGCTATCCTCGAAAGCAAAAATAGAAGTAACTGTTTATGCACAGCCATGCTGTTCAGCCCCGAATATATAGATCAGATTATCGCAAGTGCCGAAAATACCCTGCAATTGAAACAAAACCACAGCCTTAAAAGCATTTAATATACCGTTATGAACACTGTAGAAAAACAACTGATCAGTCGTCCTGATTTAAACCAATTGTACAACGAAGCGATAGAACTTTTGTCTGCTTTAATCGCCATACCGTCTTTTAGTGGTTCAGAGCAGGGTACTGCCAATGAAATAGAAGCTTATCTGGCTAAACATGGCATTAATACCATCCGCAAAAACAATAATGTATGGTGTTACAGTAAGTATTTCGACCATGCAAAACCGACTATTCTGCTCAATTCGCACCATGATACGGTAAAGCCGAATGAGCAATATACATTAAATCCTTTCCAGGCCACTATCTACGACGAAAAAATACATGGCTTAGGCAGTAACGATGCGGGCGCTTCGCTGGTATCGCTTATTTCCACCTTTATTTATTTTTATGAATCGACTGATCTTGGTTTTAATTTATGTTTGGCGGCCACCGGAGAAGAAGAGAATTCTGGTTTAAACGGCATCAGGAGTATTTTGGATGACCTCAAACCCATTTCTTTTGCCATAGTTGGCGAGCCAACAGGTATGCAAATGGCTATTGCCGAAAAAGGCTCGATGGTAATTGATTGTGTAGCCAAAGGTCGATCAGGACATGCTGCAAGAGATGAAGGTGACAACGCTATTTACAAAGCCATCAGGGATATCGATTGGTTTTCGCATTTTCAGTTTCCGATTGAAGACCATTTGCCTGCTCCGGTAAAAATGACTGTTACAGAAATACACGCAGGTTTGCAGCATAATATTATACCTGGCGAATGCCATTTTACGGTCGATATCCGTTTCGATCATAACTATACTCCACGGGAGATCCTGAATGTCATCATCAACCATACCTTGTGCAGTTTTAACGTCCGTCCTAATGTGCTCAGTCCTTCCAACATCGATGTGTTACATCCGCTGGTAGTGGCAGGACTAAAGCTAGGCAGAAAAACCTATGTTTCCCCTACCAGTTCGGATCAGGGCTGGCTGACGATGCCTTCTGTAAAAATGGGGCCTGGAGAATCGGCCAGATCGCATACTGCAGATGAGTTTGTCCTGATTGAAGAAATTGAAGAAGGAATAAGCCTTTACATCCGTCTGCTCGAATCTGTTTTTAAAGGATTGTAAATCGGAGAAACGCCATTTTTTGTACCTTTTTCGTTTCGGAGGCACTAAAGTAAAAGCTTTTTGAGCATATTTGAATTTCGCAAAACAAATAATATGTTCAAAAGATTAACTGCCATATTCACACTATGTTTACCGGTAATGTTCTGTGCGGCGCAACAAGTTCGCCCGGCAAAATCTTCAGAGATTTATAGAGAACTCAAAACCTTAAAACACCTGCCTAAGGTTTTATATTTAGCGGCCCATCCCGATGATGAAAATACAGGTTTACTTTCGTGGTTAATTAACGATCAAAATGTAGAGACAGCTTATTTATCCCTTACCAGGGGAGATGGCGGGCAAAACCTTTTGGGTACCGAACAAGGTGCGGCATTGGGCCTGATCAGAACACACGAACTTTTGGAAGCCCGTAGATTAGATGGTGCGCAACAATTTTTCACCAGGGCAATTGATTTTGGCTTTTCTAAGAATACCAATGATACTTTTAAACAGTGGGATGCCGATAGCATTACTGCAGATGTGGTTTGGGTGATCAGAAAATTCAGACCCGATGTGATTATCTGCCGTTTCCCGCCAACTGCTGCTGCGGGGCACGGACAACACGCAGCTTCTGCAGTTGTTGCCGAAAAAGCATTTAAGGCTGCTGCCGATAAAAATATGTTTCCCAATCAGCTGAAGTATGTTTCGGTTTGGCAGCCAAAAAGATTGTTATGGAATACCTTTAGGTTTGGTTCAGTTAATACCACAGCAGAAAATCAATTAAAGGCAACTGTTGGACAGTATGATGCCCAGTTGGGTATGGGCTATGGCGAGTTGGCGGGTTTAAGCCGAAGTCTGCATAAAAGCCAGGGAGCCGGAACACAATCGGTGGCCGGTGTACGTTCTGAATATTTTACCAATGTTTTGGGCGATCCAGCCAAGAGAACTCTTTTTGATGGCTTAAACATGAACTGGTCAGATAAAGGCATAGCCGATATTGATGAACTGATTGATATTATTTTGTTATCTTTTAATTACAACCAGCCTGATAAAAGCCTGCATGGGCTGTTGATGCTCAGAAATAAAATTGCAGAATTACAGGATGTAGCATTGAGAAAAGATAAACTTGCCGCTATCGATCACATCATTTTAAGCAGTGCAGGTTTTATGGGCGAGGTGGTCACAAACCAGCCTGAAGCTATAGCAGGCAATGGATATAATTTCCGTTTAAATTTAATTTCGAGATCAGCCACTCCGGTAACGTTAGAACGTGTAAACTGGTTAAACCAAACGGATAACCTGAACAGGAGTCTATCTAACGATTCGCTGATCACCATTGAACGTAAAATTCAGATTCCAGTCGATGCAGCACTTACCGAACCTTATTGGTTGGCAAAACCAGCAAAAGACGCTGCGACTTTCAGTGTTGCCAACGATACCTTAATCGGATTGCCAGAAATGCAATCGCCTATCAATGTGTTATTGTCACTAAAGATTGAAAATGAAAAATTGGAGATCAAACTGCCCTTATCTTATAAAAAATTAGATCCTGTTAAAGGTGATGTGGTAGAAGCCCTGAGGATCATTCCACCACTTGATTTGAGTTTTGCCGAGCCTGTTTATTTTGCTAAAGAAAAAGAAGCGTTAAGTGTTACACTCCGTTTAAAAGCAAACAAAAATATCAACTACGGTAAGGTGAGTTTCAAGATTGGCAACCAGATTGTGAAAACATTCCAGGGGATCAATTTGCCAGAAAATACCATCACCACCAAAGATTTTCTGATCCCGGTTGAGGATCTGGCCAAAATAAAAACAAGTCAGAATAAGCTTGAAGCGGTTTTCTCTTCAGAAGCGAATGAATATTCAAAAGGACAGGTATTAATTCAGTATCCGCATTTGCCAACCCTACAGTATTTTGTTCCGGCAACAACCTGGTTAATTAAGGGCGATGTAAAGATACTGGCAAAAAAAGTTGGATATATTGAAGGGGCAGGAGACCTGATTCCCGAGTTTTTAAGACAGGCGGGTTTACAGGTTGATGTACTGACAGAAGCGGATATCCTAAGCCCTGCAAAACTGGCTACTTACGATGCTGTGGTAACAGGTGTAAGGGTGATCAATACCGAAAAAAGAATTAAAAACTGGCAAACTGCTTTGCGTAGTTATGTAGAAAATGGCGGAACCATTGTAATGCAGTACAATACCACACAGGACATGGCCTTACAGGATTTCGGGATTTATCCATTCTCGATTAGTGGCAAAAGGGTCACCGAAGAAAATGCAGAGGTTAAATTCCTGAATCCTAGCCATAAACTCTTAAATTATCCGAATAAAATCACTGCCGAGGATTTTAAAGGCTGGGTGCAGGAGCGTGGAGCTTATTTCCCTGATCAATGGGATGCCAAATACGAACCGCTTTTCGAAATGAACGATACCGGTGAAGAACCGCTTCAAGGATCTACCTTGTATGCAAAATATGGCAAGGGAAATTTCATTTATACGCCTCTGGCATTTTTCAGGCAATTGCCCGCCGGAAATGTTGGCGCAGCCAGGTTGTTCTTTAATTTTTTATCGGCCGGGAAGTGATGAAAAATCAACTTAAAAACTGGAATACCTGGTATATCCTTTTGGCACTTGCGCTGGTATTTCAGATTGTATTTTATTACCTGTTTACTAAATTCTGGGCATGAGTAATATCGATTGGGCTGTACTGATATTTACTTTACTTGCTGTGGTAACCTATGGCGTTTTTATTGGTCGCGGGCAGAAAAGCAATGCATCCTATTTAAAGGCCGATAATAAAATGCCATGGTACATTGTGCTATTAGGGATTATGGCTACACAGGCCAGTGCCATTACTTTTTTATCAGCACCCGGGCAAGCTTATACCGATGGGATGCGCTTCGTGCAATATTATTTTGGACTGCCGCTGGCGATGATTGTAATCTGCATTACTTTCATCCCGATTTTTCAAAGGTTAAATGTATATACCGCCTACGAATATCTGGAAAACCGTTTTGATAAAAAGACAAGGGTTTTAACTTCATTGCTATTTTTGTTCTCGCGTGGATTATCAACCGGTATTAGTATTTATGCACCAAGTATTATCCTCTCGAGCGTTTTAAACTGGAATATTTACCTAACCAATATCCTCACCGGAGGCATTTTATTGATTTATACTTATGTAGGTGGCGCAAAAGCAATTGCACATACACAAAAACTACAGTTTTTAATTATCCTGGGTACCATGGCCTTCGCCGGATACCTTTTGGTGCAGCATATGCCTGATGGAATCGGATTTAAAGATGCGCTTTACCTGGCCGGAAAATCGGGTAAGTTGAATGTAATTACCACCGATTTCGACTGGAAGGATAAATACAATATCTGGAGTGGTTTAATAGGAGGTTTTTTTCTTGCACTTTCTTACTTCGGCACAGATCAGAGCCAGGTTGGAAGATACATTACCGCGAAGGACAATACCAACGCAAAAATGGGATTACTGTTGAATGGACTGGTTAAAATACCGATGCAGTTTGCTATCCTCTTAATCGGTGCGTTATTATTTGCTTTCTTCTCATTAAAGCCGGCACCGATTTATTTCAATGAGCGTTCCTACCAGTATTTAAAAGAAACTCAGCCTCAGCAAGCTGCAGCTTTCGAGAAAGAACACGATGCGTTAGCGCAGAAATTTAACCAGCAATCAAAAAATATTCTTGAAGAAAAGGAAAAGCAATCACCATCGCTAAATTCTTCGATAGAAAATTTTAAATCGACGCAAAAACAGGTGAAAGAACTGCACGGCAGGGTAGAAGAAGCCATCAACAAATCGAATTATAATGCAGAGAAAACCGATACCAATTATATCTTTTTATACTTTGTAAAGAATACCCTTCCGGTTGGAATGATCGGCCTGCTTTTCGCAGTCATCTTTTTGGCCAGTTGGGGCTCTATTTCGGCTGCGTTAAATTCGCTGGCTGCCTGTTCCTTAAAAGATATACACCTCATTTTTGTTAAAAAAGAAGTAGACGACGAAACCGAACTGAAATATAGCCGTTTGCATACATTAGCCTGGGGCATTTTTTCAATAGCTGTTGCCATGTTTGCTACACAAATGGGTTCGCTAATCGAAGCCGTTAATGTACTGGGTTCACTTTTCTACGGGCCAATTCTTGGTATTTTTTTAGTGGCATTTTATTTTAAAAAGATAAACGGGCCTATTGTATTTATTTCGGCGATCTTGTCCGAAATTGCCGTTGTCGCTGTCTATGAGTTTGATATTGTTTCATTCCTTTGGCTCAATGTAATCGGCGCAGCAGCAGTAATTGCTTTTTCACTGCTAGGCTTGTTGTTTCGCAAACCGAAGATGGCTGTAAGCGAATAATGTTTTTGGTCCCGTCTAACTGATTGTCGAGTTTTCGAAGAGGTATAAAACACTTTAATATATTCATAAATTTTTAGGGATGCTACGGGCAAAGCCTTGTCCTGAGATATTTTTATCGTCATTATGGTATCAATTTATTTAGGATTATTGTTTTATCGTGTTAAAGCCATAAATTCGTAAAATCAAAAACAACAAAAACAGATAAATATAATTCTATGAAAACGATGATTAAATCAATCGCGTTGCTATTTACAGCAATTACCGTTTCTGTAAGTGCAATGGCACAAGATGCACAGCCTAAGCCAAGTCCTGCGGCAACTGCAACAGGAAAAGTTAAAGGTGCAACCATTACCATTAACTACAGCAGTCCGGCAGTAAAAGGGCGTAAAATCTGGGGCGGTTTAGAAGCCTTTGATAAAGTATGGCGCGCAGGTGCAAACGAGGCTACTACTTTCGAAACCGATAAAGATATCGTGGTAGAAGGTAAACCTTTGGCGGCAGGAAAATACAGCTTCTTTTTAATCCCTAAAGAAAGTGGAACCTGGACAGCTATTTTTAACAAAGAACCAAAACAATGGGGTGCTTATAAATACGAAGAAGCTAAAGATGCTTTGCGTGTTGATGTTAAAACCAAAGCCTTAAAAGCTACACAAGAGCGTTTGGTTTATAAAATTACCAAAAGCGGATTCTCTTTAGAATGGGATAAAATTTCTGTTCCGGTTACTATTAAATAGTAAGATAAAATTATTTTATAGCCGTCCCAGTTTAAAAATTGGGACTGCTTTTTTATGCGTTATTTTTTTGGAAATGACCGTGCAGTAATTCTTGGTAGTTTGCAGTCCCGCCATTCGCTATAGCTCCGATAGAAAAAATCGGAGGCTGTCGCTGTTGTCGGGTTTAGAAACAAAGGTTTTTGCACCCTGCAACCCAGCAAATGAAATGCTGCTATAGCCACCTAGCCCCGGTTGAAGCGTTTACCCTGCAGCAACGAGGTACGAGGCAGCGAAGCGTAAAAGCAAAAAACGGGAAGCAAACTTTTTATGCTGTACAGGCCTTGCGCTCCAAAAATAAAAAACCATATTTTGTTAAAGCTTTTTTTTAATGTTAGTCGGGATTTGCAATCCCGTCTTAAGCGCTTAGGATTTATAATCCTGACAAACAGTTAAAACTTGTGGAATTAACATGAGAGGTCGGGATTACAAATCCAGACCAACACTTCTGTAAAGAACCTAACACATAATATCAACTTCATGTTAAAATGTTATTTTAGGCCGATTTAAAACCACACATTATAATGAAGTTCCCTATTAAACTACTGACTTTATTACCGCTTCTTTCATTAAACGTTTTAGCACAACAAAAATCACAGATGTTTTCTGTTAAAACGGCAAAGCCTGTAGATCAGGTAAACGTGTTTTTAGGATCTTCTGCCGATCATGGGCAGATGTCGCCGGCTGCATCGGCTCCTTTTAGCATGTTGAGCATTGGTCCGCAGACTTATCCCAAAACACATACCGGTTACGAATATCTCGCTAAGAAATTTGAAGGTTTTACCCACAACCGTTTCGAAGGCGTGGGTTGCCAGGGCTCGGGTGGTAATATTTTCATCAAACCATTTTTAGGTAACGATCCGGCACAATCAGAGTTGATTAAGATTTCTGAAAAAGCCAGTCCGGGGTACTATGAAGTTGGTTTTGAAAATAAAATTAAAGCCAGTTTTACCGTATTGGGCAAGGCTGGAAAGCATGCCTACCAATTTCCGAAAGGACCCAAAGGTTTTTATCTAGATTTAGGTTATGCTTTTAATGGTGCTTTTGTAGCCGAATCGCACGAGGTAAATGGTAATACAGTGAGCGGATGGATTACCTCGAAAACAACTTGTGGAGCAGGTAAGTATAAGTTGTTTTATTATATGGAAATCGGCGATAATGTATCGTGGAAAGTAATAGATGATCATAAAATGATGGCCATGCTCAAAGGAGAACTGACCTCCGTGGGAATCAACGTTGCACTTTCGTCGGTAAGTGTCGAGGCTGCAAAAGCGTCTCTCAATAAAAATCCGTTCAATGCTGTAAAAGAACAAAGCAAAGCCGATTGGAATACAAATCTTTCTAAAATTGCTGTAAATGGCGACCTGGAAAGTGCAAGGTTATTCTACTCACTTTTATATCGTACCATGCAGTCGCCTTATGTGATTTCTGAGGCAGACGGAACCTACCGCAATACAAAAGGCGAAATTCAGAAAGATAAAGAAATTCGCTACAATGGCTGGGCCATCTGGGATAATTACCGAACGCAATTACCTTTGCTTTCGTTAATTGAACAAGAACGTTATACTGGAATGATCACTTCAATTGCCGATCTGTATAACTCAGGTAAAAAAGATTATGCTAGTCAGAATGAACCCTCAAATACGGTACGCTCTGAACATGCTATAGTGGTTTTGCTCGACGCCTATCGAAAAGGTTATCCAGTAGATTTTAATAAGATTGCTGATTCGCTGGTGAAAGAAGTAAATGGGCTGGATTATAAATCGCCGGATAAGGCTTTAGAATCGTGTTACGATAAATGGGCCTTAGCAGAAATCTTTAAGATTTTGCAGCATAAAGAAAAATCTAATTTTTATCTCAATAAAGCTCTTGAATACAAGAAATATTGGAATAAGGACTTTAAAGACATGACTAAAAATGATGTTGACCGCATGCAGGCCCGTGGTTTATACCAAGGCACCATTTGGCAATACCGATGGTTTGTACCTTATGATTTTAAAGGATTGATTGAGCTGGACGGGGGAGAGAAATCTTATCTGGCAAAACTGGATGAATTTTTTGCCCGCGATTTATACAACCATGCCAATGAACCCGATTTGCAGGTACCATTGATGTATAATATAACCAGGTCTGGTTATAAATCACAGTATTGGATGCATCAATTGGCAGCTGATACGGTAATCCAGAATTATTTTAACGATAACAGCCGCGGAATTGGTAGTTATATCGGTAAAATTTACAGAAACCAGCCACATGCTTATTTGCGTACGATGGACGATGATGCTGGTGCGATGAGTGCCTGGTATGTGTTTGCAGCAAGTGGTTTTTCTCCTGCCTGCGTAGGCTGGCCGATTTATTATTTAAATGTACCTTTATTTCCATCGTTAAGTTATAACCTGCCAAAAGGGAAAACTTTTACCATCGAAACGGAAAATTTTGGTTCAAAGAATAAATATATAAAGGAAGTTTTTCTTAACGGAAAGCCTTTTAAAAAGAATTTTATCACACAAGAGGATATCAATGCAGGGGGAGTGCTGAAAATCATTGCTTCGGCCGCTCCGGTTAAAATTTCGGATACGGAAAACTGGATTTCGGATCTTGAAAAATAATTTAAAAAATTAACACAAAGCGACAAACTAATTCTACATATCTCTGTTGTTAATAGTATAAATTCAAGATCATGGCACCTTTAAAATTAAGCGAAGAACAAAATGCAACACTAGGCAACAAAAGCACCTTAGAACAAGTTAATGAACAGCCTTTAGAACTTCATCCCGAAGCGTATAAAGTAAAAGGCCCATCCCCTGACAAGATGAAGACGGTATCGTCATCATTAAGGAACTATGCTCACGGTTTGTACGGATTGTTGTAAAAAACGCCTCCCAAAAATCTCATCATACCAGATTATATAAAGCAGCCAGGATTTTAAATCCTGGCTGCTTTTTTATTGAATTTGAAAGAAGTCAAGTTTTTAAAACTTGACTTCTTGGATATATTGAATCCTGTAGCAACTATTCGATTTGATGATTGCAGATGTAGAAGTATTTGCTTTGAATTTGATGCTGTTTAGCAAAATTGTCTTTACCACCAAAAAAATCTAATACCTCTTCTCTTTTCAGTATTGTCTTTTTCTCGGATAAAATCGTTTGATAGGACGACCATTTGTAATGCTCAAATTCTGTACAAATGCCATGCTTAAATACATTTGCATGAATATAAATAACCAATTGATTTAAATGTACTTCATCAATAATTCTCACTCTTCGAAAAGGGTTGACAAATAAAGATCCAGACCTATCATTCTTCTTATTAAATGCCATAGCATAAGCAATGAAGAAATCTTTCATCTGAAATTCAACAGCTTCGCTATAACAAATTTCATTAGCCAAATATTTTTTCTGATGTGTTTTAATGAATCCTTACTCAAAGATTTTAAATACGATTTAAGTTCATCTGAACTTGTATTTTTTATCAAAAAATGTGAGTGATTATCCAATAAGATATAAGCATACGTGTTTAAATAACCTGTAGAATACTGTGTATATTTTAGCAGAAAATATAACCTATTACCATCATCTTGAAATAATTTTGAGCCGCTAACGGATTTGCATATAATCTGCATGAATTCATTTTCAATAAAATCTTCAATGTATTTTTCATTAATTGGTATAAATGAATTTATCGAAATTTTTTTTAGAGCATCAAATTTTTATTAATTGAATTTGAAAGAAGTCAAGTTTTTAAAACTTGACTTCTTTGGATACAATTCCTACCTTACCCTTATGAAACAAAGCGCCGGAATATTGCTCTTCAGAAGAAAAGATCAGCAGGTAGAATTTTTCCTGGTTCACCCTGGCGGACCGTTCTTTGCCAAAAAAGATCTTGGCTTTTGGACAGTACCCAAAGGAGAATTAAATGAGGGTGAAGAAGCTTTAACGGCTGCCGTCCGCGAATTTAAAGAAGAAACTGGTCAGAGTTTAGCCGGCGACTTCATCGAACTAACGCCTATTGTGCAAAAGGGAGGTAAAAAAGTATTGTGCTGGGCAGTAGAAGGAGAACTTGATCCCTCAACAATTGTCAGCAATACCTTCGAAATAGAATGGCCGCCCCGATCGGGTAAAAGGCAAAGTTTTGCTGAAATAGATAAAGCCCAGTGGTTTGCCTATTCCGATGCAGCTAAATACATTAATGAAAAGCAGATCGCTTTGCTCGATGAATTAAAATCCAGGTTAAGCTGTTAATTCAAAATGTGAAATTTCCTTTTCGGCACCGTTAATGATTATCGAAATCTGGTGGTCGCCCAGATGAAATCTACGTGTGGTAATCAGCACAAATTTTTGTTTTCGGATGATATTTATGGTTGCACCTGCAGGATAAATTCTTTCTGAAATTTTATACACTTTTTTGGTGTTCTGCCCATTTTTTTTTTTGTAGTAAATAGCGTATTCCAGTCTCACTTTTTGCTCAGTTGGATTTTCATTGAGAATAGAAAATGAAAATTCCAGGCTTTCGCCGATTTTGATCTGAGGCGTTAAGATTTTGAAATCTTTTAATAAAATTCCTGCATCATCTAAACCATAATGTTTAAGGATATCGGCATGGCCTTGTTTAAGTAAGGTACGGCTACCATGTTTAATAATGGCATCTGTTTCGACACCCAAACCCGACCAGTTTTTCGCAATGTTTAACACAACCTGGGGATGATCTTTTGCAATATCATTTAAGCTATTGGCAACACTCCGTCTTACATATTCTGATGGATCTGTTTTAAGATTTTCCAGTATGGGTAAAATGGAGGTCGGGTCTTTTTTTAGAAAGGGGATTCCCATAGCCCAGGGTAATCGCGGACGGCTGCCTTCGCTGGCTAATCTTCTCACTTTATGGCTTTCGTGCAGCGACCATTGCTGCATTCTTAAGATCATCTGATTTTCGTACTTTAATATAAAAGGACGCACCGCAAACTCACAGCTTACAAACTGGGTTACAAACTCAAGTGCCTCAACTGAGTTTTCAAAATCGTCTATACCATAAGTTTCGATATAATCCGGCAGGAACATATAGGCCAGGCCATCCTCCCCGATTCCCTGGATCCTTAATTGTGTAATTGTTTTTTTGATCAGCTCAATACTTTGTGGATAATCTTCGGGTAAAAAACCATGTAAAACCTTCGAGGTATGTTTCATCCGCTCTTTAAGCTCCTTTGATTCAAATTCAGGAATAAAAACCGCTTTGATAAAATTTTCCTTATCAAATTTTGGAATGCTAACCGCTAAGGCATTGCTTAAACGATCATAAAAAGCAGGAGAGTATAAGTCTTTCAGTGGGCTGGCCATATTTGCGAATTGCTTTTGTGCTATCAAATTTTATTTGCGGCCAATTTACTAACTTTATTAGTATTATAATGCTGCAAACTCGAAATAAATCATTTCGCAGTAGTATTTTTACCAACTGCTAAATAATTTCAGCTTTTTCTTTACCACATTTGTTTATCATAAAAACAACGATATGAACACAACAAAAATAGGTTGGATTGGCTTGGGTAATATGGGGATCCCAATGGCGGAGCAATTGATAAAAGCTGATTATGCAGTTACCGTTTATAACAGGAGTAAAGATAAAGAAACTGCTTTGAAAGAAATGGGTGCATTGATTGCCGAAACGCCCAAAGAGTTGATTGCAACTACTGATGTAGTAATCATTATGGTATCTGATGATGCTGCAATTGAGCAGATTTTTAATGGACCGGAAGGCCTTTCTAGCGCAGAAATTTCAGGTAAAATCGTGATTAATATGAGTACCGTTTCTCCTGCTATTTCAAAAGAAATGAACACACTGTGTAAAGAAAAAGGAGCACAATATTTAGATGCACCGGTTTCAGGAAGTGTAAAACAGGCAGAAACAGGGCAACTGGTGATTATGGTAGGTGGCGATGAAACTGCTTTCGAACAGGTAAAACCCATGCTCGAAAAAATGGGTAAAATGGCAGTGCGCCTGGGCGATACAGGTGCAGGTAATGTGGCTAAACTGGCCATTAATTCATTACTGGCTTTATATACCCAAGGTTTGGCTGAAACCGTAGTATTTGCCAATCAGCAAGGAATTGAAACTGAAGACCTGCTTAATCTGCTCAACAATGGCGCTATAGCCAATATCTTCACCAAAATTAAAGGCGATGCCATTATAGCCGATAACTATAAGCCTGCTTTTGCCCTTAAACATATTGTAAAAGATTTAACCCTGGCCAAAGCAATCGGACTTGATTCACCTTTGGCCAAGACCGCATTAAAGACTTTTGAGGAAGCAACCGCCAAATATGGAGAGGAAGATTTGATTGCCGTGATTAAGCAGGTTAAAGGGTAGAAAAGTTTTATAAATTTTGTCATCCTGAGCCTTTTGAAAGACAATTTTTTTGTTTTCGACAATTAAAGGTTTTCGACAGGCTCAGACTGACAACACTTCTGCTTAAATTAATGATATTATTCTTGGTTGGTGTCACACCGACAGAAATAGATAGTTTATATGTAGTAAAAGCTATTTACTCGTTATTAGCATTAGGAAATGAATGGTTTATTGTTCTTGGAGGAGGTCAGCCCCGCTTTCGCTTATAGTCCTCGCTGCGCTCCGGGCTATCCGCTCCAATCGGGTTTAGAAACCAGGGTTTGTGCACCATACAACCCAACAGATGAAATGCTGCTGTGGCCACCTAGCCCCGGTTGCAGAGTTACCCTGCAGCAACGAGGAACGAGGCAGCGAAGCGTAAAAGCGTAAAACGGGAAGAAACTTGATTTTTTGTACCTGTCTTGCGCTCCAAATAATAATATATTTCTTTTTAGAAAGAAAAACCTTAATATCTCATTAATTCGTTTTTATTTAAAGTGCTTTAAATGAGTTTTTTTATAAAAAAATATAAAAAAAACAACCTAATATTTGTATCGTACGAAAAATATCGTACCTTTAAAATATGAAAAATAATCAAACTGAAAATAACCTGCCTGAACCTACCAAAGCTGAATTAGAAATTCTTCAGGTATTATGGGAATTCGGTCCATCTACAGTTCGGTTTGTAAACGATAAATTGAACGAACAACGGGAGGTAAATTATACCTCAACATTAAAGCAAATGCAGATCTTAACCGAAAAAGGGATATTAAAACGTGATGAAAGCCAAATGAAACACATTTATATTCCTGTTGAGGCTGAGGAGAAGACTAAAGTTCAGTTGCTAGACCGTTTCATAAATACATTGTACAAAGGCTCTGCATCGCAGTTAATGATGCAGCTTTTGGGGAATGAGAAAACATCAAAAAAGGAAATCGAAGAGATTAAGCGGCTATTGGATGGCATGGACTAATTAACCAGAACAGATGCTAAAGAACCACAATAATGGAATTTAAATTAATCAACCTTTTGCCCGAAAACTGGCTTCATGCCCTTGGCGCTACCTTGTTCCACTCTTTGTGGCTTGGTGTAATTTTAGCTTTGCTGGCCGGTTTGGTCATGTTTACTACCCGTAAGGCAAGTGCTACATGGCGTTATAACCTGCTTACAGTATGTTTAGCTTTATTTGTTATTGCAATAGCTATCACTTTTTATCAGGAGCTTAAACAACCGGTTAACCATGGGCAGTCGCAGACTGTTCATCAAATCGGAATTAACATGCCAAAGGCAATTGGAGATCAACAAGCGGTTACAAATGTACAGCAAGATATGTATTCTGGGCTGAACAGGATCCTTTCTTTATGGAATGCTTACGCCTATCAGATTGTATTGGTGTGGTTCCTGATTATTTGTGGAAAAAGTATCCAGTTAATGGTTGGTTTAAATGGTGTACACCACCTGCGTAATCATAAAACCTACGCTGCGGGTAAAAAATGGGATGAAAAATTAAATGAACTATCTCAAAAACTGGGTTTAACCGAACAGGTTAAGGTGATGCAATCGGGTATTGCCCAGGTACCTATGGTAGTGGGACATTTTAAGCCTTTAATCCTTATCCCTTTGGGTTTGCTCAATGGTTTATCAAATGCGGAAGTAGAAGCCATCCTCTCTCATGAACTGGCACACATCAAGCGCAAAGATTACCTGGTAAACCTACTGCAGAGCTTTATTGAGATTGTATTCTTCTTTAACCCGGCGGTACTTTGGGTATCGCAATTAATAAAAACAGAGCGCGAGCATTGCTGCGATGATTTGGCCATCGCCTGTGTAAACGATCGCAAAAACTACGTTCAGGCCCTTATTGTGTGCCAGGAATTTAAGCAGCGTGCACCTGCTTATGCCATGGCCATGAGCGGGAATAAAGGTAGCCTGCTGCACAGAGCAAGCAGGATGTTATTCAATACCAATTCAACTTTAAACAAAATGGAAAAGACAATATTAACCATCGCCCTGGTATCGGTAGTGGTTTGCAGTGCCGCCTTTAAAAGCGTTGGCCATGCAAAAACAGTTACCAGAAAAGAAATAAGCACTTCAACTGTAGCTTTGCAGGATACGACCAGGAAAAAAGCCAGGCCTGCTGAAGGAAAATCTGCAGATCAACTGGAAAAGGAAATCAGTGCAAAAATGGACAGCCAGCTGAAAAAGCTGAATGAAAAGCAACAACAAACGAAAGAAGATATAAAGGCAATACAAGCAGATGAAAAAGCCAGATTAGATGATGAAAAAGCTAGACAAGCGGATGAAAGAGCAAGGCTGGACGATGTAAAACAGGCCCAGGAAGACGCTAAGCAAGCTGTTATTGATGCGAAGCAAGCCGAACTGGACCGTAAGCAGGCTATTGCCGATGCTAAAATGGCCGAAAATGATTCGAAACAAGCCATTGCTGATGCTAAACAAGCTGCCGAAGATGCAAAAGAAAATAAAAAGTGGGCACAGGATGATAAAGAGGGTAGAGGAAAGCGTGTGCCACGAGCACCACGTCCGCCTAGAGCACCAAAAGCGCCCCACGCTGTACCGCCAGTACCATCGGTACCTCCAGTTCCGCCAACTCCATCTGTACCCCCAACACCCCCCGTATACAACCAAAACACAAATACCAGAACCAGTTCACAACGTACCGTTACCTCAAAAACCGTAACCAATGGTGACGGACATGATTATACCAACGATATCAATCGGGAATTGATGAAAGACGGCATCATCAGCAGCACCAATAAACTATCATACAAACTCAATAAAGATGAGCTGATTGTAAACGGTGTGAAACAAAATACCGACATTCAGAAAAAATACAAAAAGAGGTTTTTGAAAAATGACAGTCACTCGCTGATGTATAATTTCCTGATCGAAAATAATAAAAACTAAATTCTAAAAGCGCTAATCCAATCCCATCATCATGAAATTTACACTCATGGCTTTTTTAGCCGTATGGATGAATATTGCCCTAACCTTTGCTCAAGCCCAAACCCCTCCATCCAGAATTTATGGACGTGTATTGGATGCTGAAGGAAAAAATATCGACTTTGCTACTGTAGCCTTGCTAAAAGATTCGGTATTGTTCAAAACCACTTTTACTGAAAAGGATGGACTGTTCAGTTTTGATCAACTGGCTTATGGGAAATATCTGATTAAAATATCAGTAGTTGGTGCACCGATTTATAAAACTGATACATTGGTTTTGGATGCGAATCATCAGGTTGTAGCCTTGCAGGATATTAAAATGGTTACGGGTGCCAATAATTTAAAGGAGGTCAATATCTCGGGGCAAAAGGCCTTTGTTGAACGGAAGATCGACCGCACTGTTGTTAATGTTGATGCTTTGATTTCAAATGCAGGCACAACTGCGCTGGATGTACTAAGCAAATCGCCTGGTGTAAATGTGGATCAGAACGGGGTAATTTCGCTTAAAGGGAAAAACGGGGTGGCCATCTTTATTGATGATAAACCAACTTACCTTTCGGGTGCCGATCTGGAGAATTATTTGCGTTCTTTGCCTTCCTCATCGCTTGATCAGATTGAACTGATGACGAATCCGCCTGCCAAATATGATGCTGCAGGGAATGGAGGGGTAATTAATATCAAAACCAAGAAAACTAAAACTGCCGGGTTTAATGGAGGAATTAATCTGAGCTTGAATCAGGGTGAGTTAAGTCGCTCTAACAATAGTTTCAACTTTAATTACCGTAAGGATAAGATTAACGTTTTTGGTAACCTGAGCTACAATTTAAACAATAGCTTTACTGATCTCGACCTGAACCGAAAATATAAAAATGAGGATAGTAGTGCCAAATCCTATTTTAATCAAAACTCTTATTTCCGCAGGCACGGCAATACTTTTAATTTGAAAACCGGGCTTGATTATTATGCTTCGGATAATACTACCTGGGGCGTGGTGCTCACAGGTATGAACCGGATTTCTAAACAGGTAAACAACAATACCAGTAATTTATCCAATGCATCGATGCAGCTCGATTCGGTAATCAGGGCAGAAAATATCGACCAGATTAAGTATCAAAATGCAGGTGTAAATTTAAATTACAGGCATAAATTTAAACAGGCAGGACGAGAATTAACCTTTGATGCGGATTATCTGCTCTACAAAAATAAAACCGATCAAACGTATTACAACTTCAGTTACCTGCCTGTTGGAACCTTAAAATACCAGGATATTTTAACCGGTAATCTGCCTTCAAATATTGATATTTATACGGCTAAAATGGATTATTCGCATCCACTTAAAAATAAATGGAAACTGGATGCAGGTGCTAAAACCGCCTACACCAAAACCGATAACATTGCCGATTACTTTAATACGGCAAACGGAAAAACCAATGCTGATTACGAAAAGAGCAATCACTTTTTGTATGAGGAGAATATCAATGCCGCTTACCTGAACGTGAGTAGAGAAGGAAAGCGTTTTTCACTTCAGGCTGGCTTAAGGTATGAAAATACGGTTTCTAACGGGCACCAGCTAGGGAATCTGATCAAACCCGATTCGACTTTTAAAAGAACCTACAACAGTTTGTTTCCAACGGTTTATTTTTCTTATAAACTAGATACTGCCGGAAATAATGAGTTGGGCTTAAATTATGGGCGAAGGATCGATCGTCCGTATTACCAGGATCTGAACCCGTTTTTCTCTCCATTGGATAAATTTACTTATTATGTTGGAAATCCATTCTTAAAGCCATCATTTACACAAAGTTTAGAGCTTTCGCACACCTATAAAAATAAAATTACCACCACTTTAGGTTACGGCTGGGTGAGGGATGAGGTGAACGAGACCATAGAGATTGTAGATGGTACCTATTACAGCAGGCCAGCTAATGTGGGTAAAACCACGGTAGCCAATGTTTCGGTAAATGCAGAGATTGACCTTACTAAATGGGTTAAACTGAATGCCTATGTGGAGTATGCAAAAATAGTTTCGAAAACAGATTTTTATACGGGCTTTCTGGTTACCAATGGAAGTTATTTAAAGGCAAGTCCAAATTTGCAGTTCAAAATCAGTCCAACATGGAATGCTGAGGTCAATATGCGTTATCAAAGTAAACTATCTAACGTACAGTTTTTTTTAGGCGAAGTACATGAGTTTGGTGCAGCGGTACAGAAAAAACTTTCAGCAAAAAGTACGTTGAAGTTAACCGCTAACGATATTTTCAGAACCCGTGTTTATAATGGTATAATCAATAACCTGGCAAATACAGAAGCAAACTGGGTTAACCGACAGGATTCGAGATCGGTTGTGGTGAGTTATAGTTACCGTTTTGGTAAGACTTTTTCTACACCTGCTAAGCATGAATCTTCTGGTGCAGATGCAGAAAAGAACAGGGTGAAGAATTAGTAAACGTGGTTCTTGTCTACAAGAACCATAGTGAGTAGAAAGCAGTTGGTTTAGTTTAGTCGTCATCCCGATCCGATAGCTAGCTATCGGATGGAGTGTAGCGTTATGGATCTGCTGCGATTTGTACCAGTTTCATGTCGTTTTGACCACCTAAGTCACCTGAGGGCACCTAAGTTATAAATTGTGTCGTCATTGCGAGAAGGCTTTTTCAGCCGACGAAGCAATCTTAATGCGTACGCTAGTAGCGAGCGTCGTAAGATTGCTTCGTGCCTCGCAATGACGATTTTTAGAGGTTCTAAACAAACTGATTCAATACTAACACCCCAACAAGCCCTAAAACAGAAACCAAACTTTCCATCATGGTCCAGGTGCTAAAAGTTTCTTTCAGGCTAAGGTTAAAGTACTCTTTAAACATCCAGAAACCTGTATCGTTTACGTGAGAAAACATTAAACTTCCGGCGCCGACTGATAATACCATTAATTCTGGCGATGCTCCCGGGCCAATTAGCGGGAGTACCATGCCCGAAGCAGTTAGTGCAGCCACTGTGGCCGAACCTAAAGTTACCCTGAGTGATGCGGTAATTAACCATGCGAGTAATAATGGCGATAAATTTAGGCTGCCGGTGAGTTGTTTCACCGTTTCGCCCATACCACTATCGATCAAAATCTGTTTAAAGGCACCGCCGGCTGCAATAATAAGGATTATCATGGCAATGCTTTTAACCCCTTCGGCACAAGATTCCATTGCTTTTGTAATGGAAGTTTTTTGGAGTGCCAGCGCAATAATAACCGAAATTAATAGGGCCGCGGTTGGATCTGCTAAAAATATAAATAGCGGTTTTCCGATATAGTCAATTTTAAAACTGCTGCCTAGTGTGCCGGCAATAATTAAAAATACCGGCAGCAACGCAGTAATGAAACTCCTTGGAGCAGATGGGAGATTTTCTTCTTCACCAATGCTAAAGTTCTGCGTGGTTACCGATTGATTTTTTTTGAGGATTAAACGTGGAAAATAGATTCCGGCGATAACCGCAATAGGTACGCTTAAAGTTAAGCCATAAATTAATGTTTTACCAATATCGGCATGGAAAATACCTGACAGTGCAACAGGTCCGGGGTGAGGAGGTAAAAAACCATGTGTTACCGAAAGGGCAGTAGCCATTGGGATGCCAATGTATAATTTTGATAGCCCTGTTGCGGCTGAAATAGCAAAAACCAAGGGAATTAACACCACGAAACCAGCATTGTAAAACAAAGGAATCCCCACTAACAAACCGGTTAACAGCACGGCCCATTGAATGTTCTTTTTACCGAAGGCCCCAATCAGTATGAAAACGATTTTTTTAGCTGATCCGCTATCTTCAATCAGTTTACCCATCATCGCACCGAGCGCCAAAACCATTACCATACTGCCCAGTGTGCTGCCTATACCATTGCTAATAGAACTCATTACTTTTGTGGCGGGCATGCCTAATAAAAGACCAGTAATAATTGCCACCGCAATCAGGGCAATCATTGGGTTAATCTTTTTCAAGATCAGTACGAAAAGCAACAGGATGCCGAAGAGTAGGATAAGTAATGACATTTGGTTCGGGTTTAGGTAAATGTGATTAAATGTAGCTTTACCACAGGTGCACACAGATAAACACCGATTTTAATATTATCTGTGTCTATTTTTCATTTTTTAGCGCTTTTTACTTTTTAACAGTAATTGTCCGTCCGGTAACAAGGTTAAATTCGTAAACCCGGTACAGGCCATCGTCACTAATTTCTATATTTTCTACCAGGCCTGTTTTGCTAAAGGTATCGGTTACCATATCGCCAATTTTTACATCTTGAAGAATGTCGTTGGGCGTATCATTGTTTAATCTGATCATGATGTAAAAGTATTATAATTTGCCAAAAGCTGTATAAAAGAAAAACTTTAACGAGGCTGCCAAATTAATATCAAAACAAATAAATCCGTTAAACCAGTGTATTAAATTTTGATTCGATGTGGTTTCTGGCCTCTTTTTGAAACTCTTCGGGCGTTTGGCCTGTCTGTTTTTTAAAGAAACGGCTAAAATAAGGCCGGTCTGAAAAACCCAGTTCGTATGCAATTTCTTTAATGGTATGCGCACTATGGATGATTTTCCTTTTTGCCTCCAGGATGATGCGGTCGTGGATGATCTGCATGCCTGTTTTATTTAATTTTTCTTTTAAAATCTGATTTAATCTTTTGGAACTGATGCCAATTTTACCGGCGTAGAAATCGGTATTCCTAACCTGCTGGTAGTTGCTTTCGAGTAACATCAAAAATTCGTAGACTCTCTTTTGCTGTACATCATGGCTGGTAAATTCATGTTCTTTTACCTGGATCAGTTTTAATAGAAATACTTTTAGCAGTGCCCTGGTAATGATAAAAGTATTTGCTGCCTTCTGGTATTCATCTTCAATTAATTTGTAGATATTACCGAGCTCAGAAGCGGTTTCCAGATTTAGCCTTAAACAGGAAAATTCGCCCTGAACATTAAAAATCTTAAACAGATCGAGGAGGAATTCTTTTTCTTCCCCTTCAAGAACAGATCTTTTAAAGGAGATTAATACACCGTTTTTACCGGCTTTGTTAAGCTGATGTACGCGGTACGGAGGAATGAGATAAATCCAGTCTCCTTTACTGTCGAATGCTGATTCTTGCAGAGCGTGTAAGGGTTCTTCATTTTTTAACCAAACAATTTCGAAGAACTCTTTTCTGCCCGGGTCATTAAGATAACTTGGTGGGCAATTGCTCAGATCGCGGATATAGATAATCGATTTTTCCAGATGTGTTACTTCGGGGGATAAACTCATGATATTAAAGTTAAACACTTAATTTTTTAGCGATTGGATTAATTGGTAATTATGGTGGACTATTCGGAAATCGTGCCTTTAATATGGCTAATGGATGACTTTTGTAGTAATGTATTTCCTGATTGTCCCATATTAGTAGCTAAATGTATAACCATACTGCTAAGGTACACCCATACCTTTGGGCCAATAAACACAGCGTATAAAATGGACTTAAAAGCCCCGGTAGTAATTACAGACAACCAGTTAGCAATAGATAGCATTGATAACCAGCAGCTGGCCTGGGACCTGCAAATGAACCTGGATAAAATTATCGAGGAGAATACCCGGTTGGCCAGGCAGATGGAGTTAGATCAGTTGATCCCTTTTGTATATCACATTCAGCAGGCAAAACGGATTTTTATTACTGCTGCAGGCCGCTCTGGTTTCGCCATGCAATCTGCAGCAATGCGTTTAATGCATCTTGGTCTTACTGTTTATTATGTTGGCGATACCACGAGTCCGGCCATTGAAGCTGGCGATTTATTAATTGCTGCTTCGGGTTCAGGAACAACCGGATCGATAGTAAGGGCGGCAGAAAAATCGAAAGCGGTAGGTGCGGAAGTGGTAGCCATTACTACGAATGCCGGATCGTCACTTGCCAAACTAGCCACTCATGTGGTAAGGGTACCAGCAGCAGAAAAAGAAGACCATAGTGAGAAAGTATCTACGCAGTATGCAGGAAGCCTGTTTGAGCAGTTTTTGCTTTTGCTCAATGATGCCGTTTTTCAATCACTTTGGAAACTGAGCGGACAAGCTGCAGAAACGCTATGGAAGAGACACGCCAACCTGGAATAGCAATTAATTTAATTATATATAAAATAGAATCATGGCAAAATTACAAGTAGCAATAGATTTATTAACAACTGAAGAAGCATTGGCATTGGCAGCAAAAGTAGCTCCATACGTAGATATTATTGAATTGGGCACTCCGCTGATCAAAAATATGGGTTCTACCGTAATTACCGCAATGAAAGCTGCACATCCTGATAAACTGGTTTTTGCAGATTTGAAAACTGCAGATGCGGGTGAACTAGAAGCTGATATCGCGTTTAAAGCTGGGGCTGATTTGGTTACCGTAATGGGTGCTGCAGGAAATGCAACGATTATTGGTGCGGTTAAAGCGGCAAAAGCACATGGAAAAGGCATAGTGGTTGATACCATTGGTTATCCTGATCGTGTTAAAAGAGCACAAGAGGTTACTGCATTAGGTGTTGAATTTGTAGAACTACATGCCGGTTTAGATGAACAGTGGACGGCTGGTTATTCTATTCAGGTGCTTATCGATGAAGCGGCAAGAGCTGGAGTTCCGGTTTCTATTGCTGGTGGGGTAAATATTGATAACATTACCGCAGTTATACAGGCAGGCGCTATAGTTGCCGTTGCAGGTGCTGCAATTTATGGCGCTGAAGATCCTGCTGCTGCTGCAAAGGCACTCCGCGAAGCAATTGATGCTGCATAGTTATTCAGGTATAATCTGTTACCATAGGTACTTGGTTTATGGTAACAGATTATATTTTACTTCCTTAGGTTATGGCTAATCCAAGACGCCTAAAGCCAGTAATAATATCGGGATATCTTTTGAAAAAGGAACAAGTTGGTATTAAATGGTTGTTTAGGAAATCAAATTCAAAAGCTCATTGCTTCAGGGAAAATCGCTTTTAACTTTTCTCTGATAATTCTTCCTCTTTCTGCGCATGCCTGAGCATTATGTTTGCCACGGAAGCACGAAAAACACGGAAAAACTTTAATCTCCTCCGTGATTTCTGTGCTTCCGTGGCTAATTAATTTTTTTCAAATGTTTTAAAAGCAATTTCCCTGCTCATTGCTTAAACCTGCCAGATGTTGGTTGAGAATTTATTATATTTGTTATGTACTAAATTCAATTATATGTTGTTGTTTCTTGTTCCTTGTTATCTGATCTTATTTTTTGGCTGGCTAATTTATGCAGGACTGATTAAACGGAATTTAAAAAAGCATATTCAAGTGGCTTATGTTGGTGGGGTTTTTAGCCTAATCTGGCTTGTTATTTTAGTTTTTCTATTTAATGGATTGCATTAAATTAACTCTCTGTTCTCAAAATCTTCAACGGAGGCTGGTTCAGGATGCTTCTGGTACTCAATACACCTGTAATCACGACCAGTAGCACAATAGAGCCAAATAATAACAAAGTTGGTATAAATGGTGGAACAAATGCGGCATCGAATGTGAATTTAGCTAATGCCCAGCTTCCGCTTATGGCTAAAATTAATCCAGCACCTGCTGCAAAAGCGCCTAAAAAGAAATATTCGATGGCATTGATCGCAAAAATCTGTTTTCTACTGGCACCCATCGTACGCAATAAAATGCTTTCTTTTATCCGCTGGTTTTTACTGGTTAATACTGAAGATATTAAAACAATCCAGCCGGTTACCATACTAAAACCAGCCATAAACTGGATCACAAATCCGATTTTACTTAAAAGTTCATCCAGGAGTTTCAATACCAGATCTAAATCGATAACGGATACATTTGGGAATTTTTGTACTACTTCGCCCTGGAAACGAGCTGAAACTTCGCCCGATGGCACTCTGGTCATCAATACATGAAACTGTGGTGCTTCTTCGAGTATGCCAGCCGGAAAAACGACCCTGAAATTGGTCTGCATCCGGCTCCAGTTTACTTCCCTTAAACTTCCAACAACTGTAGGAATCATCATACCCTGAACGTTAAAAAGGATTTTATCATTCAGGCCAACATTAATGGATTGGGCATAACGCTGATCCAGTGAAATATAAACCGTTTCATTGGGTTTTATTTTTCCGGTCCATTTACCCGATGTAATTTTCTCTGCTGCGGTTAAAGTGTCCTGATAAGTAGCCCTGATTTCGTTGCGGTAAGCCCTTCTGTTATTGGTGTCAGCACTGGCTTTCTTTCCATTAATTTCTTCTATCCGCATGGTAATTACCGGTACCTGGTTCATTAATGGTAGCTTGAAAGCTTTGGTTAAACTGTCTAATCCTTCTTTTTGGGTATTCTGGATATCGAACATTACCATGTTGGGCTGGTTAGCACCTGATGAAAGCGTAACGCGACTCATCAATATCCCCTGAACAAAAAATAGTGTGCAGATAAAAGCGGTTGATAAGCCAATGGAAACCGTAAGCATTAAAGTCTGGTTGTTTGGACGGTAAAGATTGGCAAATCCCTGTCGCCACAAATAGCTCGATGAGTTGGGCAAGAGTTTACGTACCAGGAACATCAATAATTTAGACAGTACAATGAGCAGTACAAAAGCAATGGCAATACTCAAGGTAAAGGCCAGTGTTTGTACCCAAGTTTTCATTTGCAAATGGGTAAAGCCGGTAATAAAGGCGGCCATAAGCAGGTACACCAACCAGGTGAGTGGATCTCTTCTGCCCCCTGCTTTTTCAAAAGATATCCTGATGGCGTTTAACGGTGAAATTTTCCGGACCGATAGGAGTGAAGGGAGCGCGAAAAGGATCGAAATAATCAGTCCTAATAAAATTCCCTGACCAACGGCTGGCCACGAAACCTGCATGGTAATTTCTACGGGCAGAAAATCTTTCAGCACCAATGGAAGCAAAAACTGTATGCCTGTGCCTAAAGCTGCGCCTAAAACAGCAGCAGTTAATCCAATGAAAAAGACCTGGATGAGGTAGATTAAAAAGGCATGACGCGATTTTAATCCTAAACACCTCAGCGTAGCAATCGCGCCTAGTTTTTCTTGAATATACACATGAATAGCGCTACCTACACCAACACAACCCAGCAGCAAAGCGATAAAACCGGATAAAGCCAGGAAACGGTTTACATCTTTAAACGATCTTCCGGTCTGTTCTTTTGTAGATTCAACGGTATCGGCATCAAAACCTTCTTTCTCTAATTTGCTGTCCTGCGTTTTTACCCACTCGTCTATTTTGGACGGATTATTATACCTGAAATAAAATTTATTGTTGATGCGACTTCCGGTTTTGATCAGGTTGGTTTTATCGAGTAGCTGAAGTGGGATATATACCGTAGGAGCGATACTTGCACCAATGCCTGTTTGGCCTGGTGCTTTGGTTAAAGTACCCAGGATTTTAAAATTTAGATCGCCCACTTTAACCGAATCGCCCACTTTGGCATTAAACTGCAACATCAAAGTTTGATCAACCAATGCATTTCTTCCGGTTTGAAAGTTTTTTGCAGCTGCCAGCGGAATGGTTTCTATTGTGCCATAGTAAGGGTAATTCCCTTCTAGGGCTTTCATTTGTGCCAAACGGCTACCTCCGCCTTTCTGGAAATAGATCATTGAGGCAAATGTTTTCTCCTGCGAGCGTTCATCACCCAGTGTATCGAGCATTTTTTGCATTGCTTTGCTTACACCTTTCCGGCTATCCAATACCAGATCGGCACCCGTAAGTTCTTTGGCCTGTGCATCGATATCTTTTTGGAGGTTATCTTTAAAAGAATATACCGCCACAAGGGCTGCAATGCCCAAAACAATGGATGAGATAAATAGAAATAAACGTGCACGGTTTTTCCGGCTATCCCGCCAGGCCATTTTAAACAGCCACGAAAATTTAATACTTTGTTTCGGGAGGCTATTAGACATAAGTAGGGTTTTCGTCTGAAATGATTACGCCACCTTTAATTTTGATGCTTCTTGATGTTCTGGCTGCCAGTTCAAGGTCGTGCGTTACGATGACCAATGTGGTTCCCGCATCTTTGTTTAAATCAAAAAGCAATTTGATTACTTTTTCACTGGTTTCGGTATCAAGGTTTCCGGTCGGCTCATCGGCAAAAAGGATGGCCGGCTGGTTAGAGAATGCCCTTGCGAGCGAAACCCTTTGCTGCTCTCCACCCGATAATTGAATAGGATAGTGGTGTGAACGGTCGGCAAGACCCACTTTATCCAGTAGTTCCAGTGCATGAGTTTTAATATTTTTTGCTCCTCTTAATTCTAAAGGAACCATTACGTTTTCGAGCGCAGTTAAAGTTGGTAAGAGCTGAAAATTCTGAAAAATGAAACCTACATATTGATTTCTGACAGCGGCGCGCTCATCTTCATTGAGTTTTTCCAAAGCAATTCCATTGAGTTCAACGGTTCCGCTACTGGCCCGGTCTAAACCCGCACATAAACCAAGAAGGGTTGTTTTACCACTTCCCGATGGACCTGTTATAGCCACGGTTGAACCAGCAGCTATCGAGAAACTAATGTTATCCAAAACGGTAAGTTCCCGTCCGGCACTTTGGTAAATTTTGCTTACATTTCGGATGTTCAATATGCTTTCCAATAGCTGATTTTTTTTATGGTTTGTGTATAGATGTGACCAAACATAATGGGCCAATTCCTGTTAAGATAACAGTTTAAACGATAATTAGATATAGATTTATTAGATATGTTACGAAAACGATTAATGGGGCTATTTGTTTTGAGCTTGATCCTCTTCAGCTGTGGAAACCAACAAAGTAAAAGCAATACAGATAAAACTTTAGATTCGGCTGACCAAAAGGTTTCGGTTGCTGTGGCGAAAAAGAAAAATATCCTCTTTTTTGGAACCAGTTTAACGGCAGGTTACGGACTCGACCCAACGGAAGCTTATCCAGCTTTGATCCAAAACCGGATCGATTCTTTAAAAATGCCTTATAATGTAATTAATGGCGGTTTAAGTGGCGAAACTTCTGCGGGTGGAAAAGGAAGGATTGATTGGTTGCTTAAACAGCCGGTTGATATTTTTGTGCTTGAACTCGGGGCAAATGATGGTTTACGTGGATTGCCCATAGCACAAACCATTAAAAACCTTCAGGCGATTATTGATCGTGTAAAAGCTAAATACCCCGATGCAAAAATGGTTATTGCAGGTATGCAGGTTCCACCTAACATGGGGGCGAAATATGCTGCAGATTTTAAGAACATTTTCCCCGAGCTGGCCAAAAAGAACCAGATGGCCCTGATTCCGTTTTTATTGGATAAAGTGGGTGGGGTGCCTAAATTAAACCAGGCAGATGGCATTCATCCAACGGCAGAAGGAGATAAGATTTTGGCGGACAATGTCTGGGTAGTGTTGAAAGGTTTGTTGTAAGCTTTCTCAGTTTTTAACCACAAAGATCACAGAGAAAAAGCACAGAGGGCACTGAGCGGGGTGGACTAAGTTCTACAACTATGGGTCGGCATTTTGCATGAATTTAATTTCATCGTTAGCGATCGCATTAAGATTGCTTCGTCGGCTGAAAAAGCCTTCTCGCAATAACGACCTTTCTATAAAAAAGATAGAAAACTGCGATTATACTTCTCACTCCTGCCTAAAGCTTTTTAACGTGCCATTATTGTTAAACTGCATATCGTAACGCTCGCGGGTGCCATTTATCGTTCTTGGTGCCCAACGCATACGATTATCCCAAATGGTGATATAAGCATCTGATGTTGGCTTTGCGCCTTCAACCTGAGCAGCTTTATCGTTATAAACCTGTATTACACGGTGTGCGTCTGCAAAATGAATTTCGTCTAAAGGAAATGTTCTGCGTTCGATATCTGTGGCCAACACGGGTTTAGGCGCAGACCATGCTCCATCCCGATATTCGTAAGCATCAATATATTTAGGGTTTACAGGATGTTGCAACATCAGGTTTATGGAGCCGTTATCGTAAAAATGAACTGATTGATACAATAAAATTTCTTTATTTCGGTACCGGGGCAATTTTCTCAGTTGATCTTCTGCCTTTTCTAGTGCTGCAGTGCTTAATATTCCTTTTTTAGCTTTTATTACTGGCTTATCTGTATCAATGTTTTTAAGGCCACCTTGTGGCATCTTCATTTCTTTTAGGAATTCGTTTATCCTTTTTTGTATTTCCCTGGCTGCAGAAGGGTCGTTCTTTTGCTTGAGTACTTCAATGTCGTGGAGCATCTCTTTTGCTTTGAGCTCCATTTCGGGTGTATTAACGGTGTCGCTGTTAATCACGATGGTTTTTTCCTGTTGACGCTGTACAGATGTAGTAGAAGATGATTTTTTAATGCCTTTATCCCCTCCATTTTCTCGAAATCTCTGTTGTTGATCATTTTTTTTAACCAGCGAATCGTTTGGATGAAAGGTTTCATCTACACTTTTGGTGATCTGTCTGCAGCTCAAACCAAATAAGCAAAGCAGTACAATCAGGCTATGAAATTGCATTAGGTTTTTCATCAGAATTCTCCTTTAATTTCGTTCACATCTTTTGCAAAGGCAATTTTTTGTGGATTTTCTTTGAGATAAAAAATAGAAAAATATTCCTGCCTAATACTATCCATATCGAGTAGATCTACAATCTTTCTGATGTTTGTCCGATGCTTTTGATTAAACTGATCGGTAAATTCGAGTTCAAAATCGATCATCGGTTGTGCGTTAATGTAAGTTCCGGTTTGACTGAGTTTGACCAACCGGGCAGTGGTCTGCGTACCTTTAAATTTAATCAGGAACAATTGATCAGGTTTGCCGATAAATTTGCGGAGGATAAAAGTTCCGAAAGCACGGTAAAGTAGCAGCATAAACGCACAGGTTAATAATGGGTGGCCAATACTCATAAAACGCCAACCCATGCCCCTGCTTTCTAAATTATAAGAATAAAAATAATATCCAGCAACGATTGCCGCAAAGGTCAGCCAGCTTAAATTTGTAAGCAAAATAATTGTTTTATTAAGGCTAACCTCTGTAGTGGCAAAAATAAAATAAGGGACTTTGTTTACTTCTTTATCTAATAGAATGCCAACGGTTTTACCTACTTCGTAACGGCGTTCGTAAGATTTGGCATCGTTTACTACTGCTTTTTGCATAATCGTGCTGCCCACCAGGTTGTTAAACTGCAAAGTAAGCTCATAGGTGTCGTAAGCTGCACCTGTTTTAAATATTTTTGATGATTCCAATATTTTGGCCTCCCGCGGTTCACCTGTAGTTTTAAGTTTTTCTATATTTCGTTTAAGCGAAAAGTTACGGAATACCCATTTTCGGTAATAGCCAACTAATAACACGGCCCAAAATAATATAGATAAGACAAGCATAGCGAGCGAGTACCATGGATTTTCGCCAATTAGATTGGACATGCTATCGTCTTTGGTGTTGTAATAGATCAACATGGGGAACGGAATAGCGAAAAACAACATGTAAACGATCCCGAATAGCGAAAATCCTTTTCTCATAATTGTTTAGGTTAGATGGGTCACAAAATCATGATTTTACTTAATTGTGCAGTATTTTGTTTTTAATGTAATAGCCAATCAATCACTTTAGAATAGAATTACTGTATCATCGTCCTTTGTTTTTATTCCAGGTTAAAATATTGGCCGAACCATTGATCAAAGGTTTCTTTGTGTTTTTCCTGGGCAGTTTTAATCAACTCATTGGGCGCTTCTATTTGGTGTAAGTTATAATCGCCTTTCATCCATTTTAAATATTTGCCTAAATCTTCAGGCTCTTCATAGCTGTTGTCATCTTTATAGAAATAAGTTTGATCAAATTCCACCCAGATTTCGGTACCGTAGGTGAGTAGATGCAGCAATTTTAAAATATTTTCTGCCACTACATGTACGCCACCTTCATCGCCAAAAACCACGATGGGCATCTGGCCTAAGGGTTTGTTCGTTCCATCGTTCCAAATGGCATAAAATGAGCCTGTACCATTGGCCTGGGCAAAAGGGAGTAACCGGTTTAAAAAATCTTCATCTTCGCTCCAGCTAAGTAGTCCTGATTTATCGTCGATAAAAACACCAAAACCCTGGCTGTAATTTTCAAGAGAAGAAATATTGTTCTGGAAATAAATCAGTTTTTCAAGTTCAACAGGGATTTCACTTAAACCTAAATTTTCTTTAAAATCTATTATGTTTATCATAGGTAGGTTAGTTAATGATAGAATTATTAAATGAAAGAATGAGTGGAACAGCAATAGCTAAAAAGGCATCTTTTTTACCTCAATACCATTGTCCTTTGCGTAGGCTTCTGCGATGTCCCAAAGCTTATTGTATTTCTGTACAAAGGCATCATAACTTTTATTGTCCATTTCGGTTATGGCTACATTAATATCGTTTTCCGGTGCATGGCTATCAATCATTTTTGCAACCCTCAGGTGATCGGTCTCATAGCTTTTTAGTACAAAGGCATAAAGATCAAGCGCCGCATCGATCATCGGTATTGTTTTTTTAGTAGGCTTTAGATCTTTTATCTTTTTTACATTAGCCACTACTGTTGCGATGGAGTTATTTCGAAGATACTTTTCACAGGTATTAAAATCTGGCGTGTTTGTGCCACCCTTAATGTATCTTAGATAAGTATTGAAATATTGCCCGCCAAAGCGTGATATGGAATTGGTATTCAATGCTACCCGGTCAAAATATTCTTCCGGTGTGTTTAAAGAAAACTCGCATGCGGTGATGGTAAAGACCATCACCATTAGCATGACATTTCTGAATTTGAGGCGCATAAACGTCTTATTAATATTTACTAACGAATGAAGACTTGTCTTCAAACCATTTACCAATAAGTGGAATAGGTTTTAAGGCACCATTGGCCGCATTGATAATCCCTATGATCCAAAGAATGATAAATGCATAGCCCACAAATCCTAAAAAGGATAAAGCAGGTACTATACTGGCAACTATGGTAAAGGCTATATTGAAAATAATACTGACAATAGCAAGGCCTAATGACTGTCTTAAGTGGTATTTAAGCAAAGTGTCAGCTTTATCTTTTCCAATAAAATAAGCTACTAACCAACCAATAATGGTAATGTAAGAAACGATTGAAAGGGTTTTGTTGTCCATGATTTCTGTTTTTTAGATTGAAAATTATTTAGATCAAATTTGGTGTTAATTATCACTACCTAAAAGAATCTGCCACCTACAGAGCATCTACAGCATTTTGATAAAACGTCTACAATATATCTACATGTGGTGTTAAACTGTTGTTTGTCAGCTGTTTGTGTTTTGGTGTTGTTTCTGATATTTGTCTGCAATTTTATCCAGGCTCCAATCTTTATGCTAATTTTACGCTATGAAGCATCTGGTTTTTAAAAACATAGTACTCTTTATCGGTATCCTTACGGCTTGCTATACAGCACAGGCGCAAAGTTTATTAGATAGTACAGCGCTTGATAATTTAAGTGAGCAAGATAAACCAGCCTTGCTTACGCAATTGGCAGAAAGATATAGGATTAATGCAAACTATACAGCCGCAATTATAAAGGCGCAAAACAGTGTAAGTTTAGCCATAAAAACCAAAAACTTTACTGAAGCAACAAAAGCATATGCCATGCTGGTTAATGTTTATGCAAATACGAAGCAGTTTGCTTTATTGAAAAAAACGAGCGATACCACGCTATCTATTGGGCAAAAGGCAAAACAACCCATTGCTTTAGCTTATGCTTATTACGCACAAGCTTTATTTTACAATGCTATAGACAATAACGAATTGGTAACCAAATATTGCCAGATGGGCCTTAAGATGTTGGAGAAAAAATATGATCCTTATCTGGCGGCTAAAATATATTACCTGTTATACGCGCTGAATACGAGGTGGAACGATATTAAAAGTGTAAATAGATATGCGCAAAAGGCTCTGGAAAGTGCACTTAAAACTACTGATTACAACCTCTTGAGTAACTGTTATATTGCGTTATCGGTTGCTGCTGATTACAATTTTATAGCCACCAAAAGAGAACTATATAGAGATAGCATCATTTACTATTTAAATAAAGTACAAGATCTCTATAAACAATATCCCCGTTATATCGCCCGAAAAACATATGCTTTATCTTGTGTTAATAGTGCCGATTTTTACTTGAGGTATTTTTCTGATACGGATGAGGCTGCGAAAGCAAATGCCATTCGGTATGCGAGTACGGCCAATAAGGTAATGACTGGGATGTTAAATGGCGAAGAAATTAGGGCAAGTAGTTTGGGTATTTTGAGTGAGTATGCCAAAAGAGATAAAAATTTGGTAATGACTGAAGGGTATTTACAGGAGGCTTACAGTATGATGACAAGTCAGCAAACCCCGTATTATTATACATTGATCAATATCGTAACAGCGTTAGCCACCTTTTATGAGCAAAATGGGAATTACGTGAAGGCACTGGAATTTCAGAAAAAAGCAACAGAATACAATAACAAACTGTTCGATCAGAAGCAGGCTTTAAATGCTCAAAAACTAGAAGTACAGTACGAAACTGAAAAAAAAAACAATGAGGTTAAGCTCTTAAAGCAGAGCGAAAAATATGCGCAGCAACAAAAATATCTATACTTTGGAATTACAATTGCCTCCATATTGGGCCTTATATTTATGTTCCGCTCTTACCATTTTAGGTTAAGGTATTCGTTACAGCGCGAAAAGCAGTTGCATTTGGAAAAACAGGATGCTGAACTGCAGATGAAATTCGAAAAAGAAGAGCAGGCGAGGTTAAAGGCAGAACAGCTATTATTGGAAAGCCAGCAGCAACAATTGCTGAAAGAAGTTATGGCCAACCAGTTACAGCTGGAACATAAAAAGGAAATGCTTTTTCAGATCAAAGAAAAACTCAGCGATAACAATCAACTCAATATCAATAAAATCTGGAATGAAGAATTGCTTTTGGATAATGATTTTGAAGAAGCTAAATTTCAGATCCAACAGGTACACCCAGAATTTTTTTCTCAGCTAAATCAAAGGGCACAACAGAAGCTTACCTCTCTTGACTTAAAACTCTGCGCTTACCTCCATTTAAAAATGGATACCAAAAAAATTGCCCAGCTCATGCATATCGAAGCCAAAAGCGTGCGCATGAGCCGCTACCGGATAAAGCAAAAGTTGGGTTTGGGTAAGGATGAAGACCTGAAGCTGTTCTTGCAGGATATGGGGTAAAATGCGCCTTGTGGCATTAATCCAGTCGGTTGACCGAATTAAACTGTTTTTGTATTTCGGCTAATTGCTTTTCCTTTTTATTGATTAGTTTACGCATTTCCGATTTGTGCTTTAATAATTGACCCTGCTTTGCTATAACACTATCCCGCAACTGCTCAGTATTGGCTTTCTGGCTTTGTTGCTGTACAATAATTTCATGGCGATCAAAAACTTCCAGCTGTTTAACAGCTTTATAATAGTTACATGTTGCTGATTTTAACTCGTTGCCATATTTAATACCACCTGTTTCAAGCGCATTTATTTCACTGATGATTTTATCGAAAGCCTGTTCCTCTTCGGTTATTGCCTGCTGGGCGCATTTAAAATCGCCATCAATCAGGCATTTCAGTTTCCGCTCGTTCGGGCCTTTTTTGCCCACCAGTATATTGAATACTATACGTTCCTTTTGTCCCAGGGCAGTCTTTAGATGAACTGCATTTTTAGACTGGCAAGAAGCTATAACAAAAATCAGCATGACTAAAAGGATATTTATTGGTCTCATATTGGTTAAGGCAAGATTTCTAAATTATTTCCGGTTTAGGTCGGTAATTAACATGGGGTTATCCTTTTTCAGTTTTTCGATCAGTTCTTTAACAGCCCCAATGGTGGGATTTTTTTTCAGTTCTTCTACCTCAGCATCGGTAATGCCGACCAATTGGAGAAAACTGAGTTCGCCGTGAGGGGTTTCAATTTTTCCCAGTTCCGGATCCAATGCAAAAACAAAACCCGTTATTTGGGTATCAGTATTTAATCTTATTGGTCCATTGGCAGGGATGAAGTGGTTCTCTTCAAACCATTTACCGCTCGAAAACACATACCTCGCTAAATTATTCATCACCTGTATAGCCCAGATGGGATCGTTTTCATCATCTTTAAATGGCGCTAACCTAAACGTAAATTCAAAACCCCACTTGCTAAACTCACCGCTGGCCTTTTCTTCATTATAATACAATTCGCTCATGCCGTAGCTGATGATGTGACGGTGAAAGCTTTGGTGGTTGCTATCATAAATACTGGCACCATCAATCGGGTCGGTTCCGCCAGCCACATAATGGATTCCACACAAAGGCGGGTAGTGGCGTGCTTCGGAAGTGCCATAAATTTTTTCCAGTTGATCATCTATGGCCTGCCATCCAGGTGTATCATCGGTTGTAAACTTTTGTCTGTATTCTTCAGTGGTCATCATAAGGTTGATTTAAATTTAAAATGCTTTCAAAGATTTTGCCATTTTACTTTTATTTGGGGCTGCTACAGTTTTACAAAGGTATTTCATGCTCAGGAAATGAAGTTAAATTTCCTTTCAAATACTTTTCCAATTAGTGGAACGGGCTTCTCTAAACCATTATTGGCAGTTACTATGCCCAATAACATCAGGATAAAAGGAAGCAATAAAATAAGGTAAAAGACAAACCCCAGGGAAGGAATTAAGGCCAGAATTACACTGCTCAGGACACTCAATAGGATGGAGGTAATAATAATCCCAAGCGACTGACGCAAATGATAATTGGCCAGGGAGCTTTTTTCGGTTGATTTTTTAAATTCCAGGTAAGAAATAATCCATCCGATGAGTGTAATGTAGGCAACTATTGCAATTGTTTTCTGTTTCATAGGTTTAAATTTTAGTGAATTGAACAATACAAAATTACCAGTGCCTTTGTGCTCCACCAAGAAAAGGAAACCTACACTGCGACTACCAGTTTTTGAAATAGTGTCTACAAGGAGACTACAAAAACCCTTTGAAACAGTTTAATTTCAATTATTTATTGTAATTCTGTTCCTGTAAAAGGTTTCTTTTTTATTTTTGATCATGCAGCTACCACTGAAAAATTTATCAAGTATCCTATTTTGTCTTTTAATTTTTTTTAAAAGTGCCGAAGCACAAAAGATCTATATCGATTCCTTAAATCATTTGCTGGCGCAGAACAGCATTTCGAAAGAAGAAAAGGTTAATCTGCTCTGCAAACTGGCCAAGGCAAATTTTGAAAAAAACCTTCAGCTTTCTTTTCAACAAGCCAATGAGGCCCTTAAGCTTGGAGAAGGGTTAAAGGACGGGAAGAGTAAAGCCATGGCCTACGCAACACTGGTTCATTTGTACGTGTGGAAAAAGGATCTGAAAAGTGCCTATGCAAGTTTAGACAGCGCCATGTACTATGCTCATAAAACAAAAGACCGCGTTACACTGGGTTTTGTATGGTTCAGAAGTGGTTGGTTAGATCTGGTGAACGATGATAATGATAAATCAGCAGCAAAACTGCTTAAAGCCCTCGATTTTTTAAAGGGTCAGCATGCAGATGGCTATGAAAGTACTATATACCATTATCTGGCCAGTTTTTATGGCTATGGCAATGATCCATCTAAGCAGCAGAAATACGCCCGTTTATGTTATTTAAGTGCAATAAAAAGTAAACAGATTGACCTGTTAAATAATGCCTATCTCACTATCGGACAAACTTATTTTGACCGTTTTAAGCTTGATACGCTAAAACGTAATCTGCTCGACTCGGCATTGTTTACCTATAAAAAATCACTTCAGCTCTCAAAAAAGCAGGAGGGGCGCATGCTTATTTACAGCAATACTGCTGCGGCAGCTTTAAATACCGCCAATACTTATTTTCAATATTTTCCACCTTCATATCGCGATAGTGCCGAAAAATATGTCGATATCGCAATGGGTATTGCTACAAAAACAAATTTATTGGAAGTTTTACTAAACTGCTACGGCTTAAGGAGCGAATATGCACTACGCGACGGAAATTACGATGAAGCAGAAAAACTATTACTCACCGGATTGAGTAAAATTTCTGGCAGCATAATAAAAATGCCGCTAACTCAGGCACGGATATACCAGGGGCTTGCAACTATTGCCGAAAAAAAAGGTAATCAGCAGGCTGCCTTAAACTATTTGAAGCAGTATTTTAATTATTATAAAAAGGCTTTTGATGAAGAAAAAATTAACAGCACCATTAGGATAGAAGCACAGTATCAGTCCGAAAAAAAAGCGCAGGAGATTGCCTATTTACACCAACAGACCAAGTATACTAAAAAACTGAATGTTTTTTACATCATTTCAGGTTTGACTGGGATTGCCGCATTGCTTTTACTGCTCATGTCTTATAATTATAAACTCAAGGCATCGATTAGAAAACAAGAGCTGATCGACCAGGAAAAAAAGGCCGCAGAATTAAGGGCGCAGCTAAAAGAGGTTGAAGCGATGCAACTTCAAACAGAACAGGTTTTGCTTAGAGAGCGTCAGGAGCGATTGGAGAAAGAAGTATTGGCCAGTAATTTACAGATCGAAGAAAAAAATGAACTACTGGAGCTCATACCAGAAAAGGTAAATATTGAAAGCCACCTTTCGCTTGATGAGCAGATTAAACGGATTGTGAATCAGCAGAAAAGGATGGATAAAGAATTTGAGGAACATAAGACAGATTTTTTTGATACTAATCCTGCTTTTTTTGAACGCCTGCAAGAGAAAGCGAACCAGACACTTACGCGGCTTGATTTAAAATATTGTTCTTATATGTTGATGGGTTTAACCAATAAAGAGGTTTCCATCCGTTTAGGTATCGAACCCAAAAGTGTGCGTATGAGTCGTTACCGGATTAAGCAAAAATTGGGTTTGGGAAAAGAAGAGGACTTGAATCTGTTTCTGCAGCAGTTAGGTTAAATGCCCTTCCAATAGGCTCAGAATAATATCTTTTTGCGATTTATCCCTTAGGGGATGCGTCAGTTAATACCATTGCTTTTCTATTGGTCCCGGACACCGATATCCGTTTACCTTTATCTGTATCAGGATAAAATTAATCTAAAATGGAAACAGGCCAGAAGTAAAATTTTCCACTCATTATAGTCAAGGATTTATTTATTTTTATTTAGTATGATTATAAATAAATATTTTAGATTTGCGCAATTATCAGATAAACCAATTTTTTATGCTTAAAAATCTACAAAAGTGCCGTTTCGAAAGATTCTATTTCAGAAACAGAGGACTACTGTTTCTATTGCTGCCTGTATTTTTATTATTATCATTTACGGCAGGGGCGCAGACTGCTTTGCTAAGTGGTACCGTAAAAACGGCAGATGGGAAACCAGCAGATTTCATAACAGTATCCATTCCGGAATTAACTAAGAGTACAATGACCAATGAAAGGGGTGAGTTTTCATTCAGCCGTTTACCATTGGGAAGTTATAAAGTGGTTGCCAAAGCGCTAACTTCTTTGGCGCTGGAGCAGCAGGTGAATCTGGTTGCAGGCAACAGAAATAAGGTAAGTTTTATACTCTCTGAAACTTCAAAGCAATTGGAAGAGGTACATATCCTGTCGAGCAAAAGCAAGAAACTGGCCAGTAAGAAAACCGATTACGTAGCCAGGATGCCGCTGGAGAATCTTGAAAATCCGCAGGTGTATAGCGTGGTTAGCAAGGAACTTTTAAAAGAACAGCTTACCGTTGATATTAAAAGTGCCGTTCAGAATACTCCGGGCGCGGTGGCCTATAACTTTCCTGCGGGGGGCGTGGGCATTGCCTTTAGGGGGTTCATCAGCGGTGTTAATGCCAGAAATGGCATGGAGACATCTGCTTCCCGCTCATCACTTGATATTTCCAATGTGGAAAGGATTGAGGTACTAAAAGGACCTTCTGGCACTTTATTTGGTTCTTCTGTTTCCTCATTTGGCGGTGTGGTAAACCTGGTAACCAAGAAACCTTTTGATAGTGCCGGTGTAGAAATATCTTACACAGGCGGAAGCTACAACCTGAACCGTCTTACTGCTGATGTGAATACCCCGCTTAACAAAGACAAATCTGTGTTGTTCAGGATAAATCTGGCGGTAAACAAAGAAGCCAGCTTCCTGAGCTACGGTTTCAATAATACCTATGCCATTGCACCTACGTTGACCTATAAGGTATCTGACAAGCTTAGCTTTAACCTGGATGCAGAACTTTTCAATGCAAACAATACACGCCGTACCTACAACACTTATGCAGCCAGTTCAGGGATAAAGACTCCTGGAGAGGTTTTATTGGATTACAAGACCTCGATGTTCCATGATGACAATAGTGGTAAAACTTCTGCTTCAAAAATCTTTGCACAGGCAGTGTATGAAATTTCAGATAATTGGAAATCGACAACCTTATTCTCTTTTGTAGGTGAAGACGTTGATTATAGCTACCAGTCTTATGCAAACTGGACCTCACCGAGCCAGGTAACCAGACAGGTGGGTTTATGGGGACCGATTTCGAATAACTATACCAATATCCAGCAGAATATAAATGGTCAGTTTTCAACCGGTGGAATAAAACATAAATTCCTGGGCGGTCTAAACTATAGATTCTATGACGGCAGTCGCCGTGCAGGAGGAAATGTACTTACCCTTGATAACATAGATGTAACCAAAACCTTTGCTCCGATAAGAAGAAAGGCAGTTGATGCCGGACTTGTATATTACACCTCTGCCATAGCAGACCAGGAAACCTTGAGTGCCTATGCCTCTGATGTGGTTAACTTTACTGATAGGCTTTCGGCAATGTTAAGCCTGCGTTTGGACAGGTTCGAACGCAGAAAAGTGGCCGCTACAGAAGGATTTAAGCAAACGGCTTTATCGCCTAAATTGGGCCTGGTTTACCAGGTGGTTAAAAATAAGGTGTCGCTATTTGGTAACTACATGAATGGCTTCCAGAATCTTGCCCCTGTAACACAACCCGATGGAAGTACATTGGTTCTTGATCCGGTTTATGCTGTTCAATATGAAGGCGGTGTAAAAGCGGAGCTTTTCAATAAAAAATTAAGTGCTACAGCCAGTTATTATAATATTGCGATCGATAATGCGACCCGTGTAGAAGCCAATTTCACGTTCCAGGATGGAAAACAGAAAAGTAAAGGTATAGATCTTGAACTGATTGGGAATCCAGTTGCGGGCTTGAGTATTGTTGCAGGTTATGCGTACAATGATAACCGCATCGTAAAATCAAGCAATCCAGCCATAGAGGGTAACAAAGCAGTTTCTTCCCCTGAAAATGTGGCGAACTTTTGGGTAACCTATACTTTACAGAACAAGTTAAAGGGGCTGGGGCTGGGTTTCGGCGCCAATTATGTGGATGATAATTTCTTCACTGCCGATAATACTTTTTACATGCCATCTTATACGGTTTATGATGCTACCTTATTTTATGAGCAGCGTAAGTGGAGGCTTGGTTTAAAGGTGAACAACATTAGCAATAGAAAATATTGGGACCTTGGCGGAAACTCGCAGGCACCAAGAAACGCAATGGCCAGCTTGTCATTTAAATTTTAAGTAAACAGGGAGAAGCGCTGAGCCTCTCCCGTTTTTATAATATGCTTACAGATAAACCGAAAAGCCCATCTAAACCGAGAAAATCTACGTTCCGGCGCGTCGTCGAATGGTTGCACCTTTGGCTTGGACTTAGCTCTGGGGTCATTGTCTTTGTAGTCTGTCTGACTGGTGGAATCTGGGTATGGCGCCATGAAGTTTGGTATTTTACCGAAAAGTATCAGCGTGTACCTGTTCAGGAAAAGTCTTTTCTGGCTCCTTCGGTGCTGATTGCCAAATCAGGCAACTATCTCCGGGCGAAAGAACATGCTGAAATTACTCTACAGGGTATCACCTATGGCCGAGCTGGTAGATCGGTGATGTGTTCCTATGGATTACCTGGTGAAAAATCTTCTGAGATTTATGTCAACCCCTACACAGCCGAAATTATTAAAGACAAACGGGCATCTGCCGCATCAGAAAACTTCTTTATTTTCATCAGGGCCGGACACCGTTTTTTCTGGCTTTCCCGAAACATAGGAAGCCCACTCGTCGGTGCTGCCTGCATTGTGTTCCTGGTTATTCTCATTACCGGTCTGATCTGGTGGTATCCCAAAAAATGGACTAACAAAACCAGAGAAAAAAGTTTCAGAATAAAATGGGATGCCAAATGGAAGCGGCTGAACATTGACCTGCATAACGTACTTGGATTTTATAGCTTCATCTTTGTGATCCTGCTCACTGTTACAGGGATTGTATTTACTTTTGAGTGGTTTGAAAAAGGGATTTACAGTGGGCTGACATGGAAAGAAAAAACGGCGTACGAAAAGCCGCCACTTTCGGATACCACAATTACCCAGATCAAATATCAGCAGCCCGTAGATTTACTGTGGAGCAGGATGAATACCGCATATGATCGTCAGAAAATAGGCAGCCTCTGGATCAGTGTACCAGAAAAAGCAGAGGAACCTTACCGTGTATCGGTCAATTTTGGAGACGGAACGCTCCTGTATAATTCCCGCATTCATTATTATGATGGAAAAACGTTGAAAAAACTGCATTGGAGGAGTGATAGGGCTGTTGACTATGAGAAGCTCTCAGTAGGAGAGAAAATATTTCGTATGAATTTTGATATCCACACCGGTCAGATCCTGGGATTGCCAACCAAAATTCTTGCTTTCATTGCCTGCATTATTGGTGCGAGCCTGCCTGTTACCGGGGTAATTATCTGGTACAACCGCAAATGGGGAAAAAAGAAGAAAAAGAAATCGGGTTTAGAACAATCCATGGAGTAGCTGGCCAGGTAGCAATGGGGAGTTAGCATTGAGTTTACAAAGCTTGGTGCAATCCTGCTAAATGTACTCCTTACTTCCGTAAGGAACGGAATATAGGTTTTTCATCAATTGAGTTTGCAGGCATAACATTTAAAACTATTTATACCCGTTTTCCTTACGGAGTAAGAGATTGATGCTTATGTTGAGAAATGTTCTGAAAGCTCTTTCATCGATCCGAAAACAAAACCTCGGCATAAAATATTGATTGCAGGGTTTTTAAACGCCATCAACAACTTCTAAAATACGTTTTAACCGTTCCGATACTGTTGTATCACCCACAATTTTTATTACAGGGCAGTTCAGGCCTTCCAGCCAATTTTCATGGATCCCGATATTTCTGCCTGTAAAAGAACGGTCGTCGTATTTTGATGCCCAATCTATAAATTCCAGGAATAATTTGTGCCGTTGCGCATCGTCATAAATCTGATTTCCATAACGTTCTATTTCCCTTTGCACCAGGCGTTCCATCCTGATTTCTTTTGGCAGGTAAAGGAAAACCGCAAGGTCGAACATTTGTTTCCATTCCTCGCCCCAGCTTACCAGCGAGCCACCCACAATATAGTTTTCTGATTTTCTTAATTCGTCTTTAAGCAACCGGCTCCGTAATTGGGCTTCTCTCTTTACGGTATATGGAACAGCAGATTTTTCCCAGAAAAAACTATCCGTATCAAAATAGGGGATATTTAACCGGGCAGATAAAGTTTCGCCCAAAGTGGTAGAGCCTGCACAGGATGCACCAAGGATATGGATTTTCATGGCATAAAGATATTGCAAATTGTTTTATCGGCTTGTTGAGATCTATAAATATTGTAAGATTAATCGACTCTAAAGGCTCTGTTTCAGGTGTATTTTGCTATGTAAAGAACAGTTCTTTTTTATTTACAATACTTTAATAATAGTTCATTGGCGGTATCTCTGCCCATCTGTTGCAGCTTGGTCCAATCTTCACACGCACCTTTTATGTTGCCGAGTTTCTGTTTACAGATGCCACGGCGATAAAGACTTCCTTCATCATTTGGATTTACTTCCAATGCCTTGTCGTAATGATACAGGGCGAGTTCATAATCCTTTTGATAATAGGCATCATTTGCTTTTTTTGAACTAAAATAGGTTGGTATGACAACTGCCGAGCTCAAGTACTGGAGTTTTAAGTTCATCAGCACTTTTACGTTCCGCCCATTGTGCTTTGCAGGTAACCACATGTTCTGTGCAGAATTAAAAGCTTTGATGTATTCTGCATCAAATTTAGCACTTATTCCCTGCAGTATCCTCAAACTATCAGGCCTTCCATTTTCATTGATGATAAATGTTGATATCAGTTCGACATCCTTAGGCTCTAATTTCTTTTTACCAACTTCTTTATAGATATACTGCTGAAAAGATGGACCTTGAAACTCAGCATAAATTTTTTGGCCCGATTTATAAATGGTATCATTACCAGTGATCTTAAAGATATCATTAGGTGTTAAAGGCAACTTTTTTTGGATAAATTTCTCATTAAAAAGGGTATATTTAATGGATTTTGGATCATCGAGTGCACCTGTTTGCGAACCGCTGACCAGTACAAGTTTATCCTCACTGCTTTCCATAATTCTCAGCGTATTAATCGTTGATCCTGCTTCGGTTTTAACAATGAGTCTATTGCCATTCACCGTAAAAAAGTATCCTGTGTCCCGATTATCATAGGTGCCTGAAATTCCAATCTGCCCATTAGTTAAAAAAGTATATTTTACGTACGTATATTTTAAGATATTATCATCGGGCAGATCTTCACCACTCAGATAATTTACCTTGGTTGCCACATAAGACCCCACAATCTTGGTTTGTGCATGGGTATTTAAGAATAGCGTGAGAAATAAAAGTGTTAGGAAAAAGCTGTTTTTTGTCGTTTTCATCAGAGCGTATAATATACTAAGATAGTATATCGCTTTCTAAATGGATATAAAAATAAAAATATCAACAGATTTTTATTTTTTCGCAGAGAACGGGGAGGGCTGTCCGTTAGTATGGATTTTTAATCTATCTGGGGAGGTTTTTAATGCTTTAATTGGTAGATTGTAAACTCGTCATTATGATCCGATAGCTATTGGATGAAGCGTAACGGAATGTCAGCCCGTACAAGCGGGGGGAATCTAATGGTGGATTTGGAAACGCAAATCCCTCGACTACGCTCAGGATGAAGACCCACATTGAAAACTAATGTCTTTAGGGGCAGAGCGTTCAGTCCACGGTCTAGCACAAGTCTTAGTACTTAACCCGGGCAAGGCCTGACTTGTGCGTTCGTTAAACTCATTAATCGTTCAAATTAAAAAAATCTAAAACACCTGGAACCCTTTTGATCAGGCAAAGGAAATGACGATTCAACTATATCTTTCATTATAAATCCTTTTTTTATTAAAAAACGAGTTCTGGGAATTACTGTTCCTCGCTGCATTTAGCTGAAGATCATTTAAATAGCTGATGCTGCTCATATTTTTAACATGGTTTTTTTACAAACTTTATGCTTAATAAACAGAGCGCAATATGAAAAAGATCCTGGTACCTGTTGATTTCTCTCCAGCAGCAGAGAACGCAGCTAATTATGCAACTGATCTGGCCTATAACATTGGGGCGAGGATAGAACTATTCAATGTTTTTCAGGTTCCTGTGGTTTCTCCCGTTGCAGCATCGATGGTATGGCCTTATGAAGAGTACAGCCAGATGGAGGATGATGCTAAAAAAGCATTGGAGAAATTGCTTCATAAAGTCGAAAAGAAATATGAAGCTGCCTATCAAGATTATAGCCTTAAACCAGAGGTGTACGCAAGATCTGTCAGGGGAGAAGTGGATGATGAGGTTTGTAAATATTTTACCGAATGTAAAATGAACCTTGTGGTAATGGGATTAAATAGTGCAAGCAAGTTCTCCAAAATTTTAATCGGCAGTAATGCCAGAAAAATGATTGAGCGTGAAATACCGCTTTTATTGATCCCCACGGGCTACCAGTTCAAGAAGCCTAAAAAAATTGCTTTCGCCACCGATTTTAGCCATAGTGACATCCCTGTTTTATGTGCGCTTGCCGAATTTGCAAAACCTTTTAATGCCGATATACTCATTATGCATACAGGTAATTCAACATCAGATCCCGCAGCTTACAAAGAAACAATGGAAGGTTTTTTGAACCGGGTTGCCGATAGGGTAAACTATAGAAATATCTACCATAGGCATGTAAACAGTAAGCGGGTTAAGGATGGCCTAGACTGGATAGTAGAAAATGGTCAGATCGATATGCTGGCGATGGTACACCGGAAACACGGATTTTTTTATCGCTTGTTTAATGGCAGCTATACACTAAACATGTCTGATCATATTCAGATCCCACTTTTGGTTTTACCGCCTGAACATCGCATTCCGATGTAAAGCCAGGCGATCATTGCATAAAACTCAATTGTACAATCTATTTCTAAACAAAAAACATGTATCCTAAAACAATGAAAGCCGCTGTTGTCCATCAATATGGGGAACCTCTGGCCATAGAAGAACTTAAGGTCAGAACGCTCAATCAATACGAGATTCTGGTGAAAGTAATTTCGTGTGGTGTATGCCATACCGACTTGCACGCCTGTAATGGGGATTGGCCGGTAAAATCAAAAATGCCATTGGTGCCTGGTCACGAAGCCATCGGTTTGGTAGCTGCCATGGGGCATGATGTTAAAAGTGTTAAAGAAGGCGATGTAGTTGGCGTTCCATGGTTGTACAGTGCCTGTGGCTGTTGCGAATTTTGTTTAACAGGTTGGGAAACATTATGCTATGAGCAGCAAAACGGCGGTTATAGTGTTGATGGCGGTTTCGCAGAATATGTAATTGCCGATTCCAGGTATGTTGCTCATTTTCCTTCGCATGTAAATTTTGCAGAAATGGCACCGATTATCTGTGCCGGGGTTACCGTTTACAAAGGTTTAAAAGAAACCGAGGTAAAAGCAGGCGAATGGGTTGCCATATCTGGTATTGGCGGATTAGGCCATCTGGGTGTTCAATATGCAAAAGCCATGGGTTTTCAGGTTGCTGCAATTGATGTTTCAAACGATAAATTGGAAATGGCCAGAAAACTGGGTGCCGACATTGTGGTTAACGCACTTGAACAGGATCCTGGGGAATTCCTTAAAAAACAAACCGGGGGAATGCATGGTGTATTGGTCACTGCTGTATCGCCTATCGCTTTCAGTCAGGGGCTTTCCGCCCTGCGCAGAAAAGGCACTTTATCGCTGAATGGATTGCCTCCAGGCAGTTTCGACCTTCCCATATTTGATACCGTATTAAACAGGATTACCATCAGGGGTTCTATTGTAGGTACAAGAAAAGACATGCAGGAGGCTATCGAATTTGCCGTAGATGGCAAGGTGAAAGCGCAGATTAAGTCTGCAAAACTGGAAGATATTAATGAAGTATTTGAACAGATGAAAATGGGAGAGATTGAGGGAAGGGTTGTTTTAGATATTTCGGGAACAGCTTAGTAATAAATATTCAACATTAATTTTTTAAAAAATGTTAGGGAAATTAGAAGAAGAGGAAGTCGAAAAACTCCTTAAAGAGCAATATATAGGTCGTTTAGGCTGCCACGCCCATGGGGTGAGTTACATTGTGCCTATTAATTATGTTTACCGCAGCGGTACAGTTTATGCCCATTCTGCTCCCGGACAAAAAATCAGGATGATGAGAAGCAACCCACAGGTTTGCTTCCAGATTGACCAGATCCGCGACACTTTCAACTGGAAAAGTGTGGTGTGCTGGGGCAAATTTGAAGAAATCAACGATACTTCAGAAAAACAAAATGTTTTGCAGGGCATTATCCACCGGATGATGCCCTTAACCAATACACCATCAGAGCAGCCATCGCATGGCACAGGCAAAACAGATGCGCATGATGAAGAAATTATCGTATTCAAAATTGTACTGCACCTAAAAACGGGCAGATTTGAGGTTAATGACAGGAGCAATTGATCCGTTTAAAAGAATATGCTCAGTAATTGAATTAGGACAGGATGTTTAAATAAAAAAAGCCTGAAGTCATGCGATTTCAGGCTTTGTTTCTTCAGCGGGGATGATGGGATGCCTCTGCAACATCTGGAAGGAATTTTGGCTATTATTAAGGGAATTTACAAGAAGTAATTTGTCTTGTAATTTAAGCCTTAAAATCGCTTAAAATAAGTTGCTTGATCAATTTACGCAGAAAAATCGGCCACTTTGCTGAAAAATAAATGGCAATTTTGGGGATATCCAAGCTTAAATTTCGTTATATTTCCATACGCCGGAAATGGTAAGCAAAGTTAGTCCAGGTTGTTTTTCACCATAGCTAAAAACACAAATATATTTTGAATGACAAGACGGACAATCTGTTCCAAAGTACAATGTTGGTAAATCATTTACTGTCAATTCTCCAAAGTGAAGTAAATTTATGGAGGTTTCGGAGACAATTTTATTTTTTAATAATTCATTTTTAGCTAAAACCTTTTCATTATTGTACAATTGAAAAATCGGAAAACCTGATTCATAAGGTGTTATTTTAACGGTATTTTCATGGCCACAGTTACAACATTTGAATTTTACTGGTGCTGAGTTACCGATCTCTGCATTACTGAACGTGTTTTTGGCAACAGAAACCTGTTTTTCAATGAATATTTTTTTTGAAATGGAATACATCTAAATGATTTTATTGTGCAATAACTACGCCCACAGCTTCCGGGTATTTTCCACTCGGGTTTTTCTTAATTGTTACTTTAATATACCCTTCCTGGGCCAATTTATTCCAGGTTTTTTGGTAGCCAGTCGCTGGATCGATCGGGATTTTCCACATGGTCTGCTTACCATTGCCCACCTGATTAAACCAGGGAATAATATCTGCTGTTTGGCCTTTGAAATTTAATGAATTATTTAAAACTTCGATTTCATAATAAAAATCATAAGTATTTTCCGGTTGATTCAAGGCTCTTTGCCCGAAGGTATACACAGATCCATTGATGATTGGACTTGTAAAACTTCCTCCAAGGGTCGGAGCTCCTGTTCCGCTGTAGGTTCCAATCGCACCACTGTATCTATCGTATTTTTGTCCCATCGTGATTGGTGTATCATCTACTGTATTGAAACCTCCGTTTGCAGGTGGCCATTTTCCGTTTAAATTGTTGTTTATAAATAGCGTTTCCAGTTCGCTCCACTTTTGTTTCTTGTATAAATCGTAAACCTGATCCCTCATCGTCTGGCTTACAGTGTTTGAAAGATCATAGGTCGCAGCCAGTTGGTTTGCATTTTTGTAGAAATCAGTTGTTGCCGTAATTGGTGGTTCATCTAAAAGACCATCCTTATCCGAGCGGCAAGCCACAGAGAATAATGCAATGTTTAAAAGTAGAAAGTACTTTAATAAATTTTTCATAGCTGTTAATTTAGTTTAGTAAAATGATGATTTTGAAAATAGATGGGAATGAGCGTAAAATAATACATTATATGTATTGCTAATCTAATATTTTTTGATGATAAAAAATACATTAAATAAAATATTATCTAACATATGTCCCTCCTTACTAGCGCAAGTCTTAATGAGAATGCAGCTGGGTGGATGACTTGCGCATTCACCATATTTATCTAGATGAGATTTTTTTAGAGATGCATTGATTTACCGAAAGCCCAAATCAGGCTTTTGCTCAGGCCGTGGGCGCTAAGACTTGCGCTAGATAGCGAGCATTAACTTTAAGGCAATTAGATTAGAATTGCAAATAGGATGCATTAATCTTCGTCAACCTCATCATTTAATATATTGTACAAGTTCTTAGGTAGAATAATAGAAGATGGAATAGGCACCAACTTAAAAGTCCCGTCCATGTATTGAATTTTAATCGCCTTTAGTTTTGCGGTTTGCACCAAATCTGAGAACCAAACATAAGAAAACTCATATGAGCCTGTTTCTTTTTCTTTTATTGGGCCGACTGCTTTCATAGTCCTAATTGTCTGTCCTTTTGATGAAACTACATCACCAACAGCATTATAGCCGACAAAAGAAAACCAAATATATTTTATTGTTTTCTTTGCTGGATTATACACTTCTATTTTTGCACTCGTTCCGCTTGTGTATTCACTTTCATCGTAGTAACTCCAGTTCAGAACTGCCAGTCCTTTTGTTTTTGTATTGTCTAAAAATGCAAATGCTTTCTTTAAATCATTTCTATAGATTACATCCGCAGCATAACTTGCTTTAGATTTTATGCTATCTAATTCACTAGCATCCCACGTGTCAAATGCTTTTTGATCCTCCTTGTTTATTTTTAGAAAGTCGGGGTTTATGTATAGTTTTCTGTTTTTATAATATACTTCAAAAACATCTCCATATTTATACTTAATGAACGAGCTTACAATCACTAAAGTTTCATCATCTAGGTTGACATCATGATTACCATCAATCACACTTTTAACTGGAACATTACCATCCACAACCCCAAATATCAGATACTTTACTTGCCCAAAGGCTAACAACGGCAATAGTACGATTAGTGTTAAAAGTGTTCTTTTCATAATGAGTTTCAATTTAGTTCTATCTAATGTATGGAATAGGAATGTAAAACAAGTGATTATTTTGTATGCTGCGGTACGGGAAACCTAAAGGAATGCATAAACAGAATGGTGAGGCTTTAGGTTGCTAAAAAAATGGTGTAAGCAATCCAGTCCATACCATTTATAATTTTATCCTCATAGCAACAAAAGGAATAATCAAAGATAAGATTATTTTCAACGATAAACCACTCCAAAAGTACCCCCCTGTCGAAATATAGAGCAATAAAAAAGCCTCTAACGTTATGCTAAAGGCTTAATTTGCTTATTGCATTGCGGAGAGTGGGGGATTCGAACCCGCGGACCCTTTAACAAGTCAACAGTTTTCAAGACTGCCGCAATCGACCACTCTGCCAACTCTCCGCCGCAAAAGTACAAACTTGAAGCAAATCTGCAAATAATTTCTACTTAAATAATTTAATTAATATTTTAAGCCTTGCTAATCATTTAGTTAGTGGGTATAAAAAAAGCAAAAAGCATCAATGTACAGCTTTTTTAAGCCGTTTATGTTGGAGTTTTGTGTTTGTATTTTGAATTATGCAGCCTGTTTTGGCAAGATTTTCTCGTGTTCGACCGATAAAATTCCATTTCCTTCGATGGCAAAACAGATTAATCCAACCAATACTGAAACCGAAAACCAAAATTCTGAGTAGGGTTTAAAAATGCCTCCCGAAATATTGATAAAGAATACGGCCCCGATCAGTATCGGTAAATTAATGAGACAAAACGTACGCGTATAGGTACCCAGGGTAATGGCTAAACCACCAATTAGGTGTAATACGATAATGAAATGTGCCAGTAAGCTGATGCTTATTGCTGTACCTAAAAATGCACCGCGCATGAGGTTGCTAAATGCTGGCATATTGATGTAAAAATCAATGCCCTTCCAGATTAAAATAAGGCCTAATAAGATTCTAAAATAATCTAACCATTTTGGGTGGTGATGATCGCCCCAGTTCTCGATTTTCTTAAGCATTTTCATAACTTATATATTTTGGTTAATACAATTTACATATAATAAAAGATAATAACAATGGCTGGCTAATTATTTGATTTTGAGATGGAAAATGGAAGGAATTGATGTATGAAAAGAAAGATCGTCATTGGGAGTAACCATCAGTTCAGTGGCCTGAAAAAAATAGGAATGAGGTCCTATATGCGCTTTCTAATTTATTAGATTTAAGATTTTGCATCCTGTAAAACTCATTGAGCTAAGATGTCTAAGGTGGTCGTAAAAATTAAAGACTATGCTGTTTAATTAACCACTTTAGACACCTAAGAACATCTAATTCATTAAATAATCCTTTAGGCTTCCACACCATATAAGAACACGTAAGCTTATATGGTACTTAAATGTCTTATATGGTCAAAAAAAATAACACTGAATATCAGTTTTTACATAAACGTCATTATAAGGTACGAAGCAATCTTACAACGATCGCTGCTAGCGTGTGCATTAAGATTGCTTCGTCGGCTGAAAAAGCCTTCTCAATTAAGATTCTTCGCGCTTTATACCCTTTAAAATCACCCTTTTTTCTTTCCTGCGATACTGCCGTTCAAATAATCAGTGGGCGACATTCCAAACTGTTTGGCAAAATTCCGGCCGAAATGGGATTGCGAGCTATAACCCACCATTTCTGAAATTTCGTAAATTTTCAGTAGCCCTTCATTTAAAAGTTCAGCAGCTTTTTTTAACCTCGCTAAATTAATCAGTTCATTCGGACTCAGGTTAGAAATGGATTTGATTTTCCGGTATAAGGTTGGCCTGCTCATATTCATCTTTTCTGCCAGGTGTTCTACATCCAGATCCTGATCGCTGATGTTTTTGTTAATGATATCCTGTAATTTTTCCAAAAACAACTCATCTGCCTTAGAATGGGCAATGCTTTTCAAGTGGAGGAGGGGAGAATTGGAGAAATATTCTTTGATCTTTTTTCTGTTTTTAAGCAGGCTGGAAATCTGCACCTGCAAAAACTCGGGCGAAAAGGGCTTTTCTACATAGGCGTCAGCGCCAAGCTCTAAACCTTCAATTTTAGATTGTAATGAATTTTTTGCGGTAAGCAGTATCACCGGAATATGGCTGAACTCAAGGGTCGATTTTACTTTTGCACAAAATTCAAAGCCATCCATTTCGGGCATCATCACATCGCTGATAATGAGTTGAACAATTTCACGCTGTAATATTGCCAGGGCTTCTATCCCGTTTCTGGCCTGTAAAACATGATATTTTTCATCCAGGTCATCCGAAATGAAATCAAGGATATCCTCATTATCATCGACCAATAATACCACGTTTTTCTCTATTTCCTGTTGATCTTTCATCGTGAGCGTACCTACAATTTCTTCCATTTCCCGTTCAGGTTAAATTCAATAAGTTGATGGATGGGCAGTTCTAATACAAATATATTAAAATGGTGGTCATTAATATCCAGGTACAACTCGCCGCTATGCAACTGTGCGAGCGATTTGGAAATGGAAAGACCTATGCCAGTTCCAGTGGCGATCTGCGTTTCTTTAGCCCTGAAAAAAGGCTCAAAAATCTTCTCCTTGATTTCTGCAGGTATTTTATTGCCGTCGCTTTTAAAGCAAACTTTAAATTTATCCTGTTCTGCTGATTTCTTTAAACTGATTTCAGCTGTCGTTTTTCCATATTTAATGGCATTATCAACCAGGTTGCTGATGATTTTGTAAAAAGCTTCTACATCGATATAGGCTTGGAATGCTTTTTCGGGCAAGTTGATGGTATAACTGATATTCCGTTGCTCGGCTGCGGGCTGAAACTGGATAAAAATATCCTTTAATATCTCGCTGATATCAGCCTTTACAAAGTTCAGCGAAAATTCGCTGGTTTCGGTTTTCCTGAAATCGAGCAATTGATTGGTAAGTTTGAGCAGTCGATCCGTATTGCGGCCCATAATCCGTAAATTCTTTTCTATTGCAGGCACGGCATCGGCCTGTTTAATCAGTTTCTCCATCGGTCCGATAATCAAAGTGAGCGGCGTCCTGATTTCATGGGCAACGTTGGTGAAAAATTCGATCTTCGCCTGATAAACTTCCTTTTGTTTTTCATGCTCAAATACTTCCATCCGCCTGCTGTTTTTGAGTGCAATTTTTCGGTGGTACCTTCGCACCAAAAAGAAAATAATTGCCCCGGCCGCTACCACATAAATAAAATAGGCAAATGGACTGAGATAAAAAGGAGGACGTATTTTGATCAGAAGTTTAACATTTTTGGTGCTCCAGGTGTTGCTTCCTTCAACCAAAGCTTTCACTTCAAAAATGTAATTGCCGGGGGCAAGTTTGGTAAAATAAACCTTCCGGTTAGTCTTTAAATATTCCCAGTTTTTATAAAGCCCTGTCATTTTATAAGCATACTCTGTCATTTCAGGCGATAAATAACTTAAGGCAGCAAAATCGATACTAAAAGATGATTGGTTATGGTTAAGTTCGATGGTATCGGCATAAACAATCGATTTATTAGCAACAGAATCTTTCCCATTTAAACCTATTTCCAAACTGTTGACCTGAAACCCGGTTAAAAATACCGGGGGCTCATAGTTTGTTGCCTTTAAGTTGGCCGGATTAAAGCTTATCAGCCCTTTTACGCTCCCAAAATAGGTTCGGCCATCCTCATCCTGGTAGGCAGAGCTGTAGTTGAACTGATCAGTAAGTAATCCGTTGGCTTTAGAATAGGTTTTGCTTACCCCCGTAACGGGATCGAAGTGAATAAGGCCGCGTGTACTGCTAATCCAGAATTTATTTGCCGCATCTTCTTCGATACGGAACAGGTAATTGCTGGGGAAACCATTTTTTATTCCGTAACGTTTAAATTGATGTGTTTTCTGATCAAACCTGCAAAGTCCACCACCATCCGTAGTTACCCAAATATGCTGTTTGCTATCTTCAAAAATACTGTTTACGCTGTTATGGCTTAAACTTTTCGCATCCGCTGGGATATTTCGGTAGTTCACATGGCCTGGTCTGGATAAGTTAAACTTAAATACACCATCATTAAAGCTGCCCGCCCAGATATTACCCTTACTGTCTTCCATAACCGAATCGTAAAAAATAAAAGGGAGGCCGGTAATAGGGTCGAAATCATCTCTTTTGCGATTATAAAGATAAATCCCGTTGATGGTTCCAACTAAAATTTCACCTGACCGCGTTTTACAAAAAGTAACAATAAAATTGGTACGTAAGGCATTTCCAACACCTGCCTGGTAATGTTTAATTACCTTTTCTGTTTTCAGGTCTAAAACATCCAGGCCATGTTCAAAAGTGCCAATCCAGAGTTTGTCGCCGTCAACCAATAACCCATGGATATTGGAATAGGCAATACTTCCCGGTTTTCCGTCGGGTAAAAAGTGTTTAAATACGCCTGTTTTTACGTCGAGTTTGTTCAGTCCCGCATCCTCCGTACCAATCCATAAATTCCCATTCCGATCTTTTGTAATTTCCCTTACATCGCTTCCGCTGATTGAATTTGTACCTTTTTGCGGAAAGTATTTGGTAAACAGTGAAGTATGGCTCGAATAGTAATTTACTCCTCCAAAGTAGGTGCCGGTCCAAACCCCGCCCTCACGGTCGACACAAATGCTATAAACAGCATTATCACTTAAAGAATAATCGTTATTATATTGTTTTTTGAGGTGGATAATTGCCCCACTTTCATCATTATAAATGTAAATGCCCGATTCTGTAGCAATCCAAAATTCATGCGGGCCTGTTTTTTTGATATCCCGGACAAATATTGGCGTTTGGTCGTCGTTTAATCTGAGTATATTTTTTGATGCTAAAGTAACAGGGTTGAAAAGTTTAACACCTTGATTGGTCGTGCCAACCAATAAATTTCCATCTTCAGTCTCCGCAATTCTGGATACCCAGCCATATTCGGTTTTGGCATTTTTTCCATTAATATTAAACTGCTGAAAATTATTCGTTTTAGGGTTGTATTTTTCTAACGTTCCCTTTCCGGTACTGATCCATACACTTCCATCTTTTAAAATCGTTACCAGTGAGGCATCGAACGGTGCATTAAGGCCAAAAGCCTGTAGTTTCCTGGTACGCTTTTGATATAAATATATCTTGAATGAAGATAGAATCCATAAATGTCCACGCAAATCGCTCGCCAGGTCTGTAATCCGCATCCCTTTAGTTTCTTTTATGATAGCGAAACTTTCTTTTGTTGGATTGTATTGATACACACCATTGTTTGTGCCAACCCAAAGTGTTTGTTCGTGATCGTGGTGAAGTGCAGAAATCAGATCGTTACCCAAACTACCAGCTTTTTCGGTATCGTTTCGGTAGGTTTTAAAAGAATAACCGTCAAACCGGTTCAAACCATCTTTAGTGCCAAACCACATAAAGCCGTTCCCATCCTGCACACTACAAAAGGCCGTATTATTAGAAAGCCCGTTCTCTACCTGGTAATGCCTGAAATAATAAGGTTGCGCCCAAAGCAGGGTGGCCGAAAATAATAGGTATAAAAGGATGATGAGTTTTTTCAAGAGATATTGGTCAGTAGCTTCAAATATATTAAAGAAATGTTTTGCTTTCAGGTTAATTTGAGTTTGAGAGGATTTGTAGAGGAATTGAGACAGATTCTATTTTAATTTGGGAAAGCCTTAAAGATAGAAACTCAGTTTTTATAGAAATGAAATTGCGAACTGCCAACTGCAAATTGTAAACTGATTTGGGCGTTCCCTAAGCTGCGCAAAGGTCGGGCTTTTGCAGGGCTGCGCTTTGCTCCGGTACCGATGAAGAATCGGTACTGAACCCTTACAATCCCTAACGCAAAACCCACAGCTTTATAAACCTCGCAGGTTTTTAAACGGCGCAGTCCTCAATGAGGCCATTAAAAATAAATACAACGCCGAATTAAACCTGCGAGGTCTGATCTAAATTAGGACTACAGGCTTGTGTTAAATAAACCTGATAGAACGGAAAGCCCGGAGCCCGATTTTTCATCGGGAGAGGACTTGAAGAGATAGCAGGGCTTCCCTAACCGAAATGTGCCAGCCGCATCATTTCCAAAAAAACAAAAACCACTTCAGCAGCATATCGACAACTGTCAATTGCCAATTAATCTGGGCGTTCCCTAAGCTGCACAAAGGTCGGGCTTTTCAGGGCTGCGCTTCGCTCCGGTACCGATGAAGGATCGGTACTGGACCCTTACAATCCCTAACGCAAACCCACGGCTTTATAGACCTCGCAGGTTTTTAAACGGCGCAGTCCTCAATGAGGCCATTAAAAATAAATACAACGCCGAATTAAACCTGCGAGGTCTGATCTAAATTAGGACTACAGGCTTGTGTTAAATAAACCTGATAGAACGGAAAGCCCGGAGCCCGATTTTTCATCGGGAGAGGACTTGAAGAGATAGCAGGGCTTCCCTAACCGAAATGTGCCAGCCGCATCATTTCCAAAAAAACAAAAACCACTTCAGCAGCATATCGACAACTGTCAATTGCCAATTAATCTGGGCGTTCCCTAAGCTGCACAAAGGTCGGGCTTTGCAGGGCTGCGCTTCGCTCCGGTACCGATGAAGGATCGGTACTGGACCCTTACAATCCCTAACGCAAACCCACGGCTTTATAGACCTCGCAGGTTTTTAAACGGCGCAGTCCTCAATGAGGCCATTAAAAATAAATACAACGCTGAATTAAACCTGCGAGGTCTGATCTAAATTAGGACTACAGGCCTGTGTTAAATAAACCTGATAGAACGGAAAGCCCGGATCTCAATTTTTCATCCTACCGTGTGGACATATCTTTTTTGAGAATAGTTTAGGCATTTTGCTAACTGATTTTAATAAAGCACAGGTTTTAGCAAAGGACGCCGTCAATCCCAAGTGGCAGAAGGATCAAAAAAACAGGTGCAATACAGAACAAAGGACACTACCAAACCTGAAACGCAGTGGTTTTGTGTTCATAAACGATAATTCAAAGCTATAAAGGAATTGAACACAAAACAAAGTGCCGCTGTTTTTTTGATGAGCATGGGGCAGTGTGAAGCCACCTTGTTGGATTGACAAAGCGCTTTGGGTACTTTGGCGCTCCAAAGTACCATGCCCCTGCGGCATAGAGCAGTAGAATAATATTATGAATTGTATCAAAATGATAGGAGTGTTATCGGTAGAGGACTTGATTGATAGCAGGGCTTCCCTAACCGAAACGTGCCAGCCCCATCATTTCCAAAAAACTGTTGCTTTAAAGATCCTGAGCTGAACTCAGGATGACGCATTGAGCGGCATTTTCCGTGTCTCCGAGCCTCCGTGGCTAAACAGACTCCTTAAATACAAATCGAGACAAAATGGAGAAATATTGATACAAATCCGTATCCCGCGCTAATGCTAAAAACTGAATCTTTGGAAAGAATTAAATCGAACTAAAACCATTTACTTCTAGTATTTAACCAAATTCCTAACCAAATATGAAAAGAAGTTTACTCTACTATGGCGGCTTTGTACGCATGGATTGGTACTTGCTTCAAAAGATGTTTTTGAAACGCAAAATCCTTACTGTTATTTTTACCTCAATTACCGTACTCTTGCTTTCATTTCAGCTTAGTGCACAGGAACAAAGCACCGTGACCGGTACTGTTACTGACGAGAAGGGTGAAACAGTTGTGGGTGCCAGCATTAAAATTAAAGGTACCAGCACAGGGGCAACAACTGATGCTGACGGAAAATTTAAAATCCAGGTGGCAGATAAAAATGCAACCCTGATTTTTATTTATGTAGGTTATGTCAACCAGGAAGTTGCATTGGCAGGCCGTTCGCAGGTTAATGTTAAACTTAAACCCTCCAATAACGATCTCTCAGAAGTGGTGGTAGTGGGGTATAACACACAGAAAAAAGAAGCCATTACCGGGGCAATCTCTTCCATTAGCAGTAAAGACCTCGAAAAAGTACATGGCGGTTCAACCGTGAGTACTGGCCTTGCTGGTAAACTACCTGGGGTTTCGTTCAGGATGCCTGACGGTAGACCGGGATCGAGTGCAAACATCCAGATCCGTAACATGGGTAATCCGTTATATGTAATTGATGGTATCCAGCAGGATGCAGGACAGTTTAATAATATCTCGCCCAACGATATCGAAACCATCAGTGTGCTAAAAGATGCTTCAGCCGCTATTTATGGTAGCAGGGCCGCTAACGGGGTAATTTTAGTGACCACTAAAAGAGGTAAAAACAGTACGCGCAATACTTTTAGTGTTGATGCTTATACCGGATGGCAGAACTGGGTACGTTTCCCTGAAACTACCGATGCTTACCAGTGGATGTTGGGAAAAGCTACCGCAGAATTAAACCAGAACGGCAAAACAGATATTACACCATCAGAACTTGAAAAATGGAAAGCCGGAACAGAATATGGCTATCAGAGCCAGAACTGGAGAGATATCATCATTGCGCCAAACGCGCCGCAATCTTCGATTAATTTGAGTGCTTCTGGTGGCAGCGACAAAGTGAATTATTACTTCTCAGGTACACACCTTGATCAGAAAGGGGTGTATGGAACGGAACGTGAGTTCGATTTTAACCGGACCAACATCCAGAGTAATATAGAAGCTAAAATAACCGACCGTTTTAAAGTTGGTATGCTCATTAACGGCCGTATAGAAAGCCGCGATCAGCCAGGCGTACCGGGTGGTGACGATTATTTTGCTGCACGTTTTGCGCTTTTGAGAAACAGGCCGACTGAACAGGCTTATGCCAATGGTAATCCGAATTACCCGAATGATATCGGGCACAATACGGAACAGTTTGCCGTACAGAGCAAAGCCTTAACCGGTTACTGGAAATCAGACTGGAGGGTTTTACAGACCAATTTATCAGCAAGTTACGATACGCCTATAAAAGGTTTAGAGATAAAAGGTTTATACTCTTATTACATTGCCGATAACGTCATAAACGGCCATGAGTATACTTATAATGTCTATACTTATCATCCTGAAACTGGTGTTTACGAAGAAAAAGTTGGAAGTTCTAACCCATACAGGGAGCGCAGAAACGAAAAGATATACACCAATACCTATCAGTTACAGGCCAACTACAACCGTACTTTTGGTAAACACACTGTTGGTGGCGTTTTGGTAGCGGAGCGTTTAGACCGTTTTAGAACCTATACTTTCCAGCATGCCGTACCACAGACCAATATTCTGCCTGTTTTGCAGTTCGCTGATATGGACGGACAGGATTTCGCTGATATTCAGGAAGAAGAAGCCCGTATTGGTTACGTAGCCAGGGTAAACTATAATTATGACAATAAATATTACCTGGAACTTTCTGGCCGTAGAGATGCCTCATGGAAATTTGCACCCGACAGGCGTGTAGGTTATTTCCCTTCAGCATCCATTGGTTGGAGAATTACCCAGGAGAAATTTATGAAATCGCTTTTAGGCGAAAGTACTGTCTTGAACGATTTGAAACTTCGTGCATCTTATGGTGTGCTGGGAGATGACGATCTCGGTATTGACCCTTTCGCTTACATTCCGGGCTATAGATACAACCAGGGAAGTGTGATCTTAGATGGTAAGAATATTACCACTTCAAGGGATAAAGGTCCGATTATCAATAACCTAAGCTGGCTGAAAAGCAAAATGACAGATATCGGTTTAGATTTTTCATTGTTTAACAGTAAGCTAAGCGGAACGGCAGATTATTTCTATAGAAAACGTACCGGTTTAAAGCAGGTTAAAAATGATGTTGTGGTGCCTATTGAATTGGGATACCCGCTGGCAGCAGAAAACCTGGAAAGTGATGCGCAGTTCGGAGCAGAATTCGCGTTAAATTACAGGGATAAGATCGGAGAATTTAACTACAATGTTGGTGGAAATATTTCCATTAGCCGAAGAAAATTTTTAGATCAGTATAAACCGCGTTACGGCAACTCGTGGGACAATTACAGAAATAGCTATAACCAGCGTTATACCGATATTTTCTGGGGATACGAGGTAACTGGGCAATTCCAGAATATTGATGAGATCAATAATTATAAAGTAAACATTGATGGACAGGGAAACCGCTCTTTATTGCCGGGCGATTTAATTTATAAAGATCAGAACGGCGACGGTGTGATTAATGACCTGGATCAAAGACCGATTGGATATACCACACAAGGTCAGCCGAACATCGGCTTCGGTTTCACCATAGGCGGTTCTTACAAAAACTTTGATTTTTCAGCAGATTTTTCAGGCGGAGCCTTGTACTCATGGAACCAGAACTGGGAACAGCGATGGGCATTCCAGAATACAGGTGCTTTATTGCAGAGTTTTGCTGACGACAGCTGGCACCGTACCAATCCATACGACCTGAACAGCGCATGGATTCCTGGGAAATATCCTGCATTACGATTTAATGATGGCGGACACAGCAATTACAACAAAAACTCTACTTTTTGGCTGCACAATGTAAGGTATCTGCGTGCCCGTACGCTTGAGGTCGGTTATACCATACCCAAAAAATGGGCCGAAAAAATCAAGATCCAGAATGCCAGGGTTTATGTTAACGGATATAACCTCTTTTCTATCGATAACCTGAAAGATTATGGTGTAGACCCTGAAATTGCAGATGATAACGGATTACAGTACCCACAGAACAAGTTTTTTAATATCGGTATTAAATTAACGCTGTAACATGAAAAAGACTAATCAGATGAAAAAAATTATATATGCATTTGCTGCCATCGCCTTTTTGAGTTTTGCGCAGTCGTGTAAAAAAGATTCAGAATTTTTAGATAAACAACCTACCAGTACCCTGCCGATTGATGCGGTATGGAAAGATCCAAACCTGGTGCTTACCGTTGTTGGCGATCTTTACGACCGCTATCCAGATTACCAGACGATCGAGGCATGGTGGACTTTTGCCGTTTTTGACGAAGGTTTTGCCTCCGCCAGCGGTGATTATTTCCGTCACCAGAATTTAGAGTATGGTTATGATGCCTGGAGATACTGGGACATGGGTGTTTACGGTTATATCCGTGACCTGAATATGTTTATTAAACGCGGGCAGGAATCTACCGCTTTAAAAGCAGAAGACCGCGACCGTTTCCTTGCCGAAGCGCGTTTTATCAGGGCGGGGGTATATTTCGAAATGGTAAAAGCAATGGGCGGTGTGCCGTTGATCACAACCGTTTTAGATTATAATTATAGCGGCGACCCAAGTTACCTACAGTTTCCAAGGGCAAAAGAAACCGAAATTTATGATTTCGTGATTTCAGAACTGGAAGCCGTAAAAACCATACTGCCTGATAATCCGACTGTACAGAGCAGGGCTACAAAAGCTGCGGCATTAGCCATGGAATCAAGAGCAGCATTATATGCGGGTTCAATCGCCAAATACAGCAACTCGCAGTTGAGCTTGCCAGGTGGAGAAGTGGGTATATCATCGGGTCTGGCCAATGCTTATTTTACCAAATCCTTAGCTGCCGCAAAAGAGATTATCGATGGCGGCAAATATTCGCTTTACAAAAAGAACCCTAATTTATCTGAAAATTTCGCCGCGCTTTTTACTGATAAAGGCAGTAATCCGGAAGTGATTTTTGCGAAAGATTTTAAATTGAAAACCAATAAGGTTCATGGTTTTACGATCGATAACCAGCCACGTTCTTCTGCAGAGGAAGCGCAGGGTGGACGTTTAAATCCATCGTTAAACCTTGTTCAGTCTTTCGAAAAACTGGATAATACTTATGCATCCATGGCCTCGGTTGATGGAAGTGGTAACCCGGTTTATTACAGTGGTATCACCGATATTTTTGCGGGTCGTGATGCACGCTTGGCAGGAACGGTAATTCTTCCGGGAACGCAGTTTAAAGGCAAAACCGTTGATATCTGGGCTGGCTACCAATTGGCCGATGGTTCTATCGTAACAGGCGATAACTTCGGACAGAACAAAACGAATGTTCTTCCGGGAAATGCAGGTTCTGTACAAGTGGTTGGTGCTGATGGTCCTGTAGATGGACTCGAATTCAGCGCACAGTCAGGCTTTTATGTTCGCAAATATTTAGATCCAGCAACAGGTTCAGGACAGATCGGTACCCGCAGTGATGTTTGGTGGATCCGTTACCGTTATGCCGAGGTATTGTTAAATGCAGCCGAAGCAGCTTTTGAACTGGGCGATCCCACTACAGCAGCTAACTATATTAAACAAGTAAGAGATCGTGCAGGATTAACTGTTGCTTTAACCCCGGCAGAGATCACTTTCGACCGTATTGTACACGAGCGTAAAGTAGAATTAGCCTTCGAAGGACATGAACTTTGGGATATGAAACGCTGGAGACTGGCTGATAAAGTTTGGAACGGCAATAACATGTCTGCAGCCGATTTTATCAATGCAAACAATATTGGTAGCGCAACACGCACCAGTACGCAGGTATTTGGCTTGTGGCCATACAAATATTATAACCCTGGCAACGCAAACCATTTGAAATATATTTTTAAAGTGATTAAACCAAGCCGTGTAACCGCTGCACACCGTTTCCGTATCGGAAATTACTACTCTTCAATCGGGCAGGATGTACTTAACGGAAACCCTAAAATTGTAAGAAACCCTAACCAATAAGCAGATATAGATATGAAAATTAGATTTTATTTCATGATAGGGGCACTTATTGCCGTTCTTTTTGCTTCATGTAAAAAAGATAACTACGAAGCACCTGAAGCCGATTTTACCGGGCGGATCGTTTATAAAGGAGAACCCATCAGTGTTCAATATGGTCAGGTTAATTTCGAACTCTGGCAGTCAGGTTTTGGGAATTATTCCGCGCTGAATGTTAATGTGAGCCAGGATGGAACCTACTCTGCCAAATTATTCAACGGAGATTATAAATTGGTTTTTTCTCCAAACCAGGGGCCTTTTTTATGGAAAAAGAATGCTACCGGAAGACAGGATAGCATTGCGGTAAACATTAATGGCAGTAAAACCATAGATATTGAGGTAATGCCTTACTATATGATCCGCGGAGCCACACTTACCGCTGCAGCAGGTAAAATAAATGCTTTTTGTAAACTTGAAAAAATCATCACCAATGCCGATGGCAAGGATATCGAAAATGTATCGCTCTATATTAATAAAACACAGTTTGTAGATGGTAGTAATAATATCGCTACCCAGCAGATCAGTGGTGCAGCCATCGCCGACCTCAACAACCTGAGCATGAGTGTTACGATCCCAAACATTACACCTACTCAAAATTATGTTTTTGCCAGGATAGGTGTTAAAATTGCCGGTGTTGACGATCTGATTTTTACACCAGTAAGTAAAATAGGTTTTTAATTTTTTTAAATTTTCGTCATTCCCGCGCAGGCGGGAATCTTAATGCGCAGATAACCACTCATTATACATTAAGATTCCCAATTGGGTTGGGAATGACGATCAATGTAAATATTATTATTAATCAATATCTTACTCTTAGTAAAGCCAATGAAATATATTTATGCCTTTTTTTTATGCTTTTCATTCTGTTCCATTAGCAAAGAACTACTTGCAAAACCGCTAAATGATACCCTTTATCTTGCCGATCCGACCATTTTTGTAGATAATGGCCGTTATTATTTATATGGTACGAGTAGCGATCAGGGTTTTTTGGTTTATGTTTCAAAAGACCTTAAAAACTGGAGCAAAAAGTCAGAAAATAATGGATTTGCTTTAAAAAAGGATGATGTCTTCGGTAGCAAGGGTTTTTGGGCCCCGCAGGTATTTAAAAGGGGGAATACTTATTATATGGCCTACACCGCTGATGAGCAGATTGCCATTGCTCAGAGCAAAAGTCCTTTAGGTCCATTTAAACAGGAAACATTAAAAGCCATTTCTGGCACAGGAAAACAGATCGATCCCTTTGTATTTACCGATGCAGATGGGAAGAATTACCTATATCATGTAAAACTTGATAAAGGCAACCGGATTTATGTATCCGAACTGAAGGCTGATTTTTCGGATGTCATCCCGAACACTGCAAAGGAATGTTTATCTGGAACCGAATTCTGGGAAAATACCGCAAAAACCGATTGGCCGATAACCGAAGGCCCAACGGTACTCAAAAAAGATCAGCTTTATTACCTTTTTTATTCTGCAAACGATTTCAGAAATCCCGATTATGCGGTGGGTTATGCTACTTCGGGCTCACCAACAGGGCCGTGGACGAAATATGCGGGAAACCCGATCATTAGCAGGAAGTTGTTAAAATTTAATGGAACTGGTCACGGCGATTTTTTTACCGATAAAAACGGGGATTTGCAGTATGTATTTCACATCCATCATAACAATCAAAAAGTATCGCCAAGAGCTACAGCTATTATAAAGGCTGCTTTTGTAAAAGATAAAAACGGTACTGAACAAATGCATGTCGACCCTAAAAGTTTCCGCTTTTTAATGCAGGGCGCAAATTGATTGCTTTTGTAGAAATATTGAAACAAAAAAAAGGCTGGTTTCAGAAAAGAAATCACTTTTTTTAAAGATTGATAAAATGCAGCAGCATGAGAAAAATAGCAGGTGTAAAGCTTTAAAAATGAATAGATTGAAACTAAAATTATTTTTCGCACTTTGCTTATTGGTGATGGGAGGGTTAAATGCACAAACATTTACCAATCCCTTATTGCCATCCGGTGCCGATCCTTATAGTTATTATAAAGATGGTTATTACTATTATACCCATACCACTGGTAACCGTGTAGACCTTTGGAAAACCAAAACCCTTGATGGCCTTAAAAATGCCGAGCGGAAAACCATTTGGAAAGCACCTGCCGGAACGATGTACAGTAAAGAAATATGGGCACCTGAGGTGATGTTTTTAAGGGGGAAATGGTATGCTTATTTTGCTGCTGATAATGGCAAAAATGAAAACCATCGCATGTATGTTTTAGAAAATGCTTCGGCCGATCCAATGAAAGGGGAGTGGGTATTTAAAGGCAAGGTTGCCGATCCTACTGATAAATGGGCCATTGATGGAGATGTAATCGATTTTAAAGGTCAGCTGTATATGATCTGGTCGGGCTGGGAAGGAAATGAAAACGGTAAACAGGAAATTTTTATGGCTAAACTTAAAAATCCGTGGACGGTGGATGGAAACCGCGTAAAAATTTCTACCCCAAAATTCGACTGGGAAAAAAATGGCGACTTAGGCGGTGGCGCCCACGTTGATGTAAATGAGGGGCCACAGTTTCTGGTACATGGCAATAAAATTTTTATCATTTATTCAGCAAGTGGTTGCTGGACAGATTTTTATGCCCTGGGCATGCTTTCGGCTTCGGCAAAAAGCAACCTGCTTGAGCCAAAATCATGGACGAAAGCCGATCAGCCTGTTTTTCAACAGTCGCCAAAAGATGGCGTTTATGCCCCTGGGCACAATTCGTTTTTTAAATCGCCTGATGGTAAAGAGAACTGGATTCTATACCATGCAAATGATAAACCCGGCCAGGGCTGCGGAGGTTTCCGCTCACCCCGGGCTCAAAAGTTCACCTGGAATGCCGATGGTACACCAAATTTTGGAACTCCGGTAAAAGCGGGATTGAGCTTAACATCACCATCAAACCGAAATAAAAAATAATCAGATAAATACCGATATGAATTTAAAAAACTATGCGCTACTTATTATACTGAGCCTAAGCATTGGCACCGGTTTTGCGCAAAAAATAAAAAAAAGCACCGAACTTGCAAAAGTTTGGTCCGTAGAAAAAGCCAATGCCTGGTACAAAGAACATAAATGGTTAACCGGGGCAAACTACATTCCTTCTAATGCCATTAACCAGTTAGAAATGTGGCAGGCAGATACCTTTTCACCCGATTTGATTGATAAAGAACTTGGCTGGGCAGAAGGTATTGGCTTTAACACGCTGCGTGTTTTCCTGTATAGCAAAGCCTGGAGCCAGGATCCGGAAGGTTTTAAAAAACGCATGGAGCAGTTTTTAACCATTACCCAAAAACATGGCATCAAGCCCATGTTTGTTTTTTTCGATGATTGCTGGAACAAAACTTCGGCCATTGGTAAACAGCCTGAACCAAAAACGGGTATCCACAATTCGGGCTGGTTGCAGGATCCTGGTGATCCGGCTTTTAAAGAAGAAGCCAACTTCCCCGAACTGGAAAAGTATGTGAAAGATGTGCTAACCCATTTTGCACACGATAAAAGGATTTTACTTTGGGATTTGTACAATGAACCCGGAAACAGCGGAAAATTGGAAGCAACTATTCCTTTGTTAAACAAAACCATCAGCTGGGCGCGTTCGGTTAATCCCGATCAACCGATTTCAATCGGCTTGTGGAGTTGGGGTTTCGAAAAACTGAATGCCATACAGCTCGCCAATTCGGATATTATAACGTACCATAATTATGAGGCGCCAGAGTGGCACCAGAGAACCATTGATCTGCTAAAAGCAAGTGGCAGACCGCTGATCTGCACTGAATACATGGCACGATCACACAATAGCCGTTTCTCTAACATTTTGCCAATGCTTAAGGACGAAAACGTGGGTGCCATTAACTGGGGTTTTGCTGCGGGTAAAACCAATACCAAATATGCCTGGGATACCCCGCTTGCTGATGGATCTGAACCGATTGAGTGGTTTCACGAGATTTTTCAGCCCGATGGTACACCATACCGCCAGGACGAAGTTAACCTGATCAAAAAACTCAATAACAAATAAATTTTATCAGGTAGGAGATCCGAAGAAGAACTTTATAAAATTATTGTTAGTCTGAGGGTAGTCGAAGACCCCTAGTTAAAAAAAGTCCTTCTACAGGTTAACATTGACAAAATCCAATAAAATAGCCGTCATCTCGACTGTAGCGCAGCGAAATGGAGAGATCTATCTAAACAGATTTCTCGACTGCGTTGCACTCCGCTCGAAATGACGGTAACTCGGGGGATTTTTACGAGTAGATTAATTGCTGTCATTTGTATTGACTTACGAAACAAATAAGCCCTCAGCAAACTATTCTCTGCTTAAATTAACAACATTGACAAACCCAACCTAAACACTCAAATTTTAAACCAATGAATAAAAAAGTATCTATTTTCTTATCGCTGCTGGGGCTCTCACTTTCCCTATCTGCACAGCAGCAAGACAAATCGTGGAATATAGTGAAAGGGAAAATCTCTTCACCATGGGCACAGGAAGTTAATCCTAAGAATGTATTACCAGAATATCCTCGCCCTCAACTTGAGCGTACGGGTAACTGGAAAAACCTGAATGGTCTTTGGGATTATGCCATTTCCGGAAAATCACAGCGTCCGGCCATTAACCAAGGTAAAATACTCGTGCCATTCGCGGTAGAATCAGCACTTTCGGGTGTTGGTAAAACGGTTGGTAAAGACAGTTTATTATGGTATAAAACCGTATTTACAGTGCCTTCGAACATGAAAGGCAAAGAAATTTTGCTTCATTTCGGTGCTGTTGACTGGAGATCGACCGTTAGCATCAACGGTAAAGAAGTAGGAAAACATGAAGGCGGTTTCGATCCTTTTAGTTTTAACATCACGCCATTTTTAAATAAAAGCGGCAACCAGACCTTAACCGTCGAAGTTTGGGATCCGACTGATGAAGGACCTCAACCAAGAGGTAAACAGGTTAAAAGACCTGAAGGCATCTGGTACACACCGGTAACGGGCATCTGGCAAACGGTATGGATCGAAGCGGTAAACAAATCACATATCGATCACATTAAGGTAACACCAGACATTGATGAGCAATTATTGGCTGTTACGCCAGTTTTAAAGGAAGCTGCTTCAGGCGATCAGGTAAAAGTTTCGGCCTGGGATGGCACGACAAAAGTTGCCGAACAAACCGGTGATGGTAGCGGTACAATTACTTTAAAAATTGCCAATCCAAAGTTATGGAGTCCTAAAAGCCCGTTTTTATATGATTTAAAAGTAGAGTTGCTTGCCAAAAACAAGAAGGTTGATGAGGTGAAAAGTTATTTCGCCATGCGTAAAAGCTCGATCGGGAAAGACCAGAACGGCATTCAGCGCATGTTATTGAACAACGAATTTGTTTTTCAGTACGGTCCGCTTGATCAGGGATGGTGGCCGGATGGTCTGTACACCGCGCCGACTGATGCTGCTTTGAAATTCGATGTGGATAAAACCAAAGAAATGGGTTTCAACATGATCAGAAAACACATTAAGGTAGAACCGGCCCGTTGGTATTACTATTGCGATAAAGCCGGAATGCTGGTTTGGCAGGATATGCCGAGCGGCGATCTGGGGAATGGCTGGGAAAATCGTCCTGGTATTTTAGACCATGGTTCCGATCAAAACAGGACTGCTGAATCTGAAGGATATTTTAAAAAAGAGTGGAACGCCATTATCGATGCACTTTATAATGTGCCTTCTATTGTAGTGTGGACACCTTTTAACGAAGCCTGGGGACAGTTTAAAACCATAGAAATTGCCAAATGGACCAAGGAGAAAGATCCATCAAGGTTGGTGAATACAGCAAGTGGCGGTAACTTTCATCCGGTTGGTGATATTATCGATCTGCACAATTACCCACATCCAGCTATGCCAAGTCCTGACTATTTTGGAAAGGATTATGCACTTGTATTGGGTGAGTTTGGTGGACTCGGCCTGCCTATTGATGGCCATGTGTGGCAACAGAAAAATAACTGGGGCTATCAGAGTTTTAAAAATAAAACGGATCTGTTTAACAAATACGCAGAGTTTGCCAAACGTTTAGAGCAATTGATCCCACTAGGACTTTCTGCCGGAGTATATACCCAAACTACTGATGTTGAAGTGGAGACGAATGGACTGATGACCTACGACAGAAAAGACATTAAATTTTCAGAAGCACAGATGAAGGCTTTGCATGATAAATTATACCAGATTAACGTACCAGTGCAGAAATAAAATGCTATAAAATCGTCATCTCGACTGTGCTGCTCTTCGCTACCATGACAGAATCAACTAGTGTGGTCGTCATTCTCGCGCAGGCGGGAATCTTAAAGCACTTGCAGTATGATTCCCAATCAAGTTGGGAATGACGATCTCTTGTAGTCTAAAATTCTGAGTAAAAAAGCTGTCCTTCATATTAATTTTTATACAATAAATTATCCCACGAAATGGCGATTTTTTTACATAGATCTATTAACAATAATGATGAGAAAAAAAATAAACTTTTCGTGGTATGCTGCCCTGGCGGTAATTGCTAAACTTCTTCTGATCACGAACCTTTTACCGGCACAAACTATAATCGAACCTGTAATTGCCGGAGATTTTGCAGACCCCTCTATTATCCGGGCAAATAATCAATATTACGCCGTAGGTACTTCATCTGAATGGGCACCTCATTTCCCTATCTACAGCTCAAAAGATCTGCTGAACTGGAAACAGTCCGGTTATGTTTTTGAGAAGGCCCCAGCATGGACATCGGGTTCGTTTTGGGCACCGGAGTACGATTATCATGATAAAACCTATTTCATTTATTATACTGCGAGAAGGCAAAAGGACAACGTTTCATGCATTGGTGTGGCCACTTCAAAATATCCCGATCGGGGATTTATTGACCAGGGTATTATTATAGACTATGGAAAGGAAGCAATCGATGCATTTGTTTACCTTGACGGCAATACGCGTTACATTACTTTTAAAGCTTACGGTTTGGATAAACGACCAATTGAGATTTTAGCTTTAAAGCTCGCTAAAAACGGACTTAAAGTAGAGGGAGAGCCTTTCTCTTTACTTAAAGATGATCAAAAGATTGGCTTGGAAGGGCAGAGCATCCTGAAAAAAGATGGCTATTATTATCTTTTTTACTCTGCGGGAAACTGCTGTGGCGCGCAATGCGATTATAATGTGAGGGTAGCCAGATCAAAATCTTTTGCCGGACCATACTAGCTTTATGCTGCCAATCCTCTGTTAATGGAAAATGAATATTGGAAATGTTCAGGACACGGTACGTTTGTAAAAGCTGCAGATGGAAAAGATTATTACCTCTACCATGCCTACAATAAAAAGACCAATGTTTTCTCGGGAAGACAGGGCATGTTAGCCCAATTGAACTGGCCAGCGAAAAATGTATGGCCGGTTTTAAAAGAAAAATCAGGCCCAAGCCTTAACCGGGATTTGAAACTGAACTTCACCAGGCCCCAAATTGATAAAAATTGGCAATGGGATTTTAGAAACTCGACGCCAGGAATTTTGCAAAAGAACGGGCAGCTTCATTTATCCGGGATTATTAATAAAGATAACCTAAGCGGGATAGCATTAACCGTTAGACCTACATCAACAACTTTTGAAGCGACTACGACTGTAACCAATACCAATAGTGCACTAAAAGGTTTAGTGTATTATGGCGATGCAGGCTCGGCTATAGGCATTGGCATAGCTGGAAATGAAATAGAATTTTGGAAGGTAGAAAATAAAACCAGAACGGTATTTGCAAAGGTGAGAATACCAACAACAGTTCCGGTTGAGCTTAAAATGAAAACCGCAGATGATTTAAACTTGCTTGTATCTTTCAGAAAACCTAATGAAGAATGGCAAAATGTTCAGGCTAAGGAAAAAATTACGGTTAACTTTTTACCACAGCGGGATAGAAGCCCGCGTATTGGTCTTCTTTTTAATGGAAGTGTTAGTCAGGATGCTGATTTTTCAACTTTTGAGTTAAAGTATTGATTTGGTAAAAGCTTACTATATGCTAATTTAATATCCTTTGTTTTGGGAAATGGATGTTTAGCGTACTTCGGGAACAGTAGCCCCGTTATTCGCTTTATCCCGATAGAAAAAATCGGGATGCCCGCTACTACCGGGTTTATTGAACAAGGGTTGCTACATAAAACCCTAAACTATCAGATGGAGGACACCAAGAAAAATGTGCAGCTGAAGAATCTGATAAAAAATCAGACCTTTCATTTAAAAAAAAAACGAATGATCGCTTATTGATTGCAAGGAAATAATTTAATTGCGGCCACTAAGCCCTCGCCAGCCTGAATTCATTGTAACACATTATAATATTAAACCCGAGGAAAATGATGGTCTCCGAACTCACTTTCAATCTATTGATATCAACTCCTAAAATAGAAGAAATAAAAAGGGTAGAGAAAACCAGTATTGCACTCAAAAATATGCTGATAAAAGCCGAATGCAGCAACATCGTAATCCTGAATAGGTTTGCCTGAAAGAAATATTCGGGGTTGCGGATCATCTGTACCAGATTAACAATAATGAAAAAGCCGATAAGCACCACGTAAACGTTCATATAAGGCGTGGCATTATCCCATACCAAGAGGTCAAAATATCCTTTCGAAGCAAAATAAATAATAATTCCGAGGCAAATCAGGGTTTTAAAAGCCATCCAGAATTTTTTGCCTGAAAGCAGCAGGTATAATTTAGGGTATTTAACGTTGTCTACATGGTGGGCGATTCCCAATAATTTAGCAGATGGAGGTACAAAAGGATTAAACATGCCTAACAGTATAAGCATAATGGTGCTCATAAACTGAAAAATGGCATCACTGATCAGCCGCTCCATTTTTTCCTGATTAAGTAAGGTATCGTTCGAATAGGTAAATATCGATAACGAGATAAGTATAATAACCACAAGATGAAATATTACACCAGCATAATTGCTTAAACCGGGTTTGTTTATTTGCTGCCCTTCGGTAGCCTGAGATTTGTTACCTAATGAGAATTTAGCTGATAGTGCTTTAAGCGAACTGGCTGCGCCCCTTGCCATCAGGGCAATGGCAAGAACAAAAATTCCGATACCAATAATAAAGGAGGCGATACCTGCGGCTTCAAAGCTGTATAATCCAAGCAGAAAAATAAGCGTTCCGATGCTAAGCGCCATATGTTTATACTTGATTTTGGTTAAACCATGCATGTTGAGCAGAATGGTGTAAAATAGTCCAAATGCGGCACCTATCGCGATGGCCATTAATAGTTTGGCTATGATATTTCCGGGCATAGTTTAGATAAAAGGTTGTTTGCTAACGATAATCAAATTTTTACTTCTGTAAGGCCATAGAAAGTATAGGGAAAGGTTTTCCTGCTCCATCCTGCTCACTCCGTTCGAAGGTTACAAAACCAAGCTTTTCATAAAAACCTACTGCTTGTTTGTTCTGCTCGTTTACATCTACTGTATTGACATCATGTTCATCTTTTGCAAAATCAATCAACGTTTTACCGAACCCTTTTCCTCTGGCATCGGGATGAATAAAGAGCATCTGGATCGATTTTTTGTTGATGCCTATAAACCCCATCACTTCTTCTTCAAACTTAGCAGCGTATAACCGCACCTGATCAAAATATTCAGTTAAAATCAGCGAGCGGTAGGTCATAATATCATTCTCAGAAAGAAAATGGTGTGTTGCTCTTACCGAACTTTCCCAAACCGCAATTAGTTTTTCGTAATCTTTTCTACCTGCAGCTACAATTATTGCTTCTTTCATTCAATGAATATTAAATTATTTTTTTCCTTATTTAAGGTGCAAAGTATTCGTTAAACGTTAAATGCGGTGAAAAGTTTGCGCACTAACATAAAGCATTTTGCGTCACGGAATGAGCTTAGGTGATCTCAGGTGACTAAGGTGGTCAGAAAATATTGAATAATTAAAGTCTTAAGATTTTTTACCAATAAGAAATTAAGGTTGTTGAGAATTTTACCGGAATATCCATTCCATCTTAAGCCTTCCATGTCATCACCTTTAATTCGTCACCCACACTAATTACCCCACTTTGCTGGTGCAGTAAATTTTGCCCGAATAGGATTTTTTTACCAACTGTACGGTAACCGGCCAATGTCCTCAATGGTTCCTGTCCTTTTTCGCCAGTTTGCTGATCTATGGTAATAAGCACACACCGCGCGCATGGTTTTACTGCCGAAAATAAAACCTGACCGATTTGAAAATCCTTAAAACAGTCCTCAATGTGAGGTTCACCACCTGTAAAAACAAAATTTGGGCGGAAACGATCCATTTTTATCGGGTTTTCGAGTTTTTCATTCAGCCCGTCAAGTGAATATTGACCTATGATCAGGCAAGGATAACCATCGGCAAAACTTACTACTTCATTGTTCGATGCATATCTTGGATCTACCATCCTTTTTTCTGCCACCGGCATTTTTACCAGCCTCACCTTAAGCTTGAGGAAGTTAGAAAACCAATCGCTTACCGTTTTATTTACTTCGAGTGCAGTGGCAGTATCATTCCAGATGACAACTGAAATTTGTTCCCCGGTATCTTCATCCAAAGAAAAGGATATGTTTTGCGCAGGCAATTTTTTATGAGAAACGCTTAATTTACCATCTGCAATATTTACCTTTAGTAGTGCCAGTTTAAAATGTTTCCTTTGGGTAATAAATATTCCTTCTTCATCAACAAGCATCCACCGTCTGTCGTATTGTAAGCCGCTTTCTTCGAGTTTTGCTGTCTGAAGACTGATGCCTCCCAGCGATTTAATCGGATAGACATATAACTCGGAAAGGAAAAAAGTATTCATGCAATTTATTATTATAAAATTTCAATTCCTTTTTGTTCGAAGGATTCAAAAATCTGTGCATTGATCATGCTTTTGGTCAGATCAGCCTTTGAAATATCCTTACACCAGAAATAAATGTTGATTTTGCTGTTGAGTTTGCTCACCGGACTGATCATGATCACAGGTTCTTTGCTAATAAACACGTTGTCGTTTTCGCCTATAATTTCCCTGATCAGGTTGACTACATCGGTGGTATTAAATGGCTTGGCAATCGATAAAGAAATGTTTACGCGCATCAGGTTATTGCTCAGCGTCCAGTTGATAATGTTATTGGATAGGATGGCACCATTGGGAATGATAATTTCGGCACCCTCTTCGCTAAGCAGTGTACTCGCACGAACACCGATCTCTTTCACGCGGCCTTTCTTATCGCTTAGTTCTACAATATCGCCTATCCGGATGGTTTTATCAAAAATAAGGATAATCCCTGATACAAAATTGCTTACAATATTCTGTAAGCCCAACCCAATTCCAACGCCCAACGCACCCAGAATAACCGTTATTTTATCGATTGGTAGCCCGGAAGCTGCAACAGCGATTAAAAAGCCTCCAATTAATAACACCAAACGGGTTACGAGTAATTTTGAACGCTCTCCTTTGTTATCCTCAAAATTATCATCGCCAGTATCGCCAAAGAAATAGGCAATGTATTTTTGCAAAAAGTTGGCAATCCAGATAATACCCAAAAACAGTACAATGCCCCCAAAGGTAAAAGAGAAACTGCCTATAATTCTTTTTTCAGTAAGAACTTCCATTACCGACTCGTAGAGACCATTAAATATATTCAGGTTGGTGGTAAATATTACAAACCAGATAATGGTAGCACCAATACCTGTGAGCCTTTTTAGTCCTGCAATTACAGGTAGCCAGTCAAAATACTCCGGAAATCCCTTCCGAATCCTGCTGCTTTTCATCTGCAATAAAAAGGCTTCTACCAATACTTTGGCCAGAATGGTTAAGGATATCGCATTTAAAAGTGAGCTTACCCCGGTTGAATAAAAAATCTGCGTGAGGGTAAAGCGGCCAAATAAATTACAAAATATGGCAATGATGGCAAAGCCAACATATATAAATCCTGTGATGAGGATCATTTTGTATTTTTTGGCTTTTTCATCGAGTATTTTCCATACCATAACACCATATGCAACTGAACTGGTAGTGAGGAATAACAGGAGCCAGCGCTGGTATCTGGGCGGCATACCCAAAAGACGTAAGAAAACGGGTGCAAGAAGGAGTATCACGAATATGCACCAATAGTAAAATAACTTTGAGTTTAACCTTTTGCGGAAATATACCGTGAGCAAAATCGCTAGGATAATCTCTACTGTTTCTATGTATAGTGCAGGCGCCCTCAAATCGAAAATAGGTGCCAGTGCAAAGAGCATGATGAAAGTGATTAAATAGGGCTGCGGACTGATCAGCGAAAAACCATCAAGCGTTTCTAAACGGCCACGCTGTTTTACGCTTCTAAAGTTGAAGAATACCCATAAGAAAAATATGGTACAGGTAAAAAATAACAAGATTCTGCTGCTCCTTGTATATATGAAATAATACCGGGATATTTCCTGCTCTCCTTTAATAAACCTGCGGAACCCCATACTTTTATTGGCCGGCTTGTTTACTGATTCCCATAAATAACGGCGCTCTTTGCCAAAAGCTTTAATGCTCACCGCATCGAGCTGGCTATCGGTAAGATACATTAACTCTTTAATATTGATGAGATTGGATGAAGTTCTGGCCTGTAGGTTATTGATTGATAAAGTAGTCGTTTTTAGCAAGCTATCCATCACTAAACGTTTCTTCTTTAGTTCTGCAAATTCACTTTTAAACATAACCTGCACCGCAGGTACTGTAAACACTTTAATCAGTACGGTATCTTTACGCAGGTTAAGAATTTCAGTTTTTAATGCCCGTAATTCCTTTTCATATTCATCAAGGTCTGCTAAACAATCTTTGTTATTGCTTTGTAGTTCTGCCAATAAGGTTTGATCCATCTGCAGGTTTTGCAGATTTGGGTACCTGTCAAGCTGTGTCAGGCGGCTTTTTAACAGTGCTAGTGCGGCTTCATCCTGGATTAAATGTGCTTCTATAGGTTTAAGTTTCTTAAATGAACCAACCGTTACCGGCACTTTATTAACTGTTTCAAATACTTTTTCCAGGTGTGCAAGGTAATCGCCTTTGGTCAGCGTAGCAGAATCTGAAAGAATGGATACATCCTGCCCCTTATCTGCTAACTTGTCTTTTTGTGCAAATGCATTACCTGTAACCAGAAAGGTAAAAAGCAGTAGTATCAGATTTCGAAACAGTATCGGGAAATTATTTATTGTTATCATTGAATTTAAGGCAGTATTGGAAACATCCTTTATTATGGATATATATCGCCAAAAATAAGGATTAGAATTGATTTTACGTCCGGTGCTTTTGGCTATTTCATTTATACTGAACCATTAAAAATGTCAGCGCATTAATGACAGAGAGAATTTTATGAAAATAATACTGGAGTTCAATAAAAATTAAATAATTTCAATTAGCATTTGCTACCATTTACAACAGTTACCAGCTAAAAAATAAATAAAAGCTGCAGGAAATTTACCATAAACAATCGATGAAGAAACAGACTAAAATTATCCTCGGGATTTTAGCGTGTATCATGATGATGGCTATTGTGTTGATGTATAAACGGCATTGGTTTGGCGCAGGTATGAAACCCAAACAGGCAGCAATCAGTAATTCTGATCGTGTTGTTGTGCGCGATACACAGGAAGTAATTCTTAACCCTAAAAAAGAAAGTCCGAAGGAAGCGACGCAAGTCGAATTTCCACCAAACGGAAACAATATTGAAGATTTTGTACCAGAATTGTATAAAATTATAATGGATGCCGAAGGCCTGTTAAATAATGACGAACTGGAAGATGTAGTATTGGTGCTCCGGAACAAGACAGACAGTACAGATTTACGGCCTACCTTAGTTTTATTGAAGCAGCCCGAAGGTGGGTACCGTTTATACGCCAGCGCCTGGCTGGCTATTGGCGCTGCCTATATTAACGGCGATTATCAGCAATATGACAGTGAAGACATCAGCATAGATCAGAAAAGAAATTTAATTATATCCACTTACGGTAGCGGTCCGGTAGGTAACCGCGAAACCAGGTACCGTTTTATCGATAACGAACTTGTTTTTACCTACATGGAAAAGTTCAATGCGGGTGCAGGCCAGCAAACCAGGGTAACGTATGATGTTTTAAACCGGAAGGTAACGGTTGAAGATATCAATACCATGAAAGAGGATATGCCTGCTGCGGTTAGCCATGGTACTTTGCCACAACATCCACCTTATCTTTTTAAAGAGCTGGATCCGACAACGGTCTTTTCTGAATAATCAACCAAATGCAGCTGTTCTTTTAACGTTGACCCGGAGATAATCATATCTATTCCTTTGTGAGGTAAATATTCATCACGCCCCTTGCAGCAGTTTGGTTAGTTCCATAAATGAGCGATTGTTTATCCGTTATCTCCGAGCTAATCCGCATGTACTGATCAGTCTGTGCTACAATGCTCCAGGTGGTCTGTGCGGCAAAATTAGGATTGCTAAAAGTGAGAATACGATTATCTGCATTTCGTCTCAGAATATAGTCTGAAAACTTTATCGATGCATTAATATCAGTAGAAACTTTTACCTGTTTATCATCAAATGTCCAGTAAGATTTTACAGCATCAGCTATGATATGGCTAACTTCGATTCCGGAAGCATTGTAAAGCTGAAGGTCATACCCACCTGTCGACCATTTGCCGCTCAAGGTTTCACTCGTGGTATGATCGGTGTCTTTTTTGCACCCCGATATATTGATTACAATAAATAATAGAAATAAAACACGCTTCATGGCTGGCCTTTAAGTAGTTGAAGTTAAATAAATCGAAATGAATTCACAAATCTAATATCTTGCTCACTTAGCTACTGGTAATTTGATAAATGAGTGAACTCTTTTAAATTTATTTACCTCAGCCTGTAGCAAGTAACGCGATATCCACGTTTACATTTTAAATTAACACTAAGCACTAATGAAAAAAATCGTACCAATTTTGTTCGTATTATTTTGTATCGCTGGATGTAAAAAGGAAAAACAGGGAAATTATTCCGAAACCATAACCAAGGGAGAAAAATGGGGAATAAAGATCGGCAGCTCGCCCGCTGAAGTATACGCCCAGTTGCAAAAGGCAGGCACAACCCTCGACTTTCAGAATGTGGCAATTTTTGGCCACAAGCCCTATAGTTCACCAGAAAGCCTGGGCCAGCTCCTTCCATATTATTACGCACTCACTATTTATAACAATACCGGAACCTTAGATCGTGTAGTGCTGCTTTTTAGCGGAGACAAAGTGCAGCAGATTGCTACAGGCGGCGGCCTCACCACACCAGTAAACAAATGGCCTGAAAATGCGGCTGATGATACGGCGATAAAAGTTGATGATCCGGTTTCAGGTTTAACAGCAAAGCTGATCAAAATCCATCAGTTATCAGCCTATGCAGCTTACGGATTTGTACTTTCTGATAAACCATTAAACAAGCCATACGATCCGGATATGAATAATCACGATGACTGGCAGTTTGGCTTTTCAGACTTTGTAAGTGCAAGCATCAGCGGATCTTCAACAGTAACCCTTCATTTTAGGTCAAGTAAGCTGGAGCGTATCGTGCATGATTATCGCGAAGGGCAAATATTTAATTAATTCCAAATACGCTGAAATTAAAAAGCAAGTATCAAAAAAGATCAGATAAATGTTTTACTGAAATTCCAGGGGTAAATTAGTGGAGAGATCCTTTGCATAGTTCAAAGATCTCTCCACTATGCGTTGCTCCGGTCGAGATGACGACTTTTCTTAGAACTTTTCATTGATAGCTTGTCGAAGGACCTGTTAAATAGGTTTTAAGGTGTTTCGACAAGCTCAACATGACAGCATTTAAGGTGAAATGGTTATACAACATCTTTTCTAATGTAATTAGCGATGCCTGTGTACCACATACAAAATTAATGCATTAATTAAATTAATGGATCAGAATCCTGATTGCGAGGACTTTGTTCCGGAAAACTATTCCTATCGAAATGGTGGTGACGATAAAAGTTTGCACGGTCAATCTCTACAATTTCATCCTCCATCCGCAATGCCGCCGGACTGCCGATCACGTTGCGGATTTGGTTCTCCAACTCAGGCGTAACTTCACCAATAATATATCTCGGCATTGCCCTGAACTGGTCATGGTGAATATCGGGTAAAATAACTTCTTTTTTACCTTCACCTAAATTTACGAGGCCGATTGGGATCAGCACAACTTTTTCTTCCAAATCTTCGCCCATATCAGCAAGTTCCACAATAACGTACCGTATTGCATTTTGCTCGGGATCAAATAAGAGGTCGCGCACTTTTCCAACCGGATCGCCGGCTTCATTTCTTACCGGCCAGTCTTTAATGTCGGCCTCGCCATCTGTTAATTGATAAATACTTTTTGAGAGCTCTTCTAAATTGCTGTATACAATAGTTCCTGAATTCATAATTGCTTTTTTTAAAGGGGCGATTAGTAACGATGCCCATTTTTACAACAAGTTTTTCAGGAGATGGTTTTTATGTTAATGCACCGTTTTACAAAAAATGGGCAGCTTAAACGAATATCGAAAACTGTGAAATTATCTATAAGTATTTGTTGTTTAGTATTTTATGTTAATGTTGCGGAATGTGGAAAGCTACAGGATATCAATCAAAATAATTTTTTATCAGGTGGCTACCATACTGTTTTACAATTATTTTGTATAATAGTTAAAATTGAAGCAGAAGTTAATGAAGAATATAGCTGAATTTAAAAAGTCATTAGAAAAAGATAGGCCAGAAAGCAACATGTCGGTTCAGCTTCGTGCACTCTGGTACGATGCAAAAGGAGATTGGCATACGGCACATAACCAGGTCGACCATTTAGAGGATATTGCCTCTGCCCGTATCCACGCCTACCTGCACCGCAAAGAAGGCGACATCTGGAATGCCGATTATTGGTATGCTAAGGCTGGCGAAAAAAGGCCACAATTATCATTAGATCAGGAATGGGAAGAATTGGTACAACGGTTTTTATTATAACAGTGGGTATATTGGGGAAATGATACCACAAAACGATATTCATCTCCCCAAATCTCCAATCCTTTTTATTTGGCAGGCATTTTAAATGAAGGTGGAAGGGAAGTTTCATCCGCTGCCCATAGTTTATTCGGACGTTTGCCCATCACGAGCTCCAATACGCCTCCTCGCATTAAATCCTCGTGAGTAAACCACGATTTGTTCCATACCTGTCCGTTTAGTTTAGCCGATTGAATGTATTTATTTTCAGGAGAATAGTTGATACAGTTCAGTTCAAACTTCTTGCCATTTCCCAGATTCAGTTTTACGTTGGCAAAAGTGGGGCTGCCAATAACATACATGGGCAAGCCCGGGGTTATCGGGTAAAAACCCATTTGCGAAAATACCACAAAAGAAGTAAGACCACCGCCATCTTCATCACCGGGGATACCCATTAAATCGTTACGGAACCATTGACTTAATAAACTGCGTACCCTTTTTTGCGTGCGCCAGGGCTGTCCGGCGTAATTGTACAAATAAGGTATATGCATGGCAGGTTCATTACCCATAGAGAACTGGCCAACATTGCCTGTATGATCAGGCAACTGCGAATAAAAATCAAACCTGCTTTTCCCGAGTGGAGTGTTATACATTTTCTCCAGTTCATCAACAAAGGCCTGTTTTCCGCCAATCATATTTACTAAATCGCCCAGGTTGTGCAATACATCCCATCGGTAAAGCCAGCCATTATTTTCGTCATAAGTTTCTCTGGCACCAAGTCCGCCCGAAAAGCGGTAATCCAGCGGTTTAATAAACTTGCCTTCCGCATCTTTCGGGTGAAAAAAACTGGTCTCCGGATTAAAAACAGTATGGTAGCTGGTGCTTTTATCTAAAAAGTATTTTGCCTCATCGGTTTTACCTAATTGTTGAGCAATTTTGCCCAGGCACCATTCATCATAAACTGTACCCAGGGTTACCGCTATAGGCTGGCGTTTTTCAAAATCATGAACTTCTGCTGCGGTTTCTTTTTCGCCTTCAGGTAAAGCAGGAAAATAGCCCTTATCTTTAAAAAACTGATCTAAAACACCTGCTTTTTTTGACGACCATGGCGCCAGGGTTTTTTCGGTAATGGCTGCTTTACAATACTGATAAGCTTCATCAAGATTAAAACTTCTTAAACCTTTGTTATAAGCATCAATTATAGTCGCCACACCATGATTGCTATTCATCCTCCGGCTATCACCAGTTACCTCTGGAAAAGTTGGCATCCAATGGTCGTTCATCTGTTGCGCCATGCGCAGGTAGGAATTAATCATATTGCCTTCCATTTTTGGCTCGATAATCACACGGAGCGGATGTGTAGCCCGGTAAGTATCCCAAATCCAGTCGTCAGTAAAAAATGGCACGCCGTTATCATTATGCACTTTTCCGTCGAAGGCGCTAAAATATTTTCCATCTTCAGATAAGCTGATCATCCTTTCGTATGTGCGATAAAGGGAAGTGTAAAATATGGTTTTGGCTGTTTCATCAGTCCCCGTTACCATGATCTTTCCAAGTGTAGCATTCCAGATATCTTTTCCCGTCTGTGCCACCTGGTTCAGGTTATAATCCTTGATTTCGCGACGGAGATTCTGCTTTGCCTGTTCTTCGCTAATAAACGATATACCATAACGGGCCTTAATCTGCCTGGTTTGAGCAGGAAATTTTAAAATAAGATAAGCATCACGGCCTGAAGCAGACTGTTCCCCTGACTCAATTTTGTTTCCATGATGCCTGCCTGATTCAAGAGGTGTTAAATCCATTTCGAAGTAAAGGTAAACCCTGGTATTATTGTCTAGTTTCTGAAAACCACTTACCACATTTTGGCTCACCTTCAGCACTCCGTTTCTGGTGTTTAAAACCAGATAAGCCGGAACATTTGTCTGCGAAAAATTGAGTGCATAGATTCCTGATTGGTGCGATGGCGCAAATTGTACATTTATCCCATAATCATCCAGGTCAACTTCATAATAATAAGGCTTAATCACCTCATTGTCGTAGCCATACGAAATTACGTTACCTACGTTTTTGAGGTCGCCCTGAAAAGGACTCAAATTAAATGCCGAGCTGCCCCGGTGGCTGGTAACCACAACAGGCAAACCATCTATAACATTACTGGTAAAATTATCACGCTCCGGATAAACCCTTAATAAGCTGTTAGGTAAATGAACAGTAGGGTATGTGGGTACAAGTAAATGGCTAATGTTGCCGATGTATGGATTAACATAGTCTACAGGCTGTTTTTTGGCTTGCGCATGGGCAAAATTGATACAAGCGGTTAGCAAAAATAGTATGCTTAATATAGGATATGTATATTTTTTCATTTCTGGGATTTGATTAGATGTGGTAAACATAATACTTTTCAAAAATGATATTCAGCCATTGATGAGTTGCCAACCGGATCATTAATGATGAAAATCTTATTAATAGTAAAACGATTTATCAAATCTAATGGAAAGGATTAGTTTATCAAAAAATCAACAGCATAAAAGTTCTTTCTTATTTAGCCTGCTTGCATCTTACTCTGGTAAATTGCAATGCTTTCGCCAGAAAAATGATGTTACAACCTGCAGTTAATACTGTATAAACAAAAAAAGAGCGATGAATAGATTCCATCGCTCTTCGACTGTTAAATTTTATTTATTATTTTGCTAATGAAGCAGTTTGTGTTGTTTCGGTTACTGGCGAGCTCATTTGGGTTTTCATTGCAGCAAATCTGTCTAAATTCAATTTTGGTGTGCTTCCCATTACCAGGATATGTTCTGCTGTAGCTCCGCTTAATTTTAGATCTGCACGACCTTCAATTACGGTGTATAAACTTTCTGTATTTGAATTGATCTCGGCAACAGCATCTCCTTTTAAGAATAACTGAAGGTATTTCGAATCCAGTTTACCTGCAGTTTTTACCACTGCATTTTCAGAAGCCTGTACCCTGTAAATATTCTTTACATAAACGGTAATCTTAGCTGTATTACCATCTGCCGAAGTGATTTTTAGCGCATGTCCATCCTGGATCACTTTTACCTTCCCAGTGTTATCGTCATTATAGCTTACACTTTCTTTTTGCCCTTGTACCAATGTGATTTCCACATTTCCACTTACAATAACCTGGCTGATGTTTTTAGGTGCCGACATTTTAATTGGCTGTTTCTCGTCTGCCATTACATTTGTGGAGAAAATAGCAGAACTTAAAACGATAGCTGCTAATACTGATTTTGTTAGGGTTTTGATAGAGGTTTTCATAATGCTGTTGTTTATATTTTATAATATTTTGTTTCTGTTTTAATGATAAGACGCAGGTATTACAGAAACGTTGCAGCAGAAAATCCTCAATTATACCAACACAGCTTAATTCTCGACGAACAGGTTTAAAAATCGGGCGAAAAAGTGTTCGTTTTCTGAATGAATTCTAAAATTGCTGATTTTACGGACAAGTACTATTCATAATTCCAGAAATTAACCAATAACTAAATAGATATAGAATTGTCCTCCTGAGGGATAATTTATGGTATAAAATCAATATGAATGACAGGAGATTTTAACGGAAATATCTCGCTGAGGCATCGTCATTGCGAGAAGGCTTTTTCAGCCGACGAAGCAATCTTACAACGATCGCTATTAGCTTGCGCCTTAAGATTGCTTCGTTCCTCGCAATGACGGCTTTTCTATTGGAGTCTGTCGATGATAGCTTGTCGAAGGGCCTGTTAAAGGTGTTAAAAGGCCCTTCGAAACATTCGTGAAGCTCAGTACAGGCTAAGCTCAACGTAAGAAATTCGATTGAATTACAAATATAATACAGTCTCCTATAACTAAAATTTAATCGATAGTTTTTCAGAAATGAGCGCATTGTTTTTATAGTACTCGAAAAACCAACTTCCATTCTTTTTTAAAACTATGCCGTTTGCGTTCCCATTGTTAGAAATATAACAGTCCTCGATTGAGGTTTTTAATAAGGTCATTACAATTTTAGGTGTTGCATCGATCAGTTGGTAACCATTACTTATGGGTTGCGCATATAACATCGCTCCTTGTTGGTCGGTTTTGGTAGCCATAGGCTGTTCAGCAGGTACAGGTGCAGTTTTGGCCTCTGTATTTGTATTAGCTAGTACTACACTTGTCGCCACAGGGAGGCTACCCGCCACATACTTTAAATCGTTAAAAGAGGTAAAAGCATCTTTCAAGGCAAAATTATAAGAAGTTTCATATTCTTTCTCTCTGCTTTTTCCCTCCTTGCTCTTCATCACCACAGTGCCCTTACAATCTTTAAGTAAAAGGGTAAGATTGGTAACAAACATGCTGTTTTTTTCCTGTAGTTCTACTACCAGGGCCTTGCACCTATCTTTCGCAATTTCTTCAGGTATTTCGGCATTGTCAAAATATACAGTAAAGCCTTTTTCCTCAAAAAAAGCCTTAATCAGGGCATTTAAGCCGTATTGGTTAACCTGTTTGAGAAAACTGAATTTCTCGGGTACAATAATGTATTTGTAATTCCCGGCATTAGACTGTGCCTGTACTGAAAAAGAGATTGCTAAAAGGATAATAAAAAGATATCTTTTCATAACGGTTAATGGAGTTTGGATAAAATTCCGCCTCAATTTATAGAATGAAACGGAGAAAATCAAATTTATCATCCCGTAACACAATCCGTATTAATCAATCTGTTTTTCGATTAGATCTTAATGGTAAAACAACAAAGTTTATCATCATCCATTGCATTAATCGATTCAATTGTTTATTATTATGGCGATTAATGATCATAACACTGCGCTTGTCGCGTGTAATACAACCAAATATTCCAGAAAAATGGAGGAGCGCCAACTCATTGAATTAAAAGGCTGGTTTAAATTTCAGCGTATTTGCAACCAACGTTGGTAAAAAAACTCTTTCTTACTGCAAAATTAAAACCAAATATAACCTAAATCTGAGCACATGCTTAACATTCAAACCACAAAACTATTCTGGGCAAGTTGTCTAGCATTACTAGTCACCTCCCTTTCCTTCGGTATCCGTGCTGGCATAATGAACCAGCTTGGAATCGATTTCCAATTAAGTACCTCACAGTTAGGTACTATTACTGCTGCTGCCTTCTGGGGCTTTCCATTGGCCATTGTGGTTGGAGGATTTGTAGTGGATATGATTGGCATGAAACGTTTGCTGGTCATGGCCTTTATTTTTCACCTGGCGGGAATTATCCTTACCGTTTTTGCGCAGGGCTACTGGAGCCTGTTTTTATCTACCTTGCTGATCGGCATTGCCAACGGTACTGTAGAGGCCGCCTGTAATCCACTGGTTGCCACTTTATACCCGGAGAATAAAACAACCAAATTAAATCATTTTCACTTATGGTTTCCCGGAGGTATTGTAATTGGTACACTGCTGGTTACCTTGTTTGTTCACCTTGGATTGGGCTGGAAAGTGCAGGTGGCCATGATGATTATTCCTACTTTAATTTATGGGTACCTTTTTTCAAAATTAGATTTCCCAGTTACCGAAAGGGTATCATCTGGTTATTCCAGTTCAGATATGTACAAAGCAGTACTTTCTCCATTATTTATTTTTATGTTCATCTGCATGTTCGGTACCGCCATTACCGAGTTGTTTACAGGGCAATGGATAGGCTTACTGCTTAAAAATGTAACAGATAATGCCATTTTATTGCTTACTCTTACAACCGGGATTATGGTAATTGGTCGGGGTTTTGCCGAGCCTGTAGTACACCGTCTTGCTCCTCAGGGTGTACTGCTCTTATCTGCAATATTTGCTGCAGCCGGACTTTACATGCTGAGCACTTTTACAGGAAATTCAGTTTTCTTCGCTGCAATTGTTTTCGGTATAGGAGTTTGTTATTTCTGGCCAACGATGATTGGTTTCGTCGCTGAAAATGTTCCTAAATCTGGAGCACTGGGCTTAAACCTGATGGGTGGCGCGGGAATGTTTGCTGTTTCTATTTATACCATGTTTATGGGTAGTTTTTACGATAACCTGATTGTTAAACATTTACCCGCTGGCGCCTCGTTTGATGCGTATTTAAAAGCTCCTGAAAATTCTGCATTCGCACAGGCGCTTGCCAATGCCAAAAATCTGGCTGGTCCTGAAATTCTGCGTGCTACATTGATTATTCCAATCATATTAATTGTAGCTTTTGGCGGATTGGTGATCTACCTGCGTTCACGAAAAAAGGCCAGTGCTGTAGCATCATAATTTGATGGATGATGATCTTATGGACTATCAGTTTTAGATGAGACGAATAATAGCTACAAGTTTATGATGTTAAATTGATCATAACTTGTAGCTATTTGAGTTTTTATTTTTCTACGCTGTATCTTTCTTGAATAAATTAATTATAACAAAGAACTACCTGGTGTGCATTCATACGGGGCTTTGCCTGCTTCAAAAATTCTAGTGCTTTCACTACCTTCGGTGGTTAATTTATTATTTAATATCCTGATCCAATTGCCTTCACGTAAGCCTATTACTTTGATGTTGTTCTGGGTTAGGAATTCCATAATCCTCGTTTCCCTTGTTTCTCCATTATGTTTTAACTCCGGATTTGGGTCAAGATAATGAGGATTAAGATTAAAAGGAACCAAACCCATACATTCAAAAGAGGAAGGATACACGATAGGCATATCATTGGTAGTTTTCATATTTAAGCCACCAATATTGCTTCCGGCACTACAGCCCAAATAAGGTTTGCCCAGTTTGATATTTCCACTAAGATGCTTCATCAACCCAAGTTCATGGAGTGTTTTTACCAGAAGAAAAGTATTCCCTCCACCAGTAAAAAATCCTTTGGCTGCATCAATGGCGTGAATGGGGTCATTAAATTCATGCAGACCTTTAACACTGATATTTAGCTGTGAGAAAAATTCGCGGACTTTACCCGTATACTCTTCATGTGAAATGCCTCCAGGTCTGGCATAGGGAATAAATACAATTTCATCTATTCCGGTAAAAAGCGTAATGAGTTCATCTTTTAGGTATTCGAGGTAATTGCCGCCGAATAGGGTAGAAGTAGAAGCGAGGATAACATTCATTTGTTGTGCTTTTATAGGCAATAATAATGTTTTTCCGTTAAAATTTATTATCTATCTTGCAGTGCCGATTCAGACTCAAGCTGTAGGCTAAATCATGCAAAACAAATCCGAGCGAATCAGTGCACTTATCGAACTCAACGAAGAGCTGGAAAACTATTTCAGAAATACGATTATTCCCAAGCTGTTTGTCGATGCACATTTGATACTGAGAAAATTCACGCCTCCGGCCATGCGCCAGTTCAGTTTAAAGTATACTGATGTAGGAAGGCCTATTGAAGATATCAAAGAAAATTTTCGTTTTCCAACTATTATCGATAACATTAAGCATGTTATTGATTGTGGGGAAGTGCTGGAAAAGGAAATCCAGACGACAGACCTGCGTTGGTATCAGATGAATATTCTGCCTTATATTGTTCAGCGCGATAAGAAGACCAATGGCGTGATCATCACTTTTGTGGAAATTACGATGCGGATACGCGATTTAAAGGAACAGGAAAAACTGATTGCTGAACATGAGTTGCTTTTGGACACTATTTCGCATGATATAAAAACGCCGCTCACCAGCCTGGGCCTTACCATCGACATGCTGAGGAAACTACCAGAAAAAGGTATGGAACGTTTTCCGGTTCTTTTGGAAAAGGTGGAAAATAGCCTGACCAAAATGCAACAAATCATTTACGAGCTAACAGATTCCCGTGAGCAGGAGCATCGTTATAAGGCAGTGGAAGAACTGCTCGATTTTGAGCATATTCTGGAGGATGTTAGGCTCACGCTTGCCCCGCAGATAATTGAATCGTCTGGAAGTATAAAAACTGATATTGGTTTTTCCGAAATCTTATATATCCGTCGTAAACTGCGTAGTATAATTTATAACCTGGTCAATAATGCCATAAAATACCGTTCAAAGGAAAGAAAACCGGAAATACTTATTAAAACTCATCGTGAAGGGGATTTTATGGTGATTGCTGTAGAAGATAACGGAATGGGAATTGCTCAACATAACTTAAACGATATCTTTGGAAAATACCAACGAATCTCGCAATCTGGTGAGGGCTCAGGTATTGGGCTATACCTTGTTAAGGAAATTATAACGGCTTCGGGTGGAAAGATTACTGTAAGTAGTAATTTGGGAGAGGGGTCTGTATTTACCGTTTACCTGAAAATCAAGAATTAATCTTTTGTAAATCAACGCTGTTTTGGCAGGTATAAGTCATATTTAAATCATTTACCACTATTCTTCTTCAGTTACATTTTTGGAATTGGTATAATAATGAACTTAGCACGCAGCTAAGTTTCTATTAAACAAATAAGATAGTCGTATCAGTCGCATATTAGATGAATCAATGCTGACAGGTAACGGGCTTTTTTAGAAATGCAGGTCAGTTTTTACTTAAATTATGCTTGTCAGGATGCTGATGAATTAAACTAATGCTACGGATTTGATACCGTAGTAGCAGAAACATATTTCTTTCTCTCATTAATCCACTCCTTTAGCTTTGGGATAATATACAGGATTGCAAAAGCCAGGATAGAAATAACAGCTTGTAATAAAAGGTTTATTTTGGTCACTGGATTAACTTCTGCTTCACCCGTCACCACATAAAGGCGGTGGATACTTCTTATAATAATGATTATCAATAGATATTTGCTGATTTCAAACCTGCGTTTAATCAGGATGAAAAGAAGATAGCGCATGGACAGGATAGATAGAAATATAATAGTTTCCTGTGTACTCATGTAATCGTAAAAGAACAGGTTGACGATCCCGATCAGAAAAGTAAGTAAAATAAGCTTGGAGGACAAGGAATACTTGTTCTTCATTAGTTTAAAATTTGCCAACTGAAATATGAAATAGTTTATGACGACGAATGTTTCAAAGTTCAATAAAAAAATGCTACATAACTAATTTACATTGTAAAGAACTTTAAACAATTGATATTTGTCATTATTTTTTTGTGCCTTAGGAAAGGAAAGACAAAGGCCACTCATGGCGGCCTTTGATAGGTATTAATAAAATTAAATCTTATTCTTCTATGATACGTTCTTTGATTTTAACCGCGGGGTTACCCTGGTAAATGGTGTAGGGCATCAAGTTTTTAGTAGCCATACTTCCCATCGTCAATACCGAGTGGCTATACAGGATTACCCCGGGGCAAACCTTGGCCGATGCACCGATCCATACGCCGTCTTCAAGTATTATTGGAGCAGTTATCAGATCAAAACTGGTCGCTTTGTAATTATGATTACCCGTAATCAGAATTGCTTGTTGAGATATACAACAGTTTCGACCTATTTTAACCTGATCAAGGTTATCGATATAACAATCAGCTAGCCAGCTGTAATCGCCCAACTCAAGCTTCCAGGGATATTTAATATGGATACCTGGTTTTATACGTACTTCTTTACCTATTTTGGCACCAAATAACCTTAAAAAAGAGACAAGTACTGAACTGAATGGCACCATGCGGCTCTTAAAAAAGATAATATCTGTAAAATACCACAAAAACTGTTTGATTACGGAAGCACCAATTTTAAAGTTTCCGGTATCGAAATTCTTGTGTAACTGCGTTTTTAACAAAATTTACTAATATTATTGAGCATTTATTGGTTTATTACATTTTTTAATCCAGAGATATAATATGGTAAAAATGCATATATATATAAGGATATTGAATGCTTCATGATGATAATTAAAATTATGGCGCTGTGATTTAAAAAATCCAAGTAATACGCCCAGGCCTGCAATGCGGAGCACATTTAATACGTATATAGTGATTAATCCGACCACCAGCATTTTAAAAGTCGATTTCCATGGTGCAGGAAATGCCAGTACAAAAGCAGCTAAAAAGCTCATTACGCCTAAACCCAGGCACGAATAGTTAACCCGCAGATATGGTCCCGATATGACCATTACATCCATTTCGTTGTAGATGACATAAAAGCCAAAAGATTTAATAAGCCATACTGCAGGTACGATCAATGCCGACTTTAAACCCTGTATATAATTTAGATGATCGGAGATAAAAGGGTTGTAAAACCTGGAACCTGGCATCATCACACTGTTCATAAACAGGTTGCCCTGACTAAAAATGATGTATAACATAAACAGGGCAACCACAAATTTGATGGCCTTTTTACTTGCTTCTTTTTTTGCTTCTTCTGGAGTCATATCGGTATTATAAATTTAATGGCCTACCTTTTAGAATTACTTTAATTTTTTTATCTACCAGTCTTCTAAACCAGAAGCCTTGAAGATAATGAAATTTAATTCCAGTAGAGCCTTCCAATATACCAAGTTTGAAAAATATCCGGTAGCCAAAGTAAAGATAGGGACGCAATCCGAGTGGAAGTTTCCACCATAATTGTTTTAACCATGCCCGTTTTTCATCAGGGCTACCCAGTAAGTTGGGCTTTAAACTTTGCATCCGTAGCTTTAACATCCTTTCAACCTCTTCCTGCGCCACCAGATCACTATAGCGTTCATGTTTGGCTTTCCAAAAAGCAATATCATTCTCTTTTAGATTTTCTTCCAATATCCAGCCTTTTTTCCAGATTTTGGTTTTACCCGGCACAATAAACCGGTGATCCATGTTCTCGTTCAGATCAGAAAAACCGATTCCTGTTCTGAACATTTTTAAAAGGTAAAACGGATAGAAGGTGCCAAATCTGATCCAGCTTCCCTGAAAGAAGTTTTTGCGGTTAAAGTAAATACCGTTGATATCAGAATGGTCTTCATCTTTAAAGTTGATTAGCATTTCAAATAACTCCGGTGTAACGGTTTGATCAGCATCGAGGCCAATTGTCCAGGGAGTGTCCACCTTAAAATTTTTTAAGGCGAAATCCCATTGCCTGGGATGGTTTATAAAAGGATTTTGTTTTACCTCAGCACCATAGTCTTTAGCAATTTTCCGGGTTTCATCCGTACTACCGCTATCCAGAATAAATACCCTGGCGTTGAGTTTTTTGATGGATTCCAATAGCCTGGGTAGATGAATCTGCTCATTAAAGGTAAGAATAATGAAACTAAAATTTCGGTTCATGTAAGCGTTAAAGTGCTGATGGCTGGGCTAAAATTTTCTGGTAGTACTCCATGTATTGTTCAACCAAAGTATTATCGTTAAAATCTTCATTAATTAGTAAGCGTGCAATTTCTCTGATTTTTTTTCTTTTTTCAACATCCTGATAGGCCTGAATTATCCCGGTTTTAATCTCTTCGATATCTAGCCCCGTAATCCATCCCAGGTTTTTATCTGCAACATAATCAGCCAGGCCAACAAATTTACTGATCAATACAGGGGTGCCTACACCTAAACTTTCAACAATTACGTTAGCGAAATTCTCGTTGTAAGAGGTGAGCGCAGTTAAATCATGCTCTGCCATTAAATTAAACTTGTTCTCATTACTCACCAGTCCAAGCCAAATAATCCGATCGTTAAGTTTCAGGTTTTCAGCTTTTTCTTTTAAACTTCGCATATAATCATCATTCCCAGTACCGCCAATGGTTAACTGCCATGGGAAATTAATTAGGGATAAAGCCTCAAACAATAATTCGAGGCCTTTCTTTTCTTCAATGCGTGAAAGAAAAATGATTTTAAAAAAGTTTTTTTGATTTTTATTGTCTGATATTTCGTTTTCAATAGTTAATTCTTTTGACGGTAACTTAACCAGGTTAGAGACTATCCTGATGCTTTTTGGCGTTACAATTGCTGATACGTCTCTTTTTTCCTGATTGCTCGTAGCATGGATATGGCAATATTTTAATAACTGATTGCCCATTACTTTATGAATGCATCTCTTAAAAAATGAATTCCGGTTACCAAACGTATAGGTGGTAAGCATTCCCCTGGGAGACAAAACTACAGGTATTTTATACCATTTGGCAACTAAACAGCTCAAAACCGAAACTAAATTCCACCAGGAATGGATGTGGATAATGAGGTTGGAGTTTTGACTTTGAAGGATTTCTTTCCTCAATTTAAGTAACAGTTGAGGAGAAAAGTGACTGTGATCTTTTGTCCAGCGTTTAAAATAGCTTACTGCTACGTTATCAATTAAAATAGGTGTATCAGTATTTACCTGTAGTTCTTCAGTTCCATTGGCAGTTGTAGTTAATACCTTTAGTTGATGTATAGCAGTCTTATCTTCCCCAGCCGCTATCCGCCTATCGCTAAAGACTGTTAACGCCTCACATAACTTCGCTACACTTTGTATAGGTCCACCGTATACATAAGCGGGTTTATAGGAGGCTGTAATATGGATAATTTTCATTTGTTAAAATTAGTCAAAATTTGGGATTTAATACCTTTATCGTCCTGAGTAGATAAAATAGGAACCACATAATTACATAACCCCAAAAAATATTATTGAACATGAATTCGAAGTTATTTCCCCGCCAAAGTCCTTGAAAAATACTGTTAAACATAATTACGCAACCTAGTTCGTAACCGCCAAATATCTCCTCAGCTTTATCTGACAGGTGTTGTACCAGCATTCCGTATAACAACATAAAAAAGAAAACCCCAGAGATACCAAAGCTTAAATAAGCATCAACAACAGGCCGGGTTTTAGCAGAAACTGTCGACGTTTGATGTGCCACCCCTGCATCGTAAACCCGCTGCATCGAAACGGTTTCCATATTGGGTTTCTCTGACCAAAAAATCCTGGGGATGAGTCCTTCCAAAGAATTTTCTACTATTTCCCAATCATAATAAGGATGATGGCTGGGAACATAATAGACAAATTGTGTGAACATTTCTATTTCACTTAACCTTCTGGTAAGAAAGCCCCAGTTCGTATCTTCAATTTTTTCTTTATTTTTAGCACTCAGATTTTCGAAAGCCTCACTCTGTGCTTCTTCTGCGCTAACATCACCACTCCAGCTTTGCCGAACGGTATTATTATAGGTAGGCAAAAAGTAAAGCAATACGTAAGCCATAGGAATGGCCAAATAAAGGATTAACTTCTTGTAATAGGGAAAGAATACACAAGCAATTACAATGATATTGATAATAATTGGTTCCTTATAGCCAGATAATGATGCATGTAAAAAGTTAAGAAAGAAAATTGTGGCACCTATACCCAGGTATTTAATGTTTTTGATTTTGAAACCTTTAACAAATAAAACTGCTGCACAAGAGATTCCGACCAAAGTAAGTGGTAAGGCGATCTGGCTAAGACCTGAAAAACGTTGTGCTAATGAACCAATTCCAAAAACAATAATGCTGAGCCAGATTAAAAAATCATCATCTTCAAAGGTTTTTATACTTTTAATCATGATATGCTGCTTTTGGACTAAAAGCATGCCCGTAACCAATGCCGCATGAGCCAATAAACTAATTCGCTGGCAACTGGCGATGATTGCTGTTTGTTCATTTTCTTTAAATTGTGCGCCATAATTAATCTCCGTTAAATATCTGTAACCCAAATGATCCATAAAATAAAATATAGATGTAGTACACATAAAACCTGCAAATATGAGCTGCGTGAGGAATAAGGGGCGCATAATCTGCTTATGGATGGGCAAGTCTTGGTTAATAATGGCTACCGGAGATAATATGGTGGTATAGAAGATGAAAAGTGAACCAAACCAAGCCATAAAATAAGATATGATTGGACTATTGATTAATGAATATGAAACCAAAACGGGAAGGTACAATGTTAGAATAAGTTTCGTAGGGTTGCTATTTTGCATCATTATTATCAAATAGTGTCTATAATTGTTTCACCTGTTTTTCGAATGACCAGTTTTGAATAATACATTGGGATTGAATTCCAATTTTTGTTAATTTTTTCTTTACTTTCTGTCAGTTTTCCTAATTTTTGCATGAGATCTTGCAGAACATTTAATGGCTGATTAACAAAATCTATAGCGTAGCCAACTTTGTGAACCAAAACTGCTTTATCTGCTGCCATGGCCTCATTTATGGCTAAGCCCCAGGTTTCTGCTAACTCTTGCTGAGGTTTTTTCAAGAGCTTAAAAACCGGAGCGTAATATTGGATGGGGTAGGTAGTATGCTGGCTGGTTTTATCAACCTAGTTATTTGATAGTATGCTGTTAAAAAGGTCAATTTGTTTTTTTGTCAGATCATCTGACCTATACTTCTCAAACTCTTGCCAATTGGTTAATGGGTGAGCCTTCAGTTTTACATTATTAAAATACAATTTAAACACAACAAATGCCTGGTCTATATCACTATCCAATGTGGTTAAAAAGCCAGCATTACATTCTTCAATTATTTGAGCCGCGCTGCTTTTGGGGTGTAAAATTGCTAATATGTTTTTTTTTGCTAAAATGTAAGGATAAAGCTTAGAAGCAGTATAAGCGGGGTCATTTGATCCGGCAACAATTAAACCATCAGCGCGGAGTAAGTGATTTATACTTTGATAAAAACCAATTCGATCTGTATATTCCGAAACATAGTTTGCAAGACCTAGTTGGTTTGCAATTGGCATAAGTGTTGGAATACCACTTCCATTTGGTGCATAACTGGTTCCAATAAAATGGAAATGTACGTTTTTAAATGCATCAACATCCTGATCTATTCCTTTTTTAAAAACTTTTAATAATAAACTCACTGATTGTTGCATATCAAAGCCGCCACGGCCAACATAAACCAGATTAATTTTTCCATTATCCGTATTGTAAACAGATTCAGATAAGCATAAATTTTGTTCTGCAATGTCAAAATCTGGTTCATGTGCGCCAAATGTTATAATGCTGCAGGGGTTGTGCACTAAATTAGGATATCTGGTTTTTAATGTATTAATGTATGCTTCAGAGACACCGATTAAGCCATCTACATTTCGCATGGCTATAGGTTCTAAATATTTATTTAACCGATAAGAGAACCAATGTTTTTTTGGATGTTGAGACTTTGGCTTATCTTGATAGTACTCAGAATGCCAGGGGTCTTGAATATCAATAACATAAGGAATGCCGAACTTTTTCTTCCAGAATGCGCCTAAAATACACACGGGAAATTGAGTTGTTGAAAAGTAGATTAAATCAAAATGGTTGCTCTTTAAAAGTTTGTTTACTTTTCTTCTATAAAAATATAATGACCTTAAAGCAATGCTTCCTAATCCAAATTTGCTGGTCCATTTTTTTGAAAAGGCTTTTACTTTATGCACTTTTATTTCTTTTGGAATAGAAGTCAAAAGCAGAGGATCGGTAATCATATCACTATAGGTTTCTTCAACCACAACTACTTCTGGTTCCCAGCCATACTTCTGAAAATAAGGCAAGCTCATTCTGATTCGCTGCATATCTGCTGCATTGCAAGGTGGGAAATAAGGTGAAATAATTAGAAGTTTTTTACTCACCAATAGTATCTGTTATAATTTTTATAAATTTTTGTTCCTCTTGTTCCCAGTTTAGTTGATGGTTAGCATATTCCAAAGCCTGAGCTTGATGCATTTTTAATAGTTTTGGATTTGAAAGATAATTCTGAATAAGAATTGCCAATTGATTGGGATTATTTCTCTTATAAATCGAACCCATTTCGGGGTAATTTTCTAGCAGCCATTTCTGCCCGGAAGTGTCAGACGCGATAATGGCTAAACCAGCTTGAATGTATGTGAATATTTTGTTGCTTAATGCTAAGTCGTTATTTTTTGAAAATGCCGGCTCTAAACATAAACCAATATGAAATTGATTTGCAAAAGCAAATAAACAATGAGGTGGAAGGGGGGCATGAAAGAAAATTTTTGGTCTTTTGTCAAATTTTAGGCTGTTAATTAAGCGGTCAAAGTCTAATTTTGTTTGATTATTAATTTTACCTAGCAGATGGAGTTCAATCTCCTGCTCTTCTAATATTTTTATTGCTCTGAATATATCTTGTATTCCTCTTGAAATACCTATTGTTTGTGAGAACCAAAAAAGTTTTAGGGGACTATTTAAGCTATTAGGCAATGAAAGCAACTGTTTTGGAAAAGTATTGAGTATAGTTTTAAATTTTAAGTGAGGAAAGAATATTTTATATTGATTAGCAATAGTTTGGCTGCTAGTTGTTATGTAATTTGTTTTAGTAAAGTATTTCTCTTCCAAAAACGCTTTTAGTCTTACATCGTAATTTGTTTTATCATTACTCATCTCAAACCTATGTAAATCTTCAGCATCAAAACCGCATTTTGCTTTATTATAATTCGCTGCAGCTACCGCGGCGGGTATCGCTCCTAAATTATGGGCGATATATAAATCAGCCTTTATTTTTTTTGTTTTACTGATTAGAATTGAGGTGCCTCTAGAAATCGAATATTCACCAAGCATATACTTAAAGCCAGCTAAAGACGCTATTAGGTTTGCAAGTCTATGTTTTACCCTACTTTTCCAATAGAGCCACTTTTTTGTCTGCGGATTGCCCCCTACACATACTGCTTTCCAATTTTTAGTTCGCAGTAAATCACTATCAAATTTTGTTCCCCAATCATTCCAATATAAATAAACAACAGTAACATCATAGCCACAATTAGCCAAAGTATCAGCCTCTTTTACAAGACGCGGATTTAGTGATGGTTGACCTGAAGTAACCAGAACAATTTTTTTTTGCATCAAGACCAACGTGTTGAAGACCTTAATGAATGATCTTCCTTCATAAATAAAAAGTCAACCTGGAATAGGGCGTTATCGAAAGGTCTTTTCATCAACGAACAGATATCATATAAAACGAAACCTTTGGTTTTCATATATAGAATTACTTCATGTGCAAGAGGCGCATCTTTATATATACCTAATAGTGAAACCTCCATTAATACAATTTGGGCGGATTGTAACACATTTGATGCCCCCTTTAGTATTTCTAATTCATAACCTTGAGTATCAAGTTTAATAAAATCAATGGTTTCAAAATGGCTTTTTGCAACAATATCATCTAGTAAAGATAGTTTTATGGTGCTTATTTTAGCATTAGTTTTATTATCCTCTTTATATACTGAACTGGCAGTTTCGTAAATGTTAAATTCAACTTCTTTTTCTGTGGCACCTAGTAGGGCGATCACAACAGAAGAATTTTTAATAAGTTTAGATTTTTCTAGCAGAATTTCCCTTTTGGCTTCTTGAGCTTCAATCATCAATATATTTGATTTTGGGAATATTGATTTCATTTCTAAAGCCCAGTTACCCTCATATGCACCAATATCCAATATGTTTACCGGATTAAATCCTAACTTTTTTAAGTTTAATAGACTGGATTTTTGATTAGGAACGCCAAACTTGTTTTTTAAATTATTTACAAATCTGTTCGGAATAAGCCTTCTTATCATTTTATATATCATATTTTAGCATTAGTTTTATTATCCTCTTTATATACTGAACTGGCAGTTTCGTAAATGTTAAATTCAACTTCTTTTTCTGTGGCACCTAGTAGGGCAATCACAACAGAAGAATTTTTAATAAGTTTAGATTTTTCTAGCAGAATTTCCCTTTTGGCTTCTTGAGCTTCAATCATCAATATATTTGATTTTGGGAATATTGATTTCATTTCTAAAGCCCAGTTACCCTCATATGCACCGATATCCAGTATGTTTACCGGATTAAATCCTAACTTTTTTAAGTTTAATAGACTGGATTTTTGATTAGGAACGCCAAACTGGTTTTTTAAATTATTTACAAATCTGTTCGGAATAAGCCTTCTTATCATTTTATATATCATCTCTAGCTATTTTAAGATAATCATTAGTTATTACGCTTACATCAAACCTCTTAAGTGCCGTATATCTACATTTTGTTCTATCAATATTTTTTAGTTTAGAAAGGGCATCTATCATATCATTTTTATCTTTCACTATAAACCCTGTAATACCGTCTTCAATTACTTCAGGGACTGATCCTCTTTTAAAAGCAATTACCGGGGTGCCACACGCCATCGCTTCAACCATTACCATCCCAAAAGGTTCATCCCACTCAATGGGAACAAGTAATGCCTTTGCTTTTCCTAGATATTTGTTCTTTTCTATGTCGTTTAACGCACCAAGGTAAAGAATCTGTTTCCCATCAAATAACGGCTCTATTTCTTCTTTAAAATATTTATAGTTATCTGGCGTTTCTGGAATATTACCACCGACTAGCAATCTGTGATTTGATTTTAAAGCTACTTGTATAGCATGATGGAGACCTTTTACCCGATCCAACCTGCCTAAAAACATTAGTGGAGCATGTTCCTCGAACTTTTCTACTAATCTATATTGGGAGAAATCGATAGCATTGTAAACTGTTTTCCAAGCCCCTGCCACATTTCCGGTAGAAACACAAAAATTGCTGCAAGCAGTGAAAATTAGATTTTTATTTGGTAAACCGACAACCAATTTAATCCCTTTTTGAGCTACTGATCTCCCATAGGTCATTATTTTTTTTACAGGACTATTTAGAACTGGTGATAAATAAGCGAGACGTCCAAAATTATGAATCAAATCAAATTGGTTTCTTTGTATAAAAAGGTATTTCCAGACACTGAAAAGCTCTTTAACCTTCTGGAATTTAGAACGTTTAAGATTATTAATGCCAAAGACAATAGTTTGGCCGGAAATTTTGGAATTTGGCCCAGCAAGTAGCGTAACTTCATGTCCCAGTCTTTTATATTCTTCGGCAAACATATACACAAGGCGTTCGTGCCCACCATAAAGTGGGGGTGGGACGGGAATGCCAGGATCCATTATTAAGAGGATTTTCATTTTATTGTTCTGGCGATAATACTATTGGTGAGCTGAACATATGCCAAAGCTTGCGATTTGAGCGTTAAATTTTCTACAATATAACTTCTTGGTGTATATCTTCTTTGTATAATACCAGTTAAAAACAGATCTAAACGATCATTAAATTCTTCTAAATTTTTAAACTTCTCACCGCAACGTTTATCCCAGTATGGTACTGAACTCACCCCTTCAAAGCTTACAACATCTGGAAAATAGTCAGGGTCCTGCCAAAAGCCACCTCTGTCCCAAGCCAATATTGGAGTGTTTGTGGATAAAGCTTGTTGATACGCAAAACCTTGAGTTTCATGCTCGCATAAAAAAATCATTCCATCAACTTTACTTAATAATTTATGGTATTCATCCTCCTTATAATTACCATATCTGATGTATTCTATCGTGATTTGTTTTTGATCTAAAGCATTTAATATGGGTTTTAAAAAGGTAGATTCTAAATAATTATAATCCCATCTTATTTTATCATAGACTAGAATTCTCGATCTATCTCCAATTTTTTTTTTTGTTGGCATCCATTTTTCTGTTTCAATACCGCTTGGCCATACTGATATGTTTTTTTTATTCGGTAAATCTCGTTCATAGAGTATTTTCATCCATTCACATGGTGCCAGAAGGTGTTTTAGGTTGCTATCGTCCCAGAAATCGTAATCAGTAGGATGTGACGGTAATGCTGGACCATAAATTATAGAGGTGTGTGTTGGTATTTTGTCTATTACATGTGGCCTTCCAACTACTAATGCCCATTTCGTAGGGTCCTTTCTTAATGCCTGGTAGTTATTAATTTCATACGGATGTCCAATTTCATCTAAACCGTGAATTAAATTTACAAACCATCTTTTTACTCCGCTTACTGGTGCTTTTCCACGTATTAATCTTCTAATTATTGAACGCGGATAACGATCATATCTTATCCACCTATCTGCTTCTATTTCTTCGTAAAAAATATGCAATTTATTCATTGATCATTTTTAGTTTGTCATCAGGATTACCTGAAATGCCTGCTATGTAAAGCTTTTTAAGGTTTTGGGTATTTAGAGATAGCACATGTATAGCTTCGCCCATAGCACGTTCAATAGAGATTGTTGGGCAAAAAACATTATCTTCAGGGCTTAGATTTATTGCATTTTTTAAAACTCTAATGAAGCTTGTAGGACCAACAATTCTTGAAGAATAGGCATACATAAAGTTTAGTGCGCAAATCAAAACTTCGTGAAGAATATTTTTGTTCCTGAAGTAATAAGCTCGGGTAGAAATGGTTTTTGGACCATCGAACTTTCCAACAAAATCAAAATCTTTTAAATTTTTAAAATCCCATTGCTCAGTCAAAATATATCTGCCAGAAATTTTGAAAATAGGTACGTTATCCGGTAGGTTTCTAATCCCGAGTAATAACAAATAAATTTCTGAAAGACCTTTATTTTGATAGGGAAACACATCTATTGACCATAACCTGGCTGGTTTTAATCTATCTTTTTCCCTTTCTGATATAAAGGGAAAAGAATTGTCAAAAACATAAATATTGGTAAATTCTTTTAGGGAATTAATCGTTGCTTCAGTCTGTTTCAATCGTTGGTCATTAGAAATGAAGTTTCGATATTTGGTTTCCGAAGTAGCTGCAGGAGGAACTAGTGTAGAGCTTATTATTGCAATCATTAATTACGAAATATACTTTTGTTTAAGGTATTGTAGGTTTCGAGCCAGCTTCCAGTGTAGTTGATTTGCTATAAAATCAAAAAAGTGATTTCCAATATAAAGTTTTGGTATACGTTTTTCTCCAAGAATTTTAAGCGCATATTTAATACTTGTCTGACTGAGGTCTTTAAATTCCGGATACGCCCTTACAGCCAATTGCCAAAATGCATCAGAAATCATCGTCTTAAATTCCATGTCATTGGGATAATAGCCTATCAAAGTCTCCGCTTTGCAGTTTACACTTTTTATCGATGCAGCAATATTTTTTCTTCCATTAGCATTAGAAAGACTTCCAAATTCATGCTTACGGTAGTATACTAAACTTTCTGGAACATATATTACCTTTTTAGCCTTTAAAATCACTCGAAGAAAAAAATCTCCATCATCATCAACACTTAAAGTTTCATTCCATCTTCCTGCATTCTCAATAATGTTTTTTGGACATAACCAAGAATGGATTTCTACCATACCAGCTGGAAGATTATCTATTACTCCGTAAAGTTTTTTGATAAAATTTTTAGGAGTTTCAATAAATTTAATTTTACGTGCGATATGGCTATTTACAATATTATGTTTAGCGGTTGGTGATATTTTAAAGTTAATACAGTCGCCGAAAGAAATAGAGTTGGGATGTTTTAATAATTCGCGCATCTGCAATTCAATTTTATTCTCTGCCAACAAATCGTCTGCATCTAAAAACTGAATGTATGTACCGTTAGCATGTTTAAGCCCAAAGTTTCTAGCTGCACTGGCTCCTTTATTAATCTGTTTGAAAACTTTAACCCCGAGCTTTACATACCTTTGTGCAAGTTCAAAAGAGTTGTCTTCAGAACCATCATCTACAACAATGACTTCGATATATGGATAAGATTGATTAAGAGCCGATTTTATACATGCCTCTATAAAATTTGCTGAATTAAAGGTGGGGATAATAATGGATACAAGTTGGGGCATCAAGCAGAGAAATTAATTTTTTTCGACAGCTTTATTGATGGGCGTTCAACAATCAAAAAAAATATTGATGCAGCTGCTATAGCCACTATTACATGGAGTAGCAACATCCAAATTTCAAAATGAAGTAAAGAAGGCCACAGCCTTTTAATAATACCATGTGAATAAACCAGAATTAATGGGTGTGTAAGGTAGAGTGAGTAAGATATTTTACCTAGATAATTTAAATAAATATTTTTCTTATGGGTATACAAAACTATCAGAATTGAAAGTAATATAAGAAGTCCTAAAAGCCATCCGCTTAAGTATATAATCATTCCTAAAAAAAGGACTATTAATAATAGGAAAATTTTGTTTTGGCCAAACTGGTATTGAAAAGTTGCCATTCCAATCGAAAAATATGGGGCGTAGGTATTTATAAGATAATAATCATTTGTAAAATTTAAAAAACAACTTAACCCAAGAATACATAAAAACCAGACTTTGTAATGTTTAGATTTATTTAGGAAATAAAATAACCCAATGAGAATATAAAATTGAAATTCTATAGACAGTGTCCAAAACACGTGGTTATAATATTCATACTTTGTAAAAGGGATGTAGTAAAAGATATGTGCTAAAAACTGAAAAATATTAAAAGGGATAACTTTACCATTAAATAGTGAAAATCTATATAATAAACTAAATGTCATTAGTGTTAATATAATTACTGTAATGTAAACAATATCTATCCGTATAGATCTTCGCAAAATAAATTTAGGAAATAATGTCGTGCGATAATTTAACTTCTGCATAGAAAGGAGAATAACATAGCCGCTGATAAAAAAAAAGACTTGTACCCCCAACTGACCATAGTTGAATAAATTTTTCAGGCTTTGGTGTTGGCTGAGCGCCATACTGTAATGGCAAAGCACAACACTAATTGCCGCAATACCTCTTAAATATTGGATACCAAAGTTAAATTTAGTGGCTAACTCCATTAAAAATTTTTAACCATCGTTTATGGTTTGTTGTATCTTCAGGAACCCTGTTGTTTTTAAACCACGGTTCTCTTAGATAAGCTAGATACAAATCTGGGTCGTTATCAATTTCAATAATTCGATCAATTAATGGAGAGAAATCAAGTTGATTGGTTTGTAGTGTCATTTTTAATTGTCTGCCCCAGCTCTTAACTTTTCGTCTTAATCTTATTGGCAAGCTTTTGTAAAACTGTGGACGAATATCTACAAAGTTTTGCTGTGCTTTTTTTTCCAAAAAACTAATTATTCTACTGTCTTTAAAATTTAAATATTCTGAAGCATTTATGAAACTTTTGGTATTGAATATTTCCCCAATGTTTGGGTCGCCAAGGTAGATAGGTATACTACCTGTTTGCATAGTGTCGTAAAGTTTTTCAGTTTGGTACCCTGGGTACATATAATTTTCAAAAGCAATTGTAAACTTATATGGTGTTAGAAATTGACGCTTTCTTTCCCAGACATCCCCTTTATACAGTTCATCAATAGATGCCATATTATTCATTGATTTGCCTGGAGCGTCTATGTGTTTGTATGTTGACAATTGTTTGAAGAAACTCTCCCGATATTTTACTGGATTTGAATAAAGGAAATTGCAAAATTTAGTTTTTGATTTAATTAGTTTGGCAAAGTCCTCGTTATCGCTTTTTATCAGAATTTGCGGGTCAAGGCCATGCCATTGAATTCGCTTATATCGTGAATCCCCGATTTCCTTCTCTTCCGGAATTCCGAAAGCCCATTCACAAACAGACAAATCTGGAATAATGTTCTCACAGAAATAACCAATTCTAGTATAGTCTCCTTTTGCCGGGAGATCATTTCCGTATGGGCCAAAAAGTATAAAATCGGGTTTCTCGGAATGGATAAACTCAAATTCATTGAGTAATTCTGAAAAGATTTCTTTCTTTGCTGTTTGAAGATTAATTCCGTTTTGACACTTTATGTAAATTTTTTTTTTCAATTAATAATATTTTGGAGCCTTAATTATACCCATTTTATGAGCAAGAAGTTTAATACAAAAGTTTAAAACTTTCCAAAAAGAAGTATTAACCAGGAATTTATAAGAAAAAAATACTTTTATAATTTTTAATGGTGGATAACCAAGGATATTCATTCGAAAAAACAGAATCTTTCTGTTGCGCCATTCTATATCATGTTGTTGTTTTTTAGAGAGATTACCAAGTGGTAGTAAGTGTTTCCATTTATCGGCATATTTTAACGAATATTCTACCCACTCTTTATTTAGCTGTCCCGAAGAAAAGTGCTCAATCAACATGTTGGTAAATACGTAAACTTTGTATTTTTGACCTACCTGGGTGCAGAAATCTAAATCATATAGATGGAATTTGTCAAAATTCTTCTCATCGAAAGGATGTTCTTCCCAAATCTTTTTAGGACAGAAAAGTAAAACTCCATCCAATGTTTTAACCTGGTTCCACTTACTAGGATAATCTGGATTAATGAGAGATTTACCTGTATTATAATGTTGTATAAGATTTAGATAATCTGTTTGATAAAGTCCTTGAGCCCATATGCTTGGTACTATTGATTTAAATGTAGAACCTGCAATACCAACTACTCCAATCTTTTCGTTTTGTTCAAAAAAATCAAGAATTTCCTTCCCCCAATTTGTCGATTTAACCAGAATATCCTCATGCATGAAACATAACATAGAACTCTTCGCTTGCGCAGCGCCTATGTTATACGCCTTGCAAATGCCATAATTTTTAATATTATTATCAATTTGAATAAGCTCGTACTCTACACCTATTGTAGCTTTAATATTTGCAGATACTTGATTGTAAAATTCATTGCTGATTGAACAAATAATTATAGAAATCATTTTTTTAATCGAATGTTTATTTGAGTTTCTTTTTTATCCAATTACTCAGTCTGTATAGTCTTGAATTTTGATAAGGCTTTAACAAGCTATCAATCAATATCTTTTCACCTTCAAAATAGCTACTGCCAATTGTTGGTAGAGAGGTGTCAGATGCAATGCAAATATTATAGATTGCATCTTTCATGTTATCATGTCTCGAAACTTCGTCATAAGTCCCACCATGATAACTAAAAAGAGTAAATTCTTTTTCTTGAGGAACAATCAAAGAACCCATTACTATCCTTTGAAAATAAAATGATTGATTTTTGAAATATCTAGAGATTAGATGTTTAAATTCTATATTCGTCAATTCCTTAACATGAAAGTGATTGTTTTCTGGGATTACTTTTTCAGGGGTAGACATTACTAGAACTCCACCAGGTTTTAAAACTCTTTTAATCTCAGACATCATTTCTTCATGTTTATCATGGTGCTCCAGTGTCTCGAAACTTACGACTATATCAACGGAAGCATCCTCTAAGGGAATCTGATCCGCCGCCCCATGTTTGTAGCTCAGATTTTTCTTTTGATATTTTGTATTGGCATGTTTTATCGATTCTTCGTCGATGTCTACTCCATATGTAAAGGTCGCAACATTAGATATCAAGTTGCTTCCATATCCTTCGCCACTCGCAATGTCTAGCACAACTTTATCTCTTACCAAATCCATAATAATACTATAGCGGTGTAGATGTTCAATCATGATGTAGTTTTCTACATAGGTAACCAAACGTTCACCAGTCCAAGGTAAATCTTCCATATTTATATTAAAAATTTATTGATTTTAATTTAGGCAACAGATCTTCAAGATCGTTTTAATTAAGATAACGAATGTGACTTTAACTCAACGAAAACAGCTATTCTAATCATCTTTTTGGATAAATCTAAAATCTGGATCGAGATTTTGCATTTCCAGTTGAGATTGAAGGTATTGATAAATAGCAGCTATTTGCTTAATATCTGTTGCTGTGTATTTATCTATTTTATTTTTTTTTTGCTTATCGAAGTATTTTCCAATACCGATTTTGATTTTAGACCATAGGGAAATTTCGGCTCCATCTCCGGCATATTCATAGAAAATAGATGCTCTATTTCCTTGGTCAGTAATATTTTTTTTATTCTTTAATGCAGATATACTTTGGTTGTGATAAACAGATAGTGCATTAAAACCTGTGTAATATGTAATATTAGCTTGAAGATAGCTAATGTGTAGAGAATATTCCCAATCGATCATTATATATCCCGTGTTATATAAACCAATGAAGGAAAGCGCTGTGCGTCTAATGAGCATATGCACATCACCAAAGGTAAATGAGGGTTTTAATCCCGTTCTCCATTGATCAAAGTGAAATAGTCTGCTATGTTTCTGTATTTCTTTATAATTGCTTAATGTAGCGCTTAGGTCATTTGATATGATTACGTCAATCTTTGGATTATCGATCATATACCTTGCACATTTTCTTATAGATTTATAGTCGAAAATATCGTCATCAATTATTTTTTTAATAATTATGCCTTTTGCTAGTAACATCGCTTTATTCCATCCGTGTGCCTGATTCCTATCTACTTCACTAATATAATAATTGATTTGCCCGTTATTGAAAAGCTCTTGTAAATAATCTTGTGTACCATCGGTACTATTCCCATCAACTACTACAATTTCTTCATTAGCCTGAATATTGTCAATAAGATTGGATAATGTAAGTCTTAAAAATGGCAATCTATTTCTGGTACAAATTATAAAGGAGATCTCAATTTTTGACATATATCAATATAATGGATTTCTAAATGTAGATTTTATGAGTGAGCTAATATAAAATCTACTAAATAAAAAGCTGGGATGCCTTAATAATAAAGAAAATAGGCCTGATTTTTTTTGAATTTGTTTTACCGTTTCGACATAAGCAAGAAATTTTATCTCATAGAGGTAAAGGCTTAAAAATTTATTAAGGTGAGTCTTTCTAAAGTCTTTAACACTTTGAATTTTTTCTTCTTTAAATTTTAATTCGTAGAGACTTGTTTTACTTTCTTGATGATGCCTAAAATAAGCGAGTAATTTATTAGTATAAAAAATATCATTTTCTTTGAGATTTAAACGAAGTAGTAAATCCCAATCAAAGGAATAGTGTAAGTTAGAGTTGATTTTGCAGTCTATTACATTTAAATTTAACCATTGTGAAGGTTGCTGAAAATTAGATTTCTCGCTAATTAATCCCTTGAATGTTAAATCCTGTTTATTATATTCATATTCGACTATTTCTTTACTTATTATAATCGCACAACCTCCAGCGATAACTTTTGCATCTGGATTTTGGATAAAATTTATTGCGATATTTTTCAATGCTCCTTCGGCTAATAGGTCATCGCTATTTATCCAATTAAATATTTGACCCGTGCAAAGTTTTAATCCCTTGTTTATAGCATCTGCCTGCCCATTATCCCTTTCGCTTATCCAATAAGATAATCTATCATTATATTTATTTATTATTGACAATGTCTCATCATCGCTCCCACCATCGATAATTATATATTCCAAATTTGGATAATTCTGGTTTAAAATTGATAAAATGGTTTCTTCAATATATTTTCCCTGGTTATAACTAGGAGTTACGATGGATATTCTAGGCCAATCAATTATTTTACCAGACATATCAATTTACTTAATACCTTTGATTGTTTGTTTATGATAGTATATTTCAATTATAGGTTTGTCCCCAAGTTTTTCGTACAGAAATACTGTCTTCTAAAATTTCTTCGAGTTTAGATACAATAGAATCCATTTGAAAAAAAACATTATCAGTTTTTTTATTCATTTTTAATAGCTTATCCATGCTGTTTTTTATCGAATCAGGTGAAAGAGGATCGAAATAAATTGCATTTTGGCTTAAAAGTTCTACATGCCCATTAAGTTGTGAGCAGGCAATATTACAACCTAGATAAAAGGCTTCTAATAAAGGCATATTTGTCGGGCCTAAAAAGGATGGGAAAACTAACCCATTTGAATGTAAATAGAGCCACTTCAAATTTTCGTTACGAACAAAACCTGTAATTATAACATTTTTTTCAATGCGTAGATCTCCTATAAGTTTGGAAATGTAATTTAAATTGCCTTTGTCGCTACCCGTTAGAACGAGTTTAACATCAGGTTTCTCACGAATAAATTTTTGGAAAGCCAGTAAAAGATTATAATGATTTTTATGAGGCCAAAATTGTGCAGGATATAAAAAGAATCTTTCGAAGCTTATCCATTTAGGCTTCTCACTGGAGATTACACTTTCAACAATTATGCTTGGAAACATGGGGAGGATTCGGATTTGCTGCTCGTTAATGTTATAATATTTTACAAGTTCCTCTTTTCCGGCTTTTGATTCGCAACAGATAAAAATTGCTTTGTTTAATGTTTTATTGAGGCTATAATCTCTCTGTTCATATTCATCATTAGCATTTAACTCAGGAAATGAATATGTGCTTTTGTGGCCAAGATCCCATAAAGTCATTATGTAAGGGAAATTAGCTATTTGAACATAAGGATTAGGGTAGAAAATTAATTCTATTCCACTTTTATTAAGTTGATCAATATTATTAATATTGTTTCTTTTAAGGTACTTATTCTTCAAATTTATCGAGAAATATTTATGGAAGAAATTCAACATTTTTCTATAAAAGAAATTTTCTCGATTGTTAAGATTAATGCTATTCTTTTTATAATGTCCTTTCAAATTGTAACCAATAAACACAACTTCCAGGTTGTCCGAATTTTTTTTTTCATTGATTGCCTGTACTAATCGTTGTGTATAAGAGAATCCACCACCAACTTCAGGTAAATCATCTTCATTTATCCAAATACCAACTTTAAAGGGTTTATCCATTAACAATTTCAATTACGATTTGCTGATCATCAGTATTCAAGCCCAAACCACTTGGTAAATAGAAACCGTTTCTTGATAATTTCTCTGCTATCGGATATTTTTCACCTTTAAATAATCCCATTTTCTGAAATACGGGCTGTTCGTGCATACACCAAAAGAAGGGACGGGTACCAATTTTTTGATCAGTTAGATAATTTATCATATTTTCTTTTTCCTCTTGCGTTGGTGCTACTAAGCCAAATACCCAATAAATATTCTCGCTATAAAGGGTATTAGCCAACGGTAATTGGTATGCCCTATTTTTTAAAGGCATTAATCCTACCTGATAAGCTTTCCCCATAGCTTTTTTCATTTCTAGAAAAGAAGTAATTTGTTCTAATTGTGCCAATCCCACTGCTGCTTGAAGATTAGTCATGCGGTAATTCCAGCCAAGTTCATAATGAACGAATCGTTGGCCATTTGGCTCAAAACAAAGATTTCTTAGTTTCTTACATTTTTCAGCCAGCTCACAATCATTGGTTAATAACATGCCACCTTCGCCAGTAGTAATATGTTTATTTGGATAAAAACTAAAAATGCTGATATCGCCAAAACTGCCACACATTTTACCTTTGTAGGTTTGTCCATGCATTTCGGCAGCATCTTCAATTATTTTGAGCTTATGTTTTTTAGCTATTTCTATTATTGGATCCATATCCACCGGTAATCCATAAATATGCACCACTAAAATGGCTTTGGTCCTGGAAGTTATTTTAGCCTCTATCTGTGTAACATCCATGTTCCATGTCAATGGATCACTATCTACTAAAACTGGCAATGCACCAGCAGTAACCAGAGATTGAGCTGGAGAGATAATAGTAAACGTAGGCATAATTACTTCGTCTCCCCGGCCAATGTTTAAGGCCTTCATGGCAATGTCTAAGGCTGCAGAACCACTACTAACCGCAATTCCGTACGAACTACCAATATATTTACTAAACTGCTCCTCAAATTTATTAATAAAAGGCCCTTCACTACTGATCCAGCCTGTTTCAATACACTCAGTTAGGTATTTTAATTCATTGCCTCTAAGTAGGGGAGTGTTAACGGGTATCGGATGCATTATAATTTTTTTAAAATATAACATACGCCCCAGGTGTCGCCTGTGGGCGTATTCTTGCTTAGAAATTCTTCGCTGTGAATAAGTTTAAATCCTGTTGCATAAGCTAGTAGTTCTATTTCTGGTCTGCTGAAATGCCTCATTGGATGCTGCTCTTGAAAGAAATGAGTCGAACCGTCGCTAAGGTTTTTTACTGTAATATCATAATTGACCTCAACAATATTTAATTCGTGATGTATCACTGGATTTGCATTTCTAGTAACTTCTATATTTTGATCCTGAAGTATTTTGGTTCGCTTTTCTGGAACTTGAAAGTTTACTGCTACACTATGCCAAACATCAAAAATAAACAGACCGCCCGAATTTAAATGACGATGTACATTTTTAAATGTATCAATTAAGCTTTGATTGTTGGTTAAATAACTGATAACGTGAAAGAGTGACAAAGCAATATCAAAGAATTGGCCAATTTCGAAATTGGTAATATCTGCTACTTTAAAGTCAACATTAATTGCTTTTGACCGATTCGCAATATCAACCATCTCCTGACTGCGCTCTAAACCAAGAATCTGGTAACTTCTTGCTGATAGCAGGTTTGCATGTTTGCCTGTTCCTGAACCTAATTCTAGGATTTTTTTACTATCAGAACCATATTGTTTAATCAGGTCATCCAAATAATCAACTTCTGCTTCATAGTTTTTGTCTTTATAAAGAAGGTCGTAATATTGACTATAAAGTCTAAAATTTTCGCTCATTATTTGATGTTGTTAGGAATATGGTCGAAACGCACTTTGTCTTCATCGCCACAGTACGGACCTTGTTTAATTTCTATGAGCTCTGATGATTCTAACATTTCAAAGCCGTGTCCACCAGCCGAAAGTAAAATTACATCTCCCGTTTCCACTATTCTGCTTTCGAGATAAACCTGGTCATTATTATAAAAATCTACACGTACTTTGCCTGATTTAACATATAGCACCTCTTGAGTAAGCGTAACCTTCCGCTCTACCAATTTATGTACATGGGGCTCGATGATATAACCTTTTGGCCTATTCATATAGCCAAGCTGTTGAGAGTAATCTTGCGGGGTGAAGAAAGTTATCCCTTCCCGATGGAAATTTGACCTTATGATCAGTGCGAGTAATAGTCCATTTACGGTAACACTTTCTATCATAGTTAAGCTTGATTAAAATAAATTTACTATCCGGGTTTTGTAAAGTAAGCAGTAGATGAAGTTAAAGTTCTGCGTTTAATGCTTTAAAATCTGCATCAACAGTTATAATATAATCTGTATTGAATTTTGGGAAGTTCTGAGGTCCGGAGTTCACCATAATTTTCGTTAATATCATCCCTCACATGATCAATTCCATTAGGAGAAGTAATCGTTTCATACCACCAAAATTTTTAATCCTTATTTTTCTGTATTGTTACATATCTGAATATAAGGATATGCGGTCCAATTTACTGCATATTCACTAAGATTTCTGGGGATGAGTACATTCAAATAAATGAATAATTTAGGATGTTGTTTTTCAATGATTAAGCCTATAATATATATATAAACTTTTAACGCTATAATCTCTAAACATGCAGTTTCCGGTTGATTACCAATATAAAGAACGTAGTGCACTTTCGCGTTATACTATCTTTCATTTAATTAGGTTTGGTCAATCCAGTTATCTCTCAATACAAGATTCCTCATTTGATGTCTGGTTATCAACTTAATGTCGTAAGCAATGCGGTTTTTGTGGTAAAAAGCCTGGGCCATTGTAATTCTCCAATTATCTTTGGCTCTTATGAAGTGCCAAGGTGTAGCTAAAGATTTATATAAGACAGCAATAAAATTATTCAAAATGTTATTGAATAGTTTTGAATTGCTCAACCCATTGGCAGCCCTGTAAATTGTAAAACTATCGCAGTTAGCCTGGTTTGCGAATCTTTTATTTATATAACTTTGCGTCATTCTGCTTTTTGGAATAATATGGTTAATGACAGATAAACCATTGTATGCTTGCAGATAACCCAGATCAAGAAGTTTTATGGATAGCCCTGTTTCTCCATCACCTATCCATTCGCCTTTGGTGTTTTCTGGATTAAAGCCTCCGGCCTTTATTATTGCCTCTTTTAAAATTGCTTCATGACAGCTAAAAATATTAATCATTTGATCGGAAATGATTAAAGGAGTTTCATCTAAATTGAGGCTTAAGTAAGAATTTAGGCAATATTTTAGTACCCAGTCTGGAGGATGAATATCCCATTTTGGCAATACCCGTCCACTTACCACTGCAATTTTATCATTCAGTTCGAAAGTTTGAACCAGGTTCGTTAACAAATCAGGTTCCGCAATCATGTCGTCATCTGTATAATATAATACTTCACCTTTTGCGTATTTTATTGCCGAATTACGTGCATAATGAACACCTTGCCTTGGTTCCTCGAAATATTTTATTATTGGATATTTTTCAGACAATTCTTTTACTACCGCTAATGTATTGTCTGTTGAGTTATTATCAATTACAATAATTTCGAGCATATTGGGATAGTTTTGTATTACAAAGCTTTCCAGGGTTAATTTTATGAAGAAATCTCTATTATAGGTAGGAATAATAACGGAAACAGTTTTCATTTTTTAATTTGTGTAAATATGCAAAACCATTAGACCGGGATGAGATTCCAGTTATCTAATAAAATATTGCAAGGAGATTCTATTTTTCCATAATCTGGAAACCATTTGTTTGGTGCATACACAGTTGCATTTTTAACATTTAAATAAGCCCCCCACCAACTAAAAGTACTATTGGAAATGATACAAATATCTGCCTGCATTAAAAACTGAAAATCGATAATTTCCGTTGATCGGGAAATATATTTTTTATTCAGGTATCCAAATTCGGACTCTAAAAAATCTGTATCGTCGCTAATTAATATGTAGTAATTGTTTTCGCTTTCAATGGCCGAAATTGCATTGTGATAATATTCTGCTGGTAATTGGATGTCATAATGAAAATAGTCCGATCGCCTAACGTGTATAACCACATATTTGTATCCTTGGGGCAAATCGTTAAATATATTTCTAAAATCTGTCTGATATTTTTCTTTAATAACTAATTTCGCTTTTATTTCTTCTTTAAAGTCAGCGAAATAATACTCCGATTGGAAAAAGCCGGTAAATAATTTCCGATCGTTCAGTTTTAAGCTCTCCAGCTGCGGTTCCAACTGATCTGATATATATACTTCTTCATAATTTAGGATTTTTTTTAACAACGCATAAAATTTTTGTTTGAGATAAACTGAAAAAAAATCATCAAACCCTTTTAAAGAAAATATCGTTTGATCTAAGTAATAGAAGATATCTTTTGTTTGTGCAAAATATTTGGGAATAAATAAAGCTTGCAGCCTCCTGTCAAAATAAAACTTCGAATTTAGTTTTTTAGCGGTAGCGTAGGCAAACGCATACTGGAATAACTGATTTCCTAATCTACCTTGTAATTTAATACTGATCATTTAAAGATTTTTTAAACCAAAAACAGCCACAGCCCCAATTTTGCTCATCTGCTTGTTTTTTGCTGGCATTTCTAATCATACCAATATTTTCAAATTTATCAGGGATCAGAGAAAACTCAATAAGTTCGAGTTTTGAAAAGTAAGAGATAATCTGATCATATGCGTAAATCCGGTGTGCGTTAAATGCTATTTTAGCTTTGCCAATCGGAGTAACTATAAGTAAGTTTCCATTAACCGCCAATACCCTAATCAATTCGTTAACTGCCTTGAGGTCTCCATCATAATCAATTTCGTCTCCATATCTTCCAAGTCCAATATGCTCAAGTGTATGCATGCAAGATAAAGAGTCGATCGTATTACTTCTGAATGGCAATTGTGTTAAATCGGCATGTTTGGTATCTAGTCCCACCAGCTTAATTTCCGCAGGTCTGTAATCATAAAATTCTACGGGTATAAATGCAGATACTATGGTGCTAAAGTGTAGGATTGAAGAAATATCGACGTGTTTTTTAGGTTGGGTTTTCGCTAAAATTCTCGCTGCCCATGCAGGATGATAAGTATAGTGAGGTTCAATTTCGGTAACTGATGTTCGGTCATCTAATAATGGATAATGATCGTAATTTTGATCGAATCTGAGATTAGTATTTCCTTCGCTCAGTCGAAAATTAACTAAGTCTGAATTAAAAGTTTCCACTTTTTTTCTAAACAATTTTCTTAAAGTGAAATAACCATACAGCTTTCCTACTGCAGTATAACGAAGTTTATTTTTAATTTTTCTTAACAATTTTTTCTTTTATGATTTTTTAAGGAAATAGTTTATTTTTTCCGGGTCATTATTGTTGATATTTTATGCCTGATTTTTCTAACAATTTGGTTTTTGATTGAAGGCATTGGCACTACATCGACATTTAAATCTTCTGTAGCCAGGTTTTGAAGCAGAATACTAAATTCGTGCTGGTAGGATTTTGGAACGGCCAGTATAATATCGTTGAATACATAAATTTGACGTTCGGGTGTAAGTGCTTGCATGATTTCAGCAAGATCAGGATAATCTGTTAACGCATGCGGATGATGAGGTGGGGATAAAAACAAACGAGCATCATCAATCATGATGAACAATTTGTCGAACAGATGTTTAAACCTGTTAATGATTTCCAACTCAACTAATAAGGGGCATTGATCTTTTTCTCCAAAAGAATGGTTACCGCACCAATGTGCATCGAGCCACAAAATGGCGTTATTTACTTTTGGAAGGAGATCTGGAAGTATACTTTTTGTATCGCCAAATAAAAGATTTACATTTTCCCTTGATTTTAGTCTTTCTTTAGTATAGTTATACCAATGTTCAGAAAATTCAATTGAATATACATTTTTGAAAACATCAGCTGACCATTCAGTAGTACCGCCTTGGTAGGTGCCGGTTTCTATAAAGTTGGTAATTTGATATTTTTCTTTTATAAATTTAACAAGCCTTTTATCAGGCCCCATTGTTATCGATCCCATTTCATTTTTCTAATTTCCAGTTAAATTTTTTTGCGAGAATCCCTGGCCTCTTTTCCGTCCAAAAGTTTGAAAAATCAAAACCGCCATTAATTTCAAAATATATTCTATCATTGTTATTATCGGGATCTATAATCCAAAACTGGTTGAATATTGCAACACCTAGGGAAATGTAGTATTTTCCCTCGTTCAACAAATAAGGAGTAATGGACGTTGTGAGTTTGATTTTGCCTTTTGGAAAGTTATTTTGAGTAATTGTGTCTGTGTGAAATGACCATAATAGATTATTGCCATCAGCATCATACAAGGAAAATCCTATTTGCAACGAGCTATTAGGTTCCAAAACTTCTCCCAGAATAGAAATTTCAACTTCTTCTTTCAGGCTATATGAAGTTTTTTTAGTATTTATCATCAAGGGTATGAAATATTGATTTTTGTATTTTTTGCCATCAATATTAAGGCTGTTTGACAATTCTCTATCTTCTGTAGTCAGGTATTTATTAATAACTTCAGACATATCATCCGACTTGTAACTCACAAGACCGTTTTTAAGTACTATTCCACTGTTGCAAAGTTGCTTTACCGCACCCATATTATGACTCACAAAAAGTACCGTCCTGCCTTCTCCTTTACTCACCTCACCCATTTTGCCTAAACATTTCTTTTGAAACTCAGCATCGCCTACTGCTAATACTTCATCTACAATTAATATTTCGCTTTCTAAATGTGCTGCAACAGCAAAAGCCAGGCGAACATACATACCGGAGCTATACCTTTTTACCGGTGTATCTAAATAACGCTCTATCCCTGCAAAATCTACAATTTCATCTAGTTTGCGATGTATTTCCTTTTTACGCATACCCAAAATAGCACCATTGAGAAATATGTTTTCACGGCCACTGAGTTCGGGATGAAAGCCTGTTCCAACTTCAAGTAAACTCGCTATCCGTCCTTTACCCGAAATTTTGCCGGCAGTAGGAGCGGTTACTTTACTTAATATTTTGAGCAATGTACTTTTTCCAGCTCCATTTCGGCCAATAATGCCAACAGCATCGCCTTGTTCAATCTCAAAATTAATATCCTTTAAACTCCACACTACATCACTCGCACTTTTCGTATTTTGATCATTGCTTTCACCGATACGTAGAAAAGGATCTTCTTTGCCCCGAATACGGGCGTACCAACGCTCTAAATCGCGGCTGATCGTTCCGGTTCCAATCTGTCCTAACTGATAAGCTTTGCTTAAATTTTCTACTTTTATCGCAATGTCAGACATTTAAAATATGCTTAAAATTACGCTTTCCATTATTCATATTATACCTTCCATTTCCCATCTAAACTGTATCAACGAAATTCCGTTCCACTTTGTTAAAAATTATAGTACCAACAATAAGCAGGATTAATGTAACAATCATTGAGTAAGCTAAACTAAACCAGCTAAAACTCCCTTCGCCCAAAAAGCCATACCTAAAAGTTTCAATAATTGGGGTCATGGGATTATATTTAATGATCCAGGCATAGGTTGGGTATTTTTTGATGGCTTCGGATAGGGGATAGATTACTGTGGTAGCATACATCAGTAACTGTACCCCAAAGCCAATCAGGAAAGCCAGATCCCTATACTTTGTTGTCATCGCAGAAATGATCATGCCTGCCCCCAAACCCAATAAAGCCATTAATAATACAATAACCGGAAACAGGGAAATTGCCCAACTGATGTTGAAACTGGCGCCGATGAAATAATAATAAGCCATTAAGACGAGGAACAGAAGCATCTGTACTCCAAAACGAACCAGGTTACTCACTACTATGCTCAAAGGCATAATTAATCTGGGGAAGTAGACTTTGCCAAAAATACCTGCATTATCTCTGAAAACAGAAGATGTTTTGGTTAAACAATCTGCAAAATAGTTCCAGGCGGTAATGCCTGCCATATAAAAAAGCGGTTTAGGTAATCCATCTGTTGATATGCCGGCTAAATTGCCAAATATAAAGGTAAAGATGATAGTGGTAAACAATGGTTGAATAAAAAACCAGAGTGGGCCTAAAATAGTCTGTTTATAAAAAGAAACGAAATCCCTTCTCACCAATAGTATCAACAAATCCCGGTACGCCCAAACCTCATTTAGCTTTAGATCGAGCAAAGATGATTTTGCCTCAATCGTCCACTTTTGTTCTTCTTTAGAAATATTGGGGCTATCCATTAATTTTATTGTTGCTGATTTATTTTGAATGCAGGACTGATTGTCCCATTTAAAAGCAAGTTTTTTATCGATTGAAGATAAGGATCATATCCAAATGCCTCTATGCATTTTTTTTGAAGGTTTTTTTTCTCGTTGTCGGTTTGATTATGACTTAATAAATTGCAGATACTGGCTAAAATTTCTTCCTGATTATCAGGATCAACTAAAATACCAAGCGTTCCGCCTTTAAGTGCATCTACACTGCCATCTTTATTGCCTGCAATAACCCTCAGGCCGCTGGCTAATGCCTCTATAAATACAATGCCGAAGCCTTCTTTTTTACTGGGTAGGATAAACATGTCAGACAGTAAAAAGTGTTCAGTAAGTTCGGTTTCATCAATAAAACCTACCATCCTGATATATTCTTGAAGCTGGTTCTTTGCAATTAAATCTTCTAATCGATTCTTTTCCTCCACATCCCATTTTCCACCCAGCAGGTAAACCAGGTTTGGGTATTTTTCCAATAGTTGTGGAAATAGCTTAATAGTGTGGTCGTATCCTTTATACTTTTCCGAAGAGGATAACCTGGATAATGAGAACAGAATTAAGTTTTTATCATCTAAATGATATCGATCCAATAAACGCTGTGGTTTTTCGAACCCGGTAGACAGGTGATAAAAAGGATCCAGACAATTGTTTAATATTTCAATGCGATCTTCGGGAATATGATGCATTTCCATAATTTTACCTGCTGTAAAATGACTGACACATATAATTTTATCCAATTGGTTTAATATTTTGAGCTTGGAGTTGGGTAACTTTCTCCAAATTTCTACGCCATGCGCCAATAAATATATCTTTTTATGGGGATGTATTTTCCTGATGAAATAAACGATGCTGATTAAGTGGATATGGCTCAATAAAATCACATTGGCTTTTAATCCACTTAAAAAAGATTGCAGCACGAATCGCTCCCTGTTTCCGTTAAAACCATAGAACTGGTGTTTGCTTAGGTATCTCGAATCGCGGTCAGTATTTTTATCGTACATCGAGTATACGGTAGACTGAACAATTTCCTCCTCGCTCAGGTCGTATAAAACACGTGATAAACTTCGGCATACTTTTTCAATGCCGCCAGTTAAACTAAAAGTTCTAAGTGTTAAAAATAAAACTTTAACTGACATGGTAAGTTTGGTATAAAGCCAGGGCTGAGCTCCAGTGTAGTTTGTTTTCTCCAAAACTTTTTATGAGCGATTTTGCCCGTTTATTTTGGTATCGTGATGGATCGGCAATATCGCGATTTTTTCTCATCCACTCCTGAAAAGGGAAAGTAAAACCCATTTTCGATCTTTTCCATGTTTCTGTCGGCAAATCCTCCTTGTATGCTTCTACCAAAAGTTTCTTTTTTTGTTTGTAACTGAACTTGATATCTGTTGAAATGGAAAGAACCAAATTTACAAAATTACGGTCGAGAAACGGAACCCTCACCTCAACACCATGGCTCATGCTCATAAAGTCGGTATCCTTTAATAACTGGTTTTGCATGTACATGTTAAATTCAAACCAACTTGCACGGGTTTCGTTACTGGTTCTCTTTATTGCAGGATGAAGAGGGATATTTTCCAGGCAATTGATAATCTCTGTCATATCAATGTCTAATAATTCAGCGATTACATCGGGTGAATAAACGCCTCTCAAGCATAGATATTCGCCAATAGGAGAATTTAAACTAAGGTAGTATAGTCTTTTAAACCTGGTATTATTGGAGAAACGCATGTTTCTTAAAACACTTTTACTTAACCAATTTAAGTCTTGTATCTTATAAATCCGGTCAAAAGAAGGGTATCCTCCAAAAAGCTCGTCGGCACCTAACCCTGACAGCACTACTTTTATCCCTTGTTCTTTAGCTGTTTTACATACAAACCAGGTATTGATCCCGTCATTTGTGGGTTGATCCATATCGGCTAGAATGGTTTCAAAATGCTGTAAGAAGTCGCGGTAGGTAATCAGCTGTTCGATCTTTTTGACGTTTATTTTTTGAAGCAAACTATTCCTTTGTTTTTTTTCGGAAAAGTCTATTTCGTTAAAATTTGCCGAAATACTATGTAACTGTTTGTTGTTGAATTGATTGGCCAGCATCGTAATAATACTCGAATCCAGACCACCACTAAACAGTACACCAATATCAACATCAGAAATCATCTGCTGCTTAATCGAAAGGCTAAGTTGTTCGCGGATTCTTTCTATGGCATGGGATTCGTTTTTAATATTAGAAGAACTTTCGAATTCATGATAAGATTGAATGAAGTGTTCAGCACTTCGCATGTTATATTTCAGAAAACAACCTTTACCGAGGCTAAACACATCTTTTAGTGTGGTATAAGGTTCAGGGATATGACCAAAAGCAAGGTAGTAAATTCGCCAGTTATCATTTTCCTGGTTGATATCGGCGTGTTTGAAAGCCTTTACTTCTGACGCAAAGGTTAAAGTTTCCTTATCAAAATGATAATACAAGGGTTTGATTCCGTTTTGATCGCGGACCAGATAGATACATTGTTTCCGTTTGTCAAAAATGCAGAAGGCAAAAAGTCCGTCTAGTTTTTCAAATGCGGCTTCTCCCCAGTGTTGATAGGCATATAGGATTACCTCAGTGTCTGTTTGGCTTTTAAATACATAACCCAAATTAATTAATTCAGTTCTGATTTGGCGATAATTATAAATTTCACCATTATACGTAATGACCAGGTCTCCGTTGTGACTTATCATTGGCTGGTGCCCACTTGAGCTCAAATCTAAAATAGCCAGCCTACGGTTACCTAAACATAATGGCATTTTGTCAATAGCATAAATACCTCGATCATCAGGGCCTCCATGCTGCATACTATCGCACATGGCCTTCACCTGTTGATTGACTTGTTCGAACGATTTTTTGCTATTGATGATGCCTGCTATTCGACACATTGGCTTTTTATTTTAAAAAACAGGTTATTTATTCTGCACCGGATACAGCTTCGCCACCTCAGTCACATTTTATTTTCAAAAATGAACTGATTATTTGTTTTTTATATTGTACTGCGCTTAAAGCATCAGTATTTTAATTTATTATTAAATAGTACCCTCTCACATCTTCCACCTCCCATTGTCTTTCCTTATAGTGGTTCAACAAAAGCTATCGATGTATTGATATTTATCGAATAGCCCATATTCTGTAAACGTAAAATAATACGCTGCTTATTATGTGCCGATACCAATTCGGCAATTACACCTTTGAAAGGCCCTGCTTTAATCAATACCTTTTCACCTGGTTTAATATCATAATCAATGAGTTCCAAATCCGCATCTGTAGCGAGTAAAAGTTTAAGATCATGAATTTGCTGGTCAGGGATATGAGCGATTTGGTGAGAGAAATAAATAAATCTGGCAATACCATTGGTCATCAAAACTTCTGAATATTCTTTTGCCGAAATATACGTAAATAGATAAGACTTAATCAAGGGCTCTTGTACGATTTTTTTACGGTCGCTCCATTGTTTAACTGTCTTTTTAAGAGGTAAATAAGTTTGGATTCCTTTTCTGCTCAACTCTTCACACGCTTTTTTTTCTGCTCTCGAACGCGTATAAACCGGATACCACCTATAATTTTGATCTATCATTAGCTATATCATATTTTGATTAAACCCTGTTTGCATTTTGTCAATTAACCAATTAGAGTGTAAGCCGATTATTCCTGCTATCATCTGTTATTTCCTCTATTACAAACATTAGCTTCCTTTCTTCCAAAATTCCCACCAGTTCTTCTCCTCATCATAATAGCCGCTTTTTCCGTAGCCGGTATAGTTCGAATAATAGTACGTTCCGGTATTGCCATGAGCATAGTTAGTGGTATAAATGTTTCCATGTAACTTCTCATCACCAAATGAATTCAGGATAATCGCAATGTTGTTAAGTCCATACTCTTTTGATAAACGGTCAGGAATAGTTGCAGCCCTGAATTTGGAAATACCTGAACGGATTATAAAGAGGTTGATATCAGCTTTTCTAATGAGCGGTATTGAATCTGAAACCAGGCCTACAGGAGCGGTATCAATGATAATATACTCATAACTTTCCCTAAGTTTTTCGATCAATATTTCCATCGATTTGTGATGAAGTAATTCTGAAGGATTTGGAGGCACCGGACCAGAAGTAATATAGTCAATATTATGCTTTTCATCTGTAAAGATAATATCAGTTAAAGCAGCCTGTTTTGACAAGTAATTACTTAAGCCAATACGGTTGTCAGAGTCAAAAGCATGATGGAGTTTGGATTTTCGCAAATCTGCTGCAATCAAAATCACCTTTTTGTCTATAATGGATAAGGTTCCTGCGAGATTTAAACTTACGAACGATTTTCCTTCTCCAGAAACTTCAGAAGTGATACAGATTACCTTGGTATCCTGGTCGCTGGCCATAAAACTCAGGTTAGTTCTCACAGATCTGACCGATTCGGCAAATATAGATTTTGGGCGCTCTATTGATAAAACACTTTCACCAGGGCTAACTTTCTTGGGATATTTTAAAATTACGCCAATAATTGGGGTTGTCGTCAATCCTTCAATTGTTTCGATATCGTACAAATAGGGATTTAATATTCTAACCAATAGAATTAAACCAATGCCCGAAAACAAACCCATAAATAAATAAGAAGAATAAATTTTCTTAGGCACTGGCGAAATCGGGAAAAAAGAAGGTTGTGCTACGCTGATAATTGTGGCGCCTGAAATTACGGCTGCTGAACTGATCTGAGCAGAGAGTTTTCGCTCAAACAACATTGAAAACATACGTTGATTAATATCAAAATTGCTCTGCAATTTCGCAAAGTCATTTTGTTTAGCGGGGATACTGCCCAGTGTCTGGTTAGCCTGGCCAATTTGCCCATTGATGTAACGGATGGTTTTTTGATTACGTTCGTGTAATAAGCGAATATTAGTTACAATGGCTTGTTTTACTTCGTTAATCTGCTTGTTAATATCCAGGATGGGCTGCGCATCTGCGTTAAAGCTCTGTAACTTATTTTCTCTGTTAACGATAAGCCCGTTAAGTTGCGTAATTAAACCAGTTAAGAGCGTATTATTGGTGCCTTCCAAATTAAGGTTAAGCTGTTGTATCCGATCCTTATTGTTTTTTACCTGGGTTTCTAATTGCTGGATAGCAAGCTCTTGCAGTTGTAATTCGGCAATCTGGTTTTCCAGGTTGCTTAGTTTCGAATTTCCCTGTTGCCTTTCGCTACTGGGGTCGATGAGTTTATTACTGCTTTGAAAACTAGAAAGTTTATTGCCCGATTTGCTAACTTGTGCATCTAAAAAGGCAATCTGGCTATCCAAGTAATCTATAGTTTGTTTGGCTGATCTTTTTTTAAGTGTTGCATCATTTTTTACATATTGTTTGATGATCTCGTTTAATACATTGGCAGAAAAAACAGGATTACTATCGGTGTGGGTAACCCCCATGATATTGGTGTTTTTTTCCTGTTCGAATACATTTAATCCTCCTGCAGCCCTACCGTACAAATCTCTGATTCCGTTGAATTTAAAACTGTAATTGCCTGTTGATGGTATTTCTGTTTTAATCGTGAATACCATATTGCCCATGCTAATTGGTTGACCGTAACGGTATTTCTTCAAATTTTTATTGTTGTCATCGCTGCTTGATAGTTCGAAGGTACGGTTGTCAATGGGCTTAACATTATAGGTAGCCCTGCTGAAGTTTACAGAATCCTGTGTTAAAATATCAACCTGAAAAGGTTGTTTCGGATAAAGTTCAGTAAATCGTACCCTTCCTTCTAAATAATAGCTGATTTTATAATCCAGGTTCTTTAAAGCGTTTAAAATTACATCTTCTGAGCGCATAATGATGCCTTCAGTTTGGATCTGATTCTGAATCTGATTAAAAGGCCGGTAGTTTAACGGAGAGCCAGGCAGCGAAGCCATTTGTTCCTGCTGATCACTATCTAATTTTAGCGAAGCCGAAGTAATATATATAGGAGTAATGCTGCGCACATAAAGCCAGGCAAGTACAAAACTGATTATTACCGTTCCGGCAACCCAATACCACCTGCTTAAAAAAATTAACAGGATTTTCCAATAGTTGACGGTTTGGCTGGCTAACTTTCTAGCTTCTGTTGGTTTAGTGTTATCCATTAGCGGGTTAGGGTAAAGATTAATACAGCCAGGTTGACTACAACGAGAAACGGTTGTACAATATTATTTACACTAGTCAGCTTTTCGCTCAATGCCGAACTTTTGGTTTGTTGGAGTACAATAATATCATTATTCTGAAGAATTAGTTTTTTGCTGGCCAGGCTGTTAATATCATTTAAGTTTACATAGATAATTTCGGGGTGGCTTCTGTCGCCGCGAATAATTTTAAGCGTTTTAGGATCAGCCGTTTTATTAATGCCCCCTGCTTCACCAATAATGTCAATGAGTGTCGTGTTTTCACGCTCCAGTAAAAAATTACCTTGTTTGCTGAATTCGCCCAATAAGGTTACCTTTAAGTTTACCACACTTAATTCGATAATGGGGTCGCGAAGAAGTTGTTTTGCATATAAATCCTGAATTTTGATGGCAGCATCTCTTCTGCTTAGGCCTAATACGTCTACTTTTCCAATCGCAGGAAGGTTAACTTTACCATCAATATCTACCGGATAGGAAAGTATATTATTTATTGAGCCGCCAGCTATATTCTGATTACCGTTTAAACCATTGTTTGAAGATTGAGATGCCCCAAATTCTTTATTCTGTACATTTCTGATGGCCAACTGATCATTTACTTTTATTTTGTAGTACGCATCACTAATGCCCGGGTCGTTTACCACATAAACTTGTTTAATGGTATCCGTAACGACATCACTTGGGGCGTTAAATAAACTATGCTCTTTTCTGGAAGCACAACTGGCAAGCGTAATGCAGAAAAATAAAACGTAAAGAAATTTTAAAATTGCTTTTGTCTGGATCATCATCTTAAATCGGATATTGAATGGAAGCTTAAGGCTAATGGGCGAAAATATGGTTAAAAATCGTTAAAAAAAAGTCAACTTAGAAGCGGAGCGACTTTTAAAATAGTTGTCTTTAAGATTTGAAAGTGGCGGAGAAATAACAGTTTATCTTTTTAATCTGTTAAATTCTAAATCAAAAAATCATCTTTAGGTCGTTTGATTTTTTGACTTTAGTCAATTTTAAAATATTATTGGGGGTATAGATATTAATTTATCATTGCCCTGATGTTTAGAAATTTGGTGTCAGGATCTATTGAAATTTAGTTTTTAAATACATTTATTGGAAGAGAATACATCGAGGTTTGTCCGGGATTACTGAGAAAAAGGCGGGTATTCTTCATTTATTGCGTCATGATCTCAATCCTTACCTGCACAACAAAAGCATTCATCATGTGGGATAACCCATCTTTATAATCATAAAAATATCCGATTTACATTGTCCAATCTTGTTAATATAGTGGCCTGGTTTATCTAATTTATAGAGGTAAAAGGTTGTTGAATAAATATTTTGTTATTGATAAAAATCAAGGTTCTTGTTAGCCTGAAATTAATCGTTTAAAGCCATTTTATCGCTCTATGTAGAATAGGGCTATCTTTTTTAATTTTTCAATTTTTTTTAAAGGATTACAATTGTCATATCAATCTGTTTAGTGTAGTTATTCATTTTGTTCAATACTCAATTAAGCTTATTTTTGTCGTTTTAATAATACGAATTGTTTGTTTTATGAAAAATATTTACACCCTTATTTTTTTAGTTAATTCCTTATAAATTGAAACATAATTTTTACATCCCGTTCTTACTTTTTTTAATTATTTCGTTAAAAACTTTTGCATCAGATCCAGGTCGCAACTATGGTTGTGTAATTCAAGGCTCACCAGCCAGATTGTATTTCTCTTATAGCAAAGATGGTAATCCATATAATTGGGGGCCAAATAATAATACCAGTAATGGTTTATATCACATTTATAATAACAATTCTAGTAATTATGAAATATACAATGATACCGAGGCTAATGGATATCATTGTGGCGTTATTAATAGTAAATTTGGTGAATATAATCAGGTTGGAGAAGTTTGTTATGTTTCCAGTGGTGGAAGTTATCTACAAGGTGACTTAGCAACTTATAGTGTGAACAATTCTACATATTGTGGCACCAATTCATTGCCTATCGATAATTATGCTGTTATCCTATTGGCATTGATGGGGGGTGGGGGTTTCTTTTACATCAGGAAGTATGGAGTTGGTTTTTTTGATCTTACTTCTGAAGTAAAGTAATACGTTAAAGCATTATTGGGTAGCTGCAATATTAAATTATCTTAGAAATTAAAATATTTCTCTTGTATTAAAGCAAAGTGCTTTAATACATCTCCTTAGCGATAATAGCCTTCAGGTTATTGAACAAAACGAACGGCGTTTTTAGTTTAGAACCATAGTAAATTCGTGCATCACCATTAAAATGATGCATGAGAGGCTTTTGTTTTTTAGTAATACTTATCGTAATTTCTTTTGATATGTATGCCCAGGGTTCCGCAACAGGTTGCTTAGTGCCTTATTATAACAGGGTTTATACTTCTAATTCGCTTGAAGTGTTAGGCTCTTCTCAATTATATAATAATTCTCCTTCAACACCTTTATCTGCTAACTATTGTAGTTGGACCCCAAGCAGTACAGGATCTTCTTGTGTTATTTGCGACGGAACGTTAGGCGTGGATGCATTAGGTATCAAGATATGTTTGTTAGGTTCATTCAGGTATGGTTCACAAGGTACATTTACCATGGTGCAATGCGATCTGGACAGCCATTTCTGGATTGTAGGCGCAATGGGAGGCCTATTTGGCCTTGTATTCATCAAAAGAAGAAATAGACTATAATCTTTACTCTGGGTAGATAGGAAACCATTCGGCAGATGTAGAGCTATTCTTTATCTTTACACAGTTTTTACTTTTAAGAAAGCCGAAGAATCCTGATTTGGTCACAATGAAAATATCGCTCATCACAGTTGTTTATAATGGAGAAACCTTTTTGCAGGAGTGTTTTAATTCAGTGATGGCACAAACCTATCCTGATATAGAATATATAGTGATTGATGGCGGATCGACAGACAATACACTGGATATTATTCAGGAAAACCATTCTGCCATTGATTATTTTATTTCAGAAAAAGATAATGGCTTATATGATGCAATCAATAAAGGGATTCAGCGCGCAACCGGAGAGGTAATTGGGATTTTAAATGCCGATGACCTGTTTGCTGGTACTGATGTACTGGCATCAGTAGCCAAAACCTTTACCAGCCTGCCGGAAATAGATGGACTTTATGGTGACCTTAATTACATCCATCCTGTAACGCATAAAGTGATCAGGACCTGGAAATCATACCAAAACACATTTGAAGATATTAAAAAAGGATGGATGCCCGCACACCCCACGCTATATTTGAAAAGGGCATTGTTTGAAAAAAATGGATATTATGCTTTGAATTTAGGCACTGCTGCCGATTACGAATTAATATTACGTTACTTTTATACTCATAAAATTGAGGCAGCTTATTTGCCTGTTTTAATGGTTAATATGCGCACAGGCGGCGTAAGCAATCAATCTTTAATGAGCAGGGTCTCTGCCTTTGCGAATGATTATAAAGCCCTGAAAAGAAATCGTGTACCATATCCGCTTTTTGTAGTAATCAGGAAAAAACTAAGTAAACTCAATCAATTTTAATCTTTTATATAGCAGGACTGTAAACGTTGAATAGTTATTCTAAAGCTTAATTTATTTCATAAAAATCAATATAAATGAAAAGAGAACTTAATAGTAATAAAATTTCTGCTGATTATCGTCCTTTCTTGGAGTTATCGGGTGATCTGGTGTCTGGTCAGCAAATAACGTGATATAATCCTACATCTCATTTGATTTATATCATATTAAACAATTGTAAAAGCCAGTTTTTTAAGCGTACATTGCTTATATTTGTATTACCAAGTTATCCCGCTTTGTTTGAAGATATACTGAATAGCAACACAAATTATTTCTACATAGCCATATTTATTCTGGCCTTTTCCATCGTAATCATCAGTATTCCGAGTGTGATTTATACCTCTTTAAAGTATGGCCTTTTTGATAAGAACGACCTTCATCGTAAAAACCATAAACGTAATATTTCACGTTTAGGTGGCTTGGCTATTATAGGTAGTTTTACAGTGAGTATCCTGCTTTTTTCTGCCATTATTAATTTTAAAGAGGCCAATTTTTTAATTGCATCGTGTATTGTGTTATCGGCACTTGGCTTAAAAGACGATGTTCATGGCACCAATACCAGTACAAAATTTATATTGCAGATTGTGGTCGCCTTTATCCTTGTGTTTTTTGGAGCTTTCCGTCTAACAAGTTTGTACGGTGTGCTGGGCATAGGCGATATGGCACCTCTTTGGGGAAGCCTTTTTTCCATCGCGCTCATTATCTTCCTGAACAATGCATTCAACTTAATAGATGGCATAGATGGATTGGCAGGTGGAATAGGCATTTTAACAAGCCTGGTTTTTGGTGTTTTGTTTTCTTCAATGGGGCAGGTGTCTTATGCATTTATCGCCTTTGCATTGGCAGGTGCAATCGCAGGCTTTTTAAAGTACAACTGGTTTCCTGCAAAAATATTTATGGGCGATACAGGGGCTTTAATCATTGGACTCATTTCTGCAGCATTGGCCATTAAGTTTATCGAACTAAATAAGTTTACAGGCGATAATAAACCGGCTTTTTATTCAGCCCCGGCAATAGCTGTTGCCATCCTGATTGTGCCTATATTTGATTCTTTAAGGGTATTTACGGTACGGATATTAAAAGGTCATTCTCCCTTTAAGGGCGACCGTAACCATATCCACCACCGTTTGGAAAATATGGGGATAAGAACAAACTGGATTGTAATTTCTGCACTTGGCCTTAACATATTTGTACTTGCTGCTACCCTTGTATTGCAGAACCTGGGAAATTTTGTTTTAATCCTGATCATTATTGGTATCTGTATTGTATTTAATAGTATGCTAACATTAAGTCTGTTCCTTAAGAAGAATAAATAAATGCTATTTTAGCCATTTTGAATTCTTAATTTTTGCCTCTCAATAGGTAATCTAAACTGGTATACTGCATTTTTATCATCTTATGTGATCAGGTCTTTGCTTTGATAAATAAATACTAATTTTGCGCTCTAATTTTAATATCATGAGGCTGGCAATAAATGGTTTTGGTAGAATAGGAAGAACATTTTTACGCCTGGCACTGGCTGAAGGCTATGAAGTGGTGGCCATTAACGATCTTGCAGATGCGAAAACAATGGCGCATTTGTTTAAGTATGATAGTGTTCATGGTGTTTTTGCAGGGAACGTTTCGGCAAAGCCTGATGCACTTGTAATTGATAACCTTTTGATTCCGGTTTTTACCATTGCATCAGCTGATAAGTTGCCATGGTCTGCATTGCGCGTTGACTTGGTCATTGATTGCACGGGCAGAAACCTCACAAAATCATCAGCCGAAAAACATATTGCATCGGGTGCAAAACAAGTATTAATTTCCGCTCCGGCAGCCGATGATATTCCAATGGTTGTATTGGGGGTAAACGATGATCATATTGATTTAACAAGTGCTGTACTATCAAATGCGAGTTGTACAACCAATAATATTGCTCCCATGATTAAGATTTTAAACGATAATTGGGGCGTTGAAGAAGGTTATATCACTACGATCCATTCCATGACGGGCGATCAGAATCTGCATGATGCAAACCATAAGGATCTGCGTAGGGCAAGGGCAGCTTCATCTTCCATCATCCCAACTACAACTGGTGCAGCAAAAGCCATTACACATATTTTTCCCGAATTGGATGGGCGTTTGGGTGGTGCAGGGATTAGGGTTCCGGTTTTAAACGGATCTTTAACCGATTTTACCTGTCTGTTAAAGAAGAAAACAACCATCGAAGAAATTAATTCAGCTTTCAAATACGCTGCCGAAAATGAATTGAAAGGTATTATTGAGTACACTGAAGATCCGATTGTGTCGATCGATATTATTGATAATCCACATTCGTGTATATTCGATTCGCTGTTAACCTCAATTGTCGGCGATCTGGTTAAGGTTGTTGGCTGGTACGATAATGAATACGGTTACAGCAGCCGTTTAATCGATGTGGTCAGAAAAATCGATGCCTTATCTAAGAAATAAGCTTTCTTTTCTGCGTTGATTTTAATGCCCAATAAACCAATACCGGTTGAAAAAACAGACGTAAAAAACGCTTACTATCAGTATTAAGCCCAAATGCGCTGCGTTTATGGGTGTACTGTGAAATATTCCCTGGGAATACGCCAACAAATAATCCTGCGGCAATTTTGCCTATTAAAGCTTCGTGTTTTTTCGGGGCAAGCACTAATGCGGTACCCAATGCAATTTCAACAAAACCAGAATAAACAACAGTATCGTCTTTTTTCAAAGGTACCCAATCTGGTACTTGCGCCTGGAAAGGTTTGCGCGCAAAGGTCAGATGACCAATTCCGGCAGTAATTAATCCTGCGCCAAGTAATATTCTGGCTGCTGTTTTGATGTTTTCTTCTTTCACGTTTTCTGCTTTAAATTCACTATCCTATATCATCAACAAGTAAATGGAAGGTCTGTTTGATAATATGTACATTTTACCCTTGTTTTAAATGATAACCGTTTGATCAGATCGGTTCTATATCCAAAATGTTAGCACTTTATGGCTATTATTATTATCGGGTTTCAATTGCTTTATTAACTTTGCAAACGTTTGCGGTACATCCTATAGCAATGTATTTAGGTATAAGCTGATGATAAAAATATGGTCAAATTTATTCTTCCGGAAGAAGTTCTACCTTTAAGAAGCCTCGTTTTACGCAATGGTAAGCCATTCGAAGCATGCGTTTTTGAAGGCGACCTGGCTTACGATACTTTTCACCTGGGTTTTTTAAAAGATGGTGAAATAAAATCTATTGCCACATTTATGCGTAACGATTTTTTCCCGGAAGAAGGGGAGGGTTACCAGCTCCGTGGTATGGCTACACATCCCGATGCCAGCGGGCAAGGTTATGGTGCTGCACTCGTTACTTTTGCCATCGATTACCTGAAAGAATACAATACCGATTATTTATGGTGCAACGCCCGCTCAACAGCAGCAGCTTTTTATAAAAAAATCGGTTTCACTACTGAGTCGCCGGAATTTGATATCCCAGGCATCGGTTTCCATTACGAAATGAAATTAAACTTAAATCAAAAATAATTAACATGAACACCATTGACCAGTTTGACTTTAAAGATAAAAAAGCATTAATCAGGGTAGATTTTAACGTGCCTTTAGATGATGAATTTAAAATTACAGACGATAAAAGAATCAGGGCTGCATTACCAACCATCAGCAAAATTTTAAAAGATGGCGGTGCCGTTATTTTAATGTCGCACTTAGGTCGCCCAAAAGACGGCCCTACGGATAAATATTCTTTAAAACACATCTTATCTGATTTATCTGCTCTTGTTGGTGTAGAAGTTAAGTTTGCTGACGATTGCATTGGCGAAAGTGCAGTTAAACAGGCTGCTGATTTAAAATCGGGAGAAGTTTTATTATTAGAAAACCTTCGTTTTTACAAAGAAGAAGAAAAAGGTGATGTAGGCTTTGCAGAGAAATTATCAAAATTAGGCGACGTTTATGTAAACGATGCCTTTGGTACTGCTCACCGTGCGCATGCCTCAACTTCAATTATCGCTCAGTTTTTCCCGGATGCAAAATACTTCGGTTATTTAATGGCATCGGAATTGGAAAATGCAGAGAAAATCCTGAACCACGCAGAAAGACCTTTTACAGCAATTATGGGCGGCGCTAAAGTATCTGATAAAATTCTTTTGATTGAGAAATTATTAGATAAGGTAGATAACCTGATTATTGGTGGCGGTATGGCTTACACTTTTGCCAAAGCACAAGGTGGAGAAATCGGCACCTCGTTATTGGAAGCTGATAAACAAGAACTTTCTTTAGAACTAATTGAAAAAGCGAAAGCAAAAGGTGTAAAACTGATTTTACCTGTGGATACGGTAATTGCAGATAAATTTGCCAATGATGCTGATAAAAAAGATGTAACCTCGGGGCAAATTCCTGCAGACTGGATGGGATTAGATATCGGCCCGAAATCAGTTGAATTATTCCAGGAAGTAATCAAAAATTCCAAAACTTTATTATGGAATGGTCCGATGGGTGTTTTCGAAATGGAAAGCTTTCAGGTAGGCACTAAAGCTGTAGCAGAAGCAGTTGTGGCGGCTACTAAAGATAATGGTGCATTCTCATTAATTGGTGGTGGCGATTCGGCTGCAGCCATTGCAAAATTCGGAATGGAAGATGAAGTTAGTTATGTTTCTACTGGCGGTGGTGCTTTACTAGAATACATGGAAGGTAAAGAATTGCCGGGGGTTAAAGCAATTAATGGATAAAATACCATCATATTTATAAACGAGGCCCTTGCAGAGCAATTTGCAAGGGCCTCGTTGTTTATTATTCCAAAATATTAAAAATTATTGGTAGTACCGGTATCCCACCATAAGCGTGATGCAATATCATCTTTACCTGAGCTTAAAAATGTCGAAGCCTCTGCAACAGCTGAAGCATTTCCGGTTCTTTCTGCAGGTACAAATACCAGTCGCTTTATCCATTGGTCAGCTGTTATAATTCCCCAATCCGGGTTACTGTCATTTTTTGCAACATGTGGAATTTTAGGATAACCTGTTCTTCTAAAATCAACCCAGGCCTCTAATGTATTGGTAAAAGTGGCCAGGTATTTTTGTGTAATAATTTTTTCCAGTTTCAATTCATTAGAATCGCCTTCATTCCAAGCTACAGTAATGGTAGAAAGTGCGGTAAAATTATTTCTGCTATCTTTTGGGTCGATATAGTTTATTGGTTTGCTTGTAGCATCAATCAGGTAGGCATCTACTCCTGCTGCTCCCCAATCGGCAAAGGAGAGGCGTACTCCATTTTCATAGTTGGTTTTGGCATCGCCAGCACCTGCCCAACCCCTTAATGCTGCTTCGGCTTTTAAAAAGGCAATTTCCGATGCGGTGAAGCCTCTCCGTTTTTGGACTGATTTGAAATCCGTACTCACGGTAGAATATGGAACTCTATCATCTTTGGCATTTATAAATGCTCCGCTGCGGATACCTTTATACTTATATGAAGGGTGATCAGTAACCAATGATGCATCGCTCACCTCATTAAAATATTTAGCCACGCGGCCATCTTTTAAACCAACCATAAATGATTCCATTGTTGCACCCATGCGTGTGTCGTTCCAATCAAAACTAATCATAGAAACCGGCATAACATTGCCATTTAAAGGCAAAAGAAAATTTTCGGCATTGGTGCTAATCAATCCAGCTGCATCGGCTAAAGCTTTCTCACCCTGTGTTTTGGCAATTGTAGGACTAACCTTAACCAAACGCATGGCCAATCGGAAGCGTACTGAATTAAGCAATTTTAGCCATGAAGCAATGTCGCCTTTATAACTAGGGTCAAATTTGGTAAAGCCAGTGTAAGTGCTGTTTGCTTTCAAGTTGGTTTCAATCTGATCTAACTGGGTAAACATATTATTATATAAATCAGACTCTTTATCGTATTTAATTGCACCCAAACCTGAAGTTCCATAGTTAGCGTAAATTACCGGGCCATGTATAGCTGTTAATTTAGATATCGCTAATATCCTAACCAGTTTAGCCCAATCGCCAAATAAGGGTAATTTTTTTTCAACAGCAAGCTCAATAACCTGTTTTGACGGAGACATTACGCTACCATATATCCGGTTCCAATAGGCATCAATCCAGCGCAGGTAATAGGTTGTATTATTTACATTCCCAACATAAGGCGTTGGTGTACCCATATAACCCATCCAGTTATCATAGCATAAATCTTCTTCAATTTGATGACCCATCAGGTTAAATAACATTACTGAAAAAGAAGAACCCACTAAATTGAAATCCTGCTCTAATAACTTATCTGTGATCTGATTGGGATTTGTATTGATCTCTTCGAAATTTTTGGTGCAGGAGTTGAATAAAATCAAGGCAAGCACCATTAAACATAATTTTTTCATTACTTTAATATATTAAAAGTTCAACTTAAGATTAAAACCGTAAGAACGTGTAGCAGGAACTGCAAACACGTCATTTGCCTGATTACTATTGTTCGTACTCATTGCTTGCTCAGGATCAAATGGAGCTTTTTTGTAGAAGAAGAACAAGTTACGGCCAATTAACGAAACAGATGCAGATTTAATAGCCGAACCTTTTATTGGTATGTTGTAGGCTAATGATATTTGTGCTAAACGAACATTAGTACGTGAGAACACATAGGGTTCCATAATTCCATTTCGGTCACCTATCACGTTGTAGTAATCTACCGGATCGATTGATGTAACTGGTGTATTGCCTTTAATGGCATTAATAGGCATGGTTGTACCAGCATCGCGAATATCGCCTGTTCTTTTACTTACACCGTATGCGTCTAAGAAAGCTTCGGTTTTAGAAAAGGCAACACCACCAAACTTAGCAGATACCAATGCACTTAAACTTAGGTTTTTGTATGTAAAGGTGTTATTCCAACCCGTTATCAAATCAGGATTTAAATTTCCTACATATTCTTGTATTGCTGTTCTGGTTGGCTTTCCATCGGCATCCAATATGATTTGGCCAGCTGCATTACGCGCAAGTTTAAAAATATACAAATCGTTAAAAGAACCTCCAGATTTAATGATTGAATTAAATCCTTCATCATTGCTACCTACCTGGTATTCCGGGTTTTCGGCGATAAGCTCTACGATCTTATTTCTATTGCGCGATAAATTAAGTGTTGAGTTCCATTTAAAGTCATCATTTTTTACAGGATCTCCACCAAATGTTAACTCAAAACCCTGGTTCGTTACCTTACCCGCATTTACATAATAAAAAGTATAACCAGAACCAGAAGGCGCTGTTAAAGATAAAAATTGATTCGTACTGGTATTTTTATAGTAAGTAAAATCAAAACTTAACCTATCATTTAGAAAACGACCTTCTAAACCAATCTCATTACTAATTATCTTTTCGGGCACCAATGTTGCAAATGGGGTTTGTGTATTTCTGTTAATCCCACCTATGCCATCTGGTCCGCCTGCACCACCTATGGTGTTACCAGGGTTTACAATGTTATAGGGTACCTCGTTACCTACCTGAGATGTAGATGCCCTTACCTTTAAGAAATTGATTTCTTTAGGCATGGCTACCATTTGGCTAATGATTGCCGATAAACCAGCTGAATAGTAAAAATAAGAGTCATTTCCGGTGGTAGCTAGTGTAGAGGCATAGTCGTTTCGGCCAGCCAAATCAACATAGATCATATCTTTAAAGCCCAATGAAGCATTAGCGAATAAGCCTTGTTTCTGAACTCTGCTGTAAGTTTGGTTAATAACCAGATTATATGGCAGGTTTGCAAAACTAAAAAAGTTTGGGTACTGAAGCGGCACTGTACCGTTTCCAAAAGTCATCCCATCGTTAAAAGTATAATCTTGGATGCTTGCGCCCAGTACACTGCTCAAGCTTAATTTACCAAAAGTATTATCATAGCTTAAAATAGCATCGCCATATAAGGCTTTGTCATTATATTTAGCGTAATTCCAGGTACCGTTAGAACTTACACTTACCGAGTTTCCACCTGCAGCATAACGATAATCTAATAGTCTGTCATTATAATCAATGTTACCACGTACATCAAACTTAAAATGTGGTAAAAATGCATACGATGCTTTTGCTGTAGCAATTACCCTGTTGCTGGTAGAAAGTTTTGGGTCGTTATACAACTCCCAATAAGGGTTGTTTTGTTTTTCCTCGCTGGAGTACCAGTTTTGTTTAAACAGATTTCGGGTAGCATCAAAAATTTGATAATTGTTTTTGTAATCATCAAAATTTCTTTCCCGTGCAAATAGATATAACCCTGTTATTGGGTTGTTGTAATAACCCGCACCAGGGCGGTTCTTCGACTTTTCGTAAGAAAATCTTACATTACCGCTTAAAGTAAGTTTGTCATCAAATAACTTTGTTTCCTGACTTAACGTAACATTATGCTTATTGTAAGTACTGGTTGGTACAATACCTGTTGCATAATTGTTACCGTATGAAAAATAAGTAGTTGTTCTTTCATTCCCTCCAGATACAGATACCGAATTAATCGTATTCACGCCGGTCTGAAAAAAATCATCGATATAATTACTCTGGTAATTTCCTTTGGTTTTAGACCAACTCCTATCATTTCCGGCATCAGCTCCATAACTGAACTGAAATTCTGGTAATGTAGCAGCACTGCTGAAATTGGTTATAGAATTTAAAGCAATTGCGATTTTGCCGTTTTGACCTTTTTTTGTATTAATTAAAATCACACCATTTGCACCCTGACTTCCATATAAAATGGCACCGTTTGCGCCTCTTAAAATAGTAACCGATTCAAAATCATCCTGATTTAGCGCTGATAAACCATCACCTGCATCAGTGCCTCCGTAAGATCCCGGCTGCCCGCCTTTGTTATTTACAACTGGTACACCATCAATTACAAAAAGAGCTTCGCTGTTTCCCGCAATTGATTTAGAACCCCTTAATACTGTTTTTGTTGATCCTCCTACACCAGAGTTACTGATTCCCACATCAACACCTGCAGCCTTGCCACTTAGAGCTTCCATGAAATTGGGACTGCCAGCTTTTGTTAATTCTGGACCAGCGAGTTGCTGAGCAGCAAATGTAAGTGCTCTTTTCTCACGTTTTACACCCAAAGCGGTAACTACCACCTCTGTTAAGTTTGCATTACCGGAAGGTTTTAGCTTTACTGTTACATTGGTTAAATTACTAATGTTTACCTCTTGCGAATCCATGCCGACATAAGAAATCACCAAAATTGTGGCCTCATCAGGAATGTTTAGCACGAACTTACCGTCATTTCCTGTAAGTGTTTTAGCGCTGGTTCCCTTAGCCACCACAGTTGCACCAGGGAGTGGAAGCCCGGTCTCATCAGTTACCAATCCATTGATCGTTTTAGCTAGTTTGTAGCTAACACTTTTTGGAGTGTTTACCATTGGAATGATGTTTTTGTTTCTTACAGTACCTTCACCCCTGGCTGCATTTTGTAAGCAAAGACCAGCTACAGCTACGAGTGCTAGGTTCCGCAGACCTTTGGTTGCGCTAGGAATTTTGATTTCTAGCGCATTGATAGCAGAATAAATGTTACTCATTTTCATACAATTTGTTAGTTTAGTTTTAGTTTACTCCATTAAATGTCCAGCCTTAGGCATTCAAACCGCATCAAATGATTTTTAGCACTGTTGAATAAAAAACATAAAACGTTTTATGAACTCTTAACAATGATTAGTTAGGAGGTGCAAATTTGAATAGTTTAGTTTTAGTTCTGTATTGTTAAGTGTTTAAATGCTCAAGTTTTAGGTTGTTTACTTTTAGGTTGATAAGACGATATTTAATTTTGTTGCTGTAATTTATAAAAATATTGTTACAATTCAATTAATTGTTAAAATTCAATTAATCAAAGAGAATTTTTAGCTAACCAAATGTGTTTAACTGCTTAATAAGTTAATTACATCACAAGAAAAAAGTTGGTTGGTTTAGGTTGTATGCTTATGGCAGGTATATCTGCCATAACATTTGCTGCAACTACAGAATCTGATCGGATTCTGTAGTTGCTGAGCCCAAAGAATTTTATCGGCCGGTGGGACATTACTGTTGAGGTAAACGGAAAACGGGCAGCCAGTAAAAGTATCAGGCTTAAACTGTAGCGAAAATAACCGCTACCAGAACCAAGGTTTCCTGTACTTTGGTTAATGTTACGTCAGATAAAAGCGGTACCAAATTATCAATAGTGATGAAGCTTACTCCAGTGGCAAGTTCGAAAAGCAACTGAAAGACTTTATACATAAGAAATAGCCACGATGTGTTTTCAGACGTGGGGTGTTGTCAGCTGTTACCAACTGACTGCAAGAGAATGTCTAAGCGTTCATACTAAAAAACTTCTAATCCCGTATTAAGCAGCACCATATAAACAGCTAAATAACATACCAAAAATGCCGTTGATAATGCAAAATATCGTGTTAACTTATGGCTGCCTTTTTTAAATGGGAGTAAAAACAGGATATTGAATATTTCAGATAACAAGGCGCAGATGAAATTTAAACAGACCATCACACAGCTAAACGCCACAACTAAAATGGCCGGCTGAATAATGATTCCCGAAGGAAGGCCATAGAGTGCCCCCATAATAAAACTGATTAATAGGATAATCATGGCATATTTTAATCCTGATTTAAACTGGATCAGGAAATAGCTACCCAATTTAGGGAGGGGCATTTTAACTTTCGCTGGTTTTAATTCTTTTTCAATTATCTGTGTTTCCAATCCCTCTTCTAAATTGGCTTCATTTGTTTTATGCTTTTTGCCTCTCTTTTGTTTCCTGTAACGTGGCCACCAGATTATAAAACCTGTAATAAAAAGCGCAAGTGGCATTAGGCCGGCAATAAGGGCGATAATTTGTGTAGGCCTGCCACCGAAGCTTCCGTAGTGGATAGGTGTTAACCAGCTGAGGTAAGCATTACCGACATTGGGGAAATCCTTACGGCTGTTTAACAATGTTTTGCCTGTGTATTGATCTACAATCAACATTTCCCGTTTTCCAACCCTCGGAAGATTTCCACTCATCATGTCGAGGCGATATGCACCCATTTTATCTGCAGGGAAGGCAATACCACCAATGTAAGCATTAGGCATTTTTTCCTTGGCTGCATGAACAATAGCTGTAAGTGGCAATGAAGTAGCTTCTGCGTGCCATGCTGATTTAGCACCCAGGAGTTGGGCAACACCCTGCGGCGATTTTCCGCTAAGCAAAAATAACAGCGGAATAACAAGCGTAGAAAAAGTGATTGAGAAACCAGTAAGGCTCAATATTGCTACAATAGGTGAGGAGTAAAAACCCAGTGAATTGTGCCAATCATAGTTTTGGCGTTTAAATGATCCGCTAAACCTTACCGTAAGTACCGATTTTAATTGTTTCCATTTCTTTGGAATCCATAAACGCAGACCAGAGATGGTCAGGATTAAAAGGCAAAGGGAAGCCAGTCCGCAGATATATCGTCCGGCAACCGGAATCAGCAGAGTCCGGTGCAGTTCGGTAACCACATGGATGAAAGAACTGGTATGTATTCTTTTACCACCTATTTTTCCGGTATAGGGATTAATAAAAGTTTCTTCATTACTTTTTAAATTGATTACGCTATAAGCTTCATTGGGGTTCTTGAAGTTATTTAGCATCAGGTAATCTATTTTTAGCTTAGGATAGTTCTTTTTTATGAGTGGCAAAATCTCTTCCACGGGCAGTTTTTGCTTTTGCGCAATCACCTCAAACAGATCTGGATTCAAAGCCCGGTCAATCTCGTCCTGAAAAACAAGTATGCTTCCTGTAATGCCTATAAAAGCAACAATTGCCCCGGCAATAATGCCAATATAAAGATGCCATTTACCAAACCACCTCTTTTGGTGTTTTGCCCAGCTTAGTTTTTTAGGATTCTGTTCTGATTTCATTTTGGAGCGTTTTACAGCTTTGCAAAAGTTACGTTGGTTTATACCCACAAAGAAATCGTTTTAATTGGTATTGTGCAAATTATATTTAATGAGTCTAAATAAGGTGCTTTAGATTGACGTGAAGACATTGGCAGGCCAACAACTGCCCAATTTTAGTTTGCTTATTTTCCAGGACAGGCATTATTTAATTGGCTTGAGTCGTGATCTTTGAGACACGATAATTGAGGAATATTACACCAGAATATCAGGTATTAAGCCGCTCGATTTTAAAGCTATTTAAGTTTTATGGTGAAAATTGGGCGGACCTGACACTTTTAAATAATGTATTTTTAACCTGCTTATTATCAGTTGTTAATGGCTTTTTGATTGTGCTGATAAGCTTATTCTCACTATATTGGCTGACCATTATTGTAACAAAAAAGATGTGGAAAACTTTTTTGTGGTAAAAAGTGGTAAAAAGTGGTAGAACTATTTACTTTTACAATTGATAAAAAGTGTAGATACCACTATGACCCAACTTTTAGGAGAATTCGATTGTAAACTTGACGCAAAGGGCCGCCTTATGGTACCTGCTGCGCTTAAGAAACAATTGCCTGAATCTGAGAAAGAAGGGTTGATCATTAACCGAGGTTTTGAGAAAAACCTGGTAATCTATCCAAAGAAAGTTTGGGATGCCATCGTTACTGATCTAAGCAAACTGAACATCTACGAAAAAAACAACAGAGAATTTATTCGTTCGTTTACCAGGGGTGCAACTGAGCTTTCGCTTGATGCAGCTGGTCGTGTGCTTTTGCCAAAATCGCTGGTTGATTATGCGGGTATAGGAAGTGATCTTGTGTTGGCTTGTCAGTTAGATCGTATTGAGGTTTGGGATAAAAAATCTTACGAAGATATTTTTGATGATGTACCTGAAAATTTTGCAAATCTCGCTGAACAGGTAATGGGTGGAAAGAAAGGAGGGGTTGATGTCGAATAATTATCATGTGCCCGTAATGTTGCAGCCGTGTATTGATGGCTTGAATATTAAGCCTGATGGGGTTTATGTTGATGTAACCTTTGGTGGTGGTGGTCACTCGAAAGAGATTTTGAAACATCTCGGTCCAAAAGGAAGATTGATAGCCTTTGATCAGGATCCTGATGCTCAGGCAAATGTTCCTGCTGATGCCCGTTTTATTTTTATCGACCAGAACTTCGGTTTTCTGAAAAATAATCTCCGTTTAAAAGGTTTTAAGCAGGTTGATGGTATTCTGGCTGATCTTGGTGTTTCCTCTCATCAGTTTGATGTGCCGCAACGTGGTTTTTCCATCCGTCATAATGCAGATCTGGATATGCGCATGGATCAGCACCGCGATTTAACAGCCGCTGAAATATTGAATACCTATACCGAAGATAAGCTGCATAAGATATTTGGGATTTACGGGGAAGTTAAAAATGCGAAATCTCTGGCGCGAGCTATTGTGACTTCGCGTTTAGAACAGCCTTTTACTGATATCGACAGTTTGAAGTCAGCTATTGCCGGTTATATCCCGAAGGGAAAAGAAAATAAATATTTAGCGCAGGTTTTTCAGGCGCTGCGTATAGAGGTGAATGCAGAAATTCAGGTGCTTGAAGATTTTTTGATGCAGGCCGCTGATGTGCTGAAGCCAGGTGGTCATTTGGTGGTGATGTCATATCATTCTTTAGAGGACAGGCCGGTTAAAAACTTTATGGCAAAAGGGAAATTTCAGGGAGAGGTAGAAAAAGATTTCTTCGGGAATCAGCAAAAGCCATTTAATGTAATTACACGCAAAGCGATAATTGCCACTGATGAGGAGATTGCGCAAAACAATAGGGCCCGCAGTGCGAAACTTAGAATTGCAGAAAAGATATGAACAGGTTTAGGGAAGAGATAGAAGAGGAAGAGGTTGGGCCTGAACCAGAGTTAAAAGCTGTGCCCAAAAGGCCAAAAACTGCTGAAGAAAAAATGGATAGCAATTCATTTATCAGCAAGCTTTTTAATGATGGATTAGTAAGTAAAGAGGCGGCAACTGATGCTTTGCCTTATTTGTGTTTTCTGGCCCTTTTAGGAATGATTTATATCGCCAATAGCCATTTTGCGGTGAACAATGTACGCCGTATTGATAAATTAAATAAAGAAGTAAAAGAATTAAGATGGGAGTATAAATCCCTTAAAGCCGACCTGATGTTCAAGAGTAAATTGACGGAGGTTGCTAAAAAGGTAGATACCCTTGGTATAAAAGAACTGATTGAACCACCAAAAAAAATAATTGTTAAAAGCGATGAATATTAGAGCAAACATCTTGCTTCGTGTATATCTGGCATTTGGCTTAATTGTGCTTTTTGCTTTCGCGGTGTTTTTACGCCTCGGTCAGGTGCAGTATGTGCAAGGGAAAAAATGGAAAGCTATGGCGGATAGTCTTTCTACACGATATGTAAATGTGGAAGCTACCCGTGGGAATATTTATTCTAACGACGGGAGTTTGCTGGCTACTTCGATACCGGAATACGAACTGCGTATGGATATGTTTGCCGGTGGCATAGCTGATGATAAAGTATTTAATGAAAAAGTAGATTCGCTGGGATATAAATTATCGCAGATTTTTCAGGATAAAACAGCTAAAGAATATGCACGTTATCTGCGCAAGGGCCGTCAGGATAGTGCGCGTTATTTGTTGATCCACCGTAAAGTAGGTTATGCTGATCTTAAAACCATCAGAACTTTTCCTTTATATAATATTGGTAAGTTCAGTGGCGGTTTAATCGCTGTTCAGCAAAACAAACGGATTCTTCCTTTTCAGGCTCTGGCTGCCCGTACCATTGGTTATAAAAACGAAAATGTTAAAAACGGAGTGGGTTTAGAGGGTGCATATAAAGAATATATCAACGGTGAAACCGGAAAAAGATTGATGCAGCGTATCGCAGGCGGTGTTTACATTCCAGTGAACGAAGAGGCTGAGGTAGCGCCAAAAGATGGTGCTGATATTATCTCTACCATTGATGTAAACATGCAGGATCTGGCACAAAGTGCTTTAGAAAAACAACTGATCAAATCGCAGGCCGATCATGGTACTGTGATATTGATGGAAGTGGCCACGGGCGAAATCCGTGCGGTAGCCAATTTCTCTAAAGTAGAAGAAGGGGTTTATAAAGAAAAGTTTAATTATGCCATTGCAGGTAACCAGGATCCTGGCTCAACTTTTAAACTGGCTTCTTACATGGCGCTTTTGGAAGATAAGCTAATCGATACCAATACAATGATCGGGACAGGTTACTATCAGATCCCTGGAAAGCTGATTACGGATTCACACCCGAAAATTGAAACAGTTACCGCAAAAAAAGCCTTTGAAACGTCTTCTAATGCAGCAATTGCCAAGCTGATCAATATGCATTATGGCAACGATCCGATAAAATTTACCGATCACTTATATGATTGGCATCTGAACCAAAAAATGGATTTACAGATTCCTGGCGAGGCAATGCCGGTAGTTAAAAATCCTAAAACGAACAAAAGCTGGAACAAAAACATGACCCTTCCACAGATGGCTTATGGTTATGAAATGCAGTTGACACCGCTAAAAATGCTTACGATGTATAATGCGGTGGCTAACAATGGAAAAATGGTGGCGCCAATTTTTGTAAAAGAGATCAGAAGATTGGGCAATCCGATTGAACAGTTTAAGGCCAGGGTGATCAATGATAAAATCTGTTCGGATGTTACCCTTAGCAAAATCAAGAAAATGCTCGAAGGGGTAGTAACTGAGGGCAGTGGAAAGCAGGTTGTTTACAATCCATTATATCCGATTGCGGGTAAAACAGGTACTGCCCAGGTGGCTGATGCAAATAAGGGATATAAAGCCAATAAACAATATCAGGCATCTTTTGTTGGGTATTTCCCGGCAGATAAACCTAAGTATTCGTTGATCGTTGTTATCAATGATCCTAAAGGTGCTTATTATGGTGCTACGGTTTCAGGCCCGGTGTTCAGGGAAATTGCCGACCGTATTTATGCCAGCGATATGCAGATGTACAATGATGTACCTACGCGCCTGGTTGGTAATACCGGAACACCGCCAACAAAAGCCGGACAGAGTAAAGCAACTCAGAAAGTATATAAGGCATTCGGATTTAAGCCGCTTTTTGCTTCAAAATCTGAGTATTACAATATTATTGATACCAGTGCGGGAACAGTTTTTCAGGAAAATAACGAGCGTAAAGGTGTAATGCCAAATGTTGCAGGAATGGGACTGAAAGATGCATTGTACCTTTTAGGTAACGCTGGTTTAAAAACCAAAGTTTTTGGATCAGGAAAAGTAATCAGCCAGTCTATTGCTGCCGGAACGAAGGTGGGTAAGGGATTGGGTGTACAAATAGAGTTGAATTAAGGTGTAAGGTAAAAGGTATAGGGTTTAAGGTCTTGCTACTCGATACTCACTACTTAATACTAAAAAAAATAAAAAAATGCAATTACAAGATTTACTTTACGGCGTAACGATTAAAGAATTGGTTGGTAAAACCGATAGGGAAATCAGTGCGCTGAATTTCGATTCGCGTAAAGTAGGTAAAGATGATATCTTTTTTGCAATAGTAGGAACTTTGGCTGATGGACACCAGTTTATTGAGCAAACCATTCAGCAAGGCGCAGGTGTGATCATCTGCGAAAATTTGCCGGAAATCCAGGACTTTACGGTTACTTATATTAAAGTAGAAAATACGTCAGTTGCTTTAGGGATTATTGCCGGTAATTATTTTGGAAACCCTTCAGCAGACTTAAAACTGATTGGTATTACCGGTACAAACGGAAAAACCACCATTGCTACCCTTCTTTTTAAATTATTTAAAGATTTAGGTTATAAAACCGGGCTTTTATCAACAGTAGAGAATTATATCAATGATACTGTAGTGCCTGCCACGCACACTACACCGAATCCTATTGCCCTAAACCAGCTTTTAAGGGATATGGTAAATGCTGGCTGCGATTTTTGCTTTATGGAAGTGAGTTCGCATGCCGTGTCACAACACCGGATCGAAGGATTAACTTTTTCTGGTGGTGTATTTTCGAATTTAACACACGATCATTTAGATTTTCATAAAACTTTTGATGCTTATCTGAAAGCTAAAAAGGCATTTTTTGATATGCTGCCTAAATCGGCATTTGCATTGACCAATATCGATGATAAAAATGGTATGGTGATGCTGCAGAATACCAAAGCACATAAAAAAACCTATGCTCTTAAACAACTGGCTGATTTCAAAGCAAAAATAATTGAAAACCAGTTCAGTGGCTTACACCTGGATATCGATAATGAAGATGTTTACTTCAAACTGGTAGGCTCTTTTAATGCATATAACTTACTGGCTGTTTACGGAACCGCAATTTTGCTGGAACAGGATAAGCTAAAAGTATTGACCTTGTTGAGCCGTTTATCAGGTGCTGAAGGAAGGTTTGATTATATCACTTCTGCCGATAAGATTATTGGTATTGTAGATTATGCCCATACGCCAGATGCCGTTCAGAATGTGTTGAGTACCATTGCCAATATCCGCAAAGGAACAGAACAGGTCATTACCGTAATCGGTTGCGGTGGAGATCGCGACAAAACCAAACGTCCGATTATGGCCCAGGTGGCCTGCGATTGGAGTGATAAGGTGATTCTAACTTCTGATAATCCACGAACAGAAGATGCCCAGACTATAATTAACGATATGGAAGCTGGGGTTTCGCCAAGCAATCAGCGTAAAACATTATCCATTTTAGATAGAAGAGAAGCGATAAAAACAGCCTGTCATTTAGCACAACCAGGAGATATTATTCTTGTTGCTGGTAAAGGACATGAGAAATACCAGGAAATTAATGGTGTAAGGAGCCATTTTGATGATAAAGAAATTTTACTTGAACAATTAAAACCAATCAGCTAATGTTATATTTATTATTCGAATACCTGCATAAGCATTATGATATACCTGGTTTAAGGTTGTTTCAGTACATCACTTTTCGTGCATCTATCTCTATTATTTTATCGTTGGTCATTACTACCGTTTATGGCCGTAGGTTGATAGATTACCTGCATAAAAAACAGGTTGGAGAAACGGTAAGGAATTTAGGATTAGAAGGACAGATGCAAAAACAAGGTACGCCAACTATGGGTGGTATCATTATTTTGCTGGGGATTCTTATTCCGACCTTGTTATTTGCCAATATTTCCAATATTTACGTCATCCTGATGATTATTACCACCATTTGGATGGGTGCAATCGGGTTTTTGGATGATTACATTAAAGTATTCAAAAAAAATAAGGAAGGTTTAGCTGGTCGCTTTAAAGTAGTTGGCCAGGTAGGTTTGGGCTTAATTGTAGGTACAACCATGTATTTTCACCCTAATATTGTGGTAAGAGAAACCGTGCAGGATAATGTTAAAAGCACTTCTACGGTTCCGATGGTATTGCGCCAGAAAGGAGAAACCTTTTATTATACCCAGGATGTAAAATCTTCAAAGACCAATATGCCTTTTTATAAGAACAATGAGTTCGATTATGCCAAGGTATTGAAGTTTTTAGGTGGCGATTATCAGAAATATGCGTTTATTATATTCCTGATCTTTACCGTATTTATTATTACAGCGGTTTCAAATGGGGCTAATATTACCGATGGTATTGATGGTCTTGCTACAGGTACTTCTGCTGTAATAGGCATTACACTTGGGATTCTGGCATATGTTTCAGGTAATACGATCATGGCCGATTACCTCAACATCATGTACATCCCCAATTCGGCAGAGCTGATGATTTTTGCCGGAGCCTTTGTTGGTGCGTGTGTAGGTTTTCTTTGGTACAATTCTTACCCTGCCCAGATTTTTATGGGTGATACCGGGAGTTTAGCCATTGGTGGTATTATTGCCGCATTTGCACTCATGATCCGTAAAGAACTTTTGATCCCGATTTTATGTGGGATATTCCTGGTAGAACTGGTGTCGGTAATTATGCAGGTTTCCTACTTTAAATATACCAAGAAGAAATTTGGAGAAGGACGAAGGATTTTCCTGATGTCACCTTTGCATCACCATTACCAGAAAAAAGGATACCATGAAGCTAAAATTGTAACCCGCTTCTGGATTATAGGAATCATGCTTGCAATTATGACCATTGTAACATTGAAACTGAGGTAGGTTGAGGTTGAAGGTTTGAAGGTTGAGGGGAAAAGCTGAAAGACTAAAGCTGAAAGATAAAAGAGAGAAAAATAAAAAAGTTAAAGTGTGGAGGTATTCCTGTCTTGATACTCGATACCCATTACTTGATACTAAAAAAAATAAAAAATGAGCACGAATAATATCACATCAAGCAATACTACGTCAGCAATGACCGGGCAGGGCCGTGTGGTTATTCTTGGTGCTGGCGAAAGTGGTGTTGGTGCCGCAAAATTGGCTCAGGCCAAAGGTTTCGAGGTATTTGTTTCCGATTACGGTGTAATTACTGATAAATATAAAGCCGCGTTAGAAAAGCTTTGCGTACCATTCGAATCTGAAAAGCATACTGAAGAATTAATTCTGAATGCAACGGAAGTAATTAAAAGTCCGGGTATTCCGTCTACAGCGCCAATTGTTAAAAAGCTGGTAGCTCAAGGTATTCCGGTGATTTCAGAGATTGAATTTGCTAAAAGATATACCCATGCCAAAACCATCTGCATTACAGGTTCCAATGGTAAATCAACCACGAGCCTGTTAACCTATCACATCTTAAAAAATGCCGGGTTAAATGTAGGCTTGGCCGGTAACATCGGACAGAGTTTTGCCGCACAGGTGGCTACAGAAGATTACGAATATTATGTGCTGGAAATCTCGAGCTTTATGCTTGATGATATGTTCGAATTTAAAGCCGATATCGCGGTTTTGCTCAACATTACCCCAGATCATTTAGATCGGTACGATTATAAACTGGAGAATTATGCTGCATCTAAAATGCGCATTGTTCAAAATCAAACTGCAGATGATGTTTTCATCTATTGTGCAGACGACGAAGAGAGCTTAAAAGCCATTACGCTGATTAAGCCGATAGCAAAAGCTTTTCCTTTTTCAATTACTAAAAAAGTAGCGATTGGTGCTTATTTAGAAAAAAATACGATACATATCCTTACAGAACCAAATAACCAACTAACCATGTCTATTTCAGATTTAGCCTTACAGGGCAAGCACAACATTTACAATTCTATGGCCTCAGGCATTGTGTCTAAAGTTTTAGAATTAAGAAATGAGACCATCCGCGAGAGCATGGGCAATTTCAAAAATATTGAGCACAGGTTAGAGCATGTGGCCAAAATTTCGGGGATCGATTTTATCAACGATAGTAAAGCCACGAATGTAAACTCAACATGGTATGCTTTAGAAAGTATGACTAGTGATGTAGTGCTGATTATGGGTGGTGTTGATAAAGGAAACGATTACAATATGCTTAAAGACCTGGTTAAAAGTAAGGTTAAGGCTATCGTTTGTTTGGGTAAGGACAACAAACGTATCCACGATGCTTTTGAGGATGATGTAGAAGTAATTGTAAATACTTTTTCGGCTGATGAAGCAGCGCAGATTGCCTTTCACCTGGCTAAACGTGGCGACGCAGTATTGTTATCACCTGCATGTGCAAGTTTTGACTTGTTTAAAAATTACGAAGACCGCGGTAACCAGTTTAAAGCGGCAGTTAGAGAATTATAAAGGAGGTACAATAGATGTTGCAGGCACTACTTAATAAAACAAAAGGCGATAGATGGATCTGGTTGATCATCATCCTGCTTTCGCTTATATCTGTAATGGCAGTATACAGTGCAACAGGTACCTTGGCCTATAAAAAAGGCGAAACCGTAGAAAAACTTTTGCTTACCAAACATTTAATTTTTGTGTTGATGGGGATAGGCATGATTTATATCGCCCACCTGCTGGATTACCGTTATTACGCTGGTATTTCGAAGGTGCTGATGATTGTAACCATTCCGTTATTGTTCTATACATTAATATTCGGAACGAATTTGAACGATGCTTCCAGGTGGGTTAAAATACCCGTAATCGGATTAACCTTTCAAACTTCCGATTTGGCTAAACTCGCATTGATTACCTTTTTGGCCAGGATGCTCACTAAAAAGCAAGAAAATATTAAAAATGTTAAAGAGTCATTTATACCAATTATGGGCTCGGTTTGCGTGGTGTTTGTTTTAATCGCGCTGGCCAACCTATCTACAGCGTTAATGCTGTTTGGTGTAAGTATATTGCTGTTAATTATTGGTAGGATTAGTATTAAGCAGATCGCAATTGTTTGTGCAGGCGGCTTCGTGTTGCTGTTGTTCGTTTTCTTTTTGGGACCAAGGAGAAAAACTTACATGTCGCGTATCAATACGTTTATGCATCCCGAAATGCAGCATTCAGACAAAACTTTCCAGGCAGATCAGGCAAAAATTGCCCTGGCTACTGGTGGTGTTTTTGGTAAAGGACCAGGTAATAGTACACAACGCAATTTCCTACCACACCCGTATTCCGATTTTATTTTCGCCATTATTATTGAAGAGTGGGGAACCGTGGGAGGAATTGTAATCATGATACTATACCTGGTGCTTTTATACCGATGTATCAAAATCGTAACCCGGGCGCCCAAGGCCTTCGGTGCGCTCCTGGCGGCCGGATTGAGTTTCAGTCTCACCATTCAGGCTTTCGCAAATATGGCGGTAGCTGTAGGACTGGGGCCGGTAACAGGGGTTCCGCTTCCATTGGTTAGCATGGGCGGTACATCGATGATTTTTACCAGTGTGGCCTTTGGGATTATATTGAGTGTAAGCCGCGATGTTGAGGAAAATGCAAGCGCATCTACAAAAGAGGATAAAGAGAAAGTAAAAAATAAAGTGATCGTTGGAGAGATTCCGGCGATGGCGTAAGATTAAACGTCATTGCGAGGAATAATGACGAAGCAATCTATTTAAAATAATAAAGTAAAAAAGGTTTAACCACAGAGGACACGGAGGAAAGCACCGAGAAACACGAAGAAATATTTTAAGCGCTTGGCTGAGTATTTTTTGTGGTTAAAAGAAAAAATAAAAGCTCAGTGCCCTCTGTGAGAACTCAGTGCACTCAGTGGTAAAAATAGATAAACAATTAAAATGAATAATTCCCCAAAAATTATCATATCAGGTGGTGGCACCGGTGGGCATATTTTTCCCGCCGTAGCCATAGCCAATGCGCTAAAACGCATGGTGCCAACCTGTGAAATCTTGTTTGTGGGCGCACTAGGCCGAATGGAAATGGAAAAAGTTCCTGCAGCCGGATATAAAATTATAGGATTAAACATTAGTGGGATGCAACGTGGCTCGATTATTAAAAATCTGGCACTCCCGCTCAAAGTAATCGGAAGTGTGCGTAAAGCTATACAGATTATTAATGATTTTAAGCCCGATGTTGTAGTTGGTGTTGGTGGTTATGCTTCAGGACCGTTATTGTACGCAGCTTCTTTGAAGGGAATTCCTTACCTCATCCAGGAACAGAATTCTTATGCAGGAATAACCAATAAGTGGTTAGGCAAAAAGGCTTCGAAAATCTGTGTCGCTTTTGATGACATGGATCAGTTTTTTCCAGCTGATAGAATTTTGAAAACAGGAAATCCTGTTCGCCAGGAAGTGGTTGATATTAAAGGAAAACATTTTCAGGGTGCCGAATTGTTAAAGCTGGATCCATTGAAAAAGACCATTATGGTTACTGGTGGAAGTTTAGGCGCAGGTACACTGAATAAAGCGATTGAAAAACATTTGCCCGATATCCTTGCACAAGATGTACAGGTGATCTGGCAAACAGGTAAATATTACTATAAAGGAATTATCGAGAGATTGGGTTTAGACTATCACCCCAATGTTCGGATTCTTGAGTTTTTAAATAAAATGGATTTGGCTTATGCTGCAGCAGATGTAATTGTGAGCCGGGCAGGAGCGGGAACCATAGCAGAACTTTGTTTAATTAAGAAACCGGTGATTTTGGTGCCTTCGCCTAATGTAGCAGAAGACCATCAAACCAAAAACGCCATGGCCCTGGTTAAAAATGGAGCAGCAATATTAATTAACGACCGCTCTGCGGAAGATACCCTGGTTAAGGAAGCATTGGTATTGCTCACGAATAAAGAGCACTGCGAAACGTTAGCTCAAAACCTGGCAAAGATGGCATTGCCACAGGCAGATGAAATTATTGCGAATGAAGTATTGAAACTTATAAAGCGGAAAGACTAAAGCTGAAAGTCCAAAGGGAGAAATAAGTAGTAAACAAAATAAAAAATATAACTGGAAGATAGAGAGGAGGCTTTAAGCTTTGGTCTTTCGCTTCAAACTTAAAATAGAACGGTGGAAAGACAGCTTTAAGCTTTAGTCTTTCTGCTTTTAGCTTAAAAAAAATGGAATTAAGTAAAATAAACAGGGTTTTCTTTGTAGGTATCGGTGGTATCGGCATGAGTGCGCTTGCCCGTTATTTTGCTAAACGCGGACAGGTGGTTTGTGGTTACGATAAAACCAAAACTAAATTGACCGAAACCTTAACGAGTGAAGGCATTCTTATTACCTACCTGGATGAGGTATCTTCGTTGCCTGGTGAATTTTTGGATCATCAGGATGATACCCTTGTAGTTTATACACCAGCGATTCCGAAAGATTCGAAAATTTTAAACCATTTTATAGATAAAGGTTTTGCGCTTAAAAAACGTTCAGAAGTTTTAGGGATTATTAGTAAAGGAATGTTCTGCATTGCGGTTGCAGGTACACATGGCAAAACCACAACATCATCTATTGTTGCACATATTTTAAAGGATACCGGATACGATTGTACAGCTTTTTTAGGTGGAATAACCAGTAACTATAACAGTAATGTGCTTTTTGGGGAAAATAATGTGGTAGTGGTAGAGGCTGATGAATATGACCGTTCGTTTCTTACGCTACACCCTGATGTAGCTGTTGTTACTTCTATGGATGCCGATCATTTGGACATTTACGGAGATAAAAGCCATCTCGAAGAATCTTTCAGGTTATTTGCCGGGCAGCTCAAGGGCAAAGGTACACTTTATGCACATGAAGGATTGCCTTTGGACAGTAGTATCAGTTATGCTGCAAGTTCAACTGCTACAGCAAAGGCAGAAAATTTAAGGGTAGAAGGTTCGAAGTTTGTGTTCGATTATGCAGATGCCACGCAGCGCATAAAAGATATCAGTTTAATGCTTCCCGGTAAGCACAATGTCGAAAATACAACGGTTGCCATTGCTATTGCGCTGCAATTGGGAATCGATGCAGAAAAGGTAAAACAAGCGGTTGCCAATTTTAAGGGTGTTAAACGCCGCTTTGAATATATAGTGAATAATTCCAATCAGATTTATATAGATGATTATGCGCATCATCCTGAAGAACTGAGGGCTTGTTTTGATGCTGTGAGGCAATTGTATCCAGATAAAAAATTAACGGTAATTTTTCAACCGCACTTATTCACACGGACACGAGATTTCGCCGATGAATTTGCAAAAGTTTTAAGCACTGTTGATGAATTGCTACTGCTGGAGATTTATCCGGCAAGAGAATTGCCGATTGAGGGGGTAAACGCACAGTTTTTATTGGATAAAATTACTTTAGCAGATAAAAAAATATGTGAAAAAGGTTTTGTAGTTCAGCATGTTGAGCACACAAAACCTGAATTAATTTTAACAGTAGGCGCGGGAGATATCGATACGATTATCGAACCCCTTAAAAATACTTTGAATAATGCTTAAACGGATAAACTGGAGCGTAATTTTTACTGGCTTTGCCTGGCTGATCAGCCTGGCAGGGGTGGTGGTGCTTTTGAGTTTTATCAATGTGAAGAAACAGACTGTTAAATGTACTGATGTTAAGATTCTGATTCCTGGAGCAGATAATTTTATTGAACGCGAAGAAATTGACGCTATTTTAAAAGAAGACCAGGGTGTGCTTTTAGGACGTAACCTCGAAAATATCAATATACATAAGATCGAGAAAAAACTGCAGTCTAACCCGTATATCGGATTTGCGAAAGTTTACGTTGATATGGATGGGGTGTTGCACATCGAAGTAAAACAGCGCCAGCCTATCCTTCGCATATTGAACGAGAACGGACAGGATTTTTATATTGATAACGAGGGGTTGAAAATGCCTATTTCATCAAACTTTACCGCTAATGTGCTGGTGGCAACAGGGCATATTACTGAGGTTTTTGGTAGTCGTGTTGATAGTCTGCATACCCAGCTGGCACGAGATTTATATAAAACTGCCCAATACATTAAAAAAGATACCCTTTGGGATTCACAGATCGAACAGATTGTGGTTGATCAGAAAAACGATATTGAACTGATCCCGAGAGTCGGTAATCAACGGATTATTTTAGGTGATGCTGATTCGCTTGAGAAGAAAATGAAAAACCTGTTATTGTTTTATAAAAAAGCAATGCCACAGGTAGGATGGGATACTTATAGAACGATCAACATTAAATATACCAACCAGATTGTTTGCGAAAAAAGAGATTCGACAGGATTAGGAAGAAAAGCGAAAACAATTTCGGCGGCAGATAGTTTGAGGATACAACGAAGTGTGACCGACTCATTAATCAAAAGTACAATTGTGGCAGAAATGGACGATCGCCCTGAGCCTGATCAACAGGAAAAAGAAGTGCTTAAAAAAAGTGAGGTTCGAAAGATTGAACCTAAAAAGGTAGAGCCGAAAAAAACAACGCCAGTTAAAACAGAAGTCAAAAAGCCGGCGGTTACGCCAGCCGCAAAACCAAAGGAAACTAAACCTGCGGATAAAAAAGATAAACCGAAGCAAACGGTAACAACACAGCCAAAGCCGGCAAAATCTGAGGCCCAATTAAAGAAAGAGAAAGCAGCAAGAGAAAAAGAAATCAGAGCCTTAGAAAAACAGTATAAAACTCAGCAAAATTAACGAATATGGACAAGGCAAAATTTACCAGTCAGTCGCCCATCGTAGTAGGATTGGATATCGGTACTACAAAAATTTGTGTTATCGTTGGTCGTAGAACGCAACACGGTAAGATAGAAATCTTAGGAATAGGCAAGGCAGAATCGGCGGGAGTGACACGCGGAGTGGTTTCTAACATTCAAAAAACAGTGCAGGGTATTGCTCAGGCAGTTGAAGTAGCAAGCGGACAATCCAATGTAGAGATACAAGTGGTAAATGTGGGTATTGCTGGTCAGCATATTAAGAGCTTACAGCACAGAGGAATTTTAACAAGAAGAGAATTAAACAACGAAATCGGTAAAAGGGATATTGATAAGTTGATTGATGATATGTTTAAGCTGGTAATGCCTCCGGGTGAGGAGATCATCCATGTATTGCCGCAAGAATTTACCATCGATAATGAGCCAGGAATTAAAGATCCGATCGGTATGGCGGGGGTTCGCCTTGAAGCTAACTTCCATATCATTTCTGGTCAGGTTACGGCCGTAAAAAACATTATCAAATGTGTAAATAATGCAGGTTTGCAAACTCAGGATTTAATTCTTGAACCATTAGCTTCTTCTGAATCGGTGTTGAGCGAGGAAGAAAAAGAAGCGGGCATTGCATTGGTTGATATTGGTGGTGGTACTACAGATATAGCCATTTTCCATGAAGGTATTATCCGTCACACAGCAGTTATCCCTTTCGGTGGCAATAGTGTTACAGAAGATATCAGAGAAGGTTGCTCTGTAATGCGTAACCAGGCCGAGTTGTTAAAAACACGCTTTGGTTCGGCATTGGCTGAGGAAAATAAAGAAAACGAAATTATTTGTGTTCCGGGATTACGTGGTCGCGAACCAAAAGAAATTTCGGTTAAAAACCTGGCTTATGTCATTCAGGCACGTATGGAAGAAATTATTGAACACGTATATTACGAGATCAAATCTTCCGGATATGAGAAAAAGCTGATTGGTGGTATTGTAATTACAGGTGGTGGTGCTTTATTAAAACACTTATCTCAGGCGGTTGAATATGTAACCGGTTTAGATTGCCGTATTGGTTACCCGAACGAGCACTTGTCTAAATATGAAGATATGCCTAAAGCCATTTACGACGATCTGAAAAGCCCGATGTATGCGACTAGTGTAGGTTTGCTGATCAAAGGAATCCAGAAAGCAGAAGAGTTAATTGAAGAAATGAAACAACCTGGTGTTTTTGTAGAAAAACCAAAAACAGCAAAAGAAAAAGAGAAACGAGGACCTGGTTTGTTCGATAAATTACTGGCGAAAACTAAAACTTTCATTCAGGATGATATGAATGTGAGTGATGAAGATTACTTAAAAAGCTAAAACTTTTCCACAAAAGATGAGTTTTCCACATTATTAACAGTTGTGGAAAACGTCTGTTGAAAAAGTGTTAATATTACATTGAGTAATGAACAGAATTTAAAAATTTTTAAACAACTGATTCATAAAGATATGCAGTTCGAAATGTTAAAAGATAAGTCGTCAATCATCAAGGTAATTGGTGTTGGGGGCGGTGGCGGCAACGCAGTGAACCATATGTACCTGTCAGGTATTACTGGTGTGGATTTTATTATTTGTAATACAGATGCCCAGGCTTTGGAATCTAGTCCTATACCCAACAAGGTACAATTAGGCGCTAGTTTAACCGAAGGAATGGGAGCTGGTTCTATTCCTGAGGTTGGTAAAAACTCAGCTATAGAAAATATAGATGATATTAAGGCCATGTTAGGTAGTACAACCAAAATGCTTTTTATTACAGCAGGAATGGGTGGTGGTACCGGAACAGGGGCTTCTCCAATCATTGCGAAAGCAGCCAAAGAACTTGACATTTTAACTGTTGCTATCATTACTACACCATTTTCTTTCGAAGGAAAAAGACGTAAACTGCAGGCCGACGAGGGAATGGAAGAGTTGAAGAAATATGTAGATTCTTACCTGGTGATCTCTAACGATCGCCTGCGCGAGATCTTCGGAAACTTAACTTTAGGTTCTGCCTTTGGCCAGGCCGATGATATTTTAACAACCGCTGCGAAGGGTATCGCAGAAATCATTACAGTTCCAGGTTATATCAATGTGGATTTTAAGGATGTGCGTACCGTAATGAAAGATAGTGGCGTAGCCATTATGGGTAGCTTTGCCGCTGAGGGCGAAGACCGTGCATTACAGGCAGTTGAAGGTGCTTTGGCTTCACCGCTTTTAAAAGATAACGAAATCGAAGGTGCCCGTTATATTTTATTGAACATCAGCTCTGGTTTGCGTGAGGTAACCATGGATGAGGTTTCGATCATTACCGACTATATTCAGGAGAAAGCTGGTTTATCAGCAGACTTAATATGGGGTAACTGTACCGACGAATCTTTAAGCGATAAACTTTCTGTAACCATTATTGCAACAGGTTTCCAAACCTCTGAAGAGCGCGTACATGAAGAAAAAAATAAAAAGAAAATATCACTTTTAACACCAGAAGAAGCGCCGCTGGTTCGTCCCGTTGAACCAGTAAACTCTTTCATTCAACCTAAAACGCCATCTTATGAGCCTGTTTTAAAAACGAAGGAAGAAGTTTCGCAGGCAGATCTTTTCGGTGGTATGTTTAATAAGCCGGAACCTCAAAAATTTCAGGAGCCGGAAAATAATGTGGTTCGCCATACTTTAATTGAAGAAGAACCTCAGGTTGAAGAAGCCAAAGAAACAGGATTTGAATTTGAAGTTAAATTGGCAGAAACCAACTATGTATTCGAAACGCCAGTAGCCCAGTCAGTACCTATGCCACAACCTGAGCCAGAAATCGAAATGCCGGTTGTTGGATTAGATGACGACAAAAGTGACGAATCAATGGAAGAGCAATTGAAAAAATCTAAAGAACGTATTTTACGTTTAAAAGATTTGAGCATGAAATTGCGTACAACCAATGGTTTACAGGAATTGGAAAACGAACCTGCCTACAAACGCAAGCAAATGCAGTTGCAACAGGTTCAGCATTCTTCTGAATCGCAGGTGAGCAGGTTTACTTTAAGCAACGACCAGGACGGTGGTACAGAGATCAGACCTAACAATTCTTTTCTGCACGATAACGTTGATTAAAACAAACCAAATATAATTATAGAGCCCCGTTGTAAAATCGGGGCTTTTTTGGCATAAAATTGGAGTACTAAAAACCTTAATCGAAGCCTAAAAGATCATTAGGTTGATTTTAAGCCGAATAAAGCTTAAATTCGCAAAATTTCATTATAAAAAATACATAATACATTGGATATATTTGATAAGATAGCAAAGCACATGGGGCCGCTTGGCCAACACCAGAAATGGTCTCATGGGTATTTCTCATTTCCAAAATTAGAGGGAGAAATTGCACCTCATATGCAATTTCGTGGAAAAGAGCATTTGGTTTGGAGTTTAAACAACTACTTAGGTTTAGCCAATCACCCGGAAGTTAGAAAAGCAGATGAAGAAGCAGCTGCAAAATTTGGTATGGCTTACCCTATGGGAGCCCGCATGATGAGTGGTAACTCAAACTATCACGAACAGCTGGAGCAGGAACTTGCAGAATTTGTAGGTAAACCCGATGCATTTCTATTAAACTATGGTTATCAGGGCATGGTATCCATTATCGATACTTTGGTTGACAGAAACGATGTGGTGGTATATGATGCAGAATCGCATGCCTGTATTGTAGATGGATTACGTTTGCATATGGGTAAACGTTTTGTTTACAAACATAATGATATTGAAAGTGCCCGTAAGCAATTGGAGCGTGCCACCAAACTTGTTGAAGAAACTGGTGGTGGGATTCTTTTAATTACAGAAGGTGTTTTCGGAATGAGTGGTGCTCAGGGCAAATTAAAGGAAATCGTTGATCTTAAAAAAGATTTCAATTTCCGTATACTGGTTGATGATGCGCATGGTTTTGGTACCATGGGTAAAACCGGGGCCGGTACACATGAAGCACAGGACTGTATTGAAGGAATTGACGTTTACTTTGGAACATTCGCCAAATCAATGGCAGGTATTGGTGCATTCGTTGCTTCAACAGAACAAATTACCAATTTCTTAAGGTATAATATGCGTTCTCAGACTTTTGCTAAAGCATTACCTATGCCAATGGTAATTGGTTTATTAAAGCGCTTAGAATTGCTTAAAAGCAAACCTGAATTAAAAGATAAACTTTGGGAAATTGCAATGACCCTTCAAAAAGGATTGCGCGAACGCGGATTCGATTTAGGTGTTACCGATTCAGTAGTTACTCCGGTATTCCTGAAAGGTGAACTTTCTGATGCGACTGCAATTACTTACGATTTACGCGAGAATTATAGCATCTTCTGCTCAATTGTAGTTTATCCGGTAATTCCAAAGGGAATGATCGAACTTCGTTTAATTCCTACAGCAGTTCACACGCTGGACGACGTACAACGTACTTTAGATGCTTTTAGCGAAGTTGCTGAAAAATTAGAGAACGGGTATTATAAAGAAAATCTTTTCGCTACCGTTTAAGATCAATCAAAATTATACAGAGCCCTTTAAATATGTTTGAAGGGCTTTTTTGTGTAAGTTTGTTTTTTAAAAACCTGTATATCAGCATTTTATTTTGTTGTTGTTGCGTGATATGTTTATAAAGCCATAACATGTGGAAAAAAAACGTTTTAGAAGGCTGTTTTTTATTATTCTAAAAATTTTTTTATTTCGTTAAACCCTTTAAATTAGATAATTAAAACTAAAAACCTTAGAACCATAGGAGTAATTAAAAATGAAAAAATTCGAAGAAGTAAAAAGTTTAGTGACAGCTTTAGAAGCTGATGCAGACAAATTTTATAACAAAGGCAACAGCGCAGCCGGCACCCGTATACGTAAAGGTATGCAGGATTTGAAAAACTTAGCCCAGGCTATCCGTTTAGAAGTTCAGGAAACCAAAAATAAAGCTTAAGCGAAAAAATATTATAGTAAAGAGCCTCAGGATTTTCTGAGGCTTTTTTTTTAACCAATGTTAATTTTTTGTAAATAAATATTGTGCTTGCTGTAAAATTTATAATACAAACCAACCTTTGTGATATAAGTTTTTTAGCTTTCTTATCATTTGCTCCAGGTCGTCTTTTAGAGATAACATTTGCGGAATTTTGATGTTATGACACGTCATAAGATTTACGTTAAGGCAAAGTAATTAATTTACTTAAGTGAGCGATCATTTGGTAGGATTGAAAACATTATAGCAGGATAAGGTGTCAAAACATTTACAATACAATAAGGCGGAAAGTAAGGATGTAGGTTATATATTGAATGTGCTCAGTAGCATACATACAGTAGATCCTAAATTGAAAGAAGAATTTGAGAAACATCTTTTAAGGCTCAGGATTAAAAAAGATCAGATCCTCTTCAAAGAGAATGAAGTATGCGAATACATATACTTTATAGTTAAAGGTGCTTTAATGGGGTGTACCACTCATAATAAACAAAAAATAACCACCTATATTTCAATTGAAAATGATTTTGTAAGTTCTATTTCCGGGCTTCACGGATCTGATTATTCTCAGGAATATGTAGTCGCTGTTGAAGATACAGATCTGCTGGCCATCCACAATAGTGAACTCAACCGACTTTTTGCATACCATTTCGAGCTCAACTATATCGTTAGGGTTGTTTTAGGAAAATATTATAAAGCTGCACAACAAAGGGCACACATTATCCGTGTTGGAAATGCAAAGGAAAGATACCTGTATTTTGCAAAAACGAATCCAGGCTATCTGGACCGGCTGCCCCTGGATGTGGTAGCTTCATTGTTGAATGTTAAAACTTCAACACTACTATCCATTCAGAAAAATTCTTCTAAAGCAAAAGAAGGCAATGTTGACCTTGCTGAATTCGGGCGCAAACTGGAACGTTATGTCAACGACTATCAGTTGTTCAGGCAAAAGGATATCAGGCTCAGTTCTCTCGCTCAAAAGATCGGTATAAGCAGTCACAAGCTTTCTATTGTGTTAAATAGCTATTTCAACACAAGCTTTATTGATTATATTAATCAGTATCGGGTAAACTGGATAAAGGACAGTATCCGTAATCCGGAGATTATGCAAAATTTTACACTCGAGGCCCTGGCTTATAGTGCAGGTTTTTCATCCAGAAGTGCCTTCTATAATTCTTTTAAAAAATTAGTTGGAATGAGTCCTCTCGACTATTCAAAAAACAATGCGGAGGAAATACTTTAGTTTAACGTTTTTGTTACCGATATGCCGCCTGAGGTTACTTTTAGCGGGCTTATTGTATTGATTTATAATACTGGACAAACTTGATCCTGTTATCTTCGCCAGAATAAGCCTGATTGGCTAATTTAGTTTGACTAGCAATTTTATATATAGCTTTTACTGAATTTTGCCAAAACTGATTAACTATGATAAGAAAGATGCGTGATACAGATTGGAGTGAGGTAAGTACCATTTATCAGGAAGGAATCGACACGGGTACCGCAAGTTTTAGAACCCCAGACATTTCATGGAAGGACTGGGATTCATCACACCTTAAAACCTGCAGATTTGTGATCTTGCAGGGCCGGGAAATTGTTGGGTGGTGTGCACTTTTGCCGGTAATGGCCAATTATGACGCTGGTGGTGTTGGAGAGATTGAAGTTTACGTTAAACAGGGTTACAAGGGGCAGGGCCTGGGTTCTTCTTTATTAAACACCCTAATTGCCGAAAGTGAAAAAACAGGAATATGGATGCTTCAGGCAGGAATCTTCCTGCAGAATTCGGCCTCCTTAAAAATTCATGAAAAAGCTGGATTCAGGGTAGTAGGGTACCGGGAAAAAATAGGTAAAGCAAAAGGTGTTTGGCAGGATAACCTGTTACTGGAAAGAAGAAATAAATTAATTGCATGATAAACAAAAGGTCTTTGAAAATAATTTCAAAGACCTTTATTGTTTTTAGTATCTGAACGACTTATAATCATCTGCATAAATCCCTTTCTCAAACCTCACAAGTTTTTCATTTCGAAAAAAGAAAAATTTGTAATTCGTGCTGGCGTAATATGTGCTATAAATTCTGGTCCCATCTTCTTCATTCGCAGCGACCAATTCCGGCTTGTTTTTCTTTTTGAAATCTGATTCCGACATGCCCATTGTAAAAGTAGGTTCGAAGCCTACAAAGGCCCTACAGCTCAGCATAACCAGTGCCAGGCCAATTAAAATTAATTTTTTCATTGTGTGTTTAATTTGTGTGTATCGAAGCCAATTCAATAATGATGCCTTTAATATTTCTAAAACTTTTGTAACATTATAGTTTTTGAGCTTTGTTTTAAGGCGTTGATTGTCAGTTATTTTGTTTTCATATTTTTTTATTCAACACAAAAAAACAGATTGTCTTCATTTGCATTTTTTCTGCAAAATCAAACAATCTGTTTACATTTTTGGGAAATATTATTATAAGCAGCTTAAGCTACTTCACTTAGCTTTTCTATTTCTGCAATTATTGATTTTTCTAAAGATGCAGATGCTTTAACTAATGGCAACCTTACGGTATCGCCACAAACACCTAAATGTTTTAATGCAGCTTTTATCCCTGCCGGATTGCCTTCTGCAAATGCCAGGCGAGTGAATTCTACTAAGCCTAAATGAGCAGGCAATGCCGCTTTATAAGCGCCAGCTAAACAAAGTTTTACCATATCAGAAAATTGTTTAGGTAAAGCGTTTCCGATTACTGAAATAATGCCTGCGGCACCCAAAGCGATCATCGGCAAAGTAACCGGATCATCCCCGGAGATTAAAAGAAAATCTGCAGGTTTATCTCTCATAATCTGGTTAAACTGATCGAAACTTCCTGATGCTTCTTTGGTTGCAATAATGTTTTTAAAATCATGAGCCAGCCTGCAGGTAGTCTCAGGGCTCATATTACTTCCTGTACGACCGGGTACGTTGTATAAAATCAAATCTAAAGGAGAAATTTCAGCTAAATATTTATAGTGTTGATAAATTCCTTCCTGGGTAGGTTTGTTGTAATAAGGACTAACCGATAAAATTGCACTATAACCTGCAGCATCGAAAGATTTAATGTCTTCAGCCACAGAAAACGTGTTATTGCCACCTATGCCGGCAACTAAAGGTAATCTGTTATTGTTAATTTCAGCAGTATAGGCCCACACCTTCTTCTTCTCGTCCTTGGTCATTGTAGCGGTTTCGCCGGTTGTACCTAAAGAAACGAGGTAATCTATCCCTCCATCTACCAGGTAATTAATCAGGTTTTTTAAGCCGTTATAATCAACTGATCCATCTGTGTTGAAAGGCGTAACTAAGGCTACACCAGTACCCTGAAATTTGTTCATTTTATAATTTACTTTTTTGTTTTTACCACGGAGCCACAAAGTACACCAAGGTTTTTGTTCTTTGGGTTATAAATAGCCATTTATAACTCTTTTTATTCCATCTTTTATTTTTGACTCGTTAAAGTTAATGAGTAATCCTAGCTTACAGTTAGAGAGCTTTAAATATGTTATTGTTTGCGCTAAGTGAACATCTTTAAGAATATTTACAGCTTTCACTTCAATAATAACTTTTCTTTCAACCAAAATATCTATTCTGTAATTACAACTAAGTTTTATATCCTTGTAATGAACAGGAAGATCTATTTGATTGGAAACTTGCAGCCCTGCATTAACCAATTCATAAACCAGACAAGCTTCATAAGCTGACTCTAACAATCCTGGCCCAAGCTCAACATGAACTTGATACGCAGCATTAACAATTAATTTAGCAATTTCATCTTCAGTCATCCCTTAATATTTTAAAATAATTTATTTTGAAGCAACAGGGATGTTTATAATCAATTAACTTTGTGTTCTTAGTGTCTTTGTGGTAAAATATTAACCATTTATCATTTCTAAAAGTTCGGCATCGGTGATGATTGGGACGTTTAGCTTATTCGCTTTTTCCAGTTTCGATGGCCCCATATTGTCGCCCGCTACCAGATAATTCAATTTGCCCGAAATGCCGCTCAGCATCTTGCCTCCGTTGGCCTCAATCATATCTTTTAGCTCATCGCGGCTAAAGTTTTCAAAAACGCCCGAAATTACGAATGTTTTTCCAATAAGTCTATCACTGTCCAGCGTTATTACTTTTTCTTCAATTTCAAACTGTAATCCTGCTAATTTTAATAATTCTACCTGCTGTAAGTGCTCAGATTTTCCAAAATATTCAACAATACTCTCTGCTATTCGCTGTCCAATTTCATCAATAGCAATTAAATCCTCTACAGTTGCCTTGGCCAAATTATCTATATTCTTAATTCCGGCGGCCAGTTTCTTTGCTACTGTTTCGCCAACGTAACGGATGCCCAAGCCAAAAAGCACTTTTTCGAAAGGCATTTCTTTTGATTTTTCAATGCCTGCAAGCATGTTTTCAATAGAACGTTCGCCGAAACGATCCAGGGTTTTAAGTTCATCTGATTTCTCGTATAAGGTATATAAATCACTAATGTGGTTTACTAAGCCCCGTTTGTAAAAGGTTTCGATGGTTTCATCTCCAAGTCCGTCTATATTCATGGCCTTGCGGGAAATAAAATGCTGAATTTTTCCCACTATCTGTGGAGGGCAACCTTCATCGTTAAGGCAATAATGAACTGCTTCTCCTTCTCTCCTGATTAATTCTGTTCCACATTCGGGGCAGTTGTGTAAATAATGAACCCTTTTAGCACCAGGCAAGCGCTTATCTAAATTTACCTTAATAATTTTCGGAATAATTTCACCACCTTTTTCTACATACACAGTATCGCCTTCATGTAAATCTAAACGCTCTATTTCGTTTGCGTTATGTAGTGTAGCACGTTTAACCGTAGTACCAGCCAATAAAACAGGCTTTAAATTGGCAACCGGCGTAACTGCTCCGGTTCTACCCACCTGATAGGTTACCTTTGCTAAAACAGTTTCAACCTCTGCTGCTTTATATTTATATGAAATGGCCCAGCGTGGAGATTTGGAAGTGAAACCCAATTCCTGTTGTTGCGCATAACTATTTACCTTAATTACAATACCATCAATATCGTAACTTAGTTTAAAACGTTCGTTTTCCCAATGGTGAATAAATTCCAGAACTGCATCGATATTAGAAACCAGGCGGTTATGTTCGCAAACATGAAAACCCCAGTCTTTTACGGCATTTAAACTTTCCCAATGGGTTTTAAATTCATTTTTATCTGTATACAGGAAATAAATAAAACCGTCTAATGGCCGTTTAGCTACTTCCTTGCTGTCTTGCATTTTTATAGTGCCAGATGCAAAGTTACGGGGGTTTGCGTAAGGGATTTCTCCCAGCTCCTCACGTGCTGCATTTAAGCGTAAAAAGGCCGCTTTGTGCATGAAAATCTCGCCACGGATTTCGAAATGTTCAGGTGCGGCAGTTGATTTGATTTGATGTGGGATGGTATGAATGGTTTTTACATTATTAGTTACATCATCACCTTTGGTGCCATCACCACGGGTAACCGCACGTAAAAGTTTGCCATTTTCGTAAGTAAGACTAATAGATAAGCCATCAAATTTTAATTCGCAAACGTATTCAAAATTATCGCCAATTGCTTTACGGATACGTTCATCAAAATCCCGGAGATCCTGTTCGTTATAGGTATTCCCCAGTGATAACATCGGGTATTTATGATTTACCGTAACAAAATTTTTGGTGATATCGCCACCAACACGCTGCGTAGGCGAATTTGGATCGGCAAAGTCAGGATTTGCTTTTTCGAGCCCGGCAAGATGTTTTAATTTTTTATCAAATTCATAATCGCCAATGGTAGGCATAGCCAGCACGTAATAGTTATAATTGTGCTGGTTTAATTCGGCCACCAGGGCATCCATTTCTTCTTTTATTGCAGTTAGCGACATAAGACAAATATAGAAAAAGGAGGAAAGGGTTTTATGGTGTGGAAAACAAAAAAACTGCTCTGTTTAATCTTTTTTAAGATGTTAGCGAGAAATCGTTATTGCTGTAAAGGTTTTTTCGGCCGACGAAGCAATCTCCTACTGTGGGTTATAGCGATCGTTGTAAGATTGCGTCGTCGTTTCTCCTCGCAATGACGACTTTTTTAGATCGCTCCATTCCAATGCGTTTCAGGAGATGACGATTTCTCTTACAAGTCTATTTTTTCTTCAATTTCCTTAAAAATATCCATATAGTCTTTTTCCAAAACCGCCTTGAAAAGGCTCAACTGAAAAGTAAGCTGCTGCAACTGTTTTTCATTTAATGTTTCTGGCCACAAACGCATACAAATCCTGTTAAGGGCATAACTGATGTTTTCGAGTTTTTGGTAACTCAACAGGTATTTACTGCTAATGAATTTCGTTAAAAAATCGAAAAATATTTCAGGATTTTTAAGCTTGCAGTGCTCCAGGAAATCGCTTAACGATTCTTTTTTTACGGCATCAAGTTTATCGTAAAAATGGTTAACCTGAACCAGGTTGTGTTCCACTAATAGATGATCCAATAAAAGTTCTAAGCCAATATGGGCAAGAAAGGAAGGGCGCACCGCAGTATTTTCTACAATTGGCTTAATGAGTTGCTTAAGTTCTGTGGTTTTCTCCAGGAAGAAATTAGAGGAATGAAAAAGCAGATCGACAGCTAAATGTCTTTTCCAGCCAATTAGAAGGCTTTCTTCGTCAGGGTTCCCTTTAAACAGGAATTCATTCTTCTGGGGATATAAATTTGCTTCTTTAGCCGCATTTTTAATCAGATCTGGCAAAACAGTTCCCATTACCACATTGGCATCATTACTTGTCCGGTCGAAATAATAATGGGATAAAAAGTTCATCTTGCAAGGTAATGTTTTCTTATATGGTTGTAAAGGCTGAGTTCAATTATGATAACTCATTTACAAAACCAACTAATTTGCTTTAAACTAAGCTAAAATTTTATCTTTGCACGCACATTATTAAAGTGTTTGTACAATGACGAATTTTGTTGAAGAGTTAAGATGGCGTGGCATGCTGCATGATATTATGCCGAATACTGAAGAAAAGTTAAACGAGGGTATGACTTCCGGTTATATCGGTTTTGACCCTACTGCAGATTCGTTACATGTTGGTCACTTAACGCAGATCATGACCCTGATTCATTTTCAAAATGCCGGTCACAAGCCGTTTGCTTTGGTTGGTGGTGCTACAGGTATGGTGGGCGATCCTTCAGGGAAATCTGATGAACGTAACCTTCAGACACCTGAAATGATTGAGCATAATCTGAAAGGGATGAAAAAGCAATTGGCTAAATTCTTAAAATTTGAGGAAGGCGGAAACGGGGCCGTAATGGTTAACAATGCCGATTGGTTTAAAGATATGAACCTTTTCACTTTCATCAGGGATGTAGGTAAGCATATTACTGTGAACTATATGATGGCCAAGGATAGCGTTAAAAGACGTTTAGAGGGCGATTCTGGTCTGTCTTTTACCGAATTCTGTTACCAGTTGATTCAGGGTTACGATTTTTATCATTTATGGAAAAATGAAAACTGTTTGGTACAGATGGGTGGATCAGATCAATGGGGCAATATTGTTACCGGAACAGAGCTCATCAGAAGAAAAGACGCTGGCACAGCTTATGCGATTACCACACAACTGATTAAAAAGGCAGACGGAACCAAATTCGGTAAAACCGAGAGTGGTGCAGTTTGGCTGGATCCGGAAAAGACTTCTCCATATAAATTCTACCAGTTCTGGTTAAATGCATCAGATGATGATGTGAAAAAATGGATCCGCATTTTTACGCTTAAAAATAAAGAAGAAATAGAAGCTTTAGAAAAGGAACATGATGCCGCTCCGCATTTGCGTATCCTTCAAAAAGCTTTGGCTGAAGATATCACCATAAAAACCCATTCGGTGGATGCTTTGGAAACCGCTATTAAAACATCTGAGTTTTTGTTCGGTAACGGTTCATTGGAGTTTTTAAAAGGCTTATCTGATAAAGAAGTGTTGGATATATTTGATGGTATACCACAATATAAAATCTTAATTGAAGAACTTGGTGCTGGAATTGATGCAGCAAGCTTACTTGCAGAAAAATCAGCTATATTTCCGTCAAAAGGAGAAGCCAAGAAAACCATTCAGGGAGGAGGGGTTTCTGTAAATAAAGAAAAGGTAGCTGAAATGGCTCAGATCTTTACCGCAGATCATTTGATAAACGACAAATTCATCGTCGTACAAAAAGGAAAGAAAAACTACTTCCTTTTAATCGCTGAATAATATTTTAAGCCCAATGAAACTGATCATAAAAGATCTGTTCATTGGGCTCGAATTTAAAATTGAACAGGAAGTTGATCTCCAGCAAGATCTCTTATTCAAAGCGTATTAGTCAAGAATTACCTTGACTGAAGGAAATTGATTAGTCGCTCAACTCAATTTGAAATGAATTGGTTTTTAGATTTTTTTCTTTAATCTTAAGACTTTCGATCAATCGATTGGCAGCGTATGACCTTCTATCTTATTTGAGTTATAAATAAAGTAGATCTTGATTAATTTCGATTCCAGGATTTGCTATAAGTATAAAGCGTTTTAAAAGAAAAAAGCTAACTGAAGCGGCTTAAATGGGATGATAATTTTAGATTACTTAAATACGTAAAACTTATTAAAACACTTATAACATTTGTATCTCTTAACTGAAATCCAAGGCATAAGTATTTTAAAGATAAACCCTCTTGGTACTCTATAGGTTTCGAAGTTTTTACACTTCGGGCAATGCACGTGGATTTTAACTGAAGTTAATTTTCCTGAGGATTCCATGATAAGCGTTGTTTGGTTAGACAAATTTAAGCAAAATAAAACCTAAAAATATTATCGAAAAACTACCATTTTGTTAACTTTATCTACTAATTATCAGTATTATAGCGAAATATACTCAAATGCATTCTTAGAACTGGTTAATTTAAATAGTTTTGCTTCTGTATCCGTTAACAGGCGGTATTTGAATGTTTTTGCAGATAATCCTATCCTGTACGGTAAATAAATTGGTTTTAATGGCCTATCGTTTGTAAAACAGGCCCGCTAAGAATATCATAGAAAAACTTCCATTGTTCATTCCATCTAATATTGTTTTGTTTTTAAAATAAAACATGCTCAAAAGGATTTTTAAAGCTGTTTTTTGTTTGATAATCCTTCACTTCTCGGTCAGTTAAGAGGCAATATTCAAGCGATTTTTTTAACTCATCGTTGTTCATTTCCTGGCCAATAAACACAAGCTCATTTTTACGGTCTCCAAAATCGTTGTCCCAATCTGCATCAATTTCAGCTCTGTTCTCCTGGTAGTCCTGGTATTGCTCACGTTCATGCTGTTGCATACTTGCCCACCAAACCCCTGCCAGATCGATACGTAAAGAACCACCCGCTTGCGAGAAATTAATGGCCTGTTCAGGCATGGCAGCTAAATAGAAAATACCTTTCGAACGGATAATGTTCTGTGGAAATTCTTTATTAATGAAATGCCATAATCTTTCAGGGTGAAAAGGTTTTTTAGAACGGAATACGGTCGAACTTATTCCATATTCTTCTGTTTCGGGTTGATGGACTTCTTCCAGCTCCTTTTTCCATCCTGCACCATCTGATGCCGATTCAAAATCGAATAAACCAGTATTTAAGATTAAGGATGGATTTATTTCTCCGAAGAGTGTCTGATAAATTTTAGCAGTAGGGTTAAGTTTTGCAATTAACGCCTTAAGTACTTTAAGGTCGGTATCACTTACCAGGTCAGTTTTGTTCAATAAAATAACATTGGCAAATTCGATTTGGTCGGTAAGTAGATTTACAATAGTACGTTTATCCGCCAGGTTATCAACCATATTACGGTCGGCAAGCTTATCTGCCGAACCAAAATCTTTATAAAAGTTGTAAGCATCAACAACAGTCACCATGGTATCTAACTGGCTAAATCTGCTCAGATCAATACCGGAGGCTTCATCTATAAAAGAAAATGTTTGTGCAACAGGGATGGGTTCAGATATTCCGGTGCTTTCAATCAGCAGATAGTCGAATCGGTTTTCTTTCGCCAGTTTTTCTACCTCAATCATCAGATCTTCACGCAAGGTACAACAAATGCACCCATTGCTCATCTCTACCAGTTTTTCATCAGTTTTAGATAAACTATGCTGGTTTTTGACTGTAGCAGCATCGATGTTTACCTCACTCATGTCGTTCACAATAACCGCCACTTTTAAATCTTGCTTATTCTTTAATATGGCGTTTAGCAGGGTGGTCTTGCCACTGCCTAAAAAACCGCTTAATACGGTTACCGGTAATTTCTTTATCATTTTAATGCAATTGTGTTGCAAATATACAATTGATAATTACAAATGCAACTAAATTGCTTTTGTGCATTAAATTTATCTCATTGCGAAAAAAGGAATTTACAGCAACAACCTTCACCCTGCAGCTTTTCGGCTTCAATACTTTAACTCATAAATGCGCTAGGTCATTTGCAGATATGAATGCCAGCGCTTGCCCTAAATTCAGGTTCATTATGCAGACAGGTGAATGAATGATGGAATAATTTTAGGATGGTTGTGATGACTTTTATGGTTTTTTTGATACATAAAAGCACTTTTTAAGCTACTTAAACAAACTGGGTATTAATTTAAACAATTGTGCTATCCTTAAAATTGTAGTTGTCTTAGCTTCGAATATTCAATACAGGGTAAAACCATTATCTTCTTTTCAAACATGATGCTGAAGTAAGTATACCAATACTTACCTAAGAGTGCATAATGCTGATCTTAAATCTCAGTGAGCGCCAAAGACAGATTGTTCAAAATGAGGAAAACTAAAATTGGTTTTTATTGTAAGGAGCTAACCAAATAAATATGAACCAAATTGAACAAATGCTCATGAAAGCACCTGGCTAAATCCAAATCGATCTCAAACCGATATAGGTGAATTTCGTTCAACGGTATCGAATAGTAATTCTAACCAAAATAAACCAAAATTTATGACCAAAAACTACTACTACTCCAAAGAGGGATTAATCCGCTCTTCGCTACCTGAAACAGTTGAAAAATCTGTTTTGATGACCCTGATTTACTAGGCCTGGCGTACAATTATCCAATTCTATTTCTTTTTTAATGATTTTAAATAATGGAAAAAATAACCAATATGGGTAATAGTGCGCGCTCCGGATTTAAGGGGGCAAAGCAGTTATTACTTGTGATGTATTTAATACTGATTACTTCCGCGCTATTCGTCAATACGGCTGCTGCCCAACAACGGCGAAAGATAACCGGGACGGTAGTTGATGAACAAAAGCAGTTGCTAGTAGGAGTTACTATCACTATAAAAGGCACTAATTCTAAGGTGCAAACCGGTACGAACGGCGAATTTGCCATAGAGGTGCCGGCTGACAAGCAGGTACTTAGCGTTGCATATATAGGTATGAAAACGCAGGAAGTAAGTGTTGCCGGCAAAAACAAAATAAACGTAACAATGAAATCTAACTCCGATCAATTGGGTGATGTTGTGATTGTGGGATATGGCGTTCAGAAGAAACAAAGCGTGGTAGGTGCAATTTCTCAAACAACCAGCGAAGTATTGGAGAGAACAGGTGGTGTATCTAGTTTAGGTGCCGCATTAACCGGAAATTTGCCAGGTGTAATTACCACCGCCAGCACCGGAATGCCGGGAGATGAAGATCCTCAGATTCTTATTCGCGGGCGCAGCACCTGGAACAATGCCAGTCCGCTTATTTTAGTAGATGGAGTTGAGCGATCGATAAATAATATAGATATCAGCTCTGTAGCTACAGTATCAGTACTTAAAGATGCTTCAGCCACTGCGGTATTTGGGGTAAAAGGAGCAAATGGCGTAATCTTAATCACCACCAAAAGGGGGCGCGAGGGGAAGGCAGAAATTAGGGCAGCTGCTAATACAGTAGTTAAATCTGCATCTAAACTGCCTGGTAAACTCGATTCGTATGATATGTTCCAGGCACGTAACCGGGTAATCGAATATGAACTGGCGCTCGCTCCGGGCGCCTGGAGTTCCTATCTTCCAGAAGCTGTGATGCAAAAATACCGCTCCCCAGCCAATCTTGAAGAAGCCGAGCGTTACCCCAATGTAGATTGGGTAAATACCTTGTTCAGAGATAATGCAATGTCTTATAATGCCAATCTTAATATAAGCGGTGGAACTTCATTCGTAAAATATTTTTCTTCAGTGGATTACCTTGACGAAGGAGATTTATTTAAAAGATTTAGTAACGATCGTGGCTATAGCGGGGGCTACAGTTTCAAAAGACTGAACGTAAGAAGCAACTTAGATTTTCAAATAACACCATCAACGGTATTCAGAACAAATATCTCCGGTTCACGAGGCACATCTGAGCGTCCATGGATTAACGTTAACCCTTACAACACCTGGACTGCTGCTTATTCTGCAGCGCCAAATCTCTATCTTCCTGTTTATTCGGATGGTACATGGGGATACTACAAACCCAATGAACAACAAAGTTTAAACTCTGTGCGAATTTTATCTACCAGTGGTATGCAAACGACCACAACTTCCCGTATTACCACAGATTTTACCTTAGATCAAAGCTTAAATTCTCTTGTTAAAGGATTGAGCCTGAAAGGAACATTATCTATCGATAATACATTTATTGAAGCTGGCCGCGGAATTGATGACAGTAATAACGGAACACTAAGTAAATATATTGATCCTGAAACAGGAGTGGTAAGTTATTCGCAAACTAAGGATGCGGCAACAGAGCTGGAATGGAGAGAAAGTGTAAGGTGGGCAAGCCGTGCAGGTGATGTTAACGATGGCGCAACTTACCGCCGGATGTTTTCTCAAATGCAAATCAATTATGCCCGAACCATCGCTCAAAATCATAATATAACGGCTATGGGACTTTGGAGCAGAGATAATACCGCCACCGGAAGTATTATTCCTTCTTACCGTGAAGACTGGGTTTTCCGTACCACTTATAATTATGCAGGTAAGTATAGTGTAGAATATAATGGTGCTTATAATGGTTCTGAGCGATTTGCACCTGCCTATCGTTTTGATTTCTTTTCTTCTGGAGGACTTGGATGGATGATTTCTGAAGAAAAATTTATGAAACCGATCAAATTCATCAATTCATTGAAATTACGCGGATCGTATGGCGCAATTGGCGATGATGGCGGTTCTCCAAGATTTGCCTTCTTAACGAACTGGGCATTTGGCGGCACTACACCGCTCGGCATTACCGGAGAAGCTGCAGAGAATAGTCCTTACAACTGGTATAGGGAAACTTCGGTAGGTAATCCAAACGTGCGTTGGGAAAAAGTTGTAAAGAAGAATATTGCACTTGATTTTGGATTTTTTGGAAACATGATCTCTGGAAGTGTAGATTTCTTCCAGGACAACAGGAGTGATATCCTTACCAGCAATCGTGCTGTTCCAAGTTACTATGGTGCCACACCACCTACGTTTAACGTTGGGAAAGTGAAATCAAGAGGATTTGAAATCGATCTGCGTTTTAATAAGAAAATCAACAATAACCTTACATTATGGAGCAACATTAATTATACTCATGCCAAGAACAAAGTTACCTATGCTGATGTTGCCGGATTATTACCGTTATATGCTAAGCCTCTTGATAAACAGATTGGACAGGCTTATTCTTATGTGAGCGCTGGTTATTACAATACCTGGGATCAGCTTTATGGAAGTACCATGCACAATGCCAACGACCAATTGAAAATCCCGGGAAACTATCACCTGGTAGATTACAATGCTGATGGGGTAATTGATGCGAATGATAACATTCCTTATGGTTATTCTGGCGCTCCTGAAAACACCTACAATGCAACTATAGGTTTTGAATGGAAAGGTTTCAGTGCCTTTGCTCAATTTTATGGTGTAAATAATGTTACCCGCCAGGTTGTATTCGGAACATTTTCAGGAAAGAATACAGTTGCCTATGATGAAGGAAGTTATTGGTCAAAAGACAATACAAACCCTGATGGTCCGATGCCACGTTGGGAAACAACGCCAGCGGGTTTTTACACAGGAGACAGGTATTTTTATGACGCATCTTACCTGCGTTTAAAAAATGCTGAGGTTGCTTACACTTTTAGGCAAGATTGGGTTAAAAAAGCAGGAATCTCAAGCATACGTATATTCTTAAACGGAAACAATTTATACGTGTGGACTAAGATGCCGGATGACCGTGAAGCGAACTATCAAAGTGCTGGCGGACAAGGATGGGCTTCGCAGGGTGCTTATCCAACTGTAAAGCGGTATAATCTGGGCGCTAATTTCATCTTCTAACATGATCATTATGAAAAAATATATAAAACACCTATTGTTAATAGGAATGATTTGGGCGGGAACCGGCATGGTATCTTGTAAAAAATATTTAGACAGAGATCCTGAAGCAACTGTGACGGCAGAATCTGCCTTTAAAGACTTTCGTAGTTTTCAGGGTTTTACCGAAGAGCTCTATAACTGTATTCCAGATTTTACCAATCGTTATTGGACCAACAGTTTCAACTGGGGGGAAGATGAAATTCAGTCTACCGTGCAAAATTTCCACTTTGTTAATAAAATTGATAATGGTGATTTTTGGGGCTGGCAAAGAGAGTTTGACGGATGGGGTGCAGGGTTTTTAGACAATGCCAATGCCAGTACAAATAACGATCGTTTTACCAAGGGCCTTTATCCGCTGGCCTGGTATGGCATTCGTAAAGCGAATTTAGGTTTGGAGAACCTAAACCTGATGGCAAACGCAACTGATGAAGAACGTAATCTGATCAGAGGTCAGCTACTGTTCTTTAGAGCCTGGTTCCATTTTCAGCTCATTCAATATTTCGGAGGGTTGCCATACATTGATAAGGTATTACCAGCTGATGAAGAATTGAGATTGCCAAGGCTTAAATATCAGGAATGTGCAGCAAAGGCAGCACTGGATTTCAGAGCCGCCGCTGATCTTTTGCCAATCAATTGGGATAATACAACAGCCGGAATCCAAACCCTGGGTAAAAACCAGTTGCGCATCAATAAAATTATGGCGCTAGGTTATTTAGGTAAAAACTACCTGTGGGCCGCTAGTCCGTTAATGAACCTTGAATCTACCGGAAGTAAAACTTACAATGTAGAACTGAGTAAAAAGGCTGCGGCTGCATTTGCCGAGTTATTGAAACTAACAGAAAGTGGGGCTGCTCCACATAAGTTATTACCTTTTGCACAATACAGTACCAATTTTTACACAATCGGACAAAATTTCTTGATCCCGGGAGGTACTGAAGTCATATTTACAGGTCCATACTGGGGGGCGCATGGTTCAACCTATGGTACTGCAAAACAATATACACCAGCAATTGTAGGTGCCGATGCACTGGTATTTGCGCCTACTGCAAATTATATTAATTATTATGGGATGAAAAATGGTTTGCCCATTTCAAATTCTGCCCAGGCTGATCCTAGCGGATCAGGATATGATCCGCAATTTCCATGGCGCGATCGCGATCCAAGGTTCTATAATGACATTATATACGATGGGGTTAAAGTGGTGCAGGGAACATTAGCGGCAAATATGGAGCCACACCGGTATGCAAACCTGTATACAAGTGGAAGTTACAGAGATGAACGTTCTGGTAGTCGTACCGGGTACATGATGTTTAAATTTGTGCCCAGAACTGCCAATAACTTTGATCAGGGCTGGAATTATGGCCAGAATCTGAATATTAAGGTTTCATATATGCGTTTGGCCGATATCTACCTGATGTATGCAGAATCGGTTGCAGCAGGATACGAGTCCCCGGGTGCAACCGCAGAAGGTTTTAGCAAAACTGCCGTTGATGCGATCAACGTAATTCGGGATCGCGCTGGTGTTGGGCATGTTGCCGCACAGTTTTTAGCATCTACAACAGAATTTATGAAAGAAGTTAGACGCGAACGCGCTGTTGAACTTGCCTTTGAAGGACATCGTTTTAATGACCTTCGCCGCTGGCATTTGCTCGCCGAATTGCCGTACACGCTAAAAACAGCTGCAGAATTTGATCGTGCTGCCCCTTTAAACACCACAACCGATACCAAATTGAATAAGGTTGTAAACTATCGCGAGCGGTTAATATTACAACGCCCATTTAGTGAGAAGCATTATTGGCTGCCACTTAAGCGGGCAGATGTAAATATGTATAAGGAGTTTGCGCAAAACCCCGGATGGTAAGGTAGTTCATGATCACAAATAATTAAAGACAAGAATGATGAAATTTTTAAGAAATGCATTGGCGCTGTGTGTCTTTCTTACACTGTTTGTTGGTGTAATCAAAGGTCAGGACGCCGTTAAGATACCTATAAAAGCTGTTGTTCGCGATATTAATGGAAATCCGGTAAAAGGGGCATCCATAACTATTGAAGGAAGCGATGTGCTCACTATAGCAAATCAGGAAGGTGAATTCTCTTTATCCGTAAATGAGAACAGTACATTTTCAGTAAGTGCTAAAGGCTATAAAACCTCACTGGTAACCGCATTAGCCAACCTGAAGCAAGTAACTTTAACTAAAGAGGATAGGCTGATAAATGTGGGTTTTAAAAACGTCGCGGAAAGTAATCTTCCTGCCGGTGTTTCAAGTGTTAACCTGGCACAGCTCTTTGAGAAAAACTTTACCACTTATGGATTGGACGGGATGGAGGCTTTTGCTCCGGGCTTTAATGGCAACAACCTCTGGGGTATGAACACCTCGTTTATATTGGTTGATGGAGTTCCGAGGGATGTGAACAGTGTTACACCAAATGAAATTGAGGAGATCACTTTTCTAAAAAGTGCTTCGGCCGTTGCCCTATATGGCAGCCGTGGTGCCAAAGGGGTAATTTTGATCACTACAAAAAGGGGTACACCCACTAAGCAAAAAATAAACGTTCGTTCCAATATTGGGTTAAATACGCCAAAAAGATATGCTCAATACCTGGGCTCTTCAGAGTACATGACCTTATATAATGAGGCTTTATCCAATGATGGTTTGGCAGCGGCTTATACTCCTGAAACTATTTATAATCATTCTGGTGTTAACCCTTATCGTTATCCAAGTGTGGATTATTACTCTTCAGAGTACCTCAAAAATAGTTTTTCACGCTATGATGGGGTGGCAGAAATTTCAGGAGGGAATGACCGTGCCCGTTATTACACCAATGTTGGGTTCGCATCTACAGGTTCACTGCTTAATTTCGGTGAAGCAAAAGAAAATAATACGTCAGACCGCTTTAACATCCGTGGAAATGTTGATATGCAACTCACCAAAGCATTAAAAGCACGGGTAGACGCAAGCGCTGTGTTTTCCAGCAGTGGCGGTGTAAATACCAACTACTGGAGTAGTGCTGCAACCCTGCGCCCTTATTTATTTACACCCTTAATCCCAATTAATTTATTGGAGCAGAGTGATGAGGTGAGCAAAGCGATGATTAAAAACGCTACAATTATTGATGGGCAATACATCCTTGGTGGTACGCAATTAGATCAAACCAATCCATTTGCGGCCATTTATGCGGGTGGTAACAATAAATTTGTACAACGCCAATTTCAGTTTACCACAGGTATTGATGCTGATTTGAAAGGAATTTTGAATGGACTTACCTTTAGTACTACTATGGGCGTTGATTACCTGAACAGCTATAATCAGGGTTATCGAAACGGATATGCAACTTACCAACCCAATTGGACAACCTACTCTGGTACAACGCTAATCGGAAGTTTAACGCGCTGGGGGGAAGATACTAAAACCGGAGTTCAGAACATCGCAGATAGTTATTATAGACAAACTATTTCGTTATCTGGCCAATTTAACTACAATACTACGTTCCGTAATAACCATCATATCTCTGCGGTATTGCTGGCTGCGGCATATCGTCAGTCACAGTCTGAAATCTATCAGCCAACAACAAATTCTAATTTAGGATTGCAGTTAAATTACGATTTCAGCCGTAAATATTTTGCTGAAATTACCGGAGCAGTGGTACGCTCACCAAAAATGCCACCAGGAAACAGGACTGCACTTTCTCCAGCAGCTTCTATTGGATGGCACCTTAGCGAAGAGCCGTTTTTGAAAAAAGTTTCATTCATTAACGACTTAACGCTAACTGCATCAGCCGGTGTTTTAAATACCGATCTTGATTTTGATGAGTATTTTGCCTATGAAAGTATTTATACAGCAACTGGCGGTAACTGGTATGGCTGGAACGATGGTACAGGCACACAGTCTACCGATTCGCGCCGTGGTTCCAACATGGACTTAACTTTCGCTAAAAGAAAAGAAATCAGCATCGGGATAAAAGGTGGGATGTTCAAAAATCAACTTAATTTCGGAGCAAATGTTTTCAGGAATAACATCACCGGAATTATCGGTCAGATTAATGTGCTTTATCCAAACTATTTCACTACCGGATTTCCGAGTTCTTCTTTTGTTCCTTATAGTAATTATAATAGCGATCAACGCACGGGTTTAGATTTCTACTTAAACTTCAACAAACATATTGGAGCTGTCGACTGGACATTAGGCGTTTCCGGAACATATTATACCACCAAGGCAACAAAACGTGCCGATATGTTAACTTACGAAAATAGCTATCAATACCGTGCCGGTAAACCGCTTGATGCGATCTGGGGATTAAAAAGTAATGGTTTTTATATGGATGCCAGTGAAGTGGCAGCGGCCGATGGAGTTAGTAATGCAAAACCAGCATTTGGATCAGCATTGGCTCCGGGCGATATCAAATATATTGATCAGAACGGCGACAAAATTATCGATGATAAGGATCAGGTATATCTTGGTCGTGGTGGATGGTTTGGTGCTCCCTTTACAGCAGGATTGAATTTAACTGCTAAATGGAAAAATCTTACCCTATTTGTTTTGGGTACAGGCCGTTTTGGTGGAAGTGCCATGAAAACCGATAACTATTTTTGGGTTAACGGAAGCGATAAGTATTCGGCAGTGGTGCGTGACAGATGGACGCCTCAAACAAAAAATACGGCAACATTTCCGCGACTTACCACTTTAAATGGCGATAATAATTTCAGAGCGTCTGATTTCTGGTTGTACAGCACAGATCGGTTTGATTTATCTAAAGTTCAAATCTCCTATACAGTTTCCGATAAATTGTTCAAAAGTAAAGTGCTGAAAGAACTTGGGCTGTATGTGGCAGGATTTAATCTTTTAACAATTGCGAAAGAAAGAGAAATACTTGAGCTGAATTTAGGAGGTACCCCACAAACAAGGTTATATAACCTGGGCGTAAAGGCAATGTTTTAATTGAATATTAGATTAGAAAAGATGAACAGAATATTAATACGATTTGTAGTTGTCGTTGTGATGCTCTCGGGCTGTAAAAAGTTTACCGACCCCGCTCCACAAAATAACGGAGATTTTGAGAACATCTATACAGAACCCGCACTTGCCCATGGGCTATTGCTAAATGGTTACACAAGGCTTCCATCAAATGGCTGGTCTTTTAATGATGTAGCTACCGATGATGCGGTAAGTAATGATATCAATAATAATTTTAGAAAAATTGCCACCGGACAATGGTCGGCTGCAGTTAATCCATTAGATCAATGGACAAATGCAAGAGCTGGCATTCAGTACATTAACTTGTTTTTAGCAGAAACAGACAAGGTGCTTTGGGATTCTAAAGACCCCGTGTTAAGTAGAATGTTTAACGACAGGCAAAAAGGCGAAGCATATGCCTTGAGAGCTTACCTGATGTCGTATATGCTACAGGCACACGCCGGAAAAGTAGGCGGAAATTTATATGGTTTCCCAATTGTACTCGAGCCTGAAACTCCGGCTTCTGATTTTAACAAACCAAGGGCTACATTTGATGCCTGTATGAAACAGATTTATGGCGATTTGGACAAGGCAGAACAATTACTTCCTTTAGATTATGCTGATATCAATAGTACGAGCCAGATCCCGACAAAATATGCAGGAGTTAATGTAGAGACCTATAACCGTGTTTTCGGTAAGTTTTTTAACCAACGCATGACGGGTCGTATTTCTAAAGCCATTCGTGCCCGGGTAGCACTAATGGGCGCAAGTCCGGCTTTCAGCACTGGTAATTCTACCACATGGGCCGATGCCGCCACCTACGCAGCACATGTACTTACACTGAATAACTGGTTAGCTAATTTAGATCCTAATGGTGTTACCTGGTACGATAACAAGGCAGAAATTGATGCATTGGCTTCAGGGGCTAGTCCAAGGGAAGTACTTTGGCGTACAAATGTTGGATCAAATAGTGATTTAGAGGCTGCCAATTATCCACCAACCTTATCAGGGCAGGGACGCATAAATCCAACTCAGAATCTGGTTAATGCTTTCCCGATGCAAAATGGTTATCCGATTGCCAATATGCCACAGAGCGGATATAACCCTGCTGCTCCGTTTACAGGTAGAGACCCGCGTTTAGCAAAATTTATTGTGTACAACGGAAATACAATCGGGCCAACAAATAAAGTCATTAATACCACAACAGATGTGGCAACCAATGATGATGGACTGAATAGAAAAGAAGTTTCTACACGGACTGGTTATTACATGAAAAAACTGTTGAGGCAAGATGTCAGCCGTACACCAACTGTAAATAACCAGAAGCACTACAGGCCACATATCCGTTATACCGAAATGTTCCTGATCTATGCAGAGGCCGCAAATGAGGCATGGGGACCAACGGCAAATGGTGGCAATCCTTATTCTGCTTACGATATTATTAAAGCTATTCGTGCCAGGGCTGGCGTTGGAACTGCAAACGGTGATGCTTACCTGGAATCGATTAAAGCAGACAAAGATGCCATGCGAACATTGATTAGGAACGAACGTAGGTTAGAACTGGCTTTTGAAGGGTTTCGTTTTTGGGATCTTCGCAGATGGAATGCAACATTAACCGAACCGGTTAAAGGGGTTAGTATCTCGCAAGGTACCTATCAGGAAATTAATGTAGAAGCAAGAAACTATCAGGAGTATATGAGATTTGGACCAATTCCTTACAGTGAAACGCTAAAGTATAATGCTTTGCAACAAAACACGGGATGGTAATATTCAATCGCTATAAAAAAATAACATCATGAAAAATAAAATATATATTTTACTTGCGCTCGTTTTAGCACTTAGCGCTTGCAAAAACGAAGAATGGGCATTTCCGGATAACGACGTACAATCTGTATATTTTGCCTACCAGGGGCCAATTCGGACTATTACCATGGGAGAAGATATTTTTGATACTTCACTTGATAACCAACATAGATTTCAGATTATGGGCACGGTTGGTGGAGTATATTCAAATAAAGAAGACATTACCATTGGCATCAGTGTGGATAATGCGCTAACTCAGGGATTGTCTTTTCCATCGCCGTATAGCGGTACTGTAAGGCCAATGCCTGCAAACTATTATACACTTGCGGCTAACAAAATTGTCATCCCGAAAGGAAGTTTGGTTGGTGGAGTAGACGTGCAGTTAACCGATGCTTTTTTCGCAGACCCATTGGCTGTTAATACCACTTATGTAATCCCTTTAACAATGACCAGTGCCGATCAAAACAAAACAATCTTGCCTGAGAAAAAATATACATTGTATGCCGTAAAGTATATCAATACATGGCAGGGTTTCTATCTTCGGAGAGGAAAGGATGTGATTACGGGAAAAAACGGCAATACGTCACTTAATCAATCTGTAGTTCGCCACATGAAGTATGTGGAGAGTGATGAAATCAACAAATTAAACACACGTTCACTAACCCAGGCGGAGTTTCCTGTTACTTTTAAGGTAGCGGGAGGAGCCAGCATCAGCAGGACCTTACTGCTTACTTTCGATAATGCGGGCAATTGTGCAATTTCGGCTGGCGACGCTAGTTTTACAGCAAGTGGCAGCGGGAAATTTGTTAAACGCGGAGAGAAAAATAGCTGGGGCAACCAGGATCGCGATGCGCTTTATCTTAACTATCAGATCGATCTGAATGATAGAACGGTGAACAGCCTGGATACCTTGGTTATGCGCGATCGTGGTGTGAAGGCCGAAACATTTACACCGGTCAAATAATTAATATTTAATCAAACAATTGAGAAAATGAAACGATTATACAAAATAGCATTTTGTCTGGCGGGGATAATATTGCTTGCTTCCTGCCACAAATATGAAGCACTCGATTTCCAGGTGGCTAAACCGACAAGCTTTGCGACCCAGGAGACGATCGATGCCTATCAGCCATTAAAAACCTATATTGATAGAACGGCAAATCCTAAATTTAAATTAGGCGCCGGAACCGGCCTGCAATCCTACCTCTCTAAAGGTGTGATTTATAGATTGACCAATAGTAATTTTGATGAAATTACACTAGGTTACGAAATGAAACATGGTGCCGTTGTACAGGCCGACGGAAGTTTGGCCTTAACTAATGTGAAAAACCTGCTGGAGACAGCATCTAAAGCAGGTATTACCGTTTTTGGCCATACACTTGCCTGGCACGCCAATCAAAATGCTACTTACCTAAAAGGACTGATTGCCCCGGTGGTAACTGCATCAAGTAGTGGTCCTACCTGGGACCTGGTCATTGGAGCCGATTTTGAAACTGACAACGCTTCAGTTTATCAATCCAATACCAATGCCGTAGCCTCTTTTACTGCGACTGGCGGAGGCTTTAACGGTACAGGACGGGCTTTGAAAATTAGTAACTCGGCAGTGCGGGCCAATGATTATGATGCACAATTATTTCTTAAGTTTCCGGCGGTAGCAGTAGGAGAGAAATATGAGCTGAAAATGAATGTACGCTCTGATGTAGCGGCATCTTACCCTACACAGGCTCACACTACGCCCGGTGCCTACAAATTCTATGATTTTTTTGGCGCAATTTCTTCAACACCTATCTGGACAACCTATACCAAAGAAATTACCGTTACCACAGATATTGCAGCAAGTGGTGCTTTGGCTTTTAATCTGGGTAAAACCGCGACAAATTTTTATTTTGATAATATCACGCTTAAAAAATACAATGCCCTTGGCGGCACTACAATTGTAGAAAAAACTGCCGAGCAGAAAAAGGCCATTTTAACCACCGCATTAGAGACCTGGATTAAAGGGATAGTTACCGCTTCAAAAGATTATGTTAAAGCCTGGGATGTGGTAAACGAGCCGATGGATGATACAAAGCCAACTGAGCTTAAAACTGCTGCAGGTAGGGCTTCCATTGCGGCTGATGAATTCTTTTGGCAAGATTACCTGGGTAAGGATTATGCGCTAAAGGCATTTCAATTGGCCAGGCAGTATGGTAACGCAAATGATATCCATTTTATAAATGATTATAATCTCGAATACAGCATCGAAAAATGCAAAGGATTACTTGATTACATAAAATATTTAGAAGGCAAAGGCGCAAAAATAGATGGTATTGGTACACAAATGCACATTGTAGCTACTTCCGATAAAGCTAAGATTGAAGAAATGTTCAAATTATTGGCCGCAACAGGCAAACTGATCAAAATATCAGAATTAGATATGGGTTTTACAGGAAATGTAAAAACGGCACAGGCAACGGCCGAGCAATATGCCGCTCAATCAGAGATGTATAAATATGTAATCAAGAAATATTTTGAGCTTATTCCAGCCGCTCAGCGATATGGAATTACCATCTGGTCGCCTCAGGATAGTCCAGCCAGCTCAAGTTGGAGAGCAGGGGAGCCAATTGGCTTGTGGACAGAAGGCTTTGTACGGAAACCGGCCTATGCAGGCACAGCTGAAGGCTTAAAGAATAAATAAAAAATTACGCTCTTAAAGCCAGAAACTTCGTTTAACGTTGTTTCTGGCTTTTTTTATTGGATTAGGTCATCACTCCCGTTACCATAATATCACCTCATTTTTCCATGCTTTTTTAATACTCCTGATTAAAAAATACAACATAGTAATGCAATCGATTGTTTTTTTCAAAAGTAAGTGATATATTCGGTTAGAAATTATTCAGGTATTGCTTTACATGAGTATCACTTCTAAAATAAGGTAACCAAATATAATGCTTTAATGATGTATTGCTGTAGTGAACCAAACGGAGGCGTGTAAGCACCCATATTTTGTCGGAAATTATATATTGCTACATTTCCCGGATTTCAAAAGCGTGATCGTAAAACTTATCTTCCGCTTTAGCATATCAACGTCAATTAAGCAGTCCTGCACAAACACAATCACAATCCAGATCGCTAAAGCGTGAATCTATTATTATGATGTTAAAACGAGTATTGATTACAGGTGCAATGTCAATTTTAGTGATATTGTTATTGAGCTCCACTATTGCAAGGGGACAAAATAATCCCAATTTCATTACCCTTAATACTAAAAACGGTCTTTCTTCAAATACTGTAAATACGATACTTCAAGATCATAATGGCCTTGTGTGGTTTGGCACCAGCGATGGACTAAATAAGTTCGATGGTACCAATTTTACTGTTTATACCACCAAAAGCGGCGATAGCTCAAGCATTCCGTCTAATAATATCTCAGCACTTTTAGAAGATCGGAGGGGAAGGCTTTGGGTGGGTACAAACGGGGGTGGCCTGGCCTATTACGATGCCAAGCAAAATACATTTAAATCATTTGTTGGGGAGGGGATCCCGAATCGTAACACCCCCTTCAATGTATTAACACTTTACGAAGATAAAAGCGGAAATATATGGGTAGGCACCTTTGGTGGATATCGGGTGATCAATTCGAAAACGTTAAAGGTAAAAAACGTCGGAATAAATGCCTTAATGGGCAATGGCTCCAGTGTGCTTTCTTTTCTTCAGGCTAACGATAACAAGCTATGGATTGGTACCAATGTTGGGCTTTTGGCGCTCAATTTAACCAGCGGTGCCACCGAGAAATTTATCCATCACCCCAATGACCTTTCAAGCCTCACTGATAATTTCATCAGAACTATTGTGAAGGATGAAAAGGGGCGGATATTTTTTTGTACCAATAATGGCCTCAATATGTTGCTCGATGATGAGAAGCATTTCAAATCCTTTTTGCAATCGGGTGATATGCTATTTTCTGACGACATTATTTATGCTGCCAGATTAGAAAAAGGAGGTAAATTGTGGCTAGGAACCGAAGACGGGGTAACTATTTTCAATACCGCCACTGAGGTTTTTTCAAATATTCGTCCCAACAAACGCGAATCCTTTGGCCTTAGCCATAAGTCGGTTAGAAGCATTTGTATGGCTGATAATGGTATTATCTGGCTGGGTACCTATCAAGGTGGCGTTAATAAGTTCGATCCAAATTTAGCACTGTTTAACCTGAAGCATAGCAGCCCGTTTGATCCCAAAGGACTTTCATCACCCATTGTTACCTCCTTTGCCGAATTCTCAAAACGAAAAATATTTGTAGGTACGGATGGGGGAGGGTTACACTTTTTCGATCGTGATCAAGGCGTGTTCGAGCATGTTGACATGAAGAGCAAAATTGATTTTTCCAGAAATCCATTGGCTATACTTAACTTAATGCTTGATTCGAGGGGCACGCTTTGGGTAGGAACGTACCAACATGGCTTATTTGCCTATAATTCCAAAACCAAAACCTACAAACAATACCTGGCAGGGCCATCAGCAACTGATCTTAGCCAGAATGAAATTTTCGCTATTAAAGAAGATAGTAAGGGTTTAATATGGATTGGTACAAACGGAACTGGTGTTAATGTATTTGATTATAAGACGAATTCATTTACGCAATATGGCACTCAATCCCTGCCACCTATGCTGCTCCCTAGCAATGGTTTTATACGGGCCATTGTAGAAGATCATTATGGCGATATGTGGATATCATCCAGCGGAACTGGAATAGCTGTATTTCAGCGTAGTAACGGTAAATATAAAGTATATCGAAAAGCAAATAGCGGACTTTCCAACGATGTGGTATTAAGCTTGTTATGCGATACTAAAGGGAATATATGGGCAGGAACTGATGGTGCCGGGCTCGATCTTTTCAATCGCCGTACTGGGAAATTTACCAATTTTAACGAAACAAACGGATTGTCTAATGCTATCGTTTACAAGATATTAGAGGGTAAAGACGGATTGATTTGGCTCAGCACCGATAACGGCATCAGTTGCCTTAATCCTGAAACAAAAAAAATAAAAAACTTCGGGCATCCCAATGGCGTGCAAGACAGTCCTTTCATATTGGGTTCCGGAATCAGCACTTCAGATGGCGAACTTTATTTTGGCGGGCAAGACGGTTTCAACTATTTTAATCCGCTCCAGTTGCCTACCAATACTGTGGTTCCAAACGTGCTGCTTACCGAACTAAAGGTTTCTAATACCGTTGTACTCCCTGGCGAAAAGTCACCGATTCAGGAGCAAATAGGTTTCGCAAAAGACATTAAATTAAGTTATGGACAAAATTTTTCAATTAGTTATGTAGCACTTAATTACACAGCGCCGCAGCAAAACCACTATTCCTATCGACTGGTTGGCCTGGATGATGGCTGGAACGAGGTTGGTAAAGAGAAGACCGCCTATTACACGAATCTGGATCCCGGAGATTATGTTTTTCAAGTAAGGGCAAGTAACAACGACGGCGTTTGGAGTAATAAAATTACTTCAATTTCTGTTCATATACAGCCACCCATATGGAGGACAACTTACGCTTATATTTTTTATGTAGTTTTAACTGGTACAATTCTATTTGCCATTCGCAGAAGAGGAATTCAGCGCATCAAAAAACAGCTCGCCATAGAGCAAGCTCAAATAAATGCAGAAGAAAGAATACTGCAGCAACGAAAAGATGCCGAACGTGCACATGCGTTGGATACACAAAAGATCAAATTCCTTACCAACCTAAGTCATGAGTTTAGAACACCAATTTCGTTGATTTTAGCACCTGTTGATAAGTTGCTTGCCGTTAAACAAGAGTCTTCAGTAGCCGGTCAGGTAAAGATGATCCGTAGAAATGCCCGAAGACTGTTAAATCTGGTCAATCAACTGCTCGATTTTAGAAAGATGGAAGAACAGGAACTGAAATTAAACCTGAATGAGGCCGATCTCATTACTTTTATCAGTGAAGCCGCAGAATCATTCCAGGATCTTTCCGAACGCAAGAAAATTTCACTTCGCATTAACAGCGATATCAAAAGCCTGAAAACGCAATTTGATCAGGATAAAATGGAAAGGATTATATTTAACCTGCTTTCTAACGCATTTAAATTCACAAAAGAAGGTGGTGAAGTATGCCTTAACATGTTCATCAGGGCCACCGGCGATCAGGTAAAACCTGTATTTTGCATTGCAGTTTCAGATACCGGGATAGGTATTGCACATCAAAGTAAAGACAGGGTATTTGATCGTTTTTTTATGGATAATAATGAAACCGCTATTTTAAATCAGGGAAGTGGAATTGGATTATCGATTGTAAAAGAATTTGTAGAACTGCACGGCGGACAGATTACTGTAGAAAGCGAACCTGGAAAAGGCACTACATTTTTGGTTTCGCTGCCGGTTGACGTGGTGAAAGAAGATCATAATCAAGAAACTGACCTTGCAGTTGACAGTCTAACAGAAGAAGAAACAGATGAAACTTTTGGAGAATCGGTAACTGCCGAGAGTAAGATGGCTACGATCCTGCTGGTAGAAGATAATGAGGAATTTAGATTTTACCTGAAAGATAGCTTACAGCCTTTTTATCAGATTATAGAGGCGGCAAACGGAAAAGAGGGTTGGCAAAAAACACTTTCCGGGCATCCTCAGTTGGTGGTTACTGATGTTAGCATGCCCGAAATGAATGGCATTGAGCTTAGTCAGAAAATAAAAGCAGATAAAAGAACAAGCCATATTCCGGTTATTTTGCTTACCGCAATTAGTGGAGAGGAAGATCAGATTAAAGGCTTAAAGTCAGGTGCCAACGATTACCTTACAAAGCCTTTTAATTTTGATATTCTTCATGCAAAGATTGACAATTTATTGTTGTTTAACCGCTCCGTTAAAAATGCATATTCTAAACAAGTGCAGGTACAGGCTAAAGAAATCGAAATTGAGTCTGGCGAAGTTAAATTGTTGAATAAAATTGTTCAATACATTGATGAAAAACTTAATAATCCGGAACTTTCAGTAGAGGAACTGAGCAGGCATGTGGGAATGAGCAGGGGCTCTCTTTATCATAAGCTACTTGAAATTACGGGTTTAACACCAATAGAATACATCAGATCTGTAAAACTGGAAAGAGCCGTGGAGCTGCTGGAGAAAAGTGATTATAACGTTGCACAAATTGCATACATGGCTGGTTTTGGTACACCAAGCTATTTTTCTAAGCTTTTTAAAGCCCAGTTTAATATGCTTCCATCTGAATATATTAATGCAAAACGAAAAGATAAACGAGAGAAGGTTTAAAATATATATGGGCTTAAATAAATGGCTCAAAGAGGTAAGAGCTTGTTTAAAAATTAGTAGGCTGCGTGAGGTCGTCATTCCCAACTCGATTGGGAACCACGGAGTGCTCATGAATGCCTTTGAAACAAGGGAAACTTATGAATAATCGTAATGCAAGCGCTTTAAGATTCCCGCATGCGCGGGAATGACGTCCATTCTATTGGAGTCTGTCAATGGTAGCGTAGTCGAAGGCCATATCAACGCATTAATAGATTTAAAAAATCGCCGTCATTTCGATCCGATGGCTATCGGATTTATTTCAGCATCTTTTTTGCTAAACCGCCTTGCTATACAGACCCTGAAACAAGTTCAGGGTGACGACCATTCATGCAAGGCGCTAAATAACCCAAATTAAAACACATTATTAATCGAACTGAAGTTACTACATTTGGTTAGCTTGATTGTTTTCTGTAACCGGGATTGATTCAATTCAAAACATTCGTCACACACATTTGAACAAAGCCGTCCATTGATCTGTATATTTTTGAATAGCTTTGAATACCGAATATAAACGCAGTGCAAATTGAAATGCTGACTAACCTGTATGAAGAATCTTAAATTATTTACATTATCGCTCTTTTTTGTGCTAATTGCTACAGTTAGTGTTAATGCGCAAAAAGCTACAAATCCGATCATTTTTGCCGATGTACCCGATCTTTCGATGATCAGAGTGGGCAAAGTGTATTACATGAGTAGCACCACGATGCACATGAATCCAGGTGTACCGATCATGAAATCAACCGATCTGGTAAACTGGAAAATTTTAAGTTACGCTTACGATACCCTCGGAAATGCTGATGAATTAACTTTATCTAATGGAAAGTGGGATTACGGGCGGGGATCCTGGGCAAGTAGTCTTCGTTTTCATAAAGGCATTTATTATGTAAGCACTTTTTCTGGCACTACTGGCAAAACGTACATCTACAGTACAAAAGATATCGAAAAAGGCCCATGGAAGCTAACATCGTTTAAACCTTCACTGCACGACCATTCCCTGTTTTTTGAGGATGATGGAAAACCTTATATGGTATATGGGACTGGAAAAATTACCCTGGTGGAGTTAAAGGAAGATTTATCTGGAATAAAACCCAATACGCAACCTGTAACGATCATCGAAAACGCAAGCCTTCCGGCAGGTACGGGTGCCGGATTACCAGCAGAGGGTTCCCAACTGTTTAAAATTAATGGAAAATATTATCTTTTTAACATCACCTGGCCACGAAATGGAATGCGTACGGTTGTTGTACACCGTTCCGACAAACTTACAGGGCCATATGAAGGGCAGGTAGCGCTTAAAGATCAGGGTGTTGCACAAGGCGGTTTAATTAGTACACCAGAGGGGAAATGGTTTTCTTATCTTTTTAGAGATTTCGGATCCGTTGGACGCATTCCGTATTTAGTTCCGGTTAACTGGCAAGATGGATGGCCGATACTTGGCATAAACGGTAAAGTTCCGGAAACACTGGAACTTCCGGTTAGCAAAGGCTTAATTCCCGGAATTGTAGCATCAGATGAATTTAACCGCAAAAAGGGCGACCCCTTGCTTCCGCTGGTATGGCAATGGAACCACAATCCAGACCATGCATTTTGGTCAGTAACTAAACGCCCGGGATTTTTACGGATTACCACTTCAAGATTAGATACTAATATTCTTTTGGCTCGCAATACATTAACCCAGCGTACCATCGGACCGGTATCAACCGGAACCACTTTAATTGATATCTCCGGTATGAAGGCTGGAGACCAGGCCGGACTGATGCTGCTTCAGCGCAAATTTGGTTGGGTTGGTGTAAAACACACTGGATCAAAGAAAACGGTGGTTGCCGTAAGCGCCCAAAATGGTATTGTAATTGGTGAAGATGTTCCGGCCGGACAGCAAACCATTTATCTCAAAGCAAGATGTGATTTTGAGAACCGAACAGATAAAGGTTATTTTTCTTACAGCTTTGATGGCAAAACCTGGAAACCTATAGGGGAGCCGCTGCAAATGTCGTATACGCTTCCCCATTTTATAGGGTACCGTTTTGGATTGTTTAATTACGCAACCGAAAATGCTGGTGGATATGTTGACTTTGATTATTTTAGAATTGAAGCAAAATAGAAGAGTTTCACACCTGATCTTATCCTTTTAGTTTAATTAAATCATCAACATTTTGGATGACCTGCTCCGCATTAATTCATCTAAATGAAATGTGGGTAATTCAATTGTGAATGGCTTCATAATTGCCTTCGTAAACAAATATCCATAAAGGATGTGGCCATTGCGTAAGCTAATACGCGCGTCTAATCTAAAATCTTATTTATTTCTGAACATCGTATTAAGCGGCTTGGTCACTACTACTGCAACCGCTTAATCCTTTCCTGGTAATTTTCTTTATCATTCTAATGCAATTATGTTGCAAATGAAGCGTTAATTATTTTAGTGCAACTAAATTGCTTTTATATTTGTGCGCTAAATTTATTTTTAATGAAACAACGGAGTTCCAAAATCAATCTCGACAGGATAGGCATTACGGCCTCAACACTTTGTGCCATACATTGCGCTGCATTGCCATTTTTAATTACCGTTTTACCGATGTGGGGACTGGGTTTCCTGGCCAATGAGGAGGTTGAAATAACCATGATTGCCATTTCATTGCTTGTTGGTATCTGGAGTTTAAGTTCGGCGTACCGCAAACAACATCGCCGTATGATGCCAATTCTGATACTTATTGCCGGCTTTGCCTGTATTGCATTGGGGCATTTTTCGGGCATTGAACCATTAGAGCCAATCTTGATTCCTGTAGGCGGCCTTATCATTGCTGCTGCACATTATATTAATTTACGAATGCTTAAATCCTGCCCATTGGGTCATCAATAGTCAATTATGTCAATGAATTACAAAATATTATTTATCACAGCTTTATCGTTTATAGCCATGTTAAATCCGGCCTGTAAACATGGTACAAACGATGGAATAGAACTTTACAGGCGTTACGCCATAAAAAACCTGGTTATTAAAAAAGTACAAACAGCAGCACATCATGATTGAGGTAAACGCTTTGGCACATGTTTATGATAAGGGGAGACGCTTAAAATTTCCATCTTGGGAAATTGCCGATATGGAACAATGGCTTCTACTGGGTGCATCAGGAAGTGGCAAAAGCACACTTCTTAATATTATTTCAGGTCTTTTAAAGCCAAGCCAGGGTGGAGTTTTAATTAACGGAACCGATTTGTATACTTTGCCTGCACGGGAACAGGATAGATTTAGGGGAAGGCATATTGGCATCGTTTTTCAAAGGCCGCATCTTATTCGTTCTCTTAATGTGCTCGATAACCTGGAACTTGCTGCGGTAATGGCTGGTTTGCCAATAGATTATGAACGAAACCTTTCGCTTTTAGCTGATCTGGATATTGCTGAGCTGGCTAAAAATTATCCTGATGAATTAAGTCAGGGTCAGTTGCAAAGGGTTTCGGTGGCACGTGCATTGGTAAACAGGCCCGATCTGTTGATTGCAGATGAACCTACCTCTAGCTTAGATGATGAAAACGCCAGTCAGGTAATTCAGATGCTGACTACCCAGGCCAAAGATAACGGTGCTGCACTGATTATTGCCACGCATGACGGGAGGGTTAAAAACCATATTACTAAAACCTATCTACTCTAATGAATATTTTTAAAATCAGTAGCAAGAACCTCATCAGGAATAAACTCACAACAGTTTTGAATATTATTTTAGTTGCCTTTGGTGTGGGTATTCTGTCTATTCTCTTTTTGGCTTCAACACAGATTAACAATAAACTGGAGAAAAATGCGAAAGATATAGACCTGGTTGTAGGAGCAAAAGGAAGTCCGTTACAATTGATATTAAGCAGTGTTTACCATATTGATTATCCAACAGGAAATATCCCGGCCAAAGATGCCTACAAACTGATGCATAACCCGATGGTTAAAAGGGCAGTTCCATTGGCGTTGGGAGATAATTATAATGGTTACCGGATTGTTGGTACAGATAGTACTTTCTCCAATCTTTATGGTTTATCTATCCAAAAGGGCAGTTTTTGGCAAAAAGATTTAGAAGTAACCCTGGGTAGCACTGTTGCCATAACATCGGGGCTTAAAATTGGTGATTCTTTTTTCGGTGCACATGGTTTAACCGGTAACGGAGATATTCATAAACAACACGCTTACCAGGTAAAGGGGATTTTAAAACCGCAGGGGAATATAACCGATAACCTGATCCTCACTAATATTGGCAGTGTGTATAAAATGCATGAAGAGAAGCATGCTGAAGGCCATAGGCATACCGCCGCAGAAGAAGCCAAAGAAATTAATGATAAGCAGATTACAGCCTTGCTGATTCAGTATAAATCGCCAATGTCGGTTATCCTTTTTCCGCGGATGGTTAACCAAAGCACCAATATGCAGGCCGCCTCTCCGGCGATGGAAAGTGCAAGACTATTTTCGCTCATTGGCGTTGGCATTGATACCCTGCAATGGTTTGCCATATTTATTATGGGAATCGCAGCGCTGAGTATTTTTATTAGCCTTTATAATGCGATGAAAGAACGGAAATACGATCTGGCTATTATGCGTTGCCTGGGTGCATCAAAATCGAAACTATTTTTCCTGGTTATGTTTGAAGGCGTTTTGGTTACGTTTATCGGTGCCTGTTTGGGATTACTGATCGGGCATGCTGCCCTCGAGTTAATCGGGAGCTACCAGGAATCTTCGCAGGCAAAATTAACGGGGCTTACTGCAGTTCCGCAAGAGATCTATTTAATCTTGATCGGGCTGGTTATAGGTACTTTGGCTTCGCTTATTCCTGCTATGCAGATTTACAAAGTTGATATTGCTCAAACCTTAACCAAAGACAGATAAACTCAAATGTTTATGCAATGAAGAAATTGATTTTATTGGTTGTTTCTTGTTTAGTTATCCACGTAGTAGCGGCGCAGGTTAAGGTACATACCGACATGCGCACGCCTACCTGGAACCTGATCGGTTTAAGGTACGATGCCGAAATTGCGCCAAAGAAATGGGGAAGCGTTTTTCCACCGGCATTAAAGGCATTACACAATAAGGTTATTGAGCTGCCCGGTTACATCATTCCCACCAAAGTAGGATCGAAATTTAGCGAATTTATGTTCTCCATTGTGCCCATTGCCTCCTGTCCGTATTGCGGCTCGGGCGATATTCCATCAATGGTGCAGGTAAAAATGACGACGGCTATTCCCATTACCGAAAAACCAATCAAACTTAAAGGGGTATTTATCATTAACGATTCGGGCGATGACCGGAGCGAATTTTTTCTTTTAAATGCAAAACAGTTATGATGAAAAAATATATAACGGTTTTATTGATATTGATCTCTTTTACGGCTGTTGCGCAGGTAAATGTACATACCGATATGCGCACGCCCACCTGGAACCTTATCGGTTTAAAATATGATAAACAGGTAAAGCCCCTGGTTTGGCAGGCTGTTTTTCCTCCCGCTTTAAAGGCCATCCATAATAAAGTAATTGAACTTCCTGGCTTTATTATTCCCATAAAAGTTGGCAATAGCTTCAGCGAGTTTATGTTTTCTATCGTACCTGTTGCCTCCTGCCCGTATTGTGGTACAGGCGATATCCCTTCAATGATAGAAGTGAAGACTTTAAAACCCATTAACTGGACAGAAGAGCCCATTACCCTTCGGGGGAAATTTATAATTAACGATTCTGGCGACAGCCGGTCTACCTTTTTTCTACTAGATGCTGTAAAACAATGAGACATTTATATGCCATTTTTATTCTGTTTTCGGTATGTACAGCCAATGCGCAAATGCAAAAACATAGTCCAAAAGATCAGTTACGCTCTTTAAACTGGGATGTAATCGGCTCTGTGAAATTTGAACTTACCGAAAAGAACGAACTTTTGCCCCTGTTTACAGAATCAATCAGGCGTTTTGAAAATAGGGAATTTGATTTAACAGGTTACCTGATTCCTATAAAAAGCGGACAGAAACAGCAGACATTTCTTTTGGCCACTTTGCCTATTAATCAATGTTATTTTTGTGGACAAAACGGCATTCCGGTAATGATTATGATAGAGATGGCAACTGCGGTACCTTATAGTGAAAAACCCATTCACGTACAGGGAATTTTAAGATTAGAAGAAAAAGATGCGAGTTACAAGCCACCAATAACTATCAAAAATGCCAAACTCATTAATTAATTGCTTATTTTTGTATTGCTATGGAAGATAATACTTCGCGTTTTGAAAAACTTTTGGTAAAGAATGGACTAAAAAGAACAGCCCCGCGTTTACAGGTGCTGGAAATTTTGAGTGGGAGAGATTCTGCAACATCACAGCCTTATTTAGAGCAGGTGATGGGAAAAGATGCAGACCGTGTTACCTTATACCGCGTTTTGCAGGCTTTTGAAGAAAAAGGGATTATCCACAAAGTTTTAGATCAACAGGGAACCGCCAATTATGCCATCTGTTCTGATGGCTGCAGTGCGCACGAGCATCATGATGAACATGTGCATTTTAACTGCGATAACTGCCACAAAATTTACTGTTTGGATACGGTTAAAATTCCGGCATTAAAAGTTCCGGCAGGGTTTAAAGTAGATCGCCTTAATCTAATTGCTACGGGTTTATGCGCCAGTTGTTCGGATAAGGTAAATTAAGAATTACTGTACTAAAAGATTACATCCCCTGATATCGGCATTGTCAAACCGGCCCAGTACTTCAAAACTTTGATCAGGATTGATCCTGCCCAGATCCTGTGTGGCAATAAATGAGCAAGAATTGAGATTAGCCAGATCGATTACATTAATGCCACCAGTTCTGCCATTTTTAATTAAACTCAAAGGATCATTGGTATCGCGAATCAAAACCTGCATCCAGTCAGGACAGTTGAAAATACCTTCGCCCAAAGAATAAGCCTGAGAAAGGAGCTCGGTCATTCCATATTCGCTATGGATAGCTTTTACGCCAAATCCTTTAGTTAACTGTTCATGAAGCTCCTCGCGCACCATTTCTTTACGTTTCCCTTTCATTCCTCCGGTTTCCATTACAATAAGTTCAGGAAAATCGATATCGAAATTTTCAATAAAATCAAGCAAGGCATAAGTAACACCAATTAAAACGGTTTTCTGTTTTTTTGATTTAAGATCCATGAGGGTTTTTAGCAATTCATCATGGTTGTATAAAAAGTAATCACTTTGTGGATGTCTGCTTTTTTCAATCAGATCGTTCACCATGTAGATCAAAGATGAACCAGAACGTTGTTGGTAGGATGGGAGAAGCGCTAAAAAGCAATATTCGGTAACATCTCCATAAAACTCCGTAAAAGCCTGCAGATAGCTTTGTTCGTATAGTTTTACATTGGTTACGTGGTGGCTGCTTTGCACCATACCCGTTGTACCAGAACTGCTAAAGGTAATTTCTACAGGGTCATTACTACTCAGGATAGAATGGCTTTTAAAAAAACTGATGGGTAAAAATGGGATCTGTGCAATTTCGGTTACCGCATCGGCATCTATACCCAGGTGAAAGATATATTCGCGGTAAACATTGCAATTTTGCGCCTGTAGCTTAAAAATGTTTAAGGCAAGGGCGTTAAATGTATCTTTATCTTTTACAGAAAATATGTCGTTAGCTGTTAAATTCACAACGCAAAAGTACAAAGCATTATGCTATTTTCTCGTCAGTTTTTTTAGCCAGCATAGCCATTCGAAACTGATAGCCACAATAACCGCTAATTCCGGCTACTAAACCACTTAATATGCCGGTAACCAATAATAATGCCCACCACAATTTAATACCCGTCATTACCGCTACACGGCCAGCGAGTACATTATCGTTAGGCAGGCTTTTGAATAAGGCATAACCGATCCAAAGTAAGAAAATAGCAAAGAAGGACTGCCAGAAGGCTATTTTTCCTGTTTTGCCGATAATGCCACAAGTGGCAAAAGATATGACGATGATAATCCACCAGGGGGCAATCATTTGTAGAAGGAAACAGATTATTAATATAACAATGAAAACCATTTTAGCCTATTTAGAAATTTTTAAACGAGAAATAACCGTGCCCGATTGATCATCAGGACTTTGCATATAAAACAGATCGTACAATTTACCATTTGCCCAGGTATCGATCATATTATCATAAAATTTGCTTCCAGGATTACCCGATTGTCCGCCTGGATAAACACCATGCCCTTTTGGCGTTTTACCCAGTTCAATTACCATCCGCCATGAAGGCCCATTGGTTTCGTTCAAAGCATTAATAGTGCCTTTGTTGCCACCAATCTGTAAAACCTTCGAGCCGAACCCAGGTATTTTGGCCAGGTGTGGTACATTGGTCTGTTTTACATTTGCCCAATCCCAATCTTTATTTATTGGCCCAAAGCGCCTCTCCAAACTGTCGCAGCTATATTTAAAAGCTTCGTTAACCAGATCAGATAATGTTTCTTTTTTGCTGGTATTGATATTATCATACCAGGTTGCATTGGGTTCTTTCAAAATCATCTCTACCGTACGGTCTCTTGAGGGGTAACGCATCGGAATGCCTTTCACTTCAAATTCATCTGCCCAGATATCATACGATAAGCGTTTGGTCCATATTTCGAATACACTGGCTGCAATTTCGTGTGCATCATAACGTTTGTTCCATTTTTTCAGGTAAGCCAATGCTTCTTTTTGTGTGGCATTTAACTGTTCATTGTTCAGTAAAGGCAATAATGCAGGCACCAGGTTTTGCGCCACAATACTATAGTTGTCGGTCTGCATCAGGCGGATACTGTCTAAAGTAGCTTTATTCATCGCTGATAAACGGTCGTTGATGCGCTTGCCCCGCTCGTATGGTGCAAATTCCCAGTTAATGTAATATGGATAAGTGGGATCGGTAGAAGACTGGTTGGCTGAACTCACAAAACCGCGTGGCGGATTTTTAACCGTTGGATTCTGTGCATTTGGGATCCATCCCTGCCAATCGTACGCAGGGTCTGTTCCATCCAGTATAAATTTGCCCTGATCTTTCCATTTTAAAGGAAATTTTCCATTTGGCGTAATGGCAATATCATTATCTATACTGGCAAAAACGAAGTTCTGAGCTGGTGCCGTATAAAAAGTTAAAGCCTTGCAGTAGTCGTTATAGTTTTTGCCGCGGTTGAGGTAATAAAAAGTCATGAGTTCATTCGATTCATCATGCGCTATCCACCTCAATGCATCGCCAACAGGTACGTTATCGGCCCTACCGTATTTTGGTTTCTGGAAATATACCACTGGCCCATGATGGGTGTAGTAAACAGTATCGATTTCATCTTTCCCGCCGCGGATTTTAATGGTCTCCAGTCTTTTGGTTGTGGCTTTCCATTTATTGTTATACCAATACTCATTGTGGCTCGAATCCTTAAACTTGATCTGATAGAAATCAAGCACATCAGCAGCAACATTGGTTACACCCCAGGCTATTTTCTGGTTAAAGCCAATAATTACGCCAGGGGCACCAGGTAAAGAAACACCATAAGTATTTACGCCAGGTGCATGTAGCTGAATCTGGTACCAGATTGATGGAAGTGTTAAATCTAAATGGGGATCGTTGGCTAAGATGGGATATCCTGATGCAGTTTTAGTGCCAGATAATGCCCAGTTATTACTGCCAATACCTTCTACTTTTTCAGTTGTTTTAACCTCACCGGTTTGAGCCTGAGTGAAGCTTTCAGGCGTTTTAGGGATTGGTAATGGAGAGAAATTCCATTTTGTGCCCACAGGTATAATCGGGTCTTCGCGGAAAGGGTAATCCGGAAAAAGATTTTTCGTCACTTCCGGGCCGAATTTTTTCAAGATATTGGTCATGTAAAATTCATCAGAACCCATGGCTAACACTGCCGACATCTGTTTTAACAGTAAAGCACATTTTACAGGAGTCCAGTTTTCGGGTTTAAAATCGAGTATCTTATATTCTAAGGGATAATTGGCTTTAGAGAGTGTTTTGATGTAAGCATTAATCCCTTCGGTATAAGCCAGGATCATTTCTTTTGCTTTGGGATCCGCCATCATACCTTTTAACGAGTTTTCTGCGCCATAAACCATGCCCATCCGGCGTTGATACCGGTCTACCTCTATCGCTTTGTCGCCCACAACTTCACTAATTCTCCCCGCGGCAAAACGGGTCTGGAAATCCATTTGCCAAAGGCGGTGCATGGCGGTTACATAACCTTGTGCCAGATACAGATCGTGATCATTCTGCGCAAAAATATGTGGAATCATGCGGTCGTCAAAAACGATTTCGATTTTATCTATGGCACCTTTAATCTTCGCTTTATGGTTAAACATAAAATGATTATTCTCTGCATTTTGCCAGAAACCCATAAAAGGATTTAGAAATTTTAACAATGGAGGCGTACTGCCTAATTTGGTATTAAATAAAAAACCTAATGCTATCGGAATGACGATGCAGAAAATGGCTTTAATTTTATTCATAATGGCTAGCTAACAAGTCTTTTGCTAAGATAGGGCAAAATGACGGTTTATGTTTACTGCAAAATACAACAAACTGTATATCAATCAAAATTATAATTGAATTGAGATTATTATGCTAACATAATTTGTTTAATTCAAAAAAAGAATTTAAGTTTATATAACTAATAATACAAATAACCAAATTAAATCGCGTATGAGCAGAATTTTTACACAGATCTTCTATGTGTTAATATTTGTGTTTGCTGGTAATATGGCAGCACAGGCACAGAGTATTACGGTAAGCGGAACCGTAAAGGATAAGCAATCTAAAGAAGGACTAGCAGGAGTTAGTTTAACCATTAAAGGCCAATCGGGTGGTACCGCATCAACAGCCAATGGAAGTTTCAGCTTTAGTACAACGGCAAAAGTGCCCTTTACTTTAGTCGCATCCTATGTAGGATATGGTACAGTAGAACAGCAGATTACCGGAAGCACTTCAGGTATTAATCTGGAAATAGAAACTGCAGTTGTATTAGGAGGAGATGTAGTTGTTTCTGCTTCGCGTACACCAGAGCGTATTTTAGAATCGCCTGTTTCCATCGAGCGGATGAGTGCTGCCACCATCAGGGAAATCGCTGCGCCATCGTTTTACGATGCTTTGAACAATATGAAAGGTGTAGAAAGCAGTGCGCAGAGTTTAACTTTCAAGTCGATTAACACGCGTGGTTTTAATTCTAATGGTAATACCCGCTTTAATCAATATATCGATGGAATGGATAACCAGGCGCCGGGATTAAATTTCTCGGTAGGAAATATAGTAGGTATTACGGAACTCGATATAGATAATGTAGAGCTCTTACCAGGCGCTTCATCTGCCCTGTATGGTGCGGGTGGTATTAATGGAACTTTGTTAATGACTTCAAAAGATCCTTTTAAATATCCGGGAGCTAGTTTTCAATATAAAACAGGTGTAAATCACGTTAATGACGATAATAGCAGTGTACAGCCATTTAATCAGCTGGATGTACGCATGGCAAAATCATGGAACAATAAATTCGGGGTAAAGGCTGCCTTTTCATTTTTGCAGGCCAAAGATTGGTACGGAAACAACTTCTCAAACTTTGACAGGGTATCAAGAACGGTAAAAAGTGGGGATCGGAGCGATCCGAATTATGACGGGATCAATACTTATGGAGATGAGTTAAGCCAAAATATGAGAAATGTGGCGCAAAGTGTGCTGGCTTCAGGAACAGCAACTTTCGTTAAGAATTATGGATTAGCAACCGGAGGAATGGTTCCAAGTCAAACCCAGATTAATTCATTTCTTTCTACAAATGCCCAAACCAGACCATTTTATGCAGGATTGAATACTCCGGGTTTAATACCGAATCAAAATATTACCAGAAATGGGTATCAGGAGGCTGATCTTGTAGATTATAACACCAAGTCATTGAAAGCATCCGGTGCATTATATTACAATATCAGTAGCACCGTTCAGGCAACTTTACAGGCTAATTGGGGAACAGGGACTTCGGTTTACACTGGATCTGACCGTTATTCATTACGTAACTTCAATATTGGCCAGTACAAATTGGAGCTAAAGGGAGAGGATTTCATGTTACGTGGTTATACCACACAAGAACGTTCTGGCGATTCTTATATTTCTTCTATTTTGGGAAGTTATATTAACGAAAAATCTAAAATTTCTCAGGCTTGGTTCCCTGAATACGTAGGTAATTATGTTGGTGCAAGATCGCTCGGACAAACTGATGCACAAGCACAAATTACCGCAAGAACGGCTGCCAACTCTGCTTCAAGTGGCGGTAGTGCGTATTTTGCTCCTGGCTCACCACAATTTTTGCAGGCAAAAGATGAGATTATGAATACGACGATCAGTGCATCCGATCCGAGTAAAGGTATTTACGGTGCTAAATTCGACGATAAATCTAACTTATATCATTATGAAGGATTATATAATTTTACCAACCTTTTCAACAAAGTGGTAGAGTTTCAGGTAGGTGCATCTTATCGTTTATATGATTTAAATTCAGCCGGAACAATTTTTAACGATTTAAATGAATCTATCGATATTAAGGAATACGGTGCATTTGGACAAATAGGTAAAAAGTTCTTTAACGATAAAGTGAAATTTACCTTTGCCGGTCGTTATGATAAAAGCCAGAATTTTGAAGGCCGGTTTACCCCAAGGGTAACCGGAGTGTTTACAGTTGCCAAAAACAACAACATCAGGGTTTCTTACCAAACAGGTTACCGTAACCCAACTACACAGAACCAGTACATCGATCTGTCTGTTGGAGGTGGTTCGCAGAGATTAATTGGTGGCTTGCCAGAAATTATATTCAGCAAATACCATTTAGATACCAACAAACCCTATACTGATGTGAGTTACCGCGCATTCCTGGCTTCGGCAGCAACCACCGGAGCACCAAATCCGGCATTATTAAAGCAATATAATTTTGATGCAAAAGGTGTTCGTCCAGAAAGTGTTCAGTCTTACGAGTTGGGTTACAAAGGTTTACTCTTACCTAATTTGTTGCTTGATGCATATGGTTATTACAATATTTACAAAGATTTTATTACCGCAGTTGATGTATACCAGAATGTTGGAGGAAGTTTTGTGAAATTCGGCGTTCCGGTTAATGCAGAAGGTAAAGTAACTTCTTATGGTGCAGCTTTAGGTCTTGATTACCTTGTGGGTAAATGGAATGTAAGCGGTAACGTTTCTTACAACCAGATCGGAGATTTGCCGGTTAACTACATTAACGATTTTAATACGCCTAAAATCCGTTATAACCTGGGATTGGGTAATAAAGAAATTATTAAAAACTTTGGTTTCAATGTTTCTTACCGTTGGCAAGATCAATTCTACTGGAATTCTTCTTTTGCCTCAGGTCAGGTGCCTGCATACAGCTCGCTTGATGCGCAGGTAAGTTTAAGAATCCCTTCAGTACAATCGGTAATTAAACTTGGTGGTTCTAACGTATTGAACAAATATTATTTTACTTCTTATGGTAACCCATCGGCAGGAGCAATCTACTACGTGGCCATTAGTTTTAATCCATAGCCAGTTAATTGAGTTTTTAAAAGCCTTCTATGCTAAAAAGTATAGAGGGCTTTTTTGTGAACTTCTAGTCGTTCGACTTAGTACTAAAGATTATTTTTCAAAAAATCCTTCAACTCCACAGTAGAAAGTCCTGTAGCTACAATTTTACCTTGCTGGTTAACCAGCAAGCTCGTAGGGAAAATGTGGATACCATATTTGCTGGTTTCAATTCCGTTTAAATCTAAATACTGGGGCCATGTCAGTTTATATTTGTCGATGGCAAGTTTCCAATCTTCTACATATTTGGTTTTATCTGTTGATATTCCAATGATTTCGAATCCCTTATCTTGGAATGCGTTTCTGATTGCTTTTAAGTCTTCAAATTGTGCGATACAGGGCATGCAATGACTATACCACATATCTACAAGTGTTAATTTGTTGGAATTGTATGGGTTGTCTGCAATTTTTCCCCCTTTTAAGTTAAAAACGTTGAAGTTTGGGAGTGTTTCTCCAATAGCGATCTGTTTCAAAGATAAAATCCGTTGCAGAGTAGCCTGGCCAAGTCTTGATGTTTTCAGCAGTGTTGAAAAATGTTCAAAGGTGTTTCCCAAAGTGGTATTGTAGCCAAAATTCAAAAGAGCGTATAATTTGTAAAGTGCATAATAAGAATTTGGATTTTCCTTAACAAACGATAACAGTGTAGCATCGTGAGCAATATAGGTTGCTTTCAGCTCCTTCATTGATTTCAGCTCAAGTTCTTCCGGGAATTTTCTGCCATAAATATTAAACAAACTATCGTAATGTAATTTATATTGCTTGCGTTGGTTCTCTACGATCATAAATGCCTTGTCATAACTCTTGGCATCTTTCATAACCAAATTATCATTTATTGGATCTCCGTAATTTGATGCAGTATCAATAGAAATACGCTGCTCTCCTGTGTTTATAGCTGTGCCTGCAGATTGATATTTATCTCCAATTTTAAAGTACATCCACACGGGTCCATCTATCTGCCCGTTAAATTTGAATTTTCCTTTATTTATTTTCGCTATTATTGATTTAAAACCAGTTGGATAAAGCGCTTTGTTTAATTCATTCGGGATAAGTTGAACAGTTCCTGTATCAACATTTACCTCTCCTGAAATGGTAAAGTTTTTTAAATTTTTTGTTTGCCCGAGAGTAAAGAGTGGAAGTGACGAGATAAAGATTAAGGCTACGGCAATTTTTTTCATGTTAGGGCTGTTGATAAAGCTATTAATGAACATTGTTAAAAATGCAATATAGGCTTTAATGAAAAGTTTTTTGCCTCAACATATGTTATCTTATGTTAAATTTGGCTTGATTTTTAATCCTATTTTTTAGGTGATTCTGTTTAGGGCATTATCGTCCTTTTCTACCTCATCTACTTTTTGCTTTCCGTAATATCGGATTAGCTCATTTTTTTCATCACGATTTCCACGCTCCCATACTCTTTGAATGACAGATTTATATTGGCTTTTCCAGTTTATTTTATCAAAGTCTGTATCCCAAAAGAGAATTTTTCTGAGTATTGATAAATTGGGTTTATCGGATGCGTTCAGTTTATCTTTTTCTTTCTGTATCTCATAGTAAGCCTGAAGTATCAGTATAGTACCTTCTTCCAAACCTAAAAATTGATCTAACTTAATAGAAAGTGAGGCTGTAACTCCTCTTTTGCCTTTTGTAATATCGTTTAAGGTTTAAATGTTTATTTATTTATGTTTAAATATATTTTGTGATTTACAATTTATCAAGTCCAGAATAATGATGCAAAAAAGCATGTCTGGATTGTATAATGGAATAGCTTAGTGTGAAATTCACACTATTAAAACATCTTTTCAAAAAAAGCTACATCCCTTTTGTAAAATATTTGTATTATAGTACTTTCTTAAGCACATCCCGGTTTAAGAGGTTATGAATTTAAAATTTGAATAAATAAGGATGGAAGCGCAAAACGACAAACCTAACGAGGCAAGTGATCTGATCGAAAAGGAACAGGAAGTACAGCATTTAAACAATCCAGTTGATATATCGGTAAAACCAATCGTTAAACAATACCTTGGTTCAGTTAAAAAGGTAAAAAAAGAGGGCAACCGCTTTTATTTTTCTGATGGGGATGCGAGAGTAGAAATTCGGGTAGTAAGTGATGATATGATCAGGGTTCGCCTGGCACCACATGGCGTTTTTCTTGATGATTTTTCTTATGCGGTACCTGAGGTAGACCAGAAAGTTTCTGTTTTTAAGATGCAGGAACATGATGATCATTATACCGTTTCTACCCATTCGGTAACCTGTAAAATAGAAAAGGCAAATTTCCATATTTCTTTCCACGATAATATTACCAATGTGATGATGGTTGATGAAGCCAACTCTATGCACTGGGAAGAAAATGTAGATTTTGGTGGTTATTATATCTACGCAACCAAAAAATGCCACCCTGAAGAGAATTTCTTTGGTTTGGGAGATAAATCCGGTAATTTTAACCTGCGCGGCAGGCGTTTCGAAAACTGGAATACCGATGCCTATTCTTTTGGATGGAACCAGGATCCACTTTACCGTACAATACCTTTTTATATTGGTTTGCATAATCAGGCAGCCTACGGTATCTTCTTCGATAATACCTTTAAATCGTATTTCGATTTCGGTTCGGAAGATGTAAATAAAACAAGTTTCTGGGCTGATGGAGGAGAACTTCAATACTATTATATCCACGGGCCACATATTATGGACGTGGTTAAACGTTACGCAACTTTAACCGGTACGCACCCAATGCCGCCAAAATGGACTTTGGGCTATCAGCAGTGTCGTTGGAGTTATTATCCTGAAACAAAAGTTAAAGAAATAGCCAGGCAGTTCAGGGAGCGTAAAATTCCTTGCGACGCCATTTATCTGGATATCGATTACATGGATGGCTACCGCTGTTTTACCTGGAATAAAAAGTACTTTCCGGATCCGCGGAGAATGATTAAAGAACTTTCTGATGATGGCTTTAAAACTGTGGTCATGATTGATCCAGGAATTAAGGTGGATGATGATTACTGGGTTTTTAAAGAAGGAAAAGAGAAAAGATTTTTCTGTCGCCGCAGCGACGATTATTATATGGAAGGGCATGTTTGGCCGGGCCGTTGTCAGTTTCCCGATTTTACCAATCCAAAAGTACGGAGCTGGTGGGGTAATTTATACAAAGAGTTGGTAGACATGGGTGTTGCAGGTTTCTGGAACGATATGAATGAACCAGCTGTGTTTGGCTCAGGAACTTTCCCTAACGATGTTCGTCATAATTATGATGGTTACCGCGGCTCGCACCGTAAGGCACATAATGTTTATGGTATGCAGATGGTACGTTCTACTTACGAGGGATTAAAAAAACTGATGCGCAATAAACGCCCGTTTACTATTACAAGAGCTGGTTATTCAGGCATGCAGCGTTATGCCAGTGTATGGACGGGTGATAATATTGCAACCTGGGAACATTTAAAGATTGGAAATATTCAGTGCCAGCGTTTATCGGTTTCTGGTGTGCCTTTCTGTGGAACAGATATTGGTGGGTTTAGCGGCGAACCGGATGGTGAATTATTTACCCGTTGGATTCAGTTGGGTACATTTTCTCCTTTTATGCGTGCACACTCTGCCGGCGACACCGCTGAACGGGAACCCTGGAGCTTTGGTCAGTTTTTCGAAGATATTAACCGTAAGTTTATCGAATTAAGGTACCGTTTAATGCCTTACCTGTATTCGGTATTTTGGGAGCATCACCGTTATGGTTTTCCTATTTTAAGACCGCTGGTAATGCTTGAACAGGAAAATATTAGTAACAGTTTCCGTCAGGATGAGTTCTGTTATGGTGATAAATTGTTAATCTGCCCGGTTTTAGAACAGGGTGCAATCTCCAGAAAAGTTTATCTTCCAAAAGGAACCTGGTATAACTTCTGGACGAATGAGGTATTGGATGGTGGTAACGAATATACCGTTGATGCCAAAATAGACAGTATGCCGATGTTTGTGCGTGCAGGTACAGTTTTACCAGAATATCCGGTAATGCAATATGTAGACGAAAAATCGATTACTGAAGTAATATTGAATATCTACCATAGCGATTATGAAGTAAATTCGTACATGTATGAAGATCATGGCGATACATTTGCCTATGAGCAAGATATTTATCTCGAAAAGAAATTTACGGTAAAAGGCGATACACAGGCCATTAAGGTTAGCCAACGTAATGAAGGTTTGTACACGCCTAATTATGAATTTTACGTTTGTAATGTTATTGGTGTAAAATTCCAGGTTAAAAAGATCATTATCGATAATAAAGAGGTGAAAGATTTTTATACCGATGATCAGAATATACTGCACTTTCAGTGCAATAAAAACTTTACCGATATACAGATTTTAAGTCTGTAAATCTTTTAGCCCCAAATACTGTTTAGTACTTGGGGCTTCATTTATCTAGCCAGAATACCTATGCCAGCAGCAAAAAAAGTTCCTGTAAAAAAAACATCTCAACCAATAATTGATAAACAGAAATCCGTTTGGATCCACAGTTTATTTACCGATTATGATATTGATCTTTTTCTTGTAGGAAAGCATTTCAGGCTTTACGAGAAAATGGGTTCGCATTTAACTACTGTTGATGGGACGGCCGGAACTTATTTTTCAGTTTGGGCTCCAAATGCCATTCGTGTCAGTGTAGTAGGTGATTTTAATAGTTGGAATAACAGTTCGCATCCGCTGAATGTGAGGTGGGATAAATCGGGTATTTGGGAAGGTTTTATTCCTGGTATTGCAAAGGGCGAAGTTTATAAATATTTTGTCAAAGGCTTTGATGAATCCGAGCATTTAAAGGGCGATCCTTATGCTAGAAGGTGGGAACTTCCTCCACAAACAGCTTGCATCGTTTGGGACACCGATTACACCTGGAAAGATAAAGCCTGGCTCAAAAAAAGGGCAAAATTAAATGCTTTGAACCAACCCATCTCGGTATATGAAATACATCTTGGCTCTTGGGAACGAGATCCGGCCGATCCGGAACGTATTTTAACCGCCAGGGAAGTAGCCGGCAGATTAGTACCTTATGTTAAGGAAATGGGTTTTACACATGTAGAACTAATGCCGGTAATGGAGTTCCCGTATTTACCGAGCTGGGGATATCAGATTACAGGATATTTTGGAGCGAGTTCTCGTTATGGTTCTCCGCAGGATTTAATGTATCTGATTGATGAGCTCCATAAAGCAGATATTGCAGTGATATTGGATTGGGTTCCTTCTCATTTTCCAGGTGACAGGCATGGTTTGTATGAGTTTGATGGAACACATTTGTACGAACACGCCGATATGCGGAAAGGTTTTCATCCCGATTGGAAATCGTACATATTCAATTACGACAGAAATGAGGTGCGTTCTTTCCTCATCAGTAATGCTTTATTTTGGTTGGATCAATACCATGCTGATGGATTGAGGGTAGATGCCGTGGCATCGATGTTGTATTTCAACTTCTCCCGGGAAGATGGAGATGCGGCAACAAACGAATATGGAGGAAGTGAAAACCTTGGGGCTATACAATTTTTGCAGGACCTGAATGTTGCCGTTTATGGAAATTTTGAGGGTGTACAAACTATTGCAGAGGAAAGCAGCACTTATCCTGGTGTAACCCATCCGGTACATGCCGGTGGATTGGGGTTTGGAATGAAATGGATGATGGGTTGGATGAATGACACGTTAAAGTATTTTAAAGTTGAAACACTCGGACGGAAACATCACCACCATCAGTTGAGTTTTAGCATGACTTATGCTTTCACCGAAAATTTCATGTTACCTTTCTCTCATGATGAAGTAGTGCATGGTAAATCGCCAATGCTTTATAAAATGCCTGGCGATGATTGGCAGAAATTCGCTAACCTGAGGGCACTTTATGGTTACATGTTTACTCATCCGGGCGCAAAACTGCTGTTTATGGGCAATGAATTTGGCGAAACCAATGAGTGGAACTTTACACAATCATTAGATTGGCATTTATTACAATATGCGCCACATAAAGGCATGCAGGAAACAGTTAAGGCTTTGAACTTTCTGTATCGCAAAGAACCTGCATTGTATCATTTCAATTTTAGTTATGAAGGTTTTCAATGGATTGATGCCGATAACACAAGCGAATCTGTGTTTGTGTATATGCGAAAAGGACCAAAGCCTAAAGATACTTTGGTTATTGCTATAAACTTAACTCCAGTGGTTCGGGAGAATTATAAAATCGGGGTACCGTTTAAAACCAAATGGACAGAGATTTTTAATACCGACGATCTTGTTTATTATGGAGGCGGCATAAACAACAGAGGCGATATTGTTCCAGATCTCAAAGAATATAATGAACAGGAATATTCAATAATTGTCGATTTGCCACCTTTGGCTGTAGTGATTTTTAAGAGCAAGTAAAAATATTATTGGTTCCTATATCACGCCAAAAACGCATATATAAGCATAATTTTGGCGTAGTATAGTTTTTATATTACGCCAAAACTTAATTTTTGGCGATCTCTGATGCTGTAAATTAAATATTTATAGAACAGGTTATAGGGAGGCCTGAAGAAAAATTGCTGCTCAAGAAATTGAAAAATCTGACGGGAGCGAATTAAGTACTATTCTTAACGATAATTACAACATATCAAGTCACAAATAATAAATGTTATCCGGATTTTGTACAAAAAGAGATTATGGATGTGCTATTGGTGATTATTCAGAAAACCAGTTATCAATTTTAAATAAGAAAAGCTTCCCATTGCTGGAAAGCTTTCTTAAACCCTGGAGTGGAAGCTTCCAGAGAGGGTGCAAAGATACAATAACCATTTTATCTTGCAAATATTATTTTTAGAATAATATTTATGCTAATAACAGTTGTATGAAATTTTGTTGTAAAGTTTTGATAGTTAGTGTTTAATATTTTTTTACGTTAAAATTTATTCTTTCGGTATGGGCCGAATATCATCGAATTTGGATTAAGGTTCGCTCCGTTAACCATAATCTACCTGTTCTGACAGGGATCAGTAAGTTTTGCATCGATAAACTAACAATCTTTAACAAATCATGGTTACTTTAATCTGGAATTGACGCAAGCGGTTTTTCAATGTCCTTAAGTTAAGGATAAATCTCAAAAAGATGTCGCGCTGAGGGGTAATTTATTGTATAAAATCAATGTAAATGACAGAAAGTTTTAATGCTAAGTTTTGGCGAGGAATCGTCATTGCGAGGAGGCCTTTTCAGCCGACAAAGCAATCTTACAACTATCGCAAGTAGCGAGCGCTTTAAGATTGCTTCGTGCCTCGCAATGACGATCTTTCTATTGGAGCTGTCATTGATAGCTTATTCGAAGGGGATTTATTCGCGATTTATCAATATCAAGAAGTCTTCGGCTACGCTCATACTGACGACCGCGGTGCTTAACTTAATGACATTGATCGTTCCACAGGGTGCGAAGGTGTAATAGTTGGCTAAAATTTCCATCCCGAAAGTAGACCCAATACCTCTAAGTGATTTAGTTTGGTTGATAAATATTTATAAAACAGGTCTTTATGTCTTGATTGAAAGGCTTTAATGAATAAAGTGAACGGATAATGTAGCGTTGGTTCGCAATACTTTTGTATTGCGAGTAAACAAACAAACTTAATTTTACGTTATCCCAAATCTACATTGAAAAGGCGCTCCGGTCAATTTTTATTGGTATTTGTGTTATTTTTTATACCTGCGTATTTATATGCACAGTGTGAAAATACAAAGCGTACTTACGCAGATTTTCAGGGATCATTCCAATACGGATTTAAGGTATTGGGTGGGTCTTTAATTATGGGTACCATTTCAGATGCAGGAAACGCTGTTAATGGAAAGGTTAAAGATGCATCAACATTAGGCGTTGGACTTGGCCTGGCAGGATTGGCATCTTCGACCCAATTCTTACAGTTTAGCGCTGCTGGTGGTTCACCCAGATCAATTCTTGCCAATACTCCCGTTACCATAAAAATTTCACTCCCTACTGAAGTCTTAAGTGTTCTAAGCGGTGTAGAGATAGGAACATTTACAGGTTTGCATACTGTTGATGCTGATTGGCCACTATTGGGATTGCTTGGTCCAGGTCATGATGCGGGATATGCGGCAACTACTGTCCCAATTTATAACTCAACCAATATAGCAGGTGTAATTAGCGGCTCTGGAGAGGTTGAGATTACACTCACGCCCAACCAGATATACAATGGGATTTACGTAAAAGTATCGGGCAATTTACTCTCGGTAGCATTGTCTACAAAGCTGTTTCATGCCTATATTATGGAAACGACTACTGATAAGATTGATTGTGATGAAGTAATTGATGTTTTATCAGGAGTACAGCCTACTGTTATTGGCGGGGTGTTAAATGCAACCGGAAAGGTAACTGATCCTTTCAATTCGATAGATAACGATAAAGATAGCTATGCGCTGATGGATGTTGGGGCGTCGGTATTAAACAAAATATACCTTACGGCAATATTTAATAAACCTTCTCAGCCGAAAGATTCTGTGAGCATTATAATAGGTAAGCCAGGGGGCGGATTACTTAATCTAAATTTACTTACGGGATTTATCATTCAGCCTTATTTAAATGGGGTCAAAGCGGGCGATGCCTTCGATAATACAGGGACTTTTCTAAATCTTAGGCTTTTTCCGGGGTCAACAGATAAATATGTACTCACCTTTCCGATTACTGAGGTTTACGACCGTTTAGAAATCACTACCGGTGGATTGGCCGGTGTGCTGGGCTCACTTCAGATTTATGATATTAAAAGGAAATTAGCTAAACCACGCACATTGATTGATCCTATCGCTGAGGATACCAGAGCCATCTGTCAGGGAGAAACCACCACCTTTTCCGTTAACAATCCACAGGCCTGTACAGAATATAAATGGTATGATGCTGAAACAGGAGGTAATTTGTTGCATACCGGAGAAAATTATACTCCTCCATCCTCGCTACTTGCCGGAGATTATAGTTATTATGTACAAGGCAGCAGAACGTATTGCGTAACCGGAGTTTCTGAAAGACTCCGTGTAAAATTAAAGGTTAATCCATTACCTCCTCTTGATGTTCCGGGTACAATAATTTGCAGTGGAGCTACGGCTACGTTAGCGGTCAGTAATTCAGATATCGCCCAATATACATACAATTGGTATGCTACTTCCAATGGCGTTGCACCATTTAATACAGGAGCAACCTATACAACGCCCGCCCTTACTGCAAACATTACATACTACGTAGAAGCCATTAATACATTAACAGGCTGTAAGAATGTCGGGGGGCGCAAAGCAGTATTGGTAAATGTTAAGCCTATTGCTGTCGTAAATCCGATTATTGGCGTAAATACCATCTGTGCAGGAACTACCACAACTTTAACCAATAGTAATCCTTTGGGTGTTTGGACCAGTAGCGATGTGGCCATTGCAACAATAGATGCGACAGGAAATGTCACAGCAATTGCAGCAGGAAGCGCTGTCATCAGTTACACCGTTGCCGATGATGTTACTTATTGTGGGAAGAAAGTGGATTTTAATTTAACCGTAAATCCACAGCCAAATTTGACTTTAGGGTCAGATCCGGGAATTTGCGAAGGACTTACTACAACTAAGATTGCTTATACCAATCCTGTTTTTAACCCAATAACCTATAGTATTTCCTGGACGGGGAATTTACTGCCCGCTGTTCTTAATCAGGCTTTGCCAGCAAATGAAATCACCATTATTATACCTTCAACAACTCCTGTAGCAGTTTACCAGGGAGTTTTGGCTATTAAAAATGCAAATGGCTGCGTACGGGCTATCCCATTTAGTCTTAGGGTAAAGCTTGTGCCACATAAACCAACAGTATCTATTAATTAAAAAAGAAAATAAATTATTCATCCCTAACAAATTAACATCATGACAAAAAAATCTACAAAACTAAATCTAAGAATCTTTGCATTCTTAATGTTCTTATTGCCGCTGGGTGCCTTTGCGCAGACTACAACGTACGTTTGTGGAGCAAATTCTGCTACTTTGACACCTGATTTTCAGGGATATGTGCCTGTTGCAGGAGATAAGGTTATTTGGAAAGATGGAGCAACAACCGTAGAAACAATTACTTTTCCAAATGCAGATGGTGGTAAGTACGTTACTCCGACAACCTTACCTGAGGGTGCTCACGAATACACTGTACAGGTAATAACAGCTGACGCAAATTTATGTCCTGGTGATGTATCTGATAAAATTAATATTTATAAACTTCCAGCGCCTGTCGTTACAGCATCATCATCTGTTCCTTCAGCCTGTGTTGATTTGACCACCAGACCGGTAGTGACTGTTGCTCTGTCGTCCATTGCTCCACCAAGCGGTGTTACCATTACCTATAATTGGACTGTTACATTAGATGGTGTTACGAAAACACTTTCTGATATAGCAGATCAAACCGGTAATTCCCTTACAATGAAGTCGGGTATTGCCACAGGTACTTATGTTTTTTCTGTAGAAGCAAGTTACAACGGCAACGGTGCGCCGATTCTACTAGCTGCTAACTGTAAGGATATCAAAACTGTTACCGTTATCCTAACGCCTAAACCAGGAAAACCTACAATAACAGTTGGCTAGTAGGTTAATCGATTCATGATGTTTAACAGGTTAGGGATAATTGTGTTCGGTGTGCTGCTGCTTTCTGCAGCAGCATGCTTTGCGCAATCTAGCAATCCGAACACGCTGAACCTTAAACCAGGCGTAACTGTTAAACTGAGGGCCAATGGTACAGGTGCTACCTCTTATCAATGGTTCAAAAATGGAAACGCCTTATTAGGCGCTACCGAGCAAGATTATGTGGTAAATGCTGCCGGAAAATATACGGTTATTACTTTTAGTTTAGGTGGCTGTAGTTCAGACCTCTCCGAAGAGATGGAAGTGATTATGGAATCACAGATCTCAGCAGATGTTTCCATCGTTAAAAGATCTGAAAGCAGACAGGTAATCAATACCGAGGTATTTAAATACAATTTATTGGTGCGTAATAACGGACTCGGTGAAGCTACCAACATACAGGTAAAGGATGACCTTCCAGAAAATTTAACCTTTGTAAGTGTTGATCCTGCTGTTGTTGGTACTGCAAGTTATAACGATCAAACCAAGACGGTTTCCTGGGCTATACCATCACTTGCTAATGGCAGTTTTGTTGAACTGATCATTAATGTAAGGTCGATGAAACCTGGTAATGTGGTTAATCGTGCTACTGTTACGATTGATGAACCAGATCCCGATCTATCAAATAACATTTCTGTGGATACCAAGGAAATTACCGGACTTAAAATCCCAAATGTGTTTACCCCAAATGGTGATGGAAAAAATGAAACCTTTTTTATTGAGCGGTTGGACCTTTACAGCGAAAATCAGCTTACCATTATTAATCGCTGGGGAAGTACGGTCTATGAAAAGAAAGGCTATTTAAATGACTGGACAGCGAACGGTCTGGTAGACGGAACTTATTTCTATGTGATTAAGGTAAAAACGGCAAGTGCTCAATGGCAGGAATTTAAAGGCTACGTAACCGTAATGAGATAGATGAAAGTTAAAATGTGAGGATATGAAAAAGATAGTTTTAACGACATTGTTTAATTTATTCTGCCTTTGTCTGTTTGCTCAGCAGAATGCACAGTTTGGACAATATATGTTTAACGGTTTGTATATCAATCCGGCTTATGCCGGCTACAAGGAAGAACTCTATATGCAGGCTTTCGTCCGGGCTCAATGGACAGGTATTCAGGGTGCTCCCCAAACGCTTTCCATATCAGTAGATGAAGCAGTTAAAGAAGAAACTCTGGGTTTGGGTTTATTGGTATCTAAAGATAAAATTGGCGCGCAGAACTCGTTAAACTTATCAGGGAATTTTGCTTATCGCATTAAATTAGACCGTACTGAAACCAATGTGCTTGCATTTGGCGTTGGAATTGGTGTAATGCAGATGGGACTGAATGGGAGTTTACTAGATCCGACCGAAACTGGCGACAACAGGATTCCGACCGGATATGAGAGTAGGACTGTGCCGGATGTCAGGGCAGGCGTGCACTATTCGAATGAGAAATTCTTTATCGGTTTCTCTGCCAATAACTTGCTTACGCAGTATCTTCCGGTTTTTAGGGATAATAATCTCCTCAATATTGCTTCCAAGCCGCATTTTTATTTAACCGCTGGTATGGTATTCCCAATGAATGATGATTTTATGTTCAAGCCTACTTTTTTGATTAAAGATGATTTGAATGGGCCAAGCTCATTAGATCTTAACGCTTTTTTAATGATCAGGGAAAAGCTTTGGTTAGGTGCAGCGTATAGAACCTCTGTAAAACTTTATCCTAAGCCAGCACTGCAAAACAATTTAAGGGCAAGAAGTGCCGTCGGACTCGTTACTGAGTTCTTTGTTCGCGAAAACCTGCGGATTGGCTATGGTTACGACTACAGTTTAAATAAATTGGGTAACTATGATTATGGCTCACACGAAGTTTCCATTGGTTATTACCTGCAAACTGCAAAAAGCAGAAGACCAAAGTGTTACTTCTGATAGTCAAGCTCCTGTAAGTCTAACTCCCTGTTTTTTAGGCTAAACTAAATTTCTTTGAAAATATACTGCCTTGTTATTCGCTTTCTCTGTAAAAAATGAATGGAACAAATGTTATGAGATGCTTCACCTCGATTTCGTGTTTTATTGGTCAAGCTATGCTGCTTATACTCCCATTCGGTTGTTTGTTTTTTGGTTGTGATATAACAAACAAATATTCAGTATGTTAAACAATAATGTCAAATCATTCAGGCAATCTTTGTTTTAAAGAGTTACCCCTTCCAAACGTGTTGGTTGTAAGAATGGTTTATCTGGCGATAAGCTCTTTTTTACTACGGCAAAAGCGAATGATCGTGATACATTTAAGGCACTCTACAAGAAGTATTCGGCAGCAATTTATGGTAATATCGTAAAGTGTGTAGGTGACGAAGAAAAAGCTAAATTAATTTTAGAACAAACATTCCGTGAAGCTTGGTATTATTTTCCACAATTTGATGAGACTAAATTCAGAATTTTTACCTGGATAAATCAGTATGCGCTTCAAAACATTAAAGAATATACATTACAAAGCTTGTAGACAGCATAACGGGTACATTATTCTACTTTATTTTGATATATCATTTAAAATTGCTATAATTAAGGGTCTAAAGTCTATCTCTGTTTGTTTATGCTCGAATCCCGTAAGGTATTTTTGGTGAGCGCTGTATTAAATTATTTCAGCAGTTTATGTCCAATAACATCTGGATTTATCCAGGAAATAAAAAAAAATGTAGAGCCTCTTCTAATCAAGAAGAATAAATACATTTTATCGCCTCTTGATAATAATGATTATGTTTTTTTTGTAGTATCTGGTGTGGTAAGAGGTTTTATTAAGGATGGTAATAAAGAGATTACCACCTGGATTAGTCTAGGAGATGAATTGATTGGGGCAATTCAACATCCTGATGAACACCACAAGCCTTCTATTGAATATTTGCAGGCATTGGAAAATTCAGAATTAGTTGCCATTCCGCGCTTATTGATTGATAAGCTTTATGCCAATTACCAGGAAACGAATGTTATTGTCAGAAAGATTTTAGCGCTTCAGTATCATGTCGCTTCTGAGCGGGCTATAATCGCTCGAATACCTTCAGCAGAAAGGCGTTATGAAAAATTCCTGGAACTAAATTCCATTGATATATCTAGAGTACCTTTAAGGTGTTTAGCCAGTTATTTAGGCATGCGCTTAGAAACACTTAGCCGTATACGCAGTAAGTTGGTAAGGCAGCGCTGATGTAATGGGTAAAAATGTCTCTCAGTTGATCTCAATTATAACAGGTTAGTCGATCCGTGAGGGAAATATACATATGCTCACATATTACTATGTATTTTTTTACCGATTAATATGCAACATGGATCTGCGCATGCTAAATACTGTATTTGTGGACGTTTAGGTTGCACTTATAAGCCACTCTGCTAAGGAAATTTTATTTGTTTATGTTTAGGGTACACGCTTCCCTAAAACCAAAACAGATTTATTGAAGAATTTTTCGTTTTTTTTCATTTAAATTCAAATCTTCATCAAATCTTAATCTTTCTGTCGTAATATTGTAGGCATAAGGGGTGAGAGCCTTATACCAACTTCATAAGTTGAGAGCGTTAATTTAGATAGGGGATGTAGCCAGTGGCTACATCCTTTTTGCGTTATTAATTTTAGTAATCCAGATGGGAGGTAGCTTGGTGTTGACCCAACAAATGCTTCTGCTGAATCTTTCAATGCAAAGATTAAAGCTTTTAGATCCCAATTCCGAGGGGTGAAATGCATAAAGTTTTTCCTATATAGGCTAACTCAACTATATGCTTAAAAATAATTAGGGATTAAGTTTTGGTGTTGACCCTGTTTGATGAAATAAGAATTATGAATGGTTAAAAAAGAAATATTAATTCAACTCTCCTTTAAATAAGAAAAGGGACAACTTATCCAAGCTTGTCCCTTTTTTCTAACCAAATATAAACCTGTTATGAGCCAGGCTTTGTCTTTAACTTTCTTTCTAAACCGGGGCTTATCCAGGAAGTGATTTATCTTTTTTATTGTTAACAAACATCGTTCCGTTTATTACTCTACAAATATAGTAAAAAAAATGATAGTGTAAAAAATACACTAAGAAAATTTTAAGTATTTTTTTTGTCATTTTTTATTTCCTGTTCTTTTTTCATGAGCTTTTGGGATTTAAAATGATCGTATTGCAAATATAAGGTTAAAATATGTTAACGAATTGTTAAATATTATCAATTTATAGTATTATTTAGTCAAATGTTACTTGGTTATGGATGTAAAGTTGATTTAGCCTGACTTTTTTGAAATTATTTTAGTTTTTCTGCTTTGTAAGTGAATTTTGCAGATTAAAATTTTATATAATTAATTTTTTGAGTGATTTTGAAATGTAATTTTACAGGTGAAAATCTTGTTTAAAACAAAAAAGGCAACATTAATTGAATAATGTTGCCTTTTATATGGTTTTAAAATCGCTTAAAGCGTTTTTTCGTTACAAACTTGCGTAGTATTCTACAAATTTAGCTAATGCAGAAGAATATCCCCATTCGTTGTCGTACCATGATACCACTTTAACGAAATTATCATTTAATGAAATACCAGCTTTAGCATCAAAAATCGAAGCGTGGTCATCACCAATGAAGTCAGAAGAAACAACTTCATCTTCAGTATAAGCCAACACACCTTTTAATTCGCCTTCAGAAGCTGCTTTCATAGCGGCTTTAATTTGCTCGTAAGTAGCTGGTTTCTCTAAACGTGCAGTTAAATCTACTACCGAAACGTCAGCAACAGGAACGCGGAAAGACATACCGGTTAATTTACCTTTTAATTCAGGTAAAACCATACCTACAGCTTTAGCAGCGCCGGTAGAAGAAGGAATGATATTAGAAAAACCACCACGGCCACCTCTCCAGTCTTTAGCAGAAGGACCATCAACTGTTTTTTGGGTTGCTGTTACAGCGTGGATTGTACTCATTAAACCTTCAACGATACCGAAGTTATCGTTTAAAACTTTAGCAATTGGTGCTAAACAGTTCGTAGTACAAGATGCATTCGAAACAATAGTTTGGTCTGCAGTTAATTTATGGTGATTAACACCCATTACATAAGTAGGGATATCGCCATCTTTAGCAGGGGCAGAGAAAACTACTTTTTTAGCACCGGCAGCGATGTGTTTTTCTGCATCGGCACGGGTTAAGAATAAACCTGTTGATTCGATTACCACTTCTACACCTACAGCATCCCATTTCAAATCAGCTGGGTTTCTTTCTGCAGTTACACGGATGGTTTTGCCATTAACAACTAAATTACCATCAACAACTTCAATAGTGCCATCAAATTTGCCATGTGTAGTATCATATTTTAACATGTATGCCATATAATCTGGCTCGATCAAATCGTTAATCGCTACAATATCCAATCCTCTTTTTAATGCGGCTCTGAAAACCAGTCTGCCAATACGGCCAAAGCCGTTTATTCCAATTTTGCTCATTGTTTTGTTAATTAGTGTAATGTTTTAATAAATTTTGTATTGGTTCTTTAATGATGCTTTTAATCTTTAAATCATATTTGCCGGCCACAAACCTTAAACGGTCTTCGAGTTCGGCAGCTACTTTGCCTACAATATGCAGCTCACTATCTTTATGTTTCTGCGATGTAGGCAGAACATAGGTTTCGAAATATTTTTCGAATCCCTCATCAATCAGTTTACTGATATATTCGTGTTTGCTGTTATGGGTAATGAAATCGAAAAATGAGGTTAGAAATATATTTGCCTGTGGCTTATTATAAATACGTTCTAATATTTGAGGGCGGTCCAGATTGTGTGTTAATATAAATTTGGCCTCAATATCCTGTGGCATTTTTTTGCTTAAAAATTCTTTTAGGAGTATTTTTCCAAAATAATTCGAAGAACCTTCATCGCCCAATATATAACCTAACCCAAAGTTGTTATTTATTGGCTTTTTCCCGTCGAAGTAAGCACAGTGTGCACCACTTCCCAGCATACCAACAATACCTGGCTGATCATAACAAGCAGCTTTAGCGGCGCCAAACAAGTCATTTTCTACTACAATTTTACTGTATTTAAAAAATGATGCCAGGGTTTTGGCCAATTCCTCTTTTCTGTCTGCTGATGATGCCCCGGCTGCGAAAAAATAAATTTTCTTTATGTTTTCTGCATTGTTAACTAAGGTTACTTTTTTGTTTAAAATCTGTAAAATCGTTTTTGGATCAACAAAGCAAGGGTTCAGGCCTGTAGTATTACAATGTGCTACCACCTGTCCATTTTGTGTTATTTTCCAAAATGCTGTTTTCGATCCGCTATAAACAACTGCTACCATATTATATTGAAAGTACCTCTGTCATTTCCATTAAATCGGGCTCGAGTTTAAAAGAATGAGCAGTTAAAGCCTCTCTTATGCTGGTTAATTTTATTTCATTTCCTTTTAAACCGACCATTTGCTCCGTTTCGCCCGCAATTAACGCATTTACTGCGGCAAAACCTAAACGACTGCCCAAAATTCTGTCAAAACTGCTTGGGCTACCACCACGTTGAAGGTGGCCAAGTATGGTTACTTTGGTGTCGTAATGATCAAAAGTTTCTTTTACCTTTTTAGCAATATCGTAAGCACCGCCTTGTTTATGGCCTTCTGCCACAATAACGATACTTGATGATTTTTTTGTTGCTGCACCTAAGGCCAGTTTATTAATCAATTCATTTACGCTGGTTTCCTTTTCAGGCAACAGAACAGCTTCGGCACCACTTGCAATTGAACTCCTGAGTGCAATACATCCAGAATCGCGTCCCATTACCTCTATAAAGAATAAACGGTCGTGCGCATCTGCTGTATCCCTGATTTTGTCAATTGCTTCGATTACAGTGTTAATCGCTGTATCGTAACCTAAAGTAAAGTCAGATCCTACTAAATCGTTATCAATAGTTCCTGGTATACCGATCACTTTAACCCCAAAAGTTTCCGAAAAACGTTTAGCTCCGGTAAATGTTCCATCGCCACCGATGACCACTAATCCATCGATATCGTTTTTCTTTAAGTTATTGTATGCAATCTGCTGACCTTCGTCTGTTTTAAATTCTAAACAGCGTGCAGTTTTTAATATGGTGCCGCCCAGGTGTAAAATATTACTTACAGAACGGGCGTCCATTGGTTTTATGTTGTCGGTTATTAAACCCTGGTAACCTTGCATTACACCAAACATGTTAATGCCATGGTAAATTCCGGTACGAACAACAGCTCTGATTGCTGCATTCATTCCAGGGGCATCGCCTCCAGAAGTTAATACAGCTATATTTTTTATATTTGGCTCCATCTTTATAATACGAATATAGTGTGTATTTTTTACACTAAGTAATTTATTTTATTTTTTTTACTTAATATTGAAAGTCATACCTTTATCTGCTTAAAATAACTAAATTTTACTTTGGAACAAATTTTACCTCACTTAGATTCTGTATTCTCAATAGATTGCGTTTTGTTTGGATTTGATGGTAAGGAATTAAAAATCCTGCTAATTGAAAGGAATGAAGAGCCATTTAAAGATTGGTGGGCACTGCCCGGTAATATTGTTGGCCCTGATGAAAGTTTAGATCAATCAGCCTCCCGGATTTTGTACGAGCTTACCGGTTTGCGCGGTATTTACATGGAGCAGTACTATGCTTTTGGCGATCCGCACAGGCACCCACAAGGTAGGGTAATTACTTTGGCATACTATGCTTTGATTCGTTTGGGTGGAGATAAAGAATTACGCCCGATCAGTACTTATGCCAAACGGGCAAATTGGCTGCCAATAACCGATCTGCCTAAACTGGCTTTCGATCACCAGAAAATTTACGATAAAGGATTGGAAAAAATAAAACGACGGATTAAACACCAGCCTATTGCTTTCGAACTCTTGCCAGAGAAATTTACCTTAACACAATTGCAGCATGTGTATGAGCTGGTTTTGGGTAAAAAACTCGATAAAAGAAACTTTAGAAAGAAGATTGTAAGTTTTGGGGTATTGAAAGAACTCGACGAAAAACAAAAAGGTGTGTCGTACCGTGCAGCTACTTTGTACCGCTTTGATAAGCGTAAATACGCGAAACTTTTTGGTAAGGAGATTTCTTTCTAGCGGAGAGGGTTGAGCGGAGGGCGTTAAGCGTGGAGCGGAGAGTTGAAAGAAAGAAATAATTAAACCTGTTGTATAAAAAAAAAATCCCGGTTTGAAATTTCAAACCGGGATTTTTTTGCTTGTATATATTATATTTTATAACGACTCTGGACTAAAGACTCCAGACTTAGGACTGAATACTAAGCCTTAGGCGCTAACTCCAGGTGGTAATGAACCAGGTCATCTATAGGAGAGCGGATAATTTTACCCACACCCATTTCGTAACGGTCAGCTACAATACTTAAAATATCACGGAAACTATAACCAACAGAACCCACACAGTTTAATTTGTGGTCTTTGTAGTTAGGATAGTGGATGACCAAAGCTTCGAAAAATGCAGTAAAAGCATAATCAATGGTAGCAAAGGCATAATCCTCATAGTTATCTTTAAAATCGTATAAGAATTTACTAAAACTTGCGCAGAAACGGTTTGGCAATGGCTTATTGTAAATGTTATCGAAAATATCTTCGTTGGTTAAGGCATAGTTATCGTAAAAAGCTTCACGTAAGCCTTTCGGCATGTAACCTTTCATGTAATCGCTCAAAATGCGTTTACCGATGTACGAACCACTACCTTCATCACCCAGGAAATAACCTAATGAATCAATGTTCATGGTAATTTCAGATCCATCGTAAAGACATGAGTTGGTACCTGTACCTAAGATAGCAGCAAATCCTGGCTCGTTTCCAAGAAGTGCCCTGGAAGAGGCAAGTAAATCATGACCTACAAAAATTGTTGCATTGATAAAGATTTGTTGCATGGCATCGGCCACAATCTTAACATTTGCAGGTGTAGAACAGCCGGCGCCGTAGTAATAAACTGCTGTTAATTTCTCTCTTTCCAAGTGGTCTGGAAGAGTCTCATTCAAAGACTTTACAATGTACTCTCCTTTGGAAAAATATGGATTGTAACCTTCGGTGTTAAAGTAAATTTTTCTGCCGGCCTCGTTAATCAAACACCAATTTGTTTTGGTAGATCCGCCGTCTGCAATTACTATCATTTTATTTATTTTTGGTTTTAGCACGATAAAAGTATAAAAAGTCTTATATTTTGTATCCTTTTTTTTAATAATTTTTTAACAATTTGTTATTGTCGGAAATTAAGTGTGTAAAAAATACACTATATAGGTTCTTTAATCACCGAAAAACCTTAAAATTATACCAGAAAAGGCATTGGTCTTTTTTTTAACGTCAAAAATATTTTACAACAAAATAGCAAAATGAATAATAGATTTTTAGATTTCAGGAGCGATACGGTAACCAGGCCAACGGCAGGAATGTTGGATGCGATGATGAATGCAAAAGTGGGCGATGACGTTTTTGGCGAAGATGAAACGGTGCATACATTGGAGACAAAACTGGCCTCGACCTTTAATATGGAAGCCGGATTATTTTGCCCGTCGGGAACGATGACCAACCAGATTGCAATCAAGTGTTTTACCCAGCCTATGGACGAGGTAATCTGCGATCAGACTGCACATGTTTACCGTTACGAAATTGGGGGCATTGCCTTCCACTCCGGCGCATCGGTAAGGCTGTTGCATGGCGAACGTGGGATTTTGACGCCAGAGCTGATAGAACCTGAAATCAATGAAGATAATATTCACTATCCCAACTCCAGTTTGGTTGTTTTGGAAAATACAGTGAATAAAGGTGGCGGAAGCTGTTATACCTTATCACAGATTGCGCCTATTCATCACCTTTGTAACATAAAAGGACTAAAGTTGCATTTAGATGGTGCGCGTATTTTTAATGCACTAACGGCCACAGGCGATAAGGCAGGGGAATACGGTAAATATTTTGATGGCATTTCGGTTTGTTTATCTAAAGGACTCGGTGCACCAGTGGGTTCGGTATTATTAGGGGGCAAACAAATGATCCATAAAGCACGTAAAATCAGGAAAGCTTTTGGTGGGGGCATGCGCCAGGCCGGATTTTTAGCCGCTGCCGGTATTTATGCGCTTGATAACCATGTAGAACGTCTAAAAGAAGATCATGCCCATGCGCAAGCTTTGGCTAATGCTTTAGCTACCGCAAAATATGTAAAATCAGTAATGCCTGTTGAAACCAATATTGTTATTTTCGAGGTAGAAAAAGGATCGGCAGAGAAAATTGTTAACCAGTTAAAGGAAAAAGGGCTGTACTGTAATACCACCAGTGCGAGTACTATTCGTTTGGTAACACACCTGGATTTAAGCCCTGAAATGATCGATCAGGCAATTGAAATAATATTACATTTGTATTAGTCGGAGGTCCGAAGTCGGGAGCCCGAAGTCAATAGTTTTATAGTTCATGATCAATAGTCAGATAGTTCATTTACAATCTGCATATACACAAAGCCTAACCAAAATGCCCGAAAACTCCAAACTCCAAACCCCAATCTCCAAACTCTTAATCGCTAACCGTGGCGAAATTGCTTTGCGTATTATGCGTTCGGCAAAGGAAATGGGGATTAAAACGGTTGCTGTTTTTTCTGAAGCAGACCGGAATGCACTGCATGTACGTTACGCCGATGAGGCGGTTTGTATTGGTCCGGCTCCCTCTAACCAGAGTTATTTAGTCGGTGAGAAAATTATCGATGCCTGTAAACTAACGGGTGCTGAAGCCATTCATCCGGGATATGGCTTTTTATCAGAAAATGCAAATTTTGCACAAATGGTTGCTGATGCCGGACTCATTCTGGTTGGTCCTTCGCCGCAGGCTATGGAAACCATGGGTAACAAATTATCAGCAAAGGCAGCAGCGCTAAAATATAACATCCCGATGGTTCCCGGAACAGAAGAAGCCATTCAGGATGTAAACGAGGCAAAACAGCGTGCAATCGAAGTTGGTTTCCCGATATTAATCAAAGCTGCTGCAGGTGGTGGAGGTAAAGGAATGCGCATTGTAGAGCGGGCTGAAGATTTTGAAGAACAGATGCAGCTTGCCGTAAGCGAGGCTACCTCAGCCTTTGGCGATGGAGCTGTTTTTATCGAACGTTATGTTACCTCTCCAAGGCACATCGAAATACAGGTTCTGGGAGATACTCATGGCAATATTGTGCATCTTTTTGAACGTGAGTGTTCTGTGCAGCGGCGTCATCAGAAAGTGGTAGAAGAAGCCCCGTCAGCTGTTTTAACTGAAGAAATCAGGCAGCAAATGGGAAAATGTGCGGTAGATGTAGCCCGTTCCGTAAATTATACCGGAGCGGGTACGGTTGAGTTTATTTTAGATGAGAACCTCGATTTCTTTTTCCTGGAAATGAATACCCGCTTGCAGGTAGAGCATCCGGTAACTGAGCTGATTACAGGTATAGATCTGGTAAAAGAACAGCTAAAAATTGCATCTGGCGAAAAATTGAGCTTTAGTCAGGAGGACTTAAAAATCAGTGGACATGCCATAGAACTTAGGGTATATGCCGAAGATCCGGCAAATAATTTCCTGCCTGATATTGGTGTTTTGCAGACTTACAGCACACCTAAAGGCAATGGAGTAAGGGTTGATGATGGTTTTGAGCAGGGCATGGAAATCCCGATTTATTATGATCCGATGATTGCAAAATTGATCACTTACGGAAAAGATAGGGAAGAAGCCATAGAGCGAATGGTGAGGGCTATCGAAGAATATGATATTACGGGGATAGAAACTACTTTGGGTTTTGGTAAGTTTGTAATGCAGCACGAAGCTTTTAAAACGGGTAATTTTGATACGCATTTTGTAGGCAAATACTTTAAGCCTGAAAGTTTAAAGGTACAGGATGAAACCGAAGCCTTAATTGCTGCGGTAATTGCTGCAAAGCTGTTTGAAAAAAAAGAGGGGAAGTTGGGTGATGCAGTTGTTAAAAGTACTTCTGATTGGAGAAAAAATAGATTGAAATACTAGAATAAAAAGAATCATCACCTGATAGATCGTCATTCCCAACTTGATTAGGAATTGTAATGCCTTAGTCGAGTTTGTATGTAGCATTATGGTTCCCGCCTGCGCGGGAATGACGTGTAGAAAAAAAAGAAGTATAAAATGTTCACAGGAATTATAGAAACACTTGGCGAGGTTACTGCCATTAAAAACGACCATACCAATATTCACTTTACCATTTCTTCCGCAATCAGCCATGAGCTTAAAATAGACCAAAGTGTAGCCCATAACGGCGTATGTTTAACGGTAGTGGCGCTGAATGATGGAACACACACGGTTACCGCAATTGATGAAACCCTCAACAAAACCAATTTAGGGGATTTAAAAGTGGGCAGTAAAATTAACCTGGAACGCTGCATGCAGATGAATGCCCGTTTAGATGGACATATTGTACAGGGCCATGTAGACCAGACTGCTGTTTGTGTTAAACGCGAAGAACTGGATGGTAGCTGGGAATACCGCTTTAAATATGATGCCGGTGCCGGAAATGTAACCGTAGAAAAAGGCTCGGCCTGTGTAAACGGTATCAGTTTGACGGTGGTAAATTCCGAGGCCGACGAATTTTCGGTATTTATCATCCCATACACTTTTGAACATACCAATTTACAAGAGGTTGAGGTTGGTGATACCGTAAATCTAGAATTCGATATTATCGGCAAGTATGTTGCCAGATTAATGAATAGATAATTTTTATCACCTTTTTTAGGTTAATGGTCTGTTTTGTAGTTGATTGATTGGTGATTGGCGTTATTTTAACGTTTAATTTTTCATGACAGTGCAGGATGGTTGGTTGAATTATATTGCTGAATATAGTAGTGTTAAAATTAAAAAATTTAACACTAACCATTTATGAACAGAATTTCCCGCATGTTAAGCGCAATGTTTACCATTGCCTTATTATTTTTATTTACAGAGAATGCTTCAGCTCAAAAAATCTCCTTAAAAGATTTAACTGTTGAGCATTTGGTAAATCCTTTTAGTGTTGATAACCCAAAGCCCAGATTTAGCTGGAAAATTATTTCAACAGCAAAAAATACCAGGCAGAAAAACTACGAAATCAGGCTGGGTACCTCGCCAAAAATTGACAAAGTTTTATGGAAAACAACTATAAATAATGATCAGTCGGTTCTGGTGGCTTACGATGGTCCCCAATTATCATCCAAAACCAAATATTACTGGCAGGTTAGGGTAAAAGATAATCATGGAAATACTTCCTCTTGGTCACCGGTGCAATATTTTCAAACGGGTTTAAAGCCTGAAGATTGGAATGCGAAATGGATCACAGTAGAAGGTAAAGATACTTCACTCGCTAGTCCACTGTTTAGAAAAGAATTTAACCTCAAAAAAGAAGTAAAATCTGCCATGGCTTACATTACTGCTAAAGGTTTGTATGAGGCCAATATTAACGGCGGGCGTGTTAGTGATGCTTATTTTGCTCCAGGATGGACAAGTTATAAAGATCATATTCAGTACCAGGTTTACGATGTTAAGCAATCGCTAAAGAAAGGCGCCAATGTAATTGGCGTTTCACTAGGCGATGGCTGGTACAAGGGGCGTATCGGATTTAGTAATCAAAAACAATTTTATGGCGATACCAGGGCATTGTTAATGCAATTGGAAGTGGAATATACCGACGGAAGCAAAGAAACCATTGTAACGGATAATAGCTGGAAAACAGGTTATGGGCCGATAGTGGCTTCCAATATTTATGATGGAGAAACCTACGATGCCCGGTTAGAACTCAATGGCTGGAATAATATTGGTTTTAAAGAAAATACTACCTGGAAACCAGTGCAAGAACTGGCTATGGGGGCTGAGAAATTGATTGGAATGAGCGGGCCGCCGGTAACCAAACATGAAGAATTTAAAGCTTTAAAAATATTTAAAACGCCTTTAGGCGAAACGGTAGTCGATTTCGGACAGAACCTGGTAGGCTGGGTAATGTTAAAAGCCAAAGGTGCAGCAGGTACAAAAATTACCATTAGCCATGCTGAAGTATTAACCAGAGAAGGGAATTTTTATACCACCAACCTCCGTACAGCGAAGCAACAGAACAACTATATATTAAAAGAGGAAACCGAGCAGGTATTCGAACCACATTTTTCTTTTCAGGGCTTTAGGTACGTCAAAATAGATGGCTACCATGGTGAGCTGAAGTTGGAAAACCTTACCGCTGTAGCTGTTTATTCGGACATGAAAACCAGTGGGAAATTCAGCACTTCCAATCCTTTACTAAATCAATTGCAGCATAATATTAGCTGGGGACAGAAAGGGAATTTTGTTGATGTGCCAACAGATTGTCCTCAAAGAGATGAACGTTTAGGCTGGACAGGGGATGCGCAGGCATTTGCCTCAACTGCGGCATATAATATGGATGTATCGGGCTTTTTTACTAAATGGCTAAAAGATGTTGCTGCAGATCAGCTTCCAAATGGTAGTGTTCCATTTGTAATTCCAAATGTGCTGAACCAAAATGATGCAGGTTCTGCAGGCTGGGCTGATGTGGCTACCATTGTTCCCTGGGATATATATGTATCATATGGAGATAAAGGGATTTTGGAAAAGCAATATGAAAGCATGAAAAAGTGGGTTGATTATATCTCATCAGTAGCAAAAAACAACCTTTGGAATACGGGTTTCCACTTTGGCGATTGGTTGTTTTACCGGCCAAATGATGATAATGATGGGCGTGCCGCAGTGACGGATAAATATATGATTGCGCAAACATTTTACGCACACTCAACCCAGTTGCTGATAAATGCGGCAAAGGTATTGGGTAAAACAGACGACGTAACGAAATACAATGCGCTGTTAGAACAGATTAAAACAGCTTACATCAAAGAGAATATGACACCTAGTGGCAAATTGATCTCTAATACGCAAACGGCATACGTACTGGCTTTACAGTTTGATATGCTACCTGAAAACTTACGTCCACAGGCCGCACAAAGACTGGTAGATAATGTGAGGGATTACGGGAACCACCTGACTACGGGTTTTTTGGGTACACCATACCTTTGTCATGTATTAAGCCGTTTTGGGCACGAAGATGTTGCTTACGATCTGTTGTTGCAGGAAAGTTACCCTTCATGGTTATATCCTGTTAAAATGGGAGCAACCACCATTTGGGAGCGCTGGGATGGCATTAAACAGGATGGCTCTTTTCAAACAGCAGATATGAATTCTTTTAACCACTACGCTTATGGCGCCATTGGCGATTGGATGTATAAAAATATTGCCGGTATTAATCCTGTATCAGCGCAACCTGGTTACAAAAACATTTTAATTGCACCAAGACCAGGTGGGAAATTAACCAATGCCTCGGCAGAACTGGAAACGGTTTATGGTACGGTTAAATCAGCATGGACCATTGCAGATGGCATTTTTAAGCTGGATGTAACTGTGCCAGCCAATGCAAGTGCTACCGTAGTATTGCCAAAAAACGATAAAAAAGAAGAAATAGGATCAGGTAGCTATCATTTTGAATGCAAATATTAATCGCTAATATTGCAGCATTGTAAAAAGAACACAAAAGATCGTCATTCCCAACTCGATTGGGAATCTTAATGCGCTGAGTAGTAAGATTCCCGCCTGCGCGGGAATGACGATTTAGATTAATGATGATAAGGCCTCTATTATATGCGGCAAAAATAAATGTACAGTAAAGAAGAAGCAGCCCGTTTGCGCCAACAGTTTTGGATCAGTTTTGGGCAATATATGAAACCTGTCCCTTCAGCAAGCGGTTCGACCGTAAACTGGACGAACTACAAGACTGGTGTGAAAAACATCTTCTTTAAAATGGATGTTGATGGTAAGAAGGCATTTATCAGCATTCAACTCTCGCATCCTGATTCTGAAATCAGGCACCTCATCTTCGAACAGTTTGAAGAGTTTAAGCTGATGTTTAGCAATACGGTAAATGAAGAATGGGGCTGGATTAAAGATGCAACCGATGATTTCGGAAAAACGGTATCTCAGATTTCAATCAGCATTACCGGAGTAAGCATTTTTAATCAACAGCACTGGCCTACGTTAATCTCCTTTTTTAAACCCAGAATAATTGCCTTAGATGAATTTTGGGATAATGTAAAACCTGTTTTCGAAGATTTGGTTTAATCAGCCAGATTTAGCTGTGCAATCCTATCCTTTGAAAATTTAATTTCTTCTTTATCATCAGTCAAGTTGGGCTTACTTTTTAAGTAGAGGTTATAATATTTAAGTGCATTTTTCCCTTGTTTTAATCTGGTATCGTAAAATACCGCTAAACGATAATATAGGGTGGGCGTTGCTTTAAACTGCAGTCCTTTCTTGTAGGCGGCGTTCGCAAATGTTAACTGGTTGTTTTCTTCGTAAACCAAACCCAATAAAGAGTAATAGCTGGAAGTATTGGGTGAAATGGCTTCATCTATGGTTTTCTTAGTATAAATAGCCGCCTGTGGATAATTCTTTAGTGCGCGGTAACTAAGTGAGGTATAATATAAAGTCGCTTCATTCTCCATCGCGGCTGCCTCCAATTGTTTAAAAAGATCGATTGCTTTCTGGTGCTTTTTGGTGTAATAATAGGCCTTTGCCACATCTTTTATCACCCCTGCATCGGAACCATCTTTCAATAGTTTCTCTCCCGATGCAATCACTTCGCTGTACTTTTTAAGCTGGTTGGCAATAGGAAGTTTCGCCCTTTGCAGTACCAGGTTATCACTATCTCCTTTAATGGCAACATTAAGTACCTCGTAAGCCTTTTCGTATTGCTGATAAGCAGAATGTTCTTCAGCAAGATCGGTAGCAACATCGCCCTCTAGTGGGTTAATCTGATTAGCTTTTAACAAATATATAAGCTTTAACGAATCCTTTGGAGAATTGTATAAATTGGCTAGCAGTTTATACACACTAAAATTATTGCTGTCTATTTTTACAATTTTACTGTAATACAGTTTGGCCTTTTCGGTATTACCTCTTTTTGTATTAATACTACCAAGGCTGAAGAGAATAGGCAGGCTCTGCGGTTGCAGTGTATAAGCCTTACTATAAAATTTTTCAGCTTCTGCATTATTGCCGGCCATTAAAAAACAATAACCAATCTGGCTGAGGGTTTTAAAATCGTTCACCTCTTCTCCATAAATACTTTTGAGGTATTGAGCAGCATCAGCATAACGCTGGGTCTGATAGAAGTCGAAAAGTTTTTCTTTATCGATCATGGTTGCGTTTTGTGCGTAAATACCTATACTTAAACAAAGCAATGCCAGTAATGTGAGCAGTTTTTTCATAATGGTTAATATTTAACTAAAATATTAGTTGTTTTTGATAATTCCAAATCCGTTTTAAAAAATTAGGGAAACAAAACAAAATAGGGGGTAAGGGGTTTATACAGAATAGTTGAACTAAAAAATAAGACCTATGAATACTTTAAAGAAGTTTGAATTAATGGAAAAGATTGTGCGTGAACTGGAAGATTTACAAAATTCTCAGCAGGCACTTATTCAAAAAATTGGTAAAATTGAAGTAGATAATATTGAATTGGGTGATAGCCGCCTGGAAAAAGATTTACCAGATATTCATCAAAATTTAGCAGATAACTTAGATACTATCTCAGGAATTTTAGATTACTTTGCGGGTAAAACACAAAACTTTGGTGATAAAAACAATGTTGATGCTTTAAAAGAACAAGAAGCCATTAACAATGCCACCAGCTAAATTTAATCGCATATGAAATTTTTATCTTTAACCGTTGCCTTTTTGCTTGTTGGCTTATTTGCCAGCGCACAGGTATTACCGTCTTTCCAGCTGGGCATTAAAGCTGGTGCAAATTTTTCGAAATTTGATAGTGAAAACACTTTTAACAGCAATAACCGCACTGGTTTTTACGGTGGCCTTTGGGCTAGGGTAGGTGCAGCAGGCGTTTATTTTCAACCAGAGCTTTATGTATCAGGAAAAAAAGCGGATTTAGTGAGCGATGCAACGGGAGAGGTAAATAAAGTACGCTTTACAAGTCTTGATGTGCCGCTATTGGTGGGTACAAAATTCGGCGCTGCCGGTATCGGACTCCGTTTAAACACGGGGCCAATGTTCTCCTTGATATTAGATGAAAACCAAAGTTTTGGTCAGGCAGCAGGAAGTGTATTCAAAGCCGACTTTAAAAATCAAGCTATGGCTTGGCAGTTTGGTGCAGGTTTAGACCTGAAAAAACTAAGCTTTGATGCACGTTACGAACTTGGCCTGTCAAAAATAAACAAAGCAGGTTATCCTGGTACTAAGCTAAATTTATTTACGGTTGGTTTAGGTTATAGGATTCTGTAATAAAAATTATTAAGAAAAAAAGGTGTTCATTAAAAATGAACACCTTTTTTTATGCCTTAAATTTTATATATGTATTGTTTCTACCTATCTGAAAGGCTTTATCAGGATTTTTAAAAGATAAAATTTGCTTTTGTAAAATTGTTGATTACATTTGTATCGTAAACGATATAATCGTTTACGATACAAATAAAAAAAATATAATATGAAAACGTTGTATGAAACAAGCGCTACCGTAACTGGCGGACGTAATGGAAAAATAACAAGTGAAAATGGTGTTTTAGAACTGGAAGTGAGAATGCCGAAGGAACTAGGTGGTACTGGTGAGGGATATACTAATCCTGAACAGCTTTTTGCTGCGGGTTATGCGGCCTGCTTTGATAGTGCGTTAAACTTAGTGATGCATCAGGATAAAGTGAAACCTGAAGGACCTTCTACTGTTAAAGCAAATGTTTCGCTCCATCCGGATGAAAAAGGAGGCTTCAGGTTAGGCGTTTCATTACAGGTGCACATCCCGGGAATGGATGCTACACAGGCGAAACAATTTGTAGAGAAAGCACATGCGGTATGTCCATACTCAAATGCGACACGTGGCAATATTGATGTTAAATTGGAAGTAATTTAATTATTGAATTAAGTAGAGTCGTGATAATAGATGAAGCGTTATTTCGACCGTAGTAGAGAAATCTTTTAAAATAGCTTAAAGATTTCTCTGCTCTGTTCTAGCTAAATTAACAACCGATTTTTGTGTTCACCGCAGATTTCGGAGAAAATGATTTACTTAGCTGAATATTTTATTGTTAAAGAAAAACTTGCGATGGAAATAGATGAGTCTTTAAAATTGGAAAATCAATTGTGTTTTCCACTTTATGCTGCTTCGAGGTTAGTAACAAAATGTTATCAGCCTGGGCTTGATGCCCTGGGCATAACCTATCCGCAATATCTGGTATTAATGGTGTTATGGGAAAACGATTCGGTTAACCTAAGCCTGCTTTCACAGAAATTGATGTTGCAATCGAACACTTTAACCCCTTTGCTTAAACGCATGCAGGAAACCGGACTTGTGGAGCGTGTGAGATCATTAAAAGATGAAAGAAGCATCGTGATATCGCTTACAGAAAAGGGATTGGCATTGAAAGAAAAAGCACCGGTTTTACGGGCTCAGCTTGGCGATCATCTGGGTATAAACCTTGAAGAAATTATCCAATTAAAAACCCTGCTTGATAAACTGATCAAAAACCTGGCGGTATAAATTAGGTTTACCAATTAAAAAGGTTTCATCTAGCCTTATTTTTCTGGTTCAACTTCGGTCAGCTCATAAGCAAACGACCCATTTTTAGGGATAATTGGCGTAGCCCTTCCAACGCTCAATGCTTTTATAAATGAAGCACCGAAATAGAATATCAATGAAGAATAGAATACAAAAAGCATAATTACGATAATGGATCCGGCTGATCCATAAATATTGCTGATGTTACTCAGTGGCAATAAAATCCTTAAAATATATTTTCCTACTGTAAAAAGGCAGCCGGTTAACAAGCCTCCGGAAATTGCTGCCCTCCACGTTGGACGTCCGTTTGTTAAATATCTGAAAAGTATTGTAAACCAGGTGGTTACGATGACTACAAAAACCAATTGGTTGATGATCGAAGTTAAGACTAATCCGAAAGAAGGAGCACCGTCTTTTAGATAGGCGCCAATAAATGCCTGCACACTATCGGCAAGTAAACCGATGAAAAATAATATGCCGGCAAATAAGATAATGGTAACAGATATTGCCCTTGATTTAAGTGTATTAACAATCCCTTTTTTATCTTTCTGGCCTATATTCCAAATCTGTTCTAAAGAATTTTTAATCACATTGAATAGCGTAGTAGCTACAAAAAGGAAAAATATAAAACTGAACAAAGTAACATACCAGGCCTGATCGATTCCCCGGATGTTTCTTAATGTAGTTCTGATCTGTAAAATACTTTCATTATCAAGAATACTAGCCAAACGTTCGAACAGGTGTGTAGCCAATAGCCGTCTATCAGTAAACATCCCGAATAGTCTGATGAGGATAATTAATATTGGAGGTAAAGCGAAATTGGTAAAAAAAGCAGTAGCACCGGCCAGACGTAAGGGATCATTCTGCTGAAATAAATTAAATGCTTTTCTTACGGTCGAGAAAAAAAACTTCAGATCTTGTATTATCGATGGCATTACTCCTGCGTTAAACTCAAAAGGCCGAAAATAGTAAAAATACTTTGTTCAGCCTTTTTTATAAATGTAAAGATTCTAATGTGTTTTACTGAAAACCATTAAGGTTTTATCGCCGTTCAACAGATATAGTTTATTATCAGCTATTTTAGCACTATTAACCTGATTAAGGGCATGTAAGTATGCGCGTTCAGCAGCATCAGTTTCCTGACAGAACATTTTTGTGCTAAAAACATTTTTAACGGTTATTTTATGATCAGCAATTTCTCCCTGTCCACCGTAACTGTTGCAGAACGATTTTCCGCTGAATTTAAGGCTGTCAGCAAAGTTTAACGTTGCTTTTGCTGTTGAGGGTAAAGTTAATCCTGGCAGCTCCGCTAATTCCCATTTGGTATTGGTAAAACTTGCCGGATCTAATTTTTCTTTACAGGAACTCAATAATAAGATCAACATTCCACAGTAAATAAGGTGTTTCATAACAAAGGTTTATATTATTTCCTTTTTAACATCAAAAACTAAACCATAAAAAGATAAAATTGACTTTTGATTAAAACCGTGCTTATTTTTCAATCTTCATCCAATGGTGTTTTATGCCATCGTAATCGAAAATAGAGATACGTTTTAAACCCACTTTTTCCAACACATGGATAGACCCCAGATTATTGATATCTGCAATACCAATAATCTCATTCAACTTTAGTTCATTAAAACCATAGTCCCGCGCTGCCAGTGCAGTTTCTGTAGCATAACCCTTTCCCCAAAACCGTTTGCTGAACCGATAACCCAGATCGTAATAATTAATATGGTTATTTGTAGCTTCTTTAATGAATTTTAATCCTGACCAGCCCACAAAGTTACCTGTTGCTTTTTCGATAACAGCCCATCTCCCGATACCATTTTCGTTATACTGTTTTCTTATAAATTCGATTTCTGCGAAACTTTGTTCGATTGATTTTACAGGTTTGTTGCCAAGATAAAGATGAACATCAGGGTCACTGTCCATTTCAAACATACCCTCAGCATCGGCAGGCATTAGTTCGCGTAAAATTAAGCGTTCGGTTTCAGCAAAAATCTTCATTTCTATGATCTTTTTTGATTAAAATTAGCATAAAATATGTAATATATGATGAAATGGGCTTTGCCTTGATCTGTGAAATCAGCGTGAAGCGATTAGCGTTTTGTTCCCGCAGATTTAAGAAGATTTGCGCATAGGATAAAGATGTAAAATGTAAGACGGATGATGGAATTGGATTCTACGGTGATCTGCGAAATCAGCATGAAGCGATTAGCGTTTTGTTCCCACAGATTTAAGAAGATTTGCGCAGATGGTTAAGAATGGATGGTGTAAGACGAATGATGGAATTTATTTAAATTTAACGCTGTGCGCTCTGTGCTTTTCTTTGTGATAAAAAATAATGGTTTAGCATATAGCACTAATATCTGATTTTCGGTTGAAAAATACGTCCAGTATCCCGCAAATCAAATTTTAAACGAAAGCCATAATTTTTTGCTGATTTTAATAACAGAAAAATAATTAAAGATTTTAAATTAGCGAAAATATATAAATAGCTATACTCATGAAAATTACGCTTTATGCACTATTACTTTCAGTTGTTTTATTCGGCTGCGGAGGCAATTCTGAAAAAACTTTTAAAGCACGCGCATTTGCGGCGAGTGATGATTTTAATGTATTTCCAAAATCAACAAAAGACATATTAAGCATTGTAAAAACCGATTCAGGAAAATTAGCGGCTGCCGATCGCTTTGCCATTAAATATAAGGATACTGTCATTACGATTGATGATGCGCCAAATGCTGAAACAAAGAAATTTAAGGTTGCTTCTTTTATCAATACGCAAAAAACAGCCGTATTGGTGCAGAGTGCAAATGAAAAAGACAAGATGGATCCTTTCTATATTGTTTATGTAAATGGCGGAAAAACAGAAGTGGTGAGTTTGAATAAGCCATCAAAAGGTGCTGAAGATAAAAAATATACAAATGGATTAGAGGAATTAACCAGGAGCAATCTATTGGTAAACAACGATTTCTTTATCACAACAATCAACTCAAGGGTTTACCCGATCAAGCGTCAAAAAGAAGATGAGCGCATCCAGGGGAAATTCTTTATGTATTCTAGCGATAAAACTACATTGGCATTTTTAACAGCCAATGCTTTATACCAGGTAAATACCAAAACCGGAGAAACTTTTAATCTACCTTTGCCTGCATCATTAACCAGTCAGCCTGAAACCTTGGTAGCAAATATTCAAAGAGACTATACTTGGGTGCCAAATGAGCACGGAACTTCATTCTTAAAGAAAAATGCTGATGATGACCGCATTGTAGATATTAAAGAGTTTAAGCACTAACTTGTCTTATTTTGCTTTTAATTACTCGCAATGAGCTTTTACGATAGATATATAAATGGTGAAACGCACAGTGTTTATACCGATATTGAAAAACTAGGAGAAGAGGCATTTTCTCCTGGTTACTATCCTGATGTTGAAAAGGTATTGACCGAGACCTTCCAAAGGGTTAGATTCAATCTTGAGGTTATCTACAAAGAACTTAAGAATATCAATTACGTTTTCTGGAAAGATAAGATGGGAAATGACGAGGCATTATCTGGTCCTTTCTCTGATAAGGATGATCGACTTCACATATTAATGCAGAGTGTTGAACCTGTGGGGAAATTACCTATATCGATGAAAATGTTTTACCAGATTGTTGGCTCCTGCAATTTTGCATGGAATTATCAAGATGCTCCAAAGATTCTGTGGGAGATGGCAGATCCGATTCAGATAGCACCTTTAACCGACTGTGTTTCGCAGGTTACTGACCCGTATTGGTTGAAAGAAATGGAAGAATACATACAAGATGACGATTTTGGCTTTGCTTTTTTGTATCTTTCTGCTGATAGCCTTCATAAAGATAATATTAGTGGGGGTGCTCCTTACGCTTTGCAGTTAAATAGGCAGAAAAGTATTGATGGTAAATTTTTAAACGAGCCTAATGACACTACTTTTATAAATTACTTGAGAATCTGTTTCGAGAAATGTGGTTTTCCTGGCATGTCTTCTGCAGATAATAAGATATTTCAGGAATTCTTCGATAAAGTAAAACCTCAATTACAGAAAATATAAACCTGCAAAATGTTTTGGTTTGTGAAGATACAAACTAAGTCCTAAGGATGACAATATTTTTTCTTTAAGTAAATCACATTTAATTTACACCATCATCGTTCTAAAGGTGAGGTTTACCCTTGGCCGATTTACTTTTTTAGTAGGAGGAAGGCGGTGAAGCCAATTCGTTTGCGTTTCATCTTTCATCACCAACAAACTGCCATGTTCTAAAAATAAAGTAACCGTTTCTTTGCTCTGCTTGTGTTTGAAAAGAAACCTCCTTTCGGCTCCAAAACTTAAAGATGCAATGGCAGAATTTTTCGCCAACGCTTTTTCATCATCACTGTGGTAAGCCATGCCTTCATCTCCGTTATGATATAAATTGAGCAGACAAGAGTTGTAAGTTTGGCCTGTTTGTTTTTCCGAAATTCTTTTGAGTTCAAGCAGTTCTTTTGTCCACGGTAAAGCTGTTTTAGATTTATTAGAATAGGTGTACGAATAGGACTCATCCCCATACCAGGCCACTTTTCTTTTGGTAATAATGTGTTTGCCCATAATAAACGCTTCATCATTTTTCCACTCAATCGTATTCATTAATGCATCGAAATAGTGATCAGCTTCTTTTTTTGAAAATAATTTTCCAAAATAATTAACCGTTCCACCGTGAGGAAGCAAGTTGTAGTTAATAGCTACCGTGCTGTTAAATAAATCCATTCTTTATATGCTGTTTTTAAGCAATGCCCACATGGACGATAGCCATGTTGAAGTGCTTCTTTTTCAGAACGAAAAAATATGCGGTTTTCTTTTTTCATCCGCTTTCCCGATCTACATTTAAGCAGTCCGTAAATTTTCAATCTGGCATTTCCGCCGAAGCAAATATCTTTGTTTTTAAAATGCTTTTTTAATTCTTCAGTTGAAATATCGACATGTTTAATCATGCGGAACTAACATTGGTTTTAGCTGCTTCCCAACCAATCATGGCTGTTTTCCGGTTCACTCCCCAATGGTAGCCACCCAAAGCACCGCTTGATTGTATTACCCGGTGGCAGGGAATGAGGAAGGCTACCGGATTATCGCCAATGGCTGTACCCACCGCTCTGGATGCGTTTGGATTTTGTAATTGTTTGGCAATGTTGCCATAAGTGGCTAATTTGCCCATGGGGATTTTTAACAGTGCTTCCCAAACTTTTAACTGGAAATCCGTTCCTTTTAAATGCAGTTTAATCTGCTGCAGTTTGCTCCAATCGTGACTGAAAATGTATAAAGCATTTTGCTGTTCTTTATCTAATAGCTGCTGATATTGAGCCACTGGGAACTGGAATTGCAGATTTGCAAAAGCAGTATTTTCATCGTCGTAAAAAGCGATATGGCAGATTCCTTTTGAGGTGCTGGCTACAATAACATTACCAAACGGACTTTCTGCAAAACTGTAATTGATACAAAGGTTTTCGCCACCGTTTTTATATTCGCCGGGTGTCATGCCTTCAATGTTTACAAAAAGATCGTGCAGTCTGCTGGTTCCCGATAAGCCTGTTTCTAATGCGGTATCGAATAAACTTTGGTTTTCTTTCAGCATTTCTTTCGCATAACCAATGCTAATGTATTGCAAAAAACGTTTAGGGGTGGTGCCAGCCCACTCGCTAAATAATCTTTGGAAATGAAAGGGGCTTAGGTTTACTTTTTTTGCTATTTCTTCTAAACCAGGCTGTATTTTGAAATTCTCTTTGATATAGCTTATGGCTTCAGCTATCCGGTTAAAATTGATTTCTTCTTGTGCTTTCATGGTCTTGAATAATTTATATCCAAAAGTAGTTTGGAAAGAAACGGCAAACCACCCGAAACTTGCTAAGTTTAACCAGGTCTTAAAATGCTGTTTATTGAATTCCGTTGTCAATTAATTTCTTCGCCTTTACAAGATCGGTATTTCCATTGATGTCAATCTGAAGAAAATAAGGCGTTTGCCATTGTTGGGTTTTCTCTGCCTGTTTATTGGTTACTATATCCCAGGGTGGATAAACCCTAATCCCTCTTTTACCTTCTATTCCTTTTGCAGTAATAATTTTATGCTTTGCCAATATGGCTTTTGGAAAAATGAACTGTCCTGATTGGCCGGTACTATTAGCAGATATTATCAATAGGTCAAATTCATCCTGATCTGTAAACGGAGTAGTAAATCCAGCCTCATCCCGTTTCCATATGGTTACAAATTGCCCCGTCTTGGTTGGGGTGATTTTAGAAAGGCGGTGTTTGATTCTTAGTCCGTTTAACTCAAAAGTGCAAGCTGCATATTCCTGACTTTCATTTTCAATTTGTAGATCGTTTATTTGATAATCAAGCGGGCTGTAAACTAAATCGGATGCGGTTAGCAATAGAGATGATAGCCGGTTTGTGAGATTTTCTTTTATAGGCATACCAATTCAAGAGATTTATCTGTAATTAAGTTTATTGCTCTTCAATGATAGATTGTCCTTTCGATTGATCTCCGGATGTCCACTGCCAGGTTTCATGGAGTCTGATTTTGCCATTGGCTAATTGCTCCGGCTTTGAATTGCAGATTCCAGTCATTAATTCTCCTTGTTTATTTACCTGATGGTAGCGCATTTCGATATTGCCATTTTCATCTACCAAGCCAATCAAATGGCCAAAAATAATCTTTCCACCCTCATATTCTGCTGTCAGGATATTTCCTGCTTGTTTATATCTAAAAATGGTTTCATTTGATGTTTCTCCATTTTCTGTATTATTTACCGGTTTAAAAAGCTTGTTATTATAGTTTATCATATTTGATAAAACTAATCATCTCCATTAGAATAAAAAAATCACAGGCCTGGCTTCCGCAAATTTTAGGTGTTTATAGAGTAAACCGAAGCATTTTAATGAGGCTAACCTAACCTAAGCTTTCTTCTCTTTTTACCAGCAGATAGTTATCATCATTTAGCGTTAAATAACCGTATTCATAACAGAAAATATAGGTGTTCCCATTGTGGGTTTCATAACAATAGGTGTGATATTCAAAATTAAAGCCTGCTGAAACCAGCTTTTTACCAGTAGTCTTTGTTTTTCCATTTGGATTAAGCGCAACAAGGATAGCACGATTCTTTTTTAGAATGTTATTTACCCTTTTAATCACGAGGTTATCCTCAATCTTTAAACGATTGTTGTAATTGCTGCGGCAAGAATCATCGCAGTATTTTTTATCGGCCCTTCCTCTAATCAGGGTTCCGCAGTCTAAACATAAACGTTCCATAATAATTTCTTTTTTATTATGGGATGATGTTCTAATTTATAAAATAAAAGTGGTGAATGAAAAAAAATAAAACATCGTATTGAAGGTTCGGGGGTATATTATCCGTGTATAAACGTTTATAAACGACTATAAATGTTTACAATCCGACTAATTTTTGGTGCAGTTTGCAATTTTGTCCTGTCGGTTATCGAGGTGATGACTGTTCGTTAAACATTTAGAAACTTAAAATTTAAAGATCATGGAAAGTGCAACTAACAAAGTAGTATTGAGCGGATTTGCAGGAGCAGATGCAGAGATTAAAACTTTTGGAACTCAAAAATTGGCAAAGGTTAACCTGGCCATAAACGAAACCTATAGAAATTCTGATGGTGAGGAAGTAAAAAGAGTACAATGGTTTAATTTAATTTTCTGGAATGCAAAAGCCGAGCTTGCCGAAGCTCAGGTTAAAAAGGGTACAGGCTTAACTGTAGAAGGCAGGTTACAAGCAAATGTTTATGATGGTACAGACGGGAAAAAGCGCTATGCAATAGAAATAGTAGTTAACGATGTGACCATCAGGGAAAGAGAAAAACAAGAAGCTTTTTAGCTTATCGTATTATCGCATCATATAGATGTTCAATTTATATGATGCGATTTAAAGGTTACAATTGAATAGAGAGGCCTGTATAAAAATTAATTCCCGGGGCTGAGTTAAAATACCTTCCATTGGCTGCGTTTAAGTCGTTGCCTAAGCTGTATTTCACGTTGAGCAGATTGTTTACCCCCGCAAATAGATCCAGATGAATTTTGTTAACGCTTAAATTTCTGATGCCGAATTTGCTTTCAACCAAATGATATCTTTTCGCAAAAACGGTATTGTTATCGTTTAAAGGGATTGAAGAGGTATAATTGTGTTGCACAAAAAGGTAAAATGCTTTCGGAAAATTAAACTCCAAACTATTCACTAAAATGCTTTCCGGAACTCCGGTAAGTTTGTTGCCGCTAAAATTAACAGTGCCATTTACAAAATCTTCAAATCTAAAATGGCTAAACGTGTAATTACATCTCCATTGTAAACCTGTTAAAAAAGAGGAATTATTTCTGATCATCCAAAGGATAGTTTCCAGTTCAATTCCCTGTTGTTTGGTTCCCCCGGCATTGATAAAATACTCGCTGTCGTTTTGATTTAACCTTCTAACAATAGCATCCTTCAAGCGGTAAGTGAATAAGTTTCCGGCAGCATAAAAGCGTTTGTTTTTGGTTTTATAACGCAGACCCAATTCATAATTCCAGCCGAGTTCTGCCTGCAGGTTATTATTGATATTGTTATCCGAAGACCTTACTTCTGCAATGGTTGGTGGCGAATAACCTTTACTTATTGATGCCCTAGCCGAAAAATCAGAAGTGATGAGATAAGATACTGCTGCCTTTGGCATAAACTGGGCATCGAATTTTCTTTGTTTTGAGGCAATAAAGACTGGGAAATAACTCTCGTAATTATACTTGTAGAAATTTAGGCTCGAAGCGAGTTCAATCAGAAATTTATTGTTGATATCGAAGTTTAACCTCAAGTAAGCAAAATCCTGACCGGCTTTTAAGCGGTCTGAAGCCTGCATTTTAGTAGCTTCACCACCGTTGTTATCGAAATTTTTAATCTGGCTTTTTGTGGCTGAATTTTCTAACCCGATCTGAGCGTTAAATTTGAAATCTTCTTTTGTCTGCGCGTATTCTAAAAATGTTCTTAAGCCGAATGTACTTTCATAACGCTGTTCGTAATTGGTAATAAAAGGGTTCTTGAAATCGGTATAAGAGGTGAATAAAGCAATCACGTGTTTTAACCGTTGGCTGATCTGATAGGAGTTAGCTATTCCCCCGAAAATGGTTTTATTGTAAATGGCAGCTTGCTGTGCAATGGCTCCGGGTAATGTTGGTGTTGCAGGGCGGGCCAGTTTAGGATCCTGATCTAATTGTGCAGTTGTTAAGCCACCAGGTGTTTCGTATTTTAAATCACTATAAAAAGCAAAAGCCTTTAAACTACCGGCATTACTATAATTCCATTGCTGCAAAGTTTGAAAATATTTTCTGCCCATTGAACTGTTTTGTCGATAGCCATCACTTCTCTGGTATCCTTCGCTGAAACTAAAACTGTAATTTTTATATTGCTGTTTGATCGATGCTGTTTGATGGAAGAGGCCATACGAACCGCCAGTAGCTGAAACGCTAATTTCATTACGGTTTATGGTTGGGGGATTAATTAAAATGGCACCACCTGTATTTGCGCCAAAAATATTGGCTTCCGGCCCCTTATAAATTTCCATCATACCTACTGCAGAAACATCTAATGCGTTTAGGTAGGTATTCCCACCCGCATCAGTTAAGGGGAAATCATCGATGTAAATTTTAATATTTCGTATGCCAAAAGGAGACCGGAGTAAACTGCCACGGAGCGATAAACGATAGCTACCAGGCGAACGTTCCTCCATCCGTACCCCAGGTACAGTGTTTAACATGCTCACTAATGAACTGCTGGGTTGGTTTTTTATTAAGCTACTATCTATAACATTTACAGCCGATACTGATCTTAATAAGGTTTGGTTATTATAATAACCCTTAACGGTAACTTCTTCGAGTTTTTTGATCGAATCAGGTTTAAGTGTCTGAGCTAAGCTCGTAAAAGAAAGTAGGATAAACAGTAAGGTAAAATTCGATTTCAAAATGGAAAGAGATTATTAGTTTAGCCACAAACCGGCAGATAAATTTACTACATATTCTGCTAGTCTGTGGCTGATGATAAATTATTTTACAGCTACTTTCCATACTACACCGCTAACATCGTCCGCAACCAGTAAAGCACCATCAGGCGTTAGGGTAACTCCAACCGGACGACCATAAACTTCTGCCTTATCTGTATCTGCGATAAAACCGGTTAAAAAATCTTCAGGTTTTCCTGTCGGTTTGCCGTCTTTAAAGGGTACGAATGCTACTTTATAGCCAGAAATTGCCGACCGGTTCCATGAGCCATGTTGACCAATAAATGCACCTCCCTGGTATTTTTTCGGAAACTTGTCACCTTTATAAAAAGCCAATCCTAAAGAAGCCGTATGTGCACCAACCGCAACATCCGGAGCAATTGCTTTTTTAACCATTTCAGGGTTTTTGCCTTTCAAGCGAGGATCTTCATTCTGGCCATAATAAGAGTACGGCCAACCATAAAAAGCACCTTGTTTAACACTCGTAATGTAATCTGGAACAAGATCATCGCCTAGTCCGTCCCGTTCGTTAACAGCTGTCCAAAGCATATTTGTTGATGGTGCCCAATCTATCCCAACAGGGTTTCGCAAACCACTGGCATAAATCTTTTCACCGGTTCCATCTGGATTAATTTCTAAAATATTGGCTCTTCTTACCTCATTTTCCATTCCGTTTTCACCTACATTACTGCCCGATCCTACAGTGATATAAATTTTGCTTTTATCTGCATTGGTAATGAGGTTTCTTGTCCAGTGGTTGTTGTATCCACCTGCCGGAAGGCTCAGGATTTTTTTACCTGTTGCTGTTATTTTGGTGTCGCCTGTTTTATAAGGATATTGCCACAAGCCATCGGTATTGGCTACATAAAATGAATTGCCAATAATCAGCATGCCGAAGGGCTGGTTCAAACCATTTAAAAAGGTGGTAACCGTTTCAGGTTTACCATCTTTATTCTCATCGCGGTATAGTAGAATCGTATTTGCACTTTTTCCTGGCACTTCTGATTTTGCCTTGCCTGTTACAGTATTGGCTACGGTTTCTACAGCACTTCTTTCTGAGTTGGAAAGTGCTACCAATACATCACCATTGGGCGCGATATAGGTATTGCGCGGACTTTTAATGTTGGCCGCAAATTTGGTTACTACAAAACCTTCTGGTGCAACAGGTGTTTTTCCATCTGGCCAGCCAATTACTTTGCTGAATTTATTTTTAGCGGCATTGGTATCTGGAGCTGGCAAATTTACTGCCCCGGTTCTGGTTGTTATGGTAGTATCTTCTCCCTGTTTTTGTGAATTGGAATTAGATTGACATCCAAAAAGGACGGCAATAGAAAGCATTGATACGTAAAAAATCTTGTTTTTCATGTTACCCGGTTTTTTGATTAACAATTTATCTCAAAAAATATAACATCGAAAACGGAGAGAAGTTTTTAGCGCTGGTATAATTGCTGCAAGACTGAATAATAAAAGGAAAGCACCCGAGAGCACCTTCCTGGAGAGCGCATATTATTTTCCCTATTTAATGCTATAATGATAGCAGGGAAGTATTTTTTATTCCTTTAAATTAAGTTCTTGATTGATCTGGAAAAATCAGTTCATCAAAGGATGATATAATTTGAGCTTGTAGGAGTGGAGTAAAGGAATTTGATCATAAATTTTCCGGCGTTAATTTGACAGCGATTAATTATCACTAAATTACAGTATCACACCTGATTTTTTAGTTAATTTTTGTTAAATCGTTTTTAACGCTACCCGATTTTTCTGGTATTTATTTTACCAGGTTTTCCTGTAATTTTTTCTCGATGTCTTTAGCATTTAGTAACAGTGCAGAGAATTGTGGATCGGATTTCACCAATAAGAATTTTCCGTTAGGGAGCACAATAGCTGAAGTACCGCAGGTGGTTGCCTCGTTAAATAATAGCTTTTTTAAAAATCCCGGATCTGTTTCTATTTCCAATCCTTTTGATTTAACCGGGCTGAAACTTTTTCCTTCCTCCCGGTATTGATAAATGGCAACTTTTGGTCTGGACTCGGCTTTTTCCTGAATTTTTTTTTGAAAGGTCCATCTTACATTGTTCAGGAATTCTGCGTTCTGATAGCTAAGGTCTTTCCAGCAGTAGTCTTTATTGAAATCGTATTTAATAATGATGGTATCTTTTAAAGCAAGCCTTTCATTTTGTTTTAAGAAATTATGCAGCGAATCGATCTGTGCCTCTGTTAGTGTGCCCGCCTGATAACGTTTGTTTTCGTCTACATACAATTTTGGAGAACAGGCATATAGAAAAAGGGAAAGAAAGAGAGAAGTAAATAACTGGATTTTGATTTTAGGGATAAATTTCATTTATGTGAGCATTAATGTCGATTTCCTGATCAGGAGAATTCTTAAAAATAAATTTAGAACTAAAAATTTATTAGACAATATTTTTCAGTAGAAAATTCGTCATTTCGACTGAAGCGTAGCGAAATGGAGAAATCTACCTCTATAGATCTCTCGACTAAATTGCGCTGTACTCAGGATTTGCAGTTTACATTAAAGCGGTCGTCATCTCGACTGGAGCAACGCGGAGTGGAGAGATCTACCTCGATAGATCTCTCGACTACGTTGCACTCCGTTCGAGATGACGACGTCTATGGGAAGTAATCTTTACAATTTTTCGGTTATCCATATTTTTTTTATGTAATAATTTTAAACTCGAAATGACGACCGCGGGATTAACTCAACCTTTTAAAATCTTAGCTTTCTCCGCATCAAATTCTTCCTGCGATAAAATTCCGGCGTCCAATAGCTCTTTTAAATCCAATAAGGCCTGTTTTTTTGCAGCTATATCATTTTTTGGAGCTTCAGTAGTATTTTCTGTTGATACTGTGCTTGTAGCCTGAACATTTGAGTTAGCCGCAGAACCGTATTTCAGCAAAAGTTCGGTAATTTCATTAAAGCCTTTAATATTTGAATAATCAATTGCCTTTTGCTCTTTCACATTCACAATGGAGGGATCTGCAGATTTTTCGAGTAAAAATTTAACCACATCTTTTTTACCGTTTGCAGCGGCATAATGTAAAGCTGTGTTTCCGCTTTCATCCTGAATATTAACATTTGCTCCTTTTTCCAATAACAATTTCAGCATGCTTAAGTGACCACTTTTAGCCGCAACATGTAACATGCTTTCCCCGCCGTAATTGTAATTGTTATCGAAAGAGAAACTGGCCGAAATGGAAATGTTATTGGCTGTTTCTACCCACTCAAGATAAGAATACATTGAATCATCATTACCTGAAAGTGGTTTGGCATAATTTACATCCACACCATTGGCTAAAAATAACTCTACAATTTCTTTCTGGTTATTGGCGCAGGCATACCAGATTGGCGATAATCCATTTTTTGAAGAGACAAATACATCTGCTCCTTTTTCTACAAGGATTTTGGTGAGCATCCTGTTGGCATCATAACAGGCAAGCAGTAGTGCCGATTCGCCATCGTGGTTAACATGGTTGATGTTTGCACCTTTATCGAGGATCAATTCGACCATTGGTGTATTTTTAGATTTAACTGCAAAAATTACAGGCGAATCTCCATGTTTATTTGTTGTATTGATGTTGGCGCCAAATTCCAGTAGTTTCTGAACCACTTCTTTATTTCTCCAGGCAGATGCAATGAGTAGGGGAGTTTCTGCTTCGTTATTTTCACTGTCAACATCCAGGCCTTTATCAAGCAGCTTTTCCAAAACCTCAATCTGCCCGTTTTGAGCAGTTAAATGCAGCAGACTATTACCTTTAAGGTCTTTGATATCGACCCTTGCACCTTTATCTAACAGATATAGCGCCGTTTGTTTCTGTTTTTGAAGGCAGGCAAAATAAAAGGGTGTTTCGCCATCATGGTCCTCATAGTCTAAATCTGCACCGCGGTCGATTAAAATTTTTACCAGGTCTAAATATCCATGATGTGCAGCGTAGTGCAGTGCTGTTCGGCCTTTTTCATCCGTATAACCTACTTCTACTTCATTATTGGCTAATAAAAGTTCAGCTATTTTCCGTTTGCCGCTTTCGCAGGCAATTATAAATGACATCGACATATATTAAGATTGTTTCATGAGCAGTTCAACAGTTTTTATTTTCAGGTTATCATCCGAGGCCAGCATTAAAGCCGTTTGATCCTTATCGTTGCTTAAAGTAATATCTGCTCCGTTTTCGATCAGGAGTTTCACTTTACGATAAGTTTCTTTTGCCTTTTCGGCTTCGTAATTTACGTTATAGGCGCAAACCTTATGTAACAGGGTATTTCCCTGATCATCCGTTCTGTTGATATCTACCTGTCCACTTTCCAGTACTGCTTCTAAAATATTGCCCTGTTTTTCAGCAATTACATCTAATGGAGTTTTATTTGCGCTGTACCAGGTACTGTTTTGATATAAATCGGCACCATCGTCAATCAGTTTTTTAAGGAAGTTGATGCTACTTTCGCTATTCGACATCATGCGTACATATTCGAATAGCAAAGTTTCTCCTTTTTTACTTATCTGATCAAACGCAGGGGTGTCAAAATTGCGGAGCGTGTCGTAAATGTTTTCACTTTGCGCATGTGCTACTGCATAGAAGAAAGCTGAATTTCCCTCCTGGTCGGTCTGGTTTGGATCTGCACCATTTTCAAGCAAGTGTGCGATTAAATTTTTCTTGTTAAATTTTATCGCGGTAATTAAAGGCGTTTCCTGTACAATATTGCCTTCGTTAATATCAACGCCTTCATTAACAAGAATATCGATATATCCTTTGAGTAAATCGCTGGTCTGCTCGTCATTCAGATTGTATCTGCGGAAATTGCTTTTTACTACCTGGTGGATGTAGTTTTCTTCGGCATTGTTTTTAAAATTAGTCGTGCATCCAGCATCGATACAGGCTTTTATTACGCCTAAACCAACTCCATTTTCGAAGAGATAGCTCAATAAAGTTTTTGCATTTACTTCATCGTTCAGGTTATCGAAGTGGCCAATAAATTCGTTGAAGAAAGCAATGTCTTCATCTTCGTTACCCAAATTGCGTACGATACTCTGAAAAATACTTTTATCAAAATTGTCGAATTCATAAATATCTGTTTCGATGGTTTTATCCTTTACCATCATATTTAGGATTTCGTACTGTTTTTCTTTGATGAGGTTATCGAAAATTGATGATTTCTGATGATCCTGTAGGTTTTTGGAGAGTTTTTCGCCGTTCTGCATCAGGCTTTTAGCTTCGTCAAATTTTCGGGCATTTAACTGTTGATCTAAGGTAGTTTCGGTCATTTCAATTAAAATTTTTAAAATAGATAGATATATTTGCTTCACGCTACAAAAGTTTAGCCAAAGAATTTGCGTAATCTAAAACTATCTGGAATGTTGCAGAGAATCAGAATGATAAAGAATGTCTTGTTAGTCGCTTATTTTTTGGAAAGCAGTTGAAGTGTTCTATAGGTTAATTTCTTCCTGCTCTACCTTCTGCCATGAAAAATGGCATTCGTTCGATCAGGTTTAGTTGGGGTAGTTTTCTGCTACTATGCCGGTTTTCTGTGGCACAGCCTTAGGTTTATAGCCCTGATGGGAACGGGCATCCTGATTTTTTCCATCGGGATAAAGCGGAGAGCAGGACTACCTTTAAAAATAGCGAAGGACATTGCGCTCCAAGAACCGTTTATGCTATTGTGCAACTGTTTTTTGATTCTTCTGCCACTTAAGATTGACGGCGTCCTTAGGCAAGGATTGTGGGTTTTTGAATGGAAGCTAGCAAAATGCCTAAACTGATCTTAAATATCTGTGTCCACAGGACACGATATGATAAAAAATCGGAACCGCTGGATCAGGTTTATTTGGTTTTCTGATACTATGCTAATTTTCCGTGTCAAAGGCCTAAGTTTTTAGCCCTGATCGGAGCGGGCATCCCGATTTTTTCTATCGGGATAAAGTGGAGAGCAGGACAAACTTTAAATATAGTAAATGACCCTGCGCTCCCTAAAAACAATAGTATGTTATATTATTATTCACTATGATGAAAATTATGGGTTTTTAATAAATGAATTGTTCATCCAAACCAGAAATAACATTGCGATGTTCCTTAATTCATTCGATTATTTTATCTTTAGGCGATTTTAAAAAGATCGGTTTACAAAGCCATAAACCGATCGGATCATTAAATAAATAAGCAAAATCAATATAACATGTCAAATACATCAAAAATTATCTACACCAAAACCGATGAGGCGCCAATGTTGGCTACTTATTCACTTTTACCTATCGTACAAGCTTTTACCGCATCAGCAGGTATTGATGTAGAAACCAGAGATATTTCTTTAGCAGGAAGAATTTTGGCCAACTTTCCGGAGTATTTAAAAGACGATCAAAAAATTGGTGATGCACTGGGAGAACTTGGTGCTTTGGCTACTACCCCAGAGGCAAACATTATCAAATTACCAAATATTTCTGCTTCTATCCCACAATTGGTAGGCGCAATTACTGAGCTTCAGGCGCAGGGCTTTGCTATTCCAAATTACCCTGATAATGCGCAGAGCGACGAAGAAAAAGCAATTAAAGCTAAATATGCAAAAGTTTTAGGTTCGGCTGTAAATCCGGTTTTACGTGAAGGTAACTCTGACCGTAGAGCGCCTAAAGCAGTTAAAAACTACGCTAAACAAAACCCGCACTCAATGGGTAAATGGTCTGCAGATTCTAAAACCAAAGTGGTTAGCATGACTGAAGGTGATTTTTATGGTTCGGAGAAATCTACAACTGTTGCTGAAGCAAGTCAGTTTAAAATAGAATTTGTAGCTGCAGATGGTGCGGTAACCGAATTAAAAGGTTTATCGCCATTAAAAGCAGGTGAAGTGATTGATAGTTCTGCATTGAGCTTATCGGCATTGAAAACTTTTGTAGCTAAAGAAATTGCTGAAGCTAAAGCTGAAGGCGTTTTATTATCAGCGCACTTAAAAGCAACGATGATGAAGGTTTCCGATCCGATCATGTTCGGTGCTATTGTAGAAGTTTATTTCGCAGATGTTTTTGCTAAATATGCAGATCTTTTCAAAGAACTAAATGTCGATACCCGCAACGGTTTAGGTGATGTGTATGCAAAAATTGCAGGCAATGCAAAACAGGCAGAGGTTGAAGCCGCTTTAGCGCAGGCCATTGAAAATGGACCAGCTTTAGCCATGGTAAACTCTGATAAAGGAATTACTAACCTGCACGTGCCATCTGATGTGATTGTTGATGCTTCAATGCCGGCAATGATCCGCACTTCTGGACAAATGTGGAACAAAGAAGGTAAACCTGAAGATACGATCGCTTTAATTCCAGACCGTTCTTACGCGGGTGTATATACTGCAACCATTGATGACTGTAAAGCACATGGTGCTTTTGATGTAACCACCATCGGTTCGGTACCGAATGTTGGCTTAATGGCTCAAAAAGCTGAAGAATATGGTTCGCACGATAAAACTTTCCAGGCTACCGGAGCAGGAACTATCCGTGTTACCGATGCTGATGGCAAAGTTTTTTTCGATCAGAAAGTAGAAAAAGGCGATATCTTCCGCATGTGCCAGACTAAAGATGCCCCGATTCAGGACTGGGTAAAATTAGCGGTAAACAGGGCACGTTTATCCGAAACTCCAGCTGTTTTCTGGTTAGATGAGCAAAGAGCGCATGATAGAGAAATCATTACTAAAGTAAATACTTACCTAAAAGACCACGATACTGCAGGTTTAGATATCCGCATTTTGGCTCCGATTGAAGCGACCAAGTTTACATTAGAGCGTATCCGTAAAGGTTTAGATACCATTTCGGTTACCGGTAATGTATTGCGTGATTATTTAACCGATTTATTCCCGATTTTAGAGTTAGGAACTTCAGCGAAAATGCTTTCTATCGTTCCATTAATGAATGGTGGCGGTTTATTCGAAACAGGTGCCGGTGGTTCTGCTCCAAAACACATTGAGCAGTTTATAGAAGAAGGTTATTTGCGTTGGGATTCGCTTGGTGAGTTTTTAGCACTTCAGGCTTCCTTAGAGCATTTATCTCAAACTCAAAACAATGCAAAAGCGCAGGTATTGGCTGATGCTTTGGATGAGGCAAATGCTAAATTTTTGGCAACAGATAAATCTCCTGGTAGAAAATTAGGAACGATCGATAACCGTGGGTCTCACTTCTATTTAGCCTTATATTGGGCTGAGGCGTTAGCGGCTCAGAGCAAAGATGCTGATCTGAAAGCCAGATTTGCACCATTGGCTAAAACTTTGTTAGAAAATGAAGCTAAAATTAACGAGGAATTGATCGGTTCACAAGGTAAGCCTCAAAACATTGGCGGTTACTACAACCCTAATGATGAGTTGGCAAGCAAAGCCATGCGCCCAAGTGAAACATTAAATACCTCTTTGGCTAGTTTATAAGCTAAATTGAGTTATCAATTTTAATACGCTTCTAGTATGGAAGTTGACAACTCTTAAAATATTTAGGCGTCCTGATTTAAAAATCTGGGTGCTTTTTTATGAGTTGTCAACTTTAATATGCTCCCGGTACGGAAGTTGACAACTCTTTAATACCCATTTCTGTCTTTATGACACTATCTATTGGATAATGGGTTCTATTACTTCAGGCGATCTTGAGCTTCTATTTATTTAACCGACAGTTACAAATCACATTTTCCATGCGTGAGGACTTGGTTGTATAGCCCGACCCTTGCGCAGCTTGGGGCACGCCCAGATAATAACAAAATTCTTTTACTAAAGAAAAACCTTATCTACACCTCTTTGTTATATCACTATAAATTAAAGGAGAACCATACCATGGCAATTAACGAAAATAAAGGATCGAAGGATAAAATACATAGTACAACAGAAAATAGTGAAATCAATAAGGAAAACCTTGCTTACGATGAAAATAAGCAAAGTTACGAACTCGATGTAAAGGGAACGGACAGCGAATACGATCACCCGATGGGATATGAAACTGTAGCTGCCGGTGCAAAAGATGACGATTCTACTTACGATGAGGCTAACCCTTATATTGGCGATGAATATGCCAGAGATGAAGATATAGCAAACGATGAGCTGGAAGAACTGGGTATGCATGTAGATAACGGAGAAAGTGTTAAACTAAGTCCTGAAGATGAAATTCTTGCCCGTACACCAGAGGATAACCGCGATGATTTAGACGAAGAAGGTTACCCAATTAATGATGAGAAAGAAAAATAGTCAGGAGATCACGTTGGTAAGATACTGATTTGACGAAATAATCATAAATAGAAAAGCAGGATTATACTAAAAGTGTGATCCTGCTTTTTGCTTTGGTTAAAAAACTATTCATTTTTACGGATTAATATCTAAATTAAACCTCCGGCGCAATTCGTCCAGCTTTGGATTTTTGTTTACGAGGTAATCATACTTTTCGCGATTTCCGTAGAGCCTGTTTTCTATCTTGCGCTCCATTAACTTATAAGTAACCTCAACACCAAAGTTTCTAAGCTCGTTCCGTAAAAAATTTAAAAGTTCAACAGACTCTTGTTGTACAAGATGCTCCTGCGTTTTACTCTCTACCGAAATCTCGATTAGCTGAGGATTTAAAAGTGTAGGAGCAAAATTGTTTAAGATGGTAAAAAGATTAATCCGGTCAGTGGCCTTCATCTTTTGGGTAAAGGCATTCCAGACCTCAAGTAAACGGTCGTAACTGAAGGATTCTCTGGCATCGCCCGTAACTTTTTTGGGTCCGTCATCATCATCTCCCTGGGCTACACGTTCCAAATCATTTAACGAAGGGATGAGTGTACTGATTGCGTTTGCCCTTGGAATATTAATACTGATGGAAGTGGCAGATGGTGGCGGACCAACCCGCGGACTTTCCTTTGGCTTTTCTGCTACTGGTATGCTAGGTGAAACAGGAGTATTAACAACAGGTGCGGCGGCTTGAGCGGTATTTTCAACCTCAACTTTTGGCTTCGAGCTTTCAGCCGGCTCAGCTACGACATTAGTTTTTTTTTTATCCTGATCTGCGTCAGTTGCTGTGTTATTAGGGCTTAAAGGCTGTTGAGCTAGATTGACGACCGACCTGATGTGGCACATTTTAATCAGTGCCAACTCTACCTGCAAACGCTGGTTTTTAGAATTCTTATAATTCAGATCGCAGGTATTGGCCAAATTTAATGCCGTTAATAAAAACGATAATTCTGTTTGCCTGCACTGATCAAGGTACTTTTGTTTGATATTTTCACTCACCTCCAACAATTTAATGGTAGCGGCATCTTTACCTACTAATAGGTTCCGGAAGTGACTGGCCAAACCATTGATAAAGTTGTTGCCATCAAAACCATTGTTCAGAATTTCATCGAACAGAAGCAGGGTCTGGCTAACTTCTGCTGCGGTTAGGTAAGAAGTAAGTTTAAAAAAGTAATCGTAATCTAAAATGTTGAGGTTGTCGATTACCGCTTTATAAGTGATGTTCTTATTGGCATAACTGGCAATCTGATCGAACATCGAAAGTGCATCACGCAAACCACCATCTGCTTTTTGAGCAATAATGTGTAAACCATCACTTTCGAAAGCAATATTTTCGCGTTGGGCAATGGTTGACAGGTGGCTGGCAATATCTTCTACCTGGATACGGTTGAAATCAAAAATCTGGCAACGCGATAAAATAGTCGGCAGGATTTTATGTTTTTCGGTAGTGGCCAGGATAAAAATAGCATAAGAAGGCGGTTCTTCCAATGTTTTCAGAAAGGCATTAAATGCACTCTGAGATAACATGTGAACCTCATCAATGATATAGATCTTATATTTTCCCGCTTGGGGCGGTATACGAACCTGCTCAATTAAGCTACGGATATCATCAACTGAGTTGTTTGATGCCGCATCTAATTCGTGAACATTAAAGGAATGCCCGTTCTGGAAAGAAAGACAATTGTCGCATTGACCACAAGCTTCCATATCTGCTGTAGGATTAGTACAGTTAATGGTTTTTGCAAGGATACGTGCGCAGGTTGTTTTACCCACCCCACGCGGCCCGCAAAATAAAAATGCCTGGGCAAGCTGATTGTTTTTAATGGCGTTTTTTAACGTACCAGTAATGTGCTGCTGGCCAACAACGGTTTCGAAGGTGGCTGGGCGGTATTTACGGGCAGAAACGATAAAATTTTCCATCGGCACGAAAATAGGAAAAATTTAGGTGTTGTAAGATTGAAAAGTTGGAATGTGGAAAAGTTGAAATACTGAAATGATTTGTAAAAGATTGCGTAACATTTAAGGATAAAATTAATCTAATTGTAAAACTTTATAAATGAGGATATTAATTTTTATTGGCGCAATAATGTTGTCTTTTGCAGGCACTTCGATGGCACAGGTTGATACTATAAATGCACAAAACCATAAATTGGTGATGAGCAATCTGAAAGAGGGAAAAAACAGTTACCTGGTTTATATGACTGATTCTCTTGAAATGAAACGGACTATCGGAGATATATGGGAGAGAACAACTGCTTTTAAAAAAAGAGATAAAAATGAAGTTGTAGAATTTGGTTGGAAATGGCTTCACAACGATTCACTTTTCGCCGCAGTAACAAACATCTGTGACCGGAAAACAATGTCTCCAATTTATCATTATGCCAGTTATAAACGCAGAGGCGTTTTTGCATACGATTATAAAAATGGCTTGATGCAGCCATCTGATACCGTAAAAAATAATGACGCAATCAAAAAAGGTCCGGTTAAATTAGATATTCCGATCATTTCGTGGGAGCAGGATTTAGAAACTTACCCATTATTGCCAATTAAAAAAGTTGGCCAGCAGTTTGATATTTCCTTTTTCGATCCTAACGAAAAATCAGCATCCTATCATCGTTATGAAGTGGTTGGCAAAGATAATTTGAAATTGAATGCAGATATAACAGCTAATTGCTGGCTGCTTAAAATTAATTACAGCAAAGACAGTTATGCTATTTTCTGGCTATCCGAGAAATCAAAAGAGGTGATTAAAATGAAAGAATATTATAAAGGTAACTACCGTATAAAAGTGAAGCAATATTGATTATATTAATAATACAGGTTGTAAAACTGTTTATATCTTTCTTCAAACTTGTCAAAACTGCCAAAAGTTAGTTCAATAGATTTTTCGGTATCGTAGCCTTGAGTGTTTAGTTTTATTATTTTTTTAAGCAGGTCTGTTCTTTTCGATTTTATAAAAAAGTAGATCATACTATAGGCTGTGTTGTAATTGTCGTCTATACCATGCCCGTAAAAAGAACCGCTATATATTTTAAAGAAATTTTTTAACCTTTCGCTGTCTTTCGAATCTATTCCTGCTTTTATGCTCTTAATTCTGCCGCTTTGCGGGTAAGCGTATAAATTCCCCTCGCTGTCAAAATCCAGCGTTTCGAAAAACTCTGCTAATCCTTCGTTTAACCATTTGGGAGAATTCTTAAAATTAAACTGAAAAATACTATGACTGGCCTCATGGAGTGCTACCGAAATGAAATCGCTGCTCTTGTATACAAAGGCTTCGTTAATTGCGGCAATATAAAATCCGGCACTATTTATTGGTGCGCTGTATGTTTTTTGCGCTAACCGGTAATCTTTATTTTTTCCATAGATGTTTATTTTTACCGGGGCGGTAATGTTTTCTCTTGTCTCAAAAATTTCGTTGCAGAACATGCGTTCGTAAGCAATTAGTTTTTCTATTTTCTTTTGCTCGTTGTCGTTTATCTTGCAATTAACTAAATTAAGGTCAACGTATTGGGCGTAAAGGGGTATACTGATCATATTTGCTATTACAAGCAGCAGAAATTTATTCATGTTACTGTCTTAATTTCTTTGTTACAAGTGTTCTTCTAAAAGTTTTTTAATTTGTCTGTTATCCATAAATCCCAAAGCCGGGTTTACCACTTTGCCTTCTTTATTAATCAGCACTTGATGCGGAATGCCTGTAATTTTAAATTTATCAGCTAAATAGCGCCATTCATCACTTTTTAGCCTATAATGTTGTCCTTTTATAGTGGGCACTAAATTCTGGTAGGCAACCAAAGGCGAGCTTTCATCAGTAATGTAAACAAATACAACATTGCTATCTTTCATTTCTTCTTTCAAAGGCCTGATTTCCGCAATTCCGTTAAGGCAGGGACCACACCATGTTGCCCAAAAATCAACTAAAATAACCTTACCTGCATGTTTGCTGATAATGTTATCTAAAATTTTATCCGCTTCTACTTTTGGTGTTTGGTTTACAAAATATCCTCCGTTTTTTTTATTGGCGATGATCTGTTTTTCGGTATCGTTGTTTCTGAGTTTAATATAATCTTTTACAAACTGATTCTTAATATCTGATAGGGCATAAGGCAAATTGTTCTGGCTGATTGGAGAGAGTTCGCTAACAATTGGTCTTAAAATATCTTGTGCGTTCATAATATCAACCAAAATCCCTTTGTTAATATTAAATGCCGAATCGATTAATTTGATATAATAATTTGAGAAATTTTTTGTGTTAAAGATTTTGATAAAATCACCATGTTCCTGCAACCATGCATCTTGTATGTGTTTATCAGCACTATCTATTTTTAATGAAAGTCCATCTGATGATATCAATTTTTCGAATGATTTGTCTAAATCAGTAAGTGCGATATTACTCGCTTTAAGCGCATGTAACATATCAGCATAATTATGGGTATAGCTATATCTGTCAGGTCTTACTCCCGGTAAAAATTTAAATCTGTTAATAAAGGCATTGTAATTTCCACTAATTACAGAAAGTTCATCATTGATGATTTTTTGGTCGAAAAAATTATAGTAATCATCAGGGTATTTTTCAGCCTTCTTTTTAGTCGCCCTATTTGCAGATTCATAATTCCAGTTATACTCGATAATATGGTTGGCATAACCACATAAAATATCTATCCTTTTAACTTGATAGGCTTTCTCTGAAAGGGTTCCTAGCTGGTGGATGGAGTCTAACCTGGAAAGTTCTGTTTTTTGAAGGTTCAGTAAATAAGTTTTATAATCGTTTGGCTTCATATCAACTATTCTTTTTTGGATGTCTTCATAGTCGAATAAATCAAATTTATTTAAAAGAGAAAGATCCTCATTTAATTGAGCCAGCCCACCTGTATATCTGGTATTTTCATCACCAATAATGACAAAAAGTTCTTTACCAGGCTCCAGGTAGATATCATTTTCATTGACTATATCTGACCTCAGGAAAACTCTTTCGGGTTGATAAATCCCTACTTTGGCCGAAAAATAACCGTTTTTTTGTATTGCTATGATCTGGTTTTCCTGTCCCCCCGATATAATATTGTCTATGTACAACATCAGGGTTTTAGTAGCCAATTTAGGACTGTAGTTTTTAATATAACCACTAAAAGTAGCACTATCGTTTTTGAAGATGGGAAGTTTATAGGTTTCCTTTTGAATAATTCTTTTACAATCTGCCTGGTTTTTGCTTAACTGAACTGTTTTATTATCAATGGTAAGGTTGATCGTGTTGTTTTTTAACCCGCTAATTGAAAGCTGTTTGGTTTCTTTGCCATTAGCAATGGTTATTGATGTAAGGATGCTATTCGGCTTTTTAAGGGTGTTTTTATAAGTCCAAACTTTGTTATCATAAACTACCGATTGATTATAAAAGGCGATTTCGAGATTATTATTGTTTTTATTATACCAGCTCGTATAAATAAAGTTTGGAAGTAAATTTTTGCTTTCCTGCAAGGCAATGTCATAGATTTTCCAGCTATTATCACCCTCTTCTCCATAATCAATACTGGTGGCTTTTGCATTAATTTTTGGAAAAATAAGCTGATACGATACACTACCACTTGGTGGCATATAGTATTGATTATCTAATGGAATGCCAACTGTTTTCCTGATGTAGTATTTGGCGGTACCGGTATTGTCTTGAAGATAAGTGTTTTTAGGTATCCTGATCCATTGCCCGGCAGTATAGGTAGTGGTAAACCATAATACAGTAGCGGTATCTGATGTTACTATTTTTGTGATTTTCAGCGTTGATGAGGCGCTGTTAAAACCAACAAATGGATTGGTTATTGTTTTTTGAGCGTGCAGGCCTACTGTAACTATCGATAGAAAAAAGGCTAGTACAATTTTTTGATGGAGAGAACTGGTTTTCATTGTTTTAGATTGAAAAACAAGTATAACTAAAAAACGGGTTATTGTCCGTTAAATTCTGTTAAATAAGAGTTGTAAACTATTTGATCACTGATTTTAGTTCATGCCTATATTCTGAAGCACTTTTGCCGGTAAATTCTTTAAATAATTTATTGAAATGGCTAAAGTTGTTAAAGCCACTTTCATAAGAAATATTGGCAATGCTGATGGGTTTTTCGGCAAGAAGCTTTGACGCATGCACTACACGATATTCGTTTACAAAATGTGTAAAGGTTTTTTTGGTAATTTTTTTAAAATAACGGCAAAAGGAAGGAACCGTCATACTCGACATTTCCGCCACGTGCTGTAAACTAATCTGTTCCTGGAAATGGTCTTTTACGTAGTTAAAAATCATATTAATGCGGTCGTTATCCTGCACCTGCATTTCCATCGAAAATCCGTCAGCATTTAAGATTTTATAATCTTTCGCATGTTCAAGTTCCTTTAATACGCTGAGTAGCGTTAAAAGTCTTTCAAAAGGCGACTGATCGTCCATCATTTCTATGCTATCGCCAACGGCCCGCATGGTTTCGCTACCAAAGGCAATTCCCGCCTTTGCTTTGTCGAATAATTCGTGGATGCCTTTGATTTCCTGCAGACCTAAAAAGATGTCGCCCAAAAAATCGGGTTTCATCTGGATAACAGTTTCGTTTTTGTTTCCGGTATTGGTATCGGTAAAACCACAATGGGGAAGATTGCTGCCAATGAGGATCAGATCACCTTCGGTATAATAGGACACATGACTGCCGATCTGCCTTTTGCCGGCCCCTCCGTTAACAAACACCATTTCAATTTCAGGATGGTAATGCCAAAGATGCGCCATATTGTTGGCGTTTTCTACATATTTTGAATAATAAAATGAACTTCCAAAAGAAGGCTCAACAACTTCAAAACTTGGCTTCATGTTTTGCTAAATTATTGTTCTAAAATACATAAAAAATATGCTTTATTATGGGTTTTGTTAAAATATCGCATAATTAAGGGTAATATAGCATAGATATTAGCAAATATGCAATCACCTATCTTTCAGAGGCCTCCGTACCTTAGTGCTATAATATAATGATTAACTCTAAAAAATATTGGTTATGAAAAAGTTCTTAAAAATCGGTTTAATAGCAGCGTTATTTTTTACTGCTACGGGTGTACACGCTAACGATGATGATTTTACTTTAAAAGTAAAAGGTGAAAAAGAAAAATTTATTCGTTTCTCTGTAGATAAAGCAGAAAATGTTAATTTATCACTCATTGATGCATATGATGAAGTTTTATTTGAAGAAAACATCCATGCTTCAGCTGCCTCTAGCAAAGTTTATGATCTGAATGAGCTTCCTGATGGAAAATATACGCTTAAAGTAGAGTCGGATGTAAAAGTTGCAAAATATAGTGTGGTAATTAAAAACGGTGAGGCAGTTGTTTCTGAACCGAAAATTTCTAACATATTTAAACCTGTTTATACTAAAAAAGATCAGGTAATTACGCTTAACCTTGAAAACCTGGAGAATAGTCCGGTGGAAGTTAAAGTGTATAACGAATACAACGATGTGGTCTATAGTGAGGTATTCAAAGATAAATCGCAACTGGTAAAGAAATTCAATATCGGTAAAACAGATTCTAAGGAATTAACCTTCGTGGTGAAGTTCAATGAAGAGAGCTTTGTTAAAACGATTGAAACATATTAAACATTTTACAGCTAATTGATATGGGGAGATTGTCGGATAGATGGTCTCCCTTTTTTATTATGTAAGATGGGGAGATGTAAGATGGATGATGTAGTATTCATGGTTTCCATTTCCACCTTCCTTTTACGTTATTACATTTTACCTCATAAAATCTAATTAATCATTTGATTTTAAGAAATATATTGTTACTTTTGCATCCCCGTAATATACCTCGGGATTAAAAAATTAAAAACATAATTTATAACAATGAATCAGTACGAAACTGTTATCGTTCTAACCCCGTTGTTATCTGAAGAGGCTGCGAAAGAGGCATTAGCTAAATTCAAAGCAGTTCTGACTGATAACGGAGCCGAAATTATCCAGGAAGATAATTGGGGTTTGAGAAAATTAGCGTATCCAATTGAGAAAAAATCAAATGGATTCTTCAACTTAACTGAATACAAAGCTTCAGGAGATTTGATCGCAAAATTAGAGCTTCAATTAAAACGCGATGAGCGTGTGTTACGTTTCTTAACTATCCGTTTAGACAAACACGCTGTTGCTTACAATGAGAAAAAGCGTAGTGGTGCTTTTAACAAAAAAACTAAGGAGGTTGCAGCGTAATGGCAAGAGAACAAATACAATACGTAACAGCCCCTAAAGTAGAGGATAACCGTAAAAAATATTGCCGTTTTAAGAAAAACGGAATTAAATACATCGATTACAAGGATGCAAATTTCTTGTTGAAATTTATTAACGATCAAGGTAAATTATTACCACGCCGTTTAACCGGTACTTCGTTAAAATTCCAACGTAAAGTGGCTCAGGCTGTTAAACGCGCCCGTCATATCGGTTTGTTACCTTTCGTTGCTGATCAATTAAAATAGGAGGCTAGAGATATGGAAATTATTTTAAAACAAGATATTAAAGGCCTTGGTGAGAAAGATGATGTAGTTACTGTAAAGCCAGGTTATGGCCGTAACTATTTAATCCCTCAAGGATTTGGCGCTTTGGCTACTTCTTCTGCTAAAAAAGTTTTAGCTGAAAATTTAAAGCAAGCTGCTTTTAAACAAGATAAAATTAAGAAAGATGCTGAAGGTGTTGCTGAGCGTTTAACTGATGTTAAACTTTCAATCGGTGCTAAAGCTGGCGAAAGCGGAAAAATCTTTGGAGCGGTTAACACCATCCAGATTGCTGAAGCATTAAAAGCTCAAGGCTTTGATGTAGACCGTCGTCGTATTACTTTCGAAACTGAACCTAAATTTGTTGGCGAATATGTTGCTAACTTAAACTTACACAAAGAAGTTAAAGTTCAGGTTCCTTTCGAAGTAATCGCTGAATAAGCATTCTTTAAAGAATCAATAAAAAGTCCCGATGAAAATCGGGACTTTTTATATGGAAAACGAATGAGATAAGAGGGATGATGGTGCGATTTACAGAGATTGATTTGTTAGCCATTCGGCATATTCTGCTATGCGTGTTCCCAGGTAGTAAGGAATGTTTAATAACAGATAAGGTTTGCCTGATGGTGTAATTGTTTTTTCTAGCTTAAACTCGCCTCCATATACTCTAATGGCAAAGGGATGCTCTGAGATATCGATGAATTGATGAAGTGATCTTAGGCTTCCCGTACTGCCCGATTTTATTTCAATCGGTATTACAATTTTTTTATAGGCATAAATTAAATCAACTTCTGCGTCAGACTGTTTTTTTTCTCTTACCCAAAAATTGGGCTTGTGAGAAGAAATGCGCTCAATCGATATCAGTTCTTGGGTAAATAAATGTGGAATAACGGCACCTTTGTAGGCTGAACTTAAATCGTCTAAGGCGAGCATTTCTCCTTGAATGCCCAATGAATAGTTGATTAATCCTGTATCTAAAAATTGTAGTCTGGGTGATTTTTTTAAATCAGGAATAATCGGAACCTCCGTATTTGTAGATGGATATATTAACCGGATAATTTTTGCATCATCTAATATCCTAAAAGCCTCTCCAACCTCTCTGGATTTATAATTCGAATTGCCGAAACCTTGAAAAATAACACGCTTATCCAGGAAAAGATGGGCAGTACCCATAACGTGATTAATCGTCCTTCTCGCTGTATCGTTTTGGGTGTATTTTTCTATATCATTTTTGTAGGTTGCCCAAATGCTTTCGTAAACAATAGGTAGATCAGAAAGGTTATGTTCTTCCAAATCAGTTTTTATTATTTCTGGCATGCCTCCAATAATGGCATATCTATGAAAGGCTTTTAATAATAATTTATGGGCAATGGCTTTTATAGGTGTTTGAAGCAGATGTTTTAACAGGTCATCTTTTTTGTTAGCTTGAAGGTATTCTTGAAAATTTAAAGGATATAAGTATAAAAATTCCACCCTGCCAACCGGAAAACTTTTTACTTTTTGTAATACGAACTCCAAAAGGGAACCTGCACTGATTACATGCAGTTCAGGGATTTCTTCGTAAAAATACCTTAGCATTTGTATCGCTTTCGTACTTTCCTGAATTTCATCAACAAAGAGCAAAGTTTCAGCTATTTTATCTGATTGAATTCCATGTCCCAGTAATAATGCTTCAACAATGCTTTGTACATCGTCAAAATCATCAAAATATTGATGGTGTGCAGGTTTCTCAAGATTAAGAAAAATAGCATTGGAATAGTTTTTTGCAAAGCTTTTTATCAGTGTTGTTTTTCCCACCTGACGTGCCCCTCTAATAATCAGAGGTTTTCTATTTTTGCTGTTTTTCCATTGATTTAAATTTTCCTCAATAGATCGTTTAAATGCCATTTTTTGTTTTTTTTGTAACAAAGTCAACCCAAATTTATGAATTTTTTGTAACAAAGTCAGGGCATTTTATTTTTTATTTGTAACAAAGTCAATCCAAATTTCTGTATTTTTTGTAACAAAGTCAGGGCATTTGTAATTTCTGGTAAGGTAAGATAGCTAACAGGATGTTAAATTTGTAAAGTCTACGGGAAACAATTAACGCTTCCCGCAGTAAAAAAATAAGAATAATTTATTCATGTCGTAGAATTAACTACATCTTCCATCTCACATCATCCATCCTTACTATCCCTTTGGCGTTGTTGGTCTGATTTCCACTTTGCTTGGTAGTGTTCTTGCTGGCATGGCTAATAAATCAACAATCAATTTGCCCATATCTTCGGGTTGAATTTTCCAAGCATCATCTTCAGCATTCGGCTGATGATCGTTAAAATGGCTCGCTACCGATCCTGGCATAATGGTACTTACCTTTACGCCATATTTTCTTAAATCGAGCATAACCGATTGGGTAAAGCCTGTTAAGCCAAATTTACTGGCATTATAAGCCGATCCTCCGGCGAAAAAATTCGTGCCTGCCAAACTGGAAATGGTGAAGATATGTCCCTTTGTTTTTTTGATCTCCTCTACCGAAGCTTTAATGCTGTAAAAAACACCAGTTAAATTTGTATCAATGGTTTCTTTCCATAAATTAATATCCAATTCATCAACCGGTGCAAAATGACCAACACCTGCATTGGCAATGAGTACATCCAATTGCCCCCATTTTTCGAGTATCAGATTTACAGCATCCTGCTGAGATTTAAAATCCACAACATCTGCTTCAAGGGCCAATACATCACCATGTGCTACCAGCTGAGATGCAGCCTGGTTTGCGCTGTCTATTGTCCTGCTGGTAATGGCTACTTTATAGCCTTCTTTTAAAAGTGATTCGGCTATGCCGAAACCAATTCCTTTGCTTCCGCCTGTAATTAATGCAACTTTCATGTTGTTGTAACGTATGATATCGTAAAATGTTTAATTAGATTTTTTCTTATTGTGGTGAGGAAGCTCCATGATCTGGATATCTTTAAAATCTACCGGCTGCCCTTCGCTTTGTAAGGCAATAAAACCCTGAGTAAGGGCTTTTCCGTCGATTTTAATTTTCGGATCGTAACGGTTAGCTACCCCGCCACCTATTTGTGGTTTGCTATATTGTAAAACGGTATCGCCATTTATAATATGCGTTACAAGCGAATCGCCAAGAACAATTAGTTCTGCAGATACCCATTGGTCGCCATCGTATGTTTTTGATTTGGAATCCAGGCAATGTCCATCATATAATTTACCTTGATAAAAAATATCTGTACCTGGCGAACACATATTTCCTGTTGGGCGTGGACGGCCATCACTCAAGCCACCTAAAAACTGCATTTCGATCGAAATTGGCCAGTCTTGTTCCTTAGGCATCGTTTTCGGATCCTGAGAATGAAACATCACACCGCTATTCCGCAGGGTGTAACTGGGTGCTCCTTTTTGTAGTTCGCCAACAAAGCGATATTTTAGTTTTAAGTGATAATAAGAAAATGATGTTTTATAATAAAGATGGCCGAACTGATCATTGAAATCGCCATATTGGTCATATCGAACCTGTATAATTCCATCTTCAACCCTGAAGGTATTTCCGAAATTTACATTGTAATCGTGGTGATGGATTTTAACATTCCAGTCTTTAATATCTTTCCCGTTAAAAAGTGTAATCCACTTTTCTGATTGGTTATTGATGTTCTTGCTTGTACTACAGCCCCACAGTGTTACAGCAATAAAAAGATAGCCTAGTTTTTTCATTTGGTTAATTCTGTTTGCGCTATTTTTAATAATGTGAATCACAAAATAAGTAAACAAACTGATTTTAATGCAGGTTAAGGGTTTACCACAGGAATTTTGCATTTTGGTTTTTGTGATGACTAAAAAATTTCGCATCATTCCAGTAATCTGTATTTCCCAACTTCAGTCTCTTTAATTACCTTTACGCCATGGCCAAAACCCGGACAACCAAAGCTAAAAGCAAGACAAAACATCCTCTCTTAAAAAAGATTACCAATATTTTTACGAAAGTATTTTTATATTTTTTGTTGGTGTCTGTGTTTTGGGTGATCGCGCTGCGTTTTATCAACCCACCTATTACCCTTTTAATGGTGCTACGGAATATTGAACGTAAGGCAGATGGTAAGCCTTTTAAAACCGAAAAAAAATGGGTTAAGTTTGATGATATCTCTGATAATATGAAAAGGGCTGCGGTATCTGCTGAAGATCAGCTCTTTTTAACACATATTGGTTTTGACATGAAAGCTATTGAAAAAGCTTTTGCCAGTAACGCCAAAGGGAAAAAGGTAAAGGGCGGGAGTACCATTTCGCAACAAACGGCTAAAAATGTTTTTCTGTGGCCTGGCCGATCGTGGATAAGAAAAGGTTTTGAAGCTTATTTTACTTTACTTATAGAGCTGTTTTGGAGTAAAGAGAGAATATTAGAAGTTTACTTAAACGTAATCGAAATGGGCGATGGGATTTATGGTGCCGAGGCTGCTGCACAGGAATATTATGGTAAATCCTGTACAAAACTAACCAAGAAACAAGCCGCTTTAATTGCTTCGTGTTTTCCAAATCCCAGAAGGTGGACACCTAAAAATGCAACCCCATACATCAGGCATCGACAATACCTGATTTTAAGAAATATGAACAGGTTAGGGCCGCTGGATTTTTAATGATAGAATTGTGAAGGATTGAATGAGAGAATGATCGAATTTGAATGAAAAGTATAAACACATTCAATCATTCAAAACTCTCTCATTCAATTATTAGTCGTGATCCTTATTCCACCTGATCTTTATTCCGCCTTTTTCGTCATCAATAGCTTTTAAGTGCAATACGATTCCACGCATACGGGCTTCTCTTTTTTCCGATCTGGTTAGGTTTTCATCTCCTTTCGGGTTTCTCAGTGGAATATCCATCTCTACATTTGTACCACTTCCTAAAGCGTAAATACCTTTTACGTTAAAGTTTAAGGCGCTGGAGTTTACCTGCATCGGACTTATTTCTACTTTATCGCCACGCACGTTTAGTGTTCCATCAAGGTTTTTGATTTCTACGTTTGACAGGTTCCTGTTGGCAAAAGCAAATTTTCCAACCTTAACCATCGGATCGAAATTAACGAGTGCGGCATTGTTCAGATTGAACACCACTTTCCCGTTTATTGATCGTGGAAGAATTTTTCCTGTGTGCGATATTTTTCCGGAAATGTTAGCCAACGCTGATAAATAACCTTTTAAATTTTTATTGGTAATGGTATTCTGTCCGAAATTGTCAAACGAATAAAAGAAATCTTTCACACTTACATGGCTGATCTTTGAGCTGATCTTAAAACTATTTGAAGCCGTTTCCTGCATAATATTTCCGTTTAGCGATAACTGACCGCCGGCATGTGCCACGCTTATTTTGTTGAAAAATATACCCCCTCCCCGCAAAGAAATGTCGGCATCAAGGTTTTTAGCCAGGAAATTATCATAAATGGCTTTATCAACCGTTAAACGGATATTCATTTTAGAAAGTTCCAGCACATTACTCAGCTCTTTGGAAACTACTTGTTTGTTTCCATTCGATTTTTTCTTTGCTGTTCTTGGTCCTAAGAAAGGTAAAAATTCTTTTAGGTAGAGTTGAGGACTCGACATTTTTAAGTTCACCAATATTTTTTCGGGAGCAGTATAATACAGGTTGGCAAAATTGGCGATGCTACAGCTTACATTAAGTTCGCTTTTGCCCAATTGGAAATGCCCGTTCTGGATCGATAAATCGTTCTGGTTAAAATTGATGTTTAAGGCACTCTTTACCAGGTGTAGCTTCCTGGGAATGTAAAGAATGTCTGCATCGGCAATCTGTATTTTACCCGAAACAACTGGCTTTGTAAACCTGAAGTTGTCAATATCAGCCTTGCAGTATAATCTTAAATTGGCTGTTCCGTTTTTAAATTCAAAATCGTTCGTACCTAATGAATTGTTTAAATTAGATAGGGGGAACTGCGAGGTTACCAATCCGGTGGCAATTGGACGGGCTAAATTATTTACCGTGAATGTATCGATCTTAAGCGGCGCATTAAAATATTTCGCAGTAAGCTTATGGAACTTGATAGATGAGTTTTCATCACCAATAATACCGCCAACGGTATCCTGGTTGGTAAAGGAACCATCGAAATTACAAGCCGTTAATTTACCTGCCGGAATAGAAACCACATTGTCTCTCACCGTTATGCCTACTTTAATCAACGGATCTCCATATTTGCCTGATCCGTCATCAACAATATTTCCCCTGATATTGATTGGTTTTTCTATCCCGAACTTTAAGAGTTTGGAAGAGATATTGGGCGATAGGAGTAAAGCAACATCTCTGAATAAAATATCATCTACAGCTACACTAATAGCAAAAGCAGATTTATCTAATTCTATTTTAGCACCGATTTTAAAAGGATGCCCACCAATTTTTAAGATTTCGGGATTTAGTATCACTGCGTCAAGATCCCGGCTGTAACGGGCGTTTAAGGTGCCTTCCAGGGTTTTATCTTTCAAAAAGCTACCTTTTCGTGTATTGAAAGCGAAACTGTTTACCTTAGTCGTTAACTTGATTTTACCTGTCCAGCCGCTATCAGGGTAGTCCATTCTGCCCTGGATCTGATCGATGTCGAAATTGAATAGCTTAAACCTTTTTTTATTGTCTAATATCAAGCTCACCTTGTTAAAATCAATCTTTTTAACTTCCAGTGCGGAGGATTTTGGCGATGATTTTTTATCAGTTTTAGGTTTACTTTTAAAAATACTGGTGTTGCTGTAGCCTGTAGAATCGGTGTAGATGTAAATAGATGCATTGTTAATGGCAATCTGTTTAATGTTGATATTGCCCACAATAAGCGAAAGTACATTTAGCGATACATCTATATCCTGCGCTTTTAAAAGATCGTGTTTATGTTGGTTCCATAGGCTATCTCTTAATAGAACGCCATTTAAGGATACCGAAACGCCCGGAAAGCTTTTTAGAAGCGTAGGTTCCATACTGGTGGCCGTAATCTGTCCGTTTAAATTTTTATTGAGTTGCGAGAGGATAGAAGCCAGCACTTCTTTCTTGTTGCGACTAATGTAAAACGCACCCGCCAGCCAGGTTAATATAATTAGTACAACTAAAACGGATAAGATTTTTAAAGAGATTTTAAGCCAGCGCTTCATACACATTATTTGATTTAACAATATAATGTTTTTTGTTCGCTAATTGTTTGGCTTACAGTAAAAAATAGCTGCAATAGCAACAGGTAGTCTGAATGAGTTAGCCTAAAAGAGATTCCAGGTCAGGATGGTACTGTGAAGTTAGGAAATGTGTAATCGTGAAATCAGCCAAACGGTGTTTATAAAAGGGATCCTCCATCAGGATTTTTTTCAATTCAGCCTCATCTTTAGCCAGGGCCAAAATGATTCCACCGGTTCGGGGCACCTTTCTGCCCGAAGCTACAAAAATGTTTTTTTTATAGTATTTCTTCAAATATTGTACATGCGCTTCCATATGCGCATCTAACTCGCCTAGCGGAACAATATATTTAAGATCTACGATGACACAGGCTTAAAGTAAATGTGCAAAAACGGAAGAATGCCAGCTGTTTTGAAAAGGAACTTCCCATTTAGATTCAAGCTCAGCCAGGTTTTGAACCATATTGTTAAATACAGTCGTTTCTGACGTTACCTGCTTTATATTTACCAGAGTTTCAAAATCTTCTTTGCTGTTAACCACAACTTCTCCATTTACTTTATAGGCAATGTTGAAACGGTTAAAAAGGTCTACATGATACTCCTGCTCAATTTCTTTAATTAAACGAACAGAGCTATCAATAGAGCAACCGGTAACACCAGCTTGACTTTCATCTACTGTTAAGATAATAAAAAAGCCATAGCGTATTTCTGCTTTTGCAAGCAATTCATTTCCATGCGCTTTCCACTGGTTAGTAAAAGCTGCCAATTTGTTTAAGATCTCAGTTTCTTCAGTAGAAGTAAATTTGCGATCGCTTTGGTATATCCAAACTCTTGATTGTGGAGAAAAACTCATATACAAATTTATGATTTTAATTAAATTGGTATGATTAAAACGCTAACCTGATGAAAAAGTTTACACTGTGCTTGAAAATATCCCTTCTTTCGGCTTTTTGTATGTCTTTATTTGCTTTTTCAGACCCCGAATCCATGCAGCAGTATGCTCTTTATCTTCATAAAACGCTTACCGATCATTATGACAGCAGCCAGGAAAGTGATCAGGTAAAACGTTATGAACTAAATGTTACTAACAATGGTTTTTGCCGTTACAAGCGGTATTTTAATAATGGTAAAACGGAGTATTTCGCATTTAAGTTATCGAAATTTAAAGATATGGACTATTATGGTACCACTACTTCGGGTAAATTATATATCCATACCAAGGGCGACGACGTAATTGTGCAGACCTATAAAGACAGGGGAGGCGATGTAGACTCAATGGCTACCCAGCTGGTTATTCCATTAAAAAATATGGAGGCTGAAGATTTAAATCTGATCCGCGATAATTTGAATAAAATTAATGCAGGAGTTTCAATTTCGCAGAAGCTATAGGTGAAGAAATTAACTTATTAAATAAGGGTATGATTTTTTGGAGCGCAATGTTATTCGCTTTTTTTAAGTTAGTCCTGCTCTTTGCTTTATCCCGATGAAATATCGGGGATGCCGCTCCGATCAGGGCTATTAACTTGGGCTTGCGGCAAGGAAACCTACATAGTAGTAGAAAAACGACTAAATTAAACCTGATCGAACGAATGCCATTTTTCATGGCAGAAGGTAGAGCAGGAAGAAATTAACCTATGGAATACTGCTATTGCTTTCCTAAAAATCATCCTGAAGGATAATTTATTTTATGAAAATGGATATAAATGACAGGAGAATTTTTAACGAACTGTAAGTTGCCAAGCTTCGTCATTGCGAGAAGGCTTTTTCAGCCGACGAAGCAATCTTACAACGATCGCTACTAGCGTGCGCATTAAGATTGCTTCGTTCCTCGCAATGACGATCTTTCTATTGAAATCTATCATTGATAGCTTGTAGAAGGATCTGTTTAATTACAGATTTAAGCGTTTCGACAGGCTCAACGTGAAAGATCAAATAGAAACGCTTATGATACTGCTTTTTATGAAGTGAATCTAAAACGATTGTTAAAGGCCGTTTGCCCTTGCTGTAATCTCAGCAATATCTAATACCTTAACTTCCTGTTCTTTATCTTTTAGTTTAATGCCATCGCTCAGCATTGTCATACAGAACGGGCAACCCGCTGCAATGAATTGTGGATTGGTTTCAAGTGCTTCATCAATACGTTCAACATTGATATCTTTATTTCCTTTTTCAGGTTCTTTAAACATCTGAGCGCCACCTGCACCGCAGCATAAACCATTGCTTTTGCAACGTTTCATTTCTACCAGTTGAGCATCTAAAACTTCTAATGCTTTTCTTGGAGCCTCATAAATTCCGTTTCCACGGCCTAAATAACAAGGATCGTGATAAGTGATTTTTTTACCTTTAAAACTTTCCCCGCCTTCAGCTTTTAACTTACCCTCGTTAATTAAATCCTGGATCAATTGCGTATGGTGGATGACTTCGTAAGTTCCACCCAGACCAGGATACTCATTTTTAATGGTATTAAAGCAATGTGGACAGCCGGTCACGATTTTTTTAATGTTATAAGCATTCAATACTTCAATATTGGTCATGGCCTGCATCTGGAAAAGGAACTCATTTCCTGCCCTTTTAGCAGGATCGCCAGTGCAGCTTTCTTCAGTTCCCAATACCGCATATTTTATACCTACATGATGCAAGATCTTGCAGATATCGCGCGTAATTTTCTGCGCTCTTTCATCGTAACTTCCGGCACAGCCCACCCAAAATAATATTTCCGGTTCTTCACCTGCGGCCACTAACTCGGCCATTGTAGGGACTTTAAATTCCATTTGTCTATTTTCTAGTATCGAGTATCAAGTATCGGGACCTGATGAAATTAATTATTTTAATTCAATGCCAACTGCTAACTTTCTTGTGCCCAGTTAAAACGATCGGCTGGAGAGTATTTCCATGGTGCCTGGTTATTCTCAATATTGCCCAACATTGCATTAATGCTTCCTGGTGCCTGTGATTCTTCCATCACCGCAAAACGGCGGAGTTCCATAATAATCTGTAATGGATCAATGTTTACCGGACACGCCTCTACGCAGGCGTTACAGCTGGTACAGGCCCAGATCTCTTCTCTGCTGATGTAATCGTCCAGTAATGATTTTCCATCCTGATGTTCTGCACCATGTTTATCAATATTCTGGCCCACTTCGGTAATGCGGTCGCGGGTGTCCATCATAATTTTCCGTGGCGATAAAAGTTTACCTGTAATATTTGCCGGGCATACAGAAGTACATCTTCCGCATTCGGTACAGGTATAGGCATTCATCAGGTTTACCCAGCTTAAGTCGGTTGCATCTTTTGCGCCAAATTTACCAGGTTCGGTTTCTGCCGGAACAAAAGAAGGGTCGAGCATTGCTTTTACCTCATTGGTAACCGAGGCCATATTGGTAAATTCGCCTTTAGGCTCCAGATTAGAAAAGTAGGTGTTTGGAAAGGCGAAAAGAATATGGAAATGTTTTGAATAAGGCAGGTAATTTAAAAAAGCCAGAATACCTATAATGTGGAACCACCAGCAGCTGCGCTCAACAATAACCAATGCATGTTCTGTTGAAGGCAGGATATTCATTAAATATTGGCTTACCGGAAATGCCCCCGCATTAATATAATGGCTGGCACCCAACAGCTGTAATTTTGCATCGGCTGCATTCATTAACAAGAAGGCACTCATTAATAAAATCTCGGTGATGAGAATGTAATTGGCATCTGATTTGGGCCAGCTTTTCATCTCTACGCCACTAAAGCGTTTAATTTTGAGAATGTTTCTGCGGACCAAGAAAATAGCACAGGATACCCAAACGGTAAAAGCCAGGATTTCAAAAGAACCGATCAGAAAGTTATATAAACCACCCAAACCATTAAAAATACGGTGTGTGCCGAATAAACCATCGATCATGATCTCCAATACTTCGATATTGATAATAACGAAGCCGATGTAAACAAAAAAGTGAAGGAAGGCAGGGATAGGACGAACAACCATTTTAGATTGCCCAAAAGCCACCCGAAGCATCGTCATTAATCTTTTTTGCGGCTGATCTTTTCGATCTACCGGTTTGCCTAAACGGATGTTGCGAATTATTTTACGCAGGTTAACTGTAAACAGCGCAATTGCTGCAAGTGTAAGTACTAGAAAAAGGATCTGTGCTACCATGCAAAATTAGATTGTTATGCTAAATTAGGATATTAATCTAAATAAATTACTATGCATGCATAAAAAAATTAATAAAATTGTTTGTTTGTACTCATTCTAAGCAAGTATTAAGGCCTTCATTAAGAATCGTGAAAAATTAATTAATTGATAATCAGTGTTGCAATGAAATAATCGAAAAAAAATTTTGCTTTTGAAAAAAGAACACTACATTTGCAATCCCAAACGGATGGTGCCATAGCTCAGTCGGTAGAGCAAAGGACTGAAAATCCTTGTGTCCCTGGTTCGAATCCAGGTGGCACCACTTCCAAAAGCCTTTCAGAAATGAGAGGCTTTTTTGGTTTTATGCCATTCTTATTGAATTGCCGTGGTTTATTTATTTGCAACAGATTAGCATAGTATTCTATTTGTTGACCACCTAAGCCACCTTAGATCATCTAAGTCTATACCATACTTTTAAGGTTGTTTTTGGTTTTCTTAATCATAGGCATTTTATATTCCACATAAATGTCAAGTATTTTAGCATTTTTACGCCATGCAGAAATCTACAGATGATATTATAACCCCGAGGCTAATCCTTCGTTTAATGAATAAGGAATTGATATCCTATTTCCTGGAAAATGATTTAGAAGGGGCAGCACTTTTAATGAAAGCTAATATTCCTGTAGAAATGTTGGATCATCCAGGTAGTTTGCGATATGGCTTAAAGCAATTTGAAGATTCAGATTATTTGCCATGGTCGGCAAGGGCAATTATATTAGCTGAAGAAGATCAAATGATAGGATTGGTGAGGTTCCATAGTAAGCCAAATCCTGAATATTTAAAAGAATATGCTACAAACGCAGTTGAATTAGGCTATCGCATTATTAAAGACTACCGGAAAAAGGGTTATGCAACAGAAGCTGCTACGGCTGTAATGAACTGGGCAAACATAAATTTTGGAGTTGAAAATTTTATAGCCAGTGTTTCGCCGGAAAATAAAGATTCGCTTAAACTTATTTCTAGCTTAGGATTTAAAAAGATTAGTGAGGTAATGGATGATATAGATGGCCTGGAGTATGTTTTTCTAAGGAATATTATTGACCATTTATAGGGACATGTTTTTTTGATCACCTAATTCACCTGAGTGCGTGATATAAAATAAAAATATTTTTTCAGTGCATCTTCTTGCTTATCAAAAAGATGAGGCTTTATGGTCCTGTTTTTATGAAAAAAACTGAAATCCTTTTTTGGAATTGAGAAAAAGAACACTACATTTGCAATCCAAAACGGATGGTGCCATAGCTCAGTCGGTAGAGCAAAGGACTGAAAATCCTTGTGTCCCTGGTTCGAATCCAGGTGGCACCACTTCCAAAAGCCTTTCAGAAATGAAAGGCTTTTTTGGTTTAATGTCATTTAGTAAAAAATTCCACGCAGCACAATTTTATTTATGCTTCATATTGACTTTTACAGGTGCTCATCCGAATTTTCGGCTATCTCTTTAACCTTAGCAAGTGCTTTAGGCCATGTTTTTTCGAAATAATCTCTCCATTCATTGTTAATGCCCATATCAATAACGAGTTCTGTCTTGCCATCTCTTTCATTGAGGGTATAATTCTCAAGTGTTTCGCCCCAATTCCCACTGTAGTCTTCCTTGCCGTCTTTTATCTCACCAAGGTGTTTGATAGACATATACTGGTTTGGGATATTGTCTTGAATCACAGCTACCATTCCATCTCCGTTTTCGCCCAGAAACAAGGCCTTGCTTCCTTTTTTCCAGTCAGTTTCTACACGCGATCCTTCCATAAAAGCAGCTGTCCACTTAGGGTAGGTTTCTACGCCAAACAGCGCATTCCAAACTTTTTCTGCTGTGGCGTTAATTGTGGTTTTAAATTCGATCTTTTCCATAGTTCCCTGGTTTTAAATCAGATAATTAGTATAACAAATTTGCACAGGATTTGATTGACTTAAGCGGTGCAAAGGCGACAATTTGTGGGGGCATAAGGACTAATAGTGAAACACTGTTAGCAGATCTTGTTAAAAATTGCTAAATATCTCAATGAAAAGTAATTTAATCGGTAGATTTACGTAATTCACCAATATATGCGTGAGTGTACAATTTTGAGTTAAATTTAGTTTGTTGGTAGATAAAGTTTATCTCGGAACAACTTAACGATTGCCTTACTCGTATATAGAGATAACATTACTATAAATTCCAATGAAAAATAAGAAATTCTTTTACCTGGTAACGCTAGGTTTTTTAAGCTTTGGGGCTATTACCGGCTGTAAAAAGAGCAGTACTGCACCTGATGAGCCTGTAACTCCACCGGTTGTGACGACGCCTAGCGGAACGCGGGATGAATTGACTAAAGATTCTATTTATTTATACGGTAAAGAACTTTATTATTGGAATACTTCGCTACCCGCTTATGAGGTGTTTAATCCGCGTGGATTTAGTTCGAATGAAGCGGAACTATATGCCATGACACAATATTCTTTAGATCCGGCAACAGGAAAACCATATGAATATGGAAGCACTCCCGGCGAGCCTAAATATTCGTTTTTCGACTATACTGCCGCTACTACAGGTAAAACAGGAGCGCTTAAGGCAGATGTAAATGGCTCAGCCAATGATTACGGTTTTTCTGTTCAATATAATAATACTACAGATTTAAGGGTGAAATATGTTTATCCTAACTCACCTGCAGCCTTGCAGGGTTTAACCCGTGGCTGCAGGATAACGAGTGTAAACGGAAGAACAGAACTGACCTACCCTGGTGCAGTTAATTTTTTAAATAATGCCATTTTTGGTACAAATGCAACGGTGACTCTAGCTTTTAATGATATAGGCGGTAACCCGAAAACAGCTGTTGTATCCAGTAGCTTTTATAGTGTTAATCCGATCTTATTTACGAATGTTTATACGGTTGGAGCAAAGAAAGTCGGTTACATTGTTTTTAATAGTTTTACCAATAATGCCTCTGCCGCCATTAATTCAGCTTTTTCTAATTTCGCTACACAAGGAGTAAGCGAACTCGTGGTTGATTTACGCTATAACGGTGGTGGTTATGTTTCAACAGCTACCCAGATTATTAATTTAGTAGCACCAGCAGGAGAAACCGGTAATACGATGTTTACTTCTTATTACAATAACTATTTACAGTCGATCACTACCGATCAGCGTAATGCCTCTGTTCTGGCACACCAGCCACTGTTAGATGATGAGGGTAAATTACAGACCTTTACCTCTGGTGTAAACAGAAAGTACGCCACTTATGCAGATTTAGATTATTCGCCTACAGCTGCTGATAATATAGAGAAATTTGCAAAATCAGGTAGTTTAACATTAAACAGGGTTTATTTTATCGTAACGGGATCAACAGCCTCAGCAAGCGAGTTAACCATTAACAGTTTAAAACCAGTAATGGATGTGAAACTTATTGGTGCCACAACTTACGGTAAACCAGTTGGTTTCTTTCCGATCAGAATAGATAAGGTGGATATGTATATTCCAGAATTTGAAACTAAAAATAAACTTGGCGTTGGCGGCTACTATTCTGGCCTAACGGTAGATAAAGAATCGGCAGAAGATTTAACCAAGGCCTGGGGTGATGAAACAGAAACATTGTTGGCCAACGCTCTTTCATACGCCAAAAATGGGACTTTTATAACTACAGCTGCAAAAACAGCTAGCTTAAGTACAACGACAACAGTAATGCCATCAAAATTATCGGTGACACAACTAAGAGCATTAGATGAAAAGTTAGATCCAAAAGGATTTAAAGGTATGGTGATGAGGCCGGATAAGAAATTTTAATAAAAGCTAATAACGAAAATGCCCGCTTAACATATTTAGTTAAGCGGGCATTTTTATTTGTGACGGTATTTACAATAATATTTTACTGCTGATATCTTTGTTAATGGTAATATAGCCAGGATATTTAACAGGCGTATTGCCCAGCATAAAGGTTGGTTTTATTTTTATGGTTAATAAACCTAGTTTTTCATCTTTTGAAGATGATCCTTTTTGAGCAGCTTTGATAATATCATTAAATACATTGCCATTAGATATTAATCCGTAAATGTTGCTCACCAATTGTACCGGAACGGTAACCGTTTGGCCTTGTGCAATGCTTACATTTTGATTAACGATGCCTTCTGCCAAATCAGTATTATTAACCAATATTTTATATTCGAACTGGTTTATAGCGGCTAAATTGCCCGACGGGTTGGTTATTTCTAAATTCAGATTGGCTCTAAGCGGAATGTCTTTTCTGAGCAAACCCAATGCAACCCCAGGTAAACTGGTTAAGCTAAAGTTTTGCTGGTCCATTAACGTTTTAACATCTGTGCCTGCAATTGATACCTGTTGTACACCTGTAATTTTATAGGTGCAGTCTTCAAGGGCTTTTATCTGCTGTGCCTGCCTGTTTATTCCACAACCAAAAATGCTTATGGTAAACAGGAAAAGCAATAGTTTTTCTTTCATGTTATTCATAACGCCAAAATAGTAAAACTATTTCAGCTGTAATATGCGTTTAACCAAAATTAACTAAGCACTTGGTGTAGCGGTTTCGATATCATCGCGTTTATCGTCGCTATCAGTTTTGTTTTCTTCGGCAGGTTTCTCCGTAGTATCTGCTTCTTCATCCTGATCATCCAATTTTTTCTCATCCTTAACTTCATCGGTTTTTAATGCCTCACTTGGTTTTTCGGTTTCTTTTTCCGTTGAAGGGATTACGGTTTCTATTTCCAACTGTACATCATCTGTTGGTTTTGGATGATTTGTGCCTGATGTTGTTCCTGTTTTATTTTCTTCGTTTTCCATGGTGTAAATCTGTTTTAATACTTTATAAATGAAATTAGAAGGCATTTTGTTTGCTTTTATTAAAAAGCCACTACTCATTTTTTAACTTTGCATAAAATAAGAGTAATATGGCCATCACCATCAGGAAGATAACTGCGCAAGATAATACTGCTACCGCTTCAATGATCAGGACGATTTTGAGAGAATTTAAAATAGACAAGCCCGGTACTGTTTATACCGATCCTACAACTGATGAGCTATCTATAGTTTTCGAACATCCGCAATCTGCTTATTGGTTGGCCGAAGAGGATGGGGTTATTATTGGCGGCTGTGGTATTTATCCAACAGAAGGCTTACCAGATGGTTGTGTTGAGCTGGTTAAATTATACACCTCGGCATCTTCTCGTGGCAAAGGTATTGGCAAAATGCTCATGGAGAAAAGTATAGCATCGGCACAGCATTTTGGTTATAATGAGGTGTATTTAGAATCGTTCCCTGAGCTTACAACAGCAATCAGTATGTATGAAAAAGCAGGATTTAAAAAGCTTTCTGCTCCATTGGGCAATTCGGGGCATTTTGCCTGTAACGTTTGGATGCTGCTGGTTTTATAGACGGTTAATTGTTGAAACTGACTAATCGGTCAACTATTGCAATTGAGAAAATCTAACCCAATTAGCCAGTTAACCGATTTAAACACTTAACCTAACTCAGCCTAATTTTTGCCGACCCTGTTTTCCTCATCACTTGTTCCGGTTTTTCTACTGTGGGCGGTTTTAATTTTCATATTCCCGAATTTATAGGTAAAACTTAAGTTTATCCTGCGGCTTTCCCATTCGTTCTGCCAATAGGTTTTAATGTTATTGTATTCCAGGTTGGCTCTGAATTTACTGGTATTAAAAATGTCGTTTACTTTTAGGGCTAGTGTTGCATTTTTGTTCCAGAATGATTTTTTAGCACCAATATTTAGCTGGTAACTCCCTAAACTGCGGAAAAGACCAGAAACAGAAGGAGAATCATAATAAGCATAAGATGATAAGCTATAGTTTTTGGATAATGTGATCGTATTATCCATCAATACCGACCAGTTCCAAGAGAAAGCATTATAACCATTTCCCTGTACAGCTGATTCGGTGCGGTTAAATCCAGCCGAAACTTCAGTAGTGTTGTTCCACCATTTGGTTACATCAAAAGGACTTCCCGTTGCCATATAAAAGTTGGTGGTACGGCTTAGGTTTTCTGGTCTGGAGATACTTTCTTTAGTCGCATCATTTTGATAAACTACTTCCCATATCGAGCCGTTGTTAACTGAATAACTCAATGTTAATATCCTGAAGTTTTTAAAGGAATAGTTAAATTCAAAGCTGTTTGCGTACGAGGGCTGTAAAAACGGGTTTCCCTGCAAAGCAGTGTAAGGATCGCTATAAAAAGTAAAGGGATTTAAACTGCTGTATGATGGGCGATTAATACTTTTGCGGTAGGCTGCCGTAATCAGGTTGTTCGAATCGAGTTTTAAAGAAATAAAGAGTGTTGGAAAAAGCTTCCAGTATTTTCTGTCGATCAGGGTATTCGTTCCTGATGAACTGCCGTTGCCCAATGTCTGCTCCGCACGTAAGCCCGCTTTGATTTGTAAATTTTTGAAGTTTTGATCTAATGAAAGATAACCTGCATTAATGTTTTCGTTGTATAAAAATAAATTCGTCCTTCTTGGATCAGTGATCCAGCCTGCAGTTTTCAGCGAATCAAAGCGCACATCGCTCTGCGATTTTACCCAACTGCTTTTCCAGCCGGTTTCCATTTTTAGTGTTTTGTTAAAGTTCAGGGTGTAATCAGCCTTGATTGAATAGATCGATACTTTGCCCATCCCATTATTGCGCAGATCAATTGGAGTACCAATAAGCTGATCGTTTTCATCAAGGTAATTGTTGGTGAAAGTTTCGTTTTTACTATTGTCATAACGAACGTAATCTGCATCAATACCCAGTTCTCCACCCAAACTATCTGTTTTTAACCGGTAGTTTAGGTTTAAAGCGTGGTTTTTCTCTGTGTTATGCTGCGGATTGAACATGCTTGTTCCCCCCATTTTTGCCCCGGCGGCATTATAATTTACCGAATTACTGTTTACCTTGGTTTCTTCCGGAGCGGTATAACCTTTTACCATGATGCCCAGGGTATTTTTATCATCAATAAAATAATCTGCACCGGCAGAATAATTTAAACTATTCGTAATCGGGTGCCAAAAGTTAAGCTGGTTATATTGTTCCTGTCCTATGGTTCTGTTTAAAGTTAACCTGTTGTATGAGTTATAATGTCCGGCGTCTAAGCGCAGATAAGTGCTCACTTTACCGATATTGTAATTCAGGTTGGTACCCGCATAAACTTTTTCATAACGGCCGTAACCACCACCCATATTCATGTTTCCGTTAAATCCCTGCATTTTATTTCTTTTGAGTTTTATGTTGATGATCCCTGCTGTTCCAGCTGCATCAAAAGAAGAAGGTGGATTGGAAATCAACTCTATTTTACTTAATACAGATCCGGGTAGCGATTTTAAGTAAGTGGTTAATTCCAAACCCGTCATGTAACTCATCTTACCATCAATCATCACATTAATTCCTTTTTTACCTTTTAATACAATGTTATCATCCTTATCCAGCTTTACACCCGGCGACCTGCTGATTACTTCCAATGCATTATCACCCGCGGTATTCATCTGTTCTACGTTTACAATCACCCGGTCTGCTTTTTGATCAATTACGGGCATTTTTGATATAATGTTTACATCTTTCAGATTTTGTGCCTGGTCTGTAAGTATAATTCCTGGCACTTTAACTGGCATATCTTTCACTTCAAATGGTGCAGATTGGTTTTTGCTGTAACCCATCATTAATGCCTTAATAAGGTATCTGCCAGATTTAACATTGGCAAACTCATAAATTCCTTGTTGGTTGGTAGCCTGTAAGGCAACTGAAGCCGAATCGGGTAGGTGGATTAAAGCAACTGAAGCATAATCTAGTGCTTTATTACTTTTATCGGTAACAGTTCCTGAGATTTTAATGTTTTGAGCAATAGCGCTTTGAAGGCTAAAAATAAGCAAAGCAAAAAGAGCAGATTTAAATAAGCGGTTCATCATTGTGTTTGTTTTATAATTGACGATTCAAAGATGAAGATGTCGAGTGGGGCTAAAAATTATATAATCCCAACCCTTTGAAATATTATCCCAATCCGTTTTCAGGCAATAAAAGGTGTTGATCCTTAAATTGTACAGGTTGGGATAATTATTTGCAGGTTTGGAATAAGAAAATAGGCAGTTAAAAAAGCTTTGCATAGTTTTAGACCATGAAAACAATAAAAACCATTTCCATCCATATTCTTTGCTGGATACTTGTATTAGGCTATTTTTATGGTGGCTATTTAATTGATGGTACAACTTTTAGCAAAGCCGCTTTAAGTATCTCTATGAATTTTATACAAGTGATAGAGTTCTACATCTGTTACTTATGGGTATATCCAAGATTTTTAAAAAAGAATAAAGTACTTCAGTTAATTGGTGGCATTTTGTTTACCATCGGGGTATTTATTGCACTCAGGTATTTAATAGAAGAAGTGCTTTTTTTAAAATGGTTTGGTTTTCATAATTACGACGACCGTACAACTGCCTGGGACTACATCTCCGATAATATTTATTGGAGTATTGGGTTCATTCTAACACCGGCTGCGGTTTATGGTATCGAGCAGAGCTTTAAATCGGAGCAGATGAACAGAAAACTTAAAGAAGAAGTGGTTAAAGCAGAACTCTCATTTCTAAAATCACAGATTAATCCACATTTTCTGTACAATACTTTAAATTATGTTTATTCCCTGGCTATACCTGTTTCCGATAAACTGGCCAATGCTGTTTTGCGTTTATCAGATTTAATGCGGTATACCCTGAACGATAGTCCGGATGGCAAAGTAAGTTTAGATAAGGAGGTGGAATATCTTGAGAGTTATGTAGCATTATTTAAGATGCGTTTTGAACCCAAATTTTATGTCGACTTTACAACAGAGGGCATTGCCAATCAAAAAATAGCTTCGCTGATATTGATCCCGTTTGTTGAAAATGCTTTTAAACATGGTGTGGTGACTGATGAAGCTCAGCCAGTGCGTATTAAACTCAAAGTACAGAACAAACGATTAAGTTTCGAGGTAAGCAATAAGATCAGTCACGCACAAAAAGACCACTCAAGCGGTGTAGGTATGGTAAATATACACCGTAGGTTAGATTTGATTTATCCCGAAAAACATGAGTTATTGATTTCTAATAACGGCAATACCTATAAAAGTACTTTGGTCTTAAATCTGTAATGAAAAATTTGTATCATTGAAACTATTCTAACACTAATTTAAGCTAATCGCCAACCCCTAAACCCTAACCATGATCCGTTGCCTTGCTGTTGATGATGAATCTTACGCTTCAGATATTATTGCTGCTTTTATCAATAAAACCCCTTTTTTAGAATTGGTTGGGACCACTACAAATGCTTTTGAAGCCCTTAATCTGGTTCAGGAGGGTAAGGTTGATCTCGTTTTTTTAGACATACAGATGCCGGAATTAACCGGGATCCAGTTTTTGAAAATCTGTGGTGGTAAATGCAAAGTAATCTTAACCACGGCTTATCCGGAATATGCTCTAGAAGGCTTTGATCTTGATGTGGTAGATTATCTGCTCAAGCCGATCTCCTATGAGCGTTTTTATAAAGCAGCTACGAAAGCGCAGCAGATTTTAATGCCTGTGGCACCTGTACAACAAGAAGTGGTTATTCAGCAGGTAACACAGGGGAATGATTTTATTTTCATCAAAGGCGATACCAAAAACAAATTTATCAAGGTTAATTATGAAGAGATTCTCTACATAGAGGGGTTGAAAAATTATGTTTCGGTGTATACGGCCACACAAAGGATTGTAACTTACCAGGCGCTTCGTGAACTGGAAACCGAACTGCCCCAACCGCCTTTTTACCGTATCCATAAATCGTATATTATCTCCATCGAAAAAATTAAAATGATAGATGGAAATACCGTTTATATTAACGACCAGGCGATTCCCATTGGGGAAACCTATAAGGAAGAGTTTTTTAAAGTGGTGAGGGAAGGGAAGAAGGGTAGTTAAATATTGTTGAATTGTTGAATTGTTCAATTGTTGGGATTGATCTCTGGTAAACCATTTTCTATCTTCATGTTCTTAATGCCTTAATGGTAAAAATGTAAGAGTAAAACTCAAAGTAAATTCTCTGCAAATCCGTGTTACTACGGCAAAAATAAGCACATAGATTCTGAAATAAATTCAGAATGACGTGTCTCTTTTTACTTCTGTGGAATCCGTGTTTCCGTGGCAAAAAAATGGTTTAGATAGATTCTGAAATAAATTCAGAATGATGTGTCTCTTTTTACTTCCGTGGAATCCGTGTTTCCGTGGCAAAGAAAATAGCCAGATAAATGAATCTATTAGTTCATTGGTTGGTTTTTACAAATCAACAATAAAGCAATTCAACAATCAATTAACCAGTTACCATTCTCACCAGTTTTCAGTTGGCAATTTGCAGATAACAATTTAGCAATCTAACAATTTAGCAATCTAACAATTTTAGCAATTACCACGGTACATTTAAACCAGTTTCAACAATTAACCAGTCTTGTGCATAAATTCTCCCCCAATATTTCTTCCGTTTTCTTTAAGTTTGCTGCGTAAAGATTAAAATCAAAAATCACCATGCAAGAAACCAATTCGCTAAACCAGGTTGCAGAATTTCACACTACCTTTAAACATCCTATTTTAGAAAGTCCTGTTATTCCTTCAAAACAGAGAGCTAATTTGCGTATTTCGCTTTTAGCCGAAGAGCTAAAAGAATTACAGGAAGCTGTAGAAAATGATGATCTGGTAGAAGTTGCTGATGCCCTTTGCGATCTGCAGTATGTTTTGGCTGGTGCCATCCATGAGTTTGGTTTAGGAGGAAAATTTAAGACTTTATTTGATGAAGTCCACCGTTCTAATATGAGCAAAGCTTGCAAAACCGTAGAAGAAGCTGAACAAACGATCCAGTTTTACTTAGATAAAGACCAGACCGAATCTTATTACAAAGAAATCGATGGATTATTTTTGGTGTTCAGAAAATCTGACGATAAAACTTTAAAATCGATCAATTATTCTCCGGCAGATTTAAAATCACATTTGGTTTAACCCATAAATAAGCTCGAATTGAAAAGACTAAAACAGATTGCAAACGAGCTGAAATTGACACAGGCAAATCCTGATGCAGCTTTAATGCGTGAGTTTATTTTTTACTCGCCCAAAATGCCTTTGCGCTTGCATCAGGAACAGCTTATTGCTGTATCAAAACAGTTTAGTCTCCAGGTTTTTGATACCTATTTCACCAATGCCGAAGTAAGCATTAACTGTTTTAGCTGGGGAAATGGCAAACGTAAAGTGTTACTTACGCAAGGCTGGGCTTCAAAAGCTTTAGACTTTTATGAGTTGATTATTGAACTCCAGAAAATAGATGATCTGGAGATCATCGCTTTTGATGCACCTGGCAACGGAAGTTCAATCTCTGAATTTTCCAACCTAATGTTATATGCCGATTCGGTAAATTCTATTTCCTTAAATTATGCGCAGCCTGATGTGCTGATCGGACATTCGCTTGGTGGCATGGCCAACGTAATTGCTTTACAGGAATTAGGAATAACTCCGAATCTATTGATCAGCATTGCGCCATTAATCCGGTTAAAAGAAAACTTCGAACAGAGCCTTGATTCTGTGAACATTGGTGCAAAATACCAGGAGATCTTCTTTGATAATTTTGCTCAAGAATTTCCTGTTCCTGCCAGCCACTTTAACTTGACCGAACTTTATCAGCTAAGTCCGGAGATTGATCATTTTCTGGCATTCGATCCTGCTGATCACATATCTCCATATGCTTATCTTAAAGAATTCCTGGATAAATATCCTGCCATCAACTCAAAATCTTTTGAAGATGTGGGGCATTATAAAATCCTAAAATCCGTTGATGTTATTGAAGATATTGTGCAGAAAATATCGTCATTGCTTTAAGAGATCGTCCTTTCGACCGTAGTGGAGAAATCTATATCTAAAAATTACCACCAGGAAATCTTAAGTGTTCTCAGGTGGCTTAGGTGGTCAAACAAAAAATGACGCTATATTTTTTTCCATGAGAAGCGTTGTCAACTTTCTAGCCTATTTGCTATTAAAGTTGACAACGCTAACTACACTTAAAGATCTTAATCCGTGCCAGACGGTGGTATTTGACACAACGCGAAAGGCTGGTATCTGTTTTTCTATACTATAACTCCCAACCTCCGTCTCCATACTTATCCAATTCCATCCTCCATTTTGCGTCTTACATTTCTCATCCATAACAGTGCATAACAGTTAAAATTACGGTATATTCTATTTTAGAGCAACCAAATATATTAATAGCATGCAAGCAATTTTAGGCGTAATATTTCATTTCTTCGGTGGCTTTGCCTCTGGAAGTTTTTATATTCCATACAAAAAAGTTAAAGGCTGGGCTTGGGAAAGTTACTGGATTGTTGGGGGAATCTTCTCCTGGTTAATCGTTCCGCCACTTGCCGCTTATTTAACCATCCCAAATTTTACGGCAATAATCACCAGTACCAACGGGAGCATTTTATGGCTAACCTATTTTTTTGGTGTGCTTTGGGGTATCGGCGGTTTAACCTATGGTTTAGGCGTTCGTTATCTGGGCGTATCATTAGGGAGTAGTATCATTTTAGGACTTTGTATGGTTTTGGGTTCAATCCTGCCATCTATTTACTTCGATTTTTTTCCGCAGGCCGGTAAAGATACTTTTACCATGTTTCTGCATACCGATTGGGGCCGTATGGTATTGCTTGGGCTTTTGGTTTGTGTTGTTGGGATTATCATCTGTGGTAAAGCAGGTATGATGAAAGAAAAGGAAATGAAATCCGGTATTACCGATCCGCATGGGATGGAGATAAAAACAGAATATAAATTCGGGCTCGGTTTATTCGTCGGGATTGTTTCGGGTGTTTTAAGCGCCTGTTTCAATTTTGGTATTGAAGCCGGAAAACCAATGGCTGATTCAGCGAATGCGATCTGGAAAGCAGCAAATCCTGCTGAAACCGGTAATTTTTTATTTCAGAATAACGTTACTTATGTAATTGTGCTTTGGGGCGGCCTAACCACCAACTTTATCTGGTGTATGGTATTAAATGCAAGGAATAAAACATTTGGAGATTATACCAATGCAAAAACGCCGTTGTTAAAAAACTATATTTTTTCTGCTCTGGCTGGTACCACCTGGTTCTTACAGTTCTTTTTCTATGGTATGGGCGAAAGTAAAATGGGCAATGGTGCCAGTTCATGGATTCTGCACATGGCCTTCATCATCCTTATCGCCAATTTATGGGGACTGGTATTAAAAGAGTGGAAAGGTGTATCAAGAAAAACATTGATTACAGTTTTGGCCGGTATTTTAACCATCATCATTTCGGTACTCATTGTGGGTTATGGTAATTCAATTAAAGGTTAATAAATAAAAATTTAAATAGAATATAAGAATGTCAATCGATACGAAAAGTTATAAGCACGTAAGCTATCTATGGGATGAAGAGGAAGCCGCAAAACTAGCTGGAGATGAAGTTGCCCTATTAATTTATCGCTCTAATTTATTAGGTGCAGACTTACGCTTAACCAATTATGGAGGTGGAAATACCTCGTGTAAAGTATTGGAAAAAGATCCCCTTACAGGTTTAGAAACCGAAGTAATGTGGGTAAAAGGTTCAGGCGGCGATTTAGGTACTTTAAAGAAAAGTGGCCTCGCAGCATTATATGTTGATCGTTTACGTAGCTTGAAAAATATTTATCGTGGGGTAGAACATGAGGATGAAATGGTTGAACTGTTTAACCACTGCATTTTCGATTTAAGTTCTAAAGCACCATCAATCGATACGCCTTTGCATGGTTTCCTGCCATTTGCGCATATCGATCACTTACACCCCGATGCGGCCATTGCTATCGCGGCGGCTAAAGACGGCAAAAAAATTACCGAAGAATTATTTGGCGGAACAATTGGCTGGGTGGAATGGAAAAAGCCAGGTTTTGAACTGGGTTTACAATTAAAACAGTGTTTAGATGAAAATCCGGGTATCCGTGGTATTATGTTGGGCTCGCATGGTTTATTTACCTGGGGAGATACCGCTTATGAAAGTTACCTGAATACTTTAGAAGTAATCGAAATCTGTTCTGAATACCTGAACCAGAACTATGGTAAAAAAGGTTCTGTTTTTGGCGGACAGAAAATAGAAGGTGCAGCTGCAGATCAGCGTAAAAAACAAGCTGCTGCTTTAGCCCCTGTTTTGCGTGGTTTATGTTCTTCTAAACAGCACATGATCGGTCATTTTACAGATGATAGCCGCGTTTTAGAATTTATCAATTCTAATGATCTTGATCGCCTTGCTCCAATGGGCACAAGTTGTCCTGATCACTTTTTAAGAACGAAGATCAGTCCGCTGGTTTTAACACTAGCCAGCGATGCTGATTTGACAGATGTTAAAGCACTAAAAGAAACATTGGAGCCTGCTTTTGAGGCTTATAGAGCAATGTATACTGCTTATTATGAAGCCTGTAAACATCCAAACAGTCCGGCTATCCGCGATACCAATCCAGTGGTTATTTTATATCCTGGAATCGGCATGTTTACCTTCTCTAAAGATAAACAGACCGCAAGGGTTGCTGCAGAATTCTATATTAATGCCATTAACGTAATGAAAGGTGCTGAGGCCGTTTCAGAATATACTTCGTTACCACACCAGGAAGCTTTTAATATCGAATACTGGTTGTTGGAAGAAGCGAAATTACAGCGTATGCCAAAACCGAAACCTTTAACAGGGAAAATTGCCCTGATTACAGGCAGTGCGGGTGGCATCGGTAAAGCAATTGCGAAGAAATTTGTTGCAGAAGGTGGTGTGGTAATCTTAAACGATATGAATGCCGGGCGTTTGGAAGAAGCAGGTAAAGAGTTTGCAAACCTTTATGGCAAGGATTCTTATAGCACTGCAATTCTGGATGTAACCAGCGAAAACGATATTAAACAAGCTTTCGATGCTGCTGCTTTGGCTTTTGGTGGGGTAGATATTATTGTTAACAATGCAGGTTTATCAATTTCTAAAACCATTGCTGATCACACCGAAAAAGATTGGGATTTATTATATAATGTTTTGGTAAAAGGTCAGTTCTTTATTACCCAGGCTGCAACAAATACGATGCAAAAGCAGAATATTGGTGGCGATATCATTAATATTGTAAGTAAGAACGCTCTGGTGAGTGGACCGAATAATGCCGGTTATGGCAGTGCAAAAGCGGCCCAATTACATTTGAGTAGGTTAAATGCTGCAGAATTGGGCGCCGATAATATCCGTGTAAATGTGGTTAACCCTGATGCTGTAATCAGCGATAGCAATATCTGGGCAGGCGGTTGGGCCGAAGGCCGTGCAAAAGCTTATGGAATTACCGTTGCAGAACTACCTGCTTATTACGCCAAACGTACCTTATTGAACCAAATCATATTACCGGATGATATTGCCAATGCCTGTTTCGCTTTTGTAGGTGGCTTGCTGCAAAAATCAACCGGAAATGTTTTAAATGTTGACGGCGGAGTAGCCATGGCATTTGTACGATAGTTTATCTTCGGTCTGTGTCCTCACAGACCGAAACGTATAATTGGATTAGTGGTCTGTGGGGACACAGACCACGGCGGTAGCAAAAAAATAAGTTTTTTAAGTTGTTTAACCGGTCTGTGCCTGGCTCAGACCGAAATGACTTTAATTTTTTATAATCGTCCTCGTTTGAAACGAGGATGAGCGAGAATGGCGATTGTATCGCCACAATGATTAACCTAATAAACCAAATATTCTCATGAATATCGAGCAGAACCAGATAGAAAAACATAACGACTCCCTTTTAACTTCGCATCAACGTAAACTTTCATTTCTAAAAGAAGATTGGTCTCACGTTGACTTAGAAAGCGTAATCCAGAAACTGGTCGATTTTCAAATTGCCATTCCGAGCTGGGCTTTAGGTACAGGTGGCACACGTTTTGGCCGTTTTGCAATTACTGGTGGTGAACCGCGTAATATTGAAGAAAAAATTGAAGATGTTGGCTTGCTTCATGCGCTAAATGGTGCAAGTGGTGCAATTTCGCTTCACATTCCCTGGGATATCCCTCAAAATGCAGAAGCGTTAAAAACTTTGGCATCTGGCTACGGTTTAAAATTCGACGCTATGAATTCAAATACCTTTCAAGATCAGAAAGGTGCTGCACATAGCTATAAATTTGGTTCGTTACAGAATGTAAATAAAGACATCCGCAAACAAGCGATTGAGCATAATATAGAAGTAATCAAACATGGTATCGCATTAGGATCTGATGCATTAACCGTTTGGCTAGCCGATGGTTCTTGTTTCCCTGGTCAGCTCAATTTCCGTAAAGCTTTCGAAAATACCTTAGAAAGCCTTCAGGAGATCTATTCAGCACTGCCGGAAAATTGGAAAATGTTTGTGGAGTACAAAGCCTTCGAACCTAACTTTTACTCGACTACGGTTGGCGACTGGGGACAATCACTTTTATATGCTAGTAAACTGGGTAAAAAGGCATATACTTTGGTCGATTTAGGTCACCATTTGCCTAATGCAAACATTGAACAGATTGTTGCTTTATTGTTAATGGAAGGAAAATTGGGTGGTTTCCACTTCAACGATTCTAAATACGGAGATGATGATTTAACTGCCGGAAGCATTAAACCTTATCAATTGTTCTTAATTTTTAACGAACTGGTAGAGGGAATGGATGCAAAAGGTATGAACCATGCAAAAGATTTAGGATGGATGATCGATGCTTCTCATAATGTGAAAGATCCATTAGAGGATTTATTACAGTCAGTAGAAGCCATTATGATCGCCTATGCGCAAGCTTTATTGGTTGATCGAAAAGCATTAAACGAAGCACAGAACAATAACGACGTGGCAAAAGCACAGGAAATTTTGCAAAATACTTTCCGGAGCGATTTAAGGGCTTTAGTAGCCGAGGCGAGATTGAGAGCTGGAGCGGCCTTATCGCCAATCGAATTATACCGGGGTTTAGAGGTTAGAAATAAGTTAGTTGATCACCGCGGAAATACTGTTGCCACAGGTTTGTAAATAGAGAAATAGAAATGCCTAAACCTGTTATTGCCATATTTGATGTCGGGAAAACAAATAAAAAACTGTTTCTGATAGACGAAAATTACAGTATTGTTTACGAACGGTCTGCACGTTTTGTAGAAACAGTTGATGAAGATGGCGAACCATGCGAAAATCTGGAAAGTCTGCGTTTATCCGTTTACGATTCCCTGCATCAGGTTTTGCAGTTAAAAGAGTTTGATGTTAAGGCCATAAACTTTTCTACTTATGGTGCCAGTTTTGTTTATCTCGATGAAAATGGCAATCCACTAACACCACTTTATAACTATTTAAAGGAATATCCCGAGGAGCTTAAAAAGGCCTTTTATTCAAAATATGGAGGCGAGGAGAAGATCTCCTTAGAAACAGCTTCACCAATTTTAGGTAGCTTAAATTCGGGGATGCAATTGTACCGCCTAAAGCACGAAAAACCCGAAATATTTAAAAAGGTAAAATGGGCTTTACACCTGCCTCAATATTTAAGCTATTTGATCACAGGTAAGGCAGTGGCCGATATCACCAGTATTGGTTGCCATACCCAGCTTTGGGATTTCAATAAAAACAAATACCACGATTGGGTATCTGAAGAAAAAATAGGGGAGAAATTTGGCGAATTCACTGCGGCAGATTCGAGTTTAACAACCAATTTTGAAGGAAATGCAATACAAGTAGGTGTTGGCTTGCACGATAGTTCTGCAGCATTGATTCCTTACCTGGCCAATTTTAATACGCCATTTGTACTCATCTCAACCGGAACATGGTGCATTAGTTTAAATCCTTTTAACCAGGAGCCATTAACAGCTGAAGAACTTAAACAAGATTGCCTGTGTTATATGCACTTTAAAGGTAAGGCAATTAAGGCTTCGCGGATTTTTGCGGGCTACGAGCATGAAGTACAACTTAAGCGGATTGCAGAACATTTCGATCGTGCGGCTTATCTGTTTAAACATTTGAAGTTTAACCCTGCAATGATTTTAAAACTGGCCAATAAAATACCCGAAAACCAACAGGAACAACAGGGTTTTTCAGCAAGTTCAGCTTTTCCTGATCGCGATTTGAACCTCTTTCAAACGGCAGAAGAAGCCTATCATCAACTGATTTTTGACCTGATCAAACAGCAGATTTATTCGTTGAAACTGATCTTAAATGCAGGAGTAAAAAGAATTTTTGTAGATGGTGGTTTCGGTAAAAATGCAATTTATATGCATCTGTTAGCGATTTCTATTCCAGATATAGAGGTTTATGCTTCTTCAGTTTCGCAAGCTACGGCAATAGGTACAGCTTTGGCAATAAATGATGCCTGGAACGAAAACCCAGCACCAACGGATATGATCCAGCTAAAATACTATTCTGCCATACAACGAACCATAGATTTTTAGGGATTTCCGTATATTAGAATTTCATACATCAATATTGTCAATTTGAAACCAGAAGATTTAATCCCCTATCTTAACGTCGACGAATATTCGTCGACGCCAAAATACAAGCAGCTAACCAATGCCATTTTGGCGGCTATTGAAAGTGGTAAACTTCTGAAAAATAGTTTGTTGCCTTCTATAAATGAACTGAGTTTCAGTCTGGAGATGTCGAGAGATACTGCAGAAAAAGGTTACCGTAATCTCCGGAAATTAGGGGTGGTTGATTCTGTACCAGGCAAGGGTTATTTTATTATCAATACCGATTTTTCACGGAAACTGAAGGTTTGTTTGCTTTTTAATAAACTCAGTACACACAAAAAGATCATTTACGATTCCTTCACTAAAACCTTGGGAGAACGCGCTGCGATTGATTTTTATATCTACAACAACGATTTTGCACTCTTTAAAAAAATGATTGTGGCCAAGCGCGACGATTATTCGCACTTTGTAATTATCCCACATTTTTTAGAAGGAGGCGAAAATGCACACGAAATTATCAATACCATTCCTAAAGAAAAACTGGTTATCCTTGATAAATTACTACCGGGGGTGACGGGTGATTATGCTGCGGCTTATGAAAACTTTGCACAGGATATTTATGCAGCTTTAGAGCAGGCTTTAGAACGCCTTTCACATTACCGCACCCTGAAAATCATTTTTCCAAAAAACAGTTATTTCCCTCATGAAATACTAACAGGTTTTTATAGGTTCTGTCAGCAATATGCTTTTGATCATAAGGTAATCCATAATATCAAAGACGAAGAAATTAATCGAGGTGAAGTGTACATTAACCTGATGGAAGATGATCTGGTGATACTGATTGAACGCTTAATTGCCCAGAAACTTAAAATTGGTAAGGATGTTGGCGTAATTTCTTATAACGAAACACCGTTAAAAAAGATTATTCTGGATGGGATTACCACCATTTCAACTGATTTTAGCAAACTAGGTATACAGGCTGCTGAATTTATCCTTAATGGAAAAACAGAAAAGATAGCAGTACCTTTTTATTTGAACTTGCGTAAATCGCTGTAGTCTAATAGGGTCGTCTTCTCGACTGAAGCGTAGCGAAATGGAGAGATCTATCTAGACAGATTTGGCTTCGCTGAGCCTTCGGGTTCTCGACTGCGTTGTACTCCGATACATTCTACAAATCTAAATAAAAAGGGTCGTCATTGCGAGGCACGAAGCAATCTTAATGCACATAGCTATTAGCGATCGTTGTAAGATTGCTTCGTCGGCTGAAAAAGCCTTCTCGCAATGACGACTTCTCGCATCCTATTATTTCGCTAAAATCCCATTGTCATTTATATTGGTTTTTATGAATAAACTTTTCCTCGAAATAACAATGCTTTTGATTAATTGTGCATAAAAACCCAAAAAGTCATTTTAGCTAAAACTTATTAATGATTACTTTTATCACTTAGCTATTCTAGTTTAAATGAGTGATCAGGTAACCGCGCATCCAGTATCAGAACAAAATCCTTACGATTACATCTTAAAAGATTTTAACCTGAAAGATCTGAGTCAGATTGTTATCCTTAAACATTTAAGCGGACTCATTCATACAGATGTTAAAGGTTTTTATCAGTTATTTCCAGAGCAGATTGAAATCGATTTTGCAGCTTTTAGCGATGAAGCTTCTGGATTATCTTTTCCAATTGTTCAGGTTCAGCAGCACCCCAACTCCGTAAAACTTTCTTGTCGTTGCACTACACCGAAGCATAAATTGTGTGAGCACCAGGCAAGGGTTTTATACAATATCCTGCAACGGCAGGATTTGCTTATTTTTTTCGACAGTAATCTGCGGAAACAAAAGCTTGCCAAAATTGCGATCGATTATGGATTGGAAAAAGAAGAGAATCTTGATCTTCTTTTTAATCTCCGCTACGAAAACGACCAGGTAGCTATCCACCCAAAAATGGACGCCCTCCAGCCATTCAATAAAGAAGTCCAGCAAAATTTACAGGAACTTTTACTTCCGGCTAAAGCCAAAATAAAAGTACAGGCTAAAAACGACCCAGGTAAAATGATCCTGGTTTTTGGGCAACACCGCTATTACAACAATTTAACGATCGAATTATTTGAAGCCGAAACCACTAAAAGTGGCAAGGTTAAAAATCCTATAAAAGGAATTAATCCGGCTGATTTGCTCTTTAAAACAAATGATAACGATCAGGTGAAATTTTATAGCGGTATTACTACTTTTCAGCAGAATTACAATAATGATCAAAGCGAGGTAGAGATTGAAGCCTTAAAAGCGATCGTTAAAAATCCTCAACAGATTCCTTTTTACCTGCAGGATAGTAAACAGTCTGGGGCTATTCAAGCGTCGACCATTACGGCGGTTGATGCACATTTATTGGAGGTAGATCTGCATCTTTCGGTAAACCAGCGTGATGATTATTATGAAATTACAGGTCGATTGATCATCGAAGGCAAATCATACGAACTGGAGAACCTGGTATTAGTACACCAGTATTTTGTTAAACTTAACAATCAGCTTTATCTAATTGGCAGGCTGGATTTTCTACGCGTAATTGGTTTTTTCAAAAAGCAAAGCAACAGGTTAATCCTGCATAAAACCAAATATCCGGAGTTTCAAAAAGTTATTCTGGTGCCTTTAGAAGGAAGTATCCATGTCGATTATTCTTATTTGAAACCGGCAACCAAAGGCCAGATCGAAGAAAAAGGTTTCGATCTCGAAAATGAACAGTTGATCTATCTTTCAGAATCAGAAGATTATATCCTCCTTACACCGGTAATGCGTTATGGGAGCATGGAAATACCTGTGCTGTCTAAAAAGAAAATCCAGGCGCAGGATAAATTGGGCAATCTCTTTACCTTACATCGTGACGAAGATGCCGAATTACAGTTTATCGGGAATGTTTTGAAACAACACCCTTATTTCTATGATCAGGAAACCAACGATTCTTTTTATTTGCACCGTAAAAGGTTTCTGGAAGAAGCCTGGTTCCTTGATGCTTTTGAGGTATGGCGAAATAAAGGCATCCATATTTTAGGATTTAACCAGCTCAAAAACAATAAACTGAGTGAATTTCAGGCGAAAATTAATATCGAGGTATTGAGTGGGACAGATTGGTTTGAAACCAAAGTGAAAGTGAAGTTTGGCAAACATCAGGTTGCATTGAAACATTTACATAAATCGATCAGAAACAAAAGTAAGTTTGTTACGCTTGATGATGGGACTCAGGGCATACTTCCACATGAATGGATCGAAAAATTTGCTGCTTATTTTAATGCAGGTGAAGTAACTGATGATGCCATTCTTACACCAAAAATTAAATTTGCTTCTATCAACGAGCTTTATGAAGATGCCTTATTGGATGGTGATGTAAAGAACGAATTGAAACTTTACAAGAAGAAATTTGAAGGAAGCAACTCAATTCAGGAGGTAGAGGTGCCAAAAGGTTTAACCGCAACTTTACGGCACTACCAGAAAGACGGTTTAAACTGGCTCAACTTTTTAGATGATTTTAACTTTGGTTCTTGTTTAGCCGATGACATGGGATTGGGTAAAACCATTCAGGTTCTGGCTTTCATTTTATCACAGCGTGAAAAAGTAAAACACAATACAAATCTGGTGGTGGTTCCGGCTTCGTTAATATTTAACTGGAAGGCCGAAGTAGAGAAGTTTACTCCATCTATAAAAGTAAAAACCATTTATGCTGGCGAACGGACCAAAACAACTGATACTTTCGACGATTTTGAAATCATTTTAACCTCTTACGGGACGCTGCTTTCTGATATCCGTTTCTTAAAAGATTATCGCTTTAATTATATCTTTTTAGATGAATCGCAGTTGATCAAAAACCCGGAATCGCAACGTTATAAAGCAGTTCGGATGCTGCAGTCGCGAAATAAGGTAACCATGACAGGAACGCCGATAGAGAACAATACCTTTGATTTATATGGGCAGCTGTCATTCGCTTGTCCGGGTTTATTTGGCAGTAAACAGCAGTTTGCCGATTTATATTCAACCCCAATCGATCAGTTTAAAGATAGTAGAAGGGCAGAAGAGCTTCAGAAAAAAATACGTCCGTTTATTCTCCGCAGGACCAAAGAACAGGTGGCGAAAGAACTTCCCGATAAAACAGAAATAGTGCTGTATTGTGAAATGGGAGCCGAGCAGCGCGAAGTTTACGAAGCGAACAAAAAAGAAATTCAGGATTTTATTCTGGGCAAACAGGAGGATGAGCTGCCTAAAAGTTCGATGCACGTACTGAAAAGTATTACTACCTTAAGGCAGATCTGCAATTCGGCTGCCTTACTGGCTGATGGAAAATCGTATTTGCAGGCTTCATCAAAAATTGAGGTGTTAATGGAGCAGATCGGGAGTAAGGCCGGCAAGCATAAAATTCTTGTTTTTTCTCAGTTTGTTACCATGCTCGATCTGATTAAAAAGCAATTGGAAAGCAAGGGGATCAGGTATGAATATCTCACCGGACAAACACGGAAAAGGGCTGAAGCGGTTGCCTCATTTCAGGAGAATGCCGACATCCCGGTTTTTCTGATCAGTTTAAAAGCTGGCGGAACGGGATTGAACCTCACTGAAGCCGATTATGTTTATCTGGTTGACCCATGGTGGAACCCCGCAGTGGAGAACCAGGCAATTGACCGCGCTTACCGGATTGGCCAGCATAAAAATGTGATGGCCGTCCGTTTAATCTGCCCTGACACGATTGAAGAAAAAATCATGAAGCTTCAGGCGACGAAAAAAGATCTGGTTAAAGATCTGATCCAGACTGAAGGTAGTTTGTTTAAGAATTTAACCAAGAAAGAGTTGTTGGGATTGTTGAGTTAGTCTAATCTTGTCATTGCGAGGCACGAAGATAACCGAACAAAGCGAGCTCATGAATGCCTTTAAAAACAACTGCACAGATGAATAATCTTAATGCGATCGCTTAACCCATAGTAGTAAGATTGCTTCGTCGTTCCTCCTCGCAATGACGAAGCAATAAATTAAATCCCTACCTCAAACGTATAACCCAAAAATTCAGGTACATTAATGCTCTCTACAATTTTCCAATCCTTCTTTTCTGTAATAAAATTGGGTTCAGCAAGGCCTGTTGATTTAGCTGCATTAATGTAAAAGTCCATTTTTGCAGGGTGGTCTGGTGAGCAGGCATTATAGGTTCTGCCGAATGCCTGTTTTTCCAAAAGTTTTACTGCAAGGCCTATCGCATCTGTTTGATGAATCAGGTTTACTGGGGCTAAACCATTCGGCACATTACTTTTTCCGGCAAAAAATCTGCCAGGGTTACGATCAGGACCAATTAAGCCTGCAAAGCGGATCACGGTGTAGTCTTCTGGAAAAAGTTCCTTAAATCGTATTTCAGCAGCTAGCACAACTTTTCCCGAATCTGTATCTGGATCTGTTTCGCTAGTTTCATTTACTGTTTTGTTTTCATCAGCATAAACACTGGTCGAACTGATCAACACCACGTGTTTTGATTTATCTTTTGCGGCTGCTAAAATTGAGTTAACCTTTTGAGGATAATCAAGAAGTTCAGTCGAACTGCGCTTTGGTGGAATGCAGATAAACAATACATCTGCATCAAAAAAATCAGGATCTGCTGTGATCTGATCAGTCGTAAAATTGATCAGAAACGGCTGAATACCTTCCGCTGAAAGTTTTGATAACTTTTCTGGAGTTGTGGTAGAGCCTTTAACCTGATAAGACAATTGAATCAATTTTCGGGCGAATGCCAGACCAAACCAGCCGCAACCTAAAATAGATATGGTTTTAACACTGTTTTTATATGTTTTATTATCTTGAATCATTTGTGCTAAGATAAACAGTTGGCTTTATAATTTGCTGTGATTCATGTCAATTCTGATTTTGATACATGCTTTGCATATAAACAATATCAAAAAATATTAGCTTTTATAAAGATTAATCAATAATGGCTATCCCTTGTCCAGATTGTAACAGGCCCTGCAACGTGGCTCGTAACTTTCCTTTTCGCCTAATAAAACCGTAGCTTCATCGGCAACTGTTCGGTAACTGAATAGGGCAGGGTTACCACAACAAACACAAACTGCATTTACTTTGGTAACATGCTCTGCAATGGCCATTAAGGCAGGCATTGGTCCAAAAGGTTTACCTGTAAAATCCATATCGAGGCCGGCAACAATAACGCGTATTCCCCTAAGGGCTAGTTTATTGCAAACATCAGGTAGTTCATTGTCAAAAAACTGAGCCTCATCTATACCCACCACCTGTGTGTTGGTGCCCAGTAGTAAAATGGCCGAAGCGCTATCAACAGGGGTAGAGTTTATTGAATTTAAATCGTGCGAAACTACGGCAGTTTCATGGTAGCGGGTATCGGTGCGGGGTTTAAAAATTTCGACATTCAGTTTAGCAATCTGGGCTCTTTTTAACCTGCGGATCAGTTCTTCCGTTTTACCGGAAAACATAGAGCCACATACTACTTCTATACTTCCCGAAAATTCGCCCCTTCTTCTAAAATTTTGTTCGCTAAATAACATGCCTGTTTTTTTATTCCCCTATATCCGTTCTATAATTTTTAAACCGAACAAATATGAGAATTATGTGTTATTTTTGAACACATAGTTACCAACATAAATCGACTAAAATTTCGTTTTAATTTTATGATGAACCAACAGGATATTTTTAGAAAGATCGGCAGCATTTTAGCAGAATTAAATGAGCAATACCAATTTTTAGCTCAAAATCCTCAACAATTAAATGATTTGGAGCTGGAGCTTTTTCTCGCTAATGCCAATTTCCTTTCTGATCATGTTAATATCGTCAAAAAATTGAATGCTACATCAGAACATAAGCCAGCTGAAGCCGGAAACCATACGTTATTAGCCGAACAGAATACCATTATACTGCCAGAAGCTGAAAAAAATTATGCAGCAGATGATGAGTGTTTCGATCCGCAGGAACTGGAAGAAGTAGTAACAGCCGAGGAAGAGGAAGAACGTGTGGATGTAAAGCCTGAACAGGAGCTACTGGACGATGAAAGGATTGAAGAAGAAAAAGCTACTTCGATTTTGGATAAAGATTTCTTTAAACCCGACCAGGACGACCATACTTTTGAGTTTGTACTGGGTACACATGATGAAAATGATCAGTTCGATTATGAAGCAAAATCTGTCGAAGAAATTTTCGATCGTCCGTTAAGTACAGAAGAAGCAGAGATTTTAGCACGTAAAAAAATAATTCATGAGAAGGAAGAAGCTTCAGCTCTTCAGGAGGAACCTCTGCCAACTGAAGAAGATGAAATTGGTCCGGAGCCTTTTTTAATTCCACATGAAGAAGAATCGCCTGAAATAATTGCGGATGAAGCGCCTGTTATGGCTACTTATGTAGAAGAGCCTATGCCAGTAGCTGCTGCTAATGAGCCTATTGAGGCACTGAAGGATATGAAACTGGATGAGCCAATTATTTCACCGCCCGTTGAGCAGGAGCGTCCATTATTTACCCCTGAAGCAGTTCCTGTAAAACCAGCTCCACAACCCGAAGCAGCTAAGCCTGCTCCAAGTTTAAACGACTTATTGGCCAAAACAAACAGCCAGAATAATGAGCCTGTTAAAGCACCTATCGCCGATTTAAAACAGGCGATTAGTTTAAATGAAAAGTTACTTTTTGTCAAAGATCTTTTTAATGGATATAATCTGGCCTATTCGGAAGTAATTGATATCATTAATAAGATGAACAGCTTCGAAGCCGCAGATAGTTACCTGCAGCACAATTATGCAGCGAAAAATAACTGGGCCAATAAACAAGCCACTGTTGATCAGTTTTATGAGCTGCTTAATAGGAGGTTTAGTAAGTAGGTCGGGGGGCGATAAGTGTTTGGGATAGCGTAATATTACGTTCCTTATATCACTAATTTGGTCGTCATACTGAACTTAGTTTCAGGATCTATTATGCATCGCCTTCGTTTATAATGAGGATGCATGAGATTGGCATTCGTAATGTCGTAACAAAATCTATTCAGAATCACTCATTCAGATTCTGAAATAAATTCAGGATGACGTTACGCGAGGGCATCGTCTTTGTTTCTAATGCTGATAAGAACAAAAACAATTTTGTTTTTTTGATTAGGAAATGAAAGTTTAGTGTTTCACGGCTGCTGTAGCCCCGCCATCATTTCAATCTTTTTGCGAAAGGTGCTGCCCAATATGAATATGGCTGCTCCAAAAAGTATTTTCATTTTTGTCGGGTTTATTAACCCAGAATAGTAGCACAGAATTGCCCACCTAAACCCGATAAAAGCGAACACGCAGTAAAGCGTTTAGCGGGAACAGGCAATAATTTGAATACAGGTTTTGCTTTCCAAAAAATATCAATATCTCCTATTTTGATGATGTGAGGCAAAAATCCTTAAATAACCTCACGGATAACATTCCAGGTATTGACTCCGGACTAAAGACTTCGAACCCCCGACTCTTAAATAAATCCCATCCGGTTAGAATCGAGCTTTAAAAAGATAAACACCAGGATCGTAAAGCTCCATAATGACGAACCACCATAGCTAATAAATGGTAGCGGAATCCCGATTACCGGAATAATACCAATGGTCATCCCGATATTGATGAATACGTGGAAAAAGAGGATGCAGGCCACACTGTAGCCATAAACCCTCGAGAAGGTAGACCGCTGCCTTTCTGCCAGATTGATCAATCTCAATAATAAAAACATATACAAGCCGATTACAACTGAACAACCTACAAAGCCCCATTCTTCGCCAATAGTAGAAAATATAAAGTCGGTACTTTGAGCGGGTACATAACCATATTTTGTTTGGGTACCCTGTAAAAACCCGCGACCGGTTGCCTGGCCTGAACCAATGGCAATCTGCGATTGGATTACATTATAACCCGCGCCCTTATTATCGGCTTTAAGGCCTAACATCAACTCAATACGGCTACGCTGATGTGGTGCCAAAACTTTTTCGTAGGCAATTTTAACCACAAATAAATAAGCAATGGCGATAATGGTTACCAGTACGGTAGAAATAATGATTTTCTGTTTTCGCCTGTTATTGTATATGAAAAGTCCGCCAATAGTAGTTAGGATAAGAATCAGGATGTAAGTTGGTACCAGAAAATCGGCAACAAACAGTACAATCATCCCCAAGAAAATCAACAGGAAATAGCCGGATAAGCCCTCCCGGTATAAAGGGAACATAAAGGCCAGGAAAACCAGTGCAGAACCCGTATCGGGTTGCAGCATGATCAATAAAAGTGGTGCTACTACAATCAATCCGGCAATTACAATTGATTTAATATCCCTGAATTTTGGATTGAAAGTGCTCACATACCTGGCTAAAAGTAAGGCTGTACCAAATTTGGCAAACTCTGAAGGCTGTAGCCTGAATGATCCTATGGGTATCCAGGCCTGGTTTCCACCTACATTCCTTCCTACAAAGAGCACCACAACCAGCAGAAAAAGGGTAGCGCCGTAAATAAAGGGTGCAAATACGTTAAATAGCCTCCCGTCGAACAATAAAATCGATAAACCCAATATCAGCCCGGTAATTGCATAAATTAACTGTTTTCCGTAACTGCTTGCAAAATCGAAAGTGGTTGCACCTTCGTGATGTGGAATGGAGGCATAAACATTGATAAACCCAATGGCGCATAAAGCAATGTAGATTAAAACAGTAATCCAATCTACATTAAAAAAGAAACGATTTCCCTGTTGCTGGATCATTTTTTTACAGGTTTATGATTTACAATGGGTTGATTTACTGTCGGCTTGTTAGCAACAGTTTGTTTTAATATTGATGGTTTTATTTTTAAACTGTCTTTAACCCTTTTCAGCGAATCTGCCTTCTTTAATTTTAAACTATCTAGTTTAGTCGGTTTAACTTTTTTTGTCTTATCGATTAATGCAGGTAAAAGATTGGTTTCAGAGAATGCTTTTACAGTATAGCCATTCGAACGTGGCTTAATACTGTCAGTCAGATATTTTTCAACCATAAAACTCGAGATTGGTGCAGCATAAGATCCACCAAAACCACCATTTTCTACAATCACCGCAATAGCAATTTTAGGATTATCCATTGGTGCAAAACCGATAAAAACCGAGTGGTTTTTACCATGTGGGTTTTGTACGGTTCCGGTTTTACCACACATCACAATATTGGGGATCTGAGATTCTTTTGCTGTTCCCCACGGACTGTTTACCGCATCCCGCATCCCATTAATTACAATCGGGAAATATTTCTCATCCACACCCACATAATTTTTAACCACGTATTCTTTTTTCACTACATTTTTATCGCCGATACCTTTAATTAAGTGAGGCTTTAAGTAATAGCCACGGTTGGCAATTGCCGCCATTACGTTTGCCATTTGCAATGGGGTAGACGTAATTTCACCCTGACCAATGGCCTGCGAAATTACGGTGGTGTAACCCCAGCGTTTGCCATAAATTTTATCATAATGATCAGCCTGATAAAATATCCCCTTTTTTTCGAAAGGCATGTCGATACCCAGTTTCTGGCCAAAACCCCATTTTGCAATCTGTTCGTGCCATTGTGTGTAGGTTTGACGCTGGTTTTTCATGCCATTTTTGGTGATGATGTTTTGAAAAACATGGCAAAAATAGGTGTTGCAGGAACGGGCAATGCCCCTTTGCATATTAATGGTTCCGTCTACGTGCTCGCACTTTACTTTGTGATTTCCGGCCATGTAATAACCCGGACAGAAAAAGGTCGTATTTGGATCGATTGCGCCATCTTGCAATGCCACCAGGGCATCAACCGGTTTAAACGATGATCCAGGTGAATATTGCCCTGCAATAGGTCTTACAATCTGCGGACGGTAAGGGTTTGCAATCAAACTCATGTAGTTTTTACCCCAATCTTTACCAACCAATTGGTTAGGATCGTATCCCGGGCTACTTACAAAAGCCAGAATTTCTCCGGTTGAAGGTTCGATGGCAACAATTGCCCCTACCTTATTTTTCATCAGTTCTTCGCCAAGACGCTGGATTCTGATATCTAAAGAAGAAATTAAACGATCTCCCGATACGGCATTTATATCATATTTTCCATTGGCATAACTGCCTTGGGCAATGTTTTTGGCATCGTATAATGTATTGATCACTCCCTTTTCGCCCCTTAAAAAATCTTCATAAGAACGCTCTAAACCACTTTTACCGATAAAATCGCCTGGTTTATAATACCCTTCCGATTTTTCAATGTCATCAGGACTTACTTCTTTTACATAACCAAACAGCTGCCCTGCAATACTGTCGGGGTAATGCCTGATCGTTCTATCCTGGGTTCTGAAACCCGGAAAACGGTACATGATCTCCTGCAGGCGTGCATAACTCTGCACTGAGATCTGTCTTTCGAAAAATGTAGCCTGATAAGAAGATTGTGCCCTGGCTTTTTTTAGTTTTTTACGTACATCATCAATGGTGATTTCAAGGGCATTGGCCATTGCCAAAGTATCGAAGGGCTTAACTTCGTTTGGGGTAACCATTAAATCGTAAACGGGTTCGTTCTGCACAATTACTTTCATGTTCCGGTCGAGGATAGCACCACGGGCCGGGTATTTGTAAATTTTACGCAATACGTTACTTTCGGCGGAGCTGAAGGCCTTATCACTAATAATCTGGATATAAAATAACTTCCCTAATAAAATCAGGGCGATTACAATAAATAATCCTTGAACGATATATTTTCGGTTAAATAACTGATCCATTAGCGCGGTGTTCTTCTATAGAATATAAACTCTACCAATAAAATAAGAAGCAGTGTAAAGATACAACTTAAGCCGCATCTCATTAAGGTATAACCAATTTCGGTTAGCCTAAATGTTTCTAAAAAGAACAGCACCAGGTGGTGTGCAATAACGCAAAGGAAAGCATAAAGAGAAAACCACTGGAAACCCATATAACTTAACGATGGTTCCGGATCGTCGATAGCGTCGCGGTTTAAACTTATAGAGATAAAAGAAATCCTTACAAAAGCCAGAACAACACAAGCTGTGGCATGCACGCCCATGGTATCATAAAAAGCATCAAGCGTTAATCCTGTGATAAAAGCCAGTAAATACAACAATATATTTGGGATCCCGAATGGAAGCAAGAGTAGAAACAGCACATAGATAAATGGCGTGGAAAGGTCGTAAAATCCCATATTCTTGAGCAAAAATATCTGCACAAAAAGTAGTAAAAACCACCTGATCACATTTACAATTATGATTCTACTATTCATTCGGTTTAGCGATGCTTTCTAAAGCTTTTTGCTCATCAGCACTTTTATCTTTAACTACATATACATATTGCAATGTGCTAAAGTCAGTAAATAAATTTAATTCTGCAGATAAGAAATTATCATTCGTGGCTACATTTGCCTTGCTGATCCTACCGACCAAAATCCCTTTTGGAAATGATGCAAAACCCGAAGTCACTACCGTATCGCCAACATACATTTTAATGTGGTTGGGGACCTCTTTCACAAATGCCTTTTTAATATCGAAATTTCCGTCGCCCCAAACCAATGAGCCAAGCGCATTATTCTTTTTCAAGGTCACACTAATTTTGGTGTCTTTATGTAATAATGACTGGATGGTGGCTAAATGTGCAGAAACATCACGGATAAAACCGACTACTCCGCGTTGAGGCGCAATAACCGCCATACCACTTTTAATCCCGTCAACTGTACCTTTATTAATGGTCATGATGTTATTGCGCAAAGTGATCGAATTTTTAATCACCTTGGCTGCCAGATAAGTGTATTGTTGATTGGTAACCGTATCTACCACTTTAACATCTTTGGCTGTATCTACAGTAGTTAAGCTTAATAGCTTACTTTTAAGCTTTGCATTTTCGGCTGCAAGGCTATCGTTAACCACACCCAGATTTAGATATCGTTTAAAAATATTTAACCTTTCGTAAGCGGTTCCAACTACCTCATTGCTTGAGTTTAAGGTTACACTCCGCTGATAGGAATTGTTCTTCACCGTCAGATAGATGCCAACGATAAAAAAAATGATAAATAAGAAAAATGCGTTGTATCTGCTGATGAAAATCCAAAGGTTACGCATATTTTTAGGTAAAATGGAAGATGGGAAATGTATAATGGAGTCAATACATCATCCATCATACATCTTCCATTTTCCGTGTTTTATTGCATTAAGAATTTATATCCGCCAATATTTTTAAGGGCGATGCCAGTACCACGAACTACTGCACGAAGCGGATCTTCTGCAACGTGAACAGGCAATTTAGTTTTGGCTGCTACGCGTTTGTCTAATCCTCTTAATAATGCACCACCACCGGTTAAGTAAATACCTGTTTGGTAAATATCTGCCGAAAGTTCCGGAGGAGTAATCTCTAAAGCTTTTAAAATCGCTTCTTCAATTTTAGAGATCGACTTATCTAAACAGTGTGCAATTTCGGTATAAGAAACGGTGATCTGTTTTGGTACACCCGTCATTAAATCACGACCCTGAACCGCGAAATCGGCAGGAGCGTCCTGTAACTCAGGTAAAGCTGCACCGACTTCAATTTTAATTTTTTCAGCAGTACGGTCGCCAATCATGATGTTGTGTTGACGGCGGATGTAGTTTACAATGTCAGAGTCGAAATTATCTCCCGCAACGCGGATAGACTGATCGCAAACAATACCTGATAAAGCGATAACCGCAATTTCAGTAGTACCACCACCTATATCGATAATCATGTTGCCCATTGGCTCTTCTACATCGATACCGATACCAACAGCAGCAGCCATTGGCTCATGAATCAGGTACACCTCTTTTGCTCCGGCAATCTCTGCAGAGTCGCGTACCGCACGTTTTTCTACTTCAGTAATACCAGATGGGATACAGATTACCATACGTAAAGAAGGAAACATCCAGCCTTTACCACCGTTAAGCATACGGATCATTCCTTTAATCATCGCCTCAGCAGCATTGAAATCGGCAATTACACCATCTTTTAATGGGCGTACTGTTTTAATATTATCGTGGGTTTTACCCTCCATTTGCATTGCCTGACGACCTATAGCAATGACTTTGTTTGTAGTACGATCGAAAGCAACGATAGATGGCTCATCTACAACTACTTTGTCGTTATGTATAATCAGGGTATTCGCAGTGCCTAAATCGATGGCAACTTCTTGCGTAAACCAGTTAAATAATCCCATGTATAAGGTATGTTTTCTTTATTTTATCAAATCTATACTATTCCTAATGTAAAAATAGCTTTTTTATTGTTTTAAGTTTTATTTTCTTCAGTTATTAAATTGTTTTTGAGACAATTAAAATGTTTAGAAAATCAAAACCTATAATAATTGGGTGTGAACTGTTTTTATTATAAGATAATGCACAAAAACCTTCCGCCTTTAAACCCTCAACCTTCTACCTTTCTAGTGTTTAAAGTGTCTTACACCGGTGGTCACCATGGCAATACCTTTTTCGTTTGCTTTTGCAACAGAATCGGCATCTTTAATCGATCCGCCTGGTTGTAAAACAGCAGTAATTCCGGCTTCGGCAGCAATTTCAACACAATCCGGGAAAGGGAAGAAAGCATCAGAAGCCATTGCAGCACCTTTAACGCTGAAACCAAATGAAGCAGCCTTTTCAATTGCTTGTCTTAAGGCATCAACACGTGAGGTTTGGCCAACACCACTTGCTATTAAAACATCATCCTTAACTAAAACAATGGTATTCGACTTAGTGTGTTTTACAATTTTGTTGGCAAAGAACAGATCTTTTAGCTCTTGTGCTGTTGGTGCTTTATCGGTAACGGTTGTCATTTGCTCCGGACCTTCGATAATTAAATCTTTATCCTGCTCAATTACACCGTTTAATAATGTTTTAAATTGTTTTTTACTCAATTCAACCTCGTTGCGTTGTAAAATAACGCGGTTTTTCTTTTTGCTGAACAGCTCAACTGCTTCTGCCTGGTAAGAAGGAGCAATCAACACCTCAAAAAACAAGTTATTAATTTCTTGTGCTGTCTCAAGGTCAACTTCCACATTGGTAATCAGTACGCCACCGAAAGCTGAAACAGGATCGCAGGCTAAAGCATCAACCCAGGCTTGTTTAACGGTAGGGCGTGAGGCAATACCACAAGCATTGGTGTGTTTTAATATCGCAAAAGTCGGATCTTCAAATTCATCGATTAAAGCAACAGCCGCGTCCACATCAACCAGGTTGTTATAAGAAAGCTCTTTACCGTTAAGTTTGGTAAACATGGCATCTAAATCGCCATAAAATACACCTCCCTGATGCGGGTTTTCGCCATAACGTAAAGTTTTAGCTTCAGTTACACTCTGTTTAAAAACATCAAGTGGCTCTTCAGTATTGAAATAATTGAAAATTGCAGTATCGTAATGAGAAGAAGTATGGAATGCTTTTTTAGCAAATGCTTTACGCTGTGCTAAAGTAGTTTCGCCATTTTGTTCTGCCAATTGGGCTTCTAAAGTAGGATAGTCGTTTTTTGATGCGATAATCACCACATCGTTGAAGTTTTTGGCAGCAGCACGGATTAAGGAAATACCACCAATGTCTATTTTCTCAATAATTTCTTCTGGTGTTCCGCCTGCTTTTACAGTTTCTTCAAATGGATATAAGTCAACAATAACCAGGTCAATCTCAGGGATTTCATATTCAGCAATCTGCTCCTGGTCGCCAGCTAATGCTCTACGGTTTAAAATTCCGCCAAATACTTTTGGGTGTAAGGTTTTAACACGTCCGCCTAAAATAGATGGATAACCAGTTAAATCTTCAACCGCCGTAACAGGAAGGTTTAAATCTTTGATGAATTGTTCTGTTCCACCGGTAGAAAATAATTGTACACCTTGTGCGGCTAACAATTTTACCAATGGCTCCAAACCATCTTTATAATATACTGAGATTAAAGCGTTTTTGATTTTAATGGATTGACTCATTCGACTGAAAATTTTGAGCCGCAAAGGTAGTAAAACAGGATTGTTTTTTAATGAGATTTACCGATCAATGTTAAATTTTATTCCACTATATATAATAAGGTAGCGTTGCCAGTCTGGTTGACTATGCTAAAGTTTATTTTAATAGCCTTATTAAGGCTGCGTCGAATCATTTATTTGCTGATCTTTTTAACAATAGTTTCTACAATACGTGGGTAGTGCTGGTGTTCTAGCTGCTGACCTTTAAATTTTACCATTTCCAGGTTATCGTTTTTGTCTATTCTGTAGCGGGCCTGGTAAATGTATTCACCTTCGTCATAGTTTTCATCCACATAATGAATGGTTATTCCCCCTTCTGTTTCGCCTGCAGACATAACCGCATGGTGTACATGGTCTCCATACATGCCCTTTCCGCCAAATTTTGGAAGGATAGCAGGGTGAATATTGACAATTCTGCCCGGGTAGGCGTGGATCAGGCTTTTAGGAATCAGCCAAAGAAAGCCGGCCAGTACAATAAAATCGATTTCAAGATTTTTTAGCAAGTCTACTACTTCATCTGTGTGGTAGAACTCATTCCTATCGAAAATATGAGTGGGGATTTCAAAATTATCAGCTCTTTGTAATACATATGCATCGGCATTGTTGGTCAATACCAAAGATATTTCTATTTCATTACTCCGCTTAAAATGCTCCATCAGCTTTTGGGCATTAGAGCCAGAACCTGATGCAAAGATGGCTATTCTTTTTTTCACTCAAAATCGTTTTGCCCAAAAATAGTATTTTTAAGCCTTTTTTCTCTATCGAAAAGAATTTTTATTCATTTATGGTAAAGTATTATTAATGAATAATTTTAACGTATTTTTGCCGTTCGGAAATAGGGTTCAATTTTAATGAAAAAAAAGTTGAAAGTGTTTTGTAATTTAAAAACATTAATCCTATATTTGCAACCCGAATTATAGGAAACGAATAAGAAAAATAAAAGGCTAAATAGAAATGGCAAATCATAAATCTTCATTAAAAAGAATTAGAGCAAACGCAACAAAACGTTTACGTAACAGATATCAGGCAAAAACTACACGTACCTTTATTAAAAGATTACGTGCTGCAGAAGATAAAAAATCTGCATCTGATTTATTGCCTAAAGTAATCTCTATGTTAGATCGTTTAGCTAAAAAGAATATTATCCACAAAAACAAAGCGGCTAATAACAAATCAAAATTAACGAAATTCGTTAATGGTTTAAAATAAGCCAATTTTTTTACGATATTAAGGCATCCTAACCAAAAGTTAGGATGCTTTTTTTTGTCTAAAAAATGAAGAATTACGAACAGAAAGTAGGGATAAAGTTATGGGCTGAAGAGGATCGGCCACGCGAAAAACTTTTATTGCATGGCCGAAGACATTTAACAGATGCCGAACTGATTGCTATTTTAATTGGCTCTGGAAGTAAAAATGAAACCGCTGTCGACTTAAGTAAAAAGATTTTGTCTTTTTACGATAACAATTTAACAAAACTAGGAAAAGCTTCTATTCTGGATCTTTCCAGGTTTAAAGGTATTGGAGAAGCCAAAGCATTAACTATTATTGCCGCTTTAGAGTTGGGTTTGCGGCGAAAGGAAACCACAGAGGAGGTGATTACGCATGTAACTACTTCTAACGATGTTTATAAATATTTACATCAAACCTTTGCTAATCTCAATCATGAAGAGTTCTGGATATTACTGTTAAACAGGTCTAACCGGGTAATCGGTAAATTTTTGATCAGTAAAGGCGGGCAGGCAGGTACAGTAGCCGATCCGAAAATTATTTTTAAAACAGCTTTAGAAAACAATGCAGCAAATGTTGTTTTAGCGCATAACCATCCTTCAGGAAATTTAAAGCCAAGCGAAAGCGATGATAAGTTGACCAGGGATATGGTTGCTTCGGGGAATTTGCTTAGTCTGTATGTGGTTGATCATCTGATTTTTGCCAATAACCGCTACTATAGTTATAGAGATGAAGATCTGATTTAAAAGATATTCGGTTATTAAAGTATAATTAACGTTAAATTAGTATAATAGCGGCTTAAAATTAGAGGTTGCCTGCCAGCCTGTATGAATTAAATGGTTTAATTATGTTTATGAATACTTTAAAAATCATCCCTGTTTTTCTTTTATTAACCATTATGGCTTTTGCTCAGGAAAAAGCTGTTCCAATTAATATCATTACCTATAACATCCGCTTAAATGTGGCATCAGATGGTGTTAACGCCTGGCCAAACCGAAAAGACAATGTAAAAGCGTTAGTAAAATTTCACGATGCCGACATTCTGTGCGTACAGGAAGCCTTGCCCGAACAATTTGATGCATTGCTCGAAAATTCTAATTTCGATGTGGTAGGAGTTGGCCGTGAGGATGGGAAAAGAAAAGGAGAATTTTCTGCTGTTTATTTTGATAAAGACCGTTTCACTAAAAAAGATGGGGGAACGTTTTGGTTGTCAGAAACTCCTGATGTTCCATCAAAAGGTTGGGATGCTGCGCTGAACCGTGTATGCAGCTGGGTTAAATTGTACGATAAGTTAAATAATAAAGAATTTATCGTTTTTAATACCCATTACGATCATATTGGGATGAAAGCAAGAATTGAATCAGCTAAATTATTGAAACAAAAAATACAGCAGATAGCACCTGCTTTGCCGGTTGTTTTTACAGGCGATTTAAATGTAACACCCGAAACTGAAGCCATTGCAACCATCAAATCTTTTCTGACCGATGCTAAAGAGATTTCGGTAGAGCCACCGTATGGTCCTGCAGGTACTTTTAACGGTTTTCATTTCGATAGCGACTTGAAAGACCGGATTGACTACATTTTTGTAAACAAAGGTTTTAAGGTGCAAAAGTTTGCCGTTTTAACCGATAGTAAGGATAAAAGGTATTATTCTGATCATCTGCCAGTTTTCTGTAGACTTTTTTTTAAATAAATGCTACTAAAAACCCTTTCAATTTTTCCTTTTCAATTCGAGCTTTTTGGTAACCAATACCATTATCACTATATTTTCGAAACGCTCGCATTTATAATCGGTGTTAGGCTTTATTACTATTATAAAAAAGGCATCGTAGATCAGATTTCTGACGAAAACAGGCTTTGGATTATGTTGGGAGCCATGTTTGGCGCATTAATAGGATCTCGGGTGGTAGCTGTACTGGAAACTCCAGAGGTAATCAATCACCTAACGTTTTCAATTTTATATCAAAGTAAAACCATTGTTGGCGGTTTACTTGGTGGTTTGTTCGGTGTCGAATTGATAAAAAAGATCATAGGTGTGAATATCGCTTCTGGAGACATCTATGTGATCCCGATTTTGGTTGCACTGATGATAGGCCGTATCGGCTGCTTTTCCATGGGGATTGATGAACCAACTTATGGAGTTCCCACTCATTTTTTTATGGGTATGGATTTGGGCGACGGAATCCTTCGGCACCCGATAATGCTCTATGAAATGATTTATCTCCTACTGTTAATTTTTCTTTTTAACAGATTAAAACTGGTGGAAATGATTAACGGCGATCGATTTAAACTATTTATGGTATTGTATTTTCTATTTCGCTTCTTAATCGAATTTATTAAGCCTTATCAATCATTATTTTTAAATTTAAGCAGTATTCATTGGTCTGCATTGTTTATTTTTATTTATTATTATAGATTCATCATCAGAATTTCTAAACAAATAGCTGCTAAAAAGTAAACACTATGGCCAATACCAGAGATTATATATACTACGATTATACCAAGAGCCTTTGTCCGGAATGTTTACAGCTTTGCGATGCAAAAATTGTTTTTCAGGATGCTAAAGTGTTTATGTTGAAAAACTGCAGAACGCACGGTGATAGTAAAGTGATGATTGCTGATGATGTTGAATACTATAAACAGATCAGGAATTACAATAAACAGTCGGAAATGCCACTTAAGTTCAATACCAAAGTACATTACGGTTGCCCTTACGATTGTGGTTTGTGTACTGATCATGAACAGCATTCGTGTTTAACGGTAATAGAAGTTACTGATCGTTGCAACCTGGCCTGTCCGACTTGTTATGCCATGTCGTCGCCAAGTTATGGCAGGCACAGAACCTTGGAAGAAATAGAACGCATGATGGATGTTGTAGTAGCCAACGAAGGCGAACCCGATGTGGTTCAGCTTTCGGGCGGAGAGCCAACGGTACATCCTGAGTTCTTTAGGATTTTAGATCTTGCCAAAACCAAACCCATTAAACACCTGATGGTGAATACCAACGGGATCAGGATTGCCAAGGATATTAATTTTGTGGAAAAACTGGCAACTTATATGCCCGATTTTGAAATTTACCTGCAGTTTGATAGTTTCAGCGCTGAAGTATTAACAAAACTAAGGGGCGAAGATCTTACCGAAGTGAGGAGAAAAGCAATAGATCATTTAAATCAATTTAATGTATCTACTACTTTGGTGGTAACCTTGCAAAATGGGTTGAATGATCATGAAATTGGCGATATTTTAGATTATGCATTAAAGCAGAAATGTGTTCGTGGCGTTACTTTCCAGCCTACTCAGGTTGCCGGAAGAAATGATGATTATAATGATCAGCAGGGAAGAATCACCTTAACTGAGGTACGCAGAAAAATTTATGAGCAATACCCAACCTTTACCCCACAAGATTTAATCCCTGTGCCATGTAACCCCGATGCATTATGTATGGCTTATGCTTTAAAAATCGGTGATGAGGTGATCCCGATGACGCATTTGATCAATCCAGAAGATTTGCTCAACAATTCAAAAAATACGATTGTTTTTGAACACGATGAAAAATTGAAAGAACATATGCTCAACCTGTTTAGTACAGGTGTTTCAGTAGATTGTGCCGAAGATACCTTTGGCGAATTGATGTGCTGCCTGCCCAGGGTAAAATCAGATAGTTTAAGTTATGACAATTTATTTCGGATCATTATCATGAATTTTATGGACCCGCTGGACTTTGATGTACGTGCAGTTAAAAAATCATGTGTGCACATTGTGAGCGATAAATACAAAATGGTACCCTTCGAAACGATGAATATTTTTTACCGCGACAATAAAATAGATCTGATCAGGGAAAAATTAAATATGAACTAATATGGGTGGTTTATTTGGCTTATTTGTAATTTATTGTCTTACCGCAATTGTACTTTTTGTAGTTGGGATTATTCAGATTATCATTAAATCATCCAGGAACGAACCGGTAAAATCGGGGCTGAAACTGCTAATTATATCAGTAATTATGGTGATAATCGGTTTTGGTGCTTGTGCAGTATTGCTCGCCAACAGTTAATTTTAAAATAAATCATGGAACTTTTTATTGTATACTGGGTAATTGTAGGATTGTTATTTACAATTGGTATCATTCAAATCATTGTAAAAGCGGCTAAAAATCAACCTGTTAAGTCAGGGCTTAAATTGGTTATTGCTTCAGTGATTATGCTGGTAATAGGAGCAGGTGCATGCGCGGTAATTCTATCTAATTTAAGTATTGGCCATTAGTCATTTTTATTGTGTCAAGATTGCGGGTTTGGCTTTCTCCTTTGACCTTTAAATAATATCTTTGCGTTTTATAGAAATAGAGTATCAGTTGAGATTTGTCTTGATACCTGATACTCAAACTTGATACTCCAAAATGAAAATATCATATAACTGGTTAAAACAATTCGTACAGATTGATAAAACGCCTCAGGAACTTTCCTTAATCCTTACCAATGTTGGTTTAGAAGTAGAAAGTGTAGAAAAAGTGCAGCCCGTTGTTGGCGGCTTGGAGGGGTTGGTTATCGGCGAAGTATTAACCTGTGTTCAGCATCCCAATGCCGATCGTTTGCGCATTACTACGGTAAACGTTGGTGGTAAAGAAAACCTTCAGATTGTTTGCGGTGCTCCAAATGTAGGCGCTGGTCAAAAAGTGGTAGTCGCTACAGTAGGTACAACAGTATATCCTTTAGAGGGTGAGCCTTTTAAAATAAAAGAATCAAAAATCAGGGGCGAACTTTCTCAGGGCATGATTTGTGCAGAAGATGAAATTGGCTTAGGCAAGTCTCATGATGGAATTATGATCCTTGACGAAGATACCGAAATTGGGATCCGCGCAAAAGACCATTTCAAAATGGATGATGATTTTGTTTTCGAAATCGGATTAACACCAAACCGTGCCGATGCGGCTTCGCATTTAGGTGTGGCGAGAGATTTAGCTGCTTATTTCAGAAGTGAATATGAAATGCCTGATCTTTCCGCTTTTAAAACAGATAACGAAAATCTGGTAATTCCGGTAGAAGTAGAAGATTTTGCCGCTTGTCCGCGTTACAGCAGCCTTACCCTTTCTGGCGTTACCGTAAAAGAATCACCAGATTGGTTAAAAGATAAATTGAAGGTAATTGGTTTACGTCCGATTAATAATGTGGTTGATATTACCAATTATGTACTTCATGGTTTAGGTCAGCCTTTACATGCTTTCGACGCCGATAAAATTACCGGTGGAAAAGTAATCGTGAAAAAAGTTGCTGAAGGAACACCGTTTATAACCCTTGATGATGTGGAGCGTAAGTTAAGTGCAGATGATTTAATGATCTGCAATGCTGAAGCACCAATGTGTATTGCAGGGGTTTTCGGCGGAAAGTCTTCTGGTGTTGACACCAATACCAAAAATATTTTCTTAGAAAGTGCTTATTTCAATTCGGTTTCTGTACGAAAAACATCAAAAAGACATGGTTTAAAAACCGATGCCTCTTTCCGTTACGAGCGTGGTACCGATCCGGAGATTACAGTAACAGCTTTAAAATATGCAGCTTTATTAATTAAAGAACTGGCTGGAGGCGAAATTTCTTCATCAGTTTCTGATATTTATCCAAGCCACATCAAGCCGTTTGAGTTTGATGTGAGCTATACCAATATCAATAAATTAATCGGTGCAAATATCCCTTCAACCGAAATTAAACACATTATTACAGCTTTAGGTATTTCGGCAACCAATACTTCTGATGATACCCTGGCTTTAAGAGTGCCATCGTTTAAAGTTGATGTGACGCGTGAGTGCGATATTACTGAAGAAGTATTACGTATTTATGGTTATGACAATATCGAAATTCCGGCAAAGGTAAATGCATCGCTTTCATACAGCGTTAAGCCTGAAAAAGAAAATACGCATAATGTAATTGCAGATATGCTTGCCGCTAATGGTTATGCAGAAATTATGTGTAACTCGTTAACTAAATCGGCTTATTCGAAAAATTTAGACGAAGCAGTATTCATTTTAAATCCGTTAAGCAGCGATTTAAATGTAATGCGCCAGAATTTATTGATGCCGGCTTTAGAAAGCGTAGCCTACAACCAGAACCGTAAAAATGCTGATGTTAAGTTTTACGAATTCGGTAAAACCTACCATTTAATCAATGAGCAATATGTAGAGCGTCCAAGGTTGTTATTGTTGATTTCGGGCGCTAAACAAAGCGAGCAATGGAACCATAATGCGAAGTCATCTACTTTCTATAATTTAAAATCAGCAGTTGATGCAATTATATCGCGTTTAGGCGTTACAAGCTATCAGTCTGATACTTTAAATGATGAAAACTTTGCTTACGGCATCAAATATTTCCGTGGAGATAAAATCCTGGTAAGTTTCGGTGCGGCTTCAAAAGCCGACCGCAAAGTGGCTGATGTAAATGCAGAGGTATTTTATGCTGATTTCGATTGGGCAACTTTATTAGATATTGTAAGGAAAAATAAAATCGTACACAAAGATGTTTCTAAATACCCGCAGGTTCGTCGCGATCTTTCATTGTTGATTGATCAAAATGTAACCTTCGATACCTTAAAGGGTATTGCATTTAAAACCGATAAAAAGCTGATCAAGGAAGTTGGTGTATTCGATGTATACGTTGGTGATAAATTGCCGGAGGGAAAAAAATCTTATGCCTTGAATTTTATTTTGCAGGATGAAGAACAAACCCTAACCGATAAGCAGATTGAAAACACGATGCAGAAATTAATCGCGAATTTAACGGCACAAGCTGGTGCAGAAATTAGGAAATAAAATATAAATTCGTATTTTTAGAAATAAATTCATGACTTCTGTTGCAGATCAGTTAGATAAAGTATTACAAAAAACAGCTCAGGTAATTGAGTTATGTAATGCGCTACAGGAAGAAAATGATTTATTAAAGCTTGAAAATCAATCGTTAAAAGTAGCACTCGATACAGCGAAAGGCAAAAATTTGGAACTTGACGAAAAATTAAGGGTTACAAAATTGGCTAAAAGTATAGAGGGAACAAGTGAAAAATCGCTTGACATTAAACAAAAAATTAACGATTTTGTGCGTGAGATTGATAAGAATATTGCATTATTAAAAAAATAATGATGCAAAGAAATCAGAAACTAAGCTAAACAAATGGGAGAAATCTCGATTAAAATAACCATTTCCGACCGTATTTATCCACTAAAGGTGAATATGGAAGAGGAAGAAATTGTGAGACGGGCAGCAAAAATGATCAATGAGCGCATAAAAGATTACCAGGATAATTATGCGGTTAGAGATAAGCAGGATCTTCTTTCTATGGCCGTGTTGCATTATGCAACAGCCGTATTAAGAACAGAAAACAAAGTACAAAGTCAGGATACTGCTGTTGCCGATAAAGTTGAAGAATTGGATGTTTTACTCAATAATTTCTTTTCAAAATAAGGTTCGTTCTTTCGGCATTCGTCACTCTGAACTTGTTTCAGGGGCTGTTTAATAAGATCCTGAAAATCCGATAGTTATCGGATCAGGATGATGGGGCCAATATTTAGCATAAAGACATAGCCGCGGCTAGTTTTTGAGTTTCAAATTTTATAAAACTTAACACTTCAATATCTATAGGGTTAAGAGGGCGTATTTCATCTGCTATGGCACCTGAAAATGGCTTAAACCCTAATTATGCTTAGTTGAGGTTTAAAATGTATGAGACTTTAAAAATTAGTTGCGGTTTTTTTTTACTTAAAAAACAAAATGGAAATAGTTGAAATATTAGGATACGTATTTGCCGTAATAGCGGGTATAGCTATCGGAGTAGTGGTAGGAAGATTCCTCCTGCGTAACTTGCTTAAACAGCAGGAAGTTGCCGCACAGAACAAAGTGAAAAAGATTTTAAAAGATGCAGAAAACAATGCAGAGATATTAAAAAAGAATAAACTTTTAGAAGCAAAAGAAAAGTTTTTGCAAATGAAAGCGGAGCATGAGCAAGAAGTGAATGCCAAAAATAATAACATTAACCAACGCGAAAACACCATGAAGCAGAAAGAGCAATCGGTGAACCAGCGCATGGAAAACTTCAATAAAAAAGAACAGGAACTCGATAAGCACAAAAGCAACCTCGAAAAACAAACTGAACTTGCTATTAAAAAGCAAGAAGAGGTAGAAGTGCTTAAAAATCAACACCTAACACAATTGGAAACTATTGCAGGTTTATCGGCCGAAGAGGCTAAAAACCAGTTGGTAGAAAATCTAAAAGAAGTTGCCCGTACACAGGCCATGATCCAGATTAAGGATATTGTTGACGAAGCAAAATTAACGGCGAGCAAAGAAGCTAAAAAAGTGGTGATCCAAACCATTCAGCGTACGGCCACCGAAGCTGCGATTGAAAACTCTGTTTCTATTTTTCATATCGAAAGTGACGAGATTAAAGGTCGCGTTATTGGTAGAGAAGGTAGAAATATCCGCGCTTTAGAAGCGGCAACCGGTATTGAGATTATTGTGGATGATACACCAGAAGCCATTATTTTATCCGGTTTCGACCCGGTAAGAAGAGAAATTGCCCGTTTAGCTTTACACCGTTTGGTAACAGATGGTCGTATCCACCCGGCGCGTATTGAGGAAATTGTAGCGAAAACCAAAAAACAGATCGAAGATGAGATTGTAGAGATTGGTGAGCGTACAGTGATCGATTTAGGTATCCATGGTTTACATCCGGAGCTGATCCGCATGGTTGGCCGTATGCGTTACCGTTCATCTTATGGACAAAACTTATTACATCACTCTCGTGAGGTAGCTAATTTCTGTGCTACCATGGCTGCAGAATTAGGTTTAAATGCTAAAATGGCCAAACGCGCTGGACTATTACACGATATAGGTAAAGTGCCTGATGATAATCCTGAATTGCCACACGCAATTTTAGGGATGCAACTGGCCGAAAAATATAAGGAACACCCTGAAATCTGCAATGCCATTGGTGCTCACCACGATGAAATTGAGATGACTTCAATGATTTCTCCAATCATTCAGGCTTGCGATGCTATTTCTGGTGCCCGTCCTGGTGCCCGCCGTGAGGTTGTAGAAAGTTACATCAAACGTTTAAAAGATCTTGAAGAACTGGCTTTATCTTACCCTGGTGTAGAAAAAACTTTTGCTATCCAGGCTGGTAGAGAGTTACGTGTAATTGTAGAAAGCGAACGTATTACCGATGCACAGGCAGAACTTTTAGCCGCTGATATTTCGACTCGTATTCAAACCGAAATGACTTATCCGGGGCAGATTAAGGTTACTGTAATCAGGGAAACCCGTTCTGTAGCATTTGCGAAATAAAGAAGGTGATTACACAGATTTTGTGATTACACTGATTAAAATTTATCTCGCTAGCCTCGGTTCGTGTCCTCACGAAACGATACGAGCAAAAGGTTTGTGAAGACACAAACCTTGGCGAATGAATTAAACAAAATATTAAGCGATGGAATATCCATCGCTTTTTTTTATTTTTACATAATGAGCAAGCAAACTATCCAAATCGAACCAAAGAGACTTGTAGATGTGCTTTTTGACAAGTATGCCGAAAGTCACCAAAACCCGACTAACAAACTGGTACACTGGATCTGCGTTCCATTAATCGTATTCAGTTTATTGGGTTTAATCTGGCAAATTCCTTTTCCGCATATTGGCTTTTTGGGTAGCTATAACGGTTTCTTTAACTGGGCTTCGTTCCTTTTAGCCTTTAGCTTGTATTATTATTTTACTTTATCACCTGTATTGTTTTTTATGATGATCTGGGTGGTTGGCCTAATGAGTTACATCATCGTAAAAATTGAGCAGGTGGTAGGCTTAGGAACTGGCACTGCTTATGCCATTTATGCAGCAATATTTGTTGCGGCCTGGATTGGTCAGTTTATTGGTCACAAAATCGAAGGAAAGAAACCCTCATTCCTGGATGATGTTAAGTTCCTGTTAATCGGTCCGATCTGGTTATTGCACTTCATTTGCAAGAAAACGGGGATTAAATATTAGGATTGAAATGTTGTTAACTTAGAATTAACCTTAAGGTAAACAAACCTTAATTAACATCTAACCTGCAGTTAACACTGTGGTAATAATTTTGCCCTTATCAAATAAAGGCAAATTGGAATTACTAAACTCTTTTAGAAGAGCGGCACTTACTGTGTTCGCTTTGACGATCAGCATACTTTCGTATGCTCAAACCGGAAAAATTTCTGGAAAAATAACGGATAAATCTACGGGTCAAACGTTGGTGGGATTATCTGTCCAAATAGAAGGAACATCAATTGGTAGTACCAGTGATGCTGAAGGTAATTATGTTCTTAATACTGTAAAACCAGGGACTTACCGTGTAAGTTTTTCTTTTATTTCCTTTAAAAAACAGACAATTCCGAATGTAAAAGTTACTCCAGGAAAAACGACTGTAATAGATGTTGTAATGGAAGATGATCAATCTACCCTTAATGATGTCGTAATTACAGGATCCAGAAAAACAGGTACTGAAGTTTCTCTTTTGGCAGAGCTGAAAAAATCCCAGTCCATTGCAAACGGGGTTTCATCTCAAACCATTCAGAGATCTGGTGATACGGATGCAGCACAGGTGGTGAAACGTGTGCCGGGTATTACTATTGTAGATAATCGCTTTATTAATATCCGTGGTTTAGCCGAACGTTATAATAACGTTCAGTTAAACAATGTGACAGCACCAAGTTTGGAAACTGACGTTCGGTCTTTCTCTTTTGATTTAATTCCAAGCAATCAGATTGATCGCGTATTGGTTTATAAAAGTCCTTCTGCTGATATCCCGGCAGATTTCGCAGGAGGTGTTGTAAAAGTCTTTCTTAAGAGTATTCCCGATGACGACCGGTTAACAATAGATTATGGTACAAGTTACCGCCAAAATGCTACTTTCAAAGATTTCAAGAGGACTAATACTGGAAACTTATACTTTACTGGCTTCAATACAGGTGAAAATGATCTACCTGTTAATTTCCCTTCAAATTTAAACCAGGTTAGTGCGAACAAATTAAATGCTGCGGGGCATGCACTCAGAAATAACTGGGTACCTGATGTTAATACTGCTAATTTGGATCAAAAACTAAATATCTACGGTAGCAAGCGATTTAACATTAACAATAAGTTATTGGGAAATATTACAGCGGTTACCTATAGTAATAGCAAAACAAATAATGCTGTTTTTAGAGGAAACTACGAGGTTTACGATCCAATTTCAAAAATTGCTGAAGAAAATTACAGGTATAATGATGATCAATACACCTACAATGTTCGTTTAGGGGTTGTGCACAACTGGGCTTTTAAATTAGATAACAACAATACTTTCGAGTTCAAAAACTTATACAATCAATTAAGTACATCACAATATGTTAGTCGCCTGGGGTCTGAAAAGCAGCAAGAGTATGCCAATTATGCATCGAATGTTTTATATCGTGGCATCTATTCCGGACAATTATCGGGTGTTCATAAATTCAATGAAGAGCATACAAAATTTGACTGGGTTTTAGGTTACAGTAAATCATTTAGAGACCAGCCAGATTATTCACGTTACAGAACACTCGCTAATGGAGATGGTACATACAATATTTTTGTGCCAACTGGCGGTGCCCAACCAGAGTTCCTGGGAAGATTTTATTCCAAAATGAATGAGGACATCAAAACTGGTGCATTTAATGTAGAACAGGCACTTGCTCCAAAATCTGAAGGTTTTAAGCCTTCGATAAAAGTTGGCGGTTATTATGAAGATAAACAAAGAACATTTTCTTCAAGAAACATCGGGTATGTAAGGGCTAATTCATTAAATTTTGATCAGTCATTGTTGAAAGGAACTATAAGTGAGCTTTTTGATTGGAAAAATATCAATACAACTACAGGAATCAGACTAGACGAGAAATCTAATCCTTACGATAATTATGATGCTTCAAATAAACTATTAGCTGGATTCGCAAATTTTGTTTTGCCATATAAAGACAAACTAACAATAGTTGCAGGTGCAAGAGTAGAGAATAACGTTCAAAAACTGAACAGTTTTGATACTGGAGGCCCCGTTAATGTTAATAATGATATTACAAGGGTACTTCCTTCTGCAAATGTACAGTACAATATAAACGAAAAATCTTTATTCAGGCTGGCTTATGGTAAAACATTAAACAGACCGGAATTCAGAGAAATCGCTCCTTTTTCATTTTATGATTTTGATCAGAATTTCAATGTTGCAGGTAACCCAAATTTAAAAACAGCAAAGATTGATAATTATGATTTAAAATATGAATTCTATCCTTCGACAAGCGAACTGATCAGTATTTCAGGTTTCTATAAAAAATTTAAAGATGCGATTGAGATGACTGCTATACCAGGTTCTAATGCACAATCTTTTAATTTCAATAATGCTCAGAACGTTAGAAATATAGGTGTAGAGCTGGAAATGCGTAAATCACTTGCAGGATTAAGTGAAAGTAAGTTTTTAAATGACATCACAATTTTGTTAAATGCCTCTTACATTAATAGTAAAGTAATGTTTGATGGTGCCAACGCAATTGGACAATCAAATAATCGTCCGATGCAAGGTCAATCTCCATATATTTTAAACGCGGCTATATTCTATAATAACATTAAATCTAAATTTCAAGTTAACCTGCTTTATAATGTTGCTGGAAAACGTATTGCATTTGTTGGTACAGATCTGATCAGGGATATTTATGAAATGCCGAGAAATGTAGTTGATTTAGTTGTGACAAAAAACTTCACTAATAAACTATCGTTAAAAGCCAACTTCAACGACTTGCTCAATCAGAACTTTACATTGATGCAAGACGGAAATCAAGATGGAAAATTTGATCAATCAGAAGATCAGGTAACTGCACAATTTAAAAGTGGCCGTCAATTCGGATTAACACTTTCTTACAAAATATTTTAAATAAAAAAATAAAGACTTAAAATAGGAAAAATGAATATGAAAAAGCTTTACAAGCCAAAATTTGGTACTAACGGATTCAAAACAATGGTATTTGTTTTGGCAGGGACATTAATTTTTAGTTCATGTAAAAGAACAACTATTATCGAATACAATGAAGCAGGATATAATTCTGGTAACGGATCTGGCCCAGGTACAAATCCAACTACAGGATTTACTAAACCAATAGTAGAAGTTGCGAATGGAAGCATTACGACAAATACTAAATGGACTAAAGACAAAATTTACAGACTTAATGGTTTTGTTAGAGTGGGTAGAGATGCCAAAAACAAAGCTGGTTTAGCGGCAGTTGAAGGAGTTACTTTAGAAATTGAAGCAGGTACGGTGATCATCGGCGATAGGGAAACAAAAGGTACTTTAGTAGTACAAAGAGGAAATAAATTAATTGCTGAAGGTACTGCATCTCAACCAATTATTTTTACATCGGAACGTGCTGCAGGGTTACGTGAGCCAGGAGACTGGGGTGGTGTGGTGTTATGTGGAAAAGCAACTAACAATCAAGCAGGTGGTGAGGCCGAATTAGAAGGAGCTTACGAAGGCTGGCACGGTGGTACTGTTGATACTGATAACTCTGGTATTTTAAAATATGTTAGAATTGATTATGCTGGTACACCGATTAATCCAAACCAAGAGGTTAACTCTTTAACTATGGGCTCAGTAGGTTCGGGAACTGTAATTGATTATGTACAGTGTTCTTATGGTTTAGATGATGCTTTTGAATGGTTTGGCGGAACTGTAAATGCAAAACACTTAATTGCGTATCGTGGTCTTGATGATGACTTTGACGTTGATTTTGGTTTCCGTGGTACTGTTCAGTTTGCTATTGGTATCCGCGATGCAAATTCTGCCGATCAATCTGGTTCTAATGGTTTTGAAGTTGATAACGATGGAACTGGATCAAGCGTTGCACCTTACACATCTGCTCAGTTTTCGAACGTAACAATTATTGGCCCAAAGAAAGACAGAACAAAAACTATTTCAACTCAATTTCAAAATGCAATGCATTTGAGAAGGAATAATAAAATAAAAATTTACAATTCTGTATTTACAGCGTATCCTAATGGATTGTTTATAGATGGTTCAACCACATTGGCTAATGCTGCAAATGGCGAGCTGGTATTAAAAAATATTGTTTTGGCAGGTGTTGATGGTTGGGGGGCAAATGGTTACGGTACTGGTGGTACAACAACATTTCCAAATCCAATTGGGGTTGAAACGAAATCAACTGGTAATGTTGGTACGCAGGCAATTGATGTTTGGTTTAAAACAACGTCATTCGCAAACGAAACTTATGGAAAATGGCAAGATTTAGGTATTGATGAAACTATTTTTGATTTAGGTGGTACTCCTAAATTCACTTTAAATACCGGATCAATTTTATTAACAGGTGCTAGCTTTACAGGCTTAACTGGTTTTGATGTGGTAACTCACCGTGGCGCATTTGGTACTTCAGACTGGACAGCAGGTTGGGCTAACTTTACGCCTCAAACTAGCGTTTATTAAGTCTTCAAGAATATAAAATACAAAAAGCCAGATAGAGATATCTGGCTTTTTGTATTTTATATTTCGTGTATAATGTATTTTTAAGCATTAGTTTTAGTCTTTTAACTTGATGTTTAGTTAATATCGTTTTAATATTCATCATATATTTTTAGTTGATGGAAAACTTAAAAATTAAAGCGCTCAAGATTGCAATAGTTGCGATTATGTTGTCTGCAGCTATAGTAAGCTGTAAGAAAGAAAGTAGCCCCCTCACGGAGCCTGCTACTTTAAAAATACCAAATAAAATGGCAGTTATTCCAACTCATGTTTTTGACTGGGAAACAACTGATTATATGCCTACCCCAGTGGGTTTACCGCCTATCTTGGTCCCATGGGCATCTGGCAGTAATCAGTTATTCCCGGATGAAATTGCTTTTGATTATAAAAAGGCTGATGGTTGGAATCTGGTCTATAATACTTTTAGCCCTACACAAGTAACATCTCCAAATTTTTTCGCACTTTACAACAAGTATAGAGGAATAATACGCTTTTACCTGTATCTACCTCCCGGAAGCCCGTATGCATCTTCGTACTTTAGTGATGGATTAGGGATATCTGGTGGATATGCGTCTTCAATAATGAATTTTTCTAAAGAGATTATTGAGCCTGAAAATGTACAAAAATCTGTAACAAAAATTCAAAATTATCAAATACTATCAACCGGTGCTTGGTATGCTTGTCAATATGAACTAGCATATGATCCATATATTGCAAACGCCAATCATGAGAATTTAAACTTTGTTTGGAATGTGTCTTCAACTAATTTATCACAAATCGTTCTAAATGGAACGTCAAATAGAACTTTAAACGGTACAGTTGGTACTGCAAATTCTGGTGGTTTTAACTTAGGTAGTTTATTGGGTAATTTAGGAAATACGGCTATTCATGTAGCTGGTTTTAAGGGGATACAAGCACTAAATCTACCTAAATCAAAAGTCTTTGGAACAGATGTTACAAAGTCTATAGAGGATGGTATTAAAGGCGGATTAAGTGGTGCGGTTAAAGGGTTTTTTAGTGCGATATTAGGTGGGTCTGCTAGTAGCCCTCAAGTAGTTGATTTAAAATTAAAAGTAGAAACTAATTTAACGGGCTCAATAACAAATAATAGTGGTATCCTAAGTACTACTTTAGCAATGCCAGGATCGGCGAATTCGAATACAGTTGGATATATACCAAACTATAATAAAATTATGGGTGTTGTAAATATTACTAAATCTCCGGTAGTACATGTTTTTACTGAATTGCTTAACTCACTTGAAACTCAATCTACTCCAAAAAAATATATAAATGATCATAGCTTAATTTATCTTGATTATGAAAATACGGATAATATTATTTATAATCCAGAAGTTACAAATGATGGAACTACAGTTAACCTTATAAGAACGGACTTGTTAGTACCTTATAGGCATAGATATTGGTATCAAGGGGCTAATATTCCTATTCGAAAACCAGTTGGCGTAACCTGGAACGGTATTGAAAAAACAACAATAGTTCCATTCATAGCTGGAGAATATTTTTCATATAATCTATCTTCTTATACGCTTCCTAAATTTTCAGGGCGAGATATTGTGAGCGACGAAGTATATATGTATGGGAGTAGTTCAGAAATTAAAAATGATCGTTTTATCGCCTTTAAAGTTCAACATCGTCAAGATATTAGTGGAGGAGGGACATCTAATTATAATGCTACTGATCTTAATGGTGTTTGTGTACGATATACTTTTTTAGTAACTCCACCAAATGGTTCAAATCCTGTCACAATAGTTAAAACATTTAAAGCAAGTATTGCACCAATAGGTGAAAAAATAACATATCCATAAACAACTAACAATAATGGTTAACTAAAGTAAAACAATAACCTTTGAGTTTGTAATTATGACCTTTGAGATAATACTTGTCAATCACCCGATAAATTATTGGTAAACGCAATATAAATCGGCAGTCAGTTTATAATATTTTTTGGCTTCGGATAGGTTTAAAAATGCAGGAACTATGGTTGGGTTTACGTAGAATGATAATTTGCCATGTCTACAAAAGTTGATTTTTTTATTTTAAGCATTTCCATTCGCTCGTCTGGGGCGTTAGATTAGAAGTTCTAATTGTTAAATAATATTATAAAGTCAGATAGCTATATCTGGCTTTATTTTTGGTGCGCAGCGCAAGGCAATAAACTATAAAGTTAGAATCCAGAACCGCTCTGCAGTAGGAAGTGTTAGCTTAAAACAAGGGTGTCTGGGTGAACTGCGAAAAGGAAGTCGGTGGCAAATATGGGGCTTACAAACAGAAAATGTATATGGAGGTGGATTTAGTTCGGGTGATATTGCCAAACAAACAGAAGCCTAATATTGGACGGGAACTATTACGTATATACAGCGGCACATCCATAGGAAGTAGATTGTCTTACCTGGGGGTGAATGAGTTCTATCGAATGTCGATTGGATGATAGTCTTCCAAATAATTATTTGGAAGACTTAGCCACTAACCATAAAATTAATGGCTTCAGAGGATATAATTACCTTTTATGGTTACCAGATTATCCCCATAATAACTTCTCCTGTACCTCATCTTTACCAATCCTTTACCCTCTAGGTAATAAATAGGTAGAGAAAAGGTAAGCAAAGGGTAACCCTGGGGTTAACTTGGTGTACAGAAAGGGTAAACAACAGGTAAAGAAAGGGTAAGCAATTTCATGTTGTTATACACTAATTTTAATCTATCAATGTTGTACTGTATTAAAATAGATGAAATGAATTAATATCTTATAAAAAATGCAGGTATATTGTTTAATTTAATGTATTTTTTGTTTGTTTATTATTGGCGATATCTGTTGTATAATTTGTATTTTTTATTAGATTAAACTTAATGATTTATTCATTATAGCTTAACACTAAGATGGTTAACTTGTTTGAAGGAAAACCTAACTATGAAAAAAACATCTATTTTAAGCTCATTCTCCAGGAAAGTGGGCTTGGCAGCTTTGCTGCTAACCTTAAGCATCTATTCATGTAAAAAATCTGAACCCTCTGTTATCGCGACTGAAAGCAAAGCAGAAGTTGACGCTACTGCACTTGCAAAAATCAAAGAAATGGGCTTTCAAACAGATGGTATTAAAGAATCTGGCGATTACTACGTGGTGGAAGGTGATATCCTGATTTTGAAGAAATCACTAGTTGAAAATATTGAAAAAGCAACAAATACTGGTGGTAAAATAGCGCAGGCAAATGCAAATAATTTACTTCAGGGAAATTTAACCAATGTGATCATTACAACGGAAGATTACGATATCAGATGGCACTATGCAATCAGGGAAGCTGTTGCTGCCTGGAATGCAATTGGCAACTGTCGGATTAACCTTATCCATTCCTATAGTCAATTTTATCCTCCGTATACGAATTCGGTGACACCTACAATTACTATAAAAAAATCGAATTTAGGAACTGGTGTTTTTGGGCAGGGACAACTTCCTACCACATCTGGTACTGCTGGAGCAATTCTGATGGTAAACCCTTTTACAAATAATGTTAATAGTAACGTGCAAGATAATGGTATTCCTAGAAGCCACGAGCAAGATGTTTATATGTTAGTACACGAAATTGGCCACTGCCTTGGTTTTAGACATACGGATTGGAAGGCGGAAGGTACTGGTGGAAGTGCTGTAGGTGCAAATCCGATCCCAGGTACACCTAATAATGGAGATCCCGGTAACGACCCTAATTCAGTAATGAATTCAGGTAGGTTAGGTACATCAAACACGTGGTCGAGCTTCTCTTCTTATGATGTAATTGCTGCCCAATATTTATATCCACCAGTAATCACGCCATTTGTGAGCACATTTAAAAATGTAATCAATGGTCCATCTTCCAATTCAGCAGGTAGCGAAGTGATCAGTACCGCCGGAGCCATGTACAATGGCGGTTACTATGAATGGAGAATGTTAGACCAAAGTTTAAATGTTGTATTGCCAGTAAGCAGTTTTAGTAATTCGGCACAACAGGAATGGACGCACAGTACTCCTGGAACTTATTATTTAGAGTGTCGTTTGGTTGGTTTAGAGTGTGCAGGAGAGTGGGCAAGACAAACCGTTACTTTTAATTAAGTGCCAGCTGATCAAACAAATCAGTTGCAAAAAAAGCAGGGTAATTTCCATTAGAAAATTATCCTGCTTTTTTCTTTAAAACTGGTATATGCTATAAAAAAGCTTTTATGGCCGTGTTCGCTTAATTGAATTTTAATTTACTCCGCTATCGGCTCTTTTTTTACTGCTTTCTTTTCTGCAACAGGTTTAGCTGTTTTTACCTTCGGAGCTGCAGGAGTAATTTGCTCTTCTTTGATGTATGGCGTTATAGAATCATCCTGAGTATGGAAAGTAACTTTTTTAGTTAATTGCTTTGCAAATTTTTCGATTACTTTATCCGTTTTTTTCGCTTTGCCGTATTGGATAACAAGTTCGTTAAATGCAAGGGCCAATTTCGATTCTAATTCTTTACGTAATTTTTTGCTTGTCGAATGATTTTTCGACTTAGATTTATTCTTTTTCATTAAAACTTATGGGTTTTTCCAAAGGTAAAGAATTGGAAAGTTAAATTAATATTATGATTATGTTAACACATGGCTGACTGCTTAACATATAAAATATTTCTTATAACTTAGGTTAAATCACATAGGTTAGCATTTAATCGAACAAATATGAATTACCCAATAGTAATCGGCGTTGCAGTTCTGGTCATTATTTTAATTGCTTATCTGATCATAAGAAACCAAAAAGACAAAAAGGAGTTTGAAGAGGAGGTAATCCAGTCAGAACTTCCACCTGAGAAAGATGATAAAGAAAATGGCTAAAAACTATTTCCTGGTGCGATGCCTCCACCCAGATCCAGTGTATTCTGGAAACCTTCCAGGTATTGAAGTAAATGCCGCTCTGCATTTGCATAAGAAGTAAATGTGGATGCCGGTTCATAGGCATCAGCATCAGTTTTGCTTTTGTAAAATGAACTGATTTTGAAAACGAAAATTTTGTCGTCATTTATAGGCGACATAATTCTAGCCTTTATGGCGTGGCCGTTTACCTCAACAAAAAATTCTTTTATAACAGTATAGATAACAGCAGACATAGACAAGGTTTTAGATTTAACTCAAATATAAAGGGTCTAAATTACCTTAAATAGCTCATGAATCAGTCTGTTATTGATAAATTAATATTCTTTTAACATTAATTTAATGTTTGTTTTTTTTATTTAATACGAATTCCTATTTCTTAACAGGCTCGTAGGCATAAACCACTTCATATTTACTGTTCTTGAAATTTGAAGAAAGTTGCCCGATTTTTAAGTTTTGTGCCTGTGGTGTAGGCTCACAGTAAGAATACTTCCTGCCTTTATAAGTAACCGGTTCGCCAATTGGTTTATCGAACTGTACGGCGATAGTTAAATGTTTAGGGTAGAGCAGGGCAATCATCGGCAGGTTATAGATTTCCTTTACCAGATAGAAAAATAATGCGGCCCGGTCATCGCAATCGCTGTAGGTACTTAATAAGGTTTGTTCAGGCGAGAAACGTTTTTCTTTGCCAAAGTTTTCATCGTCATCTTCGTATAAAAAACCATAACGGGTAAATCTCATGAGGTAATCAACACCTTTTTTCTGATCCATGTGTTTCAGGTTTTCTTTCAGGGTAGGAATAAGAGAGCTATATGTTTCCCTGCTCAGCGGAATATTAAAATAACTTTCAAAATCTACTACCGGATAATTTTTAAAAATGGTTTGTACATCTTCATTAACTTTTAACTTAAAATGATGGATTTTTTGACGGTAACTAAATTCGATATCTTTTTCCTGGTAACTTTCCGGTTTAAAATCGGGCATTCTGGTTACCTTATAAGAAAAAGGATTTTTAGCCTCCGGAATCGAAATTTTAACGGGCTTGTAAGCATCGGCCTGTTTAAATAGTTTGCCATAATCATGATAATTCAAACACATAAACTTTTTGTTGTCAATCATGAAAAATGGAATATCGCTAATGTCCTCTTCATTCCTTACATAAAAGATAACCTGATCATTCCCTACAGCTAACCGTGCATCGTAGCCGCATTTACTCAGTAAAAACCATTTATATAAAGTATAAGCAAAATAATTATCTGCTTTCGGACTAATCTGTTCAGCTGTCTTACGGATCAGTTGATAATAAATCCAGTCGTTTAAATGATATTTTTTCTGGTATTTTTCTAAAGAGGAAATAAGCGGCGCATATTGGCCAGAAGAGATGCGGCTGTAAAAGTTAGAAACAGCTGATGTTGTAGCTGTTTTAGGTATAGGAAAAACGACTGAAGAATCTACATTAAAGTTGAAAGTTCCATCATAAAAATCGAAAGAATAATGCTGTCCCTTCGAGATGACGGTATTCATCATCAGGAAAACGAACAAAATGGTCCTCAAAATATATGTGTAAATTCCTCTTTTCAAAATGCTCCATATTTGGTTACATTAAATTTACCTATTATTAACATAAAAGCAACAATTTCTTTATGTGAACAATGGGGTAGCGCTTAACGGAGAATTAACATTGGATTTTCGTAAATTCAAATAGGATTAATTTTTTAGTGCATAAAGTTCTTCTCTTAAATGTTTTAAAAGTGAGATATTACAATCTTTACACGCTATTTCTTTCAAATAAATGGGTTTGCCGATACTGATTTTTAACTGGTGACCATTTTTGTTGAATAACTCTGAAATTAGCTTTGCTGTTTGTAAAGAAGGGTGTATAAATTTCAGCAGGCTAAAAAAGATGCCATTATTGCCGTGAAAATAAACTGGTAGTATTGGTACATTGGCTTTGGAGATGATTTTTCCAACCACGGGATGCCATTCGCGGTCGGTAATCTGATTTTTTCTGAATTTATAGGAAGAAACTTCGCCTGCCGGAAAAATAGCAACTGGGCAGCCGTCTTTTAAAGCTTTTAAAGTTGTTTTTAATCCGCTGATACTTGATGAATCCTGAACTTTTTCGAACGGATTTACCGCGATAATACATTTCTCCAGATTTGGGATTTTCTTTAACAGAAAATTTCCCATAAACTTTGTGTCTGGTCGGTGATTGGCAAGGATACTTAATAATGCTAATGATTCTATCGCACCGTAGGGATGATTTGCAATCGCAATAAATGCACCTTCTTTTGGAATGTTGGCTAAATCCTCATCGCTGATCTGAATAATAACGCCCAGAACATTCAGGATATGATTGGCAAATTTTTCTCCTTCTAAAGTATTAGCATCTCTAATAATTCCATTGAAGTCGTTAATCTTTAAGAACTTCATTAAAAAGGAAGCAAGACCAGGAATTGGAATATTACAAATGCCTGTTGCCTTTGAAAAATTCTCTTTAGAAATGACTGTCATAATTATAGTTCAAAATTGATTCCATTAGAGAACCAACCTGATAAATGATTTTTTATTTGAGCTAAATATAAGGGTGGGAAACATTCGGTTCTCGCGAAGAAGAATGTTTATCATAGCTCATACAGAGTACCTAAAGATAATGGAATAATATGAATAAGAGTGTATTAATCAATTAAGAAATTGTAAGGAATAAAATTCTATAAATAACATTTCATTAACATGAATTTAATAACATGAGTCTACTTTTGTGGCATAAATATTTGGTTAGTATTTATAAAGTTTAGGTTAGTTGATAATAAAAAACCCAGATGGATGTCTGGGTTTTTTTATTGAATTAATTTACAGGTTTTTGCCGAGTTTTTCGAGCATTTCTGGTGGAATATTATGCGTATCAACCACTAAGAAACCATCCAGACAGTCAGAGAATTTAGGATCGATATTAAATGAGATAATCTTCGCATTCAGGTTCATGTACTGCCTCAACAGCACCGGTACTTTAATATGTGAATTTTCAATGTCTCCGATTATGCTATCCAGATCTTTAAAAGACTCGCTGCTATCAACCAATGTATCCGTCGAAATTGGTAAAAGATCGGCTTTAAATTTGTTTCTTGGCTTCACATATTTGGCCATCTCATAATCGAAATGGTTTTTGGTAATATAATCTACAATTAAGGCCTTGCTGAATTTCGAAAAATTGTTGCTGATACTTACCGGACCGAACATGTAACGGTACTGCGGGTTATCGATTAGGTATTTTAAAATTCCTTTCCACAGTAAGAACAATGGCAGTGGCTTGCCCTGGTATTCTTTTCTGATCCACGATCTGCCCAACTCGATACCCTGCTTTAACATGGGGTAAAACTGATCTTTCATTTTAAAAAGTTCAGAAAGGTAGAAACCACGGCGACCCATGCTTTCTAAAATTTCATCACCTTTACCAATACGGTAGGCACCTACAATATTTTCTAAATCCTTATCCCATATAAATAAGTGGTTATAGTAGATGTCGTAATTGTCGAGATCGATTTTTTTGTTGGTACCTTCGCCCACTTCGCGGAAAGTAATTTCCCGTAAACGGCCAATTTCTCTTAAAATATTCGGGATTTTTAAAGTCGGAACAATATATACCTCATAATTTTTCTCCGTCCAAACCCTGAAATCTTCCAGAAGCGTTACTTCATTTTTAATCAAAAGCCTCGAAGTTTCTTCAATTACCTCAGCAGGTTTCTTTTTAATTTTAAATAAGTTTAATGGGTTAAAGAGTTTCTTCTCTGTATCTAAACCAATACCAAGCGCATACGTACGGGCTCTTAGAAAGTCCATCAGTTTATTGCTGCTGTTCATGTGCGAAATTTCAGATATGGCTATTGGTTTACCAATCCGTACCTTAATGGTGCGCCCATGTTTATTTAAAAATTCAGAAGGTAATTTTGCTGTGCGCAGGGTAGGGTGTATGAAGCTCAAAATGTTAAAGAAAACACCGTTATTACCATGAAAATAAATAGGTACAACAGGTACTTTTGCTTTAGCAATCAGTTTTCCAACAACAGGATGCCACATCCTGTCCGTTACCTGCTGAGCATCTAATTTAAAGGTAGAAACTTCTCCTGCAGGGAAAATACCAATTGGGATTCCATTTCTAAGCAAATCAAAAGTAGTTTTTAATCCACTGATACTTGAAGAATGCTGCACATTTTCGAAAGGATTTACCGCAACAAAAAATTCATCAAGGTTTGGTATTTTTTTCAAAATGAAATTTACCATTACCTTAGCATCCGGCCTAACCGTACACAATAGTTTAACTAAAGCCAAACCTTCTACACCACCATAAGGATGATTTGCAATGGCGATAAAAGGGCCTGTTTTAGGAATACAATTTAAATCATCATCATCAAATTCTATAGAAACGCCAATGGTTTCTAATATCTTGTCTACAAACTCTAAGCCTTTAAAATGTTGATTTTGAGCAAATACGTCATTAATGTCGTTCAGTTTCATGATCTCCATCATCAAACCTGCTAAACCCGGTACACCTAGCTTATCTATCTTTGTTGCTTTCGCAAACTCAGATGTAGTTATGATCTTCATATAAATTCTTAGATTGTTGATAGGCAAAACCTATTCTGTTTTGCAATCCCAAAAATAAGATTTATATTTATAATACACATGTCATATCGCATCAATGAGAATTTGGTTTAACAAAAATTTTGGTGTTAGCAAAAGTGAGTTCAACGGATTGTTGTTTCTTGTCTCTATTATTGTTGTAATTAAAGCCATTCCAACGATATATGGCTACTATCAGCCAATTTCGAGCGATGATCCGAATCTTTTAGCACAAATTCAGCAGATCAGTATAACAGATCAGGCATATCCCAATACTGTTCGCGATCGGATTGAAGACGCTAACCCTCGAAAAATAATTAAACTTTTTAAGTTCAATCCCAACACCTTAGATGCAGAAGGTTGGCAAACTTTAGGCTTATCTGCAAAACAGGCACAATCAATTATAAATTATACCGCTAAAGGCGGCAAATTTTACAAAGCCGAAGATCTTCAGAAAATGTATACCATTTCTCCGGATATGTATAAAAGGATATTGCCTTATGTTAACATACCCGATCAGCCCATCAATGCCTCAAGGAAGTATGTACCTTTTGAAAAAAAGGAATATGCTAAAAAAGCTGCTGTGATTGTTGATATTAATAAGGCAGACTCGATGCAATTGGATGAGATTAAAGGGATTGGTGGAACTTTTGCACTTAGGATTATTAAATACCGTGAACGTTTAGGCGGTTTTTACAAAAAAGAACAACTTCTTGAAGTTTACGGTTTAGATTCCAGTAAGTATGCTGAAATTAAAGATCAGATTGAAATCAGCAATGTTCCATTAAAAACAATAAATATCAATACAGCAACTTTTAACGATTTAAAGCGCAATCCATATCTTTCTTTCAAACAGATCAATGCCATTATTCAATACCGTAAACAGCATGGCAATTATGCTAACCCATCCGATTTAAAAAAGATCATCATTTTAAACCAACAGGTTATTGATAAGATTACGCCTTATATTTCTTTTTAGAAACTTAAACTTAGCGCCTGTTTAAAATTAAATAAAATTTATTTCGTATGTCAGTCTGAGCGTAGTCGAAGACCATTTCAGCGCATTTATAAAAGCAATCCATTATGCTATCATTGACAGCCTCCAAAAATTCGTCATTGCGAGAAGGAACGACGAAGCAATCTATCATCCAGTGATCCATACTATAAAGATTGCTTCGTCGGCTGAAAAGGCATTCTTATAATGATATTATGTAAACAACTGATATTCATTGTTTTTTTTTGACCATATAAGATATTTAAGGACCATATAAGCTTACATTTTCTTATATTCCTTATATGGTAGGATTATTTAATGAATTAGATGTTCTTAGGTGGTTAATTAAACGTTATAAAAATTTAAACAGTCTCTTAAAGCTAAAATTTTAATTGTGACTTGGAAAGCAATACCAGTGCTAATCGGTTACGAAAGCCCTGTTTTACAATTACTCACCGATTAAAAAAAACCGGGATTTGTGTTCGTTTCAATCAGGTTTAATCATGTAGGGGCAATGCTGGTTAACCTCAAATCATAGTATCGGCCGTGCCACCTAAACCTGATCGGAACGAACACGAAGTGAAACGGAGTAAAGTGGAGAGCAGGACTGAATAGTGACAAACGCTCTGTACCTGATTTCCAAAAAGAAGATAACCAATTTAAAGTTATGCATTCCTGTTCAAGTTAATTATTGGAGTTAATTGCTTGCAAGATTTAAAAATAGTCCATTATGCACCATAATTAGCTTATTCGGCTAAAATTGTAAAAAAATAGAAAAAACTTTCCCTGTTAATTTCAAGGTTTAAAATTAACCGATAAACTAATTGAACCGAATACCATTTCATTCTGTAATTGCACAAATATTTAATGGTAACTAACTATCAAATAATTGTTTATAATTGCCTCAACTAACTTTAAAATATAAATTAATGAGCGTAAGCTTCGATTTTTCAGAAACAGAAACTCAGCAGAGCGTAAAGGCCATGGTCCGCGATTTTGCAGAGAAAAACATTCGTCCACATATCATGGAATGGGATGAAGCACAGCATTTTCCTGTCGGATTGTTTAAACAGCTCGGAGAGTTAGGCTTAATGGGCGTTTTGGTTCCGGAAGAATATGGAGGCTCCGGATTGGGCTACCAGGAATATGTAGATGTGATTGTAGAAGTGGCGCGGGTTTGCGGTTCAATCGGCTTATCATTAGCCGCACACAACTCTTTATGTACCGGCCATATTCTGGCCTTTGCGACCGAAGAACAGAAACAAAGATGGTTACCGAAACTGGCTACTGCCGAATGGATTGGTGCCTGGGGATTAACCGAAGCAAATACAGGTTCGGATGCCTTAAGAATGATGACCACTGCTATTGAAGATGGCGACGATTATATTATAAACGGCGCAAAAAACTGGATTACCCATGGCAAAAGCGGAGATATTGCGGTTGTGATGGTAAGAACAGGGGAGCAGGGAAGCTCGAAAGGGATTTCGGCCATTATAGTAGAACGTGGTACACCAGGTTTTACAGCGGGCAAAAAAGAAAATAAACTAGGCATGCGCGCATCAGAAACCACAGAAATGATTTTTGATAATTGCCGTGTACCGAAAGCCAATTTATTGGGCAATGTTGGCGAAGGTTTTAAGCAGGCCATGAAAGTTTTAGATGGCGGACGAATTTCTATTGCCGCATTGGCTTTAGGAATTGCAAAAGGTGCTTTTGATGCAGCAGTAGCCTATTCGAAACAACGGCAGCAGTTTGGACAGCCAATCTCCAGCTTTCAGGCCATTAGTTTTAAACTGGCTGATATGGCTACAGAGATTGAAGCAGCAGAATTATTGATCCGCCAGGCAGCAGATTTAAAGAACAGGCATTTACCTATGACAAAAGAATCGGCCATGGCGAAATATTTTGCCTCAGAGGTTTCGGTAAGGGTAGCAACTGAAGCGGTTCAAATATTTGGGGGTTATGGTTATACCAAAGACTTTCCGGTTGAGAAATTTTATCGCGACAGCAAGTTGTGTACAATAGGCGAGGGAACATCGGAAATACAAAAGATTGTAATTGCCAGAGAAATATTATCAAGGTAGAAGGTTTTAAGGTAGAAGGTTTAGGGCTATATGCGTTGAACCTTATACCCTAAGCCTTACGTCTTCAACCTTATATACAACAAACCAAATATATTATGAGTAATCCGGATGGTTTAACTACCTCCGGATTTTTTGTTTTAAAGTTTTCAAAACCAACTTTCAATTGCCAATGTTTTGACTAAAGACTAAAGACTAAAGACTAAAGACTAAAGACTAAAGTAGTTTGGCGCTTAGTGTTTGGCGTTTGGCGTCAGTTAGCCGATTTAAACAATTAATCGATTAGAGATACTAACTAATGAACTAAAGCTATGGCAAAGTATTCAGAAAAAGCTGGTGAGAAAGTAGAAAAAACCATGCATGAGATGAAAGAAGGTAAGCTTAAGAGCGGATCAGGTAAAAAAGTGACATCCAAAAAGCAGGCAATTGCTATAGGGCTATCCGAAGCCAAAAAAGCAGGAGCGAAGGTACCTAAGAAAGGTTAAAAGCTTAAAGACTAAAGACCAAAGCAAATAGGTGTGGTGACTAAACTATCTTCCCAGGGCTTTAGTCTTTGGACTTTTCGCTCTAAGCTTATTGCGGTATGTCTTTCGAAGTTAAAATGCTGTCAACCACATAAACGCTAAATCCCCGCCATGGTAGGGAGTGTTTATATTCTTTGTAGTGTAATTCGAAAAACTTACCACTATTGGCCATCATTTTTTCAGCAATTTCCTGGTTAGCGATAGAGAATTCGAATTCGTTGTTCTGCAGCGTTCCTGTTTGCCGGGATTTTATTCCGCTTTGAATTAATTTGCCTTCATAGGTTTTAAATACGTAGCCTTTTTTTACTACATAGTTTAACTCTCCTGCTTTAACACCTTCACCAAAAACAAAGAAATAACGGTAGTAACAAATTGCGATTAATGCGATAACAACTATAACTGCGATAATTGAACCTACTTTTTTACCTTTTGTCATATATGATTATGTATATATAAATGTAGCTAAACAACACATAAGTTCTACTAATGATTTAAATAAAAATTCTTTTTATAAATCTTTCTATTTTTCAATATTTTGCTTACATTTGCAGCCCCGATAACACGGGAAATTTAAAAACCACGAGAGGAGGTATTTCAGCGTTATGATCATTATCAACATTAAAGACGGCGAATCATTAGATAAAGCCCTTAAACGTTTCAAGAAAAAGTTTGAAAAAACTGGTGTATTGAGAGAACTACGTAGTCGCCAAGCATACGAGAAAAAATCCGTTGCTCGCCGTACTGAAATTAAACATGCTGTTTACATTCAGAACATGAATCTAGATACAACTTCTTAGTTGTTCACGATATAAATACAAAAAGTCCTTCCGATGTTAAATTGGAAGGACTTTTCTTTTTAAAAAGAAATCAGGAACATTTCAATAAACAATTAATTAATGATTTCTTTATATCAAAACTATTTGTAACTTCATATCAATGCCCCGCAAAAAGATATTGAATGCTGCTAAAAAGTTTTATCACCTATTTAACTCACGAGAAGCGCTATTCTCCACATACCATTACCTCTTATCAGGTAGATTTAGATCAGTTTGAAGTATTTATTAAGGCATTAGAACTGGATTTTTCTGAAATAAAACATACTCACCTGCGCAGTTACCTGGTTGAGTTAATGGAAAAGGAAAATTCAGAAAATACCATTAACAGAAAAATATCTGCTTTACGAAGCTTTTATAAATTTTTACATCGAACCGGAGCGATTGATCAAAATCCTGCTGTTTTAATTAAGGCGCCAAAAATACCTAAAAGGCTGCCCGTATTTATAGATGCGCAGAAAATGGATCATTTGCTGGATTCTGAGCAATATTTCGATGAAAGTTTTCCTTCCGTTCGCGATCATCTGGTCATTGAACTGCTTTTTGGAACCGGTATCCGTTTGGCTGAACTGTTGCAATTAAAAGATACTGATATTGATATGTATTCAGGAACGATAAAGGTGCTGGGTAAAAGGAATAAAGAAAGAATTATTCCAGTAAATAAACAGCTTATCAATCAGGTAAATACCTACATTGACCTAAAAAAGTTGCAAAAGTTTAATAACAATTTGCTTATATTAATCGTTACCAATACAGGTGCAGCGGCATATCCGAAATTAATATACCGTATTGTTACCTCGTACCTAAACCATGTATCAACCAATGAAAAGAAAAGTCCCCACGTGCTGCGGCATAGCTATGCCACTAGCCTGTTAAATGCAGGAGCAGATTTAAATGCGATTAAAGAACTTTTGGGCCATGCCAGTTTAGCAGCAACCCAGGTTTACACCCACAATTCGATCGAAAGATTAAAAACAATTTATAAACAAGCCCATCCAAAGGCGTAAAAAAAGGAGGAAAAATGAAAATCGGAGTTCAATCAATCCACTTCAGTGCAGACAGTAAGTTGTTAGATTTTATACAGAAGAAAGCAAACAAGCTTGATCAGTTTTTTGACCAGATCATTAGCGGAGAAGTGTATTTAAAGTTAGAGAACGTAGAGGACGAGGCTAATAAAATTAGTGAGATAAAATTAATTGTACCCGGAGGTACCCTCTTCGCTAAAGAACAATGTAAATCATTTGAAGAAGCCACAGATCTGGCCATCGAATCGTTAAGAAAGCAGATTACGAAACATAAAGATAAAACACGTGCAAAATTAAGTGAGCATAAAGCAATTTTAAGTGAGAGCGAAGCCGCTGATTATTAATAATAGCTTAATTATAAAAGTAAAAGAGCGACGCAGTTAATGCGCCGCTCTTTTTGTTATAATAAAGTCGTCATTGCGAGGAACGAAGCAATCCTAATGCGAACGCTGGTAGCGATCGTCGTAAGATTGCTTCGTCGGCTGAAAAAGCCTTCTCGCAATGACGACTTTTATTCTATAATCTATTAATAATAATTGTATGCAACCTCGAGATGAAAGCTTTTATGGCTCAGTTTTTTAAAATAATTTAAAGAAATCGGAAACTATTCGTACAATTTCTATAAACCAAATTTAATTTTCTAAGCAATTCTCCGTGAAAAAATCTCCCTCACGATATAAATTTTAAATTTATTGAGATTAATACATTTGTTATTTTCTGTTGATTATTGTGATTATAGATTATAATCATGTTTATAAGGACAACAGGCATAAAAAAATATTCGATTTTAAGAGATTGATTATTAAGCTCCTTCAGGTGTATGATGAGCACTAACTAAAATAACTTCATTATTTTTTTCAAATTTATTTTGAAGTGAAATATAAGTGTGTATATTTGCATTCCCTTTCGGAAACGGCGTTACGCTAAGAAGAAAAGGGTTGTTCTTTAAAAAGATAAAAGTTTTAAAAAAACACGTTAATAGTATGAAAAATGAAGATTTTTCGTATCATTGCACAAAATTTAAAGCCTCCTTAGCTCAGCTGGTAGAGCAACTGACTTGTAATCAGTAGGTCATTGGTTCGATTCCGATAGGAGGCTCTTTTTATTTTAAAGTGTTAACATTTTGAAGTAAAAAATGGGGAGATTCCAGAGCGGCCAAATGGGACAGACTGTAACTCTGTTATCGCAAGATTTCGAAGGTTCGAATCCTTCTCTCCCCACACTTTAAATGAATGACCAAATGTTTTAATGATGGAATAATTCTCTCATTCTTTCATTCAATCAATCAATGATTTTTAGAAGCGGAAGTAGCTCAGTTGGTAGAGCGATAGCCTTCCAAGCTATAGGTCGCGAGTTCGAACCTCGTCTTCCGCTCCAATAAAAATTAGAAAGTGGGCAGTTATCGGTAACAGTTTTGATATAGTAAAACTAAAGGCTGGAACTGGAAACTAAAAAGCCGACTTAGCTCAGCGGTAGAGCACTTCCTTGGTAAGGAAGAGGTCATGGGTTCAATTCCCATAGTTGGCTCAGGATAATAAAGCTTTGTTAAATCTGTTTAATATGCAGGGTAGACAAGGTTTTTTGTGTTGCATTGCATCAAAACAATAAATAAAAATTAATAAAAAGTTAACCTACTAATTAGTTATAAATAAAATGGCAAAAGAAAAATTTGACCGTAGTAAACCGCACTTAAACATCGGTACAATCGGTCACGTCGATCACGGTAAAACAACTTTAACAGCAGCTATTACAAAAGTTTTAGCTGATGCAGGTTTATCTGAGGCACGTTCATTCGATTCAATTGACTCTGCTCCAGAGGAAAAAGAAAGAGGTATTACTATTAATACTGCGCACGTTGAGTATTCAACTGCAAACCGTCACTACGCACACGTAGATTGTCCAGGTCACGCGGATTATGTTAAAAACATGGTTACAGGTGCGGCTCAAATGGATGGTGCTATTATCGTTGTTGCTGCTACTGATGGTCCAATGCCACAAACTCGTGAGCACATCTTATTGGCTCGTCAGGTTGGTGTACCTTCATTGGTTGTATTCATGAACAAAGTGGATATGGTTGATGATCCTGAATTATTAGAATTAGTAGAAATGGAAGTTCGTGAATTATTATCGTTCTACGATTTCCCTGGTGATGATATTCCTGTTATTCAAGGTTCTGCTTTAGGTGGTTTGAACGGAGATGCTAAATGGGTAGCAAAAATTATGGAATTAATGGATGCTGTTGATAGCTACATTCCAATTCCTCCACGTTTAACTGATCTTCCATTCTTAATGCCTGTTGAAGATGTATTCTCGATCACTGGTCGTGGTACTGTAGCAACTGGTCGTATTGAGCGTGGTGTAATCAACTCTGGAGATCCTGTTGAAATCTTAGGTATGGGTGCTGAGAACTTAAAATCTACAGTTACTGGTGTTGAGATGTTCCGTAAGATCTTAGATTATGGTGAAGCTGGTGATAACGTAGGTTTATTGTTACGTGGTATTGAGAAAACTGATATCCGTCGTGGTATGGTAATCTGTAAACCAGGTTCAGTAACTCCTCACACTGATTTCAAAGCTGAGATATATGTATTATCAAAAGCAGAAGGTGGTCGTCACACTCCATTCTTCAACAAATACCGTCCTCAATTCTATTTCCGTACTACAGATGTTACTGGTGAGATTTCACTAGCTGAAGGTACTGAGATGGTAATGCCAGGTGATAACGTTACCATCACTGTAAAGTTGATCAACGCTATCGCAATGGAAAAAGGTCTACGTTTCGCTATCCGTGAAGGTGGTAGAACAGTAGGTGCTGGTCAGGTAACTGAAATTTTAAAATAAACCCAAACCCCTTAAGGGTTTCAGGTAAATAACTGAAAGCAAAGTGTTTGAGTTCACTTAAGCACTTTGCTTTCTAAATACGGGAATAGTTCAACGGTAGAATAGAGGTCTCCAAAACCTTTGATCAGGGTTCGAATCCTTGTTCCCGTGCTCAAAACAATGGTTGGGTAATTGAATGAGTGAATGATTGAATTTGAAAGTTTACTTTCGGATATTATCATTCACTCATTTACTCATTCAGTCATTCAATAAATTAAATATGGCTAAAGTAGTTGAGTTTATAAAAGAATCGTACGATGAAATGACCAATAAGGTTACATGGCCTACATGGGGCGAACTGCAAAGTTCTGCAATTCTTGTATTGGTGGCTTCTTTAATTATTGCATTGGTTATTTTTGCAATGGATAAAGGTTCTACATTTGTGTTAGATACTTTTTATAAATCACTTTCTAATTAATATTTACTAATGAGCGATCTAAAGTGGTACGTTGTAAGGGCTGTTAGCGGTAAAGAGAAGAAGGTAAAACAGTACATTGATGCTGAGATCAGCCGTTTAGGTTTCTCTCATTTGGTTCCACAGGTATTAATCCCGATGGAAAAATATTACCAGATGAAAGATGGTAAAAAAATTGCCAAAGAGCGTAACTTTTATCCTGGTTATGTTTTAATCGAAGCTACTCTTGATGGTGAGCTGGAGCACATCATTAAAGGAATTAATAGCGTTATTGGTTTCTTAGGTGATAAAGCCGGTAATCCAATTCCAATGCGCCAGGCAGAAGTTAACCGTATTTTAGGTGTGGTTGATGAAATGAGCGAACAGGGTGAAACCATGAATGTGCCTTACTATGTTGGCGAAGGTATTAAAGTTATGGATGGACCTTTCAACGGTTTCTCAGGTATTATCGAAGAGGTAAACGAAGAGAAGAAAAAACTGAAAGTGATGGTTAAAATCTTTGGTCGTAAGACGCCTCTTGAGCTTAACTACATGCAGGTAGAAAAAGAGTAAAAAATTATTTAAAATATTTGAAAGGCCTTAGGATTTATTTTCTGAGGTCTTTTTTGTTTTACATCGATTTTAATTTATTAACACTAGTGGTTTTAGTTTATCTTTAATAAGGTATCGATGTTTTAAAAACCATAACGGCTATGAAAGGACTTCTTCTATTTTTGATTTGTATGTTTTTTTATGGCGTTGATAGTTTTAGTGCAAGTCATCATTCAATCAAAACGTCGATTGATACTCCAACCGTTATCAGAAAAATACAATCAGACTTTTCGGCAATCAATAAAGATTTAAGGTTTTACCGAAAGAAAACTAAGGATGCACCCGACATGTCGGCAGAAGGTGGAGAGGTAACCGGCTATTATGATAAAAATATTCTAAAAAAGATACATTGTACTTTTTACGGCGAAATGGGTAAGGCAGAGGAAGACTATTATCTTAATAGTAAGGGCTTATTCTTCGTATTCAGAAGAGAAATATTTTACGATAAGCCAATGTACCTGAAAGATTTTAAAATAAAAAGTACTACTGAAACACGTTATTATCTGTATGATGGAAAAGTGATAAAAAGTATCGTGAAACCCAAAACATCAACAATATTATCTGATCAAGAAATAGTGGGAGAACTAAAACAGATTATAAGTATCTTAGCAGAGAAATAAATTCACTATTAATTTATCTGCGACAGCTTATTTTTAAACTTATAAGCGGTAGTTGCTAGATAATAAAATATATTTCTTCTTATCTATTGCAGTAATGTAAGATTATCCATATCTTTGCAGTCCTTTAAGCTTTATAGGAGCTCTAAGGAATTAAATGTTACATGCTTCCAATATTTAACATTGAGTTTTAAATAAACAAAAAACACAAAATGGCAAAAGAAGTCAGTGCAATGATCAAATTACAGATCAAAGGCGGAGCGGCAAATCCATCGCCACCAGTAGGACCTGCATTAGGTGCTAAAGGGGTGAACATTATGGAGTTTTGCAAACAGTACAACGCTCGTACCCAAGATAAAGCAGGTAAAGTATTGCCAGTTGTAATTACTGTTTATGCTGATAAGTCATTCGATTTCATCATCAAAACCCCTCCGGTAGCTATCCAGTTAAAAGATGCTACTAAATTACAGAGTGGTTCTGCTGAGCCTAACCGTAAAAAAGTTGGGTCGGTGACCTGGGACCAGATTAAAGTTATTGCTGAGGATAAAATGCCTGATTTAAATGCATTTACAATCGAATCTGCAATGAGTATGGTTGCTGGAACAGCACGCAGTATGGGAATCACCGTTTCTGGTGACGCACCCTGGAACAATTAATTAAAAAACAGTTTACAACAGTGGCGAAATTAACTAAAAATCAAAAAAAGGCACACGCTAAAATAGAAGCTGGTAAAGCTTATACTTTACAGGCTGCTGCTGCTTTGGTAAAAGAAATCACTACCACTAAATTCGATGCGTCAGTTGATATTGATGTATCTTTAGGTGTTGATCCGCGTAAAGCGAATCAAATGGTACGTGGTATTGCTACTTTACCACACGGTACAGGTAAAACTGTTCGTGTTTTAGCTTTGGTAACTCCTGATAAGGAAGAAGAAGCAAGAGCAGCCGGCGCAGACTTCGTAGGTTTAGACGAATATGTGGCTAAAATTGAAGGTGGTTGGACCGATGTAGACATTATTATCACAACACCAGCTTGTATGGCAAAAGTAGGTAAATTAGGCCGCGTTTTAGGTCCAAGGAACTTAATGCCAAATCCAAAATCTGGTACAGTAACTAACGAAGTTGGTAAAGCTGTAACAGAGGTTAAAGCAGGTAAGATTGATTTTAAAGTAGACAAAAGCGGTATTATACACGCTTCAATAGGGAAAGTATCATTCCCAGCAGATAAAATTTATGAGAATGCACTTGAAATCATTCAGGTAATTTCAAAATTAAAACCATCTGCTGCTAAAGGAACTTATTTTAAGAGCATTCACGTGTCTTCTACAATGAGTCCTGGAATTGCAATTGAAACAAAATCAGTAGCGGGGATTTAATCATGAACAGAGAAGAAAAAAACGAAGTAGTTTTAGAACTACAAGGACAAATGCAAGAGTATGGCAATTTCTATATTGCTGATACCTCTAGCCTTTCTGTTGAGCAGATTAACAACATCCGCCGCAAATGTTTCGAAGGTGATATCATCATGAAAGTAGCTAAAAACTCTTTAATCCGCAAAGCGATTGAAGGTTTAGATGGCGATGCTTCTGAGATATACGAAGCCCTTAAAGGTTCATCATCATTATTATTCTCAAAAACAGCAAACGCTCCGGCTAAGTTGATTAAAGCTTTGAGAAGAACATCTGATAAACCATTGCTTAAAGCAGCATTTATAGATTCATCAGTATACGTTGGCGATGACCAATTGAATAACTTAGTAAGCTTGAAATCAAGAGAAGAGCTTATCGGAGATATCGTTGGATTATTACAATCACCAGCTAAGAATGTTATATCTGCGCTTAAATCAAGCGGAGGCAAAATTGCAGGAATTGTTAAAACTCTACAAGAGAGAGAAGGTTAACGAACACCTTAAGTTCGCAATAAAACAAAATTATTTTTACGTAAATTTTTAAAATCTTAATAAAATGGCAGATTTAAAATCGTTTGCTGAGCAATTAGTAAACTTAACCGTTAAAGAAGTTAACGAATTAGCTCAAATCTTAAAAGACGAGTATGGTATCGAGCCTGCAGCTGCTGCTGTAGTTGCTGGTCCTGCTGCTGGTGGTGATGCACCTGCTGCTGCTGCAGAAAAAACATCATTTGATGTTATCTTAAAAGAAGCTGGTGGCGCTAAATTAGCAGTTGTGAAACTTGTTAAAGACTTAACTGGCCTTGGTTTGAAAGAAGCAAAAGACTTAGTTGACGGAGCACCAAAAGAATTAAAAGCTGGTGTTACTAAAGACGAAGCAGAAGCTCTTAAAAAACAATTAGAAGAAGCTGGAGCAGTAGTTGAGATTAAGTAATCACTTAACTTAGCTAAGCTAAAAATGTATCAGACACCGACTGAAAATGTCGGTGTCTTTACCTGTTTATAAACATCTCATTTTGTTTGGTTAATGAGCATGGTTAGAACGAAACCAAACAAATAGTTTATTCTTAAACTAAAATCTTTTAGTCCATTGGCAAAGACAGTCGAACAAAGAGTAAATTTTGCAACTAGTAAGCACATTATAGACTATCCGGATTTTCTGGATGTGCAATTGCAATCATTCAGAGAATTTTTCCAGATAGATACCACATCAGACGATCGCTCTAGCGAAGGTTTGTTTAAAGTGTTTGCTGAAAACTTTCCAATAACAGATTCAAGAAATATCTTCGTATTAGAGTTTCTTGATTATTTTGTTGATCCGCCACGTTACGATATACACGAGTGTATTGAGCGTGGATTAACCTACAATGTTCCATTAAAAGCAAAGCTGAAGCTTTCTTGTAATGATGTAGAACATGAAGATTTTGAAACTATTATCCAGGATGTGTACTTAGGTACTATCCCGTATATGACACCAAAAGGTACGTTTGTTATCAACGGTGCAGAACGTGTTATCGTTTCGCAATTACACCGTTCTCCAGGTGTGTTCTTCGGTCAAAGCCGTCACACAAATGGAACCAAATTGTATTCTGCACGTGTTATTCCTTTCAAAGGTTCATGGATCGAGTTCGCTACAGACGTTAATAACGTGATGTATGCGTATATCGATCGTAAGAAAAAATTCCCGGTTACCACTTTATTACGTGCTATCGGTTACGATTCTGATAAGGACATCTTAGAACTTTTTGATCTTGCTGACGAAGTAAAAGTTAGTAAATCGGGTTTAAAGAAATACATCGGTCGTAAACTGGCTGCAAGGGTATTGAAAAAATGGGTTGAAGATTTTGTTGATGAAGATACTGGTGAGGTAGTTTCTATCGACCGTAATGAAGTGATTCTTGAAAGAGAAACCGTTTTAGAAGACGAACACATTGATATGGTTATCGAAGCTGGCGTAAAAAGCATCATCTTATCAAAAGAAGATGGCGCAAGTCAGGCAGATTATACCATTATATATAATACATTACAGAAAGATACATCAAACTCAGAAAAAGAAGCTGTAGAAAACATCTATCGTGCTTTGCGTAACGCAGAACCACCTGATGAGGAAACAGCCCGTGGTATCATTGATCGTTTATTCTTCTCGGATAAACGTTACGATTTAGGAGATGTTGGTCGTTACCGCATCAACCGTAAATTAAAAATGAATACCCCTGATGAGGTTAAAGTATTAACAAAAGCAGATATTATTGCAATTGTGAAATACCTGATCAAATTGATCAACTCAAAAGAAGAGGTGGATGATATCGATCACTTGTCTAACCGTCGTGTACGTACGGTAGGTGAGCAATTGTACGCACAATTTGGTGTTGGTTTAGCCCGTATGGCCAGAACAATCCGTGAGCGTATGAATATTCGCGATAACGAGGTGTTTACCCCAACTGATTTGATTAACGCACGTACGTTATCATCAGTGATCAACTCTTTCTTTGGTACTAACCAGTTATCTCAGTTCATGGATCAAACGAATCCATTAGCAGAGATCACTCACAAACGCCGTTTATCGGCTTTAGGTCCAGGTGGTTTATCACGTGAGCGTGCCGGTTTCGAGGTACGTGACGTTCACTATACTCACTATGGTCGTTTATGTACTATTGAAACTCCAGAGGGACCAAACATTGGTTTGATTTCATCACTTTGTGTGCATGCAAAAATCAACAATTTAGGTTTCATTGAAACACCATACAAACGTGTTGAAGATGGTAAAGTAGTTGTTGATTCAGACGTTATTTATTTATCTGCAGAAGATGAAGATGGTAAAACCATTGCTCAGGCTAATGCAGAGTATGATGATAAAGGTAACTTTACCACGCCACGTGTTAAAGCGCGTTATGAGGGTGACTTCCCGATTATTGAGCCTGAGAAATTAGACTTAATGGACGTTGCGCCTAACCAGATTACTTCAATCGCTGCTTCGTTAATTCCGTTCTTAGAACATGATGATGCGAACAGGGCTTTGATGGGATCGAACATGCAACGTCAGGCCGTACCATTGTTGCGTCCTGAAGCACCAATTGTAGGTACAGGTTTAGAAGGTCGCGTTGCACGTGATTCAAGAACTTTGATCAACGCAGAAGGTGACGGTGTTGTAGAGTATGTTGATGCTAACGAAATTACCATTAAATATGAGCGTAACGAAGATGATCGTTTGGTTTCATTTGAAGGTGATAGCAAAACTTACCGTTTAATTAAATTCAAAAAAACCAACCAGAATACTTGTATCAACTTAAAACCAATCGTTAAGAAAGGTCAGAAAGTTACTAAAGGACAAGTGCTTTGCGAAGGTTATGCAACTGAAAATGGTGAATTGGCATTAGGTAGAAACTTAAAAGTGGCATTCATGCCTTGGCAAGGTTTCAACTTTGAGGATGCGATTGTAATTAACGAGCGTATTGTTCGTGATGACGTTTTCACTTCATTGCATATTGAAGAGTTTGAATTAGAAGTACGTGATACTAAACGTGGAGAAGAGGAATTAACACCAGATATCCCGAACGTTTCTGAAGAGGCTACTAAAGACCTTGATGAAAACGGTATTATCCGTATTGGTGCTGATGTAAAAGAAGGTGATATTTTAATTGGTAAGATCACTCCAAAAGGAGAATCTGATCCTTCACCGGAAGAGAAATTACTACGTGCAATTTTTGGTGATAAAGCAGGTGATGTTAAAGATGCGTCTTTAAAAACTCCTCCTTCAATCCAGGGTGTAGTAATTGATACTAAATTATTCAGCCGTGCTAAAAAAACTACAAAAGCTGAAGAAAAATCGGCAATTGAGAAATTAGACAAAGGATATAACAATATCACTGAGAAATTAAAAGCAGAATTAGTAGACAAATTATTCACCATTGTAAACGGAAAAACATCTCAGGGTGTATTTAACATTTACAAAGAATTATTAGTTGCTAAAGGCGCTAAATTTACTCAGAAAATTTTAGCTGAACTTGATTATAATCACATTAGCCCTAACAAATGGACTACTGATGATGATAAAAACGAGATGATTAAAATGTTGCTTCACAACTACGGTATCCGTGTTAACGAAGAACTTGGTGCTTACAAACGCGATAAATTCGCGATCAGTGTAGGTGATGAGCTTCCTTCAGGAATCGTACAGATGGCAAAAGTTTATGTAGCTAAAAAACGTAAATTAAAAGTAGGTGATAAAATGGCGGGTCGCCACGGTAACAAAGGTATTGTTGCACGTATTGTACGTGATGAAGATATGCCTTTCTTAGCTGATGGTACTCCGGTTGATATCGTGTTGAACCCACTGGGTGTACCTTCACGTATGAACCTTGGTCAGATCTACGAAACTATTTTAGCTTGGGCAGGCCAGGAATTAGGTGTTAAATTTGCGACACCGATTTTTGATGGAGCTACCCACCAGGAGGTTGAAGAATGGATCGCTAAAGCAGGAGTTCCTGCTTCAGGAAAAACCTACTTATACAATGGTTTAACAGGTGAGCGTTTCGATCAGACTACAACTGTAGGTATTATCTACATGTTGAAATTAGGTCACATGGTTGATGATAAGATGCACGCCCGTTCAATCGGACCATACTCATTAATTACACAACAACCATTGGGTGGTAAAGCCCAGTTCGGTGGTCAGCGTTTTGGTGAGATGGAGGTTTGGGCATTAGAGGCATTTGGTGCAGCTAATATTCTTCAGGAGATCTTAACCGTTAAATCTGATGATGTAATCGGAAGAGCCAAAACTTACGAAGCCATTGTTAAAGGTGAAAACCTACCAACGCCAGGTGTACCAGAATCGTTCAACGTATTGGTACATGAGTTACGCGGATTAGGTTTAGATATTACGTTAGACTAAGTATTAAGTATAAAGTATCGAGTATCAAGAAGGTTAATTCAATCTCGATACTTGATACTAAGTACTTGCTACTAAAAACAAAAAGATATGTCTTACAAAAAGGATAATAAATTAAAAAGCAATTTCACATCAATCACGATTAGCTTATCGTCTCCAGAAATTATTTTGGAACGCTCAAGCGGTGAGGTGTTGAAACCAGAAACCATTAACTACCGTACTTACAAACCTGAGCGTGATGGTTTGTTCTGTGAGCGTATTTTTGGTCCGGTAAAAGATTACGAATGTCATTGCGGTAAATACAAACGTATCCGTTATAAAGGTATTGTTTGCGATCGTTGTGGCGTTGAAGTAACGGAGAAAAAAGTACGTCGTGAGCGTATGGGACACATTGCTTTAGTGGTTCCTGTTGCACACATCTGGTACTTCCGCTCTTTACCAAACAAAATCGGTTATTTATTAGGTTTACCTACTAAAAAATTAGATTTAATTATCTATTACGAGCGTTACGTAGTTATTCAATCAGGCTTAATGGCTGAAGAAGGTATCAACTATATGGACTTCTTAACGGAAGAAGAATATTTAGATATCTTAGATAAATTACCTAAAGAAAACCAATACTTAGATGATAAAGATCCTAATAAATTCATCGCCAAAATGGGTGCTGAAGCATTAGAAGATTTATTAAAACGTATTGATTTAGATACTTTATCTTATGATTTACGTCACCAGGCAGCTAACGAAACTTCTCAGCAACGTAAAAATGAGGCTTTAAAACGTCTTCAGGTTGTTGAAGCTTTCCGTGGTGCTAATACACGTATTGAGAATCGCCCTGAGTGGATGATTGTTAAAATCGTTCCGGTTATTCCACCAGAACTACGTCCGTTAGTGCCATTAGAAGGTGGTCGTTTCGCTACTTCCGATTTAAATGATTTATACCGTCGTGTAATTATCCGTAACAACCGTTTAAAACGTTTGATCGAGATTAAAGCACCAGAGGTAATTTTACGTAACGAGAAACGTATGTTGCAGGAAGCTGTAGATTCGTTATTCGATAACTCACGTAAAGTTAACGCGGTAAAAACTGAAGGTAACCGTGCTTTGAAATCACTTTCAGATATCCTGAAAGGTAAACAAGGTCGTTTCCGTCAGAATTTATTAGGTAAACGTGTGGATTATTCAGCTCGTTCGGTAATTGTTGTAGGGCCTAGCCTTAAATTACACGAGTGCGGTATTCCTAAAGATATGGCTGCTGAGCTTTACAAACCGTTCATTATTCGTAAGATGATTGAGCGTGGTGTGGTAAAAACAGTTAAATCTGCTAAGAAAATCGTTGATAGAAAAGATCCATTAGTTTGGGATATCTTAGAAAATGTATTAAAAGGTCACCCGGTATTATTAAACCGTGCACCTACGCTACACAGACTAGGTATTCAGGCTTTCCAGCCAAAATTAATTGAAGGAAAAGCAATCCAGTTACACCCGTTAGTTTGTACTGCATTCAACGCCGATTTTGATGGTGACCAGATGGCTGTCCACTTACCTTTAGGTAACGCAGCAATTTTGGAAGCCCAGGTATTGATGTTGGCCGCACATAACATCTTAAACCCTGCAAATGGTACGCCAATTACAGTACCATCACAGGATATGGTTTTGGGTCTTTACTATATTACTAAAGGCCGTAGAACAGATGAAACCAGAGTTGTAAAAGGACAGGATTCGAATTTCTATTCTCCGGAAGAAGTTATTATTGCTTATAACGAGAAAGAATTAGACTTGCATGCATTTATCAAAGTAAGGGTAAATGTGAAGCAAAATGATGGATCGATCGTTAATAAATTAACTGAAACAACAGTTGGTAGAGTATTATTCAACCAAATGGTTCCTGAAGAAGTTGGTTATATCAATGAGTTATTAACTAAAAAATCGTTAAGAGATATTATCGGTGAGGTAGTTAAAATGACTGGTATGGCACGTGCTTCTCAGTTCTTAGATGATATCAAAGAATTAGGATTCCGTATGGCATTCCAGGGAGGTTTATCGTTCAACTTACAAGACGTAAACATTCCGGTAGAAAAACATACTTTATTAGAACAGGCAGCTGCAGAAGTTGAAGAGGTAAGAAACAACTATAACATGGGTTTCATTACCAACAACGAGCGTTACAACCAGATTATCGATATCTGGACCCGTATCAACAACAGGTTAACTACTTTCGTTATGACTCAGTTATCTTCAGATAACCAAGGTTTTAACTCAGTTTACATGATGCTTGATTCAGGTGCACGTGGATCTAAAGAGCAGATTCGTCAGCTTTGCGGAATGCGTGGTTTGATGGCGAAACCTCAAAAATCTGGTTCAGGTGGTGATATCATTGAAAACCCGATCTTATCAAACTTTAAAGAAGGCTTATCGGTATTAGAGTACTTTATCTCTACTCACGGTGCGCGTAAAGGTTTGGCAGATACGGCGTTAAAAACAGCTGATGCGGGTTACTTAACCCGTCGTTTACATGATGTTGCACAGGATATGATTGTTAACTCAGTTGATTGTGGTACTTTAAGAGGTATGTACACAACTGCGTTGAAAGATCAGGAAGATATTGTTGAGCCATTATACGACAGGATTTTAGGCCGTACTTCATTACATGATGTTTATAATCCTTTGGATAACACATTGTTAGTAAGTGCAGGCGAAGATATCAACGAAGATGTTGCTAAACTGATCGAAGAGTCTCCATTAGAAGGTATCGAAATCCGTTCGGTATTAACTTGTGAGAACAAACGTGGTGTTTGCGCATTATGTTACGGTCGTAACCTGGCATCTGGTAAACGTGTTCAAAGAGGTGAGGCAGTTGGTGTAATTGCAGCACAATCAATCGGTGAGCCGGGTACACAGTTAACACTTCGTACTTTCCACGTGGGTGGTACTGCATCAAACATTGCTGCAGAATCTAACATCGTAGCTAAGTTTGATGGTGTAATCGAATTCGAAAATATCCGTACTGTAGATACACAAACAGAAGAAGGAACAGTTCAGGTAGTATTAGGTCGTTCAGGTGAGTTCAAAATTGTTGAACCAGGAACCGGACGTATCATTGTAACCAACAACATTCCTTACGGTGCATTCTTGTTCGTAAAAGAAGGTGATAAACTTACTAAAGGTGATAAAATCTGTTCATGGGATCCGTACAACGCGGTTATTCTATCAGAATTTGCCGGTAAAGCACAATTTGATGCCATTATTGAAGGTGTAACCTTCCGTGAAGAATCAGATGAGCAAACTGGTCACCGTGAAAAAGTAATTATCGATACACGTGATAAAACGAAAAACCCTTCAGTTCAGATCGTTGATAAGAAAGGTGAATTCATCAAAGGTTATAACATTCCGGTAGGAGCCCACGTTTCAGTTGATGAAGGTGAAGCCATCCAAACTGGTCAGATTATCGCTAAGATTCCTCGTGCAACTGGTAAAACCCGGGATATTACAGGTGGTTTACCTCGTGTAACCGAATTATTTGAAGCACGTAACCCATCTAACCCAGCTGTAGTAACTGAGATTGATGGTGTGGTAACTTTAGGTGGCGTTAAACGTGGTAACCGTGAGATCACAATCGAATCAAAAGATGGTGAAGTTAAAAAATACCTGGTTCCATTGTCTAAACACATCCTTGTACAGGATAATGACTTTGTGAAAGCAGGTATGCCGTTATCAGATGGTTCAATTTCTCCTGCGGATATCTTATCAATTAAAGGCCCTGCAGCGGTTCAGGAATACTTAGTAAATGGTATTCAAGAGGTTTACCGTTTACAAGGTGTGAAAATTAACGATAAGCACTTCGAGGTAATTGTTCACCAGATGATGCAGAAAGTTCACATTGAAGATCCGGGTGATACTATTTTCTTAGAAAACAATGCTGTTGACCGTTGGGATTTTGCCGACGAGAACGATGCGATGTACGACAAGAAAGTGGTTGAAGATGCAGGTGATTCGACAGAAATCAAACCAGGTCAAATTGTTTCATTACGTAAATTAAGAGATGAAAATTCTCAATTAAAACGTAAAGATTTAAAACAGATCACGGTTAGAGATGCAAGACCAGCAACTGCAAGTTCTATCTTACAAGGTATTACACGTGCGTCATTAGGTACTAAATCGTTCATTTCTGCGGCTTCGTTCCAGGAAACTACGAAAGTATTAAATGAGGCAGCTATTGCAGGTAAACGCGATAATATGTTAGGCTTGAAAGAAAACGTGATCGTTGGTCACTTAATCCCTTCAGGTACTGGTGTACGTGGTTACGAAAGAATCATCGTTGGTTCTCAGGAAGAATACGATAAATTATTAGCTTCGAAACAAGAAGAAGTAGAAGCTTAATAAAATTCATATTTTTTAAAAGGGCTGCACCATTAAATTGGTGTAGCCCTTTTTTTATAATCAGTATTTTCTTCCAACTGTAAAGATCCACTTTGTCATTTATTTCCATCCTCATCCGGGGTGAAATTAGGTGCATTATTACAAGTTTTCAATAGAAGGGAAATATTTTGTAAGTCATTCTTTCAGTTTACTTTACTGAAATCATTATAAAAGCTTATAAAGCTATCATTCCTATTAAATACATCGCTTCTTCAGCGGAAAAGGCTTCTCGTAAGAATGGAAAAAATAGGTTAGTAGTTGCCCTATAGGAGAACTTATTTTTAATATTAAGTAAGTAGTCAACGATCGACCTGGATATCGGGAGGCTCAGTGTGAAAGGAAGTAGGGTAAGGATAAAATTTAAACGAACCCTTAATGTTTAGCGATTTGAATAATTAAGATCTGGTTTTATAATAAATTCTCTTTTTTTTCTGTCTTTTAGAAAGAATATCTCCGGTACCTGCGGTGATGATAATGATACTTAAAGGAATAAGATATCCACAGAATGCTAAGGGTAAACTTAAGGTAGGTCTGTCATAAAATGACTTTTTTTTTGAAGAATTTTTCTGATTAGTAAGTATAAAACAAGATGAAACCCCGAATAATAGCATGATTATGCCAATAATTATTTTTTTCATTGCTTGCAAAAAAAAATCGCTTCAATTATTAGGCTGATGGATCAATACGATTTAAATTTAATATCTGATAAAAGAGATCAGTGATTAGCTCTTTTATCAGATATGATTAACTTATTTAAGGTTATAAGATAAACCTAAAGTAGTCTGTATTTCGGATATAGGTTGTTTAGTCACCAATCTGCCCGCATTGATATTACGGTTATCGTTAGTGATCTTAATTCCATCAGCACCAATGTAATTTCCTCTTAAAGCGAGACCTATTTTATTGGTTAAGCTATAGCGTAATCCTATTCCGCCGCCATAAGCAAATGTAGACGCAGTAGAACTACGCTGGTAAAAAGTGTGTGTAGGATCATCTTCCAAATCAACTTTTAATTCTGGTGTAGAAAAACTTTTAATCACCCCAGCAACTGCCCGCACATCAAGGATCAGTTTAGGATGAAGTAGAAACGAATATTGAGGGCCTACCAGCACATTTAGATTACGGTAGCGTTTATTCGAAGTAACTGTCGAATTATCTACAGCAAAGCCATCCGTATATCCTGCAGAAAGATTTTCTACATCCTTATGGCTTAATCTTCCCTGATCCTGATAAGATATTACACCTGCTAAGGCAAGGTTTTTATAGAAGTACCAGGCACCGTCTACACCAAAAGTAAAACCGTTTTTTGCGTAACCTGCTTTGTTGTTCTCCTTATAGATTTCTCCATACTCCGACTTTGCAAAATTGTCGATTGGTGAGGATAATCCACCAAAAAATCCGATATAACTTTTAACCTGTGCACTCGCGCTGAAAACAGTAAAAATTAATAAAAATAACGGTAATAATAAGTATTTTCTCATGATAAAAGGCTCAAAAATTAGTTAATAGCTACTTTAAAATTCACATCAAGATCTGTTGAACCAGGAGCAAAAGTTCCGTTTTTAGCGTTAGGCTGGTGACGTAAGATTACCTCCAGATTACCTGTACTTGCTGCTCCTGTGGTAAATAGGTCGGTTAATCCTACTTCTAATGCCGGACTGTTGGTGTCACGATCCGTTCTACTTACTGCAAGGTTGAGGTAGGGGCCTTTTGAACTGGTTAACGTACCTGGGATATAAGGGCTTGTATTGCCTGTGATCAGGTTAGCACTGGATATTGGTGTAGGCTGGAAAAATAAAAGGTGATAATTTTGCCTTTCTTTAATTTCATTACCTACATTAAATACTGGAGTTTGTTGTTCATCATAAATATTTACCACGGCATTATATTTCGCATTTGCTTTAAGCTTTAATACGGTAGAATCTGAAGACTTCACATTACCGGAGTTATCAAAATAATACTTATACCTGCAGGAGGTAGTATCACTTACATCGGCCTGGTTGGTCAGGTTAAGTACCACTGTAGTTAAAGATTCATTTGCTATTGTTGGAGCAACTGCCTGCTCTTCTTTTGAACACCCTGCAAAAAACAAGGTAGCCCCGCATAACAGCAGGCTTAGGGATTTAAATTTAGTCATCATTTTTATGTTTTAATTGTTGTGTATTTGTATTCATTAGTATCAATTAATTACCGATTGGTATGGGTGGTTTTTGAGATTTTAAAAGGTACTTTGAGGCGAACAATAAAGTTTCTTCCGGGCTCATCCGTGAAATAACGGAAGCGGTCCAGGTAATCACGGTAAGCTGTATTGGTTAAATTATTAACGGCAAAGCTGACGTCGGCATAATTGTGCAGGTAGTTTACCCTAAAGCTCAGTTGTAAATTAATCAGATTATAACCAGCAGGTGGCAACACATAATCCTGCCCCACTGGTACCCGGGATTGCTTACTTACATAAACATCTTCCACACTAAAGAAAATACGCTTTAAGCCTGATAAATTACCAAAATGATAACCGATACTATTTTGAAAGCGACTTGGAGGAGTATAAATCAGATAATCATGAATGGTTTTATTGTAAGCGTAAATCAGTGACGTTTTTGAATTAAGTTCCAGAGAATCTACCGGCTTTAGGATTAAGTTAAAATCCAGTCCCCTAAAGTAAACATCAGCTTGTGTGTAATTGAAAACCAATGCAGGTCCACGAACGGTGCGTGTATATTGATTTGTTGGATTTGCAAAGATAAAGTTATTGATGCTGTTATAATAAGCCTGAACATTTATTAATAACCTTGAAGTGGTATAATCTAAATTTATATTAAAATTGTTGGCACGCTCCGTATGTAAATCTGGATTTCCAATTTCATAGGAGACTAAGCTCTGGTGTATTCCGTTGGAGTATAATTCGTTAACTGTTGGTGCCCTGAAAGCTGAACTGTAATTGCCACTTAATTTTAATGCATCGGTTATACTATACGTGGTACCAATCGTATAGCTGGCACTCTGATAGTGAGTTGTAGGTGTCTCTATTAAAGCTGTATTGTTATTCAGTTTATACGCCCTAAGCCAGCGGTAATCATACCTTAAACCCGCTTCCAGCAATAAATTACCGTGTGTATATTTCTCTATAAAGTAAGCTCCTCCTCCATAATTCCTGTAATTAGGGATGAGGTATTCATATTTTCGAATATTGCCCTGAGTAATACCATTAAAACCAAATGAGCCTGAGAAATTGCCTAAATCTTTATGTTCATAATTGATATCTGCAGTCTGTGTATTGATTTTAAGATATAATTCTGGATTGATTCTTCCATTAAGTGGCAAAAAGTCATATTCTTCCCGGGTATTGGTCTGATTAGCAAATTGAAACCGCAGCTTACTGCCATTTTCAAAATTGTAAAAGCTATTCAGTTTTAAGGTTTGGTGATTTACAGTTTGGTAGGGGCGATCAATGGCGTAAGTAAAAAAAGATGGTGTTAAAGGTTCAGTCTGTTCAATAGCTAATTTTAAATCTGCAATGGAGCCTACTTCTGCTCCCTGAAAGATACCTAGCTTTGTATTGAACACACTATAGTAAGCCTCAAATCCATAATTTTTATGATGGTACTGTACTGCTGCAGAACCATCCTGTTCTCTCAGTCCGGTATTTGCAAGCAGATAATTAGGCGTACTGCTGTTTCCCGCAATTTTGAAAGTTCCTTGTAAACGGTAGCTTAATCCGGTAAGCTTTTTATCAAAAGCGCCTTCCAGCATACCTGAAAATGCGCCAAGTCTACTATTAGACATCCCAATGGCGTTTATTTCTCCATCCATTCCGGGGTTTTTAGGCAGCGCTTTAGGTTCAGCAAGAATCACCCCACCTATAGCATCCGATCCATAACGGATGCTGGCAGCACCTTTGATCACTTCAAGCCGGTTAGCAATAAAAGGATCAATTTCCGGAGCATGTTCAGATCCCCACTGTTGAGCCTCCAGTCGTACGCCATTGTTTAAAATCAGAATTCGGTTGCTATATAAACCATGGATAATAGGCTTGGCAATGGAAGGACCTGTTTGAAAAGTAGTGACACCTGTAATAGATTTTAACGATTCTCCAAGGCTAAATCCTCGGGTATGATCCAGCTGCTCTCCCTCCAATATAGATAGGCTTTGGGTAGCGATTTCTTTAGGGGAACCAGTACCTTTTACCTTGACCTCTTTTAAATTTTGTTGGGAAATGGTTAATGATAGATTAAGTACAACATTAGAATTAACCTGGACTAAGGTATCTAAAGGAATATATCCTATAAAATCACATTTCAAGTGATAAATACCCTGTTTAACGCTAAATTTATAATTTCCGTTCTGATCTGAGTGCGTTGCACTCGAAGGAACCGAGAGGCTAAGATTGGCACCAACCAGAGCCAAATGAGTGCTAAGATTTGTTACGCTTCCCGTTATCAGATATTCTCCTACCTGTTCATGGTTATTTTGCGCATACAATAAGTTAGTTGCCAATAGCAATAACAAGGAAAATAGGGATGATTTTATCAACGTTTGATACATTTCTTAAATGCAGCAAAGATGCATTTGTTTTTGCAACAATATTGCATATAGGTAATGTAATAAATACGATACAAATGAAACTAAGTTGCTTTATTAGCTTTAGAGTAGCTAACCAAATCTATCATCGGGTCTCTCGTAGCGAGAAATAATTTTTTGATATTAGGCAGGTTTTTATAAAAATAAGGTCTCATTCAATATTCTAATTTATGGTTCCGGCCGTTTTTACGAAGAATATTGATCATTTCTGGTATACCATAAAACCTTTGAAAACTTTGTAGGATGGATTATTAAAGTTATGGGGTGAAAAATACGTGGATGCTTTTTTATCTAAAACCTTATTTTAATAGTAAGCAAAGAAGCCATTAATGATTAATCTTGATATATAGGGAAGATCAGTGTTGCAGAAAAGCAGGATAATTGTACCATTAAAATTTAATAGGCTACCTGATAACATACATATCTTTTTAAAAGGGTTATTTCGATAAGGAGTAGACCTTTTTTGTTTTTAATAAATTTTAAAGCTTGGCACTTAAATATTACCTTTAAAGGCTTATAGTTTCAATAAACGCATTTATAATAATATTATGGAAGAACAACAAAACGAAAATCAATTAAATATAGAATTATCAGAAGAAATTGCTGAAGGAATTTTTTCTAACCTGGCTATTATTACCCATTCAAATACCGAATTTGTATTAGATTTTATCCGTGTAATGCCAGGCATTCCGAAGGCAAAAGTAAAATCAAGAATTATCCTAACTCCGGAACACGCAAAGCGCTTATTATCAGCATTGGAAGATAATATTGAGAAGTTCGAGACGGTAAACGGCCGGATTAAAGCACAAGAGGAACCGCCTTTCCCGATGGGTTTTGGCGGACCGACTGCCCAAGCCTAAAACGCATAAAATTCTTACAAACAAATATTTGTTTGCTATGCTAACATAGTATATATTTGTGTATAACCATTTATAAATGAAAAAATTTTTATTGAGCGCATTACTTTCTGCTCCACTTTGGGTTTTGGGGCAGGGTTTCCAGGTTAATTTACAAGGTCAGAAACAAATTGGTATGGCTGGTGCAGGTTCTGCATTGGCTTTAGATGAGGCTTCTGTATTTTATAATCCCGGTGCAGTAACTTTCTTAGAGAAAAACTCAGTTTCCGCAGGTGTAAACCCACTATTATTTAAATCAGCTTTTAAACAGAGCGGTTCGAATGTTACAGAAGATGTAAAAAACAAAATTGCTCCTCCTTTCGAGTTTTATGCGGTTTGGGGACCAAAATCAAACAAATGGAAGCTAGGCCTGGGGGTTTATACACCATTTGGTGGTTTGGTAGATTGGGGCGATAACTGGTCTGGTAAGTATGCACTAACCTCATTAAATTTAAAAGCCATTTATTTCCAACCTACTTTAAGTATTAAAATTACTGATCGTATTGGTATAGGGGCAGGCTTTGTTTATAACCATGGCGAAGTAAACCTTCAACGCGCACTTCCGGTAAATTATCCTGACGGACGTTCTGGTCATGTTACCTTAGATGGTACAGGAACAGGTTATGGATGGAATGCTGGTTTATACATTAAAACCTTAAGCAATATCTCGTTTGCTATCGTACATAAATCGAAAGTAATTACCAAACTGGATGGTGGTACTGCAGATTTTACAGTTCCGCAATCATTAGCAGGATCTTTTCCTGCTGGCAATACATTCAATGCCGAACTGCCTTTGCCTGCAACAACCAGTTTAGGTGTAGGTATTCCTTTATCGAAAAGTACGGTTTTAGCATTTGATGCAAGTTGGGTGCAGTGGCACATTTACAAAGAACTGGCTTTTGATTATGCAACAAATACTTCGGCATTAGCTGACACAAAATCAGCGCGTAACTATCATGATGGTTCATCATTTAAATTGGGTATCAATCACCAGGCATCAGAGAAATTGGCTTTAAGAGCGGGTGTAGGTTATGCTTTTTCTCCGGTTCAGGATGGTTATGTAACACCAGAAGCACCAGATGCTGATCGTTACATTTTAAGTGCAGGTTTAGGTTATACACCTACCCGCCATTTCGAAGTTAATGCATCGTTCTTTTTTGAAGATGTAAAATCGCGTAAACAGAAAAATATCGAAACAGGTTTGGATGGTACTTTTAAAACTTTGGTTTATGCACCAGGTCTTTCATTAACTTATAAATGGTAGGAGAAATTACAAATGAAAAAATATATATTAAATAGTTTCGTTGCTGCTGCCATTCTTTTTACCGCAGCCTGCAAACCAGAAATAGAAACACCTGCAGGCTCTACTGCCGGACAAGCTAATTTTAGCAAGTACATTGCCGTAGGCAACTCTTTAACTTCTGGCTTTGCCGATGGAGGCTTATATTTAGAAGGCCAAAAAGTAGCTTATCCAAATTTAATTGCAGCCAAAATGGCTTCAGTTGGTGGTGGAGCATTCACTTCTCCATTTTTTACTGACGCACAAGCTAATGGTTCTGGATATATTTCACTTACAGCTTTAGTAAATGGTGTCCCAACTTTAACTCCTGTTTTAGGTAATGGTTGGCGTAATTCGCCAACAAATAGTCGTTTATTTAAATATTCTGGCGAAATCCAAAATTTGGGTATTCCTGGTATGCGTGTCGATTTATCTTTCGACCCAACACTTACTTTTAGTGCCGCCAATCCATATTTCGAGCGTTTATTAACTGATGCACAAGTGGGTAAAACCAATTACTTTCAGTATATACAGGGCAGAAACCATACCTTTTTCTCGCTTTGGTTGGGAAATAATGATGTATTGGGGTATGCTTTAAATGGTGCAGTTACCGTTACAGGTGATCCAACTACTGTATTAACAGATAAAGTAACATTTTCATCATTGTATGCTAATTTTTTAAATGCATTAACTGCTGGTGGTCAGAAAGGTATCGTGGCAACTATTCCTGATGTAACTGCTGTTCCTTATTTTCATACGGTTACCGTAGCTGCTTTATTAAATGCTGCTAAAGCAATTAATCCTGCAGCGGCAGCTATTTATATTCAAACAGGAACGGGTGTGGTAAGGCCTGCAACTGCTGAAGATTTAATCCGTTTGCCGTTTCAATCAGAAGGCATATTTGGAAAACCAAATGGTTCTGGAATTCCTTATGGCTTACACCCCTTAAATCCGATAGAAAATAAATGGGTATTGGATAAAGATGAGGTAGTTAAGGTGAAGGACTATGTAAACAGTTATAACAGCAGTATTAAATCTTTAGCTACCAGCAAAGGCCTGGCCATTGCAGATACTTATGCTTATTTTAATCAGGTTAAAACTGGTATTAATGTTCAGGGTGTTGGTATCAACGCTTCATTTATTACGGGTGGCGCATTCTCTTTAGATGGTATTCACTTAACGCCTCGTGGAAATGCAGCAATTGCCAATGTATTTATTGATGCCATTAATGCTAAATACGGTTCTACTGTACCTTCTGTTGATATTACACAATATAGGGGAGTAAAATTCCCTGATAAATAATTTATACAATAAGAATGAGGTATCAGAAATTTTGAGATACCTCATTCTTACTATAGTATATTAATAGTTGAAAAACCTTTTTAGTTATGTATTGTAAACGGAGTAGATTTTATTGCAAGAATAGTATTACAATCATTCATGTTTGCTTGCATACGAACCTCTCCAATATATTGACCGTTTGTTCTGACTTTAAGCCTAGAAGTTCCTTGCCCACTTATTAAATCAACTCCTTGTGGTATTATCCATGTTATAGTTTGATAACGAAACGGAGGGAGAGCATTTTCATTATAACTAATACGCGGACCAGTTCCAAACATATTCCAGATATCAATCTCTACGGAATAAAATAACCAAAATTCTAATTCTGTTCCAACAGCTACAGATCCATAGCTAGGGGTCATTCCATGTTGGTATGTAGGGTCATTACCATATATAATTCTAGACCCTACAACATCATCAACACTCAGAGTTCTCATATTCAATCCAAAATAGTGAGGGGTCATCGTAGCATTTATGCATTCTGAATGGTCTAATCCGATAGTGTGCCCAAATTCATGTGCTGCGACAGAAGCTATATCTATAGTCCCAAACTCAGGACCAAGTGATGAAGCAGACCAGTTTTCATCATCATCAAAATGAATAACCCCACTGGTAGGATAAAAAGCATGTGCCAAAACTCCACCTCGGCCATCAAAGGCGTTATTGGCTCCGTCACCATGATCTCCTTTGTACCAGCCTATTTTGATGTCTGCATTATTGATAGAAGTTGTATAACCAATAGTTATGTTAATACCTGGAAGGAAATTTTCCTGAAACCATGCCCCTATACCTTTAAAGACTTCATCTTTGGCGACTTGTGGATTAATACTGCTAGGATTATTAATAAAAGTGATTAATAAACGATGGCCTCCAGGTTGAAAGATATTACCTTGGGCCACCCAAGATTTTAAAATGTCATTAAGAGTGTTATTTTCTGTAGTTGCTAGTTTTTGAACTATGCTAGAATGCGGCACACTTTCTAATGGTATCCAATCTTTAATAAACTTAATGTTTTTATAAATGTCAGGTTTCAATTCCTCCGTTGTGGTTTCATTCTTTTTACAAGACGAAACGAATAGACTTAAAAAAAAAGTCGCTAAAAGAGTACAAATGTAGTTTTTGTTTTTCATAATTAAATGTTTTTAAGTTTCCCTTACCAAACTTAAAAATTTAATTCATGATAATGTATGTATAACTACATTTTTGATAGTAAAAATTATAATTGTTTTGTAGTATTATATACTTCTATGTGTTATTGAAATTATGTAATTTGTGATTTGATCCTTTTCTTCTGGCTCAAACCAGTTAATCTCCTCATCTCTTCTAAACCAGGTAAGCTGGCGTTTAGCAAAGCGGCGGGTATTTTGTTTAATTGCCGAAGCAGCATTCTCAAGAGATAAATTTCCGTCCAGGTAATCGAAAATTTCACTATAACCTACCGTGTTTAAAGCATTGTATTTTTTAAATGGTATTAGCGATTTTACTTCATTTACTAAACCATCAGCAATCATTTGATCAACTCTTCTGTTAATTCTATCATAAAGTACAGCCCGATCAGTATTTAACCCAATTTTGATTATTTTAAACGGTCTTTCCTTTTTTGTAGCTGAAAGCATTGAAGAAAGTTTTTGACCAGTCGATAAATATACTTCCAAACCCCTGATCATTCTTTGTGGATTTTGCTGATCTACCTTTGCAAAATATTCGGGATCTAACTCGGCCAGTTGGTTTTGTATAACTGCTAAACCTTCTTCTTCAAACTGTTTGTTTAATTTTTCCCTGATCGATAAATCGATCTCGGGCATTTCATCTAAACCATTTATTAAAGCGTTTACATATAATCCAGAGCCCCCGACCATAATGGCGAGATCGTGCTTTTGGAAAATTTCTTCAAGTGTTTTTAAGCCTTCTACCTCAAAATCGCCCGTACTGAACAGCTGTGTTACAGTATGTGAATCGATAAAATGATGTTTTGCCGCTGCTAATTCCGCAGCGTTGGGCTTTGCCGTGCCAATGGCCATTTCCTTAAAAAACTGGCGTGAATCTGCAGAAATAATTTCTGTGCCAAAATGTTGAGCCAGTTGAATAGCCAGGGCTGTTTTGCCAATTGCAGTAGGACCAACTATGGATATTAAGGTTTTGGGTTGAGGCATGGGGTTTGTATAAAATAAAAGCTGCCAAATTTAAATATTTGGCAGCTTTTGTAATATTATTTTGTTGCTAATTAATAGTCGTCTTTATGGCTATCATCTTCGAAGTTATCACTATCAGAAAATTCATCTCCAAATTCATCTTCTTCACTTTCCTCATCTTCATCCCTTTCTTCCTCATTGATGCCCATTTCGCCCATGGCTTCTAATTCGTCGGTGTCTTCAGGCACAAAATTCATTTCATTTAAGAAATCAAATTCACCTGCAACTGCACTAACAGCTGCGCCAGGATCGGCAATGGGTGCATTGCTGCTTTCGAAAATTTTTGGTGCCTCACCACTACTTTTGGCTAAAAATGGGTATTCTATATTTGGATCGGCATCTAAAATTATTTTTACCAGTTCTACATGGAAATCATAAGGGCGATCGAAATTATAGATATAGTAAAACTTTTGATGTGGATCTTCAATAAAACCACTCAGTTTAGAATTCTCCATTAAAACTACACGGTCTTTTTTACGTTCGTTTGGTAAATAGGCAATTTCATCACCTTTTAACCAATTATCAGTGCTCACATAAAAAGAAGAAGATTTCTCGGCATTATAACCTGTAGATCTGTGAATAGCCTTGTGGAGGTCTTCAAATGTTTGGTTTGATTTAATGTCGATCTCTCTCACAACATCATCAAAATCTTCAAAAGTAATTCTAAATTTATAAATAGCCATTATTGTATTTTGGAATCGTAAAAATAAAGTTAATTTATAATTACCACAAATATGATGTGCCATAAAAAAGACACCATATTCATATTGTTACGGCAATTAAATTATTTATTAACAGGATTAAATCCCATTTGTTTTGCCTGATTGAGCATAAAATTAAACGCTTCCTGATAATCGTTTGTGATCTCACCTTCCAATATGGCTTCACGAATGGCATTTTTAATTATGCCGACTTCTTTGCCTGCATCAAGACCAAAAGTTTCCATAATATCGTTGCCAGAAATTGGAGGTTGCCAGTTTCTGATTTTATCGCGTTCTTCTACGTCCTTTAGCTTTTGTTTAACCAGTTCAAAGTTATTTCTATATTTTGTTTTTTTGTATTCGTTTTTTGTTGTTACATCGGCATTGCAGAGTAACATCAAGCTTTCAATTTCTTCTCCGGCATCAAAAAGTAAACGCCTTACGGCAGAGTCGGTAACAGTTTCCTGTGCCAGAACAATCGGGCGTAAATGAAGCTGTACCAATTTTTGCACATACTTCATTTTTTCATTTAAAGGAAGTTTTAGCTGTGCAAATATTTTCGGTACCATGCGTGCACCGCGGTCTTCGTGGCCATGAAACGTCCAGCCGTGGCCTTCTTCAAAACGTTTGGTAGCGGGTTTGGCTATATCGTGTAAAATAGCTGCCCAGCGTAACCATAAATCATCGGTATCTGCACAGATATTATCTAATACTTCCAGAGTATGGTAGAAATTGTCTTTATGTCCTTTTCCTTTAACAATCTCCACGCCATAAAGCTGTGCCATTTGGGGGAAAATGATCTGCAATAATCCGGTATCAAAAAGATGTTTAAAGCCTATCGACGGTTTTTTAGATAAGATGATTTTATTCATTTCATCCGTAATGCGTTCCTTTGATACAATACCGATGCGCTGTTTCTGAGTTTTAATGGCATTGAGCGCTGCCGGATCGATATCGAAATTAAGTTGTGAAGCGAAACGGATGGCCCGCATCATGCGCAATGGATCGTCTGAGAAAGTAATTTCCGGATCGAGCGGGGTACGGATCAGCTTATTTTCTAAATCTTTAATCCCATGAAAAGGATCTAAAAGTTCACCAAAATACTCAGCATTTAAATTGATTGCCAATGCATTGATGGTAAAATCCCTGCGGAGCTGGTCATCTTCTAAAGTGCCGTCTTCAACAATCGGTTTACGCGAATCCGATCGGTATGATTCTTTTCTCGCCCCTACAAATTCGACCTCTAAATCCTGATATTTGATGTTTGCCGTACCGAAGTTCTTAAATACAGCCACTTTTGTGTTTAATTTTCGACCTACGGCTTCTGCATATTCGATTCCACTACCTACAACAACTACGTCAATATCTTTTGAAGGGCGATTTAAAAACAGATCTCGCACAAATCCTCCGATTACATATGCTTCGGTTTTGCTCTTATCGGCAATTGTAGATAAGGTTTTAAATATTGGGTTTTGTAGGTGTTGTTGCATCAAGTTAGTTATTTTGTCACGCTGAGATAGAAAGCATCTGCGTGCTATGAAACAGATCCTTCGTGCCTCAGGATGACAATAAGAATTACAAAAGTAATAAAATTACTTGCGAATAAACTCAAACTGTCCACCAGCAGAAAGTTTCATAATGGTTGATGGCTTTTTGCTGGTTCGATTTTCTTGTTCGAAATCTACTACATAATCAACAGCATCGATAATTTCAGGATCAATGTCGTCAAAGAATTTTGGCGAAGGTTGTCCGCTTAAATTTGCAGAGGTTGAAACAATAGGTTTTCTAAAACGCTGGATTAATGGTGTGCAAAAATCGTGTTTAACAATCCTGATGCCTACACTGCCATCTGCATTGATTACATTTTCAGCCAGGTTTTTGGCATTCGAAAAAACGATGGTCAGCGGGTTTTCTGCATATTCGATCAGATCGTAAGCTACATCAGGTATTTCGGCAACATAACTTTGCAATTTGCTGTCTACATCCAATAGAACAATTAAGCTCTTTTCTGCCGGACGGTTTTTTATTTTAAGCACTTTATCCACGGCTTCAGGATTGGTGGCATCACAACCTATTCCCCAAATGGTGTCGGTAGGATAGAGGATCACCCCGCCCGATTTTAATACTTCAAAAGCTTTGTTAATCTCGTCTCTTAGCATTTTGCAAAGTTAATTTATTAAGAGGAAGTTAAATAATGTTAATGTGTATTTCCTGTGCTGTCAGATATTTCTATCTGACACTTGTAATATTGATAAAGGAATTTTTATGATCGTAACATATTCTTTATCTTTTATTTATAACGACTGATGTGTTTTAATGCGATAAACCTGTATTTTAGTAACAGGTTATTAAATAAAACATAAAATGAAACACACACTTAAATGGGGTATGCTGTTTACTATTGTAATGGCATTTACCAGTTGTATTACTGTGCTTACGGCATCAGATTACGACAAAAAGATCGATTTTTCTAAGTTAAAATCCTTTGCTTACTATGAAAAAGGAATTGAGCATTTAGAATTAAACAACCTCGACAAGCCCAGGATGTTAGATGCCCTTGAAACTGCCATGGCAAAAAAGGGCTTTACTAAAGCTGGCCGACCAGATTTTTTAGTTAATGTAGTGGTTTTGAGCAGCATTAATGCGAGGGCCGATTGGGGTTATAGCGGAGGCGGTTATCAATGGGATGCTGTTTCATCTTCGTACCAATGGAGAGATTCGCAATTCGGACCGCTCAACAGCAGCAAAGAATACCAATCCGGCACCATTATCATTGATTTTTTGAATCCCGAAACCAAAGCAATTATGTGGCACGGGGTAGGATCGGGCTTTAATTTTGATGATTATGAAAATAGAGAAGAAAGAATAAAACTGGCCGTAAAACAGATCTTATCGGAATACCCACCAATTTATTGATTCCTACGATTAATCCAATTGTAAAATATTTAGTCTGAGTGATATAACGTCAAAACATAATCGAATAGAAATCGTTTTACAGATAACAATCTGATTGTAAAAAATGTTAAATGAGTTGCCATTTGGTTTATAATATCGTTATATTTATGTCAGGTTATTTATACAAGAGCGCACAAAATGAGAACAGCACAAAAATTATTAATGCTTTTTACAGTAGTATTGGCATTAGCAGGATGTACATCACTCCGAACCGCATCAGATTATGATAAAAATGTTGATTTAAGCGGATACAAAACTTACAATTTTTACGATAAGGGGATTGCTAGGATTAAGCTTAACAATTTGGACAAGCGCAGATTAATGGCTGCGGTTGAATCTGAAATGAATGCAAAAGGATTTACAAAATCAGATCGCCCGGATTTGTTGGTTAACCTGGTTGTAGTTGCCCGGGAAAAAACTGATGTGTATGGCCCAGGTTACTATGGTGGCTGGGGATGGGGCTGGCGTGGCGGCTGGGGAAATCCTTTTTGGGGCGGCGGAACCTACGTAAATCAATATATTGACGGTACCATTGTCATCGATTTTCTGGATCCGGCTAAAAAGATTTTGTTCTGGCATGGACAGGGATCAGGTTTTAACCTCGATAACTTTAATAAAAGAGAACAACGTTTGTATACTGGTGTAAAAGAAATATTAGCACAATATCCACCAAATGTTACCGCTGCTAAATAAGTTGTAATATTAAATTAAGAACACAAGAGGGCCGTTGAATTTTAAATAAATTCCGGCCTTTTTTTGTGGTTTTATAGCTTTTATTTCTTAATTGTTACTACAGTCTCCCCCAATCTAAACCTGACATTCGCGGAAAGCCCGGAATCCGATCCTTCATCGGATGAGGACTTGCAGCATTGGCAGGACTAACATTTAACAGCAGCACTAACCTTGCTTTTCAAATATTAAAACTAAATTTTTGAAAATCGACCTGAATAAGTTACACATTCATTATGCGCTAAGCTATATGAACGGAATTTGAGGATTATTAAAGAGATAAGTAGCAATCCATTAACTGCTGCGTCACCAAATTGCTGTCGAATTTTTGAACAAATTCCAATCCTTTTTCTTTCATCTCTTTTTGCTGCTGAGGACTTTCCAGAATTTGATTAATGGCTTTTGCAAGTTCTTTAGCGTCATTTGGCGAAACGTATAAGCTATCTGGTCCGCCGGCTTCTTCTAAGCATGAGCCTGTAGCCGCAACCACCGGAACACCTGAATATAAGGCCTCTATAATGGGAATGCCAAAGCCCTCATAAAAGGAAGGATAAACAAAAATACTGGCCATCTGGTAAATGCCAGGCAGATCGGCAAAAGGAATGTTTTTTAAGAAGATGATCCTGTTTTTAAGACCAAGCTTTTCGATTTCTTTCTCTACAGTTTTAAAATAAGCCGTTTGTTTGCCTATTACCACAAGTTTATATTCCTCACTAACCTCTTTTAAAGCCTGTACAGCCAATTTAAGGTTCTTGCGTTCTTCGATGGTGCCAACGTTCAGTATGTATTTTTCAGGGAGTTTATAGGTTGCCTTAATGCGGCTTAAGGTTGGTGCAGCAAAAGCTGTTTTGAAACTATCATCGCAGCTTTGGTAAATCACCTCAATTTTTTCAGGACTGATCCCGTATAAATCTATGATGTCTTCTTTTGTTTTTTCGCTGATGGCGATAATTTTATTAGCACGTTTACAGGCCGATTTGCTTTTCCATTTGTATAATTTCCGGTCGATGAATTTATAGTATTGGGGGAAACGCAGAAAAATCAGATCATGTATAGTAACTATCGATTTAATCCTTGTATGCTGTATGGCTAATGGGATTTCATGACTCAGTCCGTGAAAAATCTGGCAGCCGTCCTGATTTAAATCTTTTAGGATATTTAAAGTTCTCCATAAAAAAGGGCCGTTTTTAGGGAGTTTAAGTTCGATGTTATCTTTTTCAAAAAATGCATCAATCTGTCTGGCCGCTTTTAATTTTGGAGCATAAACAAGATACTCGTGTTCGGGATACTGACTTGCCAAATGCTCAATTAAAGACCGGCTGTAATTGCCCAATCCGGTTAAATTATTGGCGGCGCGCTTGCCATCGTATCCAATCTTCATTAGAGGTGTAAGGTTCAAGGTAAAAGGTTTAAGGCTTTGGGTGTTACCTTACACCTTAAGCCCTATACCTTAAACCATTTATACTGCTACATTATTTTCTCTCAACGCGTCGTTAAGCGAAGTTTTTTTATCTGTACTTTCTTTACGTTTTCCGATAATTAATGCACAAGGCACCTGAAATTCGCCCGCAGGGAATTTTTTAGTGTAACTACCAGGAATTACTACTGAACGTGCAGGAACAACACCTTTGTATTCTACCGGAGTTGGGCCGGTAACATCAATAATTTTGGTTGACGCTGTTAATACCACATTGGCACCAAGAACTGCTTCTCTTTCTACTTTAACACCTTCTACAACAATCGCTCTCGAACCTAAAAAGGCATCATCTTCGATAATAACCGGAGCAGCTTGTACAGGCTCTAAAACACCACCAATCCCCACACCACCACTTAAGTGAACGCGTTTACCAATTTGTGCGCAAGAGCCAACAGTAGCCCAGGTATCAACCATGGTACCTTCATCAACATAAGCACCGATGTTTACGTACGATGGCATCATGATTACACCTTTTGCTAAAAATGAACCATAACGTGCACTTGCCATAGGCACCACACGTACACCAGTTGCTTTATAATCAGTTTTTAATTCCATTTTATCATGGTAAACAAACGGACCGCTTTTAATTTCCTTCATCTCACGGATCGGGAAATATAAAATTACCGCCTTTTTTACCCATTCATTAATGCCCCAAGAGTTTAAAACTGGTTCAGCAACACGAATTTCACCTTTATCTAAACCCTGAATTACGGTTTCGATGGCTTCGCAATAGTTGCTATATTGTAAAAGGGTTCTGTCTTCCCAAGCGGCTTCAATTAATTTCTTTAAATCTGAATACATGATGTTTTTAAATTTTACGCAAAATAAATCAATTTTTGTTTATTAAAGGGCTAATTGTTTAAATTGTTTGTAGATAGCTTAGTGCAAAGATTATCGAATTGTTCGATTGCTGGTCTTAACGGCTTTGAAAATGAGAATGATTTAACAATAAAGCAATAAAACAATTTAACAATTCTTTACTTTTGAGGCTTTATGACAGAGACAGAAAAACTTAGGATAGATAAATATTTATGGGCCATCAGGTTGTTTAAAACCCGGAGCCTTGCTACTGATGCCTGTAAAGCCGGAAGGGTGAAATTGAAAGGTCAGAATATTAAACCATCGGCCATTGTAAAAGTTGGTGATGTTTATCAGGTATCGAAAGGGGTCGAGAAGAAAATCATTGAAGTGGTAGAACTTTCGTACAACAGAACTGATTCGCCAACGGCCTTAACGAAATACAAAGATTTAACTCCAGTAGAAGAAACACATGCCTTTAAATCGATGTTCCATGCGCCAAGCTTAAAACGCGATAGGGGTACAGGACGTCCGACTAAGAAAGATCGTCGCGAAACAGATGACCTGATTGGAGGAATGTTTGAGGAAGAATAGTTAGTCCTCAGTCTTGAGTCCAAAGTCTGTAGTCTGTTTGATAACTATAGACTTCAGATTAAAACCATCAATTCCCTTTCTCCAGTCTGAAATCACTGATTGGCTCATGACTCAAGACTACGGACTGAAGACTAAAATACCTCATTCTATAACTCATTATAGCAGTTTTGCCCAGTTTTTCGATCAGTTTATAATTGGCAACTGCTCCTACCGCTGCGCCAACAAAAGGCAACATCTGGGCAAGTTTGGCCAAGTCGATATAATCGCGGTATTGCTGTTGAAAGGTAAGCCAATCAAATTCATCAATGTTAGTCGGTAACTGATGGGCTTTATCATCCCAGTTCTGCATTTTATAAAATATATTCTGGCTTTCTTCTTTGCTCGAAAAGGCCAGTTGAAAAATGTGTAATATATATAAACGCTCGCGGTAATCTTTAACATCGTATCCGTAAACCGCGGCAATATCAAAAAGCATCTTCATTTTAATGCCCAGCAATAAAGGGAAATCTGCCAGGCTCATTAAAAAACCACCAGCACCCGTAATCCCACCTTCTGCCGCTCCGGTTTTTTTGTAGGTGTCAATTTTTTGTTTTACCAACGCTTCCCGGTGCATTAAGGTTAAATCGGTAATGGGTTTCGAGGTTGTAAAGGTAGATCCTAAAAGAACCGCCTTAACCATTTGTTTAATCGCAGTGGTAATGGCATTGTGAACCTTGTCGGGAATATAGCTGTTTATTTTTTTCTGCACTTTATCCGTCACCTTACTCAAAAGCGAAGGTTTCTGCAAGGTTTTAAACTTCCAGAAATTTAGTTCACCACTTATTTTTTGTTCGTAGGTCATGTTTCAATGCTACAATAATTATTCCTTAAAATTTAACATAAAATAACTTTGAAGAATAAAGAATAAACTATATATTTAGTTACCTGAATATAAACTTAATCCTTTCATTATGAAAACCTTAAAATTGTTCTGTTCACTGGTGTTGGCTGCGGGAGTGGCTAATGCTCAAGGGGTAAAATTTTCAGCTGATCAACCTGCGGCAGGAAGTACCGTTAAATTTACCTACGATCCAAAAGGAACCAACCTGGAAAACCTGGCCGATGTAAAATGTAAGAGTTATACTTTTTTTTCGAAAACCAACCCAAAAGACACCAAGATTGAGCTGGTAAAAGAAGGGGCGATTTATAAAGGGGAAATTACTGCGCCGGATAGCGTTACCGTGGTTGGACTTGCTTTTTCGGTTGGCGATCAGAAAGATGAAGCGCCTGCGGGTTATGTACTTGAATTTACCAAAGGTGGAAAAGTGCCTGCTGAAGCCTATCTTAACGAAGCCTTTTTATACGGATTGGCCGGAAATTATTATCTCGGGCTTACCATTGATCCTGAAAAAGCAGTTAGTTTGTATAAACAGGCATTCGCCTTAAAGCCAGAGCTGAAAAAGAAAAACCTGCAACAATATCTTTCGTTGGAGTACAAAGCAGATAAAGATAAGGGAACAAAGCTCATCAACGAGAATATTTCGGCCTTATCTAAATTAAAAGAACCTAAAGAAGAAGATTTAAGCACTGTTATTGGGCTGTATTCATTGTTAAAGAAAAAAGCTCAGGCAGACTCGGTAAAAATAATTCTGTTGAAAAAATATCCGACAGGAAATTATGCCTGGGGAGATGATATGAATGCGCTATATGGTACAAAAGATTTTGGAACACAGGAGAAAAAAGCAGCAGACATGATTGCCAAATTTAAATTCGATGCCAGCAAAAAAGCAGATGCCGATAAGTTAAATTCAATTTATGGCATTTTGGCAAACGCAAGCATACAGGCAAAAAATGCCGATAAATTTGAACTTTATGCTGGTAAAGTAACTAATAAACAAAGCAAGGCAAATTTGTATAATTCTTTTGCCTGGCCATTGGCTGAGAAAAAAGAAAACCTGGAGCTAGCAACAGAACTCTCTAAAAAATCGCTCGATTTGATAGAAGAGGCTAAAAATGGTGAAGTACCAGTTTATTTTTCTTCAAAAGATGAGTACATAAAATCGCTTGATCGGGCTTACGCCATGTATGCCGATACCTATGCACTATTGCTGCATCATCAGGGTAATAACAAAGAAGCATTGGCTTATCAGGAAAAAGCTAAGGCTTATAATGATGCTAGTGGAAACGAACGGTACATCATGTATTTAAATTTAACGGGTAATAAGGATAAAGCCTATGCTGAAGCCGAAAAGATCATAAAAGAAGGGAAAGCCACTGACTCTTTGAAAACAATCTTCAAAACGCTTTACACTTCATTAAAGAAAGAAGGAACTTACGAAACCTATATTGCCAACTTAGAAAAAGCAGCACTTGAAAAAGAAAGAGCGGAGTGGGTCAAAAAAATGATCAATATCCCTGCGCCTGGGTTTTCTTTAACCAATCTTAAAGGGGAAAAGGTAAGCTTAGCAAGTTTAAAGGGGAAGATTGTGATTTTAGATTATTGGGCAACCTGGTGCGGCCCTTGTGTTGCTTCTTTTCCGGGGATGCAAAAAGCCATGGCTAAATATTCAGGTAACCCCAATGTGGTATTCTTGTTTGTAAACACCTGGCAAAATGAAGAAAATAGAGAAAAACTTGTTACCGATTTTATTGCCGAAAAGAAATATAATTTTAACGTGCTTTACGATACCAAAAATGCAAAAGACCCCTCAAAATTTGATGTGGTAAGTGCTTATAAAGTTGATGGAATCCCTACCAAATTTGTAATAGATGGTGATGGTAACATCAGGTTTAAAGCCGTTGGTTTCTCTGGCTCTGATGATGGTGTGGTGAAAGAAATAGATGCCATGGTCGGATTACTGGCTTCTAAAGAATCGAGTAAATAATGCCTCAATTAAACAACAAAAGGTGCTGAATTATCGGCACCTTTTGTTGTTTAATAATCTACCCGCATTGAAGAAGTTTCTATAATTGATTTTTTGTCCGACTGCACAATCTTGCCTCGGCTCGCCGCCGCCGAAGGGCTCTTTCTTTTTGGTATCAAAAAGACCAGCGAAGCTAGCTTGAATGCCATTGAAAACATAAAGACACATGAAAAAACAAAAAATGCCGGCTGAAAATTTTTCTTTGGAAGCCGGTAGGTTGGCTGAGGCAGTGGAATCCGAAAAATTTGTTAGGCCGGAACTGAGTGGAACGGAGATACCGTGCTATGGACTAGCTGGGTGGAAATGCAAGTAGCAAATAAAGTGCTCAGCGAAGCTAAATAGATCTCCCTCTTAATTTAATTTTGGGCTTGCACTTCATCCGATTGCCATCGGATCTAGATGACAATTTTTCTTTTTGGATCTATCAATAATAACTTCTTAATAATCAATCCGCATTGCAGAAGTTTCCCATAATTTGAAAGCTGCCAAAGCTTCATCCCGCATCAGTTGGATTACCGGCAGGCTCCTTTTTTCCATCGGTTTATCTAATTCTTCATAAATAAACTTATCACTAAAACCAATGTTTTCGGCATCTGCCTTGGTATTTGCATAATAAATGGTATCAATCTTAGCCCAATAAATAGCACCCAAACACATAGGGCAGGGCTCGCAACTGGTATAAATTACACAGCCGCTTAAATCGAAAGTATTCAATTCGGTACAAGCCAACCTAATGGCTGAGACTTCGGCGTGTGCTGTAGGATCGTTGCTTGAAGTTACCTTATTGGCCGATTTAGCAATCAATTTGCCATCTTTCACCACCACAGCACCAAAAGGCCCGCCAATACTTTCACTTACATTCTGTACAGATAGGTCTATTGCCATCTGCATATATTCCTGATGTTGAGTCTCCATTTTATATCCTGATTAATCCCTTTGTCGTTAAAATTTAAAATAACAGCACAAAAAAAATGCCCCGATTATTCGGGGCATTCTGTTTTAAATATCTTTTAGCTTATTTTTTGCTGTATTCAGCATTTAAGCCTTTAATTACTTCCGAAGTAACATCTAAACTTTCGTCGGCAAATAAAATAGAACTGTTACCTTTTGAGTAAGTTAAAACCATTTTATAACCTTTTCCTTTAGCGTAACCTTTTAAATATTCTGCAACTTTATCATACAATTTTTCGTTTTCAGCAGCCTGCTCATTCTGTAAAGCACCGCCGGCATTTTGTTGGTAAGTTTGCAATTCCTGTTGCTTACGTGCTAAACGCTCTTCAGTGCTTTTACGTTGATCGGCAGATAAAGTTTGTGCCGATTGTTGGTATTGTGCCACCTCTCTTTGGAAAGCCTGACCTTTAGCCTGCATATCTGCCTGAGCATTTTTGCTCTTGCCTTCAAATTTCACTTTAAGATCTTTGAAGTATTCATATTTTGTAAGTAACGAGTCGGAGTTTACATACACAATTTTCTCAGTTGGAGAAACCGCTGCAGTAGTACCCTCTGTTTTTTTAGTTTCAGTAGTTTTAGTGTCTTTGTTCTGGCATGCAGAGAAAGCAGTTATCAAAGTTGCTGTTGCAAGTAAACCAAAGGTTTTAAAGGTTCTTCTTTCCATTCTTGTTTAATAAATTTTAGCAAACTTATATAAATTAGTTTTGATATGCAATTTAAAGAAACGCCTATTGCGGTACGAGGGTAGTTTTGCGTTTAGCGCATTGCGTAAAGCGTTTAATTTACTCAACGCTTGCCGCTCAATCTGATAGAGGTGATTTGAAAAGCAAAAACTGTGTTTCAAACGGCTGTTTGCCCCGCTGTCCGCTTTATTTCATGCCCGCTTACATCGGGTTTAGGTGGCAAGGCAGGTGTTACTATCCGGGGCTGCAGAGCGGCAAGAGCAAATTTAAAAATACCAAACGTTCCTACGGAACGAAAACACCAATTAAACAATTGGCTACCGATGAATCGTCCCTAACGGGACGGCAGAAAAGTATTGGTTAAAAACACCATGGCATGTCGTTAAGTTAGGCCCTGGCGCAGGTAACATCATTTAACCACAGATAAAAAGGATGCGCACAGATATAAAAATCCGTGTTTATCTGTGTACATCTGTGGTTAAAACCCTCGTCATAATGACACTATGCAGTGACGCGTTGGGCAATTGTTGCTATTGTGAAAAAAGCGTCCCGTAGGGATGCATGCCCGGTAGAAAAAAAAATGTAATATTTTTTCGTTCCGTAGGAACGTTTGGTGAATAATCCATTCATATTCAGCATTGTTTTTCCCACCTAAACCCGATTGAAATGAAAAGCTTCCGCTTCTTCAGCGGGACTTGTAATGGAAAGCGGGAGGAGACATGGATTGGAATGCGGGTTTTGCTTTCCAAACCTGATTTAAACCTGTTTCAATCGCTTTAACAGTAATCTCTTAACAGCTCAAAACTTATCCACATATTAGTTTAAATGCCAAAATTTCCGTATTTTTGATACTTATTGTTTTTAATTAAAATATGAGCGAAGAACAGGATTTAAAGTCAAATTATTCGGCAGATAATATACAGGTTTTAGAAGGTTTAGAAGCGGTGCGTAAGCGCCCTTCAATGTATATAGGTGATACTGGTGTTAAAGGTTTACACCATTTGGTTTACGAGGTTGTGGATAACTCTATTGATGAGGCTTTGGCCGGTCATGCAGATACCATCGACGTTCGCATTTTGGAAGGTAACTCTATCAGGGTTGAAGATAATGGTCGTGGTATTCCAACCGGAATCAATACAAAAGAAAACAAATCGGCGCTTGAAATCGTAATGACGGTTTTACACGCCGGTGGTAAATTTGATAAAGATACTTACAAGGTTTCAGGTGGTTTGCACGGTGTGGGGGTAAGTTGCGTTAATGCCTTATCTACCGATTTAAAAGCAGAAGTGCACCGTGAAGGTAAGATCTGGATGCAGGAGTATAAAATTGGTGTTCCACAGTATGATGTTAAAGAAGTTGGAACTACCGATAAGCGTGGTACAATTGTAACATTCACTCCGGATGAAACCATTTTTACCCAAACTACTGAATACAAATACGATACTTTAGCCAGTCGTTTACGCGAGTTATCTTTCTTGAATAAAGGAATTAAATTAACGTTAACCGATGAACGTGAGAAACTGGATGACGGTTCTTATTTTTCGGAAACTTTCCTTTCAGAAGGTGGTTTAAAAGAGTTTGTAGCCTTTTTAGATGATACCCGTACTTCGATTTTGGCCGAGCCGATTTATATAGAAGGAATTAAAAATGGTGTTCCTGTTGAGCTGGCTTTCCAGTATAATGATAGTTACTCAGAAAATGTTCACTCTTATGTAAACAACATCAATACGCATGAGGGTGGTACACACATTGCCGGTTTCCGTAGGGGCTTAACCCGTACTTTAAAAAACTATGCCGATAAGGAAGGTTTATTAAAGAATGTAAAAATGGAAATTACCGGTGATGACTTCAGGGAAGGATTAACCGCAGTAGTTTCGGTAAAAGTACAGGAACCACAATTTGAAGGACAAACCAAAACCAAACTGGGTAACAGTGAGGTAATGGGGTCTGTTGATATTGCAGTAGGAGAGGCTTTAGGTAATTACCTTGAGGAAAACCCGAAAGAAGCCAAAATGATTATCAATAAGGTAATCTTAGCGGCTACAGCGCGTGCAGCGGCCCGTAAAGCCCGCGAAATGGTTCAGCGGAAGAGTGTAATGGGTGGTTCAGGTTTGCCCGGTAAACTGGCCGATTGCTCAGACAGTGATCCCGAAAGATGTGAGATTTACCTGGTAGAGGGTGACTCGGCGGGTGGTACCGCTAAACAAGGTCGCGATAGAAACATTCAGGCCATTTTACCTTTAAAAGGTAAAATCCTGAACGTAGAGAAAGCGATGGAGCACAAAATTTACGAGAACGACGAGATCAAAAATATGTTTACGGCTATTGGGGTAAGTATTGGTACACCAGAGGATAATAAAGCATTAAACATGACTAAATTGCGTTATCACAAGATTGTAATCATGACGGATGCGGATATCGACGGTTCACACATTACTACGTTGATCTTAACTTTCTTCTACCGTTACATGAGGGCATTAATCGAAGCAGGTTATGTTTATATTGCTTCTCCACCGCTTTATCAGGTTAAAAAAGGTAAAGAATTTGAATATTGCTGGAATGATGTACAACGCGATGCTGCTGTACAACGTTTAAAAGGCGCAGGTAAAGAAGATAGTGTACATATTCAGCGTTATAAAGGTTTAGGTGAGATGAACGCAGAACAATTGTGGGAAACTACTTTAAACCCGGCAACACGTACTTTATTACAGGCTACTATCGAAAGTGCTGCAGAGTGCGATCATACTTTCTCTATGTTAATGGGCGATGAAGTTGCTCCTCGTAGAGAATTTATAGAGCGTAATGCAAAGTATGCGAAGATTGATGCTTAACCACTAAATCCCAAAAAGGGGAATTTAAAATACCAAACCTCTTCAAGATTTAACTTGAGGAGGTTTTTTTTGCCATATTCGTCATTGCGAGGCACGAAGCAATCTTAATGCTTTGGGTTTTACGTGCGAACGTTGTAGGATTGCTTCGTGCCTCGCAATGACGATCACTTTATCATGGTGTAAGATGTTACCATCTTACACCATATTGAATTTTTCTAGCTTGGATGAATTATGTTGTCATAAGTCAGATGGAAGCAGCTAACTTCACCCGAAAATAGGTTATTAATTTATCGCTATGTTATGAACATGTCGCTTTTTATTTTGTAAATTTATTTACACACAAATAAAATCAAAATGAAAAAAGCAGGAATTATTTTACTGCTATTATCGGGCTCGATAATAGTTAGTGCGCAGTCACAGCGTAAAAGTCAAAAAAACCATCCAACGGCTCAATTGTTGAAATTGAAGATTAACCCTAAGCTAAAATCTTCAACGGATTGTAAGACCTCAATAGCGATGCATCCGTATGTTACACATTCAGTTTTTAGTAAACCCGGAGATATTTCTACCATTGTTAATGCCAATGGAACCCATTTGACTGTGGTGAATAATGGGAATATGGCAACAATAGTTAATCCGGATGGTACGCATTCAACCGTCATCAAAAATGGTAACACATCTACTATTGTTAATCCAAATGGTACGCATTCAACCGTCATCAAAAATGTTAACACATCTACTATTGTTAATCCAGATGGTACGCATTCAACCGTCATCAAAAATGGTAACACATCTACTATTGTTAATCCAAATGGTTCACATTCTACCGTGATCAATAATGGAAATACATCTGTTATTGTAAATCCTAACGGAACACATTCTACTGTAATTAACAATGGAAGCACATCAATAATTGTTAATCCAGATGGAACACACACTGTAGTTGTAAATTAATTTAGCAATATAAAAAACAAAGCCATTCAAAAAATGAATGGCTTTTGTATTATACACGATTGCAAATGGCCGCTCTTTATCCAAAAAGAAACCACTGCGCTTAACTAACCATCTCAGTACTGAGATGTATTTTTAGGCTTTACGTTGACTACAAGATGTAGTAAGACCCAACTGGAGCCAATTCTGTTTGAGGTTTGTCCTCATATATTTTATTATCGTCTAACATCTGGCAAAGATCTCGTTCAATAGTTCTGCAGATTGTTGTTGTCGGAGTATCCGTAGGTTTATTCTCGAAGGGATCCTGAAGATGAACAGCCATTTTTTCTACCAATAAAAAGAACGCTGCAATAGCAACCACTAAAGGAACTTCCATGTAACCAAAATATTCGATCAATCCGAAAGGCAACAATACGATGAATAAATGGATCGACATATTGATATATTTGCTATACGTAACGGGGAAAACGGTGTTTTTAATTCTTTCCGATCCACCCATGTGGTTACATAAACCTGTTATCGTTTTGTCTATTTCTATCTGCTGGTATTTATTGATCCAGCCTTCCTGTAATGCCCTTTTTAAATCCATGGCATGTAATTCCAATATGGTTGTGGTTACATTTTTACGTTTCTTAACGAAGGCAACTTCTTCTGCGGAAAGGTATTCTTCCAAACCTTTTCGTGCATTAAAACCGCGCAACGATTGACTTAAGGCGTAACACCAGGCAATTTGTCGTTTAATAAACCTGGCCTTAAACTCCTCAATTTCGTCTAATCCATAAGGATTCTCAGTGAACGACAATATCTGGCGGGAGAGGGTTCTCGAATCGTTAACTATGGCGCCCCAAAGAATCCTAGCCTCCCACCATCTATCGTATGCCTGGTTAGACCGAAATGCCAATAGAAGCGAAATAATTGTTCCTAGTAAAGCTGGTACAGCAACAGGAATGGAAATGCGGGTAACGTGAAAATTCTCGTACAATACCACAATACCTATAGAGTAACCAATAACAAACAGGAGTTCTTTTTTGATCTTTCCGAATATATAGGTGAGCGGAATATTATTTCGTAATAGCATAATATAAAGTTTGAAGGTGATAATTAAGAATTTACTTCTTGCAACTGTGTTTCGTGTATTTTTGTGTCAATTAAGTTTTCGCTCGCATGAACTGTCAATGCATTTAATTGAATTACTGCACAGCCTGCCCGTTCCGTTAATATTTTAGGGTCGATGCTATATTTGTTGATTGGCGTAAAATTGTATTCTTTTAAATAGGCAATGCATTCTACATCAAAAGCTTCGATAAAGTTTTTGAAAGCCGCTACTGTACTTCCGTAAAAGTATTCGATTCCAATCGTATTAATCTGAGTAGGATACTTTGCTTTGGCTTGATTTATTTGCTGATAAAATTCGTCGCTCACATTTTCATAATCGCGGCTGCGGCGACTCAACATTAACATATCAGTGATCGAATCTGATAGTTTAAAGGCATGGACAAAAATGATGTTCAGACTTTCATTTTTTTGATGTTGAACTAACGCATCAATAATTTTAATGCTTTCTAATTTGAAGTCGGTTGGAACTAATACTGTTTTCATCGCTATATCTTGTTTAAATGAATTGAAATATTATTTATACAAGTTTAGCAGGATGTTATTATAGCGAAATAAGAGTGAGATTAGAACGAGATTAGAGTGTACTCCTTTTTGGAGTTAACGGTTTATTGGTTCATTTGTCAATAGTTCATTTGTGCGATAGAGACGCACGTGATTTTTATGATGATTGCTCTATTGATAAATTGTTCAATTGTGAGGGAGTGTGTACTTAAATACTTCCGCTCGGCTATCAGAACTAAAAACCTTAATGTTCTTAATTTCTTAATGATCAATGAATATAGGGTGAAAGGGGAATAATAACCATGAGCAACATCGAATTAAGCAATGGGCAGTGAAAAACTAAGCTATCAACCAGGAAATAGTTTACAAATGACCAATGAACTAACGAACCATTAAAACAAACTAACTCTTAATTGGCAATAAAACCTTAATCTCTGTTCCAACACCTTCTTGTGATTTAATACCGATACTGCCCCTGTGCAAACGAATGATATTGAGCGAAAGTGGTAGGCCAACACCATAACCTTTAAAATCGGAAGTGTTCGATGCCCTGTAGAAAGGTTCAAATATGTGTTGAATATCTGTTTGTGGAATACCGATGCCCCGATCGGTTACAGCAATAGAAAGCATATTCGCATTACTTTCTATACTAATGCTCACCAAATTCTCATTAGAATATTTGCAGGCATTATTTACAATATTGCTGATGGCCAGCTTTATCAGGTTTTTATTTACCCTAAGCGAAAGCAGTTCCTCATCGTCCGGAAGTTTGCTGAAATCGATCTCTATTTTACTGTTGGGATGTACCTGGTTTACTGAATCTTTAATTTCCCATAACAGTTCGTCCATTCTCACTTCTTCCCAGGGTTGGTTTTTTCCATTGAAACCAGATTGTGCCAAACCTAATAAACTGGTTAAGATATGTTCCAGCCTTTCTGCCTCATTTTTGATTTTTGCTAATGCTTTTTCCTGTTTAGCCCTATCTTCTATGGTTTTCATGGCGAGTTCTACCTCTCCACTAATGATGGTTAAGGGTGTTCTCAGCTCGTGTGAGGCATTACTGATAAAATTATTCTGCGTTTCGAAAGCTGTTTCCAAACGGTTGAGCATGTTATTGAAGGTTTGGGCCAATTGCGACATTTCATCATTTCCTTTTTTAACATCTAATCTTAAGTGTAAATTTTCAGCCTTTATTTTTTTTACACTTTTAATGATGTTTCGAAGCGGCATTAACATGTAATTGGAAAATTTCCATCCTACCACAAATGATAAGATTACAGAAAGAAAAAAGCCAATAATTAAAATTCTTTGCAGGTCTTTTAACTCCCGGAAGCCTACAGGATCATTTGCAGAAACAATAACGAGATATCCTCCGTTCGAATTTTTAAAGAATTTACCGGCATAGAAGTGATTTTCGGTGCGGTAGCGGGCTACATAACCGGACTTTATCCGATTATAAAAACTTGCGGGTAATTCGCGGTCTAGTTTATTGGTTGGTTTGCCTGCATCAATGATATATTCTTTTTCAGATGGCAAACGTTCCAGGTACCTATTGCGCATTTTTGCATACACTTTGTTGTTGTCATCTTCATATAGTTTAATTTGAGCAGCAATGTTAACCCTGGCTTCCAGGCGTTTATAAAAATCTTCGAAGGCGAAGTCGTTAGAAAAATACCAAACAAAACCACTTAATAAAGAAATAATAATTGCCGATAAAATGGCAAAGAGTAAAGTGATTTTTTTTGCTATCTCCATTTATTTTTCCCTTAATATATAACCTAAGCCTACGGCAGTATGGATAAGTTTTTGATCGGCATTTTTATCTATTTTTTTGCGAAGGTAATTAACATAAACATCAACCACATTGGTGCCAAGGTTAAAATCGATATCCCAAACGTTTTCTAAAATGTCTATCCTGGATAAAATTTTAGATTTGTTTTTGGCCATGTACTCAATTAGCCGATATTCTGTTGCTGTAAGTACAATTTCCTGTTGGTTTCGTTTTACCGTTTTTGCGCTTAAATTAATCTGGAGGTCTCCTACAGAAATAACCTGATCTTGTGAAGCCGAGCCATGATATCGCCTCAATAGCATTCTGACCCGCGCAAAAAGTTCAGCAAATTTGAATGGCTTTATTAAATAATCATCTGCACCATTATCCAGTCCGTTTACCACATTTTCGGTCGTACCCAAGGCCGTAAGCATAATAATGGGCGTATTTGGTTTTTGTTCTTTAATGATTTTGCAAAGTTCCAGTCCATTTATTCCGGGTAGCATGATGTCAAGAATAATCAGGTCGAACTGATTTTCTAAAGCCATCTGTTTCCCGATTAAACCATCAGGAGAAATACTTACGGTAAATCCCTCATCAGTTAAACCTCTCGAAATTACAGATACAACGCTCGGTTCATCTTCTACTAGTAATAAATTCATTTGTTAGCAAGTAATCTAAAAAATAGGGAATTACAAAATCTTAATAGGTAGTTAGTGGGTTTTTAATGTTTTTTAACGCAAAGCCGACACAATTGTTTGAATTATTGCAAATTGAAGCAAAAATAGCCTCTCGAAGAGAGGCTATGGATATTATTTCTCTTTTTTTTTAACCACAAAGATCACAGAGTGTAGGCACAGAGGACACAAAGTTTTTATGGTTTATTCGTCATCTTGATCCGATAGCTATTGGATCAAGTGAAGCGGAATGGAGATCTATCAAAGACAGATTTTGCTTCGCAGAGCCTTCGGGTTCTCGACTGCGTTGCACTCCGCTCGAAATGACGCCCTGCATGGGAGCTATACAGTATTTTCTACACTTTAGCCCCTGACTTCGGACGTCCGTCTTTCTGACTACTGAAAATGGAAGTTTAATCAAACCCCTTCTCTGATTTTTCTTTCAGGGATTTTAAACCGTTTTCAAAATCTTTGCCGATCATTTGATCCATAAATAAACCAAACCATTTATTGATTATTCCTTTGCTTTCGCCGCTCATTGTCCAGGTTACTTTATTTCCGTTTCCGGCTTTCTCTATATCGAAACGGGTATCTGCGATACTCTCCATGGGTTTGATAAATTTTAATTCCATATCAACCATCTTATTTGCATCTACTTTGTTAATCAGCATTTGTCCGGTGCCGCTTTTTTCTCCATTCCATTGATAAAGGTGACCAGGCTGAGCCGCAGTTCCAGTAATGGTGATCTTAGCTTGTGGATCCATTTTCGACCAGGCGTTCCACTTGTAGAATTCATTATAATCGGCAATGTTTTTGTAAATAACACTGTCTGGTGCTAGAATCGTGATCGTCCGATTAACGGAGTAATTTTTTGGTAGGAAAAAACTGCCTCCAATAATGATTATTGCCAATACGGCAATAATACCGAGTAAGATTTTGAGAAATTTCATAACAATTTAGTTTGGTTAACTAATTTATTAAGAAAGCAAGATAAATCAAAGTGAAATCAACTAAACAATTTTGATTTTCGACTGCGGGGAATTGATTTTAAAATGCATCAAATCAGCAATAGATTGGGCTTTTTGTTTAATCAGCTCTGCATTGGGACCTTCAAATAAATCGTCGACGTTATGGAAAAAGAGATTTTTCCATGTCTCAAATTGCTCGTGCTGTAGTGGAGTTCGTTCGTTCAATGCAAAATGGCTAAGCATGGGATTGCCTTTATAAATGGCCTTTCCGAAGAGAATGCTTTCCCAGAAATCGTACATTTTTGGAAGGTGGTGCGACCAATCTACCTTAGCTATGTCAGTGAATATTGGTCCAATCTGTTTGTTAAGCGCAACATTTTGATAAAACGTATCCACTAAGGAGATGATATCTGCTCTATTATCAATGTCTTTTTTCATCGTACAGTGATTTTAAACTTAAAAAACCCAAAACAATCAATGACAGGAATTTTATGGTGTCGATAATGATGTATAAAATATGGTGATAACTTTTGATTGGAGCATTACCTGCCAAAACCAGTTTTGCCCTTTCATCGAGCAATGGTAATAGCCAAAAAGTGTCTGCCATTAAAAGTATGGTAACCAGGAAAAGTAGAATACTACGGCTATTTTTTAAAGGTACGGGCAAGGAGCAGGCTAAAATGATGATAGCCAATACGATTTCAACTTTATTAAGGGCCTGGAAAACCAATTGACCGATTCCTAAACCAAGTGGAATTGTAATCCCCGGAGCCTGAAATTTTAAAGGCGCTTCCAAAAAACTAATTCCAGCGAGGAGCCCCGCCCAGAAAATAATACAGAAAATTCCAGTTAACTTTTTCATTTGATTGCAAATATCAGTTAAAGTGATACTTCAAAAATGACTTGCATCACAAAATGGTGATTTTTTACCTGTAAAGCCGCAATTGAAGTTTATTGTAATCGATAATCGCTTTGTACTGCATTAAAATATCGCCACCAATAATGCCCATAATAGGAGGGTGGCCGAACTGTTGATAAGTGTCGCTAACCGATTGCAGGTCGAAAGCAACGGTTTCGTAGGCTTTGATTTTTAAGGTGCCGATTTTTACCTCGGGTATAGTGGCCTGGATGGTTGTTGTGGTGGTGAAAAGGGTAGCTGCGTTTATCTCGTCTGATACCTGAAGCGTTTCTGATAAGTGTTGTTCAATTAAAGATTTATCGAAAACACTCCGCGATGCACCAGTATCCAGAACAGCAAGGTGTTTTTCTTTAAAAACAATAATTTCCACCAAAAGGTGGAAGCCGTCATCTTGTAAATTGATCAGTTTTAAGGGGATAGAGATGGCTTTCATAGCAAATATTTATCTGCCTAAAATAGGCTAATTACCCGAAAACCGTGTCAGAAGTTGGTTATTTGTTTTTAATGAGTTTTTTAACAAACTCCATTTCAGTATCGTAACCGTTTAAATATTCTTCAATTTTAGGCTGAACTTCGTAATCTGGCATTATACCATGACCGAATGGAATGCCGTTTTGTTTTTCTTCAACAACAAATTTAATAAGCGGAATACGGCCAGTTAATTTGGAATTAGGTAAAGTATAATGGATAAAATAGCCACTGGTATTTCCGTAATATCCACCGCCTGTTTCTTCGCCTATAAAATGCGCCTTCGTGTAGTTTTTCGCCAATGCAGCAAATTCCGAACCACCAGAAAAAGATAAACCACTGATTAGGATGTACACGTCGCCCATAAAATGATTTACCTGTGGAGTATCACTTTTATATTTTCCAGGTATGTCCAGATAACGCCCATCATTGCTGCGGTAAAATTCGCCCCTCAGTTCTTTCTCGAAATCATCCTGCGAACTTTTATCACGATATTCGGTATAATCGAGAAAGGAATAGGTAAAGGATGGAATTTCTGCATATTTGTATTTAAGATATTCTTTATCGATCAGGTACGACATCAGGTGATCTTCCATGCCTTGTGCACCGCCTTCGTTTTTCCTGATATCGACAACAAGGTGCTGTATTTTATGAGCTGCAATGTCTTGGAAACCATTTGCCAGAAATTCCTTAAAACCCTTTCTCCCGTCTTTGTAATTACTGGTCGAAAATGTATTCACCGTTAGCGTTGCTGTGCTGTTCAGCGTGTCGATCTTTAATGTGGCAGACTCTTTATAGCCGTAATTGAGGATAGATTTTGTTTCTTTTGATACAAATTTGCCATACTGTTTAAAACTCGATGCTGGTATCTGGCTAAAGCTAATCTTTTCGCTGGTTTTAGGGTTGATTAGTTCAAGATTAAATGCATTGGGCTGTTGTTCGAAAAAACGCAGGTAATATTTGGAGAAGGCCGTTTCTATCCAGCGGTATTTGCTTGTGGTATTGTAACCATCAGCTGGTTCTATGGTTAGAAATTGCTGCATGATGGTTTCAATACTATTTCCGTTAATTTTGGAAATCAGCATTCCTTTGGTTTTATAATTATCCAGATCATTCAGGATATAAACCCTTTTGTCTAGAATCTTTACTAAAAAAGGAAAGTACCTGCCGTTTTGCCTGATGTAATTATTCGTTTCCTCAGCAGGCTGAATCGCGCTATGTCCTTCTTTGGTATAGTTAACCACGGGAGCAACAAGCTGATAAAAATCCAAAGCGGTCATTTTATCCCTTATCTTGCTCTTTTGTACATTGCAGAGACTGTCGAATTGGGTATAGGTATTGTACCAAAGGCCAACATGTGTTTCTATAAAAGCATTTTTCAGGATATTAAAATCTTGCTCGAGGTCTTTGCAACTTAACTGTTTTAACTTTTTGGGCGGACTTTGAATCAAAACCGAATAATTACCTTCCTTTGCATTAGTTGTATCAGCTAAGGGTTTAACCGTGAGGGTGAAATTAGCTGTGCAATCGGGCGAGAAAACGATTTTTTCGCTGCCAAACCTGCCATTTGGCGAATCTACATCCTGTATGGTTTTTCCGTTATAATCTTTCAAACGGATTGTAACATCAATCCCTTTTTGTTCAACGGTTATCGAATAATAAAAGTCTTTCTTTAGCAGGAAACTGAATGAGGTTTCTTCGCCTTGCTTTAACGTTAAATCGGCTGTTACTTTGTCTACTTTAAGCGGAATCAGGTTTTTGCCAACCTGAGCATTTGCGGAAAGACTAAAAAATAAAAAAACAAGGATGGCGATGCTATCTTTTTTCATTTGTGTTTGATTGTGATAGCAAAAATAAAGCTTAAATGCCTGACGCTGTTGTACGATATTGCAATTGCTGGTTTAAGCCCTTTTATACTCGGAAGGTGTTACACCGGTAAAGCGTTTGAAGTGCCTTGATAGGTGTGCCACATCATAAAAGCCCGTTTCGATGGCAACATCCATCAAATCTGTTTCTTTGGTGATGAGTTTTTTACATTTTTCTATCCGCTGTAGCAGGATGTAATTGTTGGGTGTTAAACCTGTTTCGTGTTTAAATAAGCGCAGGAATTTATATTTATCCAATCCAAAACGTTTTGCAGTATCTGTTAAAGAAAATTTTTCCATCAGGTTTTCGCTGATAAAACTTTGAAACAGTGCTGTTTTTTTATATTCAAAAGGCAAGTTAATAGCATAACGCGCAACCAGTTTCTCTAAAACGCTAAGCAGTTTCTTTTCGAGGTTAACTTCCGGATTGTTAAAATGGTTGGATAAGTAATAAAAATTGCTGAAAATGTCCTGATCGTAGATGATCTTATCTTCAAAAAAAACGTCGCGGCCCTTGTTTAAGGTTTTGAGTACATCAGGCGAAACGTAGAAAGTGAAGAAAGAATTGCCCAGTTTATTATCGCAGGGAGTTGCATGCACTTCGTGTGGATTGGTGATTGAAAGTGTACCAATCGGTGCCTGTAAAAATTTATCGTTAAGTTTTGTGTAGAAAGTCTGATTTAAAATCAGTGCAATATTAAAGGTATCGTGTGTGTGGAAAGGGAAATCAATGGTGTGCTTTTTGGCGTTTAACAATTCCAGACCATCTAAAATGGGTATTTTATGGTAGGTGCTGATGTTGTGGGTATCAGCTAATATGTTATCTACACCTTTGATATTCAATTTTAAATTGTTTAAAATGAAGGGGCTTAAGATAGAATCGTCATCTCGACTGAAACGCAGTGGAATTGAGAGATCTATCTAGACGGATTTCTCTAGTTAGATTTCCCGACCTCGTTGCACTACGCTCGAAATGACGATTCTATAATGTTAAACCAGTTTCATTTCAGCCAGTACACTATTCATATTTCTTACTGCATCGGCACTTTTATTAAATGAGGCCTGCTCATCTTCTGTTAGTTTAAAATCAATAATTTTTTCCCAGCCGCTACGGCCAATAATTACCGGCACACCTAAGCAGATATCTTGTTGTCCGTATTCTCCTTCAAGCGAAACGCAACAGGTGAACAATTTTTTCTCATCACGTAAAATGGCTTCAACCAATGCGGCACCTGCAGCACCAGGTGCATACCATGCCGAAGTTCCGATTAAACCCGTTAAAGTAGCACCGCCAACCATAGTATCAGCAGCAACTTTATCGAGCGTAGCTTTATCCAACAAATTGCTTACCGGTAAACTTTGGTAAGTGGCTAAACGGGTTAGCGGGATCATGGTGGTATCGCCGTGACCGCCAATTACAAAACCCTGTAAATCGTTCGGGTTGCAACTTAAAGCCTGGGATAAATAGAACTTGAAACGTGAACTATCTAAAGTTCCGCCCATACCAATAATACGATGTTTAGGTAAACCTAACGATTTTAAGGCGAGATAAGTCATGGTATCCATCGGATTACTGATCACGATAAAGATCGCCTCTGGAGAGAATTTTAAAATATTTTCGGCAACGCCTTTAACAATACCCGCATTAATGCCGATCAGCTCTTCGCGGGTCATTCCTGGTTTACGTGGCAAACCCGAAGTAATAACTACCACATCAGAACCAGCGGTTTTGCTGTAATCGGCAGTTACCCCTGTAATTTTCGTGTCGAAGCCCAAAAGGGTAGCAGTTTGCATCATGTCGATTGCTTTACCTTCGGCAAAACCTTCTTTAATATCCAATAAAATAAGTTCGTTCGCTAATTCTTTGCGGGCAATATTATCTGCACAAGTGGCACCAACTGCGCCTGCGCCAACAACCGTTACTTTCATATATTTATATTTTTAGTGGTTTGCTATCGTTAATCTCTATCGAAGGTAGAAATAAATATAAGGTTTAAAAACGCTTTTCAAAACTTTATAATTTAATCGCGGTTTACTTAGTAAATACAAAACAGCGATTTTTTGTTCTAACAAATTATGGAAAACAAACCCATTTCTAATATCGATTACAAAGCCTTTGAGGGTAAATGGTATTCTTTATATTCTATCCCCACCTTAATGGATAAACATTGGAAGCAAACCACCGAAACTTATACGTTGGCGGACGATGATCATTTTGATGTGTACACCACTTACCATAAAGATGGAAAACCAGAAGAAAAATCGATTACTTCAAAGCTATTTTTTGACGAGGAAAAAGCTAATGGTGACATGAAAGCCCAGTTTTTATGGCCTTTTAAGATTGGTTATTGGATTATAGAACTGGCTGATGATTATAGTTATGTAGTGGTTGGGCATCCCGATGAAAAATACCTCTTTATCATGGCCCGTGAACCTAAAATGGAAGCCGATTTGTTGGTGCATATTATAGAACGATGCAGGCAGAAAGGATACGAGGTGAGTGAGTTGGTGAGCCAGGAGCACTTTTAAACAGTTTTCAGTTGGAGGTTTCAGTTTCGCATTAATAAAATGTTTGTCATTCTGAGGGATAATTTATTGGATAAAAATCAATAGAAATGACAGTATTAATCTACGCGTAAAAATCTCTCTGGTTACCGTCATTTCGAGCGGAGTGCAACGCAGTCGAGAAATCTAACTAAATAGATCTCTCCATTTCGCTGCGCTACAGTCGAGATGACGATTTTTCTATTGGGGCTGTCAATGGCAGCACAGCGAAGAATCTAATAATCATTTTAATTTCTAAAGATTTAACAATTCGGTATGGAAAGCAATTGCAGCAGCATCTAGGTTAATTCAGTCCCGCCACCGCTTCTGCCGATTGAAAAAATCGGCATCCCGCTACGGTCGGGTTTAGGTGGCGCCGACTGTGCTACTATCTGTTGTAAATAAACCCGATTGCAGTGAACATTCCGATCCTTCATCGGAATAAAACGAAAAGCGGGGCTGGAAACCGCCATGAAAAACCGAACCACTCATTTCCAAAAAATAAGAGGATAAAAAAAGGTCAAAATGATGATGAGTTCGGTACTAATGCTTTGAAAAGCCCTATCTTTAATTGGATGGTTTTGTAATTTTCTTGATCTCGTCCAGCGTATATACTTTATAAACAAAACCAAATCGCCTGGTGTTCTCTTCAACTGTTGTATCGAAACCTGCCTTCTTACGTCTTTGGTTTACATTTTTAGCATCTTTGATAGGGATAACATATTGGAAAAACTCCTTTTTACCTGTTTTGGAGTTAACAATCTGCAGAGAATAAACTTGTGTGCCATAAATCTGTTCCTTCCCTTCATTGCTTAGTTTTCTATCCAGCATCATGGCGGCATATTTAAAAGGTAATTCCCCACTTTTGCCCGCTTTTTCAATCAGCGGGTAATATTTTGGAATATTGCCAGGATTATGCTGTATTACATAAAACACTGTGGTATTTGCTGGCTCGCCAACAAGTGTTTTTCCGGGATAACCATATTTTGCAACAATGGCTTCAACTTTTTTAAGGTGAATGGAATCTATTTCCTTCATTATCATCCATTGACTTTTTTGAAGTACCTCTTTCGAAGAATTAAATAATGCTGCAATAGTGTCTTTGCTTTTTTCAGAGGTTTCTGTGTCTCCAAATTCTCTAATACCTTGATCAAGTTGTAAAATAGAATCGAGTTGCTTTTTTAATTCTATATTAATCTGCTTTTGCGCAGATGCCATTGAGATGGTTCCAAAGATGAAGATAGAGAGTAAAATGAATTTCATGGCGTATGTTGGCAATTTTGACTTTTAGTATATTCCTAAAATAATAGTTTTTTGATTGATATCTTTCTTGTTAAGCAAGTTTAACTTAATTTAACAAGCCGCTGGCATATCTTCCTCATTAAAAATGTTAAATACAAGATTAATTAACGCCCCCACTTAGATGCATTCAGGTGACTTAGGTGGTCAATATTATTTAGAAAAGACGGGTTCGGTGCTTTTAGGTTATGAAAGTCCCGCTATCCGCTTCAAAGCCTTGGCTCGTTCCTCACCTGCGGGTTTTACGCTGCTATCGGGTTTATTAAACAAAAGTCAGTTGTTTTAACATCCAGACCTCTCAAGGTTTTCAAAACCTGCGAGGTTTATTGCCTAATCCTCGTTTGCAAACGAGGACTATTTTAAGTTCTGTGTACATACTTTTGCATTGCAATAACGGAATATGTTTTCTTCTTTTCCACCACATTTTGTTGATAAAACGATGACAGCATCAACCCTCAAATTCCCTATTTTTGAAGAACCGTTATTATTCTACAACGGTTAATTCTTTGCCGCACAATATGTACTTAATTTTTGATACTGAAACCACGGGTTTGCCCCGCAATTACAATGCACCGATTACCGATACGGATAACTGGCCGCGTTGTATACAAATTGCCTGGCAATTGCACGACGAGATGGGGAGATTGGTTGAACATCAGGATTATCTGGTTAAACCAGAGGGATTTAATATCCCGTATGATGCCGAACGGATCCATGGAATCTCTACTGAACTGGCAGCCGAACAAGGTATCGGATTCGACGAAATGCTGGCCAAGTTTAACGAAGTTTTAAACAAAGCCAAATTTGTTGTAGGCCAGAATGTTGGCTTTGATGTGAACATTATGGGTTGCGAATTTCACCGTTTTGGTGTAGCCAACCGCCTGGCCGAAATGCCTGTTTTAGATACTTGTACAGAAGTTACCGCGCAGCTTTTACAATTGCCTGGAGGTAGGGGAGGTAAATTTAAACTGCCAACTTTAACTGAGCTGCACGCTTATTTGTTTGGTGCTCCTTTTAACGAAGCCCACAATGCTACTGCCGATGTGGAGGCAACCACGCGTTGTTTCCTGGAGCTGGTAAAAAGAGAGGTTTTCAAAAAAGAAGAACTGCTTGTTGATGTTGAATATTTCCCGCGTTTCAGGGAAGTAAATCCTGGCACTATTGAAGGTGTTGGTTTAAAACACATCAACCTAAAAGCTGCATCTGATGAAATCCGCAAACGCCAGCAAAAAACGGAAGGCAGCGGAATTTCTAAACAAACGCTGGCAGGTAATAAACAAGAACTTGCGGCGGCCACTTTTGTGCATTTGCATAACCACACCCAGTTTTCGGTTTTGCAAAGTACCATCAGTATCCCCGATCTGGTAAAAGCGGCAGCTGCACAAAAAATGCCTGCGGTAGCCATGACCGATCATGCGAATATGATGGGGGCTTTCCACTTTGTTAACAATGTTTTAAACCATAACAAAGCTGCCGAAGCTAAAAACGCAGCCGCTATTGAAGCGGGCGAGCGCCCAACTGAAGTAGTAATGACGCCTATTGTTGGGGTAGAATTTTTTGTTTGTAATAATCATTTAGACCGCACAGCAAAAGACAACGGTTACCAGATGGTATTGTTGGCGAAGAACAAAAAAGGCTATCATAATTTAGCTAAAATGTCGTCTATTGCCTATACCAAAGGTTTTTATTACGTTCCGCGTATCGATAGGCAGGTAATTGAACAGTACAAAGAAGATATTATTGTGCTTTCGGGAAACCTTTCGGGAGAGATTTCGAATAAAATATTAAACCTCGGCGAAAATCAGGCAGAAGAGGCTTTACTTTGGTGGAAAGCTCAATTTGGTGATGATTTTTACGTAGAGGTAATGCGCCACAACCAGGAAGATGAAGATCGTGTAAACGAAACTTTAATTGCCCTGGCCAATAAACATGCGGTTAAACTTGTAGCCACCAATAATACCTATTACATTAATAAAAAGGATGCCAACGCCCACGATATTTTACTTTGTGTAAAAGACGGTGAAAAACAGGCTACGCCGATTGGTCGAGGTCGCGGTTACCGTTATGGATTGCCAAACCAGGAATACTATTTCAAATCGGGCGATGAAATGAAGGCGCTTTTTGCCGACCTGCCCGAGGCGATCCTGAATATTCAGGAAATTCTTGATAAAATTGAAATTTACAAACTTGCCCGCGAGGTACTCTTACCGAAATTCGATATTCCTGAAGAATTTTTGGTTGCCGAGGATGAAGCCGATGGTGGAAAGCGCGGGGAGAATAAATTTTTACGCCATCTCACTTACGAGGGTGCCAAAAAACGTTATGGTACGTTAACCCCCGAAGTAACCGAACGTTTAGATTTTGAATTACAAACCATTGAAAAAACAGGTTATCCGGGTTATTTCCTGATCGTACAGGATTTTATTGCTGAAGCCCGCCGGAGAGACGTTTCTGTAGGTCCTGGGCGTGGTTCTGCTGCCGGTTCGGTGGTTGCCTACTGCCTGTGGATTACCAATATCGATCCGATTAAGTATGATCTCCTTTTTGAGCGTTTCTTAAATCCCGATCGTGTATCCATGCCCGATATCGATATCGATTTTGATGACGAGGGCCGGGGCCGCGTAATGGAATACGTAATCAATAAATACGGTTCCAGCCAGGTAGCGCAGATTATTACCTACGGAACCATGGCAGCAAAATCTTCTATCCGGGATACTGCCCGTGTATTGGATCTGCCACTTTTCGAGGCCGATAAAATTGCCAAGCTAATTCCGAATATGAAGCTGGCCAAAATCTTTACCCTTGATGAAAAGAGCTTAAAAGATGCTTTGCGCCCGGATGAATATGAACGTGTAGTAGAATTAAAAAACTTAGGCAGTTTAAAAGATTTAAGTGCCGAAACCATACAACAGGCACAAATTTTAGAAGGATCGTTAAGAAATACGGGTATCCATGCCTGCGGAGTAATTATTACACCGAGCGATATTACCAATTTCGTTCCCGTATCCGTAGCCAAAGATTCTGATCTATATGTTACCCAATTTGATAACTCCGTTGTAGAAAGCGCAGGTTTACTAAAAATGGACTTCCTGGGGTTAAAAACCTTAACCCTGATTAAGGATACTGTAAAACTGGTAAAGAAACGACATGGCATCGACCTTAATCCGGATGATTTCCCGATTGATGATGTAATGACTTACGAGCTTTTCCAGCGTGGCGAAACCATCGGTATCTTCCAGTACGAGAGTCCGGGTATGCAGAAGTACATGAAAGAGCTTAAGCCAACGGTTTTCGACGATTTAATTGCGATGAACGCACTATATCGCCCGGGACCGATGGAGTATATTCCAAGTTTCGTTCGCCGTAAAAATGGTGAAGAGGAAATTAAGTACGATTTGGATGCCTGCGAAGAGTATTTGAAAGAAACCTACGGGATTACGGTTTACCAGGAACAGGTAATGCTTTTATCGCAGAAACTGGCCGGATTTACAAAAGGTGAGGCCGACGTACTGCGTAAGGCGATGGGTAAGAAACAGAAAGACGTTCTGGATAAAATGAAACCAAAATTTGTGAAACAAGCGGCCGAAAAAGGTCATGATGCCACAACTTTAGAAAAAATATGGAAAGATTGGGAAGCATTTGCATCCTACGCTTTCAACAAATCGCACTCTACCTGTTATGCATGGATTGCCTATCAAACGGCCTACTTAAAAGCACATTATCCTGCTGAATATATGGCTGCGGTACTTTCCAATAACATGAGTGATATTAAACAGGTGGCTTTCTTTATGGAAGAATGTCGCCAGATGAGTGTTACCGTATTAGGTCCGGATGTTAATGAATCTGATCTTAAATTTTCGGTTAATGCCAAAGGCGAAGTTCGTTTTGGAATGTCGGCAGTAAAAGGTGTAGGTGAAAAAGCGGTAGAAAGTATTATTGAAGAAAGACTGGCAAATGGGCCTTACAATACTGTGTACGATTTTGCTAAGCGCTCTAATACCCGGATTGTAAATAAAAAGGCTTACGAGAGTTTTGTATACAGTGGGGCCTTCGATGCATTTGGCGGACACCGGGCGCAGTATTTTTATATCGGCCCTAATGATAAAATGAATGGCATTGAAAAGATTATTAAATATGCCAACGATTTTCAGAACAATGAAAGCACTTCGCAGGCTTCGCTTTTCGGTGGATCAAAAGCTGATCTGATTTTAGAGCCAAGTTTGCCTGTTTCTCCGGAGTGGGCTTTAATGGACAGGTTGAAATATGAAAAAGATGCGATCGGGATTTTCCTTTCCGGTCACCCGTTGGATAACTATAAACTCGAACTCGATAAATTCTGCACCCATGGCGTTAGGCAGCTTAGTATCATTAACAAGGTACGCATGGGCGATAACAATGAAGAGGTTCTGGCCGAATTCGAAAAACTTAAAAACCGTGAGCTTTGCGTAGGTGGCTTAGTGGTAGTGGCATCGCAACGCATTACCAAAACCGGTAAGCCTTTCGGAACTTTTGTTTTCGAAGACTATGAAGACGCCAGCGAAATGGCCTTGTTTGGTGAAGATTTTCTAAAATTTAAATCGTTTTTAACCGAAGGGTATTTCCTGCAAATCAGGGGAAGAGTAGGCGAACGTTTTGGAAAAGCAGGCGATTGGGAGTTTAAAATTACTGCAATCAACCTGATGTCCGAATTGCGGGATAAATTAGCGAAGAGTTTAACGATCCAGGTACCTATTGAGCGGGTTAACGATCAGTTAATGCGGGAAATTGAGGCGATATTAGCAGACAATAAGGCAAACTCCGAACAACAGAACTGCCAACTTAACTTCGCTGTTTTTGATAGCGAAAAGCAGATTATGCTCGATTTACCTTCGAAAAATTTAAAAATAAACCCCAACAACAAGTTCTTAGAACAATTGATGGGAATGAATGTTGTAAATTACAAGCTGAACTAGCGTTTGGTGTTTGGCGCTTGGCGTTTTGGGTTTATCGAACGCCTAGCGCTGTCCGCTTGGCGCTCACCGCTTTTACCAAAATAATGTCAAATTGACATTACAGATGTTATGGCATTACAATTGAATACATATATTTGAACATAAAAAAAATAATTATGGCATTAGAAATCACAGATGCAAACTTCGAGGAGCTTGTATTAAAATCAGATAAACCCGTATTAGTAGATTTTTGGGCAGAATGGTGTGGCCCTTGTCGCATGGTTGGTCCGGTAGTAGAAGAAATCGCAAAAGAATATGATGGTAGAGCGGTAGTTGGAAAAGTAAACGTTGATAACAATCCTCAAATTTCAATGCAGTTTGGTATCCGTAACATCCCGGCTTTATTATACTTTAAAGATGGTCAGGTTGTAGATAAACAAGTTGGTGCTGTTCCAAAATCAGTATTGGCTGAGAAATTAAATAAACAGATCGCTTAAGTGAGGTAAATTCAAAACCAATACTTAATATATTAAAAAACCTCGGAATCAATCATATTGGTTCCGAGGTTTTTTATTTAATAGCTGACTGAGATAGTTACAATCACTGAATATCTATCGTGCTGCTACCTGATCACACCAGTTCTTTTTCCCGATGCTGGATTTTTTTTGCCAGATCGGAAGTAAGTGATTCAGGTTGTTTTTCTTTTTTTACAGTTTTCTTCTTTTTGAATTTGCGTCCATACCACACTAAAAATCCGGTTATTGGAAGGCTCGCACCAATAAGCGTAACTAAGAACGCCAATACTTTACCTGGAAAACCTAAAATACTGCCTACATGGATATCATAGTTCATTTTACGTAGTTTTTCACTGGCTGATGCCTTTTCATAAGGAACAGAATAAGGATCTAAACGTTTAATTTGTTGAAGCGAATGCTGATCAAAACTATAACTTGCTCTATTATAAAACTGACCCTTACTCGGGTAAACTGAAATATCGATTACTGCTTTCGCATTTGAAGTATCGGGAAAGCTGTAATAAAATCCCATAGATTTAGGATTTTCCTTAATCACAATAGCCCATGCGGCATCAATAGCTTTCGAAGGCGTATAATGTTTTCCTTTTTGTAAGGAATCTGATTCTATTTTTTTGAATTCCGATAATTTTTCTCCTCCGGAAGATACCCAATAAAGGCCTTCGCTATACCATTTAATGCCGTAAACCATACCCGTAAGCGCAATTGCAGCAAGAAACAACAAAGCGTAGAAGCCCAGTACATTGTGTAAATCTAAATTTAGCCTTTTGAAGGAAGCTCCCCATTTAATTTTAAAACTTTTGTCGCGGGTTGATTTATTCCATTTTTTAGGGTACCACCAAATTAATCCGGTAATGAGTAATACCACAAAAATCAATGTGCCATAGTTAACAATTGGCCTGCCGATTTTTGGAGACATCCACAGGAAACGATGGCCGTTTAATATGAATCTGAAAAAATCAGTTTCTCCCTTTTGATGTACGGTTTTGCTAATCACCTCGCCGGTATAAGGATTGATTTTTAAAACGGTGTTTCCGCTGCGACGGTCGGTGGTGCCGGCCTTGCGTAAACTTAACGTAATTGCTGTTCCCTGTTGGTAGTTGGCATAGGATGGAACCAATTTGGGGCTAGCTTTTGCAGCAATTGCAGTGAGCTGGCCAGGTGAAAGTACTGGTTTGTTTTGCCATTTAACTTGTGTTTTTGGCTCGAGCAAACCAGTAATTTCTTCATTAAATACCCAAATACAGCCAGTTATACATACAATCAAAACGATTACGCCAGAGGCTAAACCTAACCATAAATGAAGCCAGTTATTAATTCTTTTAAATAACGTATCCTTTGACTTTTTCTTAGTTGCTGCTTGTTTGGTCGTATTCATTTTTTAGCTTATTTAAACTTATAAGTCACACTTAATCTAGCGTTTCTTGGAACTTCGTAGATGTAGGTATAGTAGGAAACAGCTGTTGCAGTAGGGGCCGCAACAGCTGTGTACGAACCTTGTGTTAACAATCTGCGATCTAGCAAATTGTTGATTAATAAGGAGATGTTAAATTTGCCTTTCTCATAACTTGCTCCGGCATCAAAACGGTAGTATTCTGGCAACTGAAAAGGAACTGCGATACTGCCTGCATTTCTTCCGATTTGAATTTGGTAACCACCATTTAAACCAAAGCCATTTAAAATGGAGCCTTGTTTTTTAAAACGATAAGATAACCAGCCATTTGTAATATGTTTAACAGAACCGGCAACAGGGCGGTCGATGTATAAAGGATTAGTATCTTCTGTTACTTTTGTCTTTGTATAAGCATAGTTAAGAATTAGGTTTAAGCCGTTAACTATCTCTCCGGCAATATCTAACTCAAAACCTCTGAAACGCTGCTCACCTAGCTGTACGCTAATGTTAGTAGGGTAATTCCCTGTTCCTGATGGAAGTGCCAATCCCCTTCTCGGATCTGCTGCAAGCACATTTTTCTTTGTAATCTGATAAATTGCAGCAGTTGCATTCCATTTGCCATCTAACCAGTCTTTTTTCAGCCCAAGTTCAATGTTATTTCCTCTAACAGGTTTAAAGGTGTTTCCTTCAAAATCCTGACCACCCTGAGGTAAAAAACTCTGGTCATAAAGCGTATATGCAGAGAAGTCCTTTAAGATGGAGTAGCTTAAACCTAATCGTGGACTAAATGCATTGTCGGAGATTTGGGTTAATGCTGTTTTTCCCACGGTAACGGCATGTGTAAAGCGGCCAGCCAGGGTTAAACGCAATTTCTCATCGAGCATTCTAATTTCGTCCTGTAAGTAAATTCCTGTGTAGGTTAAATTGGTTAAATATGGAAGGTTTGCTGGTAAACCCGAACGGACCTGAATACTTTTTGAACGATCGAATACTGGAATATTAGCAGTTGGAATGCCATAAGTTGGGTTATAAATATTAAAAACTGTGGTTCCTGCTAATTTCAAGTCAGGTTCTTGTACACTTGCAAAATCACCCCAGGTTTTTAAATTTCCAAAATCAACGCCTGTCATTACGCGGTGTATAACGGATCCTGTGGTTACATCTCCCATAATGCTTACCTGTGCATTTTTATTAATTGCCAATTCTTCACTGATGTTCAGGTATCTTTTCATGTCACCATTTGGTGCAATTGTAGATGGCCATGGTGTGCCACCTTTTAAACCATAACTAACATAAGCTACCTGAGCATTAAGTTTCCAGGTTTGATTTAACTTATGGTTAAAATATAAGGTTATATTATGGTCAGACAGTTTATTTGGGTCAAGTGCCGGATCTCCAATAAAAAAGCTGGGATCGGTATCTCCCAATCCTTTTGGCGAAAAGCCATAGGTTGAGAGGGCTTGTGCTTCAACATGTTGTGTGGTGTACTCAGCCGTAATTATGGTATTGCTATCTATTTGGTAACTGATAACCGGAGCAATAATATATTTATCGGTATAGTTATATTTGTTATAACTTCCTTTTGTTTGTGCGGCAACATTTAACCTATATAATAGTCTTCCATCTTTAGAAAGTTTGCCGTCCAGATCAACCGCCACACGGGCCAGGTTGAAACCTCCACCACTTAAGCTCACTGAACTTTTGTTTTGCCCCGTAGGTTTTTTGGTTACCACATTATAAATTCCGCCTGGCTCGCCATTGGCCATCATAAAGCCAGATGGCCCTTTAATAAATTCAATCCGATCGATGGTTGCTGCGTCATCAGCAAGCGGGCCCCATGGCATTTTCATGTTCATCCCATTTCTGAATGCTGGAATCGTAGTGCCACGGGTAGAAATGTTTGCATATTGAGCATCCCAATGGCCAGTACGTACAGTACCACTAACATTTCGTGTAACACCATCTACTATATCAAATACTTGTTGATCTGCAAGAAGTTTATCTGTAACCACCCGGATATTTTGTGGAACCTCGATTAGGGGAGACTGTAGCCTAAGTGAAGAAGACACCTTATCTACTTTATATTTTTTTGTATTGGTGTTTATTTGTACGGTCTCCAATTCTAAGCGATTTTCATTTAAAGAAAAATCAGCTACTACAACAGCCCCATCTGTTACTGTAATCTGTTTTTCTTTGGGATATAATCCAACTGCAGAAACAACGAGGGTATAAGTGCCTGCAGGAACTCTTCTAATATGGTATTCGCCGTCCTCATTGGTTAATGTTCCAAATTTTGTACCCTTCAATCCGATTGAAACCTGGGAAGCCACACTTCCATCTGATGTGGTAATTCTGCCGCGAACAGCGCCATATTTCTGATCTTCCTTTAAAATAGAAGAATGAGTGCCTTTTTTTAAATGTAGCGTAGCCTCAGATCCTGTTGAATCTGGTAAAGCGTTGGCAACGAACGCAAAAGTGCACATTGCACCAAACAGTAAAATTTTTTTAAATTGCATTACTTTTAATTGACGTTAAAGGTGTACTGGGTTTTCCTGGTCAGCTACACGGGGACCAGCCGTGTAGCTTTTTTTTGCAAAGGTAGATCTATTTAGATTAATTACAAATAAGGAGTTGTTTTTTATGGATAAAAATATGTGATATCCATAAAATTGAGCTTACACTTTAAAGATCGTCGGGTTGTAGTTAGACAAGTGTTACTGTGCTAAAATCCATATTATCAGAAAATTAAACAAGAAATCGGCTTAGTTTAAGTTTAAAAGAAGACCAATGCCTAAAGGCTTGTAACATATTTAAAACCGAAGTTCATTTGATGGATTTGGGTTTTTTATTGCAAACATAATTTTGTTTCTTTAATCAAAAAACTGACAATCATGTTTACTCACTTAGTTAAAAATAAAACTTTAGCGATTTTATTAGGAGGCCTGGCCTTAAACTGTGCAAATATTGCCTGTGTATCAGCACAAAACCCTGTTGAAACCAATGAACCCTCGGCTGATTACAAGCCTGCATTTGCCGGACAAACCAGAATTGCAGGCATAAAAACCAAAACGCCTCTGGATATTACGGTCATCAATGAAAAATTGGAAAATCCATGGGCAATTTCGGTGCTTCCCAATGGTGGTTTCCTGATCACCCAAAAACAGGGCACGATGGTAATCCTTACTCCGGAAGGAAAATTAAGTAAAAAAATCACAGGTTTACCAAAAGTAGATCCATCTGGTCAAGGTGGTTTATTGGATGTAACTTTAGATCCAAACTTTGCAAAAAATAGAATGATTTATTGGGCTTATTCAGAGCCACAGGATAAAGGCGTTTTATTGGCCATTGCCAAAGGTAAACTGGCTGCAAACGAAACTTCGATAGAAAACCAGACCATTATTTACCGTGCTACGCCTGCTTATACGGGTAAACTTCAGTACGGATCGAGAATTGTTTTTGATAAAAACGGAAATTTATTTGTAAGTACAGGCGAACGTTCTGGTAACGATATCAGGATACAGGCACAATATTTAAATTCTTCATTAGGTAAAATTTTGCACCTTACCCCAGAGGGAAAAGCGGTTGCAAATGGTCCATTTGCTGGTAAAGCCGATGCCCGACCTGAAATTTATGCCTATGGACTCCGTAACCCGGATGGTTTGGCCATTAATCCCTCGACAGGCGATTTATGGGAGGCAGAGTTTGGACCAAAAGGTGGTGATGAGGTAAACATCATTAAGCCGGGTAAAAATTATGGCTGGCCAATTATTACCTACGGAACAGAGTATAGTGGTAAAAAAGTTGGAGATGGTATTCAGCAGAAAGAAGGAATGGAACAACCGGTTTATTACTGGAATCCAAGTATTTCACCTGGTTGTATTGCGTTTTACAACAGTAATATCATAGCCGAGTGGAAAGGCAATTTATTTGTAGGTGGTTTGGGTGGTTCGCACATTATCCGTTTGGTAATTAAAGATGATAAAATTGTTGGTGAAGAGCGCTTGCTCGAAGGTAAAGGCGAACGTTTCCGCGATATGGTAGAAGGTAAAGACGGAGCGCTTTATTCAGTAACCGATAACGGACATTTATATAGGATAGCGAAGAAATAATTTTTAAGACCTATAAGATTTTAAAAACCTTATAGTCTTTTAATCGGGTTATTTAGACCTCGCAGGTTTCACAAACCTGCGAGGTCTTTTTTTATCATTTTAAATCGGTAGGTTTTGCCTTTGAAAACTTCGGAAGTCTTGGCTAATTTTCATTTTTTTTAATAAATCTTTTATTAGCTTTACGATATGCAGGCTGTAAACTACGAGAACGAAACAAGCTATGGTAATTTAGAATTGCTGGCCCAGCAAGTGGTAGAAGGTTTTATTACGGGTTTGCATAAAAGTCCCTTCCATGGCTTTTCGGTTGAGTTTGCAGAACACCGCCAGTATAATAATGGCGATAATGTTAAAAGTATCGACTGGAAATTATACGCTAAAACTGATAAGCTTTACAGCAAACGTTTCGAAGAAGAAACCAACCTGCGCTGTCAGTTTGTGATTGATGTTTCCTCATCAATGTACTTTCCCGAGCCGAAAAATAATAAACTTATTTTCTCGATACAGGCTGTGGCATCTTTAATGTACCTGTTGAAGAAACAACGCGATGCATTTGGTTTGAGTTTATTTACGGATGAAATATTGTTAAACTCTCCGGCAAAATCGACTACGGTTCATCAAAAATATTTATTTACCCAATTAGAAGAACTGCTTCACAAACCGAAGATAAGTGCACAGACTAATTTAAGCGAAGCTTTACACCAGGTGGCAGAATTGATCCATAAACGTTCGTTGGTGATTATTTTTAGCGATCTGTTTAATACACAGACCAGTGCCGATAAAACTGATCAGTTTTTTGATTCCTTACAGCATTTAAAATTCAACAAACACGAGGTTGTGGTTTTTAATGTGGTTGATCAATCAAAAGAGGTAGATTTTAATTTTGAAAACCGACCATATCAGTTTATTGACATGGAAACAGGCGAAACCATTAAAGTACATACCAATCAGGTAAAAGAGAATTATACAACTGTAATTTCCGCTTATCGTAAGCAAATTGCGCTAAAATGTGCTCAATATAAAATTGACTTAATTGATGCCGATATGAACGAGGGGTTTTTCCCAATCCTTCAGTCTTATTTGATCAAACGGCAAAAATTAGGTTGAAATTTTGTTACAAACAACGCAGTTTTAGCGATGTTTATTAAGTAATTTAAAATTTTAAACTTCCTATTATGTTAGAAAAAGGCGCAATAGCACCAGATTTCGAGTTGAATGCTACTCCCGACCAGAAAATAAAACTTAAAGATTTTAAAGGTAAAAATGTCATCCTGGCTTTTTATCCTGCAGATTGGAGTCCGGTTTGCAGCGACCAAATGGCACTTTATAACGAAATGCTAAAATATTTCAGCAAATATGATGCACAAATTTTTGGTGTTTCTGTAGACAGTGTCTGGTGCCACCTTGCTTTCGAAGAAAACAGAAAACTACATTTCCCGCTACTGGCTGATTTTGAACCAAAAGGTGCTGTGTCTAAAGCTTATGGTGTATATGATGATGAAGTTGGTGAAAGTAAACGGGCACTGTTTGTGATTGATAAAGAAGGAAAAATTGCCTGGAGTTATTTATCACCAGTAGCCGTTAACCCTGGTGCCGATGGTATTTTGGATGCATTGGAAGAACTAAGTAAGAAATAAAGCGATGAGTGTATTAAAACCCGAAATAAATAGTCAGGATCATATTCAAGGTGATGATTCGGCAAGTATTACCATTGTTGAGTTTGGTGACTACCAATGTCCATACTGTGGAGATGCTTATCCCATCATGAAGGAAATTGAAGAAACTTTTGGTCATCAGATCAGATTTGTTTTCCGCCATTTTCCTTTGACAAATGCGCATGAGTTTGCTTTTCCGGCTGCTATTGCTGCAGAAGCGGCAGGTTTACAGGGTAAGTTTTGGGAAATGCACGATGCACTTTATGAAAACCAGTATCGCCTGGACGGTGAGCTGTTCGACGAACTGGCCGAAACGATTGGTTTAGATTTAGAGCAGTTTCAGAAAGATAGTGCTTCAGAAGAGATTAAACGAAAAATAGAAGATGATTTTGACAGTGGTGTCCGCAGTGGTGTAAACGGAACACCTTCATTTTATGTAAACGGAACCAAGTTTGACGGAGGTGCAACCGATTTGTACCAGATGCTCAAGGAAAGTACAGAGTGATTTTAAAGAAGTGGCTGTCTCATAAATTGTAATTCGCTTCTAATTTGTCACGTTGAGCCAGTCGAAACGCCTTATGAGACATCTCAAATAGGTCCTTCGAATCTGCTACCATTGACGTTGTTTTACAAATTATTATTAATCAGGATTTTAACTACTTTCGCATTTCCATCCAGCTAGGCCATAGTACGGTATCTCCGTTCTACTTAAATCCGGCCTAATAAATTTTTCGGGCTGCACTGCTTAAGCCAGCCTACTAGCTTAGAAAGAAAAATTTTCAGCCGGTGTTTTTTGTTTCTTTTTGACACCAAAAAGAAAGAGCCCTTCGGCGGCGGCAAGCCGAGGCAAGACAGCGCGTAGGATAAGAAAAGACAATTGTACGTCACTCATATTGATTTTAAACAATTAACTAATCCTCAGGATGACAATTTTATATTATGATACAGCTTCGACGACTATTATTAAAAATATCTATAAGAAACCTTCAAAATATTTCACTAATTCGAACTGATGTATTGGCTAATTTAATAAAAAAACCTCATGTATTTTGCAATACATGAGGTATCAGATAAGGGTAACCGGAAAACTAAAAAACTAATTATGAGTTTTTAGAATTTAACAAAAATGAAATCGCTTCGTATTTTGTTATATCAAAGGTGCACTTCATTTATGAAGTTTTAGTGAAGAAACTTCATGCTGCTATTATAGCTTTACTTATGTTACAATTGATGATATAAAGTCTTTGCAAGGTCAGATTGGTTCTTTTCTGTTTTAGTTTAAAACAATATATCATCTTCCGCTATTTATTAGCTATATCAAATCCATCATTAAAAAATACTTTCATGGGTAAAAATGTTGCAGAACAACTAGTTGAAATGCTGGTTGAGGTTGGCGTAAAAAGAGTTTACGCCGTTACCGGAGACAGTTTAAATTATTTTAACGATGCTGTAAGAAGAAATGGCAAAATAAAGTGGATCCACGTACGCAATGAAGAGGTTGGTGCTTTTGCAGCGGCCGCCGAAGCTGAACTTGATGGCATTGCCTGTTGTGCGGGTAGCTGTGGTCCGGGCCACGTGCATTTGATTAACGGCCTTTACGATGCACACCGATCACATGTTCCGGTAATTGCCATAGCCTCTACCATACCAACAGGAGAATTTGGAATGGACTTTTTTCAGGAAACAAATACCATAAAATTATTTGATGATTGTAGTTACTATAACCAGGTAGCCACCACTGCCGAGCAAGTACCAAGAATGTTTCAAACGGCTGTTCAGCATGCCGTTCATAAAAAAGGTGTTGCCGTTTTTGGTTTGCCTGGGGATGTAGCACAACTGGATGCGGTGGAGAGCGTAACTGCTATGCAATTGTTCAACAATAAGCCAGTAATCCGCCCTTCAGACCAGGAGCTGAAAGATTTATCAGACCTGCTTAATGGTGAAAAGAAAATTATGCTTTACTGTGGCATAGGTGCCGCCGAAGCACATGATGAAGTGGTAGAATTAGCAGGTAAATTAAAAGCGCCTGTGGGGTTTTCGTTCAGAGGTAAAATGGGCATCCAATATAATAATCCTTATGAAGTGGGAATGACAGGACTTTTAGGACAGCCATCTGGCTATCATGCCATGCACGAGGCTGATGTAGTGCTTCTGCTGGGAACTGATTTTCCTTACGTGAATTTTATGCCTGTAAAAAATAAAATTGTACAGATTGATGAAAAACCCGAGCGTTTGGGCAGGAGGGCTAAACTTACCATGGGTTTATGTGGGAGCATTAGCGATTCGATAAAAGCGTTATTGCCACTTCTTACCGAAAAGAAAGATGAAGGTTTCTTAAAATCTCAATTAGAATTTTATCAGAAAGTGAAGGAAGCACAGCAGGTTTATGTTAAAGATCAGGGTGAGGAAAATAAAATCCAACCCGAATTTGTAGCTGAAACCATAAATCGTTTAGCAGCAGATGATGCCATTTTTACGGTAGATACGGGAATGTGTTGCGTTTGGGGAGCACGTTTTATAGATGGAACAGGCAAACGTAAAATGCTGGGATCTTTTAACCATGGTTCTATGGCTAATGCCATGCCAATGGCTATCGGAGCGGCATTGGCGCATCCACAACAGCAAGTAATCGCACTATGTGGCGATGGTGGCTTATCGATGCTTTTGGGCGATCTGGCAACCATTAAACAATATAACCTGCCTATAAAATTGATTGTTTTTAACAACAGGGCACTGGGAATGGTGAAGTTGGAAATGGAAGTTGATGGTTTACCAGATAATGAAACAGATATGATTAATCCTGATTTTGCATTGGTTGCGCAGGCCATGGGCTTTAAAGGAATAACCGTAGCCAAGCCTGAAGAAGTAGAAACAGCAATCAGTCATGCATTGAATGAAGATGGACCAGTTTTGTTAAATGTGATGACCAATCCAAATGCTTTGGCCATGCCGGCAAAAATAGAATGGGCGCAAATCAAAGGCATGACAGAATCCATGACAAAATTAATGCTCGGCGGAAAAATGAGCGAAGTTTTGGATACGATAAAATCGAATTATAAACATTTGGGCGAAGTTTTGTAGTTTAGAAAAGTTTCGTCATTCCCAACTTGATTGGAATCTTAATGCATGTTAATGTTTCATAAGCATTAAGATTCCCGCCTGCGCGGGAATGACGAGCTAAATAAAAAAAACGTCATCTCGACTGAAGAGCAGCGGAATGGAGAGATCTATCTAAACAGATTTAGCTTCGCTGTGCACTTTGTGGTTCTCAGCTTAGTTATATATCGCTCGAAATGAAGACATTAATTAAAAGTTATTTTCTCTTATAAAGTCCTTGCAGCTGTGTTAACGCAGCTATCAATTTCTCTTCATCGCCTGCTAAACAATAATATTTTATTCCGTTTTTATCATTATCAGGCTCTCCATCGCGTTTAGTAAAAACCGGGTAGATTGATTTAATATTTGCGCTATTCTGTTCCGGACTAACCTTGAACCCGTTCCATGTCTGTATTTGAGATGTGTAGCTATTTTCTTCTTTGGCATGATCTGAACTGGCAAATGTTTTTCCAATTGTAAAAATGCCAAAATTCATTTCCTCATCGATATAAAATGAGTTAGCAGTAATTTTAAACTCAGTCGACGTGCCGTTGTGTAAAGTAATATTCGTTCCACCGATAGCTTTTGCCAGCAGTTGGTTGATGGTTTTGACAATTTCGGCCTTTGGTTGCGCGAAGCCGCTGAATGATGCTGCCAGTAATAAAACCAGCGTGATTTTTGTTCTCATAATGATTAAGGTTTAAATATTTGTGTGTAACTAAATTTAGTTATTTTATTGGTTCAATTACATACCTAAAAATGAGTAAATAAAAAAGGCAACCAGATCACTGATTGCCCTTAGTTTAAATTACGGATGGTATTACAAATTACCCCTTAATTCCTGCTCACGCTCTAACGATTCGAATAGTGCTTTAAAATTACCGGCACCAAAACTCTGCGCACCTTTACGCTGAATAATCTCGAAGAAAAGGGTAGGGCGGTCTTCAACAGGTTTGGTGAAAATCTGCAATAAATATCCTTCTTCATCGCAATCGACCAAAATGCCCAGGCTTTCCAATAAGGCTATTTCTTCATCAATTTTACCTACACGCTGAGGCATCATATCATAATAAGCTTCAGGTGGAGCACTTAAAAATTCAACGCCACGTGATTTTAATTCTTTAACGGTTTTAACAATATCTTTTGTCGCTACGGCAATATGCTGCACGCCTTCACCCTCATAATATTCCAGATACTCTTCAATTTGCGATTTCTTTTTGCCTTCTGCTGGCTCGTTAATCGGGAATTTCGAAAAGCCGTTCCCGTTACTCATCACTTTACTCATCAAAGCCGAATATTCGGTATTGATTTGCTTATCGTCAAAAGATAGAATATTTACGAATCCCATTACATCTTCATACCATTGTACGGCTTCATTCATGCGGTTCCAACCCACATTACCCACACAATGATCAATATATAAAAGGCCAGCATCTTTAGGTTGATAATCACTTTCCCATACCCGGTAACCTGGCATGAAAGTTCCGGTATAGTTTTTACGCTCTATAAACATGTGTACCGTTTCGCCGTAAGTGTAAATACCACTCATTTTAACTTCGCCATTTTCATCAGTTAAGGTTTTAGGCTCCATGTATGGTTTAGCGCCACGTTTTGTGGTTTCTTCGAAAGCACTATAGGCATCGTCTACCCAAAGGGCCAATACTTTTACCCCATCGCCATGTTTTTTTACATGTTCTGATATTGGATGATCAGATTTTAATGCTGTGGTTAAAATCAGCCTGATTTTACCCTGTTGTAATACATACGACGAACGATCGCGTACACCAGTTTCCGGGCCGGCATAAGCCAGGCTTTGAAACCCAAATGCCGTTTTGTAGTAGTGAGCCGCTTGTTTAGCGTTGCCTACATAAAATTCGATATAATCTGTTCCGTTAATAGGCAAAAAATCCGGTGCTTTCGATATTTTTTCTGCGAATGTTTGTGTTTCCATTTGTTTGTTGTTATTTAAGTCCGAGGTCGGAGGTCCGAAGTCGGATGTGATATGTTGTTTTTAAATGTTTTAAGGTTGTAAAGTTTAAATGTTGGATAATTGCTCTTCATCTATTTCATCTGCACTTTATCTTCGGACCTTGGTCTCCCGACTTCCGACTAATTTTATTCTACGTTAATCTGCCAGCTTTTGTGGTAATTTTCATCTTCAATATCCACGGCGTCCTGTGTAAGCATTAAAGGCTTAAAAGGATCGATCATAACTGCCAGCTCATCTGTTTTTTCTTTTCCAATCGATTTTTCTACAGTACCTGGATGTGGCCCATGTGGAATACCACCAGGGTGTAGGGTAATCTGTCCTTTAACCACACTTTTACGGCTCATAAAATCACCATCAACATAATAAAGCACCTCGTCGCTATCTACATTGCTATGGTTGTATGGTGCAGGGATCGAATCGGGATGGTAATCGTATTTGCGGGGAACAAAAGAGCAAACCACAAAATTGTGTCCTTCGAAAGTTTGGTGAACCGGAGGCGGTTGGTGCAGGCGGCCTGTTATCGGCTCAAAGTCGTGGATTGAGAAAGCATAGGGATAATGGTAACCATCCCAGCCAACATAATCAAAAGGGTGCGTACCATAAGTATAGGGATAAATTAATCCCTGTTTTTTAATGAGTACTTTAAAATCGCCATACTCATCATGTGTTTGCAGGTTTTCGGGTAGTCTCAAATCACGCTCACAATACGGCGCATGTTCCATTAACTGTCCAAACTGATTTAAATATCTTTTTGGCGGTCTTAGCGGACTAAAACTTTCTACAATAAATAACCTGTTTTGTTCGGTATCAAATTCCATCTGATAGATGGTTCCTCTTGGAATGATCAGATAATCGCCATAAGCAAATTTAATTTCTCCAAATCCTGTTTTCAGCTTTCCAGAACCTTCATGTATGAAGATCATCTCGTCGGCCTGACTATTTTTGTAGAAATAGTCGGTCATAGATTTTCTTGGTGCAGCCAGAACGATATGCAGATCGCTGTTTACCAGAACGGCTTTTCTGCTTTTTAGAAAATCATCTTCCGGTTTAATATTGAAACCGATTAAACTGGTGTGTTTCAGGTGTTTTTCGCGCGCAATTTTTGGCTCAACACTATAAGGCTCGCCCAAATGTTTTACCATTGTTGGCGGGTGACAATGATAAACCAATGAATATAAACTGGAAAAACCTTCGGTTGATACCAATTCTTCGGCATAAAGATTTCCATCAGGTTTACGAAAAACCGTGTGACGTTTAGCTGGAATCTGCCCCAATTTATGATAAATAGGCATAATGATATGATGGTTAGATAAGAAAAATCCTAATGAATTAACAATTAAAACGGCAAGGCGTTTCAATTAAAAAGAAAGGTGAATGAAATTACAGTGAATACTGAGCCATGATCAGCTTGGATAGCATCTTATAGCGACGGGCTGCAATAGCGTCGTTTACCAGATTAATATGTAATGCTTTTAAGATCATGGTTTTAATGGTACTAAGGTATGTATTTTATTTAAAAGTTAAAATTTTAATGTGATATATATACACCTCAGAGAGAGCCGCACCGTTGGTTATTGCCAGAGGTTAACATTTTGTGTTGGCTGCCATAAGCGATAAATCGGTAGTGTTTATGGCTGCAAGCGCAGCAAGGGATACTGCAAGTTATTGATTGATGGATTTACGCTCACCCATAGATTTTCCATTAAATTAAATCTAATCTTCAGAAACATATCTTTTTAAAATAATAACGCTTAAGTTTTATTTTGAATAGCCTAATTGCTTAGCTTTACCGCGTATTTAACCAAATCATATATGAAACTAGTATCCTATAAAACCGAAGACAGGGAGCATCTTGGTGTGTTTGTAAATGGGCATATCTATAATTTAAATAGCTGCGATAAGCTTATTCCTGACAACATGAACGAATTTTTGCAGGGAGGAGAGGTAATAATGGAAAGGGCGAAACGCATTGATGATCAGATTAAAGAAGGAAGTCTGGAGGCCAAAGAAGAAATTTTTTATGAGATTTTGGCGCCCGTTCCACATCCAACCAGCTGTCGTGACGGTTACGCTTTCAGGCAACATGTTGCTGCAGCACGTAGAAACAGAAAGGTTGATATGATCCCTCAATTTGATGAGTATCCCATCTTTTATTTCACCAATCATAACGCTATTCAGGGTACAGGAGAAATTGAGTGCATGCCAGATCATTTTGATAAACTGGATTTCGAATTGGAGCTTGCTATTGTCATCGGTAAAAAAGGTAGAAATATTAAAGCTGCTGAGGCTGATGAATACATTGCAGGTTATATGGTTATGAATGATATGAGTGCCCGTACGTTGCAGATGGAAGAGATGCTGTTGAATTTAGGCCCTGCTAAAGGAAAAGATTTTTCTACCGTAATTGGCCCATGGCTGGTAACACCTGATGAATTATTGCAGTATAAGGTTGCTCCTAAAGAAGGACATGTAGGTAATGCTTACGATCTTAAAATGACCTGCAGAGTAAACGGTATTGAAGTTTCGAAAGGAAATGCTGCTGATATGGACTGGACTTTTGCCGAAATTATAGAACGTTGTGCTTACGGGGTCGACATCATTCCTGGTGATGTAATTGGTTCAGGAACAGTGGGTACGGGTTGTTTTTTAGAGTTAAACGGTACTGGTTTACTTAACGATCCAAATTATAAAGTACAATGGTTACAGCCAGGTGATGTTGTGGAGATGGAAATAACAGGCTTGGGTGCACTAACCAATACGATTACGAAGGCTGATACGGATTTTTCGATCCTGGCGTTGAAGAAGAATTAAAATAAAGTTGTCTCGATCCGATAGTTTCGGATTTAGTTCAAATCTAATATAAAAGTCGTCATTTCGAGCGGAGTGCAACGAAGTCGAGAAATGTATTATAAATCTCTCCATTACGCTACGCTTCAGTCGAGATGACGACATTTTTCGAGTTATAACTTCTTTTAAACTATTGCATTCAACATTTAACTCAATAAAGCCTTGCTGACCCTAAATACCTCCGATTTAACCCCTGTAGAACTACAAAACTACCTGCAGTACGCGATCGCTCCGCGACCGATCTGTTTTGCCTCCACTATTGATGCCGAAGGAAATATAAATCTAAGCCCCTTCAGTTTCTTTAATATGTTTAGTACAAATCCACCCATCTGTATTTTTTCCCCGTCGAGGAGGGTGCGCGATAATACGACCAAACACACTTTAGAGAATGTTCATCAAGTAAAAGAGTGCGTGATCAATATTGTAAACTACGATATGGTGCAGCAGATGAGCCTGGCCAGTACCGAATATGCCAAAGGCGTAAACGAGTTTGAGAAAGCAGGATTTACCATGTTGAAGTCAGATCTGGTTCGGCCGCCAAGAGTAGCCGAGGCTCCGGTACAGTTCGAATGTGTAGTGAATGAAGTGATTTCTTTGGGCGATAAACATGGTGCAGGAAACCTGATTCTGGCTGAAATAAAAGTGATTCATATTAACGAAGCTATTTTAGATGAGAATGGTAAGATAGATCAGCATAAAATCGATCTGGTAGCCCGTTTAGGTGGCGATTGGTATTGCAGAGTTACAAAAGATAATTTGTTTAAAGTGGCAAAACCTTTGGCTAAATTAGGTATTGGGGTTGATCGTTTGCCACAATCAGTCCGCTTTTCGAAAGTGTTAACCGGAAACGATTTAGGTATGCTCGGTAATGTTGAGCAAATACCCACTGATGAGGAAATTGATCTGATCATTACAAATCCCGAAGTAAAAGAAGTCCTCGATGCTACTATTGGCGACAGTACCAACCGCGAAAGAGAACTGCACGAACTGGCTAAAAAGTTTCTTTTTAATGGAGATGTAGAACTTGCTTTAAAGGTTGTTTTGCTTTAAATTTATTATCGTAATCTTTTAGTTATGCATACAATTGTTCAGGTAGACCAATATATTATCAATTCGGCTGCGTTTGCCATTCCGATTTTAGATCATTTAAGAAACCTGGTGCATAAAGCCGATGCTCGTATTGAAGAGAAAATTAAATGGGGGATGCCTTTTTTCGATTATAAAGGCACGGTTTGTCACATGGCTTCCTTTAAGAATCATTGTGCCTTTGGCTTTTGGAAAGGCTCGTTAATGCAAGATGAGTATGGCATCTTTAAAGAACATTCGGAAGCCATGGGTTTATTGGGGAAAATAAAATCTTTTGACGATTTGCCATCTGATGAAATTCTGATTGCCTATATTCAGCGAGCCATTCAATTAAATGAGGACAATATAAAACTGCCACTAAAAACAAAATCTACCGAGAAGAAAGAACTGGTTATACCTGAATATTTTATGGAAGCTTTACAAGAAGCCCCGGAAGCTTTAGCGGTATTCCAGAATTTCAGTCCATCCAATAAAAAAGATTATGTATTGTGGCTTGAGGAAGCTAAAACGGAAGCAACCAGAATAAAGCGATTGGAAACCACTTTAGAATGGCTTGCTGAAGGCAAAACCAGAATGTGGAAGTATAAAAAATAATTAAAGAATACTTACAATTTTCATGAAACGGGCTTTATAATGACCGTCAAGATCGGTAATGGTTACCTGGTGCGCTTTACCTGAAGAGGCATGAATAAATTTAATTCCGTTTTCATCAATGGAATAAACAATCCCAACATGACCGATCCTTCTTACTCTTGAATTACTGCCTGTAAAAATCAATACGTCGCCTACTTTTGCATTTTCTAAACTGGTTTCTTTACCCGCATAGCTAAACTCTCTTGAAGAACGTGGAACTTTAAAGCCAAAATTACTGAATACATAACTCACAAAACCAGAGCAATCGAAACCAACCTTCGGGTTGCTTGTAGCATAACGATAGGGGATACCTAACATACTTTTCGCAAAATCGATAAGGGTTGTGGAGCTTGTGGAAGAATTATTTTCCGTAACTGTTGTGTTTTTTGGAAGGCTTGCAACTAATTTCTTTACCAATTCCTGGTATTGCGCGGGTAAGATTGTTTGGGCTTTTCCTGCCGTGGCAGACAAAATGAAAAACAAAATCGGGACTATTATTTTCTTCATATGTTGGAGCCAAAGATATAAAAAATATCTAAAGTCGGTTAAAATGTTGAAAATGAGTTAAAACAAAAAGTCCGGGTTAGCTTACCCGGACCTAATTAAAATATTTGGCTTCGATTAAATACTTGGGAACATGGTTTGTGCTTGGTCGCCGATTAACGGAAGCGGTTTTTGTTCACCATTATTGGCACTTATAGCACCTATAATGATCAAAATAATGTAGGCAATGTAAACTACAAAACTTAAATAACCAATTAGAGCGATTGGCACAATCATGATCAATATCGTTACCGCTACATAAAGTACAATCATACCCAAATGAAGCAATAATGACTGTCTTAAATGATAGCTTGACAGCGCTGTTTTGTTGTCTTTGTACATGGCAAAGTACGATATCAACCAACCGAGTAGAAAAATGTAGCTAACAACAGCGGCATTTTTTCCACTGTCGACTGTTTTAAAAGGAGAATTTGTTTCCATAGATTTTTTTAGTTTTTCAATTACTGCCGTAAATTACTAAAAATTATCATATTATGGTGTAGTAACTGCTACTGGTAAAATTTTTCCATTAAAAAATTTATGTCCTGTTTTAGCAAAATCGGCCACATATTTCCCCATTTCAAAAGCCATAACCGGGCTTTGGTAGCCAGGGAAAGCGGTTTCGAGCATTTCTGTCTGGGCCGATCCTAATGCAAGGCAATTAATTTTAATTCCTGTTTCAGCTAATTCAAAAGCCAAACATTCTGTTAAGGTATGCAAGGCAGCTTTACTTGCCGAATAGGCAGAAAGACCAGGAAATTTAACACTTCCCTGAAAGCCACCCATACTGCCGATATTAACAATATGGCTTCCGCTTTGCATTAAAGGTAAAAGGTTCTGGATCATTCTAAAATGTGAAATTACGTTGCTCTGTAACATTTCGCCTAAATCAACCTCGGTGGTTTCTAAAAAAGGCTTATTAATTAAAGCGCCTGCATTGTTGATCAGGATATCGATTGTACCCAAACGTTCTTTTAAAAAAGGAATCAGCGCGGCATAATCATCGTTTACAATGTCGAATTCTACAGGTAAAAGGGTGCAATCTGGATTAATGCCTTTAGCAATTTCTAAGAGTTTGCGCAGCTTATCTGCTGAACGGGCAATGGCAACAATCTTGTTTTCTTTATGTAAGCTAAACTCTAAAGCCGTTTCGAAACCGATTCCGCTGCTGGCACCTGTAATTATAATGTTCATTAAAAGGAATTAAAAATTGTTGTAAAGTTAAAAGATTGAAATGTTCCGAACTTGATGAAATCAAAGTTAGGAAAAAAAGAGTAAGTCGACTAAAACCTTATTTGCGACAAGGATTAGAAATAGGAATTACATCACTTAATTTACACATTATGTGATAAATGTAGTTGTTCTCGTTATAAATGAGGATGATTGGAATTAATAAGAAATTTAAGGTATTTGAACGATAAGTTCGTCATGCTGAATTTATTTCAGCATCTATTTTGCATTAAGACCCTGAAATAAATTCAGGGTGACGACCGACTTTTAACCCCTTCATAATTTGCAACCTATCATTTAATTTCCCATTCATCTCTTAAATCACTCTGCCATTTAGATGGATCTTTAATATCCTTAAACATTAAATTGCCTTCAGTATTGTCAATTGCTTTTTTTAATTTCTGATAAGATCCCCTAGGCTCCTCAACCATATTGGGCTGATGGGTTTTGATATCAACATCTTCTACAAAAGATAATGCCTTAAGCATCTTTTCAAGAAGTGCAGCATTTTGTTCGTTATCTACTTGTACTGTGATAGTTGTCATAACGTAAAGTTAATGAAATTAAAGCGATTAATCAATCTTCCACAAGGAGCTGACTAACAGGATTTTTAATCACATGTAAGCCATCATTAATCAGTTTGGTATGGTCTAACTCTTTACCCGCTTTAATTTCAAGATATACCTGAATTTCCTTTTCCAGCTGATGGTAAATCTTTTTATGGTAAATAATCTCCAGAATTTCCAAGGCGCAAAGCCAATCCTGCCTATGGTTTGTTTTTAGCTGTAAGAAAATTTCGCCTAGCTGATCAAGGTTTTCACCACTTTCCCTAATCTCTCTAACCGTTTGGTATAAGCTGTGTAGTTTTAAGGTTTTATCGTCGTAAGTAATGTGATGCGTTTTCTCCGTGCTAATTAACGTAATCTCCTCGTAAGCATCTTTGTCGGCAGCACCATTAAAAACTGAAACGATGCTTTCGCCTATGGCCATATCATAAATTCCCCATTCTGGTTTAAATAAAATATTCCCATTACGTTCTGTAACCGTACAATCGTTAAAGGCTATTAAAATCAACTTACCCTTTTCGGTAATAATATCTTTAACTATTCCTACAACTTTAATTCCGCTTTCAAACGTAAGTTCAGTTTTCTCCCCTTTGATGATTTTTAAAGATTGTAGTTCTAATGGACTATAATCCTCAAATGGTTTTTCTGCTCCTTTTAAACGGCCAACCGGCGACGAAAAACCATCAGCATGGTAATCTTTTCCATGGCCATTTAATTGTTTTCCGTTAAACGCCAATGCCGAAGCACCAGTTGTTTTAATAAAAGTTACCTCATCTTTTGTGCCAACACCTATATCCGTAAATACACCACTTACCTGTAAGCCTGAACTATAAACAGCTGTGGCTACGTTTTTACAGGCAATTGCTTTCATAATACTTTCTGTTCCACCTTTCCTAAAGGCCATGGTATTGGCAAAAGTTTCCAAAACATCAATCAGATTTTGGAATGTTTCGGTTACAAAAAGCTGCGGTTGTGGTTTGGTAATGTCGTAGGCATAATTAATCGTATCAATGTTGTACCAAAGTTTTGCTACATCATTTTGCATGCAGGTTGCACTTTCGCCGATAGAGGAAAGCAAACCCGCGCCATAAATTTTTGGATTTTCTAACGTACCAATCAAACCATATTCAACCGTCCACCAGTGCAAGCGACCAAGTAAAGCCATTTCAGAAGGCTCGCCCATATTTTCACTAATGTAGCGCAATTCTTTTTCTGCCCTGGCAATGGCAAATTCATCAGCATTTACAGCTTCTTTCAAAATCGATAACTTCCTGATGGCTTCGTAAAGTTCAAAATCTTTCGCCGAAAACATGGCTTTTGCACCAATCGAACCAAAATAGCTTAAATAATTATTGTAGTCGGTATCGGCAATAATAGGTGCATGACCAGCACTTTCATGTATAATATCTGGTGCCGGTGTATATTCAATGTGATTAATCTGGCGGATATCTGCAGCAATTACCAGTACCCTATAGGCCTGATATTCCATAAAAGCAGCTGGCGGAATAAAACCATCAACAGTTACGGCGCCCCAACCAATCTTACCCAGATTATCGTTCATGGTTTGCAGGTCGGGAATGTGCTCAATACTTAAACCTGCTCGCTGTAAGCCTTTAATATAAGGGTAATAAGCTACGTTTTTAAGATAACTGTAATTCTGGCGCATTACATAACGCCATACCGCTTGATCGATTGGTGTGTATTTTTCGTAATTCTGGTCAACAATAAATTGTTTTAAATGATTGGGCAATTTTGCTACCTGCGCATTATTAAAATCATTAAAATGGCTCATGGTTATTTATGAAATAAGTTGGTCGGCAGCTAAGTTAGGATGTTGTTTTTATCTTATCAAGAAAGCGGCTGCATAAATTAACAGGTTAACGTAATAAAGGTTTCGGGTGGTTAAAATGATGGATTAATAATTAGGAAAGGTGCTTTAGCATTTTATTGGGAGGCTCCGGTCGGGCTGTTCGCTATATCCCCGATGAAGGATCGGGGGATACCGCTTCCATCCCGTTTAAATACGAAGGCTTGTGTTGATGAAGCTGGTTTTTTCCACAAAAACGAAAATAGAAGTACTATTTTGGCCACCTAAACCCGACTGGTGCGTAAAGCCCGAAACGAGGTACGAGTGAGGACTTGAAGCGAAGGCGGGACTGAAGAAACCCAAATGCTTGTGGAACTGCTTTCCAAAAAGAAACAAGATTAATAATTTGGAAAGGTGCTGTACCATTTTATCGGGAGGCTCCGGCCGGACTGTTCGCTATATCCGTGGAAAAATAATTATTGATCCTTCTTCCCATTTTTATCCCCAATTTTTTTTACACTAAATGTAAAGTAATGCTGGTAGAGGTAGCTGAAAAGCGCCATTAAGACTGAAACCAGTATTCTCGAAAGCATTGCCAAAGTTGGGTAATCTCTCAAAAGTTCCAGCAAAAACTTCAATAAAACATAGTTTGCCAGTATGTTTATAAACTGGAGGTTTAAAAACCTGAAAAGCTGAACCCTTCCTTTTAATTCACTATGTGTAAATATAACGTATTTATTAAGTAAAAAACTGGTTGGGATAGCAATGATATAATCAACTAATAATGAGGCCGTTTCTCTTTGCAATACGATTACTCCAAAGTTTACCTCCTCAGTTTTAAAGATGAAAAAGTAAGCAAAATAATAACTTAAAATTCCCAATAATAAAGTGCCACCACCAGTAGCCAGATACCTGAAATTATGTAAAGAAATAAATTTTTTAAATGGAGGATGAAAAAAATCTATGACGGCTAAAATGGCGTTACGCATTACTTAAAATTGTTCGTTGTTATTTTTGGTCGCAATTTACAATTAATTTTTATTGCTATGGTAATAAGATCATTTAAGCCTTTTATTGATTATTGGTGTAATAGGCCGGTTGTGCTACAAAATCAATAACGGCACACCAGGTATAAGAGGGATGTGGCTGAATGCTCACGCCAACAGTATTCAGTTTGTATTTCTGATCGAGCAAATTAAACCGGTGACCAAGCGAAGGCACACCACAATCTAACAGTAAATGGCAAACAATATCCAAACTGTTCGAGTAACCAAAATCGATATTTTCGCTCATGGCCTTATTGGGGAAATAGGTGGATAAACGTTTCGAAAACTTATCGCCGTTGCTGCTTTCGTGTGTATCTAAATTATTCCTGTTTAGATCTTGTGCATGGCTACGGCTTAAAGAGGTCAGCTTATCGTTTGGGTAAAATACCGGAAGATTTTTTATTCCCCTTAAATGCTTTAATAAAGAAGTATAATAGCTATTGTTACGGGTAATCCGCAGTTCATTATAGTTTCTATATTGCTTTACTTTGGCGTTATAGTTGTTAATATAATCTTCTAAAAACGTGTAATAAAATTTTTCGCCATCAATGCGGATCAGGTTCATATACATCACCACATTTTTCTCTTCGTTGGTTAAATAAGAAGCATTCGCTGCGGTATTGGCCCTGCGGAACTCCGCATCTGTCCATTTTTGAGCGTTTGCACCGGTAACAAAAATTAACAGTAAAAGGGTAGGTAGAAGTAGTTTAAGCATCTGATGGTTTTCATGGATAACGCCTTTTGATGCAGATTATTTTCTGGTTGTAGATTTGGATAGTGTTTAGCGTATGGCGTTTTGCGGTTAGCGTTGACGAGCTACCAAAAAAGATAACCACCAAGGAACTAAGAACACAAGAAATTAATCTTTCTGCCTTCGTGTCCTAGTGGTTAAAAAGCACGAATGGTTTATAAGAACATCCCGCCAGATGCTTCAATGCGCTGTGCATTAATCCATCTTGCATCTTCAGTACATAAAAATGCTACTACACCGCCAATATCGTCTGGTAAGCCTACACGACCCAAGGCTGTGTTGGAAGCGATTCCGGCATTGAGCTGGTCGTTATCGCGTACCATGCCACCACCAAAATCGGTTTCAATGGCGCCCGGAGCAATAATGTTAGATCTGATTCCTCTTGCACCCAATTCTTTAGCCTGATATTTTGTTAAGGTTTCCATGGCACCTTTCATCGATGCATAGGCCGCATAACCTGGGGTTGCAAAACGCGCCAATCCGGATGAAACATTAATGATTCCGCTACCATCATTTAATAGCGGCAAAGCCTTTTGGGTTAAAAAGAATGCTCCTTTATAATGGATGTTTACCAAGGCATCAAATTGTTCCTCTGTAGTATCAGCAAATGAAGCGTGAATTCCAATACCGGCATTGTTGATCAGGAAATCGAATTTTTCTGCATTAAAAACAGATTTTAGTATGCTTTTAACTTCTGTAAAAAAAGCCTCAAAAGTTTTAGAATCGCCAACATTTAACTGTATTGCTGCTGCTGGCAAACCCAGCGCTTTTATTTCATTTACGGTATCTTCTGCTTCCTCTTTTTTCGATTGATAGGTAACAATTACACCAATTCCTTTTGCGGCAATTTTTAATGCAGCGTTTTTTCCCAGTCCGCGGCTACCACCGGTTACCAAGGCAATTTTATTTTGTGTTTCCATTTTCTTTTAATTTGTTAAACAAAATTAAATGGAAATCGGCTGTAAAAATGGTGACAGCTTAAGTAAAAATGGTGACTGTTTAAGTTTTATATGGTGACAATTTCCTTATTGGTAGCTAAAGACTCGAAATAAGTCTGCCGATATTGTTTTGGTGTTTGGCCAGCGAAGTGTTTAAAAAACTTGGTAAAGTTAGATGGATCGTAAGTTAGTGTCCTTGCAATTTCGGCAATAGGCATACTTACATTCTGTAACATTGATTTCGAAATTTCCATTAAACGCTCTTCGAAAAAGAAACATGGCGAATGTCCGGTAGCGGCTTTAATCGTGTTACTTAAATGAGTAGGGTGTACATGGATTAAATCGGCAAAATCTCTTACTTCAAACATTTCTGTAGCACGGCCAGATACGATGTCGTCCAGGTGTTTATCTAATTCTTTTAAATAATCTGCCGCAATTTCATGTCGACGGGCAAAAAACTTCTGTGGAATTTTCATATTAAAGCGATTGCTGGTTAAACAAATGTAATATCCGGATAAATGAATATGAAATCTAAAAGTTATTTGTGACCGAAGAATTATTAAATGTAAAAACCATTGATTTTTAGATCAACAGCTTTAGATTTTAAAAGTTAATACTTATTTTTTGCTAAATGGTAGATCAAAAGTACCATCTGTAACCGTTACTGATGTATTAATCGTTGTATTTTCATTTAGGGCATTAAATGAAAATGTCCCTTTTAATTTATCCCCAGCTTCACTTGTAATCACCAAAGTACCACTTGTAGACGTAAATGAGCCTGTAGGTGTTTGGTCCTTCATATAAGATCCAATTCCCTCGGTTGCGAGATCATATGTGCCAATTCCTCTATAATCTATTACGGAAAGAATCATTTGTTTATCACCATTTGTAGTTGCAATCGTAAGTAAATTCCCAATAATTGGAGTGTTGATTGATATTGCTTCACCAGTAAAACCAATTGTGGTGCCATCTACCTTTGCACTTAAATTATTAGTGCTGTTATTGGTTTCTGGCAATTTAACCGGAACCAAACTGATCATAAATTGACCATCGCTAATGGTTTTGCTTGTTGAAGTGGATTGATTTTGTGCTTTAAACTCAAAACTGCCCTTGATGTATTTGTTTGCTAAATAACTGGTTATCTTTATTGTTCCTTGTGTATTGCCAATGTAGGTATCTTGTAATCCGGATATATCCAAAAGGTAAGTCGCCGTGTTATTATCCGATAAATTATAGGCGCCAACACCTTTAAAATCGCTGATCATTAAACTAAAGCCAGTAGTAGTTCCTTTTTTACCCGAGATTTGGACACTTATTTGTCCATCTACATCATAAACCTGGGCAGTAGCTAATGTACATTGCAATAAAGCACCATCAACTTTAGCACTCATAGTAGATAAATCCCATTCCTGATGATAATCAATTTCTTTTTTGCAGGAAGATGTAATTAAGAGGCATACCAGTGCCAACAGCGGTAATTTCACGAGCGTTAATTTTTTTTGGTAAATTAATATGCTAAGATAAAGAATTTAGTTAGCTCTAATGAAAAGGTATGCAGCTTTTAACATATTTCTGATCATTAAAGTAATGCCCAAACGATTATCGGCTTCAGAATCTATTAGATGATATATCTCATAATTTCTGGCAGCTATCTTAGCGATTGATTCGGTAAAAGTTTATTGTATTGTTCGCCTAAATCCATCTTTTATACACAAAAAAGTCGCAGGGGTTAACCTGCGACTTGATAAAACGGTCGTCATCTCGACTGAAGCATCGCGGATTGGAGAGATCTATCTCTCGGCTTCGTTGCTCTCCGCTCGAGATGACGGATTATAATTTATGCCAACAATGTCTTCCAACTGGTAGCCTTACCTATGATGCCAGCTAAATCGGCAATGGCTACACGCTCTTGTTCCATGCTATCGCGGTGGCGGATCGTAACGGTATTATCCTCTAAACTTTGGTGGTCAACCGTGATACAGAAAGGCGTACCAACAGCATCCTGACGGCGGTAACGTTTACCAATCGCATCTTTCTCTTCGTAAATACAGTTGAAATCGAATTTCAGTTCATCCATAATTTCGCGAGCTTTCTCCGGCAGACCATCTTTTTTGGTCAATGGGAAAATGGCTACTTTGTATGGTGCCAAGGCAGGGTGTAAACGCAATAAAGTACGGCTATCCTGTTTATCTTCTGTGCTTAAATCCTGCTCTTCAAAAGCATTAATCATGGTTAACAGGAACATGCGGTCTAAACCGATCGAGGTTTCGATTACATAAGGAATGTAATTGCCATAAGGTTTACCTTCTTCATTCAAATCGTTATCAAAATACTGCATTTTCTTACCAGAAAACTCTTGGTGTTGCTTTAAATCGAAATCGGTACGGCTGTGGATTCCTTCAACCTCTTTAAATCCGAAAGGGAATTCGAATTCAATATCCGTTGCTGCATTAGCATAGTGCGCCAGTTTCACATGGTCATGGTAACGGTATTTTTCAGGATCGGTACCTAAAGCTTTATGCCATTTTAAACGTGCTTCTTTCCAATATTCGAACCATTTTGTGTCTTCACCAGGGCGAACAAAAAACTGCATTTCCATTTGCTCAAACTCACGCATACGCATAATAAACTGACGGGCAATTACCTCATTTCTGAAAGCTTTACCAATCTGCGCAATACCGAAAGGAATTTTCATCCTTCCTGACTTTTGAACGTTCAGAAAGTTAACAAAAATACCCTGAGCGGTCTCCGGACGAAGATAAACTTCATCGCTACCTTCAGCCATGGCTCCAAACTGTGTGCTGAACATCAGGTTAAACTGACGTACATCTGTCCAGTTTGAAGTTTTAGAAATCGGGCAGATTACCTTATAATCAACAATTAAATCTTTTAGCTGTGCTAAGTTTTCAGATTTAAGTGCAAGGTTCATTTCTACTTCAAGCGCTAAACCTTTTTTTACAAATCTCCAGCTTGCCTCATCAACAAATGGATATTTTGCATTGTCTAAAATAGTCGCCTCATCTTTAAAACTTGGAATCCAGGCGGCTTGCCCTTCATCACTTAAACCCAATATCTCTTGTTGAAACTCCTCAAATCCGGCTTTGTTTTCTGCACTGAAATTGGCTAATTCCGAATATAATTCGTCAATTTTATTCTCTAATAACTGATCGGCACGATAACGCTTTTTTGAATCCTTGTTGTCAATCATCGGGTCGTTAAAACCATCAACGTGTCCGCTGGCTTTCCAAACCTTAGGGTGCATAAAAATTGCAGAGTCGATCCCCACAATGTTTTCGTGCATCTGCACCATGGCTTTCCACCAGTAGGTTTTAATGTTGTTTTTTAATTCGGCACCCAACTGGCCATAATCGTAAACAGCACTTAAGCCATCATATATTTCGCTGCTCTGGAATACAAAACCGTATTCTTTAGCGTGTGATATTACATTTTTAAATTGTTCGTCGTTATTCTTTTGAGCCATAATGCAGCAAAGATAATAAATAAGGTAAAAGGTAAGAGGTAAAAGGTAAAAGGTTTTTGATCAAGCTAAAAAGGGCTACAAATTTGAGAATGTTGGCGTTTAATTCAGGTGTCCTTAGGTGACTAAGGTGGTTAGGTGAGGCAGAGGTTTTAAAGATATAAGACTGAAGGTTTTTTATAAACATAAAAACCAACACTATCGTCATGCTGAATTTATTTCAGTGGAATTGCAATAGTCTACTGGAGATTTTTTTTTGTCATATTATTTTTATTGAGAAGCATTACTTTAGATATTTTTCTTTCTTTTAAGCTGCGATTTTAGGATTTATTGAGCTGTTTGCAAACTCTAATGGCGATAAGTACCCTAAGTATGAATGTCTTCTTTTTCTATTATACCAGACCTCTATATATTCAAAAATGGCTAAACTAGCCTTCGCTCTTGTTTTATATATCTGCTGGTATATCATTTCTGTTTTTATAGTTTTAAAGAAACTCTCTGCAACTGCGTTATCCCAACAGTTTCCTTTTCTGCTCATGCTTTGCTTTATCCCTAAGCATTCTAATTTTTTTCTGAACTCGGAACATGCATATTGTATACCTCTGTCTGAGTGAAAAATTAACTGTTGGGTAATAGGTCTATTCTTTATAGCCATTTCTAATGCCTTTATCGTGGTGTTCTCAGCTTCCATATTTTCACTTAATGACCAGCCTACAACTTTTCTATCCGCCAGATCTATAACTGTTGTCAGATATAGCCAACCTTCCCCAGTTTGTATATAAGTGAGGTCTGAAACCCATTTCTCTCTAATATTGGCGGCATAAAAATCTCTATTAAGGAAATTTTCTGCTAAGGAGTAAGTGTGCTGTGAATCTGTTGTCTGTACCCATTTCTTACGGATGGTACTCTTTATACCCAATCTGCGCATCAGCCTGGCAACTCTGGGCCGAGAGATAAAGATCCCTCTGGAACATAATTCGGCAGTAATACGCGGACTCCCGTAACACCCTTTACTCTCTGCGTAAATCTTGCTTATCTCTATCATAAGATAATTATCATCGGTAAGCCGCTTACCCTGGGGGTTTTTTAACCAGTAATAAAAACTACTGTTGTTTATTCCAAATACCCTACACATCCTTTCAACAGAAAATATCTTTCGGTAATCTTTTATAAATCCGAATATCTCCCGTCTCCCTTGGAAAAGATGCCTACCGCCTTTTTTAATATATCACGTTCTAGCTGGGCTTCTTTAAGCTCCTTTTGAAGTTTCCGAATCAATTGCTGCTCCTCGCTAAGGCTTGTAGTATCAGCTTTTGCAATTCCTTCGCGCTCTTTCCATTTACTTAAAAGGTTCGAACTTATACCCAATTCTATTGCAACATCCTTTATCGAACCCCGCGCATGGGCCAGATCCAAAGCCATTCTTTTAAAAGGCTCATCAAATATTCGTCTGCTCATATATTCAAATTTAAAGTTTAATGTTTAAATCTGACAAATAAAACCCTCCAGTCAAATGTAGCAACTCCACAGCATCCTTTATGAAAGGAATCAGATATATGACCAGTCAGCTTATATGTTCTTAAATGTCTTATGTGGTTCAAATTATTGAGAAAAGCAATAGCAGAGCGTATTGGTTTCAGATTTAACATTCCATTTTACCGCTTCCATCTTCCATTTTTTCCTACTTTTGACTCATGAAATTCCATCATTTGCTATTTTTGGTTATTGTGGCAGTTTTTACCTCATGCAAACCAGAAGAAAAAAAACATCACTATATTAAATTTAATACACCAGCGGAGTTATATCAATTCTTAAAATGGTCGCCAGAAAACCGTTTTCCATTAATCAGTGCGCACCGTGGTGGTCCAATGCCTGGTTTTCCTGAAAACTGTATCGAAACATTTGATAATGCCACTACTTATAATCCGGTAATAATCGAATTTGATATTGCTTACAGTAAAGATTCCGTAATGGTGATTATGCACGATGATCAGCTCGATCGCACTTCTACAGGGAAAGGTCTAATTGGCAATTATACCTACGAGGAATTGAAAGCCTTTAACCTGAAAGATGAGGAAGGCAAGGAAACAAAGTTTAAAATTCCTACTTTGGATAGCGTGCTGAGCTGGAGCAAGGGAAAAGTTTTGTTAACCATCGATTTGAAAAAAGGCGTTTCTTATGCAAAAGTGATTGAAAAAGTAAGGCAATATAAAGTAGAAAGTAATTCAATTATCATCACTTATACTGCCGATCAGGCAAAAGAAGTGCACCAGCTGGCGCCTGATTTAATGATTTCTGCATCTGTTCAAAAGAAAGCCGAATTGAAACGCTTAAATAATATAGGTATTCCCAATAGTCGGATTGTAGCTTTTGTAGGTGTTTCTGCTCCAGATAAAGAATTATATGAATACTTACATAATAAAGGTATTACCACTATTTTAGGCACAATGGGCAATATTGATAAAAGTGCCATTGCCAGTCCGGTAAAAAATGTTTATTATCATTTGGTGAACAACGGTGCAGATATTTTATCGGGTGATAATTTACAACAGGTATCAGATGAGTTGGATAAATTTAGGTATAATAAAAAAATAAGTTCACCGCACATTAATTAACCACAGATGGAAAGGATGCACACAGATCGGTTTAACCAATTATGAAATCTGTGTTAATCTGTGCAAATCTGTGGTAAAAAACACATAATGAGTATTTCAGTTAAAAATCTTTCTAAACATTACGATAAGCAAAAAGCGGTTGATTCCATCAGTTTTGAGGCTAAACCAGGTCGTATTTTGGGCTTTCTGGGGCCAAATGGAGCTGGTAAATCTACCACCATGCGTATGCTTACCGGTTATTTATCGCCTACATCTGGTGAGGCTGAAATTTCTGGTAAAAGCATTCTTACTGAAGCCCTTGAAGCTAAAAAGCATATTGGCTACCTTCCTGAAAATACGCCACTTTATACTGATATGTATGTAAAGGAATTTTTAAACTTTGTTGGTCAAACGTATAAACTTACCAATTTATCTGCAAGGATTGACGAAGTCATCAAATTGGTAGGCTTAACACCAGAACAGCATAAAAAAATTGGGATGTTATCGAAAGGATATCGCCAAAGGGTTGGTCTGGCCCAGGCGATCATTCACAATCCGGCAGTTTTAATTTTAGATGAGCCTACTTCTGGTTTAGACCCAAACCAACTGGTCGACATCAGGCAACTGATTAAAACCTTGGGCAAAGCTAAAACGGTGGTCATTTCTACCCACATTATGCAAGAAGTTGAAGCCATTTGTGATGACATCATCATTATTAACAAAGGTAAAATTGTAGCAAGCGATTCACTCGAGGGGCTTAAAAAAGCGCATCAACAACAATCGTTAGAAGATATTTTTAGAAAACTTACTGCTTAAATTCATGCAAAGCATAAAAATCAAAATTACGTTTATTGCCTTTTTGCTTTCAAGTCCGGTGTTTTTAAAGGCTCAAAATAGCCCGGGCATTGGCGTTGCAGCCGAAATTGGTTTACCGTCAGGTAATTTTTCTAACCTTTCAGGAATTGGATTAGGTGCATCAATAAAGGCCGATCTTCCGGTTGCAGAAAATTTTGCCATAACATTAAATGCAGGTTTTATGAACTTTTTTGGAAAAAGGAACCAACTTTTTAACGTGCAGGATTTAACCTATATTCCTGCAAAAGCCGGACTGAAATACCAATTGAGTGAAAGCTTTTATCTCGAGGGGCAGTTGGGGGCAGCTTTATCTTTAAATAAGGGACAGAAGACCTTATTTGTTTGGTCGCCCGGTATTGGCAATCAATTCAAACTTTCAGGAGGAAACAAACTCGATTTAGGGATCCGATATGAAGCATGGACAGGTAAAAGCGATATTGCCGGCTTAAACAAATCCGATAGTAAAGGTTTTGTGGGAATTAGATTTGCCTATTTATTTGGAATGTGAAACAATTATTCCAGACAATTGTTTGATTATTTCGTCAAAACTCTACATTTCCCCTTTTATTATAATTTAGTACAACTTTTTAGAATAAAATATTATTAATTTAACATTAAGTTAATCAGTTTTTTACAGTAGGTGCTTTTTGTTTGTAACTTTTTTGGCATTATGATTGTCTGAAACCTGAAATAATTAACGAATAATAAATTAAAAATCACATGAAAAAAGTATTACTATCTTTATTAATGGTTGCAGGTTTAGGCTTTGCAGCTTCAGCTCAAACAGAAGGCGCAGTTCAAAAACTAAGCATTGGCGCGGAGTTTGGTTTACCAACAGAAAAAAATTCAAATACCTTAATCGTAGGTGGTTCATTACAGTACGAACATCCGGTGGCTAAATCTTTAAGTCTAACTGGTTCGGCTGGTTATTTATCATTAATGACTACAGGAGATGCCAAAGATGCTCTTAAGGCATTAGGATTTAAAACAAGTTATGGTGTGGTACCTTTAAAAGCAGGTGCTAAATACTATTTTGGTGGAAACTTTTATGGTGCTGGTGAATTAGGTGCTGCAATTAGCACTGAAACTGGCGGTAGTACTTTCTTTGCAGTTGCACCAACTTTAGGCGCATCTTTCTCAGTAGCTGATAAATCTAGTTTAGATTTCGGTTTACGTTATGAAAACTGGTCAGGTAATGGCGGTTCTACTGGTTTTATCGGTATCCGTGCAGCATTTGCATTTGGTTTGTAGTCAAAACATAACAATATGATTATTTCAAAGCCTCCAAAAAATTGGGGGCTTTGTTATTTGTAAGCAATTTAAAAACTAGCAGTTAATAAATAATTTTGGTGATTATTTTATTAACTATCAAATTAGTTTTTTATCATTGTACGTTTTCTCCTAATAGGTGAAGGCACGGAAACTAAAAACAATTCTTAGAACAACTCTCAAAATTATGAAAAGATTAGTATTATCTTTATTAACAGTTGCTGGCTTAGGCTTTGCAGCCTCAGCTCAGACAGAAAAACCGGTAACTTTTGGCATAAAAGCAGGTGTGGCTTTCCCAAACATGACCATCTCATCTGGTAGCACCTCAGTAAGTTTTGATCCCAAAACTTCATTTTATGTTGGCGGTACAGCAGAATTTGCGGTATCGGATGTAATTTCAATCCAACCTGGCTTAACCTTTATCAGTAAAGGAACAAAATTTAATAGTAACAGCTTTGCTTTTGAAGATAGCGATTTTGGAAGCACAGAGAAAGTTACCTTAAACTTTAATTACCTCGAATTGCCAGTAAATGTATTGGCTAACTTTAAATTGAATGGTTCGGGTAAAATATTTGTTGGCGCCGGCCCTTATTTTGCTTATGCATTAAGTGCAAATGGTAAATATGGCTCAATAAAAGAGGTCATTAAATTTGGCGAAACAGACTCAGAATTTAAACGGACCGATTTTGGGTTAAATTTTCTGGCAGGCTACCAATTAAATAATGGCTTTAATATTCACGCCGGTTACGGATTGGGGCTAAGCAGTTTAGCAGATACTGATCTCTCAGATGAGATTACCTTTAAAAATAAAGTTTTTTCAGTGGGGGTAGGTTTTTCTTTCTAAACCGAACTGAAACATAAAGAAGAGATTGTATCATAAAGACAATTTCTCCTCAGATTTTGTCATGTTGAGCCTGTCGAAACACATAAAAGTTATTTAACTAAGTCCTTCGACAGGCTACCATTGACAGACTCTAATAGAGTGGTCGTCATTTCGACCGGAGCAACGCGTAGTGGAGAGATCTTTGTACCAAGTTATTGAAATCAAATTTAAAAGATTTCTCCACTGCGGTCGAAATGACGATGCTTCGAGACCATTCCATTCTGTCCATTCATATTGATTTTTATAAATAAATTACCCCTCAGGATGACAATTCGAAATTTATGATGCGGACTCTTTTTAAATTTAAATATTGCTGATTTGATAATACATTCATTTAATCAATTCCTTTAAATTTGCAGGAATAAATGGTTAACTTCGGCGTTTTAATAGCACATGTACGCAGTTTTTAAACGCGAGTTATTCAGTTTCTTAAGTTCGATGGTTGCTTATATTACCATTGGCATTTTTCTGTTGGTTTCTGGTCTGTTACTCTGGTTTTTTCCTGATACCTCGGTGCTTGATTATGGTTATTCCGAGCTTGATGGTTTTTTCAGTTTAGTGCCTTATCTTTTCATGTTTCTTATTCCAGCCATTACCATGCGCTCTTTTGCCGAAGAGCGGAGGGAGGGGACCTTCGAACTTTTAATTACCCGGCCCATCCGGATCTGGCAGATTATTGTGGCAAAATATTTAGCGAGCCTGGTTTTGGTATTATTTGCCTTAATCCCAACCTTAGTCTATTATTATAGTATCTCAAAATTGGGTTTTCCTGAAGGAAATATAGATTCAGGATCAGTTATTGGCTCCTATATTGGCTTGTTTTTGTTGGGGGCGGCATTTACCTCCATTGGTATTTTCTCTTCTGCATTAACTAAAAATCAGGTTATTGCATTTGTTATTAGTGCTGCCTTATGTGCATTTGCTTTTTTAGGCTTTGATTATAGCAGTCAGATTGCCGCATTTCAAAGTGTGGAGAATATCATTCGCAACCTGGGAATTAATGAACATTATACTTTGATAAGCCGTGGGGTTTTAGACACCAGAGACCTGATTTACTTTATTTCCTTTTCGGTACTTTTTTTATTGTTCACCAAACTAATAACAGGAGGCAAACGATAATGAAGCTAAAGAATAAATGGATTAATTTGATCATCGTAATAACGGCACTGATTATTTTAAATGTTGTTGGGCAGTATGCTTTTCATCGTTTTGATTTTACTGCCGATAAACGTTTTACACTGAGTGAGAAAACAAAAACCTTACTGCATGAAAATGAAAAACCGGTAATAATTACTGTATTTTTAGCTGGAGAGTTGCCACCTGCATTTAAACGTCTGCAAGCTGCCGTGTCGGATATTTTATCTGATTATAAAGCTTATGCTAAAACCGAAGTTAAAGTGGTATTTGTGGATCCTATAGCAGGGCTTAATCAGGCCGATCAGGATACTGTAATCAATAATTTGTACGAAAGAGGAATAGAAGCGACCAATTTAAGTGTTAAAACAGAAAGTGGGTTAACGCAGAAACTCGTATTTCCGATGGCGATGATGGAAAGTGATGGAAAGGAATTCCCTATTAAACTTTTTCAGAATTTAGATACCCGGGGCAATTACGAAGACAATATCAACCGCGCTATTGAAAATCTGGAGTATATCTTTACTTCAAGTTTAAAGAAGGTACTTTCTGGTGATAATCCAAGGATTGGCTTCTCTGAATCAAACGGCGAACTTTCTGATTTGCAACTGGCAGATGCCATTCATACCCTCTCCAACAGTTATTTGGTTGGCCGCATTGATTTAAATAGTATTGATAAGGCTGGGCTTGATAAACTGAAAATGCTCATTATTGCCAAGCCCAGGAAACCCTTTACAGAAACTGAGAAATACAAAATCAACTATTTTGTAATGAATGGCGGCAGGGTACTTTGGAGTATCGACCAGGTAAATGCCGAATTGGATAGTTTGCGTGGAAAACGTGGACAGATGGCTGTTAATAATAATCTGAACCTGGATGATATGCTTTTTATGTATGGTGCAAGGATTAATTATAATATTATTGCTGATCCGGCGAACAGTGCCGAAATCCCGGTTTCAACAGGAGTTGTAGGGGGACAGAACCAGATGCAACTATTGCCATGGATTTATTATCCTGTTTTATTGCCTGACACGACTGAAAGTGTGGTGAAAAAGCTCGATGGTGTAAAATCTGAATTTCCAAGCACGGTAGATACTATCGGGGTTAAAGGTGTGAAGAAATCGTACCTCTTGAATACCTCTCCTTATAACAAAGTATATAGTGTGCCGAAATTGTTTAGCTTGCAAATGGTAAGCGAACAGTTAGATCCGCGATCTTTCCAAAGTAAACCGCAACATGTTGGTTTGATGCTGGAAGGTCAGTTTCCGTCGGTTTTTGCCGGGCGCCCCTTACCAACTTCCATTACGCAGCCTTATACCTTACAAAGTACCAGCAAACCGGCTAAAATGATCGTGATAGGAGATGGTGATATTTTTAAGAACCAGGTATCAGCGCAAAACGGAACGCCTTTTCCATTAGGTTTCGATCGTTATTCGCAACGTACTTTTGGCAACAAGGCCTTATTGCTCAATATTGTCGATTATTTTACAGATAATGATAACTTAATTGCCCTACGGAATAAAGAAGTAAAGATCAGATTGTTGGATAAAGCCAAAATTAAGCTCGAAAAAACAAAATGGCAATTTATAAATGTTGTGGCGCCCTTGCTATTGTTAATATTCTTTGCGATTTTTCAACATTATTACCGCAAATACAAGTACGCTAAATAATTTTTATATTTTTGAAGAAGACTAAATAACATCATGAGATTTATTGTATCCACATCAACTCTATTAAAACATTTACAAACCGTAAATGGTGCATCAAGCAGCAGTACGGTTTTGCCTATATTAGAAAATTTTCTCTTCGAAATTAAAGATGGAAACTTAACTATCTCTGCTACCGATCTGCAAACCAGCATGACAACTGCTTTGGCTGTAGAATCAAAGGAAGAAGGTAAAGTGGCTGTTCCATCTAAAATTTTATTAGATACGCTTAAAACATTACCAGATCAACCGATCGCATTTAATATCGATGATAGTACTTTCGCGATCGAGATCAGCGCCGGAGATGGTAAATATAAATTGAGTGGTGAAAATGGTGATGATTTTCCGAAGATTCCTGTAGTAGAAAATGCTTCTTCTGTAAATTTACCGGCATCAGTTTTAACCGAAGCCATAACAAAAACTATTTTCGCGGTAAGTAATGATGAGTTGCGCCCGGCTATGACAGGTGTATTCTGTCAGCTATCTCCTCAGCACATTACCTTTGTAGCTACCGATGCCCATAAATTGGTGAGATATCGCCGCATGGATAGCAAAGCAGATAAAGCAACCTCATTTATTCTTCCGAAAAAAGCCTTAACATTATTAAAAGCTGCTTTACCTTCAACAGATATTAATGTATCAGTAGATTATAATGCAACAAGCGCTTTCTTTAAGTTCGAAAATATCAATTTAGTGTGTCGTTTAATAGACGAGCGCTATCCTGATTATGAGGCAGTAATTCCAACCAATAATCCTAACAAGCTAATTATCGATAGGAGTTTGTTTTTAAACACCCTTCGCAGGGTGGTAATTTTTGCAAATAAAACGACGCACCAGGTAAGATTGAAAATTAGCGGAAGTGAATTAAATATCTCTTCTGAAGATTTGGATTTTGCTAATGAGGCACATGAGCGTTTAAGTTGCCAATATGATGGTGAAGACCTTGAAATTGGTTTCAATGCACGCTTTTTGATCGAAATGTTAAGTAATTTAAGTGGTGATGAAGTTACTTTAGAACTTTCTACACCAAATAGAGCCGGACTTTTAATTCCGCAAACCAATGACGAAAATGAAGATGTTTTAATGTTGGTGATGCCTGTGATGCTAAACAATAGTTATTAAAAAACTAATTCATTAGTTTTGATGAGAAAGTGGCTTGGTTTTTGACCGAGCCATTTTTGTTTTAGCTAACCAATCAATTAACACAAACTAATGAAAATCTATAACCATCTCCCGAAATTACTGCTTTTGCTCGTTGCCTTATGCAGTACAGGTCTATCATCCTGTAAAAAGAATAATCCGGGAGAAGTAGTTAATGGCCAGGCCAAGTTAAAAATGGTTAATGCTTCGCTGGCGGAGGATCATCAGGATTTTTATTTAGATAATGAGAAACTAACCACTTCAGCTTTAGCATTTGGCGAAACAAGCGAATATGTAAAAATACCTTCAGGCAATAGAAGTGTTTCTTACACCGGAACAAATGATACGAGTATAGATACTTCATTAAACTTTACGCCATCTATTACCTATACTACCTTTTTGGTTACCAATAAAAAGGGCGAACTGGAAATTGTGAATTATGAAGATAATCTGAGTAATACAGAATCAACCAAGGTGAAAATTAAACTGATCAACCTCACACCCAGTTTTGCTACAGGAATAAACGTTATGGTGCAGGGGGGTACACAATTTGTTAACGGATTGGCCTTTAAAGAAGCATCGAATTATTTTACGGTAGATACAGGTCTAAATTTAAGATATTCAGTGGTAGGTTCTGGTAGCATTAAAACGATTGAAAATACAAATTTGGTAGGGGGTAAAATTTATACAATCTGGTTTAGTGGTACTACCGCTGCAACATTAACCGCACATATCATTACCGATAATTAATTTCAAAGTTTAATATGCTTTCTGCTATCTTTACGTTTTATTAGCATTGGCAATTTTATATGAAAAATACTGTATTGTTTTCCAAAATATTCCTTCTTTTTGCATGCGCTTTTTTAATCAGCTCTTGTATCAAAAACGATAATTTCATTAAAGGAGATGCGAAAATCCGTTTTTTTCAAGCGGCTTCCACCGATACCACTCAAAATTTTTATTTAAATGGGATACAGATTGGAACCTCGGTAGCTTATAATACAAATACAAGTTATGTTGTTATACCCGGCGATTCTGTTTTTAATATCGCAAGCAAAAACATAGGTACAGGTGTAGATGCTACTTCTTTGGCTAATCAGCAATTTAAAATTGGACAGAATTATTCTGTTTTTTATTTAAAAGAAGCAATTGATAAGCAAGCCAAGTTAAAGGTATATCAGGATGATGTAAAACCAGATCTTGATTCAGCTAAGTTAACTTTTTTGAACCTGGGTTACACACTTGGATCTAAAGTTGTGATTACAGATAGTACAAACACCGCTAAACCAATTGAATCTTTACTTGGTTATGGTGAGACTAAGACTTTTAAAGTAAAAGTCAATAACATCATGAAATATGCATTTAAACTATCTAGTCCTACAGCAACAAATCCACCACCTGTGGTAACACGTTTAGATTCTGTTACCATTAATAATGGAAGAGTTTATCTGATCTTGTTTGATGGTGACAAAAAAGGTGAGCTTAAAAATCGGATCATCTCATCTAACTAATTATTATTTGCTATTTTAAGCATTAATCCTTTTACTATTCATACTTTTGCCCAAAATCAGATAAATTGGAATTACTACATCAGCTTTTAGATTTTATTCTACACATTGACGTTCATTTAGCCGAAATTGTTAATGAATATCGTACCTGGACCTACCTTATTTTATTCCTGATCATTTTTGCAGAAACAGGTTTTGTGGTTACACCATTCCTTCCTGGCGATTCGTTACTTTTCGCGATGGGTGCATTAATTGCAGGTGAACATGAAACCGGTTTGAATATCTGGATTATGCTCCTGATATTAATTGTAGCAGCGATTTTAGGAAATACAGTTAACTATAAATTGGGAAGCGTTTTGGGCGCCGGGGTATTTAAAGAAAAAAACAAAATCTTAAAACTTAAATATTATCATCAATCGCATGAATTTTTTGAAAAACATGGTGGTAAAGCCATTATGTTGAGCCGGTTCTTGCCGATTTTCCGGACAATTGCTCCTTTTGTTGCTGGTATAGCTAAAATGCCTTTTGGTCGTTTTACCTATTATAATATTATTGGTGGTGTTACCTGGATTTTCGCTTTATTAATTGGTGGTTACCTGTTAGGTCAGATTCCGGTAATCAAAAATAACTTCGAACTTGTTATCATTTTTATTGCTGTAGTTACTTTTGTGCCTGCTATTTGGGCTGCCGTTAGAAGCCGATTAGAGCCTAAAAAGGTTGAAAAAATTATTGAAGGAGAAGATCCTAAATCGTAACTAAAGTTCCCGGCCGATAAGTTTGCCATTTTGGTATTTCTTTTCGGTTTCTTTTTCTTCTTTTTGTTCATCTGGCAATATTTCGGTTTTAACCAGGTTTTTAAGCACTGGCTGTCCGGCATCTACCCAGGCAGAATACCAGAACGAACCAGTGGTTAATATGGCAGCACGCATCTGTTTTTCGACCATATTGTCCATCTTATCGTGATAAGCCTTTGAATATTCTCTGGAGTATTGTTTGAGCACGGTATTGTTCCGTTCTGAAAAACTATACTTTTGCCCGGAAGGAAATGATGTATTTAATTCTGCTTCAAAACTTAGAACGGTATCAACCAAACTATGGGTATGTTTAAGCACTTTCCAGATTTCTTGCAATGGGTTTTCGATATAATCTGCTTGTCCTACAACAAAATTGTAATTTGTAGAAAACAGTTCTGGCAAACGGCTTTCCCAAAAAGCGTGGATGCCAACTTGATTGGTGAGTTGCCCGTTATGGTTGGCTGTAGTGTGTAAAGGAACGTGTGCATCGCCAATATAATGGCCCAGATCTGCAGAATATTTTAAGATTTTTACTGAATCGTGCATTTTAAAGGCTTTAACCAAACTAAAATAGCTACGCTGTATTTGCCAGGGAATAATACCGTCGGTGTTCAGCTTTTTCAATCCATATTTAGCCAGGGCATCATCCCATTTTTTAGGAATGCTATCAATATCTTTCTCATAATTTTCCACATCCAGGTAATGTCGTGGCGCTTCAAGGGTGTCAGCATACCTCCGTTTATCCGGGTCAACAGCATGTTCGGTAATGTATTTGATATTCTTTTTATAGAAACCGATCATGTCAGAAGGCAAAGTGAAAACAGCAAGATTATTTATCCTTTGATGTGCAAAGAAGCCCCAGGAGGTACAAAGAAATATAGGGATGATTAACGCGGTTAAAATCGTTAATCTTTTCATATCCTAAGATAAAAAAAATATTTATTATTTGTCCTGATTTTAACTTAAATTAATTTCATCACGGTCGATATTGAAAATTTCTGATCCGATGTTATTTAACTTTTCACTGAAGGGCTCAAATCCATGATCTATAATATAATTTCTTTCCTTTTCAGTAACGGGCACCATCCATAATATATTCACCTGACTATCACGGTAATTTTCAAGCTGTATATCAGGTAAGTGATTCAAATGTTTCACCAGTAATACCGATGTCATTTTTGTGCGTTCAAGAATATTAAAAGTAACGGTGTGGCCGTTCCCAAGCCAGGAAATTCTCTTCCATGGAATGCCTGCCTGCCCGCTGATCCAACTGCCAATAAGGTTAAGTTCTGCCTGAGACAAACCTGCATTTAAGAGCAAGCCCAATTCTATTCTGTTTACCTCATTAGGGTCTTCGCTATACATTTCAGCCACTGGCATAGGTAGTAACGATAGTCCAACGGTCACAAATACATCTTTAATCTCTCCTTTCTTCAAAAATAATCCTCTGGGCGGCCATTCGTTTCCATCTATTGCAAAATATTGATCACTTTTACCTAAATTGTCTTCATATTGCTGGAGCAATTGAGGTTGAATCATTTGAAATGGATTAATTTCCTGATCCCACAATTGCCAGTATTCTTTCGATTTTCTAACCCTTTCTAACAAGATATTAGAAGATTTAAGTTCCCAGCAATAATCTCCTTCGCCAACGCAGTCTCTGGCATAACCTGAGAAACCATTCATGCCAGCCCAGGATGGGATGATGGCAATAACTTCTCCCTTTTCCATTAAAGCAGCACCATCACCTTCCTCAAACCAGACAATTTCCAAATCATCTGCATGCAGAGGTGTTTGTCCTTGGGGGAACCTGCAGTATGCTTTGATTAACATTGGCGGAATCCCTTCTTCCATTTGTTTTAAATCTGCATTTATCGGGGCTTCATCCAGATTTCTGATCCAACAGGCTTTAACTCCAAAATCGGAATCTTCATCACCCCACAAATAAAAATAAGCAACTTGATTATCCTGCTCCACAATAGCAGTAATCGGACAAGCCGGACTTCTCAATTCCATGAGTACTTCTGGTTTTTCCCTTTTAGGAGCGTTTGAACCAAATAATTTTTTTAATAAACTCATCTATGTAAATCTTAATTCTTCAACATTTTAAATGAAAACCAGCCCAATAGCCCAATAATAACTACCATTAGTACCCAAAGCCAGGCTTTATTTTCGAATAATGGTTTTTCTATTTTTATGGAGTAAGCCGGGTTTTGCTGTTCCGCTCCAATGTTTACGCTGGTTAAATTAACCGGGATTTTATTTTGGAATTTTTCAATTTCATAAATCGGACTAGTTGCCTTTTCATTGCCATAATATAGCGCATATTCATTTTTTTGCTGATCAAAGCGGGCTATAATTTCATAAATATTTCCTTTTAATTGTAAGCCGCTTAAACGTAACGGCTTATTGTCGTTATTTTGAATAGTAATTTTCAATCTGGAAGCAATGGTATTTTCGAAATTGAATGCCGTTTCTTCCAAAGAACTTATTGTGCCTTCATAAAGATTCGCATAATTGTACTGAATGCCTTTGTCGGTTTTAAAACTGTCTGTTGCATATTCAATTTTGATCGGACGGTAAAAATCGAAATCGCTTTGTGCATTCAACTTTAAATAGGATAGGGGAACCGGAGTGGCTAGGGTTATATCAACAACGGTTTCCTTTTTGGATAGATCGTTTTTAACATCGAAAGATTTGTATCGAACCTCTTTATAGGTTCCCTTTATGGTATCTGTTTTGGAAATTTTTGCTTCCAATAATTCAGGCTGTATGGGACTTTTTACCGCAACCCTAAAATATTGATATTTCGAATCAGGAAAATTCAATTTGGTAAACTGGTAATCTGTATCGTTATTTTTAATGGATAAAATTCGATAGTCTGATAAGATGGCAAACCATTGTTTGTTATCATTACTCCCTTCAAGGGTCACTTTCCAATCGAAGTTGTCTTGTTTGAAAGCTAGTTTAATCTGGTTAATTAAGTTTATTCCTGGCGATTGAAAAGTATAATAATAACCATTCGTATTGGTGCTTTGGTTAATCTGTTTAAATGTAATATCATTTGTAGTTACCTTATCTGCACGCTGTTTTAACAGGTAAGGCACTTCTATGGTATCTTTTCCATTAATGCCAAAAATCCTTAAATCTTCGAAACCTGCATTTGCTTTTTTATATAAATCATCTGGCAGCGTCATTTTATGCCAGACCGTATTAACGCCGGTTATACTCCGTTTAAATTTGTATGTATTGGTTTGCGCATTTGCGATACTGGTACAAAGCAAAAGCAAGCTAAATAGTTTAATTTTCAATTTTAGCATCATCTATAATTAAATGTTTGTATTTATTGTAAAGGAAAGAAATGATAAGCAATAATACCCCTAACGACACAAAAACTATGGTTTTAGAGATTGTGCTTAAAGAATAGATGTCATAAAAGAAAAGCTTGATCAAGGTTATTCCAAATAAAACCATCGCCCCAATGCGTAAGTGTTTTTTGTTTTTAGCCAGGCCCATACTAATTAAGAATAATGAAAAGATACCCCAAAGGATGCTCAATCCCAGTTTATAACTTCCTTCTGAATGTGATAATTCTAAAATGTTGATCAATTCGCTGCTGATGATCCATAACAGGGAAAGATAAAGCAGGTAATCAAACATCGTTTTCAAATCTTTTTTCAATAGCCCTGAACGTTGCAACTGATAGCATTGTACAATCAGCAAAGCAAAAAAAGCGATTGCTACATACCTGATGCCGATATTAAATGAACCAATAATGAAATATTTACTTTCAGGAATTAAATAGGTATCTCTAAGCTCGCTTAAGTTATAAAGTCCGAATGTTAGAAACGCTATGATAACCAGAAGATTAATCAGCAGGTTAGCAACAGCAAGTTCGCTGTTTTTTAGTTTTTTAATGTTCAGATAACTTAATGCTGAGGCAAAAAACAGGGTGTAAATATAAATCCACGCTGTTTTTAAAGTCAGGTAATTATAGTTGTATTCACTGCTTGAGTCATAAAACTTTGATTTTGGATTGAGGTCAATCTTGCTCAATTCGAATAGGTTGTTAAAGTATTTAGAGATCTCGATCCTAAAGGTAATGTAGATCACAAAAACCAGAATAGCGGGAATGGAATAACTAAGTATCTGTCTCATCCAGATCCATTGTACAGGCTCGTCACTTTCTTTTTTGCTAATACTGAACATCCAGAAAAAACAGGCAATAAATATGCATGCGGTTAAAAAACCTACATTAAGGATTGGTGTGATTGTGATTGAATTCCAATTGTAGATATCATAATAAGTTGTCCAATCTTCCAGCAGACTAAAAAAGGCAAGAAATATTAATGGAAATGATAGTTTTTCGTAAATAACAATCTTTTTTACCCGAGCTAAGTAGAACAGCATTGCGGCCTCTACCACCCAGAAAATGGTAACCCAACCGCCATCTAACTGAACAGGAACAGCCATGGTAATAAAGGTAATCATCATTGCCAGGATAAGATAAAACAGGTTTTTATCAGCAAGGTTTTTCTTGTAAATAATCAGGCATACCAAAAAATGGATCACAGCATTTGCCAATGTAAACAAGCCCAGCAATTCAGCGCTGTTTTTGTTATTTGATAATATTAAATAGCCTATTCCGTAATATACGAATGAATTTAAAAGTAAGATGATTACATCGCTAAAGCCAAAAACCTCTTTTTTGCTTACTTTGTAGGCTAGGTTGGTAATGTAAAAAGTGAGGAAAAATAGCGTTGAAAATAATATTGCGAGGCTAAAATAATTGTTTGTACTGCTTAAATCTAAGCGCCAGGCACAAAAGATGATCCATGTTAAGCCAAAAGATGCATAGAACAGGGGTTTCCAGTATTTTTTGAAACTGAGTACCAGAATCCCAATATTGATAATGGCCATGTAGGTAAACAAAATACCAACTTTACCAGAGCCATCGCTCAATAAAAATGGAACAGCATAAGCGCCAACCAAACCAATATGGGCGATAACCTGTTTGTTATATTTAATTGCTGCAACAACAGTAAATGAGGTAAATACAACCATTAAAGCAAAGGCCAGTGCCTGCGGAATTAAGGAATAGAAATCGTAAGCTGCATAGGTAATAAAATACATAATCGCAATCGCACCGCTAACCAACACGGCTGAAAAATTTTCATATTTAGCTTTAAGCTTAATGGCAAAAGCCATTAAACCTACGCCAACAGAGTAACCCAAAACAATTCTTGTAAGTGGACTAATCATATCGTGATCAATGGCATATTTGGCCCCGATTGCTACACCGATAATTAAAATCAGGATACCAATTTTGCTGATTAGGTTTTCTCCTATAAACTTCTCGAAATCAGATTTAACCATGTTTTCGCGCTTAAATCTATCAGCGAAATTAGGTTGCTTTTGGTTTGCCGCAGGCGAGATAGGCGCAGGGGAAGGTTGTGGTGCAGCAGAACGTTGCGTGGCAAAGTTAGGTGGTGTATTTCTTGCTGGTGGTGTAATTATAGGCTCATGAGTTATTGTTGAAGGCATAGGCACTGATCCTGGCGTTTGCAGCGCCCTCACCTCGTTTCTTAAGGCTTGAATTTCGGCTTCAAAGCCTTGTTGCCTGAGCAATAAGTTTTCCAGCTTAATTAATAGCAAGTTTAATTTCTCGGAATTATCCATTCTATATTTTGTACTACGTATTTTTACTTTACTAATATAAGAATGTTATTTTATAAGGGGAGGAATATAATAAATGAGGTGTTTTACCGCCTTTGCCTGGCAATAGGTCGGTAAAAAATTTCCTAAAACAGGAGAGGAGTAAGAACTGCTGAGGCAAAATCAGTTCGTATTATTGAGATTTATAGTTTAACCCTTTTGCTAATTTTACAGGATAAATCAGCCTCCCTCCTTATTTTCAAGGAGGGGTTGGGGTAATGTCATTAAGTTAGGCAGCACGGTTGTCAGTCTGAGCGTAGTCGAAGACTTCTTTAGATTGATAAAATGCAAATAAATGCCCTTCGACTACGCTACCATAGACAGAATCTATCAGTACGGCCGTCATTCTCGCGCAGGCGGGAATCTTAAAGCGCTTGTATTAAGATTCCCAATCGAGTTGGGAATGACGATTCCTCGCAGCCCATAATTCGCTAAAAAATCTGTCATTCATATTGATTTTTAAACCATAAATTACCCCTCAGGGTAACATCTTTTTGCAATTTATATTATTAACTTAATGAGATTGGGGCTGTTTTTTTGGATTTTATGCACATTAAATTAATTTGCTGATTTTACAGCAAAAATTCTTTTACAGATTTTTGTAAAACAACAACGCCTAATTACTTATTCAAAGCTTCGCGTACTTTTGGCGCAATTTTGCTTCCGAATAACTCTATCGATTTCATCATTGCAGCGTGAGATGGTCCGCCAACATCCATGTGGGCAGAGAAACGGGTTAAGCCAAAAGTTTCTTCCATAGCTAAAATTTTATCTACCGATTCGTTTACATCGCCAATAATTAAGGCTCCGCTATTGCTTCGGCCAGCGTCGAACTGGTTACGTTGATAAGGTGCCCAACCGCGTGATTTACCAATCCTGTTCATCTGAGCTGAATACAGCGGGTAATAGTAATCTGCAACTTCGTTACTGTTTTCGCCAAATAAGGAATGCATATGAACACCTACTTCGAACTTGTTCATATCATGACCATAGGCCTGGTACACTTTTTTGTAATAATCAAAAAGTGGTTTAAACTGTATAGGCTGACCTCCGATAATGGCAAACATTACCGGTAAGCCTAATCTACCAGCGCGTTCTACTGATTCTGGTGTTCCTCCAACGGCAACCCATATTTTTAAGTTATTATTTACGGCTCTTGGCAACACTTCCTGATTGTTCAGTTCTGCTCTGAATTTACCTTTCCAGCTAATTTTAGTTTCCTTATTTATTTTAAGGAGTAATTCTAACTTCTCTTCATAAAGTTCGTCGTAATCTTGCAGGTTATAACCAAACAAGGGAAACGATTCGATAAAGCTGCCACGACCAGCCATTAATTCGGCTCTACCGTTTGAAATTAAATCTATCGTTGCAAAGTTTTGATACAGTTTAACGGGATCAGATGAACTTAAAACCGAAACCGCACTGCTTAATTTAATGTTTTTAGTTACTGTGGCTGCAGCGGCCAGTATAATTTCAGGGCTTGATACGGCGTAATCAGGGCGATGGTGTTCGCCAATGCCATAAAAATCTAAACCAACTTCGTCCATTAGTTTTATTTCTGCTATAATTTCCTGAAGTCTTTGCTGGGCGGGTTGAATTTCTCCTTTTGCATTGATCTGCAGATCGCCAAACATTCCGATACCTAATTCCATATTGCTAAATAATTTTAACAAAGTTAATGGTTAAGGATGAAGTGGTTTTTGATGTATGGTAAGAAATTTATGAATCGGTGAGTTTACCAAGCGTTTTTAGAATTGTTTCCAATTCGCGGTTGGGGTAATCAAAATTTGTGGATTCGATTTTAAATTTTCTACCATTTTGTAAGACAATGCTAATGAAAGAATATCTTCTACGTCCAAATGACTCATCAATAGCTTTTATTGTTTTAATTTCATTCCACTTAAAATTCCCCAGTTTTAACAATGTGATTTCATTTTCATCGGCAATAATTGCGTATTCATCCTGCTTCGCGATTAGGTTTTTAAAGTAGAAAATAAAGAACACAGTTAATATAGACATTGAGATTATAGCTGATTGCACATAACTTAGATCAAACATAAATATTGGTGCGACAAAGAATAATGGGAACATTGAGAAGATATAAATCATAATGAATATGTTGCCATTGTCTTTAACTTTGATCGATTTAACCATATTCTGGAATTTATTATGGGTTAAAAGAAATTAGTCCATTATAAACCCCATCAATTACTTTACTCATTCTTGATATATCGAGGGTTTCCATGGTATCGGTTTTTTGGTGGTAATTTTTATTCCGGTAAAAGGAGGTATCGGTAATCATCATGGCATCGTAGTCAAATTTCCAGTAATTTAAATGATCAGAAAAATCGATACCTGGAAGTGAAGTTGGGCTGGCAAATGTTTTAGTTAAGATACTTTTGCTTGCTTTAAAGTTTTTAGAAAACTGATTTACAAATTCACCAGAACCGAATTTTTTAACCAGTGTAATGTAATTCCCCTTGTTTCCATACTTTACTGATAAAATACCTAGAGGGTAGGATTGCGATTTGGTTTCATCCTTAAAATAAGCAATCATTTCGAGTGAAATCATACCAAATACTTCAGCTTTTGATTCTTTTAATGATTTGGCGTGAATGTAACTGCCCATAAATTCGGTTCTGAAATAGGGTGGTTCTTCTAAAGTATAAGCTACAAGATCAATGCGGTAATTGAGTTTTTTACCTTTAAGCAACCTGGAAAGTTCTATTAAACCAACTATACCGCTGGCATTATCATCCGCACCTTCCTGATCTCCGCAAACATCGTAGTGTGCGCCAACGATAATCCGTTTTTTATTTTCTGTACCAAAAGAGCAGATGATATTTTTATAGATTTTTTGATCAACATCATATTCTTGTACGGAAACACTATCTGATGATTTTTCAAAAATTGTTTTGATATAATCAGCCGTTAAATTGAGTTGATCGATATTGGTATGGTTACGAAATTGAGGTGTTTTGGTTAGGGTTTTTAAATAAGTTTTGATTAGGCTTGTATCTGATTGCGCAGAGGCACTACCTTGATATACAATGAAAATGAAGAGAAAGCGAATTAAGATTTTAAGCATGGGTTAAAGTATCAGGATGTTTGTTGTGATCCTTAACCGAAGATAATGATTTGGGTTTATTTTATGGGCAGATCAACCAGTGTTTTTTCGGTTAGCCCTCGCTATTAAACCCGATTATAGCGAACACGAAGTGCAACGAAGTAAAGCGTTAAGCGGGGCTTTCGGAGCCGATTAGCATTGGTATTGCTTTCCAAAAAAAAAAACGTAATGAAGATCTTAAGCAGATTTGAACCATATAAGGAACATAAGATCATATCAGCTTATGCCTGGAAAGATTCTGAAACAAGTTCAGAATGACGGATCTATCAAACAAGTTCAAGATGATGCGATTGTATTATTGCTACCTGAAACTGGCGATTGAAATTGTTTAAGCAACCTACAACCTGAGTTTTTTATACTGGCCTATTTAGTTAAACCCGATTATAGCGAACACGAAGTGCAACGAAGTAAAGCGGTAAGCGGGGCTTTCGGAGCCGATTAGCATAGGTATTGCTTTCCAAAAAAAATCGGAATGAAGATCTTAAACAGATTTGAACCGTATAAGGAACATAAGGTCATATCAGCTTATAACCTGGAAAGATTCTGAAACGAGTTCAAGATGACGTATCTATAGAAGCAAATTCAGGATGACGCAACTAGGTTAAAATCGGAACCTGTCAACTGAAAACTGCCAACAGAAATTACTCTATCTTCTTACCTTTCATTGCAGTAGAAATCGCAGCATCCATTACACGCTCAGCAAAGGGGCGGGTAAATTCATTCAATTCATCTGCTTTCTTTAAAATGGTATCTTTTTCCTGTGAGGCTAAAGCTGTTTTTAATGCTTCGATATGTGCCACGGTTTCTGCAATTTCGGTCTCGCTTAAATGTTCTGCATGTTTTTTGATAAAACCTTCAGCCGTGTAAACCAATTGTTCACCTTCGCTTCTTGCTTCAATCAGCATCCGTTGTTCTACATCGCTTTTGGCGTGGGTAATGCTGTCGATCAACATTTTTTCTACCGTATCGTCGCTCAAACCATAACTTGGCGTGATTTCGATTTCTTGTTTAACACCAGAACGTAACTCAATTGCCTGCACGGTTAAAATGCCATCGGCATTGAGTAAAAAGTTGATATCAACCTTTGGCAAGCCGGCGGGCATTGCAGGGATTCCTTTTAAATCGAATGCGGCAAGTTTTCTGTTTTCCTTAACTAAATCGCGCTCACCCTGGTAAACAGAAATCTTCATATTCACCTGTCCATCAATAGAAGTGGTGTATTGGCGACCGGCTTTAGTAGGCACTTTGCTGTTACGGGCAATAATTACATCCATTAAACCACCCATGGTTTCGATGCCCAAAGAAAGTGGGGTTACATCCAACAATAAGATATCAGAACGGTTTCCGGCCAAAACATCAGCCTGGATGGCTGCACCAAGTGCTACTACTTCATCAGGGTTGATATTATCTTGTGGTTTTTTACCAAAGAAATTCTCTACGGCCTGTTTTACATATGGTGTACGGGTAGAACCTCCTACCAAAATTACTTCGTCGATATCGGCAGAGGTTAAATCAGCATCTTTCAATGCATTTTTACAGGCTGTGATGGTTTCTTCCACTTTTGCGGCAATCAATTGCTCAAAAGTTTGTTTATCCAAAGTGCACCAGATTTCACCAACCTGTTCATTATATAAATTTTGGGTCGATAACGCTTTTTTAGCAGCTTCGGCCTGTAAACGTAAGGTTTGCATTAAAATGTTATCCTGAGCAACCACCATTACATCAAGATTGTTTTTCTCCAGCCAATAGTTTAAAATGGCCCTATCGAAATCATCACCACCTAAATACGTATTTCCGTTTGTGGCCAAAACCTCAAAAATTCCATTTTGAATCTGTAGAATAGATACATCAAATGTTCCTCCCCCTAAGTCGTAAACTGCAATCGTTTTTTGTTGCGAAGGATCTAAGCCGATTCCATAAGCTAAACTTGCTGCGGTAGGTTCGTTCACAATGCGCATCACATCTAAACCCGCTAATTTTCCTGCATCACGGGTGGCCTGGCGCTGACTGTCGTTAAAGTAAGCCGGAACAGTGATTACAGCCCTGTTAACTGGTGTTTTTAAGGCATGTTCTGCTCTTGCCTTAAGTTCTTTTAAAATTTCTGCAGATAATTCTATAGGTGTATAAAAACGGTTACCAGCCTGGATTTTTACCAAAGCATCGGTATCGTCATCGATAATTTTGTAAGAAAAAATAGCGGCGTGTTCGGCTACATCTTTATAAGATCGGCCAAGAAGTCTTTTAACCGAAAAAATCGTGTTGGAAGGATCAGTAGTTAAGTATTCTTTCGCCTCGTTACCTACAATCGCTTCATTTTGGCCATTAAAATAGACCACTGATGGTACCAATATCCCTTTGCCAGCGTCGTTAATTACCTGCGGATTTTTATCTGGATTAATAAACGCCACCAAACTATTGGTTGTGCCTAAATCTATTCCAACTATAATTTCTTCCTTCTGAAACGAACCTGTAGCAAGGTTAATTGATATTTTTGCCATAGGAGCAAAAATATGCTTTTTAAATAAAGGTTATGTCATTCATTTGTTAGCAAGAAAATATAAGCCTCAAGAATTATGATTAAAAATAGTATATAGTTTATTTCTAAAAACAAAATAATAGCGATGTGATATTTTTGAAATTTATTATTTATAATAAAATGTTTAATTTTTTCCTATCGGATCTGCTTGTTTGCTCGTTTTACGTTGTTTTTCTTTGAGTTTTAACATGTATTTTGTGTTTTAAGGTGTTTTTATATGAAAATTATCGCTACAATATTTATATTGCCTGTACATTTATCTAAATTAATATGAAAAAACATCTATTTTATCTATTGCTTGGGCTTTATTTACTCCCAATAACCTCTTTTGCGCAAAATATTATAAAAGGTAAGGTCACAACATTGAAAGGAGAAGGAATTATGGCCGCTTCTGTTAAGGAGAAAGGTACAGGAAAGGGTACTGTTACCGATCAGAATGGAGATTTTCAGATTTCAGTTTCTGATAAAGGAACCTTAGTTGTAAGTGCTATTGGATATGAAACCAGAGAAGTAGTAACAACAGCCGGACCTTTAACAATTATTTTATCTGAAAGTTCACAAAATCTTGGCGATTTTGTGGTGGTCGGAACCCGTGGTAAAGGCCGCTCTTCTATTCTTACGCCTGTTCCCGTTGATGTGATTAAAATTAATCAGGTGAACATGCCTACTGCAAAAATGGATTTAACTTCAATTTTAAATGCTGCTTCACCGTCTTTTAATTTTAACAAACAAAGCGGATCTGATGGTGCAGATCAAATAGATTTGGCTACGCTCAGAGGTTTGGGGCCAGATCAGACATTGGTTTTGGTAAATGGCAAACGTCGTCACCAAACAGCCTTTGTTGCAGTATTCGGAACCAGGGGAAGAGGGAATTCAGGAACAGATTTAAATGCAATTCCGGAATCTTCGATAGACCGTGTTGAGATTTTACGCGATGGTGCATCGGCACAATATGGATCGGATGCAATTGCAGGGGTAATTAACTTAATATTGAAAGAGGATGTTGGTGTATTAAGTGTTAATGCCGGGTATTCAGGTTATTATGATCCAAGAAACAACACCCATTATGCTAAAGAACTTGGGCAGTATCGCCACAGTGGCGCAATTGATGGGAATGCGTTTTCGTTAGGAGCCAATTATGGTGTTGCACTAGGCAAAAACAATGGTTTTATCAATTTTTCCGGGAACTTTTTTGCTAATGGAAAAACATTTAGGCAAAACCTGAATACAGATTTAAGTACCAAAGACGGCTTGCCTATTAATACTGTGAGGAGATCTACAGGAGATGGATCAGTAACCTCTGGCGGTTTAATGTATAATATGGAGCTGCCAATTGCAAATACAAAAACAGTCATTTACTCTTTTGGAGGTGGCAATATGAAAGCCTCTGATGCTTATGCATATACCAGAAATTTATCAGGGCGGCCTGAACGTTTTCCTGACGGAGTTGCCGGAAATCCTATTTTACAAACCACAATAGATGGAGAAACTTATTTTGATCCGATCATCCAGACAAAAATCCAGGATTTATCCTTTGCAGCAGGTGTAAAAGGTATCTGGGGTAAGGACTGGAACTGGGATTTAAGCAATACGCTGGGACGTAACAATTTCCATTTTTATGGCGATCAAACATTTAATGCTTCTCTTGGTGCTGGTAAAACTCATTTTGATGATGGGGGTTTTTCATTTTTGCAAAATACAGTCAACTTTAATTTGAGTAAGGCAATTCCAACTGTTGCATCCGGTTTGAATTTGGCTTTTGGCTTAGAGCATAGATATGAAAACTATAAAATTTACGCAGGAGAAAAAGATTCATATTCTAACTATAACCCAGATAAAGCTACAGGTTCTCAAGGTTTTCCGGGTTATCAGCCAGGCGACGAGGTTAATGCAGGCAGATCTAATGTTGCTGCTTATGTTGATGCAGAATTGGATGCTACCGATAAGTGGCTTATAGGTGTTGCTGTTAGGGCAGAAAATTACAATGATTTTGGCTTCACCAGTAATTACAAATTTGCGACCCGTTATAAATTAACAAACAATTTTAATGTTCGTGGATCGATAAGTACAGGTTTTCGTGCACCTTCACTACAACAAATTAATTTTAGCAATACGTTTACAAACGTGCAGGGAGGCAAGGTTTTCGAAGTTAAAATCGCACCGAACTACAGTCCAATTACAAAAGCAGCCGGAATTCCTGACCTGAAACAAGAAAAATCTGTTAATGCAAGTTTAGGCTTTTCGTGGAAACCAGTTTCTGAAATTACGGTAACCCTGGATGGCTATCGCATTAATATTAAAGACAGGGTGGTACTATCTGGTCAATTTGACGAAAGTATTCCCGCTTTAAAACCAATTTTGAATCAGTTAAATGTTGCACAGGCGCAGTTTTTTGCAAATGCAGTTAACACCACAAATTATGGTTTGGATTTAGTTGTAGATTATACTAAGCGCTTTGACAATAAAAGTATTAAGGTCTTATTTACCGGAAACTTAAATCATTTAAATATTGATAAAATTAACATTCCGAATGCTTTAAGTGGTTCTTATGAAAATCAGCAGGCATTTTTTAGTGACAGGGAGCAAGCATATATTAAAGCATCTGCTCCCCCTGTAAAACTGGGCTTAAACTTAGATTATGGGTTTGGTAATTGGATGGTTGGAACGCATTTTCTATACTATGGCAAAATTTCGATTTTAGGGTATGGTTATGCAAACACTTATCCACCATTGGTTGAACTGGATAATGATCCAAGCAAAACGGTTTTAGAACAGTTTAATTATTCAGGCAAAATGGTTACTGATGTTTATGCTTCTTACAAAATCTCGAAAAAAGTGACAGTGTTTTTTGGTGCAGATAACGTATTTAATATTCACCCTGATTATGGTTACGTACAAGGCGCAAAACTTTCTGCCTACGATGGTGAAACAGGTGGTGCATGGGATGCGGTTCAGATGGGCTTTAATGGTCGGAAACTCTTTACCAAATTGGCTTTTAATTTTTAAAAGGAACTGAACATAAATGCTAAAGAGGCTTTTGATCAGTTCAAAAGCCTCTTTTTTTTCTTTTTCCCCACCAGATCAAAAATCCGGTAGTGGGCAAGGTTGCAATAATTAACGCAGCCATAAATGCGAGTATCTTAGTAGGCCAGCCAAATAAGCCACCATCATGGATATCAAGGTTTGAATTGCGCCATTTTAAACCCAATGGCTTATTCTGATGTAACATTTGATCCGTAAGCAAACCCGTATTTGGATTGAAGTAGAAATAACTTAATCCCCGCCAGGCATCTCCTGAATGAATGATCTGAACGGTAGCCATCATACTTGCTTTTTCTTCTTCTGGATAATTTAGCAGGATCGCTGTGTAATTCCCTTTATTTAATCTGATTAGTGTATTTAAGGCCAGGTTACTAGCTAACCTGGTTTTATGTTCAGCCGGAGATTGTACATATTCTCTTAACAAAACCGGCTTTTTAGCTGTGCCCAATGATTTATAAACGCCCAGTTCCCACCATTTAAATGACCAAACCAGGCCAGTGATAACGATTACCAATGCAAATGGAATCACATAAAAACCAAACGTACTGTGCAAATCCCAGTTAAGTCGTTTAAACCTTGCATTCCACTTTACTGTTAAGCGTTGTCTGATGTTTTTTAGCTTTTTAGGAAGCCAGATGATAAAGCCTGTAAAAATAATAATCAAAAACAGGAGGACAGAAGAGCCTACGATAAAACTTCCAATAGGCTTCTTAAATAGCAAATATTGATGAATCAGTCTGACTACGCTAAAAAATTCATGTTTAATATCAATAACCCCGAGAACCTTTCCGCTAAACTGATCGATATACACATCTTTATTATATGCTACCTGACCAAGATAAAAAAATGATTTAGCCTTTTTATTGGCTTTAGAAGCTGAAAATACGTAGGCGTATTGATCTGATTTTACTTCTACACGATTAAATTTTTCGTCAACTGGAAGTGCCTTCTGTGCCTTTTCTTCTAAAATATACAAAGGCAATGGTTTACCCGCTGCCTTTGTATAAACAATATCCTGATGGAAAAAATTAAACAACTCCTCTTCAAAAACATATATGCAGCCCGTAAAGGCTACAATAGTAATGATAACACCACTGATCAGGCCAAGCCACAGGTGTATAAAAGCAGCTATTTTTTTAAATTTTTTCAAAATTTTAATTGAAAGTATAACCTAACGTAAATAAATAATTTGATGGCGTTCCCGGGAAAAGTCTTAAGTAATCGTATCCGCCAACCCAGTGCACTTTATTCGTAATATTATTCATGTTAAACTGTACTTGTACCTTACCAACATTATAATAAAGTGCCGCATTGAATAAAGTATAGCTTGGAATCGTTTGATTAAAATTCAAAGATAAAATTCTGGAATCTACATAATTTGAACCAGCGCCAATGCCTAGTCCTTTCAAAATACCATCATTGAAGTTATATTTTGCCCAAATATTGGCGGTATGATGAGGCGCATTTGGTTTCTGTATACCAACTTCTGATGCAATAGGACTATCCGTAATCATTGCCTGATTATAAGAATAAGACGCCAGTATACTCAATTGAGGAATAATGCGACCAATAATATCGAATTCAATCCCTCTTGAACGTTCTTCTCCTACAGCACGTAAAAGATCTGGTTGGCCTTCAACATTTGCAGGATAAAGCACATTGGTTTGTTTAATCTGGTAAATGGCTGCAGAGGCTGTTAAGTGATCATCCAGCCAACTGGTTTTAGCACCAAATTCAATCATATTGCTTTTTAAAGGATCAAATGGTCCACCGGCATTTGGGTTGGAAATGGCCGAAGCGGTTTGTGGCGTGTAACCCATTACATAAGTTCCGTAAAGGTTAATGTTTTGTGTGGCTGAATAAACTAAACCAAATCTTGGTAATAATGCTTTAGAATGTGCTTTTGCTTCAGTCGGTTTAAGGTAATTGGCGAAATCGGTATAATACTCGTAGCGTAGTCCAATCAAGGCCTGTAATTTACCAAATTTGATATTGTCCTGTACGTAACCGGCATGCAGAAAATAGTATGTTGGATCATAAGCCGCCTGGGTAAAAAAGTTTTTGCTGTCATCCTGCATGCGTTGTGACCCCATTACATCATTCAGGTTGAAAGATGGTACATTCGGTACCAGCAAATTATTTACCACAAGGAAGCGCTTGATATAATTGGTAGGATCCTTATCATAATCAGCTTTCACGAAATTTAAAGAACCCGTATTAGCCGCATTTCTATAAGATAATGCGGTTAATTGTGAGGCGCCAACAGGTAGTTTCTCGCTGGCGAAATCATATCCGGCAACAATAGTTTGTTCTATTTTACCAGTTTTAAGCTTGTAGTTAATAAATCCAGAGAAGTTATCAATATATCTTTTACGGATTCGGTTAAAAATCTGCATGGCAACTAAATTGGTATTGGCAACTCCTGATGCATTGTAAACATAGTCATTGGCACTTCTGTGCTCATACAAATCTTCGCTGTATCCTGTCTTCATGTAAGAAGCTGTAAAATTCAGGTTCTCACTAAAACGGTGATTTAAGGAAAGTGCAACATTATAAGTTTTCTCATTCAGCCGATCGTTCCCTGTATTTAGTGAAGTTGATTGTGGCGTAGAATACAGGTTTCCATTCCCAAAAACGGATTGTCCACGATCTAAACGGCTTTTTGAATCATTGTAAACCAGGTCGAAGTTTAAACTGGTGTTTTTCGAAGGTAAAAACGTGAGTGATGGTGCAATAACCACATTTTTATCAAATTGTAAATCGCGGAATGAATTTGCATCCTCATAACCAAAGTTTAAGCGGTATAGTAACGTACTATCTTTATTTGCAGGTCCGGTAACATCGGCAAGCGCACGGAAAGTATTGTAACTTCCCATAGAAAGGCTCAATGATTTACGGGTTTCTGCCAAAGGTTTTTTGGTTACACGGTTGATCACACCACCCGGACTCGCATTGCCATAAAGTGCTGATGACGGGCCTTTTAATACTTCAACACGCTCCAGGTAATTGGCCAGGGGCTGTTTCCAGAAACCAGTGCTGGTACGCATGCCGTTGATTAACTGGGTATTGCTGCCGCCATTAATTCTGAAACCACGAATAGTGATGTCATCATAAAATGTGAACTGATTTACGCCGCTGAAGTTTTTAACCACTTCACCAACCCGTACAGCACCCTGATCTGCAATTAGTTCTTTACTTGCATAAGAAACCGATTGTGGTAAATCTTTTAATAAAATTTCTGATTTACTTCCAATAAATGTGGCGGTATTTTTATAGGTTTTCTCTTTCCTGCCGGTTATTTCAACCTGTTGTAAATCTGATTTTGTTGGAGATAAGCTCACATTAAAAGTGATTTTATCACGATTCAGATTAATATTTCTGCTGGTAGTGATGTAACCAACATAGCTGAATTTAATTGTCGATGTGGTTTTGCTCACAGATAAATTAAAATTTCCTTTTTGATCGGTGATTGTTTTTTCATTTCCATGATCAGCATATACATTAACTCCAGGGATTACTTCACCGGATTCATCGGTTACTTTACCATTTATGGTCACCACTTCCTGGGCTGAGGCAAGGGCATAAATACCCGTAAAAACAATTAGAAATAACAGTTTCTTATAAAGATTAGACATTGAAATTTGTTTGGTTTTTATTTAGACTTATTTTAAATAATGCGCAAATCTAATATATTTCTGAAATGTTACAAAAGGAAAATAAAATAATTGGAGGCTTTTGTGGGTTGGGAAGATGAGTGGTCGGTAAGATATAAGATATCCAAATAGACTATTTCTTGTTTTTTTCTTCAATCCACAAGCTCATGTATTTTGTACTCAGTACCGTGTGATGATTTAATATCTGTCCGAAAAAGTTATTTTGTCGGTGTGTAGTTAGATCTGAAGCTAATCTTTCGATTTCTTTAATGAACTGATCAGCAAAATATTTTGCTGAATATCTTTGGTTAATGATTTGTACACCGTTCTGCTGTGCAACTTGCCAGGCATTTTTATCCTGATAAAGTTTTACAGCTTCCTCGATAAAAAGTTCCAGATCATCTTCAGTGCTACCATTCCAATCTAAATCACCTTTCATGGCTTCTGCGCCAACAGATGTAGTTACCGACGGCGTGCCAACCTGCATGGCATCGATAAACTTACCTTTTACACCCGCACCGAATTGAATAGGGGCAAGTAATATTCTGTGTTTGGCAATAGTTTCCCTAGCATCTAAAGCTCTTCCTTTAATTAAGAACTTTTCGCCTTTATTATCTAGTTGCAGCACTTTTTGCGAGGCATAAGATCCAAATATATTCAAATTTGCACCTGGAAGCCTTTTTCTGAGTATTGGCCAGACTTTGGTTTTTAAAACCTGAACGGTATTCCAATTGGGCTCATGAAGGAAATTGCCAATGAAAACAAAATCTGCCCGATCTTCAAAGGAATTCCATTTTTCGATCACCTGCTGATTGATTTCTTCTTCCAGAAATGGTAAATAATAAATCAGTGAAGGATCAATTTTGAATTGATTTTTCAGGATATCCATCTCCACTTCCGAAATGATTAAAGATAAATCGCATCTTAAAATTGAAGCAATTTCTCTTTTAGCAGTGTCAGAAAAGAAATCTAAAACTTGTTTTTTTTTATCGCTTTGCTGGCGCGCACTTCTAAGGCAATGTAAATCTTCTGTATCTAAAATCCTCAATGCATCAGGGCATTCCTGCTGAACCCGCCAACCATATTGTTCCTCTACCATAAAACGGTCGAACATGACAATTTCAGGGTTTAGTGTTTTTAAAAATGAATTAAAGCTTTCATCATTCAGCTTTATTTGCTGCTCAATAACAGGAGTTTGTGTGAAATCATAACTGAAATCGCTTTTTGATGCTGCAGAGGCAAAAGTGATTTCGTAATCTTTGTTCAAAAATAAATCGACCAGTTGAATCATCCGTGTTCCCGCTGCCGAAGAAGTGGGTTCGGGCCAGACTAATCCAATAATCAATAATTTTTTTACGCTTCTACTCATTTTCTACAAAATAAGCTCTTTTTTTTTGCTCCCGCATATAAATGTGATTTTTGCAGATTAAAATCTAGATCTGCGATTATCTACTAAATCTGCGGGATATATAAACGTATCTTAAATATTCTTAATTTTGCAACTCAATTACACCACCACATGTTAGGATTAAAATTGTTGACAGACCCACGTTGGGCAAATATTGCGGAATCGAATTTAGAAGAAATTTTATCTGACCATGCCTGGTGCGAACAAAAAGCGGCTACCAATGCCATTACCTTGATCACTCAAAATTCTGAACATCAGGATCTGGTAGATGAACTAACCGCCATTGCCATTGAAGAGATGCAGCATTTCCAGATGGTTATTGAAATTATAAAAAAACGAGGTTACACCTTAAGCCGCGAACGGAAAGATGATTATGTTGGTCGTTTGGTGAAATTCAGTAAAAAAGACGGAAGCCGGAATATGGCTTTTATTGACAGGTTATTGTTTGCTGCAATGATTGAAGCCAGAAGTTGTGAACGGTTCAGGGTACTTTCGTTAAATATTAAAGATGCTGAACTGGCTAAGTTTTATCACGAACTGATGGTTTCAGAAGCAGGACATTACACGACATTTTTAAACTTTGCCCGTAAATACAGTACGGATGTAGATGTAGATAAACGCTGGAAAGAATGGCTGGATTTTGAAGGCGAATTGATTCAAAGTTTCGGAACTAAAGAAGCGATACACGGGTAAATGATGTAAGATGTTTTATGGGAAATGGATGATGGAGGTATTTATCGCTTGATCTTCTGACTTTCAGATCCCTGAATTTCCGACTTATGAATATTCCACAGCCAAATAACGATATCCTGATAGCTATCGATACCTTTTTTCTGGTTGTTCAGTTTTAAGAAACGATCGAAAGCGGCATCCATATAACCGAACATATCACCATTGTATTTTCTCCAGAATTCTTTTTCAATTTTAAAATCAGCTAAAACCCGAGGTGAAAGTTTTAAATAAAGTAATTTATAGTCCTCTGGTGATTTCATCCGGATTTCGAATAAGATATACCGCAACATTTCATAATTGGCAGAATATTGGTAATTCACATCAGGACTGTTTCTTGCGGTCAGGTATCCCAAAAGATTAGCTTCATCTTCGTAAGCAATGCCTAATTGGTGCCCAATTTCGTGGCAGCTTACATAGGGTTTAACGAAATCTGGCAAATTCATATTCATATTAGCTTCGCCAGAAAGCGGTGCATAATAACCCTCGATGCCGATTTTACTGATGATCCATGAATTTAAAACCCATTTTAAGCAAGGATTGGAATATCTGAATACTGAGTTTTTTTTCTCCATAAATGAGTAAGCAGCGGCAGATTTTGATTCGAGCTCATTAATCGTGTAAGCGGGCACTTTATTTTGCCTCAATTTTAAGGCATTGGTTTTATCAACGAAATAATTGCACAGAACAACTAATTCTTTAACATTATATTTTTCGTTGCCAATTCCTAACTCCTCGCTAATACTTGGTCGGCTATAATTTAAACCCCATACGATTTTGAAAATGATATAGAGAATTAAGAAAAAAATTAAAATTTGTAAGGGGACAACAATTCTATCCTGTTTTTTTAGTGATTTACGTCTTTTGTAAAACCTTACGATTTTATAAATTACAAAGCCAATAAGTAAAACATATATCATATCTCCAATAGCAAAAGGAAACAGAGCAGAAATAAACCTTAATGCTGAAGAAATGTAAGGATAAAAAGCTGTTGAATAATATTTTTGGACAAGGGTAGGGAAGAAGCCAAAAAGGTAGATCAGCAAAGCAATTATTAAAACTGCAATGAATTTTGAATAGATAGATTTATTTTTTCGCATTTTATATTACCAGCTAAAAATAACGACTATCATCAGGATAACAAATATAAATATCGGTCTTAACAATTGTTGCTGGTTTGCTTTTCTTTCGAAACCATCTTTTCTCAATTTCCAGGAAACCATAATTTAAAAAAGTGTTGTTAGTGGACTAAATATGAAATCTTAAATAGAGTATGACTCATATGCCGTAATCATTGTTTAAATAGCTTCAAATCCTCAATATTCTCGAAATGTTTGTAATTAAGTGTATCGAAATATAAATCGTGGGCAATAGCTGTCGCTGCAATGAACAAGTCAGCTTTATCGATACTCTTGCGATGCCTTTTTAGTTTATTTTGAACTTCTACTGCCATCAAAGCTGCATCACTATCGAATGGAAATACAATAAAACCAGACAGCATGGCTTTCCAGAAATCTGCCTGCTCACCTTTTGCACCTGTATAAATTTCAAATTCAGTTATACTGGATATGCACAGGTTTTCTGATTTTTGAGATAAATCAAATAATCTGGTTTTTGATTTATCCTTTTTTCTGAAATAATCAATCAAAATAGAAGTATCAACCATTATTATTTGGTCCGCCATTCATTGATTGATTTTCTTGCTTCATCGATTTTTTGAATTTGTGTTTCAGAAAATACCGGGCCATTTAATAAAAGATCTGAAAATTTTGTGCCATATTTTACAGCAGGCTCTTCAACTTTGTTGTCAGAAATTATATTTCTATTTTTCGCTTTTTCTTTCAACTGAGCAACAAAATCAGAAACCTCCTTCTTCATGTTTGAAGGGAGGGCTGAAATCTCCGAAAATAACTGTAAATCTGTCATTGCTAATTTCTTAAGCTAAACAAATATAACAAATCTATCTCACAAATGTCAAACGTTTTCCGATCTGATCGGTCGTGAATTTACCACTTTGGTAAGCCAGGTTGCCTGATACAAAGGTATGTGTAATACTTGCCTGGAAAGTATCTCCGTCAAACGGACTCCAGCCACATTTATAGAAATTATTCAATTTGGTTACTTTCCATGAATCTTTGAGGTCTACCAGCACTAAATCTGCCCAGTAGCCTTCGCGGATGAAACCACGTTTCTCTATGTCAAAACAAATCGCCAGATTATGAGCCGTTTTTTCGACAATTTTTTCTAAAGAAATTTTACCTTGTAAATGCATTTCTAATAATGCCGGTAAGGCATGCTGTACCAACGGGCCGCCAGATGGAGCTTGAGCGTAAGGCTGCTGCTTTTCTTCCAATGTATGTGGGGCGTGATCTGTGGCAATCACATCAATATAATCTTCAAGAACGCCTTTAAGCACACCTTTTTGATCATCTTCGGTTTTTACTGCAGGATTCCATTTGATGAAATTTCCTTTTGAAGCGTAATCTTTATCGTTAAACCAAAGGTGATGTACACAAGCTTCTGCCGTGATTTTTTTATCCTTTAGCGGGGTAATATTATCAAATAAGGCTATTTCTTTTGCTGTAGAAATGTGCAGGATATGCAAACGCGTTTGGTAAGTTTTTGCCAGTTCGACCGCTAGTGATGATGATTTATAACAAGCCTCTGCACTGCGGATTAAAGGGTGCATATCGATTGTTAAATCGTCACCATATTGCGACTTAAACTTAGCTAAGTTTTCGCGGATGGTTGCTTCATCTTCGCAATGCGTAGCTACTAATATTGGCGCTTTACTAAAGATATTTTCTAAGGTTTTTTCATTGTCAACCAGCATATTCCCGGTTGATGAACCCATAAAAACCTTAATTCCGCAAACATTTTTAGGATCGGTTTTTAAAACTTCTTCAATATTATCATTACTGGCACCCATGTAAAATGAGTAATTGGCCAGTGAAGTTTGAGCTGCAATTTCGTATTTATCAGCCAGTAAATCCTGTGTTAAGGTATTGGGTACCGTATTGGGCATTTCCATAAAAGAGGTAATCCCCCCAGCTACAGCAGCCATACTTTCGGTAAAAATATCGGCCTTATGGGTTAATCCCGGCTCGCGGAAATGGACCTGATCGTCAATCATCCCTGGTAAAAGGTATTGTCCTTCTGCATTAATTTCCTGGGCATCAGGTGCGGATAAATTTTGACCAATTTTGGCAATTAATCCATCTTTTATCAATACATCAGCAACAATTTTTTGTCCTTCATTTACAATTGTCGCAGCTTTTATCAGGTAAGTATTCATGGTTTCAAAGGTAAAAATAGATTTGAGAAGTTAGATATGAGATTTGAGAATTTTGACCCACCAGGTTAGCGGATGAAAGGTGCAAAACTGAGTTTAACGTTACTGTTTTGAGTGAAATAAACCCGACAGGAGCGGGCACGAAGTAAAGCTGATGGCGGGGCTTGCTGAAAGAAGAATCACTGAACTTGCTTTTCTACTAATTCTTATAAAAGAAACCTTGTTTTTTAGATGTTACTGAAACCTTCTGCCTTACACCTTCAAACCCTCAACCTTAATCACTATCTTTGTGCGCTATGGCAAAATCGTTCGAAGAATTTAAGTTAAACAGGCAAATTTTAAATGCAGTTGCCGATGCAGGTTATACCGTTGCCACGCCGATACAGGAAAAAGCAATCGCTCCAGTGTTATCTGGACAGGATATTTTTGGTATTGCCGAAACTGGTACAGGAAAAACTGCTGCTTTTGTTTTGCCAATTTTAATGCAGTTGAAATATGCTCAGGGCGATCATCCAAGAGCACTGATTTTGTCGCCAACACGCGAACTGGCCATGCAGATTGCAGAACAGGTGAAATTATTTTCTACTTATACCGATTTACGTTCTTTAGTGATTTTCGGCGGAATCGGTCCGAAAACACAGAAAGAGCAAATTGCAAAGGGCGTTGATATTTTGATTGCTACGCCGGGAAGATTTTTGGATTTGTATTTAGCCGGCGATATTAACACACAGAGTTTGAAATTTTTGGTGTTGGATGAAGCGGATAAGATGATGGATATGGGTTTTATTGGCTCTATTCATAGGATTTTAGAAATTGTTCCGCGCAAACGCCAAAATTTGTTGTTCTCGGCAACCATGAGTGATTTAGTGCAGAAAATTGCCGGCGATTTCTTGAATAACCCGCTGGTAATTGAGGCATCTGCGCAAGCAACCCCTGCTGCAAATGTAACGCAGACTTTATATTACGTTCCCAATTTTAAAACGAAAATTAACCTGTTGCAGCATTTGTTGAAAAATGATGAGACTTTTAACCGTCTGATTATTTTTTGTAAAACCAAAACGGTTGCCGATAATATTTTCAGTTTTATTGAAAGAAGATATGGTGCTGAAAATGTTCGTGTAATCCATGCGAATAAAGGACAGAATACCAGGATTAACTCTATAAATAGTTTTAAAGAAGGTAATATCAGGGTGCTGGTGGCTACAGATGTGGCGAGTAGAGGTATCGATGTGAGTGATGTGAGTCATGTGATCAATTTCGATGTGCCTATCATTATTGAAGATTATGTACACCGTATCGGCCGTACCGGCAGGGCTTTTTCCAAAGGTGATGCAATTACCCTTGCTACTGATGCCGAAAAATATTATATCCGCAAGATCGAAAAATTGATCCGTCAATATATTCCTGTGGCCGAAATTCCGGAAGGTGTATTCATTGATGAAACCCCTTACGAAGAACGCCAGCATATTGCAAAAGAAATCGATATGCAGAAACGTAAGGAAGATCCTGATTTTCAAGGAGCTTTCCACGAGAAAAAACATGCCGCGGCAATAGAAAAAAAGGTGAGGGAGAAAGCTAAAGCAAAGGCTGGTAAACAGATAAAGAGTTTTAAAAAGGGCAAAAAATTTGATAAGAAAAAGTAATGAACCCGACACAATTAAAATAATTATTAATTTTCTAAATAATTATTTCAATTGTCAAAGGCTCCATCTGACAATTGAAAACAAATAAATAAACACAGATGAACTTTAGGATTACGCCATTAAATATTGTAAGTGCCATTGGTTTGGGCTTGGTGGTTGTAAATCTCTTTTCGGAGAAAAGTACGGCACCACGTCATGTAAATATGGATGGTTTTTACCTTCTTGTTTTAGGTTGCCTGATTCTTGTAACCTTTATTACAGATATGATTTTTCGCTTCACTTTGAAAGATATTAAGCGTATTTGGATAGTAGAATTGATATTTATCTTTATTGCAGCAATCTTGATGTTAATATTACAAAAAGTAGTTTAAAGCTTCGATGAAGTAAAACTAATATTAAGCATCTTTGCATCCGTAAAAATTAGTCGGTCTAAATCAGAGGAATCTGTTAAATCGATGAAATCAATATTAATATGAAAAAAGCAGAAATAAAAATAACCGTTGAGTTAGATGAAGGCAACAACCCGGATAACATACTTTGGGAAAGCACAGATTCTGGTAACGCTGATAAAGTACCTGCAAAGGCGATGTTTTTATCCGTTTGGGACCACAATTATAAAAATACCCTAAAGATAGATCTTTGGACAAAGGATATGCCTGTTGATGAAATGAAACGTTTCTTCTACGAAACTTTGCAAACCATGGCCGACAGCTTTTTAAAAGCCACAAATGAAACTTTAATTGTTGAAGATTTACGCGATTACTGTGCCCACTTTGCAGATAAGATGGGGATTATTGAAGGGCAGTAGTTTAGTCATTAGTCATTAGTCATTAGTCATTAGTCATTAGTCATTAGTCATTAAAAAATACCAGGTAAGTTAGCGATTAAACCATTAAATTCTATTACAAACAATTGCCAACCGGCGGAATCGTTAAAATCAGTGTAATCATTTTTAACTATGTTAGTATTAAATAAATTCAGGGCCTGGTTAGGCATATTGTTATGCGTTATTGCAGGTTTCTGCCCCATGCTAAAAGTGCCCATTAAAGGCAATTGGAACTTGTATCAATCAGATGCGCGTTTGTTTTTGATCACTTATGCTATTATAGCCATTTCGGTATTGGTTCTATTTATCAGAAAAGTAGGTGCCTTTAGGTTTATGAGTTTTGTAATGGCTATCTGGTATGTGTTAGCTGTAGTTGCTGTTTACTTTACAGCAAACAATTACACTAAATATGGCTTCGCAAATAAACTTATCGGTAAAGTTGTTCATTTCCAATGGGGCTGGATTGTACTTTTGGTAGGTGTTGTATTTATGCTTTTTAGTGTTAAACGCGGCGAAAAAATTACAGCTTAATCTTTTTCATGTTGTTGCGAGGTTAGTCTACTTACCTCATACCCTTTAGCTTTACATCTGGCTACAATTTCATCATGGGTTTTCTTCGGCATCGTCTGATTGCGGCTCATGATGAACAAAAACTTATGTTCGGGATGACCCACCACTACATAAGAATAATCGTCTGCAAGTTCGATAATCCAATAATCGACTTTGATCGGCCAGATAAATTGTGCCTGTAACTCCCCTTTATCACCATCTTCTGACGGAAACATTTTTGAAGTTCTGGAGTAAATCTTATCATCTCCAGGTTTTTTATAAGTGGTGAGCACGTTGTAATAACCATCTTTATTCAAAGTATACCTGGTAGTTGTTTCACGACTCCCTTTATCAAAAATGGTAGGAATAGAATATAGTGAATACCATGTTCCCGAATATTTTTTTAGGTCTAACTTAGTCACCGGAACATTTTTTTCCATCGGCAAATAGGTAAAAAGAACAAATAGGAGGGAACAGACTGTTTTCATAATATCATCGGTTTTGATATGACTTACGAAATTGGCCTAATCTTGGTTTTGAGGATCTTAATCTGCCATAAAATAATCATCGGTATCTTCTTCCAGTGGAATATAGATCCTTTCCCATTCACTGCCATCTATAACTTCCCAGGTATGTCCTTCTCCGGCAGTATCGTTGGCAATAAGGACAATCCCAGGTTCAATCATAAAAGTTTCGCCATTGCTTACTGTAAACCGGAGTTTACCCTTAAGCGTAATTACATATTGCCTCCTCGGTGCAGGGTGGGGGATTTTCTCTAAAGTTGATACATCAGTTTGGGCGAAAAAATAGTTCGCATTAATATGTTGGCGGATCGGGATTTTACCCGTTTCAAAAGCGCATTTGTTGCCCTCAATGTTGATTAATCGTATTGCTTTTAGATAATTATTTGGTGTTCCGGCTTGATCGTTATTCATCTGCTAAAATTATGGTTTTAAAATTTTAATTCGGTTTGTCCTTTTTTTGCAACCTCACTTTCATGTTGTAGCAGCCACTGTTTACGCCACAATCCACCCACATACCCCACCAGTTTACCACTACTGCCAATTACCCTATGGCATGGTACTGCAATGGCAATATTGTTTTTTCCGTTTGCTGCTGCAATAGCCCGTATCGCTAACGGATTGTGCGTAGAAAATTTTGCGTATGAGGTGGTTTCGCCAAAAGGAATCGTCAATAAATTCTGCCATACTTCCTGTTGAAATTCGGTTCCTTTTTGTTTCATTGGAAAATCGAAATCCTGAAGCTTTCCATTAAAATATGCTTTTAATTGGTTGGCAACTTTTATGGTCAGTTCGTTTTCTATCAAACCAGCTATATCCTTTTCTTCAAAAGTAACGGCATGCACAAAATCCTCATCAGCCAGGATGCTTAATCTGCCAATAGGCGTTTCTATAACTGATGCATAGTTCATACTTTTTACCACAGATACACACAGATGAACACAGATCTTTGTGCATATTGTTTTTCTTAGTGTTTTCTGTGTCTACGTGTTTAATTAAATTTTAAATGCCTTTAACCTCGTTTATGCTACTCGAAAGAATAGCATCTGTGGTTAATAGTCTTTCTCCGTGTCTTCTGTGCCTCCGTAGCCAATAAAATTTAAATGCCATTAATCCCGATTATACTGCTTTAAAAATGCCATCCGTGTTTATCCTTTTTGTCTGTTGTTTAAATCTTTCTCTGCGTCCCCTGGCTAAATAGTTTCCTAACAAAATTACAACAATACAACAATTTAAGCATGCAATATTTATCAATAAAAGTATCTTTGCGGTTATGCAATTGGCCAAAGAGGTTAAATATTTAATTCACAAGGAAGTATCGTTGGAGTGGCGCTCCAAATATACCATTAACGGTGTATTGCTCTATGTGGTTTCTACCATTTTTACTTGTTACCTGTCATTTGTAAGCCTTGGTGATAAATTAACCTGGAATGCCTTATTCTGGATTATCATGCTTTTTGCCTCTATTAATGGTGTATCAAAAAGTTTTTTACAGGAAACCAAAGGTCAGCAGTTATACAGTTATATTTTGGCCAGTCCCGCTGCAGTTTTAATTTCAAAAACTGTTTACAATACCATATTAATGCTGGTGCTTACCACAATTGCTTTAGGTTTTTATACACTCGTTTTCGATTCTTTTACCCCGCCCGATTTAATCATGTATTACATCGCCGTGGTGTTGGGCAGTATCAGTTTTTCTACTGTATTTACCATGGTTTCGGCAATAGCCAGTAAAGCTGGTAATGGTGGCATGTTAATGGCGATATTAAGTTTTCCGATCATTATTCCTGTATTGATCTTGTTAATTAAACTGGCCAAAAATGCGGTGGATGGCTTGCCATGGGAGAATAGTTACGATGAAATTGCGATGTTACTAGTAGTGAATGTACTGATGGTGGCAACGTCTTTATTGTTATTTCCTTACCTTTGGAGAGATTAAATATGGAAGATGGAAAACGGATGATGGAATCTACATTCAATACTCAATCATTCAATAATTAAATATAAATATGCATAAAACCTGGTGGAAAATTTTAGGTTCAATTCTGGTGATTTATACTGCAATCGCGGGTTTATTACTTCACGTACCTCGTTTACCTATATTAAATGAAACAATCCGGAATCTGTACTTCCATGTTCCGATGTGGTTTGCTATGATTGTGCTGTTTTCGATTTCTGTTTTCTATAGTGTGAAGTCACTGAGTAGCAAGAGTGAAATCGACGATATGAAGGCTGTGGAGAGTGTAAATGCCGGAATTATTTTTGGCCTTTTGGGTTTGGTTACCGGTGCCATCTGGGCTAAATATACCTGGGGACAATTTTGGAGTTTCGATCCTAAACAGAATTTCGCTGCCATTTCAATTTTGCTTTACTTTGCTTATCTCATTCTCCGGAATGCAATTGATGAAGAACAAAAAAGAGCAAAAATTTCTGCTATTTATAATATTTTTGCTTTCCCAATGATGGTGGTGTTGCTTTTTGTGTTGCCACGTTTAAAAGATTCATTACATCCTGGCAATGGTGGTAACCCAGGTTTTAACAGTTACGATTTAGATAGCCGCATGCGCATGGTGTTTTATCCTGCATGTTTAGGCTGGATATTAATCGGTTACTGGGTGTACACTATCCGTTTTAGAATTCGCAATATTGAAAACAAACAACAACATAACTAAAATGAAGAAGATATTTTTATCCCTGATCTTAATGATGGCCACCATGCAGTTATTTGCACAAGATAATGGCGTGGAAATGGCTGATAGCCTTCGTAGCAATGGAAAGATATATGTTGTGGTAATATGTATCGTAATTATACTGGTTGGCCTCTTGGCTTATCTTTTCTCAATTGATAAAAGATTGAAGAAAATCGAAAAAGAAAACCACATCAATAAATAAGACGAGTCGTAATAGCGATAGTCTGGATTAAGTTTAACGGAGATCAAAATTATATTGATCTCCTTTTTTATGCCTTATTTCTGATGCAAAATTTATGATATTCGTAATTATTGTAGCTTTTTTGTCTGTTGATTAATCAGTATCGTAATAAAATGGTCTTGTGGATATTTTTTTTATAATTTTTTTTCATCAGAATAAGCAATCATAAAACTTATGAAAATGGTCGTTTTAATCGGGTTGAGGAGTCAGGATATCCCTGTTTAAACCTGTTTAAATATTGTTTTTGAACAGTTTGGTATAAACGGTATAAAACCTGTTTTAAAGGCTGAATAGGGTGGTGTTAGCTATACACTAAGTATTTTTGCATTTGGATATGTGAAGTTTTTTTAGGCAATTTTGCACCGAAAACTTATTCAATATAAAAAATAAATAATGGCTAATCTAGCAGACGAGAACAAGTTCTTTGCAGATGTTTGTAAGAACTTTGACAGTGCGGCTCAATTCACCAATCATCCGGAAGGTTTATTGAACCAGATTAAAACATGTAATAGTGTATATCGTTTCCAATTTCCAATCCGCCGCGGAAACGGTTTTGAAGTAATTGATGCCTGGCGTGTTGAGCACTCTCACCACATGAGCCCTACAAAGGGTGGTATCCGTTACAGTGAAATGGTTAACGAAGATGAAGTGATGGCGCTTGCTGCCTTAATGACTTACAAATGTGCTATTGTTAACGTTCCGTTTGGCGGTGCAAAAGGTGGTATCAAAATCAATACGAAACAATACAGTGTTGCCGAACTGGAAACCATCACACGTCGTTATACCACAGAATTAATTAAGAAAAACTTTATTGGCCCTGGTATTGATGTTCCTGCTCCTGATTACGGATCTGGTGAACGCGAAATGAGCTGGATTGCCGATACTTATATGACCATGAACCCAGGTCAGTTAGATGCTTTAGGCTGTGTAACTGGTAAGCCAATTGCTTTACATGGTATTCGTGGACGTAAAGAAGCTACAGGCCGTGGGGTTGCTTACGCCGTACGCGAATGTGTTGAAGTAGCAGAAGATATGGCTAAAATCGGCTTTAAAGCTGGCTTAGGCGATAAAAGGGTAATTGTACAGGGATTAGGTAACGTAGGTTATCACTCAGCTAAATTTTTAGCCGAATTTGGTGCTACAATTGTGGGGCTTTGTGAGTTTGAAGGTGCTATTTATAACCCTAATGGATTAAACGTTGATGAGGTTTTTGCACACCGTAAAAACACAGGTTCAATTTTAGATTTCCCTGGTGCTACCAGCTTTAAAAATTCGATGGAAGGTTTAGAGCAAGATTGCGATATCATTGTTCCGGCAGCATTAGAAAACCAGTTTACGGAGCTTAATATCCGCAATATCAAAGCAAAAATTATTGCTGAAGGTGCAAACGGACCAACAACGCCAGAAGCTGAAGCCATTTTTACAGAGATGGGCGGTATCATCATTCCTGATATGTATTGCAATGCAGGTGGTGTTACGGTTTCTTATTTCGAATGGCTGAAAAATCTTTCACATGTGGCATTTGGTCGTATGGAGAACCGTTATGCAGCTAACTCAAATGCCAATCTGATCAATACTTTAGAGAACTTAACCGGTAAAACCATCCTTCCGGAGCACCGTTTAATGATTGTTAAAGGCGCATCAGAAATGGAATTGGTAAACTCTGGTTTAGAAGACACGATGATTCATTCTTATCATGAAATTCGCGAAACATTGATGAACAAACCAGGCACGCAAACCTTAAGAACTGCTGCTTTTGTAAATTCAATTGATAAAATTGCCGTTTCTTATATGAATTTAGGCGTTTGGCCATAATAAGGCCTGGGGTAGGAAGGCAGAAGGTTTAAGGCTTTCCCTCAACGGTAAATAAAAAAACCTTACAGTTCTAAAATCTGTAAGGTTTTTTTGTTGCCTAATTTCGTTACTGCGAAGCCATCTTAATCTTGCAAATGTTAGCTTATGAGGGTCGTCATTCCCAACTTGATTGGGAATCGTAATGCAAGCGCTTTAAGATTCCCGCCTGCGCGGGAAAGACGACCACTCTATTGAAATCTGTCAATCGTAGACTATCAAACGACTTGTATGATTTATAAGAATAACATAAAAGATCACAATACTCTGCGTAAATCACCTTGAATCTGCGGGAAATACTCTACTTGTTTGCCGGAATATTAAAATTTAACGAGCTGTTGAATCCATTTTTAAATGTTCTTAAAAGTTGAATCAAGGCGTTACGATCCTCATTCAAAAATAAAAGTTCCGATTCTAGTTTGATTTTGTCTTTTTCTATACTTTTTGCTTTGATCTCCAGTTGACTAAAAGTACCCAGTTTATCCGCAATTAGGGGTATTGTTGTTTGTTTGATCAATTTTTTAAAATCAACTTTAAAATAAAAGAAGTCGTCAGATGATGCTCTTTTCAAATCGGGTTTAGCGCTTTGAACTGTACTTAATTGAACATTACCATTATTGCCTTTAAAATAAAACTGGTATAAAGGAATCATTGCGCTGCTAATCTTTCCGGTAGATTGATCTAATGCACCTAGTGATTTAAGATAAGTATTCATTGCTTTATCGTCGGCATTTAGATTTATAGTAATCGAGGGAATCTTCCGGTCTTGAAGTATTTTTTTCTCCACCTGCTCAAAGTCGTCATTGTACTCGTAGCCAACAATGGTATCTACCTGCGTAATAGTGTTTGTCCATTCAAAATCCACGTAATCTTTGTAAAATCTGAAAAAACTATCTTTTGAAAGTAGGGAAAGACTTTCAGCTGCATTTTTTTTAGACAAAGTAGGTTTAAACTTCCCGTTTAACCACATACTCACTGTACTTTGGGGATTTAAAGTCCGATGCTTAGGTTCAGCAGCAGGTTCTATCCATCTATTCACTAATTCACTGTTAAAATCAATTTTTCCATCCGTAAAATTAACTTTGCTTAAAGTTTCTTCATTTTGAAAAGACAGGTGATCGGAAAAGCTGGCCATTTGCTCAAACTTGCTATCGCTAATTTTAACCATGTTCTTTTGAGATTGGATTTCGTCCAGTATATTTTTTACCGGCTCCTTTTTCAGAGTAAATGCCAGACTTACCGTTTTATTGTTAAACAGAAGGCAAAATGTTGAATCTGCAGACTGGAAAAAATGAGCTTCCTTTTTGATTAATGCAAGCTTTTTCAGAATAAAGCGGTTAAATGCCAAGCTATCAGCTATTTCGAAACACGAGAAAAAAGTATTTTTAGCCTTTCCTTTTAACGTGTATATGTAAATGTTTGCAGGTATTTTTAAGCCTGTGTTTAAATCGGTTAACCTTTCTTTGATCCCTTTCTTGTCTGCTCCTGAATATTGACCAGGATGTTTCAGATAACTAATTGCAATAGTTTTGTATAGTTCATCAACATTAATTTTAAACAAAGCATTGGTAGAAACAGGGATGGATATCTTATTGGCCTGGATTTGCCTGTATTTGAAAAAGCCGAAATAACAAAGCAGCAGCAATATTACTATCGCTGCTGTTATTTTTAAAAATTTCTTCATAGAGAATGGTTCATTGGTTCATTTGTCATTCGTTCATTGGTTATTGCGAACTAGTGATTGTTTAGTAGTTCACTGGCCATTAGTTTATTGGTCTATTGCAAATTAGTTATTTTAACTTTCCAGCATTATAACCTTCTGGCACTTTGCAACCTTCTCCAAACTAAAAACTCCCAACTTCGAACTATTTAGCTGCATTTTCAATTAGCGAGAATAAATACTTCAATGCATTTTCATGCCCGTTTGGAATTTCGGCGCTAATATCTGCTGAAACCAGTCTGCCCTTAATCGGGTTCGATTTCATGTACACATTACCCATTTTTTCTAAAGTACTGTTAAATTTCTTAGCGGTTTCTTCACCACCAATTTCCGAATCTGGCACTTTTCCTACAAGATTTTTAGCATTAAACAGGAAGCTGAAATTGTTTTTGCTCAACAGGTCTTTGTGCAGTTTGCTGATTTTGTTGTTGTATTGATTTTTACTGATGCTTTGCATCTCACTTAAAGAATTGCCAAAAAACACAATTCCGTCTTTAATCATAAAGTAAATATCAATCGGGCTTTTCTTCTCCTGGATTTTATAGATATTATTTTCAACCGTTACCATATTTTTATGAATACCATATTTAATCAATTTATTGATCAACCTGGTATCTTCAGAAGAGAACATGAAAAGGAAATCAGGTAAAGTTTCATTTTTGGTTTTTGTTACCTCTTTCTGATTATAATCATCATCATACTCATAAGTGGTATAAGTAACTTCTTTGGTTTTTAATCCATTGATTACGAATAGCGCATCACCTTTGATTACTTTGCTTACTGCTTCTTCATCAAGCAAAAGACTGAATAACTCAGTTCCTAGATCAATTTCCTCTTCCATTTTACCACCCAAAAATGAACCGTAAGTTTGTTTCATTAACTTTGGGAATTCTTCTAAATAGGATTTAGTATCAATAGAATAGCTCATAAAACCAAGGGCTTTTTCGCTGTCTACATATTTCAGAAAGTTTTTGTTCAACTTCCTGTTCATAATTTTTTTATAAGCATCGGCTTGTTCCTGGGCCAGCTCTAAACCCGTAGAAATACGGAAACTTTTGTTATCCATAAAAAGTTTGGCGTTTAAACTACCATAACCTTTCATGAGACCTGCTTTGCCATAAGTTCCAAATTCTGGCGCAATTGAATTGTAAACATCCTGCAGGCTCGATACCCAAAGCTCTGCAATGGCTTTGTTGTCCAAACTTGAGGTATAAGATTTATTTGTCTCAATAGATTGGTAAGTGCCGTTGAAAATATTATCGGCCTGAGCAGTCATCCAGGTAAAAGCCAGTCTTTTTTTCTTGGCATCCTGTTCTGCCAGTTCTTTCTGGTACTCTTGATAGTGCTTTTCATCACCAGCCTGATTATAATTTTCAGCGTCCGCTACATCGCTTGAAACATAAGCTACAGCACTATCCCTTACCGCATCATCGGGCATGTCTGGTGATATTCCATCATAAATAAAGCCATCACTAACTGGCTTTTTCTTTTTACCAGCAGTAGATTTCTTTAGTGTTTTACCTTTAGTGGCTTTTTTTGATGATTTTTTCTTTTTATTAGTGGTTTTTGTCTTTTTAGAAGATTTTACTTTAGCGGGAGTATTAATCTCTTCAGGATAAGCAACCGTCGCCACCGAATCTACAGCCACAGCAGCACTATCTAATCCTACTGTATCCCACCCATATTTTGTATATTTAATCCCATAACGGGCAGATTTAACAGAATCGGCAAAAAACGAACTTTTAATGCTTCCTGTTACAAAATAAAGCATGTTGTTGTTCCATTTGATGATACTCGTGCTATCAGGTAAAACCATTGTACGGATATCGCCCTGTTGGGTGAATTTTTTCTCTTTGTTTTCAATTAAACTTTCAAATTTTTTGGCATCTTTTATCGGGATCAAAAAACAGTTGTAGGTAATACTATCGCTCAACTGGTTGAAGTAATACATGTTTTTCTCCAGGTTGATGCCAAAATCTTCTATACTAGTGAAGTTTTTATCCAGAGATTTAGAGGTTTCCGTTAATAATTTCTTGCCTACAAAAGATTCGTTAAAATCTTTTACAAACATGAGCTTAAAAACATTATCGCCTTTTATGGTAGCGACTGTGAAAGCATTTGATGGGATTTTTTTGGCTAAATCCTGTGCCTGCGCAAAGTTTAGCGATAAAAATAGGGAGATGGCAATTAGAATTTTTTTCATTTAGATAGATTTTTTAGAGATAAGGATCATGTTTATTTTACCATTGAGGCTATATGCATGATTTATTTAGATATTTGTATAGTGTTTGATACGTTAATTTTTCCGTTAATTAAATCCATAATGCTGCTTTTTAACATCACGGCTTTTTTGGATTTCGACACGTTTGATGCCGGATTGTTGCTACTTGTTACAGGAGATTCGAAACGATAGATGCTGGTGTAGGTAGCACCGTTAAAAACCGCCTTGTCTTTTGCTTTTAATTTACTGAATTCTGTTTTAGCGGTACTGATTGCCTGGTATTTTCGGCTAAAGGTTTTGGTAGCCTTGTTATAGGTGTAGGATGAAGTATTGGTTGCCTTAATTTTTTGCTGGGCAAGAATATTTTTGGTGATGTTGTTGATATTCGAAACGTCTTTAAAAGAAAAGCTGATGGTTGCGATGTAATTATTAAAATCATTCGTGCTTTTTACATTCGAAATTCCTTCTGATTTTCTCAGATAGGCCACTGCTTCATTTAATTCTTGTTGAATTTTCTGTTTACTGGGAACTTTATAGCCCTGTACACTATCTAACAGCATTACAGAAGCCACCTTTGTTTTACTCTGACTTAAGTTTATGGTGAGGATAACATCACCAGTACCATTGTTTTTCATCGAAATTTCTTCAATTACCTCAAAGCAGGAGCTTAAAATTGGTATCAAAAAGATAAATAACAATAACTTATAAAACTGTTTCAAGTTCATATTAATCCGGTTTATGTTTGCTGTGTGGAATGTAAAAAAGGGACAATTATCTGACGGACCAAACTTAATAATTTCAAGCCGAACTTTTAAGCGATTTAAGATATTACTTAAGATCGGTTATAAATAGGGATTCAGGACAAATATTTCCCCTTCAAAAATCAGGTGATTGTCAATATAAAGACAAGAAAAATGTAAAAGAATGCTGGCTAAGCCGATTTTTCTATCTTTGTTGCCAGCTTTTACAACAAGTATAACCATGAAGAAAAGTGCAATCATTGGGTTGATTACCATCGCAATTTCCGTAGGGATTTTATTTAGCTTAAATGCAAATACCGACACCTACTCTAATTTCAAACAAGCAACTCTTTCTGAGAAAGAAGAACATGTTATGGGCTATTGGGTAAAATCAATGGGTACTTATTACGACGCCGTAAAAGACGCGAACCATTTTTCATTCCACATGAAAGATGAAAAGGGAGAAGTGAGAGAGGTAATTTACGCTGGTACCAAACCGCAGGATTTCGAAAAATCAGAAAAATTAGTGCTTATCGGTAAAATGGATAAGGACAAATTTTACGCATCGAAAATTTTAATGAAATGCCCATCTAAATATAATGATAACCTGGTAGAGGTTAATAAGGATGGCAAAGTCGAACAAGTAAGCAAAGACGGCGGGAAAAAATATAACTAATTTATTTAATGGATATTCAATTTGTAGGCGAACACCTGTTACCAGGTAAAATCGGACAGTTTTTTATTGTTCTGGCATTTAGTGCATCATTACTATCAACTATATCGTATTTTTTTGCCAGCCGCGATAAAAAATTAGAAGAAAAATCCTGGAGAAACTTAGGCCGGATTGGATACCTGGTTAATTTTGCCAGTATTATCGGTATTGGTGCCATTTTGTTCTATCTGGTACTCGGCCATTATTTTGAGTATTATTACGTTCAATCTCACTCATCAAAGCAACTTCCGGTATACTATATTATATCTTCTTTCTGGGAAGGACAGGAAGGTAGTTTTTGGCTTTGGGCTTTCTGGCAATCATTTCTTGGCACGTTGTTGATTTGGAAAGCAAAATCATGGGAAAGCCCTGTAATGACAGTTGTTGCCTTTTCTCAAGTGTTTTTAACCTCAATGCTTTTAGGCGTCGAGATTTTTGGAGAGCGTATCGGAAGTTCACCTTTTATACTTTTAAGAGATGCGATGGATTTAAAAGCACAGGCACCTGTTGTTTTTGCAAATCCAGAAAATTATAAAAATTACCTTAAATTCATCACAGATGGAAAAGGATTAAATCCATTGTTGCAAAACTATTGGATGGTAATCCACCCACCAACCTTGTTTTTAGGTTTTGCCAGTATGGTTGTGCCTTTCGCTTATGGCATTGCGGCTTTATGGCAAAAAAGATATAAAGAATGGATCAAACCAGCTATGCCATGGACACTTTTTGCGGTAATGGTTTTAGGTACAGGTATTATTATGGGGTCTTTCTGGGCTTATGAAGCGTTAAATTTTGGCGGTTTCTGGGCTTGGGATCCTGTAGAAAATGCATCTTTAATACCGTGGTTAACCTTAATTGGTGCCGTACACGTAATGATTGCGTATAAAAATACGGGGCATGCCTATTTTACAGCCATTGCATTGGTATTCTTAAGTTTCTTATTGGTGCTTTATGCATCGTTTTTAACACGAAGCGGAATTTTGGGCGATACATCTGTACACTCGTTCACTGATATGGGAATGTTTGGTCACCTAATATTGTACAACGTAGTTTTTGCAGTTTTGGCCATAACGTTGATTGTAGTACGGTGGAAAGAATTGCCGATTACCACCAAAGATGAAGAAACCTATTCTCGCGAATTCTGGATGTTTATTGGCGCTTTAGTGGTAACTATCGCTTGCATCCAGGTCATATTCTCCACTTCGGTTCCTGTATTTAACAAAGCCTTTGGAACTAATTTTTCGCCTCCAATCGATGCCGTTAAATACTATAATCAATGGCAAGCCCCATTTGCGGTATTAATTACCTTGATTTCGGGTTTCTCTCAATATTTAAAATACAAAAGAACAGATCCTCGGAAATTTTATAGCAGTTTAATCTCTGCGATTTTGTTTTCGATTGTTTTAACCGCAGGTTTAGTGTATGTGGCTGGGATTTACACCAACACCATGTACATCCTCATTACTTTCAGTTGTTTGTTCGCTGTTCTTTCTAATGCTGCAGTATTATATCAGGCTTTTGGTGGCAAGGCTAAATTGGCTGGATCTGCAATTGCACACATTGGTTTTGCTTTCTTGATCTTAGGTGCTTTAATTTCTGCCGCTACAAACAAACCTTTATCAATTAATGCCAGTAAATTTATTCCGGTAGAAGGTTTCGAGAAGGCGGAAAAACCTGGTGAAAACATCATGTTATACAAAAACGAACCTAAAAAAATGGGTAAGTATACCGTAACATACATCACTGATACAGTAGTGGCACCCAATACCATTTATACCCTTAATTTTAAAGTTTTAGATAAAGAAGGGAAAGTGAAAGAAGATTTTAATTTGCATCCACATGTTCAGGACAATGAAAAAATGGGTTTGATTGCCTCTCCTGATACCAAGCATTATTTAACCTACGATGTGTACACTCACATTACCAGCGCCCCTGCTAAAAAAGAATCGCACGATGATCACGAAGGGCATTCGGATGATGAAAACTATAAAGCACCACGTATTGTTAAAGTTTCAGTAGGCGATACCATCCATACTTCTAGCGGTGTGATTACGGTGAAAGATTTAGATCGAAAACCTACTGCTAAAGATTTAGCACTTGCGCAAGGCGATTATGCGGTTGGTTTACCATTAGAAATTAATGCAGCTGGTAAAGTTTACAACACGGAGCCTATTTTCTTAATAAAAGGTAATAATACTTTTGATTTCGCCCGTAAAGTGGATGAATTGGATTTGAAATTCCGTTTTTCGAGGGTTTTACCAGATGAGAAAAAAGTAGAGCTTCAGATTTTTGAAAAACCTCAACAAGCTAAAGATTGGGTTGTTTTTAAAGCAATTGAATTTCCTTTCATCAATTTATACTGGGCTGGTACCATCGTAATGGTTGTGGGTTTCTTAATTTCAATTTTTAGAAGGAGAAAAGAGGCCAAAGTCGCATAAAATCATGAAAATTGTTTTATTAGGTTCTGGAAATGTTGCTACACACTTAGCAAAAGCTTTAAAAAGCAAGGGCGAAGAGATCGTGCAGGTGTACAGTCAAAACCTGGATAATGCAACCTTACTGGCACAATCGATTGCAACTGAAGCCATCGATGATTTAAATAAAATTAAGCAAAATGGTGATTTATATATCATCTCGGTAAAAGATGATGCGATTGAAAGCGTTGCTAAATCATTGAAAAATGTAACTGGTCTGGTGGTACACACGTCTGGAACTACAGATATTAATATTTTATCATCACAAGTTACTAAAGCGGGCGTTTTTTATCCTTTGCAAACTTTTTCAAAAGAAAAAGAGGTTTCATTTGAAAATATTCCACTTTGTATTGAAGCGAACGATGACAGTCAATTAACGATTTTAAGCAATCTCGCTGCTAAAATTAGCCGGGAAGTATATAAGTTAAATGGCGAGAAAAGAAAAGTATTACACCTGGCAGCGGTATTTGCCTGTAATTTTCCGAATCACCTGTATGCTTTGGCAAATAAAATTTTAAGTCAGAACGATTTGGATTTTGAAATCATCAGGCCATTAATTGCCGAAACAGCCGATAAGGTAATGAGCAACCTGCCTGAAAATGTGCAGACTGGGCCAGCAGTCAGGGCTGATGAAAGCACTTTAAATAAGCATTTGAGCATGTTAACCGATATGCCTGAAGTGCAGAACATTTATCAAACATTAAGCGATAGCATAAAATTAACGCTGAGATAGCATAATTACGGCTTCTGCTTAGTACTTTTGCAAAATAATTATGAGCATTTTTAAACTAAAAATAAATTTTGAAGAAGCAGATCACGAATCTATTGAATTACCAATAGCAGCCGGCGAATCTGTTTTAGATGTTTGTCTGGATAATGGAATCGAATTACAGCACAACTGTGGTGGTGTTTGTGGTTGCAGTACCTGCCATGTGTACGTAACAAAAGGTATGGACAATATCGAAGAGATTTCTGACAAAGAAGAAGACTTTATCGATAGAGCAGTCCGTCCGAAAATTACTTCCCGTTTAGGTTGCCAGTGTGTGGTGATTAACGGCGATATCGAAGTAACCATACCAGACCAGTCTGATTTTATGGGACACTAGGTTTAGTCCTTAGTCCAAAGTCCTTAGTCGGGAGTCGATTAACCAATTTCAACAATTAACCAACAAAACAACATGAACAACGATAAATTTGCTTTACCTTTTTATTGGAACGACTACGAAGATATAGCAATGTCTTTATATGAGAAATTTGGTGATGATTTTACAGAAGCCAAAATTTACCGTATCCGCTTTACCGAACTTTTAGAATGGGTTTTAGAATTGCCAAACTTTAAAGGTACTCGTGAGGAAAGCAGTGAAGGCCATTTAGAACAAATTCAATCTGCCTGGGTATACGAGTGGAGAGATAATCAGTAACTACTAGTCCTGAGTTCGGAGTCCTCAGTCATGAGTCGGCACCGAGTGCTTAACCCTAAACGCCAAACGCGCCAATGTTTCTCCAGAAATTAAAAGAGATTACCACTTTCATTTTTGATGTAGATGGTGTGCTTACCGATGGATCAGTTCAGGTTACTGATAATGGCCAGTCGTTGCGCACTTTTAACATTAAAGATGGCTATGCCATGCAATTAGCCGTTAAAAAAGGATATAACATCTGTATTATATCTGGTGGAGATGGTATTGCCATGGGCAAACGATTTTTTAATCTGGGCGTAACAGATGTGTTTCTCGGAACAGGAGATAAGGTTGGCATTTTCAATCAATATCTTCAAGATAAGGGCATTACTTCAGGAGAAGTGCTTTATATGGGCGACGATATCCCTGATTTAAAAGTAATGAAACTCGTAGGGCTCCCAACGTGCCCGGCGGATGCCGTAGAAGAGATAAAAGCAATTTCTACATTCATTTCTCCCTACAATGGAGGCAAAACTGCTGTGCGTGATATTATCGAAAAAGTAATGAAAGTACAGGGCAGGTGGCACGATGAAAATCCAAATGCTGCCGATTCGGGTAATTAGGTTCATTAGTTCACTGGTCATTGCTAGTTGACATTACCCTAACCGCAATTGTCATCCTGAGCGTAGTTGAAGGATCTCTCCACACGCATTTTGAAGAAATAACTTAGTAATAGATTTCTCCGTTTCACTTCTTTAAAGTCAAGATGATGATATAAGTTATGACTATTGATCATTGTAAATTGAACATTGGTCATTGTGCTTTCCATGATTGTCATCCTGAGCGTAGTCGAAGGATCTTTAGCTACGTACCACCTACCAGAATGACGTTCCGATTATAAATATTCAACTCCAAAATTTGCATACAATAAGATTATATCCGAAATTTACATCAATAAATTAATCAATCGATTGATTAATTTATTGATGTAAAAACATAATTTTAATCATATGAGTACATACCTTGTACCTGTCGATTTTTCTAAAACAGCTGATCATGCTGCGAAATATGCGGCCAGGTTGAGTTTCGCTATGACGAACTCAAAAATTATACTGCTTAATGCTTATTACGTTTCCGAATACGAGAGCATTCTTCCTACCCCTGATATGCTCATTACTACTGATGAAAATATCGCCGACGAAATTACCAAAAGGCTCGAAGCACTCGAAAAACTGAAGTCAAAAATGCTGGAGATTAATCCCAAGGCCGAAATAGAGGTTTCTCTAACAAGGGAAACCTTATTAAGATCAATCATTGATCGGGTAAATAGGGAAGAAATCGAAGTCATTATTATCGGAAGTAACGGTAAAAAAGCGAAAGACGAAAGTGATATCGGTTCCAATGCGATCAAAATTTCTAAATCAAGTCCGGTGCCGGTTTTGGTTGTTCCGCCTAAGGCCGACTATCAATCGATCCGTAAAGCCATTTTAGCCTGCGATTTTAAAAAAGTTAAAGAGGTGATTCCTATGCACGCACTCAAAAATATCCTGAGCAAACATGTCCTCGAACTTTTGGTGCTCAATATTAATTCCGGTCATAAGATCGATTCCCAGGAAGAACATTTTTTACATGAGATGCTTAAAGATTTTTCTCCGGCTTATCATTATTCCGATCATCCCGATACGATTAAGGGGATCGTAAAATTTGCCAAAAGCGAAGAAGCCCAGTTGATTATTGCACTTCCAAAGAAGTATAGTTTTTTTGAAAGCTTATTGCACGAAAGTGTATCTCAAAGGTTAACGATTAAATCGCATGTGCCGGTATTATTGTTGAAGGATTGATATTTACTCATTTTGCAACGGCTTAGTTACATGGTGCCTTTAAACTTTCATTTTCTTTTACACTCCAATAAACTCAATTTGGACCAAAAACAACAAAAGAACAACATGAAAAAATTAATGATGATTTGCGGATTAATGCTAGGTATAGCTGGTTTAGCTAACGCGCAACAGGGTGGCGGACAAGGTAGAATGATGATGAAACCTGAAGAAAGAGTAAAATTGCTTGACGAAAAATTAAAGTTATCTGATGATCAGAAAACAAAGTTAACCACCGTTTTTACTGAGCAGGCCGAAACGATGAAAAAAATGCGCGAAGAAATGCAAGGTGGTGGGGATAGAGATGCGATGAGAGAGAAAATGCAAAAAATGCGTGCTGATAACGACGCAAAAGTTACTGCGGTATTAACTGACGATCAGAAAAAAGCTTACGAAGCCTGGCAAAAAGAGCAACGTGCTGAAATGGAAAAACGTAGACAGGGTGGTGGAAACAACTAAATCTTGTTAAAATATCAAATAAGAAAAGCGGCTTTATGTCGCTTTTCTTATTTTAGCAAAAAAATAAAATATGCCTGCAAATTTTCCTCCTATCGTTCTAGCCTCTAAATCACCTCGAAGACAAGAACTTTTAACGCTTATGGGTTTAGATTTTAAAGTCGAGTTAAAGGATGTTGATGAAAGTTACCCTTTAGATTTAAGTCCGGCAGAAATTGCCGTTTACATTTCAGAACAGAAGGCCAGGGCTTTTACTGCTGATGGTGAAATAGTGATTACAGCAGATACCATCGTTGCCTTAAACGGAGAAATTTTAGGTAAACCAGAAAATAGGGCACATGCTCAAGAAATGTTAAAAAAACTCTCCGGCAGTAAACACGAGGTTTTTACAGGTGTAACACTTGTTAAAGGCGATAAAATTCATTCGTTTTATGATAGGACAGAGGTTTACTGTAAACCTGTTACAGCTGATGAAATTGATTTCTACATTGATAATTACAAACCCTTTGATAAGGCCGGAAGTTACGGCGTGCAGGACTGGTGGGGCATCGTAGTGGTACAACGGATTGAAGGCTCGTATACTAACGTAATGGGCTTGCCAACAGAAAAGCTGTATAATGAACTATTGAAGTTTATTTAAAACCTCTTGTGGAATTCTCTTAAAAGTTTCATCATCTCTAAAAACAACCACGATGAAAACGAGAATTAAGGAAGTTACCATAGCCGAGCCATGTTTACAGAACTGGGATGAAATGGATAAAAGAGAAGGTTTCAATTTCTGTAAAGCCTGTAGCAAAAATGTAATCGATTTCTCTGGCTATACCAATGCAGAAATCATCAATGTATTGGCAAATGCAGGTTCTTCTGTATGCGGCCGCATGAGTCAAAGCCAATTAAACCAGCTCAACTATCATCTGGCTATTGTTCCAACAAACAATAGAAACTGGATGAAGTACCTTGGTGTACTGGCTATAGGCATGAGCATTTTTGTGATGGATGCCAGGGCCGAAAATTTGAAGGAGCCCATTGAAATAACTAGAAGCATAAATAACAAAACCGCCGATAAAAAACCAGTTGTACCAAAAAAAGTATACGGTTATGTTATCGGAACAGATAATAAGCCGCTTGCTGGAATAAGGTTATTCGTTCTTGATACTAAATATGTTACTTTGACTGATAAAAACGGTCGGTATGAAATTCTTTTGGATAATAAGTTTGATTTCAGTAAAAACCAACTGATGGTTGAAAGTATCCGTTATTCAGCCTTTTTAACACTCGATTTTTCTAAAGAGAAACAAAATAACCTCAAACTCAAAAAAGCTGAACCCATGATTATGGGTAGAGTGCTGATTGCGTCAAAAAAGAAATAATTCTAAATTAATATACGCAAACTCTCGGTGAGGCTGTATCATCAATATACAATTGTCATCCTGAAGGATAATTTATTTATAAAAATCAATATTAGTGAAGTACAATCGTTTTCCCTTGTCCTACGGCTCGGCCTTGCCTCGGCTCGCCGCCGCCGAAGGGCTCTTTCTTTTTGGCATCAAAAAGTAACAAAAAATGCCGGCTGAAAATTTTTCTTTCGAAGCTAGTAGGTTGGCTTAGGCAGTGCAGCCCGAAAAATTTGTTAGGCCGGATTTAAGCAGAACGGAGATATCGTGCTATGGCCTAGCTGGGTGGAAATACTAAAGTAATTAAAGAATTGATTAGTAATGACTTATGAAATAACGTTAATGTGGCTTGTCGAAGGGTCTGTTTAAATGTCTTACAAAGCGTTTCGATACTTCGTCAAGCTCAGTACAGGCTGAGCTCAACGTGAAAAATGAGAAGTTAAATTACAATTTATGATACAGCCTCATTTTTTATATCAGGCTGGCCAGTACGCCCATTTTCAAATCGTAAGTGGAAAGCGTTAACCTGTTTATCTTCGATCTGCCCAAAACGTAATTAGTAATTAAAGCAGCAATTACAATCATATCAACTCTTAATGGAATTATTCCGGGCATTTCAGTCCTTTCTTTATGTGTAGCATTGAGTAGTTTTATCGAGGTTGCAATATAGTCGTCAAAGTTAAATTCGAAAGTTTTGGTGGTATTTATATCTGTTTTCAGTTTGTTTTTTCTGATGATGAGCTCCGCAAAGGTTTCGAATGCTCCGGCAGATCCGATCAGCACTTTGGGCTGATGTTTTTCACAGATGTCGAAAAGATCGGTGAGTTGGTGTTGTATGTGAAATAAAATGGCGTTTTTATCCCCGTCATTTATGGGGTCTGATTTGAAAAATTGTTGCATTAAACGAGCTGCACCAATATTGTAACTTTTCTTCCAGATCAGGTTTTCAGTATCGCAAAGAATAAATTCTACACTGCCGCCACCAATATCCATAATCAACGAAAGATCGGTAATGGCCCCACTCAGTTTTACTCCCCTGTAAATTAATTCAGCTTCTTCATCACCGCTAATCGTTTCAATGTTTATTCCAGTTCTTTCATTTACTGCATCAACGAAATCTTTGCCGTTTTCTGCGCTCCTAACGGCAGATGTTGCCGTAGCTCTAACCTTATCAACCTGGTAATCACTAATAATTTGACTAAAATCCTTAAGACAATTTATCCCTCTTTCAAAGGCCGCTGGAATGATAATGTTATCGTTAATTCTTCCTTCGCCCAATTTAACGGGAACATTGGTTTTGTATAAAATTTCCGGCTGGTTCCCTGTTGTCTTCGCAATAAGTAAGTGGAAGGTATTGGTTCCAAGATCAATAACAGCAACACGCATATTTTTTGTTTATATTTTTTTGGAAAGCAGAAGCAGTGCTTTATCGGGAACTGCAGTCCTGCTATCCATTAAATTTCGTTAATGTTGGTGCTAAATTAAAGCAAGTTCACCGAAATATCATTGCTATCAGGTTTATTTTTAAACGTTAGCACTTTTTGCAAATATAGCGAAGGGCATAATTATACTATGGCCGGGCCCCTTAAATAGTACCGATAACCTTTCTTAATAAACGGGATAGTAGTGGCAGCCTCAGATTTTTTCAATCTGAGCTATAACGTATAGCCCGGCTAGCATTAAAATAATCACTGCAATTGCTTTTCTAATCCTATTTCATTAAATCCTGCAATTGTTTCGCATTATGTAATGCTCCAATGCCCCAGGTATTGTTAAAGTATACAAAAGCTTCACTGACGCTATCTTCTATTTGGCTTTTAAGGTCTTTAATTACTTTAATATCATATTCAGATTTATACAACACAGGCTTCCCATGAAAGCGGTAATAGACAGTTTTGTTATTTTGAATTACATCATCGGGTAGGGCAGATGGGTAGCTTTGTCCGCTGAAAATGATGTTTTTTGTGGATAGCTTTCTGTAAATATCTTCATCAAACCAGCTGATGTGGCGAAATTCTACCACGTTTTTAAAATCTGGTCTTAAATTTTCAATCAATAGATTTAACCGTTCAGCATTATAATCGAACTTCGGTGGAAACTGAAAAAGTACACAGCCCAATTTTTCCTTTAGTCCGGTTTGAATAGCCTCGTAAAAATCGTTGATCAGTTCTTTGCAATCTTTAAACTGCTTGTAGTGTGTAATTAAACGCGGGGCCTTAATTGTAAACAAAAAGTCGTCGGGACTTTCATTGTACCATTTATCGAACGATTTTTGCGTTGGCATTTTATAAAAAGTAGAATTAAGCTCTATTGTATTAAAATGCTCGCAATAATACTTAAACCAATCTTTTTGTGCTAAACCTTTAGGATAGAAAACTTCTTTCCATTCGCGGTAATAGAAACCTGAACAACCAATTCTCCATTTCATGCATAGAAAACAGGTTATAGAGGGAAAGGTTTATCATCTGTTATAGATTGCACTAAAAATAATCAACGAGATACCAATGTAACCCGATAGTTTTATATACACCTTGTTTTTATTTCCTGTAAACCCTAATGTCAACATCATTAACAAATAAAAAATTGAAAGTGTTAAAAAGCTTGTATAAGGAGAGTGGAGGTCTTTTTTATATTGCAAATTTTCTGTTGGAGCGGCAAAAAATATGGTTATCAGGACTGGAGAAATCCAACCGACACAATAGCATATAAATATCATCCAAGTGATAGGATTCTTTTTAAAAGCGTCATTGATTTCCTCCATACGCTCATTAATACCTTATTATTGAAGTTGTAACCCTAAAGAGGACAATATTTATTAAAAATAACCATGTTGGCGAGCACCTTCCACTAAGAACCCTTTAATCGCTACAACTTTTTGGTTTAAAAATTGCTGTGATGGAACATCAGATTTATGAAAAAATAAAAAACTATGAAAACAATCTTAAAATTAACTGCCCTTGCACTTGTATTGTCGGTTACAGCATGCAAAAATGATGGTAAAAAAGACAGTAGTGCTAAAACAAGCTATGCTGAAGCTGATGAAAAAGACGTAAATGAGATTATTGAGTACAATAACGCTGTGGTAAGCTTTACGGATAAAAACAATGATTATATTAAGCGTATAGAAGGTAATATTATTAAAATTGAAAAAGGTTTAGGAAACCCAAATGATCACTTCGCTTTTATCGGTTTAATCACGCCGTTTTCTATGAGTACAATCAGCAGTAGTAAAATGAAGCCAGATACACCTCCAAGTGCTTTAAGTAGCGATGATCAAAAATTTTTCAAAGAAAATGTAGTATCCATGACAGGGGTACTTGACAAAATTAAAGAAACATATAAATCTTTAGATGAATATATCAAGGCAGAAGATTGGAAAGATGACAAAGGGGTTAAAGGAAAAGCTTTAGTAGATTCTATTTACAGTATGGGTAAAAAATATTATGCTTATGATGAACAGGTTATGGCTAAATTAAATATAATTGGTGATGATGCAGAACGTGTAATTTTAAAAACCCACCCACTAAAAGAGTATATTTTTGCATTAAAGGATGACAGGAGCAAAGTTGCCGAGTTTACTAAATTATTGGCAGGGAATAAAAATTATAAAACCATTGAGGCCAAGGCTAAATCTGCTTATCAGATCCTGGAAGATCAGCATAATAAACATGTAGCCATGGCTGCGCCCGATGCAGGCAAATTTCCTGGCAAAGACGGTTATTTCAAAAATTTTAACGATCGGTTAAATGATTATTTAATTGCAGCGAGAAAAATGATGCGGGATGCATCTGCTTCTGGTAAATTGACAGAATATAATATTGACGAATTGGTTAGGAAGCAGGATAGTATGAGATCGGCTTACAACAATTTTGTTGACTAATATTTAATAGAAAAAACCGATGCTTGCGACATCGGTTTTTCAATTTATATTTAATTAATTACAAATTACTCAAAGTATTCTTTCATTCTTTCGAAGAAGCTCTTATCATTTTTACCTGGTTGAGGCTTAAAGTTCGGCGATTCACGTAATTTCTCTAAAGCATTACGTTCGTCGCTACTTAAAGCTTTTGGGGTCCAAATGTTGATGTGAATAATTTCATCACCTCTATGGTAAGAATTAACTTCTGGCAAACCTTTACCTTTTAATCGTAATAACTTTCCACTTTGGGTACCTGGTTCGATTTTAATTTTGGCTTTACCATCAATGGTTGGCACTTCGATGCTCATCCCTAAAGCAGCATCAACAAAGCTTAAATGTAAATCGTAAACAATATTATTTCCTTCACGTTTTAAGGTTTCGTGAGGTGTTTCTTCAATTAAGATAATTAAATCGCCGGGGATGCCGCCATTAGGTGCTGCATTACCTTTTCCACTCATGCTCAATTGCATACCTTCACTTACGCCTGCCGGAATATTGATGGTAATGGTTTCTTCACCACGTACAACACCATCTCCATGACAAACATTACATTTAGCGGTAATTTGTTGACCGCTACCGTTACAGGTAGGGCAGGTAGATGCCGTTTGCATCTGGCCCAAAATCGTATTGGTTACTCTACGCACCTGGCCGCTGCCACCGCAGGTACCACAGGTACTTACCGATGATTTATCTTTTGCGCCAGAGCCGTCGCAGGTTTTACAAACGATTAGTTTATTAACCTTGATTTTCTTTTCGGCACCATGTGCAATTTCTTCAAGTGTTAATTTAACCTTTATACGTAGGTTAGTGCCTTTTGCAACACGACGACCGCCACGTTGCTGGCCGCCACCTCCGCCACCAAAAAAACTTTCAAAAGGATTGTGACCACCAAATACATCGCCGAAATTGCTAAAAATATCGTCCATGTTCATTCCGCCACCGCCATAACCGCCACCACTTGCGCCTCCAACACCAGCATGACCGTATTGGTCATAGCGTTGTTTTTTCTCAGGACTGCTTAAAATTTCGTAAGCTTCAGCAGCTTCCTTAAATTTATCTTCAGCAGCTTTATCGCCAGGGTTTTTATCCGGGTGATATTTAATCGCCATCTTGCGATAAGCTTTTTTTATCTCATCGGCGGCTGCGCCCCTGGTTACGCCTAATACGTCGTAATAATCTCTTTTACTCATCTTTATTTATAAAATGATTAAATGATTGAGTGATGGAATGAGAGATGTTAATTCAATCATTCAAAATTCAATCATTCAATAATTATTTCTTACGCCCCAACTACAACTTTAGCAAAGCGGATTACATTATCATTTAAGGTATAACCTTTTTCCACCTCATCGATCACTTTCCCTTTAAGGTCTTCGCTAGGAGCAGGGATATTGGTAATTGCTTCGTGGAAATCGGTATTAAAAGGTTGGTTAATGCTTTCTACATCTTTCAAACCTTTTTGCGCCAAGGTGTTTTTCAGTTTTGTGCTTACCAATAATATACCTTCTTTAACCGGAGCTACCTCAGTAGCCGTTTCCATTGCTTTTAATGCACGGTTAAAATCATCTAAAACAGGTAAAAGTGAAACAATTACATCCTTACCGGCAGTTTGCAATAATTCTACACGTTCTTTTTGTGTACGACGTTTATAATTATCGAACTCAGCGTATAAACGTAAATATTTGTCATTAAGTTGCTGAACTTCTCCTTGCAATTTTTCTTCTGCAGATAATTCAGGTGCCTGCTCAGTTTCAACTGCAGGAGCATCAGTATTCTCTACATTCTCAGCAGTATTTTCTGATGTATTTTCAGGATTCATTATATTTTCTTCTTTATCGTTATTTTTCTTCTTATTAAACATAATACCGGGCTGAATTTTTTTGTGTTAATCTCAACTATTTTGCCATAAACGGAAATCAGCCAAGCTGTCAGATTTCTTTGTATTTATCTGAACAGATTGGCTGATTAGCTGACGGATGTCAGAATTTTTTATACAATTTGTGCATCTTCGTGCACAACTCCATTCTCACATTTAATAATGCGCGAGGGGAAAGTTCGGATGATGTGGTAATCGTGCGTAGCCATTAATACTGCAGTTCCGGCCTGGCTGATCTGTTTTAAAAGGGTTACAATTTCTTCTGATGTTTCCGGGTCTAAGTTGCCTGTAGGTTCATCCGCAAGGATAATTTCCGGATCGTTTAACAAAGCCCTTGCAATAACAATACGTTGCTGCTCGCCACCAGAAATTTCATGTGGCATCTTTTTGATTTTAGAACGTAAACCAACTTTGTCTAAAACATCTTTAATGCGCTCGTTAATTAGTTTTTCATCTTTCCAGCCTGTTGCCTTAAGCACAAATTCAAGATTTTTTTCAATCGTTCTATCAGTAAGTAATTGAAAATCCTGAAAAACTACACCCAATTTGCGGCGTAAAAACGGAACCTGACTTTCTTTTAGGTTTTTAAGGTCGAAACCAGCAATATTGCCTTCGCCATTGCCAATATGTAAGTCGCCATATAATATTTTAAGCAAACTGCTCTTACCTGAACCTGTTTGACCAATAAGGAATACAAATTCATCTTTTTCGATATGTAAATTTACGTTTGAGAGCACTAAATGTTTCTGCTGAAAAACATCAACATTACTTAAATGAATTACTGAGTTGCCTGCCATATTATATTTCCAATTTTGCAATCTGCCCGAAAGGCAAATCTTTAACCATTTCCATAATGTAATCTTGCTTGTCGCCAAGTCCGAGCTTTTCCAGCGATTTATCAGGTCTGTCTACCCTAAAATAAGCTAAAAGTGTAAACTTGTCATCTCTCAACTGCACGTAATCTGGAATTTTGGCTATGCCTTTAACTTTAACGATATACATTGTGTCCAAAAATAGCTATTTAAGCTGAAAGCCCAAAGGAGAAAGCTGAAAGACTAAAGTTGAGAAATTCAATTAAGGTTGTTTAAGAACTCAATGGTATTCACATTATCGGCATAATCCCAAAGTTTTGGGTGCTGACTTTTGCCAAAATCAAAAGTGTTAAAACTTAATGGTGTTTTGGTAATAATGCATTGAATATTTTCTGATTTATCTTTTAACTTATTTTCTACCTCCTGCAGATTATCATATTCCTCGTAAAAAATGACCGCTAAGGGAGAGGTTAAGCTTTCATCTTCTTTTAATAACAAAAAGCCATTATCGAAGTGTTTAGCCGCATTAACAAGGTAAATAGATTTGTTATAATCGTAATTGTTATTGTATTTAAAGTGATTAATAATGGGTTGAAAACTCTCTATACCTTCGTAAAAATTGGCAATATCGTACCCTTTAGGAAAATAAAGTTTAGAAACGTTTCTGCAACCCAAACCAAAATAATCAAAAATATCATTGCCAAGGTGTTGAATATCTTCAAAACTTTCGGTACCATCTAAAACCGCCACGCTGTTCCTGTTTTTACGGATGATATTTGGAACTTTACTGAAATAATAATCAAAATAACGGGATGAATTGTTGCTGCCAGTAGCAATAACGGCATCAAAATCTTTTAAGCGCTCTACATATTCTATTTGACCTTCAAAAGCGGGCTCTATTTTAATCAGTTCAGCAATTACAGCTTTAATCAATTGATCATCAGCGGAAGAAAGTTTAATCAGTGCAATGTTTCCGGTAGCCAATACACTTAAAATGTCATGTAAACCCACTAATGGGATATTGCCCGCCAGGATTAAACCCACCTTTTTTGGCGATGTACTAAACTTAACTGATTCGAACCAAATGGTCAAATCTGCCTCATTTAACATCTCGGTGAAAGATAAAATAGATTTTTTTATATTTTCTGCAGTAAACCATGCATTTGTACTTTCAGCACTATAAAACGCATTTCCTAGTATGTCAGTAGGCTTTGTAAGCAATAAGCCCAGTTTGTTAAACGCGATTATTACTTTTTCTTGAGTTAATGCTGACATATTTAGAATTATTATTAAGTGATTATATCTTATATTTGCAAGCGCAAAGGTAAACTAAGCAAAAGAATTAGACGAAAACATGGCGATTAAAATAACAGATGAGTGTATAAATTGTGGGGCTTGCGAACCGGAATGTCCAAATAACGCAATTTACGATGCCGGTACTGCATGGCGTTTTTCTGATGGTACAAACTTAAATGGTATCATTGATTTTGGTAATCAACAAATTGAAGCTGATGCTGCTCAGGAAGCAGTTTCGGATGAAGTGTATTATATTGTATCCGATAAATGTACAGAGTGTAAGGGCTTTCATGACGAGCCTCAGTGTGCTGCAGTTTGCCCGGTTGATTGTTGCGTAGATGACGAAGATATCCGCGAAACGGAAGAAGAATTATTGGCTAAGAAAGCCTGGTTACACCAGGAAGGATAGTCTTAATCAGATATTAGAATTAAAGTCTCGCTTAAAGTGAGACTTTTTTGTTTAAAAAAGATTTCAGTTGACAGTTTTCAATTACCAATTAACAAGTTTTCAAACATAAATAAATCTATATCTCCTCATCCTAAGTTTCGTCATTTCGACTGTAGCTCAGCGAAATGGAGAAATCTATCCAGGTACATTTTTCCACTGCGGTCGAAATGACAATACTTCAAGACAACGGTGTTGATATTGGCGTTTTTGTAACGATTAACAAATTTAAACAGTTACCGGTTAACCAGCAAGATAGCGGTTTTCATTGACCAATAGTTTTCTGCCACAGATTGTCAAGGATGTATTTTGCATCATGCTAACTAATGACTATTGAACCAATGAGCTAGTCTACCTCACATTTATTAGGGATAATCAGAACCGGACAAGCCGATTTTCTCGCTACGTGTTCGGCAACGCTTCCCATTAAAAAATGGTATAATCCAGTGCGGCCGTAAGTGCCTATTACAATTAAATCAGAACCCCACTCGTCTGATTGTTGGATAATGCCATGTGCAGCAGTATCAATAATGCTTAAATAGGTGGTTTTTATGCCTTTTCCGTATTTTGTCTCCATTTCTTTCAATAAGATCGGACTATTTTCTTCACTATTATCGTAAGTTTCTAAAAACACGGGTGCTAATGTTAAATCGGGGTTTACATTAGCTGGAACGGGCTCGATAATATTGACCAGTGCTACTTCTGCACCAAATTTTTCAGCCATGTCGTAACCGGCTTTTGCTGCTTTTTCTGAGCAGGTGCTATTATCAACGGCAATTAATATTTTTTTAAAATTCATGGCGCGTATATTTGAAATTGAACATCATAAAAATAACAATTTTGTATTCAAAATGTTAGGCAATGAATGTATTTTATTAGTTTTACAATAGTTTAACGAGCAAGTTTAGATGGAAAATCAATACGGTATTTGTAGGATTGCTGTGGCACCTTTAAGAGCAGATGCATCAGATAAAGCAGAAATTGTTTCACAACTTTTATTCGGCGATCATGTCGAAATTATTCAGAAAGAAGACCGGTGGTGGCTGATCCAGAATGGTTATGATGGTTATGAAGGCTGGATGGACTTCAGGCAATTGGCGCCGATTACCCAAAATCAGTTTGCAGAAATGCACGATTGTAAATTACTTGCTCCACTCAGCTTCAATAATGTGTTAACCGCGGTCGATGGAAGTTCCTATCATTTAAGTCCGGCCAGTAACCTTCCTTTTTTAAAAGATGGTTTTTGTTATGCAGGTGAAGAAAAGTTTAAACTGAATTTCGAAGCATACGATAATAGTGTCGTAAATTTTATGGATCAGGTTAGCGCAACCGCTAAGTTTTTTCAAAATATCCCATATCTATGGGGAGGAAGGCATTTGTTTGGTTTAGATTGCTCTGGTTTTGTACAAACCGTATTTAAAATGTTAGGTATCAAGTTAAACCGCGATGCATCACAACAAGCCGAACAAGGAGAGCTAGTTGGTTTTCTGGCTGAGTGCAAAGCTGGTGATGTTGCCTTTTTTGATAATGATGAAGGCCGAATCACTCACGTGGGCATTATGCTGAGCCCGAATGAAATTATCCATTCCTCAGCAAAAGTAAAGATTGATCCGATTGATGATCAGGGGATTTTTAATAAAGAACTGGGTAAATATTCGCATAAATTGAGAATTATCAAACGTTTTGTGGATTGACAATCTAAACAATGAAAGAACGTTTTCAGGATCAAAATTTTAGATTAAGTCATTTTCAAACAGATGTTTGGATCATTTGCCCAAGTTGCGTGAAAAAAGCAACAACCAAAGTAGATTATGAGGGAACGTATGCAAAATTAACTTGTTTGCATTGTGGCTGTAATAAGGAAACATCAACAGGTGATTTGTACATGGCTGCTCATGGTTATTTTGGAGCAGAACTATGGTTACAGGCGCCATTTAAAGATGAAGTATTTTGGGCCTTTAATTTTGAACATTTACTCTATTTGGAAAGTTATATTTCTGCCAATCTTCGCGAGCATAAAGACCGATCACATTATACGCTCTTAGAAAAACTTCCGAAATTTTATCATTTAGCAAAAAATAGGGAAGCACTTTTAAAGTTAATTGAAAAGCTGAAAAATAAAAACTAGCTTTCCATCTCCCAAACCATTACCTGCCGGTCATCACCTGTAGAAATCAAATATTTGCCATCATGGCTCCAGATAATTTTATTGATGGAATGGCTATGACCAACCCCTGCTTTCTCTAGACTTAAAATTTTATACAATTTAAAATTTTCTGCATCCCAGAGTTTAATGCTTTTATCCTGACTACTTGTAGCAAAATAAGGAAGGGTAGGGTGAAAGGCAATATCATACACGGTAAACATGTGTGCCGGAACGGTTTCCCTAAGTTCGTAATTCGGCTGATTCCATATTTTTAGTTGTGCATCCCTGCTGCCTGAAATCAAATATTTGCCAGTTGGATGATAAGCTAATGAAGTCACAGGTAAGGAATGGCCTTCTAGGGATTGTTTTAAACTATAATCTGCAAGGTTGTAAATCCTGATCAAATGATCTTTGCAACCAAATGCAACTTCGTTTTCGTTGGGTGCAATTGCAATGGTCCTAACGGTATCGTAAGCCACCTGGAAACGGTAAATTTCTTTAAAATCATTCAGTGACCAAACCGCAACCGTACCATCTTCGCCAGTAGTTAAAAGCTCATTTTTACTTTTTACTGTTTGTATATTGAAAATAGGTTTGGTATGCGCATTAATCCTTAAAATTACCTTTTGTTCTTTCAGGTCGTAAACACTAAAAGCGCCACTGCGTTCTCCAACAAACAATTGCTCATTGTAGTAATGAAGGCAATAAACAGAGCTTTGTACCGGCATTTTCACCTTCACAAAAGCCATGTTAAGTAGCGACCATTCTACCACGCCCTTATCATTTCCAGCACTGAAAAATATGTCGTCTTCACCAGCATTTGCTAAAGCGTAAACAGGGTTTTGATGTCCGGGTAGGGTGTGTAGGTGTTTGAGCATTTCTTGAGGTTTATGGGTTTAGGGTTTAGTGTGCAGGGTTAGGCACATAGCACCTTAAACCTTCAGCCTTTTACCTTAAACCTTATTTGTGTCTTTTCTCTAAATTTTTGGCAATATCCTGGATAGATAAGCCTTTTTCTTTCAATAAAAACAACAGATGGAAGACAAGATCTGATGCTTCTCCAATAAGTTCTTCTTCCGATTCTGCCAATGCAGCAATTACCGTTTCTACACCTTCTTCTCCAACTTTTTGCGCAATTTTATTTAAACCTTTGTTACGCATTTTGTTGATGTAAGAACCCTCAACAGGATTTTTATATCGATCATTAATGATGTTTTCGAGCTCGAAAATAAAGTTTTGGTTAAAATCTGTTTTAAAACAGCTGCGGCTACCGGTATGGCAGGTTGGACCAACAGCATCCGCTTTGATCAGAATGGTGTCGTTGTCACAGTCTACAAAAAGTTCTTTAACAAACAGAAAGTTATTGCTGGTTTCTCCTTTGGTCCAAAGGCGGTTTTTAGAGCGCGAAAAGAAAGTTACTTTGCCTTCTGCCTGCGTTTTCTCCAGTGCTTCAGCATTCATATAACCCAGCATTAAGACCTCTAAAGTTTTGTAATCCTGAATAATTACAGGGAGTAAGCCAGCTGTTTTATCCCAATCAAGGGTTGATATATTAATGTTCATATTTATGATGTTTCCATCATTGCTACTACGGAGCAACCTTACAACTTTTGCAGGTTTCGAACCCATATCATTAGGATTGCTTCGTGCCTCGCAATGACGAGTTAACTATTATATTCTAACAGGAATATGATTTCTTTTTAATTCTTGCTTTAAATCAGGAATCAGGATTTCACCATAATGAAATACCGATGCTGCAAGTGCGGCATCAACATTGGCTTTTTGGAAAACCTCCGTAAAATGCTCCATGCTACCTGCTCCACCCGATGCAATAATCGGGATATTAATCATTCGGTTTATTTTGCTCAACAATCCACAATCAAAACCTGCTTTGGTGCCATCGTGATCCATCGAAGTTAACAAAATCTCTCCTGCGCCTAAATCTTCTGCCTGTTTAATCCAGTTTTCGGTTTCTAGTTCGGTAATTAACCTGCCGCCATTTAAGTGAACCATGTTTTTGCCGTTTACATGTTTAGTATCGACTGCTAAAACCACAAATTGTACCCCGAAGGTTTTAGCCAGGTCTTCAATTAACTTCGGATTTCTAACTGCTGCTGAATTGATACTGATTTTGTCCGCACCAGCATTTAATAAGGCTTCTGCATCCGCAATTTCAGTTATCCCACCACCAATTGTAAAAGGAATATTTAATTGGCGGGCTACTGATTTTACCATTTCAATCATCGTTTTCCGACGCTCATGAGTAGCTGTAATATCCAGAAAAACCAGTTCGTCGGCGCCTTGCTGCGCGTATTGGGCGGCAAGTTCAACCGGGTCACCAGCATCGCGTAAATCAACGAAGTTTACGCCTTTTACCGTGCGGCCATCTTTAACGTCTAAACAAGGGATTATTCTTTTTGAAAGCATATTTTGTTTGGTTGTCATGCTGAGGAACGAAGCATCTTTTTCATCGGGTGCAGATCCTTCATTCTTCAGGATGACATAAATATTTATGGAATTAAATCGAACTCAAGGCCTTCAAATTCCACTCTTTAATTTCTTCGATGGTAATACGGTCTTCGTAAATCGCTTTTCCTACCACCACACTTCTAATCGGGTATTTAGCCAGTTCGTAAATATCACCCATCGAACTTACACCACCTGAAGCAATTAGTTTGATCATCGGTGAGTGTTCCAGTAGTTTTTGGTATAACTCAACAGCTGCACCACCTAATTTTCCATCCTTACTGATATCGGTACATAAGAAACGGAAAAAACCAAGTGAAAGACATTTATCAACGTAATCCATCAGTTTAATTGGTGAGCTTTCCATCCAGCCCGAATATTTAATTACTTCATCCAAAACGTCTATTGCAATCACAATGCGATTGGCATAATCGTCCTTTTTAGCAAAAGCTTCGCTCAATTGAGGTAAGAATTCAGGATTGGTAATGGCCTGTGTACCCACAATTACACGGTGGATTCCCGCATCAAGCAAATTGGTAACCTGCTCAATGGTTCTGATCCCTCCGCCATATTGCACTTTCATATCTGTTTTTTTGATAATTTCGAAAAGTGCTTTTTGATTGCTAAAATCACCTTTAGCTCCATTTAAATCAATAATATGGATGAAATCTGTACCATTTGAACGATATTTTTCTATCATTTCGGGAATAGAAACATCATATTCTGTTTTTTGGTTATAGTCGCCTTCACGGAGACGGACAACTTTTCCATCCAAAATATCAATAGCGGGTATTATGTACATTTTATAAGCTTAAGTTTGAAAAATTTTTTAATACTAGTTCGCCGGCTTTTCCCGATTTTTCGGGGTGAAATTGAACGCCGTAGAAATTATCTTTTTGCACAGCTGCCGAAAACTTCAAACCATAATCAGCAGATGCGATGTCAAAAGTAGGGTTATATTCAATAAAGTACGAATGCACAAAGTAAAATTGTGTATTATCTTCAACACCTTCAAATAATGAATTGTTTTTCGGGCTAACCGCATTCCAGCCCATGTGTGGTATTTTGATATTCAGTGACTTATCGAATTTTTTGGTTTTAACCGGAACGACATTCAATAGTGCGGCATCACCCTCTTCTGAGTGTTCCGTAATGAGCTGCATGCCTACGCAGATACCAAGAACGGGTTTCGTCAGTTTTTTAATGGCTTCAACCAGGCCCGTTCCCTTTAACTTTTCCATGGCGGCACCGGCATGGCCCACACCAGGAATGATGATGTGGCTATATTTTTCGAGGTCACTTTCTATATTTACCATGCCGTAGGTTACATTTAAGCGATCTAGAGCTGCGGTAAGGGAGAAGATGTTACCTGCTCCGTAGTTTATAATTCCAACCATAGTTTTGTATTTCAGATTCCTTTTATTTATGAGGTTTGAAAATGAAAGTCAGCTTTTCATAGGGCCTGTAGTCCCGCTATCGCTTATAGTCCTCTCCCGATGAAAAATCGGGATGCGGGCTATTCCGCTCTATCGGGTTTAGTTAACGACGGATGGGCGTCAAAACCCTCCGCCATAAACCTTTCAGCGTTCCACCTTCTTATAACATTCCCTTTGTGCTCGGTAACACCATTTTCTCCGCATCACGTTTGATTGCCATTTTAATGGCTTTGGCGAATGCTTTAAAAATGGCCTCAATTTTATGATGTTCGTTATCGCCTTCTGCTTTTATGTTTAAATTGCATTTTGCAGCATCACTGAACGATTTAAAAAAATGATAGAACATCTCTGTAGGCATATCGCCGACCTTTTCGCGTTTAAAATCAGCATTCCAAACAATCCAGTTTCTTCCTCCAAAATCAATGGCCACCTGTGCCAGACAATCGTCCATTGGTAAGCAAAAACCATACCTTTCAATGCCTAGTTTGTTGCCTAATCCTTTAGCAAATGCTTCGCCCATGGCAATCCCGGTATCTTCTATCGTGTGGTGTTCGTCAATATGTAAGTCGCCTTTGGCAATTACCTCTAAATCTACACTTCCATGTCTGGCAATCTGATCGAGCATGTGATCAAAAAAGTTTAAACCCGTTTCAATCTTTGCTTTTCCTGTTCCGTCCAGATCCAGGTTAATGGTAATGTCGGTTTCGTTGGTTTTACGCTCGTGGTGAATTTTTCTGCTTCCTGCTTTAAGCAAGTTGTAGATATCTTCCCATTTCCTGGTTTCCAGAATAATCACATCCAATAAAGTTTCATGCTTATCTAGGGCTTCTGTAGAACCTAATGCATCATTCTGGCGGAGAAAAATTGCCTTGGCACCTAAATTCTTGGCCAAAACAACATCGTTCAAACGATCGCCGATCACGAAAGAGTTTTTCAGGTCGTAATCTTCACTGAAATATTTTGTTAATAAAGCAGTGCCGGGTTTACGGGTAGGGGCATTGTCTTTTGCGAAAGTTCTATCAATCACAATCTCGCTAAAATGAACGCCTTCCCCTTCAAAAGTATCTAGCATGAAATTATGGATCGGCCAGAAATTTTCTTCAGGATTTGAAAGTGTACCCAGTCCATCCTGATTGGTTACCATTACCAGTTCATAATCCAGTTCGGCTGCAATTTTAGACAAATAATATAAAGAACGCGGATAAAATTTAAGCTTTGCAAAACTATCTACCTGCTCGTCATCAGGCTCGATATTTAACGTTCCATCACGGTCGATAAATAATACTCTCTTCATTTTAAAATTTTTCTAAAACAGTTAATAGTTTGTCGTTTTCTTCTTTTGTACCCACGGTGATCCTTAAACAACCTTCGCATAAAGTTACCTTAGAACGGTCGCGTACAATGATGCCTTGCTCCACTAAAGTATCATAAATTTTTAAGGCATTGGTAACTTCTGTCAGGATAAAATTGGCATCAGAAGGATATACTTTTTTGACGATGTTTAGTGCGGTTAAAGCCTTGCTTAAACGGTCTCTTTCTGCAACAGATTCTTTAATCCATTCGTTCACCTGAGCGATGTTTTTTAAAGCTTCAAAAGCTAAATCCTGCGTAGCCTGATTGATGTTATAAGGTGGCTTAATTTTGTTTAAAACATCGATCACTTTTGTTGAAGAAAATGCCATGCCCAAACGTAAAGCGGCAAGTCCCCAGGCCTTAGAAAAAGTTTGCAAAACTACCAGGTTTCCGTACTCGGTCAACTCCTGTATAAAGGTCTTCTGACGGGCGTAATTTATATACGCTTCATCCACGACAACGATGCCATTAAAGTTGGCTAAAATGGTTTCAATATCTTCGCGGTTTATCGAATTTCCGGTTGGATTATTTGGTGAACAAATGAAGATTAATTTTGTGTTTTTATCAATCGTTTCTGCGATCTTTTCCATATCTAATTGGAAGTTTGGAAGCAGGCTCACTTTGCGTATTTCTACGTCATTTATATTGGCCGAAACTTCGTACATTCCGTAAGTTGGAGGTAGTATAATTACGTTGTCTTTTCCGGGATTACAGAAAGCGCGAAACAATAAATCTATCGCTTCATCACTACCATTTCCTAAAAAAGTATTCTCGATTGGCACACCTTTTATTTTGCTGATTGCATCTTTCAAATCAAGTTGCAATGGATCAGGATAACGGTTATAATTAGCGGGTAATGGCGAACCATAACTGTTCTCGTTTGCATCCAAAAAAACAGATGCCTGACCTTTAAATTCGTCCCTAGCGGTAGAGTAGGGGCGGAGGTTTTTTATATTTTCTCTTACTAAATTGTTAATGTCCATGTTAATTAAAATGATTGCACAGATTACTTAGTTCTTTTACTTCGGTATGATTACACAGATGATGTGATTACACCGATTTGCATTTTCTTTTATGTCGTTTTATCTTCGGACTTCGGACTTCCAACTCCTGACTCAAAGTTCAATCTAATACTAACTGCATTTTTATGTGCTTCCAAACCTTCAGCTGCAGCCAATATCTCTACTGTAGGGCCAATATTGTTTAATCCTGTGGCCGATAACTGCTGAAAGGTGATCTTTTTCAGAAAAGCATCGGTAGATACGCCTGAATAAGCTTTTGCAAAGCCACTGGTTGGTAAAGTATGGTTGGTTCCCGAGGCATAATCGCCAACGCTTTCCGGTGTAAAGTTGCCTAAAAATACCGATCCTGCGTTGATAATCAATGGAGTTAGACTTTTGAAATGCTCCGTAGCTAATATTAAGTGCTCTGGTGCATATTCATTCGAAAATTGCATTGCCTCATCCAGGTTTTCAACTAAAACGGCATAAGAATTGGCTATTGCTTTAGCAGCGATCTCCTTCCTTGGGAGAATAGCAAGCTGATTTTCAATTGCTTTTAAGGTTTCAGCGATGATTTGATTTGAAGTAGATACTAAAATAGCCTGACTATCAGTTCCATGTTCTGCCTGTGCAAGTAGATCAGCAGCAATAAATGACGGATTGGCAGTCTCATCAGCAATGACCAAAACTTCCGATGGTCCGGCAGGCATATCGATAGCGACTTTATTTTGGACCATGGTTTTTGCCGTGGTTACATAACGGTTGCCAGGGCCAAAGATCTTATATACCTGTGGCACGCTTTCGGTTCCGAAGGCCATTGCCGCAACGGCCTGGGCGCCGCCAATTAAGAATAATTTTTCGATCCCCAGCAGCACGGCACAGTAAGCCAGATAACAATTGGTTTTGCCATCACTTTGTGGAGGAGAACAAACCACTATTTCTTTACATCCTGCAATGATTGCAGGTGTGGCCAGCATTAAAAATGTGCTCGGTAAAACAGCTGTTCCCCCCGGGATGTAAAGTCCTACTTTTTCAATTGCCCTCGATTCTCGCCAGCACACAACGCCAGGCATCGTTTCGATTTTGTCCTCAGTTTTTAACTGCGACTGGTGAAAAGTTTTGATATTTTGATAGGCCGTATCAATTGCATTTTTTGCTTCAACTGGTATGGTAGATGCAATTGCTTTTAATTCTTCTGCATTTAAAAACAGCTTCTCCAAATCAACTTTATCGAATGCTTTTGCAAAGTTGAAAAGTGCCTGGTCGCCATCTTTTTTTACAGTGCTGATGATGTCTCTTACACGTTCTTCAACCAATTTATCGTCTTCAATCTGTCTTGAACAAAGTTCTTCAATTTTTGATTTAGATAAATCTGTATAATTGTAGATTTTCAATGTTTTATAATTTAAAATTAACTAATAGTTAATATGTGTTTGAACGATTTATTTGATTATTTTCTCGATTGGCATTACCAAAATGCCTTCTGCACCTGCTGCTTTTAAACTGTTTATTTTGTCCCAGAAATCTTCCTCGGCAATTACAGAATGAACAGCAACCCAGTTTGGTTCGAAGAGCGGAACTACCGTTGGACTTTTTACCCCTGGAAGTAAATCGACTACTTTTTGAAGGTTATCTTTTGATACATTTAGTACCACGTATTTGTTAGATTTTGCACTGAGTACAGATCGGATACGTTGAAGCAATTCTGCAACTTCCGGATTGTCGGCTATCGATTTGTTTCCGATTAAAACCGCTTCAGATTGCATCACATCAGCGAATGGTTTTAGCCCATTGCTCTTCAATGTTCCGCCTGTTGATACGATATCAAAAATGGCATCACTTAAGCCTAAACCCGGACCAATTTCTACCGATCCTGAAATGGTTCTGATATCGGATTTAATACCCTTTTCCTGTAAGAATTTTTCGAGGATTACGGGATAAGAAGTAGCAATCGCTTTGCCGTTCAATTCTTCCAGTTTTTGAATATTGCTGGTGGCCTGAACAGCTATTTTTAAAGTACATTTTCCGAAGCCTAATTTTTGAAGATAATCTACTTCGGCTTTTGTTTCTACAATTACATTTTCACCAACTATACCCAGATCAGCAATGCCGTCTTGTACATATTCAGGAATATCATCATCGCGAAGGAAAAGGATTTCTAAAGGAAAATTAGTAACGGTTGAGATGAGTGAGCTTTTGTAGTTTTCGAAAGATAAACCACAGTTTTTAAGTATTTCTACAGATTTTTCGTTTAACCTACCCGACTTCTGGATAGCGATTTTAAGTGTTTTCAAAGTATTGAATATAGAGTGAACAAGAAATTATTTTACGGAAAAAAGTTTTGAAGTACAAAACAAACATATCATATCGCCTATCGGCGATGGTGTAAATGTAAGTGATGGTTCAAAGTTAAATTCATAAATTATTTCTGCCAGTATCAATACGTTAGCTGATAAGCGCTGGCAAATATAGTGTTTGAAATGATAAAACAAAAAATAATGGCACTTAATTTGCCATTATGCTGTTTTTATTGTTAATAACCCATATTTATATTAAAATTTTACTCTTTTGAAAAAGTTTCGCTTTCTAATTCTGCCCTTTATTTTGTTCATTTCTGCCTGTGGGTGGTTTAAAAGCCCACCAGAGATTGGGAAAGTGCTTTCTGAGCATTTTAAGAATAAAATCTATAAAGATTTCGATACTGTAGCTTATGACAGCATTTTTGTGAAAACAATGGACAGTCTTTCGGGCAAATTCGTTAACCCTAAAACTATAAAAGCATTTTATGCCAATAATAATGCTCAACCTAAGTTGGTTACGCAATTCTATATTAATGGAGAATTAGATTCATTAGTGAGTTATTTAGATCAAAGTAAGGTGCATGGCTTTAACTCAAAGATCTTTAAAGGGGATGAAATTAAAAGCTTGTTAGCAGTGTTAGCAGCCAATAAATTTAAAAAAGTTGACGAAAGTTATCCTGTAATTGCCAAATTAGAGCTGCTATCGGCAAATGCTTATTTAAACTATAATAATTACCTTAAATACGGAGTCGTAAATCCCCGAACTATCTTTTCGCGTTATTACATTAAAGTAAAACGCCCGGACAGCTTGGGGATGATTAATCTTTTAAGTGGTAAAAGTCTTTTGGATACCTTAAGATCTGTTCAACCAAAATCGGTTCAATATAAAGCTTTACAGTCTGCCTATTTAAATACAGATGTGGAAAGTGAGAAGCGTATTTTATTATTGAATATGGAACGTTTCCGTTGGAAAATGCCAGAGACGGGAGGTAACTATGTGCAGGTAAATATTCCTGATTTTAGATTAACCTGGCTAGATAAAACAGATACCGTAATTACGATGAAAGTTTGTGTTGGTGGCAAGCGTGAAAATGGTTATGAAGATAAGCTAAAAGCCTTTGCAAAATCGGGTAATCTGGATGATAAACCAAAGAACCATGAGACACCACTATTGTTCAGTAAAATCAACTCCATTCAGGCCAATCCAATCTGGAATATTCCGGTAAGTATTGCCCAAAGTGAGATCTATTGGATGGCTCGAAAAGATCCTTATTATTTATCGAATAGCAACATTAAAGTTTACTATAAAGACAAGCTAATTGGTGAGCCTGATACCATCAATTGGAACAGGTATTCGCGTGATAAATTGCCCTTCAAATTTAAGCAGGGATCAGGCGGTGGAAACGCTTTAGGGAAGTTCAAATTTATCTTCGATAACAGCTCGAGTATTTACCTGCACGACACCAATAATAAGAACGGATTTAACCTAACCAATAGAGCGATTAGTCACGGCTGTGTACGCATCGAAAAGCCGTTAGAATTTGCCGCACTTTTGGTGAAAGATTCTTATGCTTATGATAAGCTTAGGGCAGAGGTAGATTTACCACCGATAGATAGTGCGCATATGAAATGGTATAGAAAGCGCATGGCCCAAAAGGCAGATACCACTAAAGCATTTCAATTAAAACCAGCTTGGTTTGCCCCAAAGAAAAATGTTCCATTAATCATTACCTATATCACTGCCTGGTCGCAAAATGACAGGATCGAATACAGACCTGATGTGTACGGTATGGATGAAAAACTTTGGACTGCAATGAAAAAGTTCAGGTAGAATTTAATCAACAGTTTCGATCTTCTTGGTTAAAACGATTAACTTTGTGTTGTTTTAACACAAATTAAGGGATGATCGATCAAAATATTAAAATTGCTGTTGACGCCATTGTTTTTGGCTACGAAAAAGGAACACTTTATGTGTTGGCTGTTCAGCAGCGATTTGGTAAACTGGCCGATAGATGGGTTTTACCAGGTGGATTTATTTTAAACGACGAGCCATTGCTTATGGCAGTTGAGCGCGAACTTAAAGAAGAGGCCGGCATAACCGTAAATTACCTGGAGCAATTGGGTACTTTTGGTGATGATATTTACCGTGACGAACGATTTAGGGTAATTTCTGTCGCTTACTTTGCACTGGTTAATCCTAAAAATTTTGTGTTAAAAGCCGATACCGATGCTAAAGATGCCAGGTGGTTTCCTGTTGCTCAAATTCCAAAGTTGGGCTACGATCACAATGAAATGGTTAATCTCGCTCATCAACGTTTAAAAAGCAAACTCACATACCAACCGATCGGTTTTGATCTGTTGGATCAGGAATTTCTCTTTTCCGATCTTGAAAATCTGTATTGCTCCATTTTAGAAAGAGATATAGACCGACGAAATTTCAGAAAAAAAATTCTAAGTTTTGGAATTGTTATAGAAACCGATAAAGTAGTTAAAATGGGTGCCAGCGGCAGACCAGGCAAACTTTTTACCTTTGATAAAACTAAATACAATCAACTTTTAAAGGGGAATTTCCAGTTCGATATTAGTTTTGCGTAAAATAAACACAAATTATTCTTTGTATTCTAAAAATGATTTTTATATTTGTGTAAATAATACGCAAATATATGTTGAATCTTAATCCAAGTTTTACTCCGCTAGGCGAAAATAACTTAATCGAATACAAATCTTTCTTATTTGCAGGTGGCGAACCACACATTAAAATTTCAAATAATTTTGATGCTAGCCTTCCGGTTACCATTACACACCGAATAAATTCTTTTAATGATTTAGGTCTGATCTGCATTACCGTTGATGCCTTGAGAAGAATGGATGTAAAAGAAATCGAACTTTTTATTCCATATTTTCCGGCAGCAAGGCAAGATCGGGTAATGATTCCTGGTGAGCCTTTATCGGTGAAAGTTTATGCTGATATCATTAATGTCATGGCTTTGGCAAGTGTTACCGTTTTTGATCCGCATAGCGAAGTAACACCAGCCTTGCTCAATAACTGTGTGACAGTTTCCAATCACGAATTTATAAAACAGGTAATTGCAAACATTGGAAATAACGTAAAACTGATTTCTCCTGACGGAGGTGCTTTAAAGAAAATTTATAAAGTATCTGAATTTTTAGGTGGTGCAGAAGTGGTAGAGTGTTCAAAAAGCCGCGATGTGAAAACAGGAAAACTTTCAGGATTTAAAGTATATGCTGAAGATTTAGCTGGTGCCGATTGTTTGATTGTGGATGATATCTGTGATGGTGGCGGTACATTTATCGGCTTGGCAGAAGCATTAAAAGCTAAAAATGCCGGCAAACTTTATTTAGCGATTAGTCACGGCATATTTAGCAAAGGCTTTGATGAATTAGGTAAATATTTCGAGCAAATTTTTACAACAGATTCGATCAAAGAAGTTGATCATGAAGGGGTAACACAAATAAAATTAATGGAAATTTTATAAAATAATATGAGAGCGATACTTCCATCAGAGATTATTGCACCATCAAATGTATCGGTATTCATCGCAGGAACAATCGATATGGGGAATTCGATTGATTGGCAACAAAAATTTATTGATCGGGCAAATAAAGAAGAAACTTTGAACGATGTAGTCGTTTTCAATCCAAGAAGAAAATCCTGGGATCATACCTGGGCGCAGACAATCGAAAATGCAAAATTCAGCGAACAGGTGAACTGGGAGATGGATGCAATGGAAAATGCTGATGTGATTTTGTTGTTCCTTGAAGCGAATTCTAAATCGCCAATTTCGATGATGGAGTTAGGTTTATTCGCTGATTCTGGCAAATTAATGGTTTGTTGTGAAGAGGGGTTTTGGAGAAAAGGGAATATCGATATTGTATGCCAAAGAAAAGGGATTGATCAGTATAACACATTTGATGAGCTTAGTGAGACAGTAATTACTAAGCTTAAAAAGTTTGTAAATATTAAATAAACTCAAAAAAGATGAAAACCACAGTTATCCATAGTTCAATATTCGGCCTGGTAGTTGGCGATGCATTGGGAGTGCCCGTAGAATTTAAGAAAAGGGATTTTTTAAAAAGATTTCCGGTAAAGGATATGCAGGCGTATGGTGTTCATGATCAGCCGTTAGGTACCTGGAGTGATGATAGCTCTCTTACGTTTTGCTTAGCCGAAAGCCTGTGTAGTGGTTATAATTTAGATCATATCGCACAGAAATTCCTTCAGTGGTTTAATGCCGAGATTTGGACCCCTCATGGAAAAGTTTTCGACATCGGTATAGCAACAGCTGAAGCCATTAAAATGATAAAGCATGGTGCTGATCCGATTTTATGTGGTGGAGCATCTGAAATGGATAATGGAAATGGATCTTTAATGAGGATTTTGCCTTTGTTGTTTTATTTGCAGGATGAAAAGGATCTTAAAGTTATTTTTAAACGCGTAAAGGAGGTTTCATCCATTACCCATGCCCATTTCCGTTCTGCTTTTGCCTGTTTTATCTATGTTGTTTATGGCTTAGAACTATTAAAAGGAATTGATAAAAGAGAGGCATACTTTAATATGCAGATTAAGCTTAAAAAGTTTATTGCAGAGAATGATTTTGAACAAAAGGAAATTGATCTTTTTAATAGGGTTTTGATGAATGATATCGCTACGCTTCCAGAAAACGAAATTTATTCTTCTGGTTATGTGTTGCACAGTCTCGAGGCTAGCTTATGGTGTATCCTCAGTACCGGAACTTATGAGGATGCCGTTCTAAAAGCAGTTAATCTTGGTGACGATACTGATACAACTGGGGCAATTACAGGTGGGTTGGCAGGTTTAATTTATGGTTTTGAATCTATCCCTGAAAAATGGCTTAATGCAATTGTTAAAAAAAATGAAATTGAAGGACTCTGTGAAAAAATGAATGCGGTGTTTATGAAAAAGCAGAAATATAATGTTGCAGATATAAAAGAAAGTACTGAATTCCTATTTTTTTGGGGACATCAAGCTCCGAACAAAGGAACGATTTCTAAAGCTTGTTTAAGTCAGTGGTGGCCATCTTCATTTGTTGAAAATGACATCATCTATCAAACAGCCGAACATTACATGATGGCAAAAAAGGCTTTATTGTTTCATGATCAGGAGATTTTTGAGAAAATACTATTAAAAGAATCTCCAAAAGATGTAAAAGACCTTGGTCGACAGATCAGAAACTTCGATGTTGCAAAATGGGATGCTCATAAATACGAAATAGTAAAACAGGGTAACTTGCTTAAGTTTTCTCAAAACGAAGATTTGAAATCTTTTCTTTTGCAAACTAAAGGTAAAGTGCTGGCCGAGGCCAGTCCGGTTGATCCAATTTGGGGAATCGGTTTGGCAGAAGACCATGTAGATGCAAAAATACCAAAGAATTGGAAAGGTTTAAATCTGCTAGGCTTTGCGCTGATGGAAGTTAGGGATGAGATATCAATTAATAAAATTAATGATCAATGAAATATTTTTCAATCGACCGTCATCTCGACTGAAGCGCAGCGGAATGGAGAGATCTATTTAGACAGATTTAGCTTCGCTGAGCACTACGTGGTTCTCGGCCGCGTTGCATTATGCTCAAAATGACGATGTTTTTAAGAAAGTTTGTGGTGGAACAGTTTATAAATAAAAATTCAAAAAATGATTTTAGCCCTAATAAAAGCCGATATAACAACAATTAAAGCCGATGCGATTGTTAACGCTGCAAATAGTTCGTTGCTAGGTGGAGGTGGAGTTGATGGTGCCATTCACAGGAAGGGTGGTAAAGCAATTTTACAGGCCTGTGTAGCCATCAGGAATAGACAAGGTAAATGCAAGACCGGAAATGCAGTAATCACTACGGCAGGCAATTTACCTGCAAAATATGTCATCCATACGGTTGGGCCGGTTTGGAACGGAGAAAGTGAACAAAATAATGCTTTGCTTGCAGATTGCTACCGAAACAGTTTAACCTTAGCAGTTGAAAATGATGTTAAAATTATTGCTTTCCCTAATATCAGTACGGGAATTTATCATTTCCCTAAAGATAAAGCAGCAGATATTGCCATTAATGCAGTAAATAATTTTACACAAAAAGAAAAAATAGAAAAGGTAATCTTCGTTTGTTTCGACGATGAAAATTACCAGCGCTATGAAGAAAAACTTAATCGCATTAACTAATGAGGTGAGTTTGTTAACAGAATTATATAATGAAAATAACAGTAAAAAAATATAAAGAACAGATATTAGAATGGCCAAAATCAGGATGCCATATTATGGCCCAATATGATGACGAAACAATAATTGTTTATCAGGCATACCGAAAAGAAATCGGTGAATTTGCAGTCAAAAATCAATTTTTCGGCGGTGAGTTCAGTTTAAACAGAATGACATGGATAAAACCCAATTTTCTATGGATGATGTACAGAAGTGGTTGGGGAACTAAAGCAGGGCAGGAAATTACTTTAGCCATACACCTTAAAGTGTCTGCATTTCGTAATTACCTGGAAAATGCAGTTTATACTTCATTCGATCAAACCGATGAAATTTCTTATGATGAATGGAGAAATTCTTTGGAAAACACTAATATCAGGTTGCAATGGGACCCAGATCACGATCCTTATGGTGCAAAACAGGTAAGAAGGGCTATCCAGATCGGATTAAGGGATAATTTTATCAGATCTTTTGCAAAAGATGATATTTTGTTAATTGAAAATATTAGTCAGTTTGTAGAAGAACAATATGAATTTGTGCAAAACAGACAATTGGAAAATTTAACTATACCTGCAGAAAAACCTTTCGTGTTTAACAATGAAGCACTAAACAAAAAGTTGAAAATCAAAAATGAATACGCTCATGGACACTAAAATAACTAAAGGAATCAGCAAGCTGCTGAGCTATATTTTGAGACATTCGCCAGAAACCATAAAGCTAAAGCTCGATGAAAATGGCTGGGCAGATGTGAATGAACTGATCGCCAAATTCGACCTTTATGATTTAACATTAGATTTTGAACTGCTTCAATACGTTGTTGAAAATAACGACAAAAAGAGATTTGCCTTTAACGAAGATAAAACCAGGATCAGGGCAAGCCAGGGACATTCTATTGCTGTTGAATTAAATTTAAAAGAAACTGAACCTTTGGAATACCTGTATCATGGTACGGTTGAAAAGTTCCTGACAGATATTAAATTGCAAGGGCTGCAAAAAATGAGCAGACAGCATGTGCATTTAAGTGCCGACAAGGAAACGGCGAATAAAGTAGGTGGAAGAAGGGGAAAACCGGTTATCCTTACCATTAATAGTGGAGAGATGCACAAGGCGGGCTATAAATTTTATTTATCAGATAACAATGTGTGGCTTACAGATGTTGTGCCTGCTGAATATATAACGTTTTAACATGAGCAGAACATTAGTAATAGGCGATATACATGGTGGATTAAAAGGTCTGGTCCAGTTATTTGAGCGTGCAAAGGTAACAAAATACGACAAACTGATTTTCCTGGGCGATTATGTGGATGGTTGGAGCGAATCGGCGCAGGTAATCGATTACCTGATGCAGTTAGAAAAAAGTCATCAATGCATCTTTATCAAAGGCAATCACGATGCCTGGTGTATCGACTGGTTGGAAAAAGATATTGTAGATGAGGTTTGGTTTGTTCACGGTGGTAAATTAACCATGGAGAGTTATCAAGACTTATCTGATGTGACCAGAAAGGAACACCTGGATTTCTTTAAACGGATGCACGATTATTATCTAGATGGGCAGAACAACCTCTTTATCCATGCCGGTTTTTCTTCTATGCACGGACCAGAAAAGGAGCGCTATTCTTCCAATTATTCTTGGGATCGCACCCTTTGGGAAATGGCCCTGACCATGGATACCCGAATTAAAAAAGATTCAGCAATTTATCCGAAACGTTTATTGCTCTATCACGAAATCTACATCGGCCATACGCCAACGCTTTATTACAATGTTAATGTACCCATGAAGGGCTGTAATGTTTGGAATATCGATACCGGTGCTGCATTTACTGGAAAATTGACTTGTTTAGATATCGAAACAAAAGTATTTTGGCAGAGCGATACCCTACAAAGCTTATATCCGAACGAAAAAGGAAGAAATAAATAATATTTAAATACATCAAAACCATGAATCCATTATTATTAACAGACGGTTATAAAGTTGACCACCGCAGACAGTACCCAGAAAATACCACATTGGTTTATTCTAACTGGACGCCAAGAAAAAGCAGGCTCGAAAATGTAAACCATGTGGTGCTTTTTGGCTTGCAGTATTTTATCAAAAAATACATTATAGAAGATTTTAATCAAAATTTCTTTAAACAGCCAAAGGAAGAGATTTTAAAGAAATATGCCCGCAGGATCAATAATTACCTGGGCGAAAACCTGGTAGGTACGCAACATATTGCCGATCTACACGATCTGGGTTATATTCCAATGGTATTTAAATCGCTGCCAGAAGGCGCAGAAGTGCCTTTGCGTGTGCCGATGTTTACGATGTATAATACCAAACCCGAATTTTTCTGGCTGACCAATTATTTCGAGACATTACTGTCAGCAGTGGTTTGGTTGCCATGCAATTCTGCTACTATCGCAAAACAGTACCGTACTATTTTGGATCAATATGCAGCAGAAACTTCATCCGTTCCCGAATTTGTAGATTGGCAAGGACACGATTTCTCTATGCGCGGCATGGGTGGAATAGAAGCTGCGGTAACCTCGGCAGCAGGGCATTTATTGAGTTTCACCGGAACTGATACCATCCCGGCTATTGATTTTTTAGAAGAGTATTACAAGGCAGATTCGGATAAAGAGCTAATTGGTGGATCAGTAGCTGCTACTGAACATTCGGTAATGTGTATGGGGACCAATACCGGAGAACTTGAAACTTTTAAAAGACTGATTTTAGAAGTGTATCCGAAAGGAATTGTATCTATCGTTTCCGATACCTGGGATTTATGGAAGGTGCTGACGGAGTATCTACCTGTTTTAAAAGATGATATTATCGCGCGTCCAGGTAAAGTGGTGATCAGGCCCGATTCAGGAGATCCCGTTGATATCATCTGCGGAAACCCCAATGGCAAAAACGAAAATGAGAAAAAGGGCGTAATTGAACTGCTTTGGGATGTTTTTGGTGGAAAAACCAACGATAAAGGGTTTAAAGAACTGGTACCGCAAATTGGTGCTATTTATGGCGATAGCATTACTACAGAGAGGGCTACACAAATCTGTGAACGCTTAAAAGCCAAAGGTTTTGCCTCTACCAATGTTGTTTTTGGCATTGGCTCATTCACCTATCAATATAATACCCGCGATACTTTTGGTTTCGCAATGAAAGCCACCTATGGAGAAGTAGATGGCGAAGGCCGCGAGATATTTAAAGATCCGATTACCGACGATGGTACAAAGAAATCTGCAAAAGGTTTGCTGCAGATTTTTAAAAATGCCAACGGAGATTACGAAATGAAAGACCAATGCACCTGGGAGGAAGAAGCACAGGGCGAATTGAAGGAAGTTTTCAGGGATGGCAAACTGTTAATTGATTATTCTCTTGCCGACATTAGAGAAAGGCTAAAGAATAGTTAACTTCGCCAAGTTTTTAATCGACCGGCCTTTGGCTGGTCGATTAATTTTTTGAAAGATACCATGCAAAACAATTCCACATTTAACCATCAAGCCGATATTGTAAATAGTGCCATCAGATTTATAAACGCCTGGTTTAAACAATCGAAGGCCATTACAGACGAGCTGAATGATTTTTTCATTCTTCCAGGTAATAAAATTATTGGTAAGGATGTTATTATCGGGCGTTTGAAAGGTGTTTTTGGTCGGTCTGATGAATATGTTGGAGGCAGATATGATATTATTGATGTTAATTTTGAATTAATGAATGAGGGTAAAGGCATGGGCTTTGTTGAAGGGGTTGCCGGTTACAGAGATGTTATTCAAAAACAATCGAAAATTGTAAGCGGACCTTTTAAACTGTACTTTGCACTACACAACAGTAGCTGGAAAATTGTAAATATCGAATTTCCAGGGTTTAGTTATTGATTTGTTATCACATAAATTTTTTACCAATATTTAAGACTTAAAGTCGTCACCCTGATCCGATTGCTATCGGATTTATTTCAGGATCCATCTTGCGAGAAAGATGCTGAAATAAATTCAGCATGACGATCGCATAGACTAAGAAACTGAAAAATAAGTCTAGCAGATTAACTCTAATCCATTCTAACTGATAATAAATTAAGGAATATTATCTCCAATTCCATAATTTTTCTATCTTTGGTTTTTAATGAATTTCCTTTATCCGGGCTTTCTTTTTGCACTATTATCGGTTGCCATCCCGGTTATCATTCATTTATTCAATTTCAGGAAATTTAAAAAAGTCTATTTCTCTAACGTTCAGCTTTTAAAAGAAGTAGAGCAACAAAATTCATCGAAAGAAAAGCTTAAAAACCTGCTCATTCTCTTATCGCGGATTTTGGCGATCATCTTTTTGGTGCTGGCATTTGCTCAACCATACATTCCGGCGCACAATCAAAAAAAGACTTCTTTAAAGAATATTGTAAGTATTTATATTGATAATTCTTACAGCATGGAAGCCGTTAATAAAGATGGCAATCTGCTCGACGAAGCCAAACGCAGGGCAAAAGAACAGATTAAAGGTTTCGGTATTAACGATCGTTTTCAGCTTTTAACGAATGATTTCGAAGGGAAACACCAACGCTTGTTAAATGAGGAAGCATTTTTAAAGGCACTGGATGATGTAAAAATCTCGGCTGCCAACCGCAATCTCCAGCAGATCTTAAACAGGCAGAGCAATGTTTTAACCGGAGGCGAAAATAAATACAGCTTTCTAATTTCTGATTTTCAGAAAAATATTTCATCCATAAAAAAACTCGAAACCAAAGCCGATATTCAGTATTCATTTTTGAAATTGAATGCCAATACCTTACCCAATGTTGCAGTAGATAGCGTTTGGACACTTTCTCCAAACCACCAGCCTGGCGCGAATGAGCGTTTGGTGATACAGCTAAAAAATTATTCAGAAGAAGAAGCAAAAAATATCCCGCTAAAATTAAGCATCAACAACCAGCAAAAGGGATTGGGTGCCGTAACCATTCCTGCAGGTAAAACTATTAAGGATACCCTAGATTTCTCAGGACTTAATGCAGGTTGGCAAAAAGGGATTGTGAGCATCAAAGATTTTCCGGTAACTTTTGATGATACACTATCTTTCAGTTTTAAAGTAGATCAAAGTTTTCCGGTTTTAAGCATCAATGGATCTGATGCTGGGAATTATATTAAAGCATTATTCGCAGCCGATGCTTATTATAAACTTACCGAAAACACCGAGAGTAATATAAGCTATAGCAATTTTGCCAATTATGGTTTGATTGTATTGAATGGATTGAAAAACCCTTCAACCGGTTTGGCGCAACAACTTAAAAATTATCTCAATGCGGGTGGCACAGTAGTGCTTTTTCCTAATCTCGATGCCGATATCCAGGGATACAACTCATTTTTAAGTGCATTATCGCTTCCAACAATCCAGTCGCTCAATACCACAGCTACAAAAGTTGATCATATTGATCTGCAAAATCCAATTTTTAAAACTGTTTTCGAAGAAATTCCCAAAAATCTGGATCTTCCCTCAGTTTCCCGTTATTATTCTTTTATAGAGAAAAATACATCCAATAAAGAAGATATTATGTTGCTGCCGGGCAGAAAACCATTTTTCTCTAAATATATTGTAGGTAACGGACAGGTCTATCTATCAGCTTCCGGATTAAATACCAGCGATGGAAATTTATCAAAGCACCCTGTTTTTGTGCCGTTAATTTATCGCTTGGCCCTAAGTGGTGGAAATGAATTGCCCCTATATTATAATATTGGCAATGATAATACACTGGCCAGTAAAAAAATCAGTTTGGGTAAAAACCAGAACTTAAAAATTACAGCCGAGCATTTTGAAGCGATCCCTGAAATCCGTCAGGCAAATGGGAAAACATTGATTTACATTGCCGATCAGATTAAAAATGCGGGCTTTTATAATCTGAAACTTACAGATTCGTTGCTTGCTGTTTATAGTTTTAACAATGGCCGAACCGAATCTGATATGCACTATCTAAGCAAAACAGAACTTGAGCAATTAGCTGGTAAAAGTAATCTGAAAATATTCGATACCGATAAAGATGCCGTTAAATTAATTGCCGGCGACAATAAAATCGGGCAGACTTTATGGAAACTTTGTCTAATTTTGTCGCTGATTTTTATTGCAGCAGAAATTTTACTTATCCGATTTTTTAACAACACAAAAAAAACAATATGAATCTCCTGGTTAAAAATGTAACCATTGCCGATCCGCAAAGTAAATTTAACAATCAACAATGCGATGTCAGGGTAGAAAATGGTAAAATTAAAAACATAGGTAAATTAACTGCCGATAAAAATGAAACCGTTTTCGATGCCCAGGGTGCTTTTTTAACACCAGGGTTTTTCGATTTAAACTGTGTAGCAGGCGATCCGGGTTTCGAAACGAAGGAAGATATTCAAACGCTAACGGCTACCGCAAAAGCAGGTGGTTTTACCGGATTGGCCTTATTGCCACAAACCAGCCCGGTTGTACAGTCAAAATCTCAGGTAGAATATATTATTAACAAGGCCAAAAACAATTTGGTTGATGTTTTGCCTGTTGGCGCCATTAGTCAAAATCGCGAAGCAAAAGAACTTGCTGAATTATTCGATATGCAACAAGCAGGCGCTGTAGCTTTCTCTGATGGAGATAAAGCTTTGCAGGATGATGGTTTTATGAGCCGCGCCTTGCAGTATGCAAAAGGTTTCGATGCGCTGTTAATGGTTTATCCTGAAAATAAATCGATCGCAGGTAAATCGCAGATTAATGAAAGTAAAAATTCTGTGTTGTTGGGGATGAAAGGCTTACCCGCACTGGCCGAAGAAATGCATATCGCACGCGATATCTTCCTGGCTTCTTACAACGAAACCAAAATCCACATCAGCAATATTTCGACTGCAGGAGCTGTGGCTTTGATCCGTAGGGCAAAGAAAGATGGTGTTCAGGTCTCATGCGATGTAACGGCACATCACCTGGTATTTACAGAAGAACTTTTAAGCGATTTTGATAGTAATTATAAGGTTAAGCCACCATTGCGTGGAAAAGCTGATGTAAAAGCATTAATTGCCGGTTTAAAAGACGGAACCATAGATGCCATTACTTCTCAGCACAGGCCAGAGGAAATCGAATTTAAAAATGTAGAGTTCGAAATTGCCCACTACGGCATTATTGCTTTACAAACCGTATTGCCTCTGTTATTAAAAGCCGGACTGGATGTCGCTCTAATTGCAGAGAAATTGGCCATTAATCCGCGTAAATTATTAAATTTAGCTGTTCCGGTAATAGAAGAAGGATCAGAAGCCAACTTTACAGTTTTTAATATAGCCGAAAAATGGTTGTATAATTCCGCCAGCAACCACTCAAAATCGGCAAATAGTCCGTTATTGGGGACCGAGCTTATCGGAAAGGTAACTTTGGTTTATAATAATAATCAGTACTGGGAGAATTAAGGTTGAAGGTTAGAAGGTTGAGGGCATAAGGTTCTTAACCATGTCTCAAAAGATAGTAGTTCAAAAAAAATATTGATAAATTAACAGGTTATAAGAACTAAAAGACAAAAGCAAAAATTACAATTTTGTTGTTCAGGTCATACAATCTTATTATCCTAAAATTCTAAAAATCTTAATCATGGATAACAGAGTAAAAAAAGCACTAAGTGCAGCCATTAATAAGTATGCTGAGGTTTCAGCTACCAATGTAGAAGGTTTTGAAACGGAATTACTGGCTGCTTTTGAGCTGGATGTTAACTTTTTAGATAAAGCTACGGCTTTCGATGTGGTTTTCGATTCTCACCCTAAATTTGAAGAATTACGCGAAGTATTTTTTGATTTATTGATGGTGAATTTCTTCAGCAGTGATGTACAGAAACTGGAAGACGATTACTTAGAAAGTGAAGAATGGGCAAACATTGAAGAGGAAACCATTGATAGAGGAACTGAACTGTTAAACTTGTTGCTTTATATTAAAGAATGTAAAGATGAAGACCTGGATCCTGAATTGGGCGATTTCTTAAAAGAATTTTTGTTGGTAGAGGACGATGAGTTTCAGGATGAATTTGAAATTTATGAAGAACTGATCAGCAACCAGCAACTGGCAGAAAGTAGTGTAGAGGAGATCTGTAAAACAGCCACTAATTTAAATATCAGCGAGGAAATGCAGGAATTATTTGTGCCATTTATGGCTTTTTTCCTTGATGTTGAAGGAAGTGCAGAAACCACGAAAGAAATAATTCAATTTAGCAGTAACAAATCGTTTGATTCTGCTACTTATATATTAATTACAACAATTAATAATTAAATTAATTTATCATGGAACAACAATTACTCCAAGAAGAAAAAACACCAAAGGTTTATGAAGAAATTATTAAGCATGGTCTGATTTTAGGTATCGCGATGTTTATCTTAGGAATTGCTTTGCTTTTTCTAATTCAGGGCGCAGATTCATTTATGACGATGGTTATTGTTTATCCATTAATACTGCTGGTCGTTTTCCCAATTGTGGTTTCGGTTTTCTTATGCCGTAATCTCCGTAAAAGTATTGGAGGTTATTGGACCTTTAAACAGGCTTTAAAATCAATCTTTATTGTGTTTTTTGTAGGATGGCTAGTCTCATTTGGCTTAAATTTAGTTTATACCAAGGTAATAGACACCACATCAACTGAAAAAATGCAGAATCACATTAAAGAAAAAACACTTGCATTTATGAAAAATCAAAATGTGGATGATGATAAACTGAACGAAGAAAGTGCAAAAATGGATGAACAGTTTGCCAAGCAGAACGAATTTACGGCTAAATCTGTATTTAAAAACATTACTATCGGGATTTCGATCATTTTTGTATTTGCTTTAATTTTTGCTGCAATCTTTAAAAGAGAAAGACCGATTAGATTGGAAGATTTTCCAACTCAGGCTTAATTTCTTTTATAAAATTTTGAACGTGCAGGTTTTATCATTTAATTTGATGAAATTTGCACGTTTTAATTTAACAAACCTCGCAGGTTTCTAAAACCTGCGAGGTTTATGCTTAAAAAATGGATATATCAGTTGTAGTACCCTTATTTAATGAAGATGAATCTTTGCCGGAATTAACGGCCTGGATTGATAAAGTGATGATTGATAATAATTTCAGCTATGAGGTTATTTTGGTTGATGATGGTAGTACCGATAGATCCTGGGAGGTAATTGAAGAATTAAGATCTCAAAATCCTGCCATAAAAGGCATTAAGTTTAGAAGAAATTACGGTAAATCTGCAGCATTGAACGTTGGATTCGAAGCCACGCAAGGCAATGTTGTAATTACAATGGATGCCGATTTACAGGATAGTCCGGATGAAATCCCTGAATTATACCGTCGCATAAAAGAAGAAAAGCTTGATATCATTTCAGGCTGGAAGAAAAAACGTTACGATCCGATTACCAAAACAATCCCGACCAAACTCTTCAACGCAGCTACCCGCAAAATGAGCGGTATAGAACTGAATGATTTTAACTGTGGCTTAAAAGCTTACCGGAGCGATGTAATCAAAACCATTGAAGTTTACGGCGAGATGCACCGGTATATTCCGGTAATTGCTAAATGGGCCGGATTTAGTAAAATAGCCGAGCAGGTGGTAGAACACCGTGCACGTAAATATGGTACAACAAAATTTGGTTTCAGCAGGTTTATCAACGGCTTTTTAGATTTACTTTCTATTTTCTTTGTGGGTAAATTCGGCAAACGTCCAATGCACTTTTTTGGTTCGCTGGGCGTATTGAGTTTCTTTATCGGTATCATTATGGCTTTATACATTTTATTCGAAAAGAAATATTTGATATGGCAGGGCCTGGCTTATCGTGATGTAACCGATCAGCCTTTGTTTTACTTATCGCTGGTTGCCATTGTGGTCGGTTCGCAGATGTTCCTGGCAGGCTTTATTGCAGAGTTATTATCGCGTAACGCACCAGAAAGAAACCAATACCTAATAGAAAAAGAACTTAAGTAAATGTAAAATGTAAGATGTAAAATGGAATTGCCATCATACATCTTACATCTTCCCTTTTCCATTTTAAACATGTTTTTCTCCATCATAATCCCCCTTTACAATCGTCCACAGGAAATTGACGAATTGTTAAACACCTTAACCAAACAGACTTATTTACAGTTTGAAGTGTTGGTTATTGAAGATGGTTCGAAAAACGATGCAAAGGCAATTGTGGCTTCTTATGCAGATAAACTGGATATTAAATATTACTTTAAAGAAAATGCCGGACAGGGCTTTGCCCGTAATTTCGGCTTCGAAAGGGCTACAGGCGATTACTTTGTGATTTTCGATTCAGATTGTTTAATCCCTGCAAATTATCTTGAAACGGTTAAAAACTATTTGTACGAGCATCATTTAGATGCCTATGGAGGTCCGGATGCGGCACACGATAGTTTCACACCTGTGCAAAAAGCAATCAGTTATGCTATGACCTCGCCTTTCACCACTGGTGGAATCCGCGGCAACAAACAACATGTTGGGCAATTTCATCCACGCAGCTTTAACATGGGCGTTTCACGTCAGGCCTGGGAGAAAGTTGGGGGCTTTATCCTTACCCGATTGGGTGAAGATATTGAGTATAGCATCCGTATTCATGAAAATGGTTTTAAAATTGGGTTGATCCCAGATGCAAAGGTTTACCATAAAAGAAGAACAAGTTTCGGGCAATTTTACAAACAACTGCATTTCTTTGGCAGGGCCAGAATTAATATTTATAAACACTTTCCAAAAGAGTTGAAACTGATTCATTTTTTTCCGGCAGTAGCAACCGTTGGTATGATAACAACATTGCTATTGAACATCTTTTATCCGCCTTTGGCGTATATTTTCGATTTTCTGGTAGTATTGTACTTTTTGTTAATATTTTTTCACTCCTGGTCAGTAAATAAATCTTTAAAAGTTGCATTTTTGAGCATTATATCTTCATTCATCCAATTAACCGCTTATGGTTTAGGATTTATACAGGATTTATTTAAACGTGTGGTATTCAAACAACAATGATCAATTATTTAAAAGAAAGTACGTTTGCCGTTAACGATGTAATGCAAAAAGCATGGGGCATTACTAAGAAACATTATCTATCGATTGCTACATTATGTTTTTTAATGTTTATTACCGCTAGTGCATCAAGTTTGATGGCTTTTTTTATTAAGGATGTAAGCAAAGCTTTAAGCATTATCATGGTGATTATTTTCGTTTTGCTCTATTTTACCATTAATCTTTCACTGTTTAAGTATATTTTTCATTTAATGGATGATGAAGAAAACGATGTGAAAATTGTGGATACCCTCCCAACCAGGCAGCAGATCATCAGGTTTTTGGTTGCTACGCTATATTTCGTAGGCTGCATTTTGGGTGTTTACCTGGTAGTGATCTTAGTTGCCTTTCCTTTTATTTATACTGGAATTAATGTGTCAATTGTTAAAAATGTAGCCATTTCAGTAGGCATTATTGCCATTTTTATTACCTGGTTAAGAATTTCATTCTTTCCGTTTTTTATCATAGATAAAGGAGCAACGCCTTTCGATTCGATTAAATTAAGTTTGGCTACTACTAAAGGGAATTTTACTAAGATTTTATTGTTATTGGTTGTTTTAGGAGGCGGATATCTTATTTATCTGTTGTTAAACTACCTACAATGGCCGTTAATCGCTTTCATTGTAAATATTTTAAGTTCATTTATCATTGTTCCGCTTTCTAGTGTAGCTTTAACCGTTGCATATCGTAAAATTTCGAGCGAGTATAAAGGCGACGAACATCCGGATATTTTACATAATATCGTTTAACCCCCAGTCCCTGAAGGGGAGTTAAAAATCAGATTAAAATGATGGAAAAAGAAAAGAACGGTAGAAAGGAAAAGTCCCCTTCAGGGGGTTGGGGACTTAAGGCAGCATTAAGTAAACCCTTTGCGGCATTTGCAGTTTGGCAGATCAACAAATGGAAAAATAATGCGGTTAATGCCCAAAATAAGATTCTGAAAAATCTTATTGACGAAGCCAGACGTACAGCGTTCGGGAAAGACCATCATTTCTCCGAAATTAAAACCTATGCTGATTTTAAAAAATATGTTCCTGTTCAGGATTACGAAGGTTTAAAACCTTATATAGATCGTGTTGTAGCAGGAGAAGCAGATGTAATTTGGAAAGGTAAACCGGTTTATTTTGCCAAAACCTCAGGCACCACTTCAGGTGTAAAGTATATTCCACTTTCTAAAGAATCGATGCCAGAGCACATCAAAGCTGCCCGTAATGCCATTTTAACTTACATTAATGAAACGGGCAAGGCTGATTTTGTAAATGGAAAAATGATTTTTCTTCAGGGGAGTCCGGTTTTAAATGTGAAAAATGGGATCAATGTTGGACGTTTATCTGGAATTGTGGCCCATCATGTACCAGCCTATCTGCAAAAGAACCGTTTGCCTTCTTACGAAACCAATATTATAGAAGATTGGGAACAGAAAGTGGATGCCATTGTGGAGGAAACCATTAATGAGGACATGACTTTGATATCGGGCATTCCACCATGGGTTCAGATGTATTTTGATAAATTGTCTGAGAAATCCGGAGGAAAGAAAATTGCTGAAATATTCAGGAATTTTAGCCTGTTTATCTATGGAGGGGTAAATTTCGAACCTTATCGCGCAAAGATTGAACAGAGCATCGGAAAAAAAATTGATGCCATTGAAACCTATCCAGCTTCAGAAGGATTTATTGCCTATCAGGATTCGCAAAAAGATAAAGGATTATTGTTACTGGCCGATGCAGGGATTTTTTACGAATTTGTTCCTGCTGATGAATATTACAATGATCATCCAACACGGTTATCACTTGGCGAGGTTGAGCTGGATACGAATTATGCGCTGATTTTAAATACCAATGCAGGTTTATGGGGTTATAGTATTGGCGATACCGTGAAATTTGTGTCGAAAAACCCTTATAAAATTGTAGTTACCGGGCGGATTAAACATTTTATTTCTGCCTTCGGTGAGCATGTAATAGGAGAAGAGGTAGAACAGGCCATTTTAAGTGTGGCCAATGCAGAACAGGTAGAAATTACAGAATTTACAGTGGCACCGCAGGTTAATCCGAAAACTGGTCAATTGCCTTATCATGAGTGGTTTGTGGAATTTTCATCTGCACCAAAAGATATGGCTGCTTTTAGCAAAAAGGTTGATGAAGCTTTACAAAAGAAAAATATTTATTACTTTGACCTGATCGAAGGAAACATCCTTCAGCCATTGATTATACGTACTTTGCAAAAAGATGCTTTTGTAAACTATATGAAAAGTGAAGGAAAGTTAGGTGGGCAGAATAAAGTACCGCGTTTGAGTAATGATCGGAAACTGGCGGATGCTTTAGTGGTATATATTGTTTGATTGCTACATTGTTGAATTGTTAGTACTGGCGCCTTAACCGTGGCGGTAGAATATTGTTGGATTGTTTAGCATTGTGCAGATGAAAATTGCTAAATTGTTGTTAATGATTAACGTTCAACGATATGGAAAAGAATTATTGACAGTTAAATCAGATAACTGCTTATACAAAATCGTTTCATCTTAGCAATTTTGTATGGGATTTGGTATCTGGTTGGGATAGCTTTGCAAAGTATACCATCGGGCAACAGTTTGTTGATGCTGTTGATTCTATTTCAGCTAATATTGCTGAAGGCTTTGGTCGTTATCATAAGAAAGATAAGATCAAGTTTTATTATTATAGCTTTGGTTCTGTTAAGGAATGTTTAGACTGGAACGAAAAAGCAAGAGTTCGAAAGTTGGTAAATGAGGAAACGTATTCAAAGATTTTTGCAACTTTGGAAACTTTGCCGAAAGAAAATTCATCAACTGATAAAATTTACAAACGAAAAATTGAAAATTTAATCGAATGCAATTAAAACAATTAAATTTTTAATACGAGAGAAAGAAAACAATTGAACAATATAACAATACAGCAATCTGTAAAAAGAATAACCATATTAGGTTCTACAGGGAGCATAGGTACACAAGCACTTGAAGTTGTTAAGGATCATCCTACAGTTTTTAAAGTTGCCGTATTATCTGCACTGAAGAATGCAGCTTTACTGATTCAACAAGCAAAGGAATTTAAACCGGCAATTGTTGTAATATGTGATGAAAGCAAATACAGCGAAGTTAAGGATGCTTTGTTTGGCCTTGATGTTAAAGTTTTGGCTGGCGAAGCGGCTTTATCAGAAGTTGCCGCTTACGCTGATAGCGATGTAGTGCTTACTGCATTAATGGGATCGGTTGGTTTAAAACCAACCATTGCTGCCATAAAAGCAGGGAAAAACATTGCTTTGGCTAACAAAGAAACTTTAGTGGTTGCCGGCGAACTGATTACACAATTGGCAACTGAACACCGGGTTAAAATTTTACCGGTTGATTCTGAGCATTCGGCCATATTCCAGTGTTTAGTGGGTGAGGAGCAAAATGAGATTGAGAAAATTTATTTAACGGCATCCGGCGGACCATTTTTGGGCAAAACAAAAGACTTTTTAGCGACCGTAAAAAAGGAGCAGGCTTTAAAACATCCCAATTGGGTGATGGGGGCAAAAATCACGATCGATTCTGCATCTCTAATGAATAAGGGTTTAGAGGTAATTGAGGCAAAATGGTTGTTTAACCTCGATGTAGATCAGATTGATGTCATCGTTCATCCTCAATCTATCATCCATTCCATCGTTCAGTTTACTGATGGCTCTATGAAGGCACAGATGGGCGTTCCCGATATGAAACTGCCTATTCAGTATGCTTTAAATTATCCCGATAGGCTAAAAAACAATTTTAAGCGTTTTAACTTCTTAGATTATCCAAGTTTTAGCTTTCAGAAAGCCGATATGGAAACATTCAGAAATTTAGACCTGGCATTTGCTGCTTTACGAAAAGGAGGGAATATGCCTTGTATTTTGAATGCCGCGAATGAAATTGTTGTAGAAGCGTTTTTGACGGATAAAATTGGTTTTCTGCAAATGAGCGAGGTTATTGAAAGATGTATGGAAGAAATCAGTTATGTTGAAAAACCGCAATTGAGTGATTATTTAGAAACTGACAAACATAGCCGTATCTTAGCCGGCGAATTAGTAACAAAAAGTATAGTTTAACATCTAACATAAAATTTTATAAGAAAATATGAATGGATTGATTATGGCGGGGCAGCTGCTGCTCGGATTGTCTTTATTGGTAATATTACACGAATTAGGGCATTTCCTGGCAGCCAGAGCATTTGGTATTAAAGTAGAAAAGTTTTATTTATTTTTTGATGCATGGGGTTTCAAACTTTTTAGTTTCAAAAAGGGTGATGTTGAATATGGAGTGGGATGGTTGCCACTTGGGGGTTATGTAAAAATTGCCGGAATGATTGATGAGAGTATGGACACTGAGCAAATGGCCCAGCCAGCTCAACCCTGGGAATTCCGTTCTAAACCAGCCTGGCAACGTTTAATTGTAATGCTTGGCGGTATTATTGTAAATGTAATTGTAGGTATTTTTATCTTTTGGATGTTAACTTTCAACATCGGGCAGAACTATACGGTTAACAGTAAACTAAATGATGGTATTTCTGTAGGTGCGATCGGTAAAGAAATTGGTTTGAAAAACGGAGATAAAATTTTGGCCATCAATGGGAACAAATTAATCCGTTTTGAAGATGCGATATCAAGCAAAGTATTGTTTGATGGTGCACAATTAACCATTTTAAGGGATAATAAAGCTCTTTATATTTCTGTTCCGGATACTATTTTAAACAAAATATCGAAAAACGATAAAGAGAATTTTATCTCGCCACGGTATATCATGGAGCGTGTTGATAAGGTAAGCGCACCTGATGAAAAAGCAGATAAACCATCATTTTTTGATAAGCTATTTGGCAGAAAGTTTGAGAAACCAGTATATCCTGCTTATGCTGCCGGCATTAAACCGGGCGATAGTATTTTATCGGTTAATGGCAAACAGATCACTTTTTTCGATCAGTTTAAAGAAGAGGTGTCTACAAATAAGCTAAAACCCATTACCATTAAAGCATTGCGCAAGGGAAAAGAAGTAACATTCGATCTTAAAGTAAGTAAAGACGGAACAATTGGAATTGGTCCTAACCTGAAAATGCCTGAAACTGCACATGTAGATTTTGGCTTTATCGAGTCGTTACCAGTTGGTGCGAACATGGCATGGAGCACTTTTGTAGATAATGCGAAGGGCATTGGTAAAATGATCACGGGAAAGTTAAGTGCACGTAACATCAGCAGTCCGATTGGAATTGCGAAGGTGTATGGAAGTACTTTCGACTGGGTTAAATTCTGGACTTTAACAGGATTAATTTCGATGGCATTGGCATTTATGAATTTATTGCCTATTCCAGGCTTAGATGGAGGCCATGTCGTGTTTCTTTTGATCGAAATGGTGCAACGTAAGCCGGTAAGCGAAAAAGTACTGGAAAAGGCGCAGATTGTGGGTTTTGTAATCCTGATCTGTTTAATGGTGTTTGCTTTTGGTAATGATATTTTAAAATCCTTCGGTAAGTAAAACCAAATTTATATCATTGCCGCAGATGCGCAGATTTGACCAGTCGATCTGAACATCTGCGGCTTTTTAATTTAATACATAGTATGAGCGAAGCAAAACCAGATACTAATTATTTCGATTTTTACGAGTTACCGATCCAGTTTAATCCGGACCAAAGTGCGGTAAAAACAAAGTTTTATGCTTTAAGCAAACAGTTTCACCCCGATTTTTATGCCAATGAAAGCGAAGTGAAGCAGCAGGAAGTGCTAAACCTGTCAACATTGAACAATAAGGCTTACCAAACGCTGAGCAATGCTAAAAAACGCTTAAAATACGTGCTCGAGTTGAAAGGGATAGTAGAAACAGACGAGGGTTATCAACTGCCGCAATCTTTTCTAATGGAAATGATGGATGTAAATGAGGCTTTAATGGATCTGGAGTTTGAACCGGATGCCGAAAAGCTAGCACAGGTAAAAGGAGATGTTGATGCCATAGAAAAAGGCTTGGCTAACGAATTGAATGATTTGATAGCTCGTTTTGATAGCAATCCAACAGCATCCGATGCACTACTGCCTTCGATTAAGGATAATTTTTACCGACAGAAATATATTGATAGGATTAGAGAGCGATTGGTGAAACAGAAGTAGATGGAAGATGGGGAATGGAAAATGGATGAGGGCATTAGGCCGAAGTCGGACGGCGGAAAGTCCGAAGATAATGATGTCAAAGAAATAGTCTCCTAAATATGTTCGTTACTCTTTAACTCATGACCCTTTGCAATTAAATGGTATATGATGAGTGAGTCAGAAGTCCGATATCGGAAGTCCGAAGATATGTTGCAAATGAATAGTCTCCTAACTCTGCGTTCTCTGTGCCTTCACTCTGTGCGCTTTGTGGTTAAATGATAGGAGCGTCTTCAGCGTTAAACACCCGATTGTAAAATCATTTTTTAGTTTTTGCCAGGCAAAAGCTTTGTTTTACTTTCGGAACAAACAATCAGATTTATGAATAGCTCCCTTTCTATTTTTCGTAAAGTAGCCGTAGCAGAAGGCATATCCTACCTGCTTTTGTTATTTGTGGCCATGCCCTTAAAGTATTTTGCAGGCCTTCCTCTGTATGTAAAATATACTGGCTGGGCCCACGGATTATTATTTGTACTATACGCAGCTACCTTAGTTTTGGCCTGGCAAGAGCAAAAATGGAAGTTTGGTAAAGCAATTCTCATCTTTTTGGCATCACTTTTACCATTTATGCCCTTTGTGGTAGATCGCAAATTAAAAGACGAAAGACCAAAATAATTGCTTTTCAGTAAGTTAAATTTAATTGAAAATAATTTTGTGAATTAAGGTTTCATTATCTACATTTGCAACCCCGTCCAACAAGAATGCCCGGATGGCGGAATTGGTAGACGCGCTGGTCTCAAACACCTGTGGGAAACCGTGCCGGTTCGACTCCGGCTCCGGGTACACTTTTTAAACCCTAACAATCTGATTGTTAGGGTTTTGTGTTTTTAAAGGTTTTATTTAAATTTTAACCTTGTAACTTGTATGCGCTTAACTTAAATGCCAGACATATGAAAGATCTCGGACACGGCTTCACGCTTGTAGACAGAAGCATTTATCTGTATGATTCGGAAAAATTTACCAGCCTAAAAAAGACAATCGATTACGATTCGTTTGAGATGGTCGAAGCTTTTGAGGACAAGACTTTTTATTTCAGGGATCAAAATAGGGTGTATGTTACCAGCTATATGTGCAACGCTTCTGTTATTGAGGGAGCAAAGCCTGAAACATTTAAAGTTATAAATGCCGCAGATGGCATTGGTTATGACGGGAACAATTATTATTGGTACGACCGGTGCCTGCCATATGATTACAGCAAGGCGGAAAAATATAATGAGTATTATCTTCGGGCAGGTAATAAAGTTTATTTTCTTACAGATATTGTGGAAGGAGCTGATACAAAGACCTTCAGCATTATCTGGCAAAATGTTGCCCGGGACAGGGAAAGCCTGTTTTTTAGGGGCAGGAATGTACCTGGCGTAGATGTTGACACTTTTAAGAAAGTGCCTGGCTGCTTTGATGCTGATCATCTTGACCAAAGCCACACTTATTATGCAGCCGACCGGAACAATGTTTATTTTGTGAATACCATAGGCAAAGCCCTGAAGAGGCTGACCGGTGTAAAGCCTTCGGACTTTTCGGTAAAGATTGTCGATAACAGGCTTTACGGGATAAGCGGTAAGGATATTTACTTTTTTGGCATTAAAAAGAAAGGCTTAGTGCTAGAATAAGGATGTTTAGGATGAGCATTATCAAAAATGGTTATCTCAGATTATTAGTTTGATATGAAACTGGCAAGGCGCTAACAATATACCAGCGCCTTTTAAATATTAGTATTTATCCTATTTTATAGCATTCGATCTTTTTCATCAATGGCCAGATCATTGATGCTTGCGAACCGTTTCTCCATTAGCCCGTATTTATCAAATTCCCAAAGCTCATTACCAAAGCTGCGGAACCATTGCCCTTGATGGTTATGCCATTCATATTCAAAGCGAACTGCTATACGGTTATCAGTAAATGCCCAAAGTTCTTTTTTAAGCTTGTAGTCAAGTTCATTCTCCCATTTGTTTGCTAAAAATACTTTGACTTCTTCACGGCCGGAGATAAATTCCGACCGATTGCGCCATTCTGTATTAAGGGTATAGGCCATGCATACTACTTCAGGATTGCGGCTATTCCATGCGTGCTCTGCAAGCATAACTTTCTTCACCGCGGAATCGTAGTTAAACGGTGGTACTGGGTTTTTAATTTCCATCAATCATTTGATTTATTTGTATTTGAAAAATTCCGGCTTATGCGCGGCTTGCTTTGATCATTGTATTTTCGATATCTTAAGACGCTCTACCAACATGATTAAATACACATAACCATTCTCTTCAACCTGCCAACTCCAGGTACAAAGTTTTCACATTTAGGCAGTATTATACCCGAAGATCTTATTTTGGAAGGGTGGAGAGAAACTTCAGTATTTCATTTCCTATCTGCTGTGCATGGGTTTCTAACGCAAAGTGGCCGGTATCATAAAATTTTACTATTGCGTTTGGAATATCTTTTTTATAGGCCTCAGCTCCGGCTGGAAGAAAAAATGGATCTTTATTTCCCCACACAGCAAGCAATTTTGGTTTATTGGTTCTAAAATACTTTTGAAACGATGGATACAGATCAACATTTGTTTTATAGTCTTTCAACAGGTCAAGCTGAATTTCTGCAGATTCTGGTCTATCTAGAAAATACTGATCCAAAATGTAAGCTTCGGGAGCTATAAGCGATGAATCGGTAACACCAGTAAAATATTGGAATTTCGTTCCCTCCTTGCTATAAAAAGACCTTAGTGCATCTCTATTTTCCTGGGTGTCATTTTTCCAATATTTCTGAATTGGATTCCACCCCGTACTCAATCCTTCTACATAGGCATTACCATTCTGCGAAATAATCCCCGTAATTTTCTCTGGATTTGCAAGTGCCAGACGAAATCCGGTTGGTGCACCATAATCGAATACATAAATTGCAAACCTTTTTAAACCTAATTCATCAATAAAACCCTGCATTGTTTTGGCCAGATTTTCAAAAGTATAGTTATAAGTTGTACGGTCTGGCAGATCAGTATTTCCAAATCCAGGAAGATCAGGGGCTATAACGTGATATTTTTTGTTTAACACCGGTATCAGATTGCGGAACATATGTGACGATGTTGGGTAACCATGCAATAATAATATTGTGGGTGCTCCTGCCGGGCCTGACTCTCTATAAGCTACGCAAAGTCCGTTTACATTTACTTTGCGGTGATGAACAAGCCCAACTTCTAAAGCAGGACTTGTTTTAACTGTGTTTGATTGTGCCATAATTTCTGTTCTTCCTAATAAGCCAGTTAAGATGATCGTGAAGGCTATTTTTAGTTTTTTCATTTTTCCTTTTTTTTATTCAAAAGTAAACCTGATATTTAATCTTTCAAAATGATTTATAAAGATACTATGTATCTCAATTTAAGATTTATGAACACGAATGACCTTAATTTATTTGAAGCCGTTGCGCATTATGGCAGTTTTACAAAGGCTGCTGAAGCCATGTTTACAGTTCAATCAAATGTAACTACCCGTATAAAAAATTTGGAAGAGGAGTTTGGCGCACTACTTTTTACCAGAAACAACCGCAAGGTCGAATTAACTCCGGAAGGCGAAAAACTTATTAGGTATACCAAGCAAATCAACCATATTTTGGATGAGGCAAAAAGGTCGATTGGTAAAAGTGACATCGTAAAGGGCCAGATTAAAATTGGATTTTTGGAAACGATGATGACCCTGAAAGGGCCTGAACTTGTTAATGAACTTGCCTCTAAATTCCCTTTTGTTGACCTGGATTTTAGATCCGCGATGAGAGCCAGCTTAATTAGTGATGTGTTGAATTATAAACTAGATGCTGCATTTATCCCTGCTCCACTTGACATTCCTGAGCTTGAACAAATTAAAATAAAGGACGAACAGGTTGTAATTGTTGCTCCGGCAGATTGTGAAAACCTGGATGTTTTACTTAAAAAAAATCCGCTTAAAACAATAGTTTTCGATCAGGGCTGCGTCTTTAGAGCTAAACTTGACTCTTGGCTTGTAAGTAAAGGTATTGCCGAATATCATAAAACAGTAATGAATTCCATTGAAGGCGTTGTAAATTTCATTGAATCCGGTATTGGATTTAGTGTTCTGCCAGAAGAAATCATAAGTACGTTTTATGGTAATAGAAATATAAAAACATTCCCTCTGCCAAAGGAGTTGGGTCTTATGACAACGATTTTGGTCTACAGAAAAGATGTTCCACTTTCCCCTGCTTTAAAAGCCTTTATCAGCATCAGTAGCGGAACAAAAAGTAACAATATCGACAAATAAAGATTTCACATTCAAGTCTCAAACTGTTTCAAATAAAATACTTGATCTTATGGAAGCAGCGGAAAAACTTAAGCAACATTTTTTGGCAAACACAACAATTACCCTCTGCTATGGTAAGCAGAAAGCATTTTCATAGCCAATTGGTTTATTTAATAGTAATGGGCAACGATGCAGAAGGTAAGCCATCGGCTGTTGCTGTTATTGTAACGGTACCCGGTTTATTTTTAGCGCCAATAATTGCCAGAGCCAAACCATTGAATGCTTTATGATGATCGGCTTTGAATGATTCGTGGCTGGTTTGGCTTCCATTATCAACACCCGCAAGGAAGCTGTCGGCTCCTGACAGTTTGAATTTGACATCATTATCTGCATTCGGCACCATTATGCCATTTTTATCTACAATTTTAACGGTAATAAAAGAAAGATCATGATCGTTTGAACGTATGGTGCTCCTGTCGGCACTTAATTCTATCCTGGCTGGCGCACCTGCAGTTTTAACCTCGGTAGTTTTCACCACTTTGCCATTTTTGCGCGATACGGCCTTTAAGGTTCCCGGCGCATAGTTTACTTTCCAGGCAATGTGCAGACTGTCTCCCTGTTTCGATTTTGTACCTAATGATTTGCCGTTTAAAAACAGTTCAACCTCATCAGCATTACTGTAATAGGCCCAAACATCAACAACTTTACCAGCTTCCCAGTTCCAGTGCGGTAATATGTGGAGCACTGTTTTATTGGTCCATTCGCCCTGATATAAATAATAAACGTCCTTAGGAAAGCCAGCCAGATCTACTATCCCGAAGTATGAACTGCGGGACGGCCACTGGTAAGGCCATGGTTCGCCTATATAATCAAACCCGGTCCATACGAACTGACCTGATAGAAAAGCATGTTTTTTATATATTTTCAAGGTTTCCTCATGGGTATGACCCCAGGGTGCCGAAATATTATCATAAGCATTAACGGTATGATCAGCATTCATTTTCCAGCTTACCCTTTTGCCATTCACTACCCCGCCTCCCGGCCACCGTTTAATGGTATCGGGCGAAGTATTGTAAACACCACGGCTTTCCAGCGCCGAAGCAGTTTCCGTACCAATGAATTTTTTACCGGGGTAATCCTTCTGAAAATTGGCCAGTTTATCGTTATGGTAATTGTAACCTAAGAGGTCAACAGCGCCCGATTCGACAATTTTATTGCCCGGGCCGGGTTCGTTATTGCCTGTAGTGATTGGCCTTGTGGTATCCAGTTGATGAATGATACCGGCAAGCTCGCGGGCTATACGTGTCGCGCTGGTATCTCTTTGCTCGGGTATTTCATTTCCAATACTCCATATGATCACCGAAGGGTGGTTCCTGTCGCGCAATATCTGATCTGTCAGGTCGCGCTTGTGCCATTCCTTAAAGAAAAGATGAGCGTCAAACTGAGGCCTCTTATGAACCTGCCATACGTCAAATGCTTCGTCCATAATAATAAGGCCCATGCGGTCTGCAAGGTCTAAAAACTGTGGTGCGGGTGGGTTGTGTGAAGTGCGTATCGCATTTACGCCCATTTCCTTTAATATTTTAAACTGCCTCTCCAGCGCGTGCACATTAAATGCTGTGCCCAGCGCGCCCAGGTCATGGTGTTGGCAAACGCCGTTTATTTTCATGTAAACACCGTTAAGGCTGAAGCCTTTATCGGCATCAAAATTGAAATAACGGATACCCAGCGGTGTTTCATACTGATCAACAACAACATTATCCACCAATATTTTGGTTTGTACTTTATACAGGAATGGTTTGTTAACCGACCATAATACCGGTTTATTAACACCGAAATTTTGGCTTATGGTAGTAACCGTATCCTTTAAACTAAGGCCAGTAAGGGTTTTGCTTGCTACTACTTTGCCGTTGGCATATATGCTGCTGACAACAGTGGCAAGTTGAGTATTGCCTGCCGCGTTTTTTATGCTAACGCTCAGGTTAACATCGGCATGACTGGTGCTTACCTTTGGTGTGGTTACAAAAGTACCCCAATGGTTAATGGCAATTTTGTTGGTGCTTATCAGCCAAACATTGCGGTAAATGCCCGAACCAGAATACCAGCGGGAATTTGGTTGTAAAGAATTATCAGCCTTTACAGCTATCACATTTTTACCGCCATAATTTAAATAGGGCGTAAGTTCATATCTGAAACTGATATAACCGTTTGGTCTGTAACCTAAATGATGACCGTTTATCCATACATCGCTTTTTTGATAAACACCGTCAAAAGCAATATAGATCAATTTGCCTTTATCCGTTTGCGGGATGGTAAAGGTTTTACGGTACCAGCCTATACCGCCTGGCAAAGCGCCACCTTCCACAGTGGCCGGGTTTTCTTTTTTAAATTCGCCTTCTATGCTCCAGTCATGAGGTAAATTTAATTTTCGCCAGCTGGCATCATTAAAATCAACGTTTTGGCCGTTGGGTATGTCGCCCAGGTTAAACATCCAATTTTGGTCAAAATCCAAAACCGACCGCCCGCTTTGCGCATGCACAGCAGCTGATAAACTGATAAGGATAAACAAGTAAAATAATTTTTTCATTTTGGTTAGAAATAATTATTAAATGTATCTATAACGTTTATTTATAGCAAGTGATTTAACGTAAATTATATGTTATATTGGATATTCCGGCTCTTCAGCAGATGTGGTTCGCATATATGATATTTATAAAAATGGATTTAACTTTTCGCATAACAATTAATTATCGCATTGTCCTAATTTATGTTCTATCGATAAACAAAGAAGTTGGATATTTTAAAGGTGAAAAATGACTTCTGAAGTAATGGCGAAACATGTTTTCAGTCATCACTTTATTTGTCTATTTAATTCTTCTCGAAATGGAAAATAGCTCCGTTGATTTGCTTCTGCCTTTTAAAACGTTATCCCCAACTGATGTTATGATGTAATTGTTGGGAAACTGAATTATTTTTGCCAGATCTTCAGATAAAAGCAGATCAGTATTGAAATGGTTACAAAGTCCCTGGATCCTTGCTGAAGTATTGAGCACATCTCCCGTAAAAATAATTTCTTTTTTAAGCGATCCGATTTCCCCGGTAGTTACCATACCGTAATGCAATCCCGCTTTGAAGCTTGGCAAGCAACCATACCTGTTGTTGTACTTTTCAGTTTCCTTTTCTAAAACATGTTTCATAGCAAAAAAGCACTCGATGCAATTATTGTTTTTTAACCCGTCTTTCAGCTTCCAGCATATAATCATTTCATCACCAGCATACTGATAAATCGTGCCGGCATAGTCAATAACTGCACTTGAAAGGTCAAAGAAATATTCTCTTAACATTTCGAAGTATTGGACATGCCCCAGCTTTTCGGCTATTGTAGTTGATGACTTCATATCCAGAAACATAAATATCCTTTCTTCCTGCACAGGTTGATGGTATGTTCCCAAAAAAAAATTACGCAGTGTACCCTGGCCCAAACTAGCGCTAAATTCAGCATAGAATTGGGTAATCAAAATTATTGCACCCATATAGATCATAATACCGATCATTGCGTAGTCAGTTAAAAAGGCCAAAGCTGGCGATGAAAGGATTTTGAAAGGATATCCTTTCTGTGTGTAAAGCACATTAATTAGCGTAATGACAGTAAGGAATGTGATTACAATGAACAGATAAATGACCGATTTAGATACAATTTTCCTGGTGAAGCTTTTTTTGATGAACCACTTGCTAAAATAACCAATCTCCAGGATCCCGGTAAGTATCCCCATGAGCATTCCTGCAGTCGGGATTGCAATTATACTTCTTCCAAAATTATAGGGAACACCGGTAGCTGGATAAGCGTCTAAATGGCCCATAATACCTTTTTCCAGTACGCAATAAACAAGGCTAAAGATAAACCACAATACGCCGAAAGGAATAACGCGTTCTATATTTCTTTTCGTTTTTGGTGACAGCATAGACTAGAATTTTATTTAAGCTCCATCTAAAAAGACCTTCCCGGCTTTTATTATAAGTTTAATATACTGGTGGCCAGTTCAAGGTACTGAAATATATTAAATATTTTCAGTTGGCCGATATCCCTTAAGATATTGTTTATTTCTTGACTTTTGACAAAACTGGTGTCGGTAATCTAGCTATTTTCATATTTTAGATATTCTGCGGGCAAATTAGAAATCCATTAGTGAGGATAAAAGGTTAAGACAATCCTTTTAAAAGAAGTTTCATACCTGCCAATGAAGTAAAATAGGCATTATGGAATACACCATTAAAATAAGGGATGTCAGAAAGTTCAAAGTTACAGGCTATTACAAAAGCCGAAGATAAGAAGTTAATCAGGCAGATCGTTTTCATCGTTTCGAATTAGTTTTTAGTGTTTAACATCAGTGTTAGCATTGCATCAAGGCAGATGCATTTGGGTATGTATTAATTGACTTGTAATCATTAAATTTGATAAGGCAAACATAACCTGCTTGCGGATCCCGGAATTGTAAGAAAACGAAATGAAGTAATGGAAGAAACGGACATAAATGAAGCATTATTTTTCGTAGAGCCACCTTTAGAAGATGTAATTACTAGCTTCTATCACATGCTGGTTGCCCCAGGCGGAACACCTATTACCAGGCATGTTTGTCCGAATTTGGAAATGATGTTGGTATTTAACTTTGGTGTACCTGTACGCATTTCCTTTCACAATAATCTTCTGGATACTGAAGTGATCAGTCGTAGCGCTGTAATCGGTCCGCTCCGACAGATGCTGAACTATGAACTGCTGCCCGGTGCAGATGCTCTGGTTGTTAATTTTAAGTTCAATGGTTTTCAGCGCTTGTTTGGCATGCCTTTAACGGGACTGACTGGCGAGGAACTGAAAGGTGCAGAGATTTTAAAGGATGATGGTCTTTTTGATCGCCTTTGGGAAGAATTAGCAGCCCTGCCTACAACAGAGCAAAAAGTGGGTTTACTTAAGCAGTCAGCCGTAGGTTTGTTAAAGGAAAACGATCAGGTACTGCAGACGATAATCAGTAACCTTGCCCAGTTTTTCGACCCCTGTGTTGATCCGGTAAAGGCTATAGCGGCTGATACCCGTCTTTCAGAAAGAAGTATTCAGCTGAAATTTCAAAAGCATACCGGCTATTCTGTTAAAGAGTTGCTGCGCTTTTTACGTTTTAAAGAAGTTATTGCGTATATCCTTGCCCGGAGCAATCAGAAGATAGCAATTTTTGACCTGATCACCAGGCACGATTACCATGACCAGAGTCACCTGATCAAAGACTTTAAGTATTTCTTAGGTCTTGCACCTCAACAGTTTATTAAAAACTTAAACAATGGAAGTTTCTGTGTAGTGAGTGATACCTATCCATCCCAGCCATAATATAATTATTCCAGCAGTGTATTACTTAGTTAGATTGAGGATGATCAGCCTGATCTGAAATAGCTACCTGAGGATATTTAATATAAGAAAATTGAGCAGCCATTTCGTTTTCTTACAATTTCCCCGCGGTCTGTTCCTATACATTTGTACTGTTCATTCAAATTAAACAGAGGCAAATATGGAATCACTTACAAAAAATGGAAACAGTATTCAGGATAATACTGAAAATCATCAAAACACTAAACATTTAGGACAAACCAGCTTCAATACGACAGAAGTAATTATGCCAGGCATCATTGAGCCGGACGGATTATTAGTTAGAAGCCGTGTACTAGATAGCCCTGCTGCCGGGCAGGTAATGGTAAAAATGGAAGCCAGCGGCATAGCTTTTGCCGAGCAGTCCATGCGCCGTGGCAGGTATTATGAGCAGCCCAAGTTTCCTTTCGTTCCGGGCTATGATCTTGTTGGTAGGGTGGTTGCAACAGGGCCAGGCGTTGACCCAGCTTTAATGGGTAAACGCGTAGCTGCCATGACAAAGATTGGGGGCTGGGCAAGCTATGTGCTGCTTTCGGCCAGCGATTTGCTACCTGTTCCTGAAGCTATTGATCCGCTCGAAGCTGAAACACTAATTGTTAATGGCATCACTGCCTGGCAAATGCTGCACCTAAAAGCCCAGATCAAGCGTGGACAAACGATCCTGGTTCACGGTGCCAATGGTGGAGTTGGAACAATTCTGACACAACTGGCCCTTTATGCCGGTGTTAAGGTAATTGGAACTGCTTCACCTCGTCACCATGAAACATTGCGGGCACAAGGCGTGCTGCCGGTAGATTATAACGATATTGATTTAGCGGGGAGTGTGCTTAAACTTTCACCCGGTGGAGTAGATTCGGTTTTTGACCATTTGGGCGGAGCGAGTTTTGCCAGGTCTTTTGGCCTGCTTGCTAAAGGTGGTGTACTTGTTTGTTATGCCATTGCCTCGGCATTGAATGACAAGGGTAATGTTTTGATCCCGTTTTTAAAAGTATTGATACAGTTAGGTTGGTGGAACATCATGCCTAATGGTCGCAAAGCCTATTTCTACAATATCTGGGATGGAAAAGGCAGCGAAGCTTTCCAGGAACAACTCAGGGAAACTTTTACGGAGCTCACCACTTTGCTCGCCAGTGGAGCGCTTAAACCGCAAATTGCTGCCCGGTTTCCCCTAGCTCAAATTACAGCGGCCATGAAATTGGCGGAATCACGGACGGCTTATGGCAAGGTTGTGCTTGTACCCTGAATTAAGGAGTTGTATTGTTAATATTAATGTGGTATTCGACTCCGCTACCATAGGCAGAATCACTAGCACGACCGTCATTCCCGCGCAGGCGGGAATCTTAAAGCACTTGCATTACGATTCCCAATCTAGTTGGGAATGACGATCTCGCGCAGCCTGCCATTTGCCAAAAAGATCTGTCTTTAATATTGATTTATGAATTAATTATCCTTCAGGATGACAATCTATATTTATGATTTAGCCTCACTGCGGTCGAAAAGACGATTTATCTTCAACTGTCATTTCTACTCCTTTGTTTTGTGAAAAAACGGACCAATCAGATTCAGCTACAATTAAACCTGTTTTGGTCACATTCTACTGATTATTACAAGGAGATTTGTATAAATGCAAAAGTCTGCCCGGCTAAATGCCAGGCAGACTCTTTCTTAAGGTATTAACCTTGCTGATCGCAAAGCCGGATCACTCTCTTAGAAACTTAGTGACATTGTACTGTTTCATTTGTGGCCGATTTAGTTAATGCGTGTAACCGTAGAAACCTTTACCATTGGAACATCAATTTTCTGCGGACTTTTTATTTGCAGTAAGGTGTTTTTTTGAATTGGAAAAAATACTTCAGTCATTGCAGTAAGTCCATTGTCTGCAAATAGCTCTACAGATGCTGCGTCAATGTATATCACTACCTTTTTGGTGGCCGCATTTGAAATTCTTGGCGAACTATATTTTTTTGCGAAATCTTTCTCGAAACTACTATTTCCGGCATGACTGCGGTCAATAAAATAACCTTTATCCTGTTCGAAACCGATAATAAGCTTCTGGTTTTTTCCATCTCCAAGTTCAATGCTGAAGTCGCCCGGACTATTAACCTGCATCTCAATCTTAGTACCTTTCCCATCTTTTAAACCTGCTGAAAGATCTAACGAATTAATTCCAGTCAATTCTTTGCGTTCAAATACCACTTTCTCCAGCTTAGATACTTCATTAACAGGAGTAGAAGCAAGATAAATCTCTTGACCAACTTTTTTAAGGGTCAAATCGCGGGGTAGGGTGGTTGCGCCTCGCCAGGATCCGGTAGGTATGACATTGGCATAGTTCCAATTGTTCATCCATCCCATCAGCACTTTTCTTGTTCCGGTATTGGAAAAAGTAACACCCGCATAATTGTCAGTGCCGTAATCCATCCATTTTTGCTTTTCAGCATCTGGTTTAAAAGTTTTTCCGTCAAAATCACCGGTAAAATACTGTGTGGCTGAACCACCATTAGGCCCGCCCGGATTGATGCTCACCAGGAGTACCCAATGTGTTTTGCCGTCAAGTTCGAGTGGAAATAAGTCAGGACATTCCCAAACGCCACCATGAGCACCCAGCTTTTCGCCAAACTCGCTTTCCTTGCTCCATTTCTTTAAATTAGGAGAGGAATAAAATGTGATCCGGTCTTTTGTGGCCAAGGTCATGATCCATTTTCCGGTAGCGGCATGCCACATTACTTTTGGATCTCTGAAATCCCAGATGCCGGGATTTGGAAGAACAGGATTTCCAGCGTACTTCGTCCAGGTTTTACCTTCATCAAGACTATAAGCGAGACTTTGATATTGGTGAAGCCCTGTCTTCTGATCTTCAATTTTCTTGTTGTGATGAGTAAAGATTGCGACCATCGCATTTTTACCAAATCCCGCCGTATTATCCTTATCTATGACCGCGCTACCAGAGAATATCGTTCCAAGGCTGTCCGGATATAGCGCTATCGGCTGCTCTTCCCAGTGGATCATATCCTTACTTATTGCATGCGCCCAATGCATGGGCCCCCAAATAGTGGAATCGGGATTGTACTGAAAAAACAAATGGTATTTTCCATTCAAATAGACCATTCCATTTGGATCGTTCATCCAATGGGCTTTAGGCGTAAAATGGTATTTTGGGCGATAGGGTTCCGTATCTGCACTTTTTTGATGCACCATCCTCGTCGACGTGCATCCATAAAAAAAAGATGCAATGAGTAAACCAAAGTATAAAATTCTTTTTATTTCCATTTCTGTAAGTTTAAAATATAATTAATTATTAGTGCTTACCATATGCTTTTGAGTTTCCAGGCCCGGATATTTAATTTTGTATTTCCACCCTCGGAAAAAGTTTCCAGACCAAGTTGAGTGTCAGCGGCAAATGTTGTGGCACTCACCACCTTTCCTCCATCATTCGCGAATATTTCAATCGAAGAACGATCGATAAAGATATGTAAACGAAGGCTACCATTATTCAAATCTAAGGGTACAGCATACTTTTTTGCAAACGATTTTGTAAAAGCGGTATCCGTAATGAAGTTGGTGCAGTTGCGACGGTCTAAGGTAAGTTCACCAAGCTGCGGATCATATCTTAGTTCCAGTTTTCTGCCTTCACCAACGAGCAGGTTAAATCCAAATGCCTTAGCGGTTCCAACGGTGAACGTGGCGTCGAGTTCATAAGAATTCACACCGGGCTTAAAGTTTTTGATAGACTGAACATCTTTTAGCTGTAATTGTTGACGAATACCACTATCACGAAGTTGGGCAAGCTGCGGTATCGGCTGCTGAAAAACCCTCAGTCCGGATGGCGTTTCTCTTAAAGTCATTACCCTGGGAATGGATTGAAAGCCTTTTCCCCATTTTGATGGTGCCCTGCGTGCATAATCCCAGTTCCCCATCCAGCCTATGGCATGAACGGTGTCGGCCAGGCCGTTTTTGTTGTCATAGTCCCTCCAGGTTCTGGTGGCATAATAATCAGGTCCATCATCCAGCCATAAGGCGTGTTCAAGATGTTGATTGCTTAATTGATCAGAAAACAGGATATGATCTACAGCGATGAACCCCGTAGTCGTATCTTTGCTCAGATCTACAAGTTCCAGTTGTGCTTTCTTGCCTACCCAGGGGCGTACATCCCATCCGTTCCATTTAAATACTTTGGTATTATCTCCAGTGGTTGTCCTTACTACCTTGCCATCGACCAAAAGATTTATGCAGGTGCTATCCTGGTGATTTCCACCCATAAGCAAAAAATTAATGGCTTTAGTGGTTATGGTGAAAGCCTGGGATTTTGACCGGACAATTGCCCCAGTAACATTTGCTGTACTGAGGTAATGATTACCTAAATAATCAGTGACACCAGATACTTTGTTTTCATGCGCTTCGGGAAACTCAGACCATTTTGAATTTTTACCCTCAAAATTCTCAAAAACAGACCCGTTGATGCCTTTTCCAACACTAAGGTAATCAGCGAGCTTTTCATCGGTCACAAAAGTTTTTCCATTAAAATCACCCACAAAATACTGCACTCTATTCGGACCTCGTCCGATGATCAGCACCCATTTCTTCTTATTGCTTCCTTCAATCGGAAGTTCGAAAAGGTCAGGACATTCCCAGAATGAGTTTTTGGCACCCAGGCCTTTAAAGCTGCTGCAAAAAGTCCAGTTTTTGAGATCCGATGACTGATAAATATGAATCTGCTGGACGTCAGGTCTGGAAACGACCATCTTCCAGCTTTTATCCTGCTCATACCAGAAAACCTGTGGATCCCTGAAAAACACTTTATTGATATCCAGAATCGGATTCCCCTGGTAATAGTCAAAACTCCGTCCCTCATTATTACTGATGGAAATGGCTTGTGTTTCTGGAAGTGAATCACCAGGAAGGTGTTTGGTATAGAAAGCGATCATACTATTCTTTCCAAATCCTCCGGTGTTCATTTTGTCTACGACCACCGAACCGCTGAAGTAAGAAAATCCCATTCCCTCTTTCATAGGTCTGCGCATTTCCTGCCAGTGAACCAGATCCTTTGAAACCGCATGGCCCCACCAAAAAAGATGATAAATATTGTTATAATGAATAAGTCCATCCGGGTCGCCCATCCATCCTTTTGCTGGGCTGAAATGATACATAGGTCGGTATTCCTGTGCTTTTCTATCGATTTCCTGGGCATATACGCATCCGCCCACCAATAAAAACAGTCCGAGGATATACCTCAAATCAAACCTATAATCAAATTTAATGCTCATCATCCTGACGATTAATGGGTTGATACCTTCAAATTAGTAACTTTTGCCTCTAAACCATTAGCAGTCAGCGACCATGGTGTACCTTTTGCACTATAACTTCTGTTTGTTAGTGCAACCTGATCGTTGAGATAGAGTACGATGATCGATCCATCCACAATAATACTAAAGTCGTATGTTTTTCCCTGTTCGAAAACAAATGGAACGCGGGTAACTTCCTGGCCATTATTATAGGCGGCAATACGATTTGATGCCGGTTCGAACCTGATCTGGTAGGATCCGTTAAGGTCAGTTTTTGCATTAAAGTTTAAGGAGGCTGTTCCGTTAAGATTGCTTAAAGATAGTTTTCCTTTAACCATAGTTGTTCCGTTAAGCGTTGCAAACCTGTATCCTGAAGCTGAAGAGGTTCCGGTTAGGGTATAGTTCCCAGCCGATCCGCTAACGGTGCCGGTCTGAGTGCTCACCACGGCATCTGCATCTTTACTAAAATAACTTTTTACGCTAATTGGGGCTTTCACCGCAAGCTTATCATTGCCCAGCTTAGTAATCTGCTGGCTGATGAGGTTTCCTCCCCAGGTGCGAACACCATTGTCGTTTTCCGGACTGCGGCGGTGTGCCCAACCGAAAGCATAACGTTCAGTACCATTACTTGCTGTTTTACCGGCATAAAACTGATGCCCGTCAAACATATCCATTCCATCTGCTGGTTTTAACCATGGCCCTGCTGAAGACGATGCAACCCTGTAATGCGTTCCCGGGCTTGTGCTCCAGTCTTCTGCAAAAAGCATAAAATACTTGTCATCAATTTTGAAAACATCTGCACATTCAAGCATCAGATAATCGCCTTCAACAGAAAGAGGTCCTCTTAATTGCCAGTTATCACTTGCCGGATCGCTACTGGTGTAAACGAGTATTACACCTTTGTTTTCTTTTTGAGCGCTCACCATCATCCAGTAGGTAGAAAACTCTGTATTATAGAATACATACGGATCTCTAAAGTCTGTGGTTGCATAACCTTCTGGTGCTTTGAGCGCAAAACCAGACTTCTTTGTCCATCCTGTAGTTGTGCTGCAGGTGGCGTACATGATCGCTTCACGTGTATTGCCCGTTACAAATGCACTGTTGGCATTCTGCAACCAGCTGTTATTTGCATTATAACCTGTATAGTAAAAGTAATTTGTATTTCCAGCCTTTACCATAGAGCCTGTACCAATGAGGTTATCCTGAGTAGATTTATTGCCATAAGGAATCATCTCGCCATCATAGCTGAAGTCGAGCAGGTTTTTAGAACTCAGCTTGTGGATAGCATGCTGACCAGTGCTACTTTGCTTCACCTGATCAGGATCATCGTGCAGAAAAAACAGTTCGAACTGTCCGTTCACATAGCTAGGCATCACATCACCAACCCAACCTGTCGACTGGCCTGTAGTGGAATTCGGGCTTATTTGTGGTTTCGGGAAGATGTTAAATTTCTCTTCGCTAAAAGGTTCAGCCGGGGCGTAGGTTTTTTCTTTGGTGCAAGACAGGAAAAGCGAAATCGCCATTCCTGCTAATAATATTCTTTTCAATGCCATATTAAATCACTATTTAATTGTGAAATTATTTTTTTAGATAGTCGATCGCATTTTTGGTAAGTCTGCGAATGTTCGTGATGAATCTATTACTGGTAGGCGCACCATTTTGAGGTTCTGAATACCAATCGTATGCACCAAAGGTGATTACGACTACATTTCCAGGGCCATTTGCCTGAGGCCATTCAGCAATGCCAACGCGGCCGTCGAGGTTATCGTCCCATGCCTCAGATGCCAGGTTTATTCCACCTGTCTGCTGACGCCATCCTGCACCATTCATGTAACCTCCCCAGTCTGGAAGAAACCACCAGGCCGTGTGGTTAAGTCTGAATGTTCCTTTTTGCAAAAGATTAGCCTTCCCGGTTTCATAGGTCTCCAGCCCCTGAAAGAGGGGATGAGATTCCTTGCCTTTGAAAGAGATCCCCCAATCGCTACCATTTTCGATAAAGCCAGCGCCAAGGGCAAAATCTCCAAAAACATTGTTTGGCCCTTTACCAGCCGGCACCACGCCTAAAGCCTCTACGTACCTACCCGCCATTGAGGTTAGCAGCAAACTTCCGCCTCCATTTCTGTATGCCTTGAGCGCATTGATAACGGCTGCACTAGTTGCCTGGGCTGGGAGATCCTGTGCAGAATCGAAATGCCACCAAATTACTTTATAATTGGAAAGACGCTTTCCGGTTTCCAATGCGGCAAATGAAATATAGTCTGCAGTAGGGTAGGTGGCAAAAAACCAGTCACTTGCTGCTTTTTCATCCGGGTTAGTTATTGCCGATCTTGAACTTGCTGTACCTAAAAACGCATACTCGCTTATAGAATTGCTGATAAAGGTGACCTGGTAACTTGTGGTAAAATTACCCTTGGTGAAAGTGTAGGTTACTGGTTGATTGAAATCCTGTGCTGTACCACTTAGCGGGCTAACCACAACATCTTGCTCTGCTTCTATGATTGGCTTAATTCCAGCTAAATCTGTTCCGTCGGGAAGAATTAACGTTGCGGTACGGTTATCGTGATTTATCGATGCTTTTAAGCTACCCACAGAGACGCTTTTGAGTGGAGGAATAATTTTCACCGTTGTTGAATAATCTTTAAAAAGATTTCCATTCACTACCCTGAAATCTACGGCACCTGTAAAATTAATGGGTTTATTAAAATTCATGGAACTTGTTGCGCCATCTGGCATTTCCACTTTAGGTGTCAAATTTGAAATATCTGTGCCAAAAGGAACATTAACGCTTATCGCACCCGTTTTTTGGTCGATAGTAGCAACAATACCATTAATCGAATAAGACACGAGCTGTACCTGGCTGTCAAGTTTAAAATCATTGTTCTTATCCTTTTTGCAGCCTATGAATGGTAAGACCATTACAAAGACTAAAAATGCTTTCAATATTTGCTTTAATTTCATTTTCTAATCATTTAGAGGTTTAGTAACCTGGATTTTGAACATAGTTGTTTTCACTAAAGAAGATTTGGTTTTGAGGAATTGGTAAGTATTCGTCTCTTCCTTTTGTAAATCTTGCAGTAGTATAAATACTTCTGAAGCTCTTTTCTGAATCAAAAAACGAGTTGATCACCTGATCGGCTACGCCCCAACGGATGAGATCAAAAAACCTTTCTCCTTCCAGTGCCATTTCTAAACGGCGTTCAAATCGCAAAGCTTTTCTGGCGTTTGCCTGATCCCAAACGATGTTTGTTCCCGGAACATATTGCTGTACATTGTATTTGGAGGTCGGCTGTCCGTTGGCCATCACCAGTTTTGCTGTGCTTTTAGATGCCCGGTCTCTTATTGCATTAATAATCGGTAAAGCCTCAGTCTGCCTGCCCAGTTCAATCAGTGCCTCTGCTTTAAATAACATCACATCAGCCAACCTGATCATGATTCTGGCTTTTGTATTGCCGAAAAAGGGAGCAACATTTATAAAACAGTCACAATCAGGTGATACGTTTTCTTTCATAGAATTATAAGTTCCGTATAGCGGAATATTTCTGCTCCAGCTTGCTGTAACCACTCTTGAAGGATCATATTTCCATGGAGCTCCAGGTCTGGATATGGTATGGTCTACCCTTGGATCGACTGTATTTGTAGTAAAATCGACATTCTGTTGGTTGAAAGTATCGAATAGCGGTATCCCGGTAGTTGTTGTTCTGAAAGCATTCATCAGGGTTTGTGACGGTTTTTGGAAATCGCAGCATCCAATACCTTGTGGTACCGTAAGCATATCACCAAAGTTTACCCGGCCTCGTCCTGCGCCATCATTACTCGAAAACTGAACAGACATAATCGCTTCAGTACCATTCTCAAATGTTCCAGAGGTGAAATTATTTGCAAAATCTGCCTGTAACTTATAAGATGAGGCCAGCACCTGATCGGATGCATCAATAACCTGTTGTAACCTGTTCTGGTCGATTCCTGTTACGGCATGTGTTGCATTTTGCGTGTAAGCCTGGAACAAACGTGTTTTCGCTAAAAAAGCATAAGCAGCAAATTTATTGGCTCTTCCTATTTGTGGTTGGGTTGCTGGTAATGCCTCGGCAGCAGCCTGAAAGTCACCGGCAATCTTCTCCAGAATCTGATCTCTGCTTAGTGCATTGTTCTTCACTAATTTGTAGTCATCTGAAGGTACTGTATCATCAATATACGGGATATTCTTAAACAGGTTTTCTACCATCAGGTACCAGTATCCGCGTAAGAAACGAAGCTCTGCTAAACGGGTTTTAACCAAGGGATATTCCGCTTCGCTAAATTTGCTTAATACTCTAATGCCTTCATTTGCCCGCCTGATGCCTACATAGATATTAAACCAGATGCCATCATAGTTCCATTGATCAGGTCTGGAGGCAATAAAAGTCTCCATATTATGGAAAACATCTCCATCATTGATACCGCCACCTCCTTTATAGGCATCATCAGCGCGGATATTTCCATACTGATACATACTAAATGCCCTGTTGATTTCATCGTTTCCTAATTGTGAATAAGCGGCGGTTACAAAACCCTCGGCCTGTGCCGGAGTTGCAACCTGGCTTTCGTTAAGCGAACCTTTAGGTCCAACTTCAAGTGCTTTTTTGCAGCCCGTGGCTAATATTAGCGAGACAGCAAGGGTGATTATATATTTTTTCATAATAAAATCTTCAATTATTTAAAATCTTACGTTAATTCCGGCTGTAACAACCAATGGATTAGGGTAGCCAAATCCTGGGGTCTCCGGATCCAGACCAGTAAAGGATTTTGACTTCATTAAAATGGCTAAATTGTCTCCTCCGATGTAAACACGAAGATTCTGCATTTTTAACTTGCTGATCAGCTGTTTGTTAAATGTATAGCCGATTTGAGCGTTTCTCAGTTTAAGATAAGATCCATTTTCGATAAAATAGGTCGAAAGACGAGATTCGAAATTATCATCTGTAAGCGCTACTGCCGGAATATCGGAGTTCGGATTGGAAGGTGACCATGCGTTTAATAACCTTGCTCCTTTATTTGAGGAAGATTCAACGGCACTCCAGAAATCCGTATAGGATTTGGCCTCATTTTGTACGGCTACATCACCTATACCCTGCAGAAGAAAAGAGAAATCAAAATTTTTGTAGTTGATATTTGCGTTAAACCCATATGTATATTTAGGTAGTGGATTTCCAATCCAGGTACGGTCATTTACATCGATAACACCGTCATGGTTTAAATCCACGTAACGGATTCTTCCAAGTCCTTTGTTGGGTTGCGCAGCATGATTATCTACTTCAGCCTGAGTCCTGAAAAGACCATCGGCAACATAACCGAAGAAAGATCCAATGGTTCTTCCCAGAATATTCTGTCCCTTGCCATCACCTCCGTAGGCGTTCACTACTGCCGGAGGCAAATAGGTAACCTTATTTCTAACCATATCGAAATTCCCGTTCACATCAATGCTTAAATCATCAGTTAAGCGGCTTTTGTGTCCCAGGGATAGTTCAAATCCACGGTTTTCCATTGATGCCCCGTTTACATAGGTATTACCGCCTTCGCCAAGTACGCCAATGTATGGAGGAAGTAATAATATGCCGGTGGTTTTCTTAATGTAATAGCCAACACTACCATAAAGTTTTTGTTTCCAGAGCGAAAAGTCGAGTGCGACATTGCTCATTTCTGTTGCTTCCCAACGCAGGTTTGGATTGGCATTCTGGGATAGATAAAACCCGGAAGGAAGCACACCGCTTTTGTTTCCATTGATATCGTAAGAAGTGATATTGTAATTGGACAGGTAAATATTATAAATCGCGTTATTATTAATCTCCTGATTACCGGTTTTCCCCCATCCTGCATGAAGTTTCAAATCGTCTACAATGGAGGTATTATTCTTTACGAAAGATTCTTCGCTAATTCTCCAGGCACCTGAGAATGCAGGGAACCAACCATATTTATTATTTGCTCCAAACCTGGAAGAACCGTCTCTTCTGATGGTTGCAGACAGGAGGTAGCGATCCATATAAGAATAGTTCGCTCTACCTATATAAGACATAAGCACGTTTTTTGCGCCACTGCCGCTGTTGTCTTTTATTCCTGTACCGGCATCTAAATACAGGTAGTCAGGATCTTCTAAAACAAATCCTTCCCGTGATGCCATAAAAGTATTGTTATTCTCAACAAAGTGTTCCGTTCCTGCAAAGGCATTAAGGCGATGATTGCCTGACTCCAGGCTATAATTCAGGGTATTGGTCCAGGTAGTTTTTACATTGTGTGTCTGGGTATTGATTACTTTGTTCACATCATTAACCAGGTAACCGCTCTGGTATTTTTTTTGCCAGTTCCGGCTGGTATAGTCACCGTAATCAATCCCGAAATTGGATTTGAATACCAAACCCTTGGCGATTTTAACATCTGCAAAGAAATTACCAAATAACCTCATATAGTCATAACCATTCTGTTGATTATCCTCCAGCACGCGAACAGGGTTCTGGCGATCGTTCATCCCGTCAACAGGACCGCCCCAGCCTATGCCGTCTACGGTATGCACCGGTATAATAGGCAATGCCTGCAGTGCGGAATTGATAATATCGGCAGCAACTTCTTTTGTTTTGGTTATGCTCAGGTTCTGACCTATCGTCAAGCCACCATTGAATAACTTATAGTCTGAATTTATTCTTGCTGAAATACGGTTGAATCCGGTCGTTCTTACAATGCCTTTGTTGTCAAAGTATCCGAGGGAAAGTAAATAGTGTCCGTTTTCAGTGCCGCTTGAAACCTGCGCATCATAATTCTGAATGATACCAAGCTGGGATATTTCTTTAAACCAATCTGTATTTGAAGTGCGAAGGGTTTGGGTAGAATTAAGAAATTCGGGTAAAAGAACCTTGTTCAATACAGGCTGATTGGTGTTTGGGTCAACCTTCCAGTCGAATTGATAACGCAATCCATTCGAATTAGGATCGAGGTTTTTGTTAACATAAGCCTGCCACAAAATTTTACCATAACCTTGCGCATCCAGCATATCCAACTTATTGACATAGGTAGAAAGCGATGAGTAAGCGTTCCCACTTAACTGTGTCTTACCGGTTTTACCCTTTTTAGTGGTAATTACAATTACGCCGTTTCCTGCCCTGGCACCATAGATACTGGCAGATGAAGCATCTTTAAGAATCTGCATCGATTCGATATCAGCTTGATTGAGTTCATGCATGCCTGACTTGGTAGGTACGCCATCGATAATGTATAGGGGATCATTGTTATTTAAAGTTCCGATACCCCTGATTCTGATGGTTGCCGGAGCGCTGGGGGCTCCGTTTCCTGTGATGTATACGCCCGCTACCTGGCCCTGCAATGCTTTCATCGGGTTGGCTACAGATTGCTTTTTAAGTTCATCTACATCCACAATGGCCACATCACCTGTCAGATCTTTTTTTCTTTCCGTCTGGTAGCCCGTTACCACCACATCGTTCAGGTTGGTAGCGGAAACTTCCAGTTGTGCGTCTACTACCGAAGTAGGGCCAACCTTGGAACTAACTGTCTGAGCACCCATGTAAATAAAGCGGAGGGTTTGCCCTGCGGCGGCCTGGATTATAAATTTCCCTTTTTCGTCTGTTTGTGTGGATTTACCGGTCTCTACATTATAGACGGAAGCTCCCGGAACAGGTTTTGAGGATTTATCGGTAACCGTCCCGGTAATGTTTCGGATTTGTGCGTATGTACTTGCCATAAAGCAAAACACAAGAACACAGCAAAGTATTACTTTTCTCATAAAATATGGTTTATAATGGTTAGTTTCTCTCTATATAATCAGCATTTGCCGGTTATGTAGTTTATTTGTTTTTATCCTCTAAGCAGCAGTGTGTGAACTGTTACTTTCAGTTTTTGTCGTAAATAATTCGTTATAGAAAGCCTGGTATTCGTCAAATTTGTATTCGGGGCATCCGCCTTTCTTCGTTGCGATAAATGCACCCATCGCAATCGCTTTTTTAAGTATTTGCAATGGTTGATCCCGGCGGCTGTGGGCAGCAATAAAGGCAGCCAAAAAGGAATCGCCGCTGCCAATCGTGTCCTTTACTTTAACCTCATTTCCCCAAACATTATAGGTTTTATCTAAATTATAGTATGAGGCACCGAATTCACCTTTGGTTACAATAACCTCGGGGATTTTAAACCGGTCCTGTATAAACCGTACCTGATCAGCTTCCCCTTTTAAAGAACCACCGAACATGATTTGTACAATACCCAGCTCAGCCTCATTAAACTTAACGATGTCTGCTTTTGATAATAAATGACCTAATTGAGCCTGGTTGATAAAGGGCGCACGAAGATTGATATCGAACACTTTAATCGCGTCATTATCCAAAAGATTATAAAGGGTATTCCTTGAGGTTTCGTTTCTGGACGCTAAACTTCCAAAAATAAAGTATGTTGCTGGTTTTATGTGCTGGAGGAGTTGTTGACCCTGATCAATAAAATCCCAGGCCACCGGAAACACGATTTCATAACTTACTTCATTACCATTGTTCATTTTGGCCAGAACCTGACTAGTTTCATATTGCTCATCAATTTGTAAGAGTCCGGTATTTATTCCCCAGTTTTCCATCAATCCAAGGAGTTTCCGGCCATTTTCATCGTTCCCAATCCGGCTGATCAGGCTTGAGCCTATGCCCAGCTTATTGAGGTGATAAGCAACATTTAATGGTGCTCCTCCAGGCTGTGGCCCGTCTGGCAGTACGTCCCACAGAATTTCTCCATAACATGTGGCTGGAGTAGAACTATAGTTTGGGTTATTTATCATATTATTCACGTATCATTTAATGCATCAAAACAACATTTTCTCCGATCTGCTCAAGTGATCTTCCTTTAGTTTCCGGCATCATCTTCCATACAAAAATCAGTTGTAAGACCATCATCCCTGAGAAAAAGAAAAATATATTGGCACCTCCAAATGATTCTGCCAGATAAGGAAAGCAGAATGCAATCAGTGCTGCCATTACCCAGTGGGTAGAACTACCAAGTGTTTGTCCTTTTGCCCTAACCTGATTTGGGAAGATTTCTGAAATGAATACCCAAATCACCGCGCCCTGAGAAAAAGCAAAGAAAGCAATAAAGAGCATTACATAAATCGGGATTTCGAAACCGCTGGATGAACCACCCAGAAAAGCAAATGCAACAAGTCCAAGGGATACGATAAGGCCTACAGAACCAATAAGCATCAAGGTTTTTCGACCAACTTTATCGATGATATTGATGGCCAGTAGCGTAAAGATAAAGTTGACCATTCCGATACCGACCGTGGATAAAAGCGAAGAATGCGCACCAAGCCCTGCCATCTCAAAAATTCTTGGCGCGTAATAAATGATGGCATTTATGCCAGATACCTGATTAAAGAAAGCAAAAAGCACGGCCAGGATAACAGGTGTTTTGTACTTACCTGAAAAAAGTCCGTCCGTAGATTTATCCCGTTGCATATCCTCACCTGACTTTTTGATAGCGGCAAGCTCTTCATTGCAGTTTAGCGGATTGATGATGCGCAGGATTTCCAGTGCTTTATCGTATGCACCACGTTTGAGTATAAGCCATCTCGGACTTTCAGGAATAAAATAGATTAGCACCAGGAATATTATTGAAGGAAATGCCTGAACACCAAGCATCCATCTCCATGATGCCTCGCCTCCCTGGCTGAGCAAATAGTTTGAAAGATAGGATATCAATATACCCAGTACAACATTGAACTGGAAAAGCCCTACAAGCCGTCCCCGTCTGTGTGCCGGAGATACTTCGGAAATATAAATAGGTGCGGTTACAGAAGATATACCTACGCCTAGGCCACCTAAGAAGCGGAATGCTAAAAAAATATACCAGTTATCTGCCAGGGCGGTACCCAGCGAAGAGAGTAAGTATGCAGCAGCTACGAAATAAAGTGTATTTTTTCTTCCGAAATAATCAGATGGACGGGAGCCTACGAGTGATCCGATTACCGTACCAATAAGTGCAATGGAGATGGTTAGACCATGAGAGAAAGCAGAGAGATTCCAAAACTGCTGTATCGATTTTTCAGCACCTGAAATTACTGCCGTGTCAAAGCCAAACAAAAAGCCGCCTAGGGCCACAACCATGGACCACGCCAGGACAGAATGTTTTTTCATAAAAAGTTTATTATTGGTTAACGATCGCAAATTAGGCCAAATGGCTTCGTGGCACTATTAAAAATCTTTCAAAAACGTTAAAAAATTAAATCAACATAAGTTGTTGTTTATGAGTAATTTGAGCTTTGTCTGCTTCGGCTGTTAGGTTCAACCTTAAATATTGTAACATCAGATGTTAAATTTGGTTACATGATGCCAGGTGAGGATTTATCACTCATTTCCAATATTGAAAAGTAATCTATAGCTTTATTAAATGAATAATCAAATATTCCGGAAAATAGCTAATATCCAGGGTGTCAAAGTTTGGCTTTTCGGTCTGATCACTACGCTGTTTTTCTTTAGTTCCTGTTCGGAAAAGAAAGAAGAAAAAAAGTTTACCATCGGTTTTTCGCAATGTGTGGGTTCTGATTTATGGAGGAAAACGATGCTGGAAGAAATGAAAATGGAACTTTCCCTTCGGTCAGGAACCAACTTCATTTATATGGATGCTAACAATAGCAGCAAGAAACAGATTGAGCAGGTGGAAGAATTGGTCGATAATCATATTGATCTGTTAATCATATCTCCAAACGAAGCATCTCCATTAACAGATATCGTTGAAAAAGTATATAATAAAGGAATTCCCGTAATTGTTCTTGATCGGAAAACTTCCTCCTCCCAATACACCGCTTATGTGGGTGCCGAAAACCATCAGGTAGGCAAAATGGCTGGCCAATACATCACTAAGCTACTCAAGGGAAATGGAAAAGTGGTTGAGATATTGGGGTTACCGGGATCTTCTCCGGCCATGGAGCGTGATAAAGGATTTTCTGATGAGTTAAATAAATCACCGGGAATAAAATTAGCAGCTCAGGTTTATGGTAATTGGGTTGCCCGAAGTACACTTTTGGAACTGGAAAAGAATAAAGAAACGATCCTGCAATCTGATGCTATTTTTGCACACAATGATGTTATGGCGGCGAGTGCAAAAGATTTTCTTCGTCATCATAAAGCCTCAGAACATATTAAGGTAATAGGAGTGGATGCGCTTCCTGGTCCGGGTGGTGGGCTACAGCTGATCAGTGAAGGGAAAATATCCGCCAGCGTGTTATATCCCACAGGAGGCAAAGAAGCCATTAGTATTGCTTTCAAAGTTTTAAATAAAGAACCTTTCTCAAAAGAAAATATCCTGCAGAGCTTAGTGATCGACAGTTCTTTAGTTCAGCTAATGAAACTTCAATGGGCAAAGGTATCCAGCCAGCAAAGAGATATTGAACGCCAGCAAACCATGTTATCTGATCAGCTGCGAATCTACGATAATCAAAAGCTGGTGCTTAATTTTATTGTGATCACACTGGTATTGGCCGTGATATTTGGAGGCCTGGCATTTTTCTCCCTATTGGAGAACCGGAAAATTAACAAAAGCCTTGAGCAGAAAAACGTCCAGATTCTGGATCAGCGAAATAAGCTAATCGATGCCTCGGCTAAAATAGAGGCAGCGACTGAGGCCAAGCTTAATTTTTTTACCAATATATCTCATGAGTTCAGAACCCCGCTAACTTTGATTTTATCTCCATTGGAAGATCTCCTTGAAAGCGATAAAATCCAGAGCGGGGAAAAGCGTGAACTGACGATGATTCAAAAGAATGCATATCGGTTACTGAAGCTGATCAATGAACTTATTGATTACAGAAAGATAGAACATCAGAAATTTCATGTGCAACCAACAAGCAATAACGTTCAGTCTTTCCTGAATGAAATAATAGAAAGCTTTAGATACGGCGCACTTAAAAAAGATATTGCTTTGAAATTTTCCTTTCCACAACATGATATCATAGCCAATTTTGACGTAAATATTCTTGAAAAAATCATTCTCAATCTGTTGAGTAATGCATTGAAATTTACCCCGGCGCATGGAAGAATACATATGGATTTAACCACTGAAGCGAATAATTTTATTATTTCTGTTTCTGACAATGGCAGCGGGATGAATCCAGAGGAATTGCAGCAGGTTTGGGACCAATTTTATCAATCCAATACTAGCGAATCAAGAGGATCTGGCCTCGGCCTTTCCCTTACACGTGAACTGGTACATTTGCACGGTGGCACTATTGAGGTACAGAGCAGAAAATGGCAGGGAAGTACATTCACGGTCACAATGCCATACGGTGAGCCTATAGATTCAAAGCTTTCTCTTATAAGCACAGATGACAGAAATGTTTCACTAACTGAACAAGTAAAAGTTTATATCACCGAAGAATTACCAGCGGAGAATAGGCAGATTGATCCGATAGGTGAATACATCAAAGAATATTCCGTCCTGATCATTGAGGATAACCTCGACTTGTTAAATTATCTTCAGGAAAAATTTTCAGTCAATTATGAGGTGTTCACCGCCACAACCGGTAACCAGGGGCTTCATGAAGCTTTTGAAAAAATTCCTGACATCATTGTTTCTGATGTGATTATACCGGGGATGTCGGGCAAAGAAATTGCAAAGAAACTTAAAACAGATCTGCGAACCTCCCATATTCCACTTATCCTGCTCACGGCACAAGCTAGCCCTGAACAGCAGATCGAGGGCATAAACAGTATGGCCGATCTTTATATGACCAAACCTTTTCATTTTGACTTCCTTCAGGCAAATGTACGAAACCTGCTTGCCAACCGTATGTTACTAAAGGAGCATTACATCAGCGATATCAGCTCTGGTGTAGAGAAAAAATCAACATTAAGCGTTCTTGATAAGAAGTTTCTGAATGATTTTGCAGGCATTGTAGAACATCACCTTGGGAATGAAACACTGAATGTGGAAGACCTGGCAAAGATGATCGGTATTTCCCGTATTCAGCTTTACAGAAAGGTGAAAGCATTACTTGACTGCAGCATTACGGACTACATTTTAAACCGTAGATTGAAAAAGGCTACTTACCTGCTGACGAATGAAGATTATTCCATTTCGGAAATCGCCTTCAAAATAGGTATTTCCTCACCAACCTACTTTTCAACCTTGTTTAAAGGAAAATATGGAATGAGCCCCAGTGAGTTTAAGAAAAAACAGAATAATTGATGATGAATAGTTCGAGTGTTATAAATTCCGGACTCTTTTAAATCATTGGCGAAGAATAATAATGATATACTTTTTTCTTTGGTCAGGATACTCAAACGTGGAAAAAACATTTAGGAAGAATGATTTTTTGAAATATCTTCAATAAATTTGATAGGTTTTTTCGATGGATCTTAATCCACAATAATTATGATAAAATCAGCGCACCTGCCTGACCTCTTCACATTACAATCTATTTTTGAAGGCATTCAGGATGCCATATACTGTCATGACCTTGACTTCAGGATTACCAATTGGAGCCCGGCTGCAGAACGTATGTTTGGTTATACCGAACAAGAGATATTGGGCCAATCTGTTTTTATGCTGATTCCTGATGACAAGTATTCAGAGAAGGAAAGGCTGATGCAGGAGGTTTTGAACGATAAGCGTATCAGCCAGTACAGAACAGTGCGTCTTAGTCGCTCGGGGAAACAAATACCTGTCACCTTATCCCTTTCGCCGATCAAAGACGATAAGGGGCGAATTATTGGCATGTCTCAAATTGCCCATGATGTTTCCTTCGAACACCAGGCAGAGGAAAAACAATCCATGCTTGCCGCTATTATAGAAAGTTCTGAAGACGCCATTATTAGTAAAACGCTTGATGGAATCATAACGACCTGGAATAAAGGAGCAGAGCATATTTTTGGCTATTCCGAAGACGAGGCCGTTGGCCAGCCGATCACAATACTTCTCCCTGCTGATCGTTTGAGCGAAGAAGAAGTTATCATTGAAAACATTCGACGTGGCGAAAAGGTAGGCCACATACAGACCATTAGAAAAACAAAAGATGGGCGCTTACTCAATATTTCACTCACCGTATCTCCTATTAAAAATCGTGATGGAGTTGTTATTGGGGCATCGAAAGTCGCCCGCAACATTACTTCGCAAAAGGAGTCTGAAAAATTAATTGCCAAGCACATGGAACGCCTGGAATTGTTGAATGTAGTGGGCAGGAGCATTAATGAATCGTTAGACCTTCAGCAAATATTACAGCAGGTAACTGATTCCACTACCAAGCTAACTGGTGCAGCCTTTGGAGCGTTTTTTTATAATCAAGTTAACCAGGAAGGGGAATCTTACTGGTTATACACCATATCAGGTGTTCCGAGTGAGGCTTTGGCGGACTTCCCGATGCCACGTAATACCGCTTTATTTCATCCTACTTTCAGCGGAGAAGGAATCGTTCGCTCAGACGACATCACCCAGGATGCCCGATATGGTAAAAATGCGCCATTTTTCGGAAAACCTTCCGGACATTTACCTGTGATCAGTTATCTGGCAGTTCCGGTTAAAACCAAATCAGGTGAAGTGATAGGCGGGCTGTTTTTTGGTCATCAGGAAAAGGCAATTTTCAAAAAAGAGCATGAGGAACTTGTCCTTACGGTGGCTTCCCAGGCGGCCATCGCTATAGAAAATTCGATGCTTTTTAAAGAGGTACAGGAACTGAGTGCGAAAAAGGACGAATTCATTGCAATGGCTTCCCATGAACTAAAAACACCAATGACCTCTCTTTTTGGTTTTTTGCAGTTGGCCAATCGCAACACGGGTGAAGGTATTGCAAAAAATCTACTTGAAAGGGCGATCAGACAACTGGAAAAAATGATTGTTCTGGTTAGTGATCTTTTTGATGTCTCCAAAATCCATTCCGGAAAACTACAACTGAATATGGAATACCTTAACCTGGCCATCCTTATTCAGGAAATGAAAGAATCTTTTTTACAAGCCCATCCGGCGCATATTCTAACTATTGAAATGCCGGAAGAAAGCTTTGTTAATGCTGACCGCATGCGCCTTGAACAGGTACTCACGAATTTATTGAACAATGCAGTTAAATACGCAACTCAGGAAAAAACAATTGAATTGAAGGTTCAACATTTAGATAATGTGGTACTTACTTCGGTTAAAGATTTTGGACCAGGTATTAGCGAAGAAAACCAGCGTCATATATTCAGCCAGTTTTACCAGGCCAAGGAAAATAAAGACGGTTCATCAGGATTAGGCCTGGGGCTTTTTATATCGAAAGATATTATTGAACGCCATGGCGGCCAGATTTGGGTGGAAAGCGAGCCTGGTAAAGGTGCAACGTTTAATTTTTCTTTACCATTAGCATAAACTATCAGTGCTTAAATAAATGAGGGGGCTTAGCGCCTGTTTAAAATTAAATAAAATATTTCATATGTCATTCTGAGGGATAATTTATTGTATAAAATCAATATAAGTGACGTAGAATTGTTTTCTCTTGTCCTACGGCGCAGTCTTGCCTCGGCTCACCGCCGCCAAAGGGCTCTTTCTTTTTGGCATCAAAAAGAAACAAAAACTGCCGGCTGAAAATTTTTCTTTCGAAGCTAGTAGTTTGGCTTAGGCAGTGCAGCCCGAAAAATTTGTTAGGCCGGATTTAAGTAGAACGGGGATACCGTGCTATGGCCTAGCTGTATGGAAATGCAAAAATAGTTAAATGCCGATTAATAATAATTTATAAAATAACGTCAATTGTAGCGTAATCGAGGACCATTTCAACTCCCAAAAAAGGTCGTCATTATAAGGAGGAACGACGAAGCAATCTATCATGCTAGTAATTTTTGCTATAAAGATTGCTTCGTCGGCTGAAAAAGCCTTACAGCAATGGCAGCGCAATAATAACTAGCGTAAGTGTAACCAATCATTTGTATTAGTAGTTGCCAATTAATTATAATCAAAGGGTTATTTGGTTTTGAGTCAAAGCTAACAAAGCCTTAATCACTTAAGATGTAATTATAAAGTGAAACCTACAGTATAAACCTGTTTTTTATAGACACTGGGAGACATGCCCGTAATTTTTTTAAAGGACTTAGAAAAGTAGGAGAGATTATCAAATCCGGTTTGTGTTGCAATATCCGAATAGGCAAGCCTGCTGGTGGCTAATAAATATTGTGCCCGTTCAATCCGTTTTTCAAGAATATAGGTAACTGGCCGCTGGCCGGTAAAAGTTTTGAATAAACGGGAGAAATAATCAGGGTGCTGATTAACACGCGAGGCCAGACTGGTTACAGATAGTTCCTGCTGTAAATTTACAAGGATATAACCTACTGTTTCAGCTATTTTGGCTGGCGCATGTCGTTCCTCATGTTTTCGATGTAACTGTGGTTGGAGTAAACGTCCCATCAATTGAAGTAATATGCCCTGTGTTTCAAGGTAACTGGCTAAGCCCTGCATATTGTTCAATTCCTGGTATTCTTTATAGAAAATATTTTTCTCGTAAATTTTTGGGTCATCAGATCGGTTAATGCCACGACCAGGATTTATTTCGAGCAGCCGCTTAAAAAGATCAATGTCCATCTGTGTTGCCTTAATTTTTGAAACATTGCGGCTTCGCGCAAATAGAGAAGTGCCATTTGCAGATTCTTCAAAAAACTGTACAAAATATTGGCTCAAATATCCGTTGCAATGCAGATTACAAAGTGTGAAACTGGGTATTATATACAGATATCCCGGTTCGAGTTTTAAAGATCCCGACGGGTCAGATACCTCACCATTTCCATCATCTATATAATAAATCCGGAAATATGGACTGATCACGTTCAGGTAATTCCATTTTTCAGTTAATTTCACATAATCTACATTGAGCAGCGAAAAGGTATTTTGCAGGACTCTTTTGATCATTTTCTAAATGTCGGATTTTTACAATAAAAAGTCTAATTTATTCAAAAATAGGTCGGATAAGATGTTTATTTTTGATTATAATACCAAGTATAAACCTTTAGGGAGGCAGGAGTCTTGCAATTATCATCATCTGATTATTGCTGCCAGATATTTAGCAGCCCGATCTTCACAATATTGAAACCGGAATAGTAGCTTTTAAATGATCACACAATGAAAAAAAGAATATTCTTAAGCATCATTACAATTTCCATGTTGTTAAATGCACAAGCTCAGCAAAAGACCACTACTACTGAGCAAGGTAAATTCAGCCCTACCGATGAATCCTTACAACAGTATAAATATCCCGACTGGTTCCGTGATGCCAAATTTGGTATCTGGTCGCATTGGGGTCCTCAGGCGGTTCCTCGTCAGGGCGATTGGTATGCCAAAAACATGTATTTACAGGGTAATAATCAAAATAAATATCATGTAGAACATTATGGAACACCATCCAAATTTGGTTACAAAGATATTATTCCGCTTTGGAAGGCAGAAAAATGGAATCCTGAACAATTAATGGCGCTTTATAAAAAAGCGGGTGCCAAATATTTTGTAAGCATGGGTTCGCACCATGATATGTTCTTTTTGTGGAATTCGAAGATACATAAATGGAATTCGGTAAATATGGGGCCACATAAAGATGTAGTTGGACTTTGGCAGAAAGCAGCAAAAAAAGAAGGTCTCCGTTTTGGGGTTTCTGAGCATCTTGCTGCAAGTTTCAACTGGTTCCAGCCCAGCCATGGGTCGGATACAACCGGCCAGTTTGCCGGTGTTCCGTATGATGGCCGCGATCCTCAATATTCAGACCTGTATCATTTACCTGCCGACTCGAGCAATATCAAAGAATGGTTGACCAATAATCCTGCATGGCATAAAAAATGGTTAGAATATGTAACTGAACTTATTGATCTCTATCACCCTGATCTGCTTTATTCTGATAGCAAAGTTCCTTTTGAAGAATATGGACGTAAAATGGTGGCACATTATTACAATCAGGATATGGTTAAAAATAAAGGTAAACTGGAAGCAGTTTACACGCCTAAAGAAGCTTCCGGAGGTAAGTGGGCCCAGGATGTAGAACGTGGTGTGCTGGATTCAATCAGCCCTTTTCCGTGGCAGACCGATACCTCAATTGGCGATTGGTATTACAGAACCGGACAACGTTACAAGAGTGCAAATGGAATTGCCCAGCTTTTAATTGATGTAGTCAGTAAAAATGGAAATTTACTGATTAATGTTGTACAAACACCGGAAGGAGATTTAGAGCCTGATGTAATCAAAATAGTAACGGAAATAGGCGAATGGACCAAGACTTATGGAGAAGGAATTTATGCTACAAGGCCTTGGAAAGTCTACGGCGAAGGACCATCTACAATTAAATCGAACCAGAAAAAAGGCGTTTTCGGCGGATTGACAGACACCCGTGAATACGAGGCTACAGATATCCGTTATACAACAAAGGGCCGCGACCTTTTTGCATTCTGTTTAGCTGTTCCCAAAACCGATATAAAAATGGAATTGTTGGGAAAAAATTCTAAATATCTGGATAAACCGATCAGTTCGGTTACCCTTTTGGGTAGTAAAGAAAAATTGGACTGGACACAAACAGATGGTTCACTGGTGATCAAAAAACCGAAAAATTATCCAGCCTGGGCGGTAACAGGATATAAAATAGAATTTAAGAAATAACACTATCATATTAAATCCGCTTTGGTAGAAACTGAACGCTGCATATTGGTGAGCTTGGAAGTAGTTTAATTATCATGTCAATAATTAACCTAATGGAAATTTTATAATTACAAATGAAAAGATACTGTTTGGCCCTTGATCTGGTTGATGATGAAAAACTTATCGCAGAATATGAAGCGTACCATGTTAATGGATGGCCTGAAATTAAACGAAGCATAACTGACTCTGGAATACTGGATATGGAAATCTACCGCATTTCCAACCGCTTATTTATGGTGATGGAAACACAAGACGATTTCAGTTTCGAAAAAAAGGCACTTATGGATGCTTCTAACCCACGGGTTGAGGAGTGGGAAATGTTAATGTGGAAATATCAGCAGGCACTGCCTTTTGCAAAACCAGGAGAAAAGTGGGTGTTGATGAAAAATATATTCCAGCTAAAAGGCTAACGATAATAAAAACGAACCGAGGGCCTAATTTGCCCCTCTTTATTTTCGGGACCAGTAGTTTAAGATCTCTATCAGGCGGTATGATTAAGGTGTTAACCTTTAAGCATTCCTACAAATGCCAAATCGAATCCAATAAACTTAATTTAGAGTAGGAGGAGGGTTTTAAGCGTTAATTTCAAGCCTATATCCTTTAGACCGTATCACAACAATGTTGATCGCAGGATCGGCCTCTAGTTTTTTTCTAAGTTTTGATATAAACATATCCAGGCTACGCCCTACAATAACACCTTCGTCTTCCCATATTTTTTTCTGCAGCCGGCTTCTCTCTATAAGTTCGTTAGGAGACCGCGCGAAGATGAGCAGTAACCTGGTTTCAGTTCCGGTTAATTCTATCATCTTTTCGTTTATGGTGAGTTTACGATTTTTCGCATCAAATAAAACCGACCCCAACGTAATCATGTTTGGATGCTGATCATCAATGGGTAAAGCTCTTCGCGGTTTAACAGATCTGAAAAAAATAAAACCAACAAAAGCTAAAAATGGCAGGCTGCCCAAAAGATATCCATTCTTTGTGGTATTTATGCCTGTCGGTTTCAGTTTAATGTCAATCATGTAACGTGCTTTTGGCTGTTTTCTTCCTATGCAAGCTATAATTTCATCTTTTTTATTTTTGGATATCGCGTAAGCATAGGCTACGCTGGAGTCGCTAAAGTTCAAAACTTTAACAACATAATCATCCGCCAGCGGGTCATTGGCCAACAAACGTTTAGTGGTATTCACCAGGGAGATGGGGTCGAAAGTAAACTCCTTCTCAAATCTGATCAGGTACTCATTTTCAGCGACCTTTTTTATCGGAAGTACCCTTGATGTGCTGTCGCCCGACTGCAAAAGTAGTTCATGTCCGATCCTGCGTAGCAAAACTTCTCTTCTGGCGAAATCAAAGTCCTCGCTGCCAGTCATACTGAAAGCTGCACCGGTGACAGCGATAAATAAAACCAGCATGAATCCAAATAGATATTTACCTTTCCCGTAGAAGTAATTTCGGCTATCAAGCATAGTGTCAGCTTTTTATTTACAAAGTTTACATTTTTATTTACAATTCAAATGTCTCAAGCCGGAAAATGTCATAGTAATTTTGCTGCATCAACTTTGGTAGCATATGAAAAAATAAAAGTATGTTATCTGATTTGACTTATCAACAGAATCTATATGTTATTTAGTAAACCCCAAAAATCATGAAAAAATTAATTTATGCATTGATGTTACCACTGGTTGTGGTGAGCGGACTAGTATTTGCTAATCGTGAAATCAAGACTGAAACTGCTAAGAAGCCGTCCTCAAAGTCGCTTTCTGTTGCGGAAAGGAAAGCCGAAAGGAAAAAATGGGAGGCTACACCTGACGGTATAAAGTACAAAAAATGGGAAGCTTCTCCAGCAGGTAAAAAAGTGCTTGCCGGTGCCGCTAAAATAAGGAAGCATATAAATACTTTCACCAATATGGAGGCAGTTGTAAGCTCTCTTTCTCTTCCGCCAGGATCAAGATTAGGTTTTGGTGTCATGGCCAGGATTAACGGTGAGGATTATATTGTAAAATTTGAGCCGGAAAAGTCTCAACTCGAGCAATTGCATAGTCTGAAAGTTAACGACAAAATAATAATTAGAAGCCACAACGTATCTCATGCACCTAAGTATTCATATCCAATAGTGTCGTGCGAATATGTAGAGCGTGATAATAAAGTGATTTTTAAACGTGTTCCCCGAAAAGGAGGTTGCTGAGTAAAATATCTACATTGTTGTTAATGATTGCTTTTAATATTTCTTCTATGGGAAAGCTCAGCAAAAGCATCCATAAAAAGTAATTACATAAGATTTTGAACGGAATTGTTTTAGATTAAAGTTAACATCGTGTACATACCGGGAAGAATGTTTTGAAAAACTTTCTTCCTGGTTAACCTATCGAATGGGACACATCTGTGCATTTTAGAGCACAATTATCTAAAACGCTTTGCTGTTTTCTGTTCTGTAGATGAAAAATAATCGTGCTGGAAAATTGCCAAATCAATTTTAAATATTTTTATCTCATATTCGTGATATATTGTATATTTGTTCAGCCATATCATGTATCCCAACATTTGTGCTTCAGATTATTAACCAGACTAACAATATGAAAAAAGTAATTCCACTTACCGAATTATCTAATGAAGAATTATACAAGAAAAAACAGAGCATAAAGGGCGCATTAATTGGGCTTGGTTTGGTAATGCTTGCCGCATTTCTGGTTTTAATTTATCTTGTTATTACGGCTAAAACGCCAAAAGTTCTGGCAGCTATTCCCATATCCTGCATGCTGGCATTGTTACCAGCCTTTATTAGCCTTCGCCAGATTAATACTGAAATTAAAAACCGCAATTCAAAATAACCAATTCTATGTCATCCGATTGCCTGAATTGTACCGCTCCGGTAACTCAGAATTTCTGCCCTAACTGTGGGCAAAAATCTTCTACGCACCGCTATTCCATTAAACATTTCCTGGCTCACGATTTTGTTCATGGTATATGGCATGTTGATAAAGGTATTTTATTTACCCTTAAAGCGCTTTTTACCCGGCCTGGCCACAGTGTACGCGAGTTTATCCAGGGTAAGAGGGTTCCTTATTTTAGTTTTGTTACGCTCATCTTGCTTATCTTGACGGCATCAGGTCTAATTGCACCGTATAGCCATTTTAATATGTCTGATCTGATGCCTGAGGGAGGCAAGGCCGCGATGAGTAGTACTGAAAAATTTATCTCCGAACATCCAAAGCTGATATTGATCGTAACCATTCCCATTTATTCCCTTTTATCTTTTTTATGGTTCAGGAAAGCGAAGCTTAATTATTCCGAGCACCTGGTGTTAAATTCAAACCGTGTTATTGTAGAACTGATTATGGGCCTGCTTATTTCGGTGGTTACTATTTTTTATACCGATACCAAAGTGATTGTTTTTTTACTTATGGTGTTGGTTTGGTTTTAGGGCTTTTTTATAGCATCTGGTTTTATTATCAGTTTTTTTCTACTTTTAGCTATAGTAAAACAGCCTTGATTTTAAGAAGTATCCTTGTTCCGGTATCGTACAATTTATTAACCTTTATAATTGGAATCGTTTTAGCCATCATTTCAAAGCATTGAATTTATTTCAGCATCTTTCCTGCTAAATAGAAACCTCTTTCAGGCTAATAATTGGTCCATATTTTGATAGCTTAATTTATGATTAATGTTAGCCCCGAAGTAAAGCAAAAAGCGCAATTATTTCTCTCAAGGAACCAGAAAATTGCTGCTGTTAAGATAGTTAAAGATCACAGTGGCTGTGGTTTAAAAGAAGCAAAAGATTATGTAGATGCTTTGGAAGAAGGAGTACAGCAACCAATAAACAATCCGGCAGATCTGGATGCAGAGCTATTGGTTATTTTAAGTCAGGGCAATAAGTTAAATGCCATTAAACATTATAAGGATGCAACGGGCGCAGGCTTGGCCGAAAGCAAAGATTATGTTGAAAAGCTAATGCAGTTTAAGCCTGGCAGCAATACGGTGCAACAAAGCAGGGACACCGATATTAAAAATATCATCTCTGATAATTCCGGAAATAACCAAAATCCACTCAAAAATTTTTTGATAAAACTGGCGCTCATTATTTTGATTGCAGCAGCTTTAACCTATCTCATGTTTAAAATTTAGCAGCAACATAGTGCAATATTTCTGTTAGAATTTAAATGTGGTGCTCAGAAATCTTATCTTGATTTCACACACACAAATAAATCTTAAAAATATGAAAATCACATTAGACACAAAATCCCTTTTGCTGGGATTCTTGGGCGCTGGCTTAATGTTTACGGCCATCAGTTTTAAAAACGGACAAGATCAAACCGGGGGTAGGTACCACACAGAAGTAAATGCCAATAATATGGTCGTGATCCTGGATAGCGAAACCGGAAATTACATTATTGCCCCTCCGGTAGAGCAAACTGGAAAAACGACTTGGATAAAAGGCGAGTTTAATAAAACATTTAGTACGGCGGTAGACAATAAAAGAGAGCCGAAACAGTAAAAGTTTTATTGTCGCAATAGATCGTCATTGCGGGCGAACATTCAGCAATCTTTATCTTAAAGTCGTCATTTCGACCGTAGCGGAGAAATCTATTTCACAATAGCTTAGATCTCTCTGCTCTGCGGTGCTTCGGTCGAGATGACGATTTTTTATTGGTATCTTATCAATGCGCTGTGGCTCGCAAACCAATTTTTTATTTCACCATTTATGAAACATAAGTTCATTTAAGCTTATATGTTCTTAAATGTCTTATATGGTTAGCTTGTATTTGTTTTTTAGTAGATATTCACTAAGGCGATCGTCATGCAGGTTTAGAACACTACATCAGGTGATAATGATCATCAAAAACCTCCATCACCGATGCTTTTATACCAAAGAATGCCAGTTTTTCACAAAACTCATTGCTGATATCTTTTGCAGAAACAATGCGGATTACTTTGTCGCAATCTTCCAGATCGATAGACCATTCTGAAATATTCTGCAACCCTGCAACGGCCAAAGCAATTAAATTGGTATCGCTGCCCGATTCTATAATGGTAGAAATGATGGTGATGTATCTGGACATATTTAGGAATGATTAAGGATTTCAGGATCAATTCATAGCTGAAACTGATCTTTTGTAAATGCAAACGTAAGAATAATTTGCAAACAAACCAAACGTTCGGTATCTTTGTTTGATGGAAAATCCCTATAAAAGAAAAAAAGAGCCTGAGGTAAGCAAACAGCTTATTTTAGCAGCAGCTGTAGAAATCGGCGCGTCAGATTGGCATCGCGTTACGTTTCAGTCCATTGCCAATAAAACGGGTTTGAGCAAGGGGGGGATTATCCATCATTTCCGAAACAAAGAAGATCTGCTAAAAGAATTGATGAACCAAAGTTTGGCAGAGCTTACCGAGTGGATTATAGAAGAAAAAAAATCATCGGGCAATGAGGAAGGGAGTTTGGCTTACCTGCGCTTTATTATTGATAAAAGTAACGATTTACATTATCGGAGAACCATGAAAATTGTGATGCAGGTTGTACTCATTAACGAGGAGTATCGCAAAACATGGGATGAATGGTCTAATCTGTATATTGGAAATGGCGACGATACCGGACAGGGCATAAAACATCTGATTATGATGCTTGTTGCCGATGGGTTGTGGTATTCGGATAATCTTGGTATTTATAACATCAGCGATAAAAATAAGCAACAAATACTGGAAACCCTCATTAATCTTTAAACTGAAATATCTTTTGCTCCCCCAGTTATCAAACTATAATTTTATGGAAGAACCCATCGAAACTACCGTTCACCAAAATAAAACTTTTACCGATATCAATTATGCTGGTAAACAGCTGCTAAAGCGAGAATTTATTAAATGTGAATTTATAAGATGCGATTTTTCTAAAAGTGATCTGAGCCATAACGACTTTGTGGATTGTGAATTTAGCCATTGTGATTTCTCTCTCACTCAGGTAAAAGGCACAGGTTTTAGTAACATTACCTTCAAAGACTGTAAAATATTGGGTATTGATTTTTCTACCTGCAATAAATTTATGTTCTCTTTTTCTTTTAGTGGTTGTATTTTAGATTATTCTGTTTTTTATGGTGCCAAGCTCTGGAAAACAAATTTTATTAACTGCTCGCTAAAGGAAGTAGATTTCGAATCAGCCGATTTAACTTCAGCTGTTTTTAATAACTGCGACCTTACCGCAACATCTTTTAATCGGACAATTCTGGAGAAAACTGATTTCCGCACGGCAAGTAATTTTTCTTTCGACCCTGCGCTGAACAAAATGAAAAAGGCCAGATTTTTGTCTGCTAACCTTTCTGGTTTATTGGATCACTTCAAACTGGATATTGAAGATTAGTCCGCTAATTTTGAATTGATTAACCAATTTCAATAATTTACCCGTTAACCAAGCTCCAAGGCATAGGCTGTTCCGGCCTTTGATTGATTCAGTACCAAAAAGCTCTGGATATTTCCTACATAAGCCATTGCACCTATATTGTCTCTGAGGAAATTATTATAAGAAACCATATCGGGCATGGCGTCGAGCAGGATTATATGCATTGGCTGTAAAGCTGTTATATTGATTTTAAGAATGGCGGTATTTCTTTGTTCTGGTCAATCAATTTACCTGTATGTAGAGCAAGTTTTATCTTTAATGATGTCTTTGTTGGTTGATTATAACAATTTCATTATCGTTAAATTTTATACTTTTGGATTATTAACCAATTACATCTGATATGTTTATGAAATTGCTTTTTAAAGCTTGCATACTTTCTGTTTTAATCTGTTCATCTATTCTGGCAAGTGCACAAACTGTTACTTTAGATTATTTTTTTAATCGTGAAACCCGAAAAAATAAAGCGGGAGAGGTAGAGCGTTTTCATTACTTGTGGAATGAGCAGGCAATGAGTGGTTTTTCCATTTTTGGTAATGTATTTAAAAAAGAAGGATTTAAATTGGATTCGCTTGAAACAGCACCAACAATAGCTAATTTAAAAGGAAGTGATGTTTACTTAATTGTAGATCCCGATCGTCCGAAAGAAAATCCTAAACCGAATTACATAGAAGCTGACCATATTGCTGCAATTTCTGCCTGGGTAAAGCAGGGTGGGGTATTGGTGATGTTTGCTAACGATAGTGCAAACGTAGAGTTACCACACTTTAATAAATTGGCTAATGTATTCGGCATGTACTTTACCAATGAAATGCAAAATCATGTTATTGATGATGCACATTTTGAAGATGGCGGCATCGTGATCAAAAATAATCCGGTGTTTAAAACGGCAAAAAAAATATTCATGAAAGATGTATGCTCGATCGACACCAAAAACGGTGCAAAACCGGTATTGAAAAATGCAGCTGGTGCAACGGTTATTGCCACTACCAGATTTGGTGAAGGAAATGTAATTGCCATTGCCGACCCTTGGTTGTACGATGAATATGTTAATGGCCGTTTACCAAAAGAAATGGGCTTCGAAAACGATAAAGCTGCCTACGATCTGGTGGTTTGGTTAAAAAGCCTCGTTAAAAAATAATCGCTTAAAGTTTATCCAGCTTAAAATAGCCCAAATGAATCTCATCTTCAGGTAATCCTGAAGATGATTTTATTTCGATATGGTATTTCTGTTTAGCCTCCTCACTTAAAATATCCTCAATTTTGTAAATATCATCTACATCAATGCCATATTTTTCGTCGATATGCGAATTGGCACCTTTTATTGAATTGGTTTTAAAAAACACCGTTTTTTTGGCATCCTGAATGGCTTTGGCCCTTTCATCATGCACTGATAGTACAATATGGTGCTGTTCGTATAATTTGTTGGATAAATATCCCCCCAGGTTGATAAAGAACAATTTATGTAGCGATGGCAGCGTATGCTCATCCCTTAATTTAATACTGATTCCGTAATCATCAACTTTGGTTACTTCCCGCCAGCCATCAATATGCAGGCTTGTACCTGTTCCTGGCCAAAATGCTTTAATTTCGGGCACAAGATCTTTTAGTGAATGGGCGATACCGAAGAAATAGTCGTGCTGCTCTACGTTTCTTTTTGGGGCTTTTGAGCCCAGTAAAATCATATATAGTTTTAAATCGTTCATAAGGTTTAATTGTTCACTGGTACATTAGTTCGATTGGTCATTCGTTCATTTAACATTGTTGATTGATTCCAAACTCCTAACTCACTCACCTTTTAACAGCATTAATCAAAATAGGTTCTTGGAGTTTTGATATTTTCTTGTTTTTAACCACAGAGAACACAAAGAAAGGCACAGAGGGCAAAGAGTTGAAGACATACTCCAATAATGTTCGTCATCTCGACTGTAGCGCAGCGAAATGGAGAGATCTATCTAGACAGATTTCTCGACTGCGTTGCACTCCGCTCGAAATGACGGTAACCCGAGGGGATTTACGAGGAGAAAATAAACTATGCTCAGGATGACAACCGGGAAAGAGTATTCCCTCGCGTTTCGTGCCTCCATGGCAATCAATTCCATCATCTCTCTTACATTTTCCATCGATTTAAAACAATTTCCTTTTTTTAGGATTGTATAAATTATAAATGGATATAGAAACATCAAAAAAGAAAATTGCCATTATTGGTGGCGGCCCGAGCGGTCTGTTCATGTATAAAAGATTAATTGAATCTAAAGCTCTCAATTTCGAAATAGAGATATTCGAACGTAAAGATTATTTAGGAGCGGGTATGCCTTATAGTGCTGAAGGAGCAAATGTAGAACACATTACTAATGTGTCTGACAATGAAATTCCAATCATATATAACTCCATTGAAGAGTGGGTGAAAATAGCACCTAAAGAAATTTTAGAAAAATTCGATATTAACGCCGATAAATTTAACGAGTATAAGGTATTGCCCAGATTGTTTTTTGGCGAATATCTTTCCGCTCAGTTTAAGTTATTAAAAGAGGTTGCAGAAACTAACGGGATTAAGACCAATGTGCATTTAAATTGTATAGTAGAGGATATTATCGATTTACCTGCCGATAATCAGGTAGCGGTAAGTGTTAAAGGACGTGATCAGGCTCATTTCGATCATGTAATTATCTGCACTGGTCATAATTGGCCAAAAAAATATGAAGGTAAAATTCCTCATTATTTCGATTCACCATATCCACCTAAAAAAATTGCTTTAGAACTGAACCACGCCGTTGGCATTATGGGCTCTTCGTTAACTGCCATTGATGCCTTAAGAACCCTGGCGCGACAAAACGGAAATTTTTCCGATAATGAAGATGGAACCTATTCGTGCCATTTAAAGAATAAAGGTTTTAAAATCGTGATGCACTCCAGGAGCGGGCTTTTACCAGCGATTAGGTTTCACCTGGAAGATTCGCATTTAGGGAAGGACGAAACGCTAAGTAAAACCGAAATCCAAAAAAGCATTAAGGTAAATGAGGGCTTTTTGCCTTTAGATTTTGTATTTGAGAAGAATTTTAAAGAGATGTTCATTGAAAAAGATCCTGTTTTTTATGAAAAGATCAAAAACATGAATCTTGAGCAGTTCGTAAGTACGATGATGGACTATCGCGAAAAAATGGAACCATTTGATCTCTTCAAAAAGGAATATGAAGAAGCAGAAAAATCGATTGAGAAGAGAAAATCAATCTATTGGAAAGAGGCACTTGCCATTTTAAGTTTTGCGATGAACTATCCGGCAAAATACCTTTCAGCAGAAGATATGGAACGCTTGCAAAAAGTGTTAATGCCACTTATATCCATTGTAATTGCATTTGTACCCCAAAGTTCGTGCAGGGAACTGTTGGCCCTGCATGATGCTGGAGTATTAAGTATTGTAGCTGTTGGCGATGATGCAGAAGTAAAACCCTTAAAAACCGGGGGGGCAGATTACCATTACAAGGTAGATGATAAAAAGGTTACTGTCCATTTCGATACCTTTATTGATTGTATTGGTCAACCCCATCTTTCTTTTGATGATTTTCCTTTTAAAAGCTTAATTAAAAATGGCACCATAAGTCCGGCAAGATTAAAATTCCAGTCGGCTGCTATTGGAAAGGAAGAAATGAAGCATAATGATTTAGTGACCAAAAAAGGCGATAATTACCTTTTAACTGTTCCAGGTATCACCATCAACGATTATTTTCAGGTGGTTGATGATACTGGGCAGGCGAATAAAAGAATCTATATCATGGCCGTTCCATACATTGGTGGTTATAATCCCGATTATTCCGGTATCGATTTCTCTGAAGCAGCATCTGGAGCGGTGTTGGATCGTATTTTGAGCTAAAAATCCTTATCTATTTGATGTGTTCTTTTATAAATGCCTGAGGATTATAAAACCTTTCGTTAAGCTGTTTATTATTAAAGGTTAACCAGCTTGCGCAACCATAATCATCAAATTTTTTCCTGATTTCTAAATGGAGATGGTGATAATCGCCGCCATACTTTTTACTTTCCTGTGGTGTAAATAACCTGGCGAGTTTAGTGTTTTGATCAACATTTTGTCCGTTGCTAACATAAACCTCTTTAAGGTGTTTGTAGGAGGTAAACATCGTTTGGCCATTAGGGAGTTTATGCTTAACGACCACAGTGCGTTGATTTTCGCCTAAATGTACAGAACAAACTATTCCATTCGCCATAGCGTAAACATTAACCAGTTTCGCTTTTGGCTGGGCAGGATTAATATCAATGGCGGTATGGATATGACCTTTAACATAACTATCCCGATGATCGCCAAAAATGCTGATGATTTTAATGTTATTTACTTTTTTTCGGTTAGTCACATCAAAAGGTAGAAACCATTGATCGGCTGTTTTTGCAGGAGCAGTATCGGTATAATAGGGTTTCCAGCGATCCCGATCTTTTTCAATGGTCGGTGTTTCGAATAATAGTGTCGATAAAAAGATAAATAATAATGTTTTCATACCAGGGAGTAATTTAATGGCAAGATAATGATTTTATTGATATAAACTATTTTTATAGTTTAAAATAATTAGACCGTCATTGCGAGGAGGAACGACGAAGCAATCTTAATGCTCACGCTAGTAGCGATGGTTGTAAGATTGCTTCGTCGGCTGAAAAAGCCTTCTCGCAATGACGAACCTTTTCGTGGTGGCAGATGTTACCATCTGTCACGGAGAGAAATTTATTTGATCGTCTGGATTTACTCAAAGTCAGATGGAAACCTCTGACTTCACATTACGCCAAAAGATTCTCTTTCAAAGCTTCTGCCGTAGGGTTAACCAACGTACCAATCAATTCCGGTACCGGAACATCGGTGCTTTCGCTATAGCCATGGGTTAACAGTCTAACACGGTTAATACACACCCTGATAAATTCGGGTACAAACAAATCGAATTTTTGAAATTTAGGAGCAAGCTCGGGGTTTTCCTCTTGAAATGCTAAAATTACATCTGCCACCTGGCGCCAGAATTGCTTTTCATCCATGCCAACATAACTGTGGAAAATATTGCTTAGGTATCTGAAAAGGGCATCAAATATCCCCGATAGGATAAATAAAGGCGCCAACTCATCGTTAATTTCCCTTAAAACATCTACCAGATCATTCGGTAATTTTGCTTTCGATTCTTCTGTTAACACAATTTCTTCTACAAAATCTTTAATGATAATCCGCTCCGGTACACTGTTTTTCATTACCAAAATGGTGTTTTCGCCATGTGGACTGAAGAAAAAAGCATGTTTGTAAAAAATCCTTAACACTGGTTTAAGATAAGCCGATAAATAAGCGTTTAACCAGGTTTCGGCAGTTAAACCCGATTTTTCGATCAGGGCCTCAACCATGCTTTTTCCATTATCATCTACATAAAGCAAACTCGCCATAGTCATGATGTTTTCGCCTTCTAACAAGTAGTTTTCAGCACTCTCTCGCCAGATTGCACCTAAAAACTCCTGGTATTGATATGGTGAATCGGGTATTTCGCTATATTGGGGATGCGTGTAAGCAACTGTAGCCACCTCGCCTAAGAGTACAACGCGGGTTTGTTTTAAATATTCATCACCCAGTAACATGTCTTTTGCCCACTGTGTTACCTTTGGTGCAATAGCCAGTTTTTTAGGCGAAAGTCCTCTGAAAATGGAGGTGTTTAAAATAGAGATGGCCATTTTTACATAATGTTTTTTAGGTTCACTTACATTAAAGAAAGTACGGATACTGTTTTGACACATGTATTCATCCTTCCCAATACCAACTGGAATAATCAATTGATGGGCAATGTCATGTGCAAGCTGCAATACTATTTTGTTATTCCATTGCCATTCGTGCACGGGGATGAAAAAATAATCTTCAGGCTGCAGCTGCTGTTGGATTAATACCTGATTAAAGTCGTGAACCTGTTTTAAACTCAGTTCTTCATTGTAAAAGGAAAATGGAGAAATACTTTCGATACTTTTAAAGGCTGCCCTTGATTTATGAACAGCCAACCAGGCCAATTGTGTTTTCTGTCCTGCTTCTGGCGCATATTTACCCTGATCGCTATGGTTAAAACCGATGCGTCCTTTATTAATGGTGGCCCATGGATGACCGTCCATCTGGTGTTCGATGGTCTGGTAATCGGCGTTGGCCAATTCATCAGCAGTTAAACGACCTTTTTCGTGAATATATGCATCCGCATATAACGTATTTAAAGTTTCTTCCACAAAATGGGCCAAGGTAAAAGGTTTAATTCCAAAAGTTTGCTGTAGTTCTGTATAAAATGCCGGGGCGTTGTTAACGATTACACTTTCTCCGTTTACAAACTTTTTGATGCTTTGTTTGTCGATGTGCAAATAATCTAAAGTACGTTGCTGACCTGAAAAAGTATAATAGATCTCCTCAGAATCTGTTGCAAGATGGAAATCAGAATTTCCTTGCTCGTCTGTATTGATCAGCGTTGGTTCTGCTAATTTCTCGTGCATCAACTCCACGATTGATTTTGCAATATAGTTTAGGTTTACCTTATCCCAAACTTCTTTTTTTAAAGGTTTTATATGATTGAAATTGTTGTAATTCATGGTATTTAATTTTTTAATAAATGTTGGTCCCGATTTGCAATCGGGATCTAATGTGCTCCGGATTTTAAATCCGGTTCTCTATGGTCGGGATTACAAATCCCGACCAGCATGCGTACTAACCTAAAGTTTAAGGCGTTTCGACAGGCTCAACGTGACAGTCACGGATGAAATCCTGAGCCTGTTCAAGAACCTCTTGCTCGCCATTTACGCTAAACTGTTGAAAAGCAATCCTTTTTTCAACAGGATAAATTTCGAAACCTAATATTGCATTAATAATAGATGCATTGCGGTAGGCACCCATACCCAAATCAGGGGTTACAAAACCATGTGTATGCAATTCGGCATTTTGAACAAAAATTTCGTTCCCGTTTACATCGATAGCGTAGTTGCGGTGTACCTGAAAAAGCCCTTCTGCATTACGTGCGATGCGATCATTTATTGCGGATAAGAAACCTGGCTCGTTGTACTTGTAACCGGTTGCCAATACAACAAAATCTGTTTCAACAGTAAAATCCTTTTCGCTTTCGATATGAAAAAAATCGAGCTCGTATTTGCCATCTGCTTTTACCATTAAATTGTTCAGCTGGCAATTGGGCATCAATTCGGCATTGATTTTCTCGCCATCAACACTCAATTCGTACAGTTTATCGAAAATCTGGTTAATCAGTTCGAAGTTTATTCCCTTGAATAAGGAATTTTGCTTACCCAATAATTGTTTGCGTTTGGCATCGCTGAGGTTGTAAAAATGGTCTACATACTCTGGAGAAGTAAGTTCCAGTGTCAATTTCGAATATTCCATAGGAAAAAAGCGATCTGGACGTGTAAACCATTTCAGTTTTAAGCCATTTTCTGTTTCAGGCAAAAGATCGTAGAAAATTTCAGCGGCGCTTTGTCCTGAACCAATAATCGTTACCGTTTTTTGATTCAACAACGTGTGTTTGAACTTTAAATATTCTGAAGAATGTATGGTATTTTTATGCTCAGCTGGCCTAATAAAATCAGGCACTTTCGGTGTTGTGCCTGTTCCGAGTACGATTTTTTTAGCCAAAATGATCTCTCTGGATCCTGTTGCCTGATCAGTTTTTTCTACCTGATAAACACCATCAACGTAATTTACACTGATTACTTTCTGTCCGAATTGGCAGTTTTGCAGATGGTTAATCGCCCATTTACAATATGCATTATATTCCTTGCGTAATACAAAGAAATCTTCTCTGATATAGAATTTATATAGACGATCTGTTTGTTTAAGATAGTTTAAAAAGCTGTACGGACTGGTTGGATCGGCCATAGTAACGAGGTCGGCCATAAATGGAACCTGTAAGGTTGCATCGCTTAGCATCATGCCCGGATGCCAGTTAAATTCGCTTGCCTGATCTAAAAATAAGGTAGATAAGCTATTGATTGGGGCACATAAAGCCGCCAAACCTAAATTGAAAGGACCGATTCCGATCCCAACAATATCGTATATTTTCTGTTCCTGCATTATATTTCCTCCGTTTCAAATTGTGCTGTTTTCATCATGGCATAAGTTTTGGCTTCAGGAAATTTATCCCAGTACCAATCGCGGTAACAGAAAGTTAGGTTGGCCATTTTATAAGGCATTTGGATCACTTTTTCTAATTTAAAACCTAGTCTGGTTACAAAAATGTGCATCGCACGACTTTCCACTGCTGCTTCACCGATGCATTTACCTACTTCGGGTTGTTCAAAAATGAAATCCATTAAGGCCTGGCCTGTCTCGAAGCTGAATTTTTTATCCTTATCGGTTGGGGCAATCAATAAATGTGCTCCGTAATCGGTAGTTAACGCATCGTAGCAGGCACCCACACCATCACGCATTGGCCAATAAGGCTCAATCGTAAAGGTGGGTTCGCCATTTATTTCGCCAATAAAACTGTGTGATGAATCGTTTGGCAACAAAGTTCTATAGAATAGTTCCAAACCGCTAATTGGCCCATCCATTTTCCAGATTGGTTTCGCATGCTCCTGGTTAAACCAATCGTGAACCATTTCCAGATCGCGGTCGATATTAAAGGGGCGGATGTTGATCGTCACATTTTCCTTTGGAAAAAACCTGCTGTACAATACCTCATTGGTTTTTGGTTTGATTAGATTTTCGGAGAAGAAATATTTAGACAGTGGATTTGGAAACTCACGGTAAATAGCCGGATTATCGATTGGCGCACTGGCTTCATCAATATTGCAAAGATTGGTCAGCAGGTTACCTTTTACTTCCCAGCTGCGGCGGTTGATGATATAATCAACTAAACCTGTAGTATCGCTGTTTTCGAATTGTTTAAACTCCAGATAAACGAGATCGATTAAGGTTTTTTCATCTGCGAGGTCGTTGCTTGCAAGGGCATTTACTACACCTAATATATTGTTGATGAGTAGATAATAGGTGAGTTTAGGGATAATGTATTCGTTTGGCACAATCGAACCACTTTCTGCGGCTATACCTGGATAAACAGCTTTTAGTTCCTCCGCTTTGGCTTCACTAAAGAAATAACCCTGGTTATCCCTGAAATAAAGTTTGGCAGGATAATAATCTTTATCTAGTTCTACCATCACATTTTGCTGGTGGAACTCAAAAGCCATCCCAAAATTGTTGTACAGGCCAACAATCGGAGTTACACAAAGGTGGAGGTATTGTTTAAACCAGTTTACAGCCGTATGGGCAAGCGCTTTATTTTTGCTGATGGATGCCTCCTCGATTACATGGACAATCCTCGGTTTTTGGCCCAATAAACCATCCTGACAAAGCGCCGCCAATAAACTTACATTTTTGCCAGCATCTTCTCCTTTGAATGGATTATGCCTGATGCTGATGTTAAATCCATCAATGGTTTCACCTTTATAATTTACGGTGATAAAAGCAGGGTCGGTAATGAATTCAATTTCAGGGAACTCGGCTTTGGCTGCTTTACCGTATTCGGTTTTTAACAATTTGCTTACATCGTAACCACGGTGAAGTTCCCGGAACAGGTTAACCCGTTCTGAGTTGGTTATTTTTACGTGCAATGAAAATTTAAGCATCCAATCACTCGATGCATTGTAGACCGTTCTTACGGAAGATGTCGGAGTATACAATTCTCCGAAATGCCCCAAAAAGAACAGCAGGTTTTCTTCCTGCATCGCTATTACCGTAGGGAGGGTAAGCAAATATTCAGCTTCCCAAGGGTGCATGGGCACTACTTTATAATTTGGGTGTTGATCCAATAAAGCTATGACCTCAGCATTTTCGCTATCTAAAAGCTCAATCCTGAAAAGATCGGTCATATCGAAACCTTCTGCATTTTTCTCACTGATGTTATCTGCTACTATTAAAAAATACGCCAGCTGGAACTTTCCCTGTGTTTCTGGTGAATATTTAAAAAGTTCATCCTTTTTGTTAAACCCAGATCTTCCTTTGGGTAGGGGATGGGCGTTGTGACCTAAAATTAAGGACTGCTCGGCCTCAATAAAGCTCATTTTTGCAAAATTTACAGGTTTACCGTTTTGCTTAAAATAAGAGAGAAATGCTTCAAGGTTTTCTACACTGTTGGCTAAACGTTGATTTACGATATCAGCATCTGCATGCGGAAATTCGTCTGCACTGAATTGAATGGCCAGTTCCATAAACCTGTAAATACTGATCGGCTTGATCACATCAGTAGTAATATTCCGCTCAATTACCGGAAAATTAAATACATGGCGGCCACTATCGGCATAAAATTTTAAAGGTGCATATACTTCGAAGCCAATTGCCGTAAAGTCAAACCTGATATGCAAACGATCGCTTGTTGTAACCAGGTAACTGGCTAAAGATTCGTCATATTTAGGGATACCTACATAGCGGCTCCAGTTGGTAAATTCTCTACAGTAACTGTTTAGAAGCGCATTAAAATTAGTTTCTTCTGAAATCTGCTGAAGCTTGATTGAGTCTAACGTATTCGTTTCCATGTTTTTTAATGATTTTAATAATATTTTCAATATCGCTGATGGTAGTTAGCGGGTTAAGTAGGGTAAATTTGAGGTAGAACTGTTGGTTAATCTTGGTGCCGGCAACTAAAGCTTTGCCTTCATTGAACATTGCTTTTTTGATATATTGATTCATAGCACACACATCTAAACGCAGGTTTTTTGGGCGGTAACGGAACACCAGGGCACTGATGTCTGATTCGTTCATCAACTCGAAATCGCTATCTGAATGTAACAGACAGGCAATTTCGGCTGCGGTTTCTATAATCGTATCAAAATAGCCACCCAGTTTGTTTCTGCCCATCATTCTGAGTGTAAACCAAAGTTTTAAAGCATCAAATCTGCGGGTGGTTTGTATTGATTTGTTCACTTGGTTCGGCAAACCATCTTCATCATGGTCCTTTGGGTTTAAGTAATCAGCATGGTGCGTAATCAGGTTGAAAAAGTTTTTATCGCGTACTAGAAAACCGCTGCTGCTTACGGGCTGGAAGAATGATTTATGATAATCAACCGTGACCGAATGGGCCAGTTCGATCCCGTTCAACAGGCTTCGGTATTTATCAGTTAGCAGCAAGCCACAACCATAAGCTGCATCGATATGGAACCAGGCGTTGTATTTTTTGCTTATCGACGCAAGTTCTTTAAGCGGATCAATATTGCCGAAGTCGGTGGTGCCTGCCGTACCTACAATGGCAATAGGAATATTGCCCAGAGCAATTTCCCGTTTAATGGCATCTTCCAGTAAAATGGTATTGATCCTGAAACTGCGGTCGGTTTTAATCTTGATCACCGATTTTTCGCCCAAACCTAACAGTGCAGCATTTTTCTGGATGCTGAAATGTGCCTTTTCTGAAACAAAAATCCTAAAGCGTGAGGCTTCCGGTGGCAAACCATTTAATTTGATATTGTGGTTCAGGGCGGTAATAGAATAATGATCCCTTGCCAATAAAAGCCCCATTAAATTGCTCTGTGTACCGCCGCTGGTAAAAATACCGTCGGCTTTTTTGCAGTAACCAATTTGATCGCAGGTCCATTCGATTAGTTTTTGTTCAATTAAGGTACCGCCGGCACTTTGATCCCAGGTATCAATGGACGAATTGATGGCCGAAATCATCACCTCGGCAGCTACTGCCGGGATCACAATAGGGCAGTTTAAATGGGCAATATAAGCTGGGTGGTGAAAGGCAACCGCATGGCTGGTATAAAGCTGTTCAACTTCTTTAAGCAAAGCATCGTAGTTGTCGTGTGTTTTTTCAAATTCAATCGAATCAAACAGCGGCCTTAATTCCGATGGCGATATGCCACTAAAAGGTTGTTGATTATTGTTGAGAAATTTTTTTACCGCCTGGGTAACTTTTCCTACTGCATGCAGGTATTCTGCTTCATTTTCGTGGTGAAAGATTTCCTTGTTCGGACTTTCCGTAAGGAAATCAATTAGTTCATGTTTTTCTAGGTCTGATGTAAACATTAGTTTTTCAATTTTTCAAGGATTAAAGGTTTAAGTGGCAATAAACATCTGATCTTTTTAAGCCGATATTTCATTAATAACTCTGGTTAGGTGAAATTAAGCATGAGCTGTTTTTTATTAAAAACTCCGATTGCTAAGGTATATTTTTATTTAGATTGATTAAAAATAATATTCTAAATATTTTCAACATGTTGTTAGTAAGTAGGTAATGGATAGTTTTTGAAATATTTTAAAAATCTATACAAATAAATTTTTAATTAAGTTTATTTGGATTTGATCTAAATAAATGATTGCTTTGCGCAAAAAAATAATAACCCTTAATAAAACCAAATAAATAAAAATGAAAAATCTATACTTAATTGCAATCTTAATCTGTGGATTTATCTTTAGCGGTAAAGCACAAACGGTTACCGGAAAGGTAATTGGAGAAACTGCACCGCTTGCGGGAGCAAATATTAAAGTTGAAGGCAAAGATGCCTCGGCTACAACAGGTGCCGACGGTAGTTTCGAACTGAAATTAACCGAAGGATCTTACAAATTACAGGTAAGTTATGTAGGTTATACCACCATATTACAAAAAGTGAGTTTGGCTAAAAATCAAACAGTTAACTTAACCCTTAACTTAAGTCCTACATCAAACATGCAGGAAGTAGTCGTGGTATCGTCACGTAAACCGACCAGAATCAGCGAAATACCGGGTACTGTTTGGGTAGTAGATGGCGCTAAAATCCAGGAACAGGCCAGAGCCGGAATCCCACTTAAACAAGCTTTGGCGCAATTGATTCCGAGTTTGGATGCAGGTCCAGAAGGGCGTACTAACTACGGACAGAACCAACGCGGCAGAGATGCATTGGTGATGATTGATGGGGTATCGTTAAACAGTACCCGTGGCGTAAGTCGCCAGTTCGAATCAATAGATCCTTTCAATATCGAAAGAATTGAGGTTTTATCCGGAGCAAGTGCGGTTTATGGCGGTGGTGCAACAGGGGGTATCATCAATATCATTACCAAGAAAGGACAGGATAGTCAGCCAAGTTTTACTACAGAGCTTGGTGTTCGCAGTGGTCTGAAAGAAAAAAGCGATCACGATGTACGTGTGGCACAAGCTATTTCTGGCGGGAGCAAGGATTGGAATGGGCGCATTGGTATGGCTTTCCAAAAAAACAATGCAGCCTATGGCGCCGATGGAAAGCAGATTTTTACCGACATTACGCAAACCGATTTACAGTATAACCAATCGTTTGATCTTTTCGGGAGTACCGAATTTAAATTAACTGATTACCAAAAGTTATCGGTGAATGCCCAATATTACAATTCAGGTTACCGTGGTGATAAAGATCTGTTTTTAGGAGCCAATTATGCAGGACTGAGAACAACACCAGCCCTTTTGGAAATGAGAAATGGCTACTCATCAGACGTTGATCCAAAAACAAGCAGGGCGAATATCAATGCCAATTATCAGGCAAGCGACATTTTAGGAGGACAAACGCTTTACATACAGGCAGCTGCTAGAAATGAGCAGTTCAGCTTTCACCCATTTCCAGGACAAGCGTTAATACCTGGCGCACTTTATAGCGGTTCATCTATCCAAAATACTAATTATAGTGCTTTAAAACTGGTATTGAATAAAGATTGGAACAGACTGAATCTTACTTACGGTATTGATGCGGATAACGAGAATTTTAACGCACAGCAGGCTTTGTTTGATAGAGCAAAAGCCTTCGCATCTGGTGGTTTAAACAATACTACCGTGGCTACTATTACACGTTACCCAAACTTTAGGGTAAATGGTTTATCTGGTTTTTTACAGGCGCAGGTTAAAGTAACCGACTTCTTAAGCCTTTCGGGAGGTGTGCGTCAGCAACGTATGTTTGTTAAAGTTGGCGATTTTGTAGGCACCACTGCTTCTGTGCCTTTGGCTTATGGTTTTGGCAGAACTGCTACGGCCATTGCTGGTGGTGAAAACCATTACGATGTAAACTTATTAAATGGAGGTTTAGTATTTAAAATTAATACTGCTCAACAGGCATGGGTTAATTTCTCGCAAGGTTTTAACTTAGCAGATCCGGCTAAATATTACGGACAGGGTACTTATACCTTAGTAGGTACCAACTATAATTTAGGCAACTCAATTAATGTTGGAAGTTCTCCTTTAACAGGTATCAAAACAGAACAGTACGAAGCAGGTTACCGTTACCGCACAGGTGTATTTAATGCACAGGTAGCTGGTTTTTATGCCTTATCTGATAAAAACGTAAAAACCAATAGTACATTCAATATTGAAGTTTTCGATGAAAATGTTAGAAATTTAGGTGTTGAAGGTTCATTATCATTAAACCTGAAAAATGGTTTTGAAGTTGGCGTAAACGGTTTGTACATCAAAACACAAAAACAAAATGCTGATGGTACCTGGTCATTACAGGATGTAACTGTTGCAAGTCCATCAAAAATTGCAGGTTATCTGGGTTATAACGGAAAAGTTTTTGGTATAAAAGCCCAGGCTTTCCACTCATTTGATTCGAAAGGTTATGCTACAGTTGGTAATGTTGTGGTGCAAAATGAGTTAAAAGGCTTCACTACCGTTGATTTATTGGGATCTGTAAAGTTATTTACCGGAAGTTTATCATTCGGTGTGCAAAACCTGTTGAACAAAAATTATCAGACCATTTGGAGTCAACGTTCGGTATTTTTATACCAGGCTTTGGCTAAACCGGAAACATTTTATTATGCTGGCCGCGGCCGTACGTATAATTTAACGTATACGCTTAATTATTAGATTCGATTTTTTTCGGTCGTCATCTCGACTGGAGCGCAGCGAAATGGAGAGATCTATCTAGGCAGATTTCTCGGCTTCGTTGCACTTCGCTCGAAATGACGACCTTTTTTAAGGAAATCGTCAGCGATGAGGATTATCTTATTTCCGCTTCAGCTCAATCACTGTGATTTCCGGCCAGATCCCAATCCGCCCTGAAAAGCCCAGAAAACCGAAGCCTCTATTTACATTCAAATATCTTTCATTTTCGGTTTTGATGCCCGCCCAATGTTTATAACGGTATTTTACCGGGCTCCACTTAATGCCAAAAGCTTCGATACCGAACTGCATGCCGTGTGTATGTCCGGCCAATGACAGTTGGATTTTAGAAGGATAATTTTTTACCTGTGCATCCCAGTGTGAAGGATCATGTGATAACAGGATTTTAAAATCGTCGACATTTGTGTTTTGCAAAGCTTTGTTTAGGTCTCCACGCTCTCCAAAACCGACCCCCCAGTTTTCTATCCCGGCCAATATAATTTTCTCGCCGTTTTTATGTAATTCAATATGCTCATCCAGCAAAAGTTTAAAACCCAGTTCTTTATGATAAGCTTTCAATTGGTTCAAATTTTTGATTTTATCCGCTTCGCTTGGCCATTTAATGTAATCACCATAATCGTGGTTACCTAGAACAGAAAACTGTCCGAAAGGGGCTTTGATCTGCGAGAAATGACCGATGTAGGGCACAATTTCTGAAGAAGCATTATTTACCAAATCTCCGGTGAAAACAAACAGGTCGCTTTTTTGGGCATTAATCATGTCGATACCTTTTTGCACCGCTTTAGGGTTGGTAAAACTTCCGGCATGTATATCAGAAATTTGTGTTAAGGTAAAACCGTCAAAACTGGCAGGCAGATCATCGAAATACAAAGTATGTTTAATTACGCGGTAAGCATATTTTCCCTGGGTAATACCATAAGCAAATAAGGCAATGGTTAAACAGAACATCACAAAGGCAAAATCTACCCAGTAATTGCTACGGCCTAACAGGTGGAAACCTCCAGGCTGAAAATTAGTAGCCAGCGCGATTAATAAGCGGTAAACATCGCCTAGCAGCAGAAAAAAAGCAAAGACAATTTCTGCAGCAAAAATGATCAAAAATGCGTGACTGACAATCTGGAAAAACTTATTGATGCCCTGAATCCGCATCTGCTGAATGGCGAAAAATAAGGCGAAAGTTAAACCTATAATAAATACCCAAAAAATTGGACTCAGTAAACTTGATTGATTGATGGTGCCCAGGCCAGATAATACGTACGCATTTAAGGCAAAAAATATAATTGCAACTATTAGGAGTGGCAATAGATTGAGTTTTCTTTTCATTATTAAAAATCTGTAAATCAGAATAGAGGGTAAAAATAGAATTTAAACACCTATAATTACCTACTGTTACGGTTGGCGGTTATTTTTACGTTCGTTTGATTAAAGCAATTTCTGTTATTATGCGTTATATTTATAAATATCATAGCATGTTGAATCAAAATCAACTTCCTATTGCATATTTTATAATTTACTTTCTTTTATTAGCTTTGTGCGAATATGCTGTCCAAAAAAACAAAATATGCCATTAAAGCGCTTGTTGCGCTTGGTAAAAATTTAGATAAACCACCAATGCAGATTTCGAAGATTGCAGAGGAGGAGCATATTCCGAAAAAATTCTTAGAACAAATTCTGCTCGATCTGCGTAATGCTGGCTTTTTATACAGCAAAAAAGGTGCAGGCGGCGGTTATAGCCTAAATAAAAAACCCGAAGAGATTTTATTGGTACATGTAATGCGTGTAACCGATGGTCCTATCGCTATGGTTCCATGCGCAAGTTTAAACTTTTACCACAAATGTGATGAATGTGTAGATGAGAAAACCTGTGGTATCAGAAGTGCCTTTATTGATGTAAGGGATGCTACGCTTAAGGTTTTAACCGAAACGAGCATTGCAGATGTAATCGGGCGTGAGGATAACCTTAAGATCGGTATCGTTAATTTATAAGTTTTTAACTTTCTGCTAACGATCCGTCACCCTAACCTGTAGCGGAAAGCTGCGACGTAAATTATTTCAGGGTTTTTTTGTTGTTATATCAAACTTGCGAGGTCTTAAACCAATAATGCTTTTAGAAAGCAGGTTTCTGTACGTTTCGGTTACGATAGTCCTGCTATCGCTGCAAGTCTTCGCTCGTGCCTCGCTGTGGGCTTTCCGCTATATCAGGTTTAATCGGCAAAGACTTCCGAAGTTTAAAAGGGATACAAGCTCAGGCCAACTTCGGAAGTCTGGTGCAGGTAAACGATAAAGCAGCGTTAGGGATAGTAAGGGTTCAGTGCCGATCCTTCATCGGTACCGGAGCGAAGCGCAGCCCTGAAAAGCCCGACCCTTGCGCCAGCTTGGGGAACGCCCAAATCAGTTAACAATTTTCAATTTGCAGTTTTCAGTTACTCTTGTTTAAGAATTTAATTTACAGATTTCTCCATTTCGCTGCGCTCCCAGTCGGAATGACGTTTTTTCTATGTAAATTTTTTCAAAATAAATTACTACTATTCCTATATACTTTATATATTTGACGTATGAACTTCATTTTTATACCTAACAAGTTAATTGCTATGCAAATGATGTATTGTTGTAAAACCCAATAACAGGAGCCTACAGATAATTTTAAGTATAAAATATGGAATGCTTCTCGGTGACTGAGAAGCATTTTTTGAATAAAGCTAACAACACATATGCAAAGTTTCAGAACAGAACTCGAAAATCCGATTGTCGAGCAGGACATCATCGATTTAGAGAATAAGATTAAAGCTTTCAGGGATGGAACCATTCACGACGAAAAGTTTAGGAGCCTCCGCTTGGCCCGTGGCGTTTACGGACAAAGACAACCTGGTGTACAAATGGTGCGTATTAAATTGCCTTTTGGTAAGGTGACTTTTAAACAGTTATTGCGCATTGCCGATATTGCGGATGAGTACGGAAGTGGCAATTTACACTTAACCACCCGTCAGGATATCCAGATTCATTACGTGAGTTTAGACCGTACACCAGAACTTTGGGCAAAATTAGAGCAGGATGATATTACGCTGCGCGAGGCCTGTGGAAACACGGTGCGTAATGTAACCGCTTCTCCAAATTCGGGCATCGATGCGGAAGAGCCTTTTGATGTTTCGCCTTATGCACAAGCAGTATTTGCTTACTTTTTGCGTAACCCGATTTGTCAGGAAATGGGCCGTAAGATTAAAATCTCCTTTTCTTCGAGCGATAGAGATACTGCGTTTAGCTACATTCACGATTTAGGTTTTATTCCAAAAATTAACGAAAATGGGGAACGTGGATTTAAGGTTTTATTTGCTGGTGGTTTAGGTGCACAACCTTTTTTGGCTAATGCCGTTCAAGAATTTTTACCTGAAGATCAGTTAATTCCTTTTACCGAATCTGTGCTTCGTGTATTTGATCGTTATGGCGAACGTACCAACCGTAACAAAGCACGTTTAAAATACCTGGTTCAAAAATTAGGTTTAGAAGAAGTTTTACGTTTGGTTGCCGAAGAGCGTATTGCCAATAAAGTAAAAACCTTTAAAATAGATATTAATACAATACCTCAGGCAACGTTACCTTTAGAACAAGAATATCCTGCGGTAGAAATATTAAATGAAGCCCATTACAAACATTGGTTAGCCACTAACGTAATTGAGCAAAAACAGGCTGGGTTTTATGGCGTGTATGTAAAAGTTCAGGTGGGCGATATCAAAACCGATAAAGCACGGGCTTTTGTTGATGCCATCAGGTTATATGTGGCTGATGAAATCAGGATTACCCAAAACCAGGGATTGCTGTTAAAGTTTGTACGCAAAGAAGCATTACCTTCACTATACTCGGCTTTAAATAAAATTGGTTTTACCACAGCTGGCTTTGATAGTTTAGCCGATATTACCACTTGCCCAGGAACCGATACCTGTAACCTAGGGATTTCCAATTCAATGACCTTAGCTGAAGTTTTGGAAGAGGTGATTTATACTGATTTTCCTGAGTTTATCTACGAGAAAAACATCAAGATTAAAATAAGCGGTTGTATGAACTCTTGCGGTCAGCATGGTTTGGCAGAGATTGGTTTCCACGGAAGTTCAGTAAAAGCTGAAGGAAAAGTGGTTCCGGCTGTACAGGTAATGCTGGGTGGTGGAACCGTAGGTAACGGAGTAGGCAGAGTAGCAGAACGAGTAATTAAGGTACCATCAAAAAGGGCAACGAGTGTTTTACATTTCATTCTAAATGATTTTAAAGCCAATAACCTGGAGGATGAGAATTTTCATCAATATTACGATAGAAAAGGTAAAGACCATTTTTATCAGCTTTTAAAACCTTTGGCCGATTTAACCAACCTACAGACAGAAGAATTTGTAGACTGGGGACACGTAGAAGAGTTTGTAACGGCAATTGGTGTAGGCGAATGTGCTGGTGTAGTGATCGATTTAGTGGCTACTTTATTGTTAGAAGCTGACGAAAAATTTGATTGGGCAAAGCAAAACTTAGATAAAGCTTCTTATGCCGATGCTATTTATCATACCTATAGCACTTTTGTAAGTGCAGCAAAATCTTTATTGTTAGATAAAGGCGTAAACAGCAGTACGCAGGTTGGCGTAATCCGCGAATTTGATAACCATTATGTAGAAACCGGCGAATTTAATTTACCGACCAATTTCTCTGACCTGGTTTTACAGATCAATAAAAACGAACCAACAGCTGAGTTTGCACAAAAATATTTCGAAGAAGCCAATCAATTTTTAAATCAGATTAAGGAAAAAAGAGCGGTATTGGTGAAGTAATTGAAGGATAGAATTAGAGAATGATTGAGTTAAAGAATGATGATAAACACTTGCTATTAAACATTCACTCATTCAAAATTCAATAATTCCAAATTAAATATAAAGATGAGCGATCAGAAATTAAATATAGAATCAAAAATAACCCTTTTAGGCGCAGGTCCTGGCGATCCTGATTTGTTAACGTTGAAAGGTGTAAAAGCATTACAAACTGCAGATGTGGTATTATATGATGCCTTAACAAACGAAGCTTTATTGGAGCATGCTCCGGCAGAAGCCATTAAAGTTTATGTAGGAAAACGTTCAGGTGAGCATTCTTATCCTCAGGATACCATCAATAAATTAATGATCGATTATGCCTTAAACTATGGTCACGTAGTACGTTTAAAAGGTGGCGATCCATTTGTTTTTGGCAGGGGATATGAGGAGCTGGATTATGCCGCATCGTACAGCATTCCGGTAAGTGTAATTCCGGGTATTTCGAGTTCTATTGGTGTACCTGGTTTGCAGCAGATTCCGGTCACGCACCGAGGCATGAGCGAAAGCTTTTGGGTAATCACTGGTACTACCACTTCTGGCGAAGTTTCAGCAGATATTTACCAGGCAGCACAGTCAAAAGCCACGGTATTGGTACTGATGGGGCTTAAAAAACTGTCAAAAATTGTAGAGATTTTTAAAGCGGCTGGCAAGCATCATTTACCAACTGCAGTGGTGCAGAATGGATCGGCAAAAGATGAAAAATTAGTAGTGGGCGTGGTAGAAACCATTGAAAGTTTAGTGCAGCAAGAAAATATTAAAGCTCCTGCTTTATTAATTTTTGGAGAAGTTGTATCATTACATCCATCATTTAAGAAATTAATTAAACAATATGCAAGTATTGCCTAACCAACCTGATAATGCAGCGTCTTTTTCGGAAGAAGAAAAAGGTAACCAGCTCTTTCCGGTTTTTGTAAAGCTGAACAAGCTGCGTACATTATTAATTGGTGCAGGAAATATTGGGTTAGAGAAATTAACCGCGATTGTAAATAACAGCCATAGTGCTACCATTACTATTGTGGCAGAGCTTGTATCTCCAGAAATTTATACGCTGATCGCAAATTATCCGCTCATAAAAATTAAGCAGAAAAGTTTTGACATAGACGACTTGAACGATATTGATATCGTTTTTGCGGCAACCAATAACAATATTTTAAATGAAGAGATCAGAAAGGTTACGCATGAGCGTGGTTTGTTGATCAATGTGGCAGATAAGCCAGAACTATGCGATTTCTACCTGGGATCAATCGTTCAAAAAGGCGATTTGAAGATTGCCATTTCTACAAATGGAAAATCGCCAACCATAGCAAAACGTTTAAAACAGATTTTAAATGAGGGTTTACCAGCAGAACTGGACGAAACCTTACAGAATATGAGTGCCTTGCGCCAAACCTTAAACGGCGATTTTTCAGCAAAGGTTAAAAAACTGAATAAGGTTACCAAAAGTTTAATTAATCCTAGAAAAAGTTTTGCCGAGCGGAACATTAAATGGTTAATCTGGATGGCATCAGTTTTACTGATTGGAGCAATTGGTTTTTCTTTATGGAATACCGAGCCAGAATTTCAGACTTTCCTAATCAATATCGATCCTTTATTCTATTGGTTTTTAGGCGCCGGATTTTTATTTGCATTAATTGATGGCGCAATCGGTATGTCGTACGGGGTTACTACTGCCTCATTTTCGCTGGCCATGGGTTTACCTCCTGCATCAGCAAGTATGGCGATCCATATTTCTGAGGTAATGAGCAATGGAATTGCAGGCTGGATGCATTACAGAATGGGGAATGTCAACTGGAAACTATTCAAAATTTTAATTATTCCAGCCATAATTGGGGCGGTTTTAGGTGCCTACATCTTGTCGTCACTCGAGCATTACAGCGCTTATGTGAAGCCTATTGTAGCGGTTTACACCTTGTTTTTAGGCGGAGTTATTTTAATGAAAGCCTTTAATATCAAGCGTAAAAAAGCCGATCAAAAAATTAAAAAAATTGGTTTATTGGGTTTTGTTGGTGGTTTTATAGATGCAGCCTTTGGCGGTGGCTGGGGCTCGATCGTATTATCAAGCTTAATTGCAGGCGGCCGGCACCCCTTATTTTCTTTGGGAACAGTAAAAATCAGCCGCTTTTTTATTGCCACTTTAAGTTCCCTTACTTTTTTCACCATGTTGGGTGGCAAACACTGGGAAGCCGTTTTAGGCTTAATTATTGGTAGTGCAATCGCATCGCCGATTGCTGCAAAAGTATCCAACAGAATTTCGGCTAAAACCATTATGGTTGCAGTGGGGATTATTGTGATGATTGTGAGCTTGCGCAGTGTGATTATGTTTATTTTAAAATTAATTTAGTGATGGAGAACCTAGAGGAGATAAAGGCAGCACTGGCAGGTTTAAGTACAGTAGATAAATTGAAATTTTTGGCAGATCAATATGCCGGCCGTATTATTTTTTCGACTAGTTTTGGTTGGGAAGACCAGGCGATTACCCATTTAATTTTTGCCAATAATATTCCAATTAAGGTTTTTACTTTAGAAACCGGACGTTTGTTTCCAGAAACCTATTACGTTTGGAACCGCACCTTGGAAATTTACAACAAACCCATTCATGCCTATTATCCTCAAAACGAATTGTTGCAGGATATGGTCAATACAAAAGGTCCCAGCAGCTTTTATGAGTCGGTAGAAAATAGAAAAGAATGCTGTTACATCCGTAAAATCGAACCTTTAAAAAGAGCATTAAAAGGTAATGAGATATGGGTAACAGGCATCAGGGCCGATCAGAGTGCCAACCGTGAGGATATGCACGATTTAGAATGGGATAAAGGGAACCAGTTGATTAAATTTCACCCTATTTTCGATTGGACTTTAGATGATGTGAAAGCATACATTAAAGAAAACAATATTGTATACAATACGCTGCATGATAAGGGTTTTCCGAGCATAGGTTGCGCGCCATGTACAAGAGCAGTACAGCCAGGCGAAGATTTTAGGGCCGGAAGATGGTGGTGGGAAGATCAGAGCAAAAAAGAATGCGGTTTACACGCAGCTTCTTGAGGGAAGAAGTAAGATGGGAGATGGAAAATGGGGTTCAAACCTCCCAGCAATTTAACAACAACAACAACAAAGACAACATTTGATAATGAGTACATATAATTTTGATTATTTAGATGAACTGGAGGCAGAGGCGATTCACATTTTACGTGAAGTAGCAGGTCAGTTTGAAAAACCGGCCCTGTTATTTTCGGGTGGAAAGGATTCAATTACTTTAGTTCGTTTGGCAGAAAAAGCTTTCCGTCCGGGAAAATTTCCTTTTCCTTTAGTACATATTGATACAGGCCATAATTTTGAAGAAACCATCACTTACCGCGATCAGATGGTAGAGCGAATTGGTGAAAGATTAATCATCGGTTCTGTGCAGGAATCAATAGATCAGGGTAAAGTTGTAGAGCAGACCGGTAAAAATGCCAGTAGAAATGCTTTGCAAACCGTCACCTTGCTTGATACCATTGCAAAACACCAGTTCGACGCCTGCATTGGCGGTGCGCGTAGGGATGAAGAAAAAGCAAGGGCTAAAGAACGAATTTTTTCTGTTCGTGATGAATTTGGCCAATGGGATCCAAAACGCCAACGTCCTGAACTTTGGAACATCTATAATGGTAAAATTCACAAAGGAGAAAATATCCGTGTATTTCCGATCAGTAACTGGACAGAATTAGATGTTTGGAATTATATCCGCAGAGAGAAAATAGATCTTCCAAGTATTTATTTCTCACACGAACGCGATTGTATCACTAGAAATGGACAATTGATGGCTGCTTCGCCGTTTTTAAACATGGATAGTGATGATATTGTAGAACGTAAACAAGTGCGTTTCCGTACAGTGGGCGATATGTCGTGTACTGCTGCGGTAGAATCGGATGCTACTTTAATCGATGACATTATTTCTGAAATCAGTGCTTCTAAAATTTCAGAGCGTGGTGCCCGTATGGATGATAAAGTTTCTGAAGCCGCAATGGAAGACAGGAAAAAGGGGGGATATTTTTAAATTGAGTATCGAGTAGCTAGTAGCGAGTATCAAGATTGGATGCAAACTAAAAAACTTAACCTTTAAATAAACTAAGTATGAGTATGGAATTGATAGACTGCAATATGTCTTGATACTTGATACTAATATCTTAATACTATAAGCATGAACATATTAAAATTTTTCACAGCAGGCAGCGTAGATGATGGTAAAAGTACCTTAATTGGCCGTTTGTTATACGATACAGATTCTATTTTAGCCGATCAGTTAGAAGCTTTACAGAGCTCGAACCGCAAAAATGACGATGGATCAATAGATTTAGCGATCTTAACCGATGGTTTAAGGGCAGAGCGCGAGCAAGGCATCACCATTGATGTAGCTTATAAATACTTTCAGACCGAAAAACGTAAATTTATTATTGCCGATACACCTGGGCATATTCAATATACCAGAAACATGGTCACAGGTGCTTCTACAGCCAACCTGGCGATCATCTTAATCGATGCCCGTAATGGTGTAGTTGAACAGACCATCCGCCACTCCTATATTGTTTCCTTACTGGGTATTAAACACGTAGTAGTTTGTATCAACAAAATGGATATGGTTGGCTATAACGAAACGGTTTATAGTGCAATTATAGAAAAGTACAAAGTTTTGGCTCAGCAATTAAAGATGTCCGATGTAACCTATATTCCGGTAAGTGCATTAAAAGGAGATAATGTGGTGCAGACATCTGAAAACATGGATTGGTATGAGGGCGAAAGTTTGCTGCATTTCTTAGAGAAAGTAGATACCGATAGCTTAGACAAATCGCAATTGGCCCGCATGCCTGTGCAATGGGTGGTTCGTCCGCAAACAGAAGAATTGCACGATTACCGCGGTTATGCCGGACGTGTATTGAGCGGAACCTTTAATTTAAATGATAAAGTTACGGTATTGCCAAGTGGTGCAAGTTCTACCGTAGAGAAAATCGATTTTTTTGATCAAACGCTTGATGCCGCGCACGCTGGCCAATCGGTTATCATTCACTTAAAAGATGACGTTGACATTAGCCGTGGTGATACCATTGTAAATGCATCGGCTTTGCCACAGGAAACAAAATTAATTGAGGCTGATCTTTGCTGGATGGATACCCGTGCGTTGGATACCTCGATAATGTACAACATTCAGCATAATAGCAAAATTACTAAATGTAAAATCAGCGAAATTCTGCATAAGGTAGATATTAACTCACTAGAGAAACATGCTGCAGAAGAATTTAAACTAAATGATATTGGCCGTGTGATTGTTAGAACCGCCGATGCTTTGGCATTTGACCTATACGACGATAACCGTGCAAATGGTTCTGCTATTTTGGTCGATACGCGTACTAACTTAACCGTTGGTGCTTTAATGTTCAGGGCAGCAGTTGAGTAAGATGGAAGAGGTAGAATGGAAAATGGATAAGGGAAAATGAAAATCGACGGGATCTTTATTTTATTCATTGATCCTACGATCCTGAAAATATCGATGTAGAGAACCACAACCAAATATAATAATGGAAGCTTTAGGGAAAAATCTAAAGTGAAAGCAATTTCGACGGGGCGCCAGATGGTAGCCCCGTTTTTCTTTATAAAATTTTAAATGTCAATTATATTTTTTATTTAATAAGTTTACTTATTATATTTGCACTTATTAAATTATTAATTATGATACAGAAAACATTTTCAGTTACAACTAAAGTAATCAGTAAAGAACAAATCTGGAAACTCATGTCGAATGTAGATGAGTGGAAAAATTGGGACAGTTCCGTAGAAAACTCAAAACTTAAAGGCAATTTCGAATCGGGTTCGGGCTTTTTATTTAAACCAAAAGGTGGACCAAATGTTAACATCAAACTTGTTGAAGTTAAGCCTGACGTTTATTTTAAAGATGAAACCATTTTTCCGCTGGCAAAAATGAATGGTGAGCATTGGTATGAAGAAACACCTGATGGTTTAAAGATTACCACCACAATGACCATGAGAGGCGCATTAGCTTTTTTATGGAATAAAATAGTGATGAAAGATATTGTAGCAAACCTGGAAAGCGATATTCATCAGCAGATTAAAAATGCCTCGAAAAATTAAAATGGAAAACAACGAAAGATATTGGATCGTGGTAGCTTCCAAAGACCATGTAAAAAGAGGTGTAAGCGGAGGTTTTATGCAGGCTAACCATGGTAAGCTACCCCCGCTAAAAAGATTAAAGCCCAATGATTGGGTAATTTTTTACTCTTCAAAACAATCAATGGGTGGAGAAGAAAAGTGCCAGGCTTTTACAGCAATAGGCCAGGTTAAGGTAGGCGAACCTTATCAGTTTGAGTATTCAGAAGATTTTAAACCCTTCAGAAGAAATATAAATTTTATGAATTGTAACGAAGTTTCGATATTGCCACTAATTCCGGAACTTCAGTTTATAGAAAATAAGAAATCGTGGGGTTATCCTTTCCGTTTTGGATTTTTTGAAATAAAGAAAGCGGATTTCGAATTGATTAATAAAGAAATGTTAAGAAAAGATGCCGGATAAAAGTTTTAGTGTTAAAAGTGCCGATGATAGTTCGGGCTTTTTGTTATGGCAGGTAACGGCCTTATGGCAGCGGGGAATAAAAAAAGCGCTGGAGGTACATAACCTAACCCATTCTCAGTTTGTTTTATTGGCAAGTTTGCTGTGGTTATCTGGCGAGAAAGAAAATGTTACGCAGATAGATTTATCTGCGCATAGTAAAATCGACCCAATGACAACCTCTACTGTGCTCCGTACCTTACAGAACAAGGGGTTTTTGGCGCGTAAAGAGCATAGTACAGATACAAGGGCAAAGATTGTTCAGCTTACCGATAATGGCGTTTCGGTAACAAGGCTTGCATTAAAAACGGTTGAAAAGTTCGATGTTGATTTTTTTTCGGTATTGAAAAGTAAGCGACTGGATTTTAATGCGCTTGTGATCGATCTTATTGCTGAAAATAAATAGTAGAACTTTGATTATGGAAATAATTAAAACCTTTCATCTTCTTCATATATTGTATAATACAACCCAATTACAAACCACATGAAAAGAAATCTTTTATACCTCGTTTTTGCTACTGTTCCATTTGTTTTTGCCTGTAACCAATCAGAAAAGAAGACTGATACCGCAAAAAAGGATTCCGTGATCAATCAAACCTGTTATGCGGCTTTCTTCGAAAAAGACAGCGCAGCCATGATTGTGAAAACCATGGCATCTGGTAAGGTGACAGGATCCTTATTGGTAAAATATGCTGATAAACCTGAAAATAATGGTAAAATCGACGGTAAGTTTAATGGTGATACCTTATTGGTTGATTATCGCTTTAATACCGGTAAAGATTCCACCAAAGCTTTTACCAATCCATTGGCATTTTTAAAGAAAGATGGTAAACTCATTATGGGCGTTGCGCAGATTGAAACTACGCTGGGCAGGTCATATTTCGTTAAAGGCAAACCCATTAATTACGAAGCTGGCAAGTTTACTTTTGCCGAAGTGAACTGTAAATAAACTCCCGATTTGTCATCATGCGGTATCGTCATTTCGAGCGGAGTGCAACGCAGTCGAGAACCACGGAGTGCTCAGCGAAGCTAAATCTGTCTCATAGATCTCTCCGTTCCGCTATGCTTCAGTCGAGATGACGTTAATAAAATTATTTTAAAATAAATTACCTACAATTCCCATAGACTTTATATATTTGTGTAATTAAACAAACGTATAACGAGCATAAATTTTCTGTTATGATTTTGAATAAAGTAGAAAAAGCGAACATTGAACCCAAAATTACTTTAATAGGTGCTGGTCCTGGCGATCCGGATTTATTTAGTTTAAAAGGTGTTAAAGCATTAAAAACAGCTGATGTTGTTTTGTATGATGCAAATGTGAACGAAGCTTTATTGTGTCATGCGCCAGATGGTATTCCGAAAGTTTATGTGGGCAAACGTTCTGATGATGAATCTTTCTCTCAGGACGCAGTAAACAAGCTGATTATTGATTATGCTTTAAACTATGGGCATGTGGTACGTTTAAAAAGTGGCGATCCGTTTTTCTTTGCAAAAGGATATGAGGAAATAGATGCTGCAGAATCGTACAGCATCCCAACCGAGATTATTCCAGGTATTTCGAGTGCAACCGGCGCACCGAGTTTGCAAAAGATTCCGATGATTTATAAAGATCTTAGTGAAAGTTTTTGGGCAGTAACCGGAACAAATGCCAAAGGAGAAATTTCTGAGGATTTATTCATTGCGGCAAAAACCAAAGCAACAATCGTTGTTTTAAACGGAATTGAAAAAGTAAAGGAAATTGCAGCAATTTTCCAGGCAGAAAATAAAAATCAGTTGCCTGTAGCCGTCATCCAGAATGGATCTACCCCACAGGAAAAAATTGCGATTGGTATAGTAGATACCATTGCAGAAATTGTGGAAGATAAAAAAATTGATGCACCTGCACTATTGGTTTTTGGAGATGTGGTATCCTTACATCCTCAATTTCAACCCATCCGCGATTTTTACGAAATCATCGCCGAAGAATATTAGATATTTTAAACCAAAAAAATATATTTGTTTTGTTGTTAAACCGCTTATGGATTTAAGCGGTTTTTTTATTTATATATAATCAAAATCCAGATCATCTCATTCAAAAATGCCTCAGCGTGTATCTGAGACATCAGCGGGAAACCATATACGCAAATATTCTCCCGCAGATTAAGACGATTACCGCTGATCAATTTTTAAAGCAGCCCAATGTCATTAAGTTAAGCCTTCGGCTTAGGTACGCATAATTTAACCACAGATAAAAAGGATGCACACAGATATAAAAATCCTTGTTCATCTGTGTACATCTGTGGTTAAAACCTTAACTTAATGACATTGAGCGGAAGCACGGAGCGCAGAGAGGACTTGTAGCGTAAAGCATGGCTGCCGGTCGCCTTAAAAAACCGAGCATTCACTTTCTCATAAAAACCTCTGCGTTTATCTGCGAAATCAGCGGGAAACCATATACGCAAATATTCTCCCGCAAATTAAGACGATTACCGCTGATCAATTTAGGTTTGGATGTTTTAAAGCAGCCCCTTGTTTCTAAGCCTGATTGGAGCGGAAGCCCGAAACGAAGTGAGGACTTACAGCGGAAAGCAGGGCTGCATACTGCTACGAAGAACTGAACATTCACTTTCTCATAAAAAACTCTATGCATATAAAGTCGTCACCCTGAGTTCATTTCAGTATTTGTAATACAGCTATCGGATCGAGATAACGATTTTACCCTTAAATAATCAACTAAAAATATAATTTACATTATTTGCAAAGCTCAAAACAATTAGTAACTTACTTGGGTTATCTACACCAAATAGTTGATGGAAATTATACATATAAGCGCCGAGTGTTACCCTGTTGCAAAAGTTGGCGGTTTGGCTGATGTGGTAGGGGCTTTACCAAAATATCAGAATAAACTGGGCCATATTGCCAAAGTGGTTGTGCCTGCATACGATACCAAATTTATCCGTGAGAGCGAGTTCGAAGTAACTTATGATGCATGGGCAAATTACGGTAATCACCACTTTCAGTATCGCATTTTAAAAGAAAAAACCAATAAGTTAGGCTTTGATTTATACGTGATCCATATCCAGGGTTTAACAGACCGCCCGAATGTATATGGTTACAGCGATGATACGGAAAGGTTTGTTGCCTTTCAGATTGCCGCCCTCGATTGGATTGTACAATGGGAGCACCGTCCGGATATAATCCATTGTCACGACCACCATACCGGTTTAGTTCCGTTTATGGTTGCCAACTCCATAAAATATAAGCCGATTAGTGGCGTTCCAACGGTTTTGACCATTCATAATGCACAATACCAGGGTCAGTTTGGCTGGGATAAACTGTACTATTTACCAGCATTCGATTTATGGAAGGGTGGTTTACTGGGCTGGGACGATGCCATTAACCCTTTAGCTTCGGCCATTAAATGTGCATGGAAAGTAACCACGGTATCGCCAAGTTACCTGGATGAAATGATGAGTAATGCCCGTGGATTGGAAAGTTTGTTAAGGCAGGAGCGCTGGAAATCGGTAGGCATCTTAAATGGAATCGACAGCGAGGTTTGGAATCCTGAAACTGACCCGATGCTGAGCAAAGGTTACAATTTAAAAACAGTTGAATCAGGGAAATTGGCAAACAAAACAGCACTCTGTGATGTTTTTCAATTAGATCCTTCTAAGCCACTATTTACTTTTATTGGTAGATTAGTTGATGAAAAGGGAGCCGATTTATTGCCCGATATTTTTTATACAGCTTTACAACAGCATGGCGACAATATAAATATTCTGGTATTGGGATCAGGTGATGATTGGGTGGAAGGCCGGTTAAATCAATTGAAAGACATTTTTACAGGTAAATACAATGCTTATATTGGTTACAATGAGCAAGTTTCGCATGAGATGTATGCTGGTGCAGATTTTTTGATCATGCCATCGAGGGTAGAGCCTTGTGGTTTAAATCAGCTTTATGCATTAAGATATGGAACTGTTCCGATTGTGCGCCGGATAGGGGGATTGAAAGATACGGTAACAGATATAGGTGATAACGGTTTTGGGATTTGCCATGATCAGACCAGTATTTGGGATGTTACCCACGCCATTAACCGTGCTGTTGAATTGTATCATGATAAAAAAGCTTTTAAAGCCGTTAGAAAAACGATGATGAAGATAGACCATTCGTGGGATAACGCAGCATTAAATTATATAGAATTATACCAAATATTAAAATAAGCTTAAACATGACCGATAAAGTTTTAGGCGTTATCCTTGGCGGTGGCCAGGGCTCTAGATTATCGCCACTAACACAAACACGTTCTAAACCGGCAGTTCCAATTGCTGGTAAATACCGATTGGTAGATATTCCGATTTCAAATTGCTTAAATTCCGGTATTCACCGAATGTTTGTGTTAACCCAGTTTAATTCAGCATCGCTAAACAAACACATTAAAAACACCTATCACTTTAGCCATTTTAGTACGGCTTTTGTTGATATTTTGGCTGCTGAACAAACTGTACAAAACTCAGGTTGGTTCCAGGGTACAGCAGATGCCGTTCGTCAGTGTATGCATCACATTGTTTCGCACGAATTCGATTACATCTTAATTTTATCCGGTGATCAATTGTACCAGATGGATTTTAAAGATATGATCGAAAAACATATCGAAGCCAATGCTGAAGTTACTATTGCCACTATTCCGGTAACGGCAAAAGATGCAACAGATTTTGGTATTTTAAAGGCCGACGAGGAAAACATGATTACCTCTTTTATTGAGAAGCCTAAAACGGGTTTAGAGGACTGGGTTTCGGATACAGGACAAGAAATGCAGGGCGAAGGACGGAACTTCTTAGCTTCGATGGGTATTTATGTTTTCAACCGCGAGTACCTGATCAATATTTTAAATGAGAACGAAGAGGAAAAAGATTTCGGTAAAGAGATTTTGCCAAGAGCGATTTCTCAGAGCAGGGTTTTAAGCTATCAGTACGAAGGTTATTGGACTGATATTGGAAATATTTCATCTTTCTTTGAGGCCAATTTAGGACTGACAGATGAAATCCCTAAATTTAATATGTTCGATAGCAACCATGCTATTTTTACCAGGGCTAGGATGTTACCTCCATCAAAAATTTCGGGAACTACTTTAGATAAAACCATTATCGCAGAAGGCTGCATTGTTCAGGCCAGCAGGGTAGAGCATGCCGTTTTAGGGATCAGGTCGAGAATCGGAAAGGACACGGTAGTTACCAATGCTTATATTATGGGAAGCGATCGCTATCAAACGCTTGAAGAAATTCAGGAAGAAACCAATAAAGGGAATTCATTAATTGGTATCGGAGATCGCTGTCATATCAATAACGCTATTATTGATAAAAACTGTCGCATAGGAAACGATGTTAAAATTAATGGTGGCGACCATTTAGAAGACGGCGACTTTGAACTTTATGCTGTTAAAGACGGTATTGTTGTGATCAAGAAGGGTGCAGTAGTACCTAGTGGAACGGTGATTTAAGATAATCATAACTCATTAATTAGGCCAGTCGCGATTTTCGGGGCTGGCTTTTTTATTGCCTGATTGTCATGCTAAGCGCAACGAAGAATCTTTTATCAAACCTCCAAGGTTTTAACATACTCTCAACTAAGGAAATTGCGAATATAAACCAGTAACTGATTTGGGCATTCCCCAAGCTGCCGCAAGGGTCGGGCTCAGGGCTGCGATTCGCTCCGGTACAGTTAGGTATAATTTAACCACAGATAAAAAGGATGTACACAGATATAAAAAATCCGTGTTTATCTGTGTACATCTATGGTTAAAAAATCCTTAACTTAATGACATTGCCCTAACGCGGAGTTATCGTGATCTGCACCAGACTTCCGGTTTAACCAGAGCTTTGCACCTTTTAAACTTCGGAAGTCTTTCCCAAATAAACCTGATAAAGTGGAAAGCCCGGAGTGAGGAACGAGCGAGTACTTGGAACGATAGCAGGGCTGTAATAAGCGATTGAAGCAGGACTTTACATTTCCAAAAAAAACAAATTCTTAATCATTTTAACGGCTTTTTTAAATTTTCTCCCTAACTTTTTTCCCATCGGCTTGTTAGTAAAATAAACAAAAAATATAGTCTATGGCCGAACAGCACCTTTATGAAACAGGAATTATAGGAAATTGCGCTTTCATTGCACATGTAAATAAAAATACTGATATATCTTGGCTTTGCTGGCCCCGTTTTGATAGCCCTTTTGTATTCGGGAGTTTATTGGATGAAAAAAAAGGAGGCGAATTTTCAATTTTACCTCAGGGCGAATTCAGTTCAAATCAATATTATATCGAAAATACCAATGTTTTAAGGACAGAAATCACAGCTGAAGATGGAAAATACCGCATTACCGATTTTGCTCCACGTTTTCGCTTATACGATCGTTATTTTAAACCACTAATGTTGATCAGAAAGATCGAACCTTTGGAGGGTAATCCACGCATTACCATTAAATGCGAGCCGGTTTGTGACTACGGAAAAGGTAAAATGAAATCTAGCCGGGGCAGTAATCACATTGATTATCTGGGCTGTGATGAAAATATTCGTTTAAGCACCAATGTGTCGCTTACCTATATCATCGATGAAAAGGCATTTGTATTAAATGAGGCAAAATACCTCGTTATGACTTATGGACAAAACCTTGAAGCGCCTGTTGTGAGTACGGCTGAAAATTTTCTTCGTGAAACCATTTCTTATTGGCGCTTATGGATTAAACACTCGTCAATAGCGGGTTTTTACCAACCGTTTGTTATCCGATCAGCCTTGGTTTTAAAAATTCACCAATACGAAGATACTGGGGCAATTATTGCCGCAAGTACAACCAGTTTACCAGAATCGCCTGGGAGTACAAGAAACTGGGATTATCGCTATTGCTGGTTAAGAGATTCACATTATGTATTAACTTCACTTAACCATATCGGTCATTTTGAAGAAATGGAGAAGTATTTTAATTACCTTTCTGATATTTCGCACGCTGAAGATACACGCTACCAACCTTTATACGGTATTGCAGGAGAAAGGCAAATTACCGAGCATACGCTAAGTCATTTGGAAGGTTATAAAGGCGAACAACCCATCAGGATAGGAAACCAGGCTTACGAACATATTCAAAATGATATTTATGGACAGGTTCTAATTTCGATGTTACCGCTTTATACCGACCACCGTTTTGTTTTTTCTGAACGCAGCGATTCAGTAAAGTGGATTGAAAGTGTACTTTCTAAAATTGAACGCACCATTGACGAAAAGGATGCCGGAATTTGGGAATTCAGAAATATTGCCAATGTACATTGTTACAGTAACTTATTTCAATGGGCAGGAGCGCAGGCGGCTTTAAAAATGGCTAAAACTATAGGGAATGAAGATTTTGAAAAGCGGGCAAATGTTTTAATCGACAAAGCTGCGGCACACATTGAAGCTTGTTATGATCCGGAAAGGAAGGTTTATACCAATGCCGTTGGAAGTCCGCATTTGGATGCCAGCACTTTACAATTGATTATGATGAATTATTTGGATCCGGCTTCAGATCGGGCGAAAGATCATTTAATCGCTTTAGAAAAGGAGTTAAAAACGGAAGACGGATTATTTTACCGATACTTACATGCTGATGATTTTGGAAAGCCGAAAACAACATTTTTAATCTGCGCTTTCTGGTATGTGGAAGCGTTAGCTTGCGTTGGCCGTACTGATGAAGCGATTAAGGAATTCGAAAACATCATTAAATATTGTAATCACCTGCTTTTATTTAGCGAAGATGTTGATGCTAAAACAGGTAGCCAGTGGGGAAATTTCCCGCAAGCTTATAGCCATGTGGGTTTAATGAATGCGGCTTACCGTATTGCGATTAAACTGGATAGGCCAATATTTTTGTAAGATTGTAAAACTATCGTCATCTCGACTGGAACGCAGTGTAATGGAGAGATCTATCTAGCAAGATTTCTCAATATAGATTTCTCGACTACGTTGCACTTCGCTCGAAATGACGATTTATTTCGTAAAAAAACTTTGACAACTTTACGCGCACAATGCATATTAAAAGTTGTCAAAGCTATTAAAAAAAATGTCTGTGGGGACACAGACCTTGGAGTTAGATTTCAATGAAAGTATCGTCATCTCGATCCGATAGCTATCGGATGGAACGCAGTGTAATGGAGAGATCTATCTAGCAAGATTTCTCAATATAGATTTCTCGACTGCGTTGCAATTCACTCGAAATGACGATTTATTTCGTGAGAAAAAGCTTTGACAACTTTAATGTGTCCAATGCATAATAAAGTTGTTAAAGCTATTATAAAAAGGTCTGTAGGGACACAGACCTCGGAGTTAGATTTCAATAAATTGTCGTCATCTCGACTGTAACGCAGTGCAATGGAGAGATCTATCTCAACAAATTTCTCGACTACGTTGCACTTCGCTCGAAATGACGATCATAATTAATGACGCTACGTCGAAATTAATTCCGCTCTACAAACTCTTCCTTCACCAAACTCCAAAGCAGCTTTCTAACCTCTCTAAAATCATTGAGGTAATACTTTGCTTCCGAAATGTTATTGCCAACTTTTATGGTAAATGCGTCATCTGGTAATACCCGGAAAATATCTTCATCGGTATGGTCGTCGCCAAGCGCCAAAATAAAATCTGGTTTCTTATCGTAAAGCCAATTTAAGGCAGCTTTACCTTTGTTAACCTCCATGTTTTTAAACTCAATTACCTTATTGCCCGGCATCAATTGCAAGCCCTTGTCTGCAGCAAGTATTTTCATGTGGCTGATAATTTCATTAGCCCTTAAATCGCCTAACCCTTCTTCTGCTTTTCGGTAGTGCCAAACTAAGGAGTAACTTTTTTCTTCAATGAACGATCCTGGGGTGCGGTCTGTGTAGGTTTCTAATAGAGTCTTTATTTCCTGTTTCCATTGGTCGGTGAGTAATGGAAGGCTGTTCCATTTATCTCCGTACGATTTTTGCCAGGCTCCATGCTCTGCAATCAGGTCTACCTTTAAATGTCCAAACCACTGTTCCAAGGTTTCGTTTCTTCTTCCGCTTATAATCACCACTTTGTTGGCATTATCAATGGTTAGGTTTTCTATTAAATCATAAAGTTCATCATCTGGTGAGGCATCATCAATATTTCCGGTAAAATCTACCAGTGTACCATCATAATCCAAAAACAGTACCCGATCGGTTGTTTTGGCATATTTTGCAGCAATTACTTCATTAATGGTATTTACCGCATGCTTCGTTAGTAACGATTTTTGAGAATCTTTCACTTCGTTTAATCTTAAAATAAAATTGTTTACCCAATGTTTCACATTGAATTTTTCTACGATTGCCCGCATGGCTATCATGCGTTGCTGTTGCTCATCCAGAGGCATTTTTAATGCAGTTACAATGGCCTCCATAATGTCGCCAAGGTTGTTCGGATTAACTATTACGGCATCGGTTAATTCTTTAGAAGCACCGGCCATTTCGCTTAATATGAGCACGCCGTCGTTATTGTTCCTACTGGCAATATATTCCTTGCTGACCAGGTTCATGCCATCGCGCATTGGCGTAACCAAACAGATATCTGCGGAGGCATAAAGTGCCGATAACACCTCAATAGGGAAGGAACGGTAAAAATAATTCACCGGAATCCAGTTAATAGATCGGTAACGGGCATTTAAATTACCTACAAACTGATCAATCTGATCCCTTAGCTCACTATATTGAGGTACCGTATCGCGAGAGGGTACGACAATCATAAAAAGTTCTATTTTTCCTATATACTCGGGATGGACCTGAAGCAAAAGTTCTAAAGCTTTTAACCGTTCTAAAATACCTTTGCTATAATCCAGGCGGTCGATAGAAAGGATTACTTTCATCTCTTCTTTTCCAGTCCTGAAATAATCAATTTCTTTTTTCACCTTTTCGGTAGCAGTTAAGCTCGAAAATTTATCATAATCAATTCCCATCGGGAAAGCTTCTACCACGATCTGCCTTTCGTTGCTATTGAGTACGTTTGATGATGAATTTACGGGGAGTAGGCGTGTTGCCGTGCTAATAAAGTGGCGAACATCATCAAAAGTATGGAAACCGATTAAATCAGCACCTATAAGCCCATTTAAAAGTTCTTCCCTCCAGGGGATTAACCTGAATATTTCGTATGATGGAAAGGGGATATGCTGGAAAAAACCGATGGTAGCATTAGGAAGTTTTTCTCTTAAAATTCCCGGTAGAAGGAGTAATTGGTAGTCTTGAATCCAGATTTTATCTTTTCTGCCCAATACCTGCATGGCACTTTTTGCAAATTTCTCATTAACAGATTGATAGCAGTCCCAATAACTTTGTTCGTAATGTGCGTAAGTAACCAGATAATGGAATACTGGCCACAATACTTCATTTGAAAAGCCTTCGTAATATAAATTGATTTCGTTTTGGGTGAGAAAAACCGGATAGAGGTTTAATGCAGCGAGTTTTTGTGTAACTTCTTCCTGACGTTCTTCCGGCACCTCGATTCCGGGCCATCCGATCCAGATGGAGTTGCCTGATTTGTACACGTCGCCAAGACCGGTCGCAAGGCCGCCCTCGCTGGGAATAAACGTGTATTCGTCGTTCTCTTCGATGATTTTAACGGGTAGTCTGTTCGATATTATAACTGTCTTCATGCTTGTATTTGATGTATCTATATCATTAAAAGCATATCAAATTGGTTTTGTTTGAATTTTTAGGTCAAAAAAACATTCAAATGATTAAACGTAGTTAAATACCAATGAAAAAGTGGTACCACTTTCAGGAGTAGAAATTACTTCAATACTGCCTCTATGCATCTTCATAATGTTGCGGCTAATCGTTAGTCCAATGCCAGATCCGTTTTTCCTGGTGGTGTAAAACGGAACAAATATTTTTTCCAGATCACCAGCATCAATACCTTTTCCATTATCGGTTACATCAATATACAGTTTAGTGTTTTCTAAACGGTAATTTACATTGATATAAGGCATTTCCTTATTTTCGACTGCATAAATGCTGTTTGTAATCAGGTTGATTAATACTTGCTCTACTAATTTCAGATCCAGCTGAACGGTGATTTTTGAGGAAGTCTGTTCTACATCTAGCACCACATTTTTAACTTTTGCAAATGGCTGCATTAAAACTTTAATGTGCTTTAATATTTCACCAATGGTGTGCGATTCGAGGTTTGGAGTAGGCAGTTCGGCAATTAAGCGATAATCTTTTACGAAATCCAATAAACCCGATGAACGCCTTTGGATGGTCTGTAGAGCTGTTTTAAGGTCGTCCATTTCATCCTCGGTCAAGTTATTTTTATCGGTTACCATTTTATTGATCGTATCCGATAATGAGCTGATGGGCGTGATGGAATTTAAAATTTCATGAGAAATTACGCCAATTAATCTATTCCATGCTTCAGTTTCTTTTTGCTCAATTTCATCTTTAATGTTTTGAAAACTGATAATGGTATAGTTTTTCCCGTAAAGGTTTAAGGGGATTACCTCTGTTGATAATTGGATCAGTTTATCCTGGATTTTTAGTTCCAAAAACCGCTTTCCGCCCGTTAAAATTTGCTCTATTTCTGTTCCAAATGCCGGGAGATGCTGTTTCAACCGATGCCAGTACTTATAAGCGGGTACACCTAAAAGGCTTGACGCAGCCTGGTTGAAAAAGGCAATTTCCTCATCTTTTTCTTCTTTTGTGTTGTTCACTACGATTACACCCACAGGAACCTGTTCTAAAATGGTTTTGATCAGTTGAAACATGGCTTCCTGTTCTAATCTGATCTGCTTGTGCACCTGTAAAATATCACTAAACGATTCGTATAATTCAGGAAAGCTTCCCCTCGTTACTTTATTTTTAAAGTTCAAGGTATGATCTCTCGTTTTAACAGCTAAGATAAAACGGTTAATATCCGATCGAATCTGATTGATATAATAGTAAAGGGAAATAATAGTACCAAAAAAAATCAGTGCAACTCCTATTATAGTAAACCAGAGTTGAGTATTTTTAATCAGGTAAAACAGGAGATAGCCGAGTAAATTGATAATCAGCAGGCGGAATATTAAACGGAAGGTAAAACGTTGGTAAAACATGTTTTTAAAGCTGAAAGCTTAAAGGCGAAAGACTAAAGCTTTAAGCTTTGGTCTTTTAGCTTTCAGCTTAGATTCCAAATTTCTCAATTCTTCTATACAATGCTGCGCGGGTTAAACCTAGTTCGGCGGCGGCTTTTGATATGTTTCCCTTGTGCTTGTCGATGGCTTTTTGCACCATCATTTTTTCCATATCCTCAAGTGCCATTTCGTCGGGCATTGAATTGTTCTGTGCAAAACGCTGTGGACTCAACTGTAAATCATCTTCCGAAATTTCGTTTCCGTCGCTCATAATTACTGCACGTTCTAAAACATGCTGCAATTCGCGCACATTGCCCGGCCATTTATAATTTAAAAGTACATCTTCTGCTTTATGACTTAATTTACGGATTTCTTTGTGATATTTTGAACTGAAAACCTGCATAAAATGATTCGCCAATAATAAAATATCGGTTCCACGTTTCCGTAATGGTGGCAATAAGAGTTCAACAGTATTGATCCGGAAAAGCAAATCCTGCCGAAATGTATTTTTTGCTACCATTTCGTTTAGTGGCATATTGGTGGCGGTGATTAAGCGAACATTTACTTTACGTTCTTTACTTTCGCCCAAACGGGTAACCGTACGGTTCTGTAAAACGCTTAATAATTTGGCCTGAAGCGGTAGTGTTAAATTTCCAATCTCATCTAAAAAAATTGTTCCTCCATCTGCCAGTTCGAAACGTCCGGGTTTATCCTCTTTTGCATCGGTAAAAGCACCTTTGGCATAACCGAAAAGTTCACTCTCGAACAAATTTTCATTCAAGGAACCCAAATCAACATGCATAAAAACCTGATTCTTGCGCTGCGAGTTTCCGTGGATTTCATAAGCAAAAACCTGTTTTCCGGTACCATTTTCTCCTAAAATTAACACATTTGCATCAGTAGGTGCAACTTTAACCAAAGTGGCCTGTAGGTGTTTTATACCATCAGCCTGACCAACGATATTCTCAAAACCACGGGTAAGGTCTTTTTGCAAGGAAGAATGTATTTTTTCGAGTTTTTTAACTTTTCTGGTCGATTCCCGTAGTTTTGAGGCCGAAGAAATGGTGGCGAAAAGTTTTTCATTTTCCCAGGGCTTTAAAATAAAGTCGGTGGCTCCTTTTTTAATTGCTTTAACTGCAAGTTCAACATTTCCAAAGGCTGTCATTAAAATGACTACATAATCTTTATCAATAGATAAAATGTGTTCGAGCCAATATAATCCCTCACGACCATCACTTGCACCTTTTTGATAGTTCATATCAAGAAGGATGATGTCTACTTCATTTTTACTTAGTAAAACATTGATTTCTTTAGGCGATTTACAGGTAATTACCTGCTTTACCTGCTGCTTTAAAAACAAACGGGCACTAAGCAGGATATCGTCGTCGTCATCGATAATTAAAACTGTGGCGTCTAACATAAATTTAAATTTGATGTGCTAAAGTAATAAAACTGTCCGCTCCCGCACATCAACTGTCCGATAATGAACAGATAAAAATAATAAAAACTTGTAATTTATTGATTTATAGAATTTTAATTGTGGTTTTGGATTTTGGCACAAGCTTGGCATAAGGGAAATCGAACAGTACAACCGAACACATGGATAAGAAAATAGAGAAAAAAAGATTTAGCACTAAGACCTTGTTAATTATAGGTGGAGCAATTGCTTTTGTTGCAGTTGTAATTTATGGCTATACTTTGTCCCTCAAAAAAGTTTACAGTGCCGATGCCGATAAATTAACCATCAGTAAAGTAGAATATGGCGATTTTGAAGATGTGGTGCTATTAAATGCCAGTGTAGTTCCTTTAACTTCAGTAATTGTAAGTTCATCTGAAGGTGGTACAGTTGCTGAAATTTTTACTGAGAATGGAGCTTCGGTTGTAAAAGGAACGCCATTATTAAGAATCTCCAATTCAAATGCCATGTTGAGTTATACCTCTAGTCAAACTGCTGCTACTGAACAGATTAATCAGTTGCGGAAATCGCGGTTGGATTTAGAGCAAAATCAGCGGGTTTTAAATCAGGATGTTTTAGATGTAGAAAATAGTTTAAGAACAGCAACCCGTCAATATAGATTAGATAGCTCACTTTTCGCCAAAAAAGTAATTACGCTACAAGAATTTAACAAATCGAGTCAGGATTTTGAATATTACCAGGGCAAGCTTAAAATTGTGCGTCAGGCAGTTAAACAGGAAAATCAAAGCCGTAAAATGCAACTGGCACAGATTGATCAATCGATGGGGCAAATGAACGAAAGTTTGGAAATGATCCGTAAAAACATCGAAAATATGACGATCAAAGCTCCGGTATCTGGTAAATTGTCATCTTACGATCCTGTGATCGGTAAATCATATAATTCTAACGAAATGATTGGAAAGATTGATGTGTTGCAAGGTTATAAACTTCAGGCAGGAGTTGATGAATATTATATTAATCGTGTAAAAGAAGGACAAACCGCTAGCTGTGAGTTTAATGGTAAAACTTATAACTTAACCGTAAGTAAAGTAATTCCAGAAGTTACTGCGGGCCAGTTTCAGGTAGAAATGGTATTTAAAGGTGCTTCACCCGAAGGTTTACGCCGTGGTTTATCATTACAGACCAAATTGACCTTATCGGATAACAGCAAATCATTGCTTCTGGCGCAAGGACAGTTTTTTCAAAGTACCGGCGGTTCATGGGTATTTGTGATAAATAATGGCAAGGCAATTAAGAAAAATGTTAAAATCGGTCGGAAAAACTATCTGTATTATGAAATTTTGGATGGTTTGCAAAAAGGCGACGAAGTAATTACTTCATCTTACGATCAGTTTAACCAGTACGATCAGGTGGAGATTAATAAGTAGAGCGCGTGGCGGTTAGCGATATGCAATAATTAATGATCAATAAATTAAAAATAATCGATAACCCAATTTGCGATTTTTAGAAATAGAGAATAAAGTTAACTAATAATAATTACTCCGGTCTTGATACTTGATACTCATTACTTGTACAAGTCTTGATACTAAATACTTGATACTAGAATAACACTTGATACGATGATTAAAATAGAAAATCTGGAAAAAGTTTACAAAACAGAAGAAGTAGAAACTACTGCACTTAAAGGAATTAACCTTCACGTGGCAGCAGGCGAATTTGTTTCCATCATGGGGCCATCAGGTTGTGGGAAATCTACCCTGTTAAATGTAATGGGTTTATTGGATAAGCCTGAAAGTGGAAGCTACAAATTTATCGATACAGAACTTTTAACGCTTAATGATAGAGAGCGTTCAAATTTCCGTAAAAGAAATATGGGATTCGTTTTTCAGAATTTCAATCTGATTGATGAATTAACTGTTTTCGAAAACATCGAACTGCCCTTAATTTATAATAAAATTCCTGCCGCAGAACGCAAGAAATTGGTGAACGAAATTATCGAAAGAATGAATATTGTAAACCGTAGTGGTCACTTTCCGCAACAATTATCGGGTGGACAGCAGCAGCGTGTAGCAGTAGCAAGGGCTTTGGTAACCAAACCAAAACTGGTTCTGGCCGATGAGCCTACAGGAAACCTGGATAGCTCGCACGGTAATGAAGTAATGGAGTTGCTTTGCGAACTAAATGAAACCGGAACTACCATTGTAATGGTTACCCACTCTAGTCATGACGCCAGTTTTTCGAACAGAATCATCAACCTGAAAGATGGACATGTAATATCGGAGAAGATCAATAAAAGCAGGAACGAAGAACTCATATAGAGGCTTAGGGTAAAAGGTTTAAGGCGTAAGGGTTAGTCCACCTTAAACCTTCAGCCCTAAACCTTACACCTAATAAAAAAAGATTTTAGTTTAGTTAATGATAAGTCTGCCCAAAAATCTTCCTGGATGGGAAGATTTGGGAAGGCGAAATAGTAAAAAACACCAGATAGGCATTTTGAACGCCACACGCTAACCACCTATCTCCAAACAATAACAATATGTTCAAATTAAACCTTAAAATAGCCTTACGTAACCTCTGGAAAAACAAGGGTTTCTCTTTGATTAACATCGGGGGTTTAGCCATTGGCTTAGCCAGTTGTATGGTTTTGTTACTTTATGTTGCTTACGAGTGGAGTTATGATAAACAATTCTCCAATCACGATAAAACGTATGTAGTTTATCAAAACATGGAGGCAAATGGTAAAACTTTTAGCTGGGCGTGGACACCAAATGTGATGGCTAAAGAAGTGCAGGAAAAAATCCCTGGCGTTAAGTATGCCACTCACACTACTTATCCGAGAAAACAATTAATTACCGTTGGTGATAATAAAATAAATAGCAGTGCAATATTTGCCGACCAAAATTTTATTAAAATATTGGACTATAAATTTCTTGAAGGTAATTCAGCACAGGTTTTAAAAGATGTAAATACCATCATCCTCACCAAATCTTTTGCAAAAAAGTTATTTGGAAATGAAGATCCTATTAATAAAATGGTAAAGCTGGAAAATCAGGAAGCATTAAAGGTTGAAGCGGTAATAGAAGATGCACCAGCAAATAGTAGTTTAACTTTTGAGTGCATCATGCCTTGGGCATTATTCGAAAAAAGAGAAACCTGGGCAAAGGAAGGCAATTGGGGAAATAATATGTGTTTAACGCTTGTTCAGTTAAAGGATAATAATTTTTTTACTGCTGCAAATGATTTGATGCATGGTATTTACAAACGCAATCAAAAAGATAATACGGCCATAGCTTTACTGCATCCTTTAACCAAATGGCACTTATACGATGATTTTGTTAACGGTAAATCGGTAGGTGGAAAAATAGACCAGCTTAAAATATTCTTATTGCTGGCCTTTTGCATTTTGCTAATTGCCTGTGTAAATTTTATGAATTTATCTACAGCACGCTCAGAGCGTAGGGCAAAAGAAGTTGGCGTTCGTAAAGCAATCGGATCAACACGTAAATCTTTAATTAATCAGTTTTTTTTAGAATCCCTGCTCATCACATTTATTGCCACCGTTTTAGCCTTTATCTTAATTGAGGTGAGTTTGCCATATTTTAATAGTTTGTTAGATATTAAATTAACAATAGATTATCATAATAGCCTGTTTTGGTTAACACTAGTGGGGCTAATGATTTTAACCGGATTAATTGCGGGTAGTTATCCGGCGCTTTATTTATCTTCTTTCGAGCCAATAAAAGTGTTAAAAGGTTTCACCCTTAAATCAGATTCATCCACTTCGGTGAGGAAAGTACTAGTGGTGGGCCAATTCGTTTTTGCTGCAAGTTTAATTATCTGCACAGCAGTAATTTATCAGCAACTTAATTATGTTAAAAACAAACCTATTGGTTATGATCAATCCAATTTAATTCAGATAGCAGTAGTTGGCAAAATGAACGATGCAGCTAAGTTAGAATTGCTTAAAACACAACTTATAGCAGCTGGGGTAACAACTAATGTTACTTCTTTTAGTGCAGATCTTACTGAAGGTGTAGATAATACAACAGCTGTAGAATGGGAAGGCAAAAATCCGAATGAGAAAATTTCTTTTAATCATAGAGCAATAGGATATGATTTTGTTGAAACTATTGGCACTAAAATGATTAGTGGCAGGGAGTTTTCTGCGAAATTTCCTAATGATACAACTAGCGTATTGCTAAATGAGGCAGCTGTGAGAATGATGAAATTAAAAAATCCAATTGGCAAAGTAATTACTTTCTGGGGAGATAAAAAGCTAACTGTAGTTGGTATTGTAAAAGATTTTGTGGTAGAAAGTGTTTATCAAAGAGTAAGCCCAATGATTTTTAGGGTAAATAGAAAGTACGATGCTAGGGTTATCATTGCGCGTTTAAATCCAAATCAAAACATCAGTTCATCACTGGCTAAAATTGATGATTTAGTAAAGCAAATGGAGCCTAATTATCCTGTTAACCGCAAATTTGTGAACGAATCATTTGAAGTGAAATTTAAAAATGAAAAAATTCTAGGTTCACTTTCAAACTGGTTCGGTGGTTTTGCCATCTTCATTTCTTGTTTAGGCTTGTTGGGATTAGCGCTTTTCATGGCCGAGCAACGCAAAAAAGAAATCAGCATCCGTAAAGTTTTAGGCGCTAGCACAGCCAATATCCTCACGTTATTGAACAAAGATTTTATCAAACTGGTTGCCATTGCAAACCTGATCGCATTTCCGTTGGCTTATATTATTATCAATAAATGGCTTTCGGGCTACGAATACCGTATTTCGGTTTCCGCCCTACCATTTATTGTGGCTATAAGCCTATCGGTGATTATAGCAATACTTACTGTAAGTGTGCAATCGGTTAAAGTGGCGAAAGCAAACCCGATTGATGCACTTAAATATGAATAAGCCATGCGCTTAGCGTTTGGTGATCAGCGTGGATTTACCGCTAACTGCCAAACGCTTTACGCTAAACCTCAAAAATATGTTTAGACTTAACTTAAAAATTGCACTGCGTAACCTTTGGCGAAACAAGGTGAGCTCCTTTATTAACGTAATTGGGCTGGCCATTGGCTTGGCTGCCTGTTTAATGTTGCTCTTGTATGTTACTTACGAATGGAACTTTGATAAGCAGGCTAAAGAATCGGCTAACGTTTTTACCACTATGACCAATATTCCGGGCGATAACGGTAAGATTTCCGGAACTTTTGAAGGCTCAACCACTGCTTTCGGTCCGGTAATTAAACAAAGTTTGCCAGAACTGAAGTACATGGCGAGGATGGATTATGGAGGTAAAAATTTAATTGCCAACGGACAGAACGCCTTTAAGCGTCAATCTAAATTCGCCGAGCCTGATATCTTAAAAATGTACGATTATGAATTTATTTATGGCAACGCGAGCACAGCGTTAAGTAATCCAAATTCGGTTATTTTAACTGAATCTACCGCTAAAGTATTGTTCGGAACAGCAGATGTATTGAATAAAAGCGTACGTTTTAAAGATCTTTTGGATTTGAATATAACCGGTGTAATTAAAGATCAACCTGATAATAGCTCCAATAAGTTTGATTATTTAATGCCCTGGTCTTTATATGAAACGATTGATGCAAGCGCCAAAGATCTAAACTGGAGCAATTTTAGTTTTGTAACACTGGTGATGTTAAAAAATGGCGCAAACTTAGATTTGGTTAACCAAAAAATTAATCAGATAGAGAAAAAAAATAATATAAATAATGAACAATCACAGGTGCTGTTCCCATTGGCAAGGCTACATTTATATGGTAAGTTCGAAGATGGCAAAAGTATAGGTGGTTCAATAGAACAGATTTATCTGTTTGTTGGACTCGCTTTTGGAATTCTTTTAATAGCCTGTATTAATTTTATGAACATGGCTACAGCCAAGTCCGAAAAACGCGCAAAAGAGGTTGGCATAAAGAAGACTATTGGCGCCAACCGTAGTTCGTTGATTGTACAGTTCTTAACCGAATCGATGATGTTGACACTTATTGCGGTGATTTTTTCGATTGCCATCCTCGAGATCTTTTTGCCAGCTTTTAACAACCTGTTGAATATTAAATTGAATATCTCTTATTTCAACAGTACCAGTTGGATAGGCATTATTGGAATTGTTTTAGTCACCGGATTAATCGCGGGCAGTTACCCTGCATTTTACCTCTCGTCTTTTAACCCCATACAAACCTTAAAAAGAAAAATTAAGTCAAAGGGGTTCTTTTCGGTGAGTTTAAGGCAGGTATTGGTAGTAGGGCAGTTTTGTTTTGCTATTATCCTCATTATTTCCACTTTAGTTATCTACAAACAGATCCAGTACATTAAAAACAGACCGGTAGGATTTGATGTGAACACTTTGGTAGAAATGCCGCAGGATGGGGAACTGAAAACAAAATATGAGCTGCTGCGAAATGAGCTCCTAAAATCTGGGGCGGTTACCTCCATGTTCCAATCATCGGTTAGCTTGTCGCATCATGGTCGAAATTTTGCAGGTATCGAATGGGAAGGAATGTTGAAAGCGACAAACAATCAAATGTTTAACCAGGTAATTACCACTTACGATTTTATCAAAACCAATGGCATCAAATTAACTAAGGGGAGAGATTTTTCGGAGAACTTCGCTTCAGATACAAGTGCTGTGATGGTAAGTGCCTCGGCAGTGAAAATTTTTGACTATAAAAATCCGGTGGGCAAAACAATTACCATTTTTGGCGATAAATTTAACATCATAGGTGTTTTCGACGATTATGTCTGGGATTCGCCTTATAAATCAAATAACCCGATGGTGGTGTTTTTCGATAAGAAACAAACGGGAAACATTACGATGCGTCTAAATGAAAATAACAGCCTTCAAAGTAATATTGAAACCATCAGCAGGATTACAAAAGCTTTAAACCCAGCTTACCCTTTAGAGATTAATTTTTTAAATAATGTTTACGCTGAAAAATACAATGCCGAAAAAACTTTGGGCATTCTTTCTAACCTTTTCGGCGGACTGGCCATTTTTGTTTCCTGTTTAGGCCTTTTTGGTCTCGTAGCTTATAGTGCTGAGCAAAGAACAAAAGAATTTGGGGTACGCAAGGTGCTAGGTGCGTCTTTACTTAATTTAATGCAACTGCTGTCGCTCTCTTTTGTAAAGATGATTGTAGTATCCATCATTATAGCAATCCCTTTAAGTTACTTTTTAATGAATAAATGGCTGATGAAATTCGAATTTCACACCGAAATATCATGGTGGATTATGCCGATAGCCGGGTTTGGTACTTTACTAATGGCATTGATTACCGTAAGTTTTCAGGCTTATAAAACTGCAAGAGCAAACCCTGTAAATGCACTTAAATACGAATAAACCATGCGCTTAGCGTTTGGCGATCAGCGTGGATTTACCGCTAATCCCCAAACGCTTTACGCTAAACCTCAAAAATATGTTTAGACTCAACTTTAAAATAGCCTTGCGTAACCTTTGGAAAAACAAGGGTTTTACAATGATCAATGTAGGTGGCTTAGCTATCGGCATGGCCTGTTGTTTGATGTTACTTCTGTACGTTAACTACGAATGGAGTTTCGATAAGCAATATAAAAATGCTGATAAGGTATATATTGCTGCATTAAATTTAAAGTTTAACGGCAAACTGGCTACTACTATGGCTGTTCCGAATAAACTAGCCAAAGCCGGCGCTTCAGAACTGCCTGGCATTAAAAGTGCAGCCCGCATATCGATGAATAACGGAGAGAAGTTGTTCAGCCGTAATCAACATAATTTTAAACTTTCAGGGATGAATGTTGATCCGGATTTTTTAAAGATCCTCGATCACAAATTCATCTATGGAGATCCAAATACGGCTTTAAACGAACCAAATAATGTATTGATCAGCCAATCTACTGCTAAAAAACTATTTGGCGGGGAGAACCCGATCGGACAAAGCATTAAATATGATAACAGGATCAGTTTAAAAGTGACAGCCGTTATAGAAGACCTTCCCAAAAACCAGAGTATGCAATATGATGTGTTGCAACCATGGGCTTTTTTTGAACAGGAAAATCCTTCGCAAAAAGAAAATGCATGGGGAGCCATTACCTGTTTAACTTTATTTCAGCTTAAGGATAATGCTTCCCTGGAGGCTACAAATGCGGCTCTAAAACACTTCATCGTAAACAAAGAACCCGATTTAAAAGAAATGACATACGAACCTTTTCTTTTTCCTTTAAGCAAATTTCATTTATACGATGATTTTGATAATGGGAAATCGGTGGGAGGTAAAATTGACCAGTTGCGATTATTTGTTTTTCTGGCCATTTGTGTATTATTTATCGCTTGCATCAATTACATGAACCTTTCTACCGCCAAATCTGAAAAACGGGCGAGAGAAGTAGGGGTGCGAAAAGCTTTAGGATCTACCCGCAACACCATCATGGGGCAGTTTATGGTAGAATCATTCCTGCTATCGTTTTTAGCCATGTTGATCGCGTTCACGCTACTCGAGGTTTCATTACCTTATTTTAACAATCTGCTCGATATTTCAATCAAAATTAATTATGGCGCAACCGGCTTTTGGGCGGTATTGCTTGCTATGATTTTGATTACAGGTCTGCTTGCCGGCAGTTATCCTGCATTTTACCTCTCCTCTTTTATCCCTGTAAAAGTACTTAAGGGATTTAAAGGCTCAACAGGTTCATTATCCATCCGTAAAATCCTGGTGGTGGTACAGTTTAGTCTTTCCATCTGCATGATTATTTCGGCAATTGTGATTTATAGCCAGATCCAGCACCTTAAAAATAAGCCTTTGGGTTTTGATGAAACGGCATTGGCACAGATCGACCTGGAAGGGGAATGGACAAAACCCGAAAAACTCAAAACCTTTAAAAAAGAACTGGAAAGGGAAGGAGCCATTGTTGCTGCAACCGAATATGCCAACTCTTTTACCAGTAGCGGTTCAATTACGGGCAATATTCAATGGCCAGGCAAACCCAAAAATGATGTCTCGATTATTAATTATAGAAGTACAGGTTTCGATTTTGCCAAAACAACTGGTGTAAAGATTCTTGCAGGGAGAGATTTTGATCCTAAATTTTCAGCTGATACGGCTACATCACTACTCCTCAATCAAAGTGCTGTTAACATAATGGGGTTAAAAAATCCTGTCGGTACCGTTATCCATTGGGGCGATAACCCACCGCTTAAAGTGGTAGGAGTGGTGCAGGATTATTCAAATGAATCGCTTGCGTCTAAAATACAGCCAACAGTTTATTATTACAATGTTAAAACGAGTCGGGTTTTGCTACTTAAGCTCAATCCGAAACAATCGCTTTCAACTTCTATCGGAAAAATTAAATCGATAAGTCAGAATTTAAACCCAGCTTACCCTATAGAGGTGAAAATGGTTAGCCAGGGCATGGCCGAAAAACTTAGGAGCGAAAGGTTACTTAGTGTCCTTTCGAACATTTTTGGAGGATTTGCCATTTTTATCTCCTGCTTAGGTTTATTGGGTTTAGCGCTATACACCGCCGAGCAGCGCAGTAAAGAAATCAGTATCCGTAAAGTATTGGGCGCTAATCTTTCTGATATCCTGGTCCTTTTGAACAAAGATTTTATGAAACTGGTAATCATATCCAATGTGATCGCTATCCCGGTAGCCTATATTCTTGTTGCCAAATGGCTGGAAAAATATGATTATAAAATTACGATTAATCCATGGCCTTTTTTGCTTGCCCTTTTAACCTCGGTAATTATTGCCATTTTAACAGTAAGCCTGCAAACCTTTAAAGTGGCCAAAGCAAACGCTGTTGATGCACTTAAATATGAATAAGACCTGCGTGAGGCGTTTGGTGTTAGCGATAAATCTACGCTGACCGCCAAACGCTACGCCAAACCTCAAAAATATGTTTAGACTTAACTTAAAAATCGCATTGCGAAACCTTTGGAGAAATAGAGGTATTACTTCAATTAATGTTGGTGGTTTAGCCATTGCTTTGGCTGCTTTTATTTTAGTTGTGCTTTATTTTACTTACGAAACCAGCTTCGATAAAACCAATCCAAATTACAACAATATTTATGTAGTTGGACGGATTTATCCTGATTTTAAAACGAACTACACTTCGCCGCCATTTGCAAAAGCAATAAAACAGAATTTCCCGGAGGTAGAAAATGCGGGAATTACAAAACGCGGGTTTTTTGAATTTGCCATGAAGAATGGCAAGAACACGTTATTTGCCAAAAACTTTATGCAGGCTGATTACAATGCAGCTAAAATTCTCAATTTAAAACCTACGGGCGGATTAGAAAAACCCGCAGGTGAGGCTGACAGACTTTCTTACCTGAGCGAGGAAAACATGAAAGTGCTTTTTCCAAATAAAACAGATAATAAACCTGAAATGGTAGGAATGGGACCAAGCAATTCGGGCATTACCAGTAAAATTAATGGTTCAATTAAAAATAATTTACATTCAAATATTACTTTCGACGGCATTTCAATCGGTAATGAAATAGGACATGGAGAGAATTATGGATATAACAATTACACGACCTATATTCAGGTAAAACCCGGAACAGACGTTTCAAACCTGGAACAAAAAATTACAGACTTATACCGAAAAGAATTATTAAAAGGCGAAACTGACCAAAAAACAATAGAAGAAATAAAGGGTGTTTCAACATTTTTAGACCCGCTTGCAAATTTGCACCTCAGGCCAAAGGCTGGTAATGATGCGCCTTATAAAATACTAATCGCCCTTTTTGTACTTGGAATTCTGATCCTGGTTATTGCCTGTATCAATTTCACCAATCTAAACATTGCTCAGGCTACAAAAAGGGCTAAAGAAGTTGGCGTAAAAAAAGTAATGGGTGCTTATCGTTTCCAGCTTACCACACAATTTCTTACCGAAATATTTATTCAATGTTTTGTCGCTACAATTCTTGCCTTAACAATAGCAGAATTAGCCCTGCCATATTTCAACAACCTTTTTCAGGTTAATTTATCCATCTGGAATATTGAAAATAACCTATTCTGGCAATTGCCTTTAATTTTATGCCTGATTACATTTGTCGCAGGCACTTATCCAGCCTTAGTATTGTCCGGTTTCAAACCTGCTTTAGTACTAAAAGGTAATTTTTCTACCAGTAAACAAAGCTCATGGCTGCGGAATGGCCTATTGATTTTTCAGTTCAGCATTGCGGTGATTTTTATAATCGGTTTGTTCATCATCAACGCACAATTGAAATATATGCGGACTCAGGATCTGGGTTTTACAGCAAATCAGGTTGTTTACATTAAAAACATAAGTCTTTTCCATAAACCTGAAAAATTTGCTCCGGTTAGAGATAAAATCTTAAAAATCCAGGGAATAAAATCAGTAACTGTAGCTACTGGTGTTCCTGATGGTAGCGAAAATGGAGGTAACGGTTATACCGTAAATGGTGTGCAGAAAAGCATTGATTTTGTCGATGTGGATTTTGATTACTTTGAAACACTTGATATTAAATTAAAAGAGGGGCGGTTTTTCTCAAAGTCATTCAGTACCGATACTACGAATTCTGTTGTGATAAATGAAAGTGCTGTTGCGAAATATGGAATTAAAAATCCAGTCGGACAAACAATAAGAGGCTGTAATATAGATTATAAGATTGTAGGGGTAGCAAAAGATTTTAAAGCACAAGGATTTGAAAGTGCTGTTCAGCCTACTATTTATGCAATTAAAAATCCTTGCGGAAATTCAAAAACGCAAATTATGGTTAAAATTGAGGAGAATAAAATGGCTGATGCTTTGGCTGCTTTGAAAGCACAATGGCCACAAATAAATCCTCAGGACGGCGAAGACTTTCGATATGAATTTTTAGATGAACTTTACGGTAAACTTTTTAAAAAACAGGAGCAGTTACAATCCGTGTTTTTCGCAGCGGCATTGCTCACCATCTTCATTGCTATTTTAGGTTTGTTTGCCTTTGCAAAATACATCACCAACGGACGCATCAAAGAGATCGCTGTGCGCAAAATTTTGGGTGCAAGTGATCTTCAAATCTTCAAATTAATTAATAGTTCATTTTTTATCATGGTACTCGTAGCTAACATAATTTCCTGGCCGGTAGCTTATATTCTTACTAAAAAATGGCTCGAAACTTTTGCCTACCGGATTGATTTACCTGTGCTACCCTTTATTAGTAGTGCAACAATTACCATTTTATTAGCTGTAATAACCGTAAGCATTCAGGCGAAAAAAGCGGTTAAAGCAAACCCTGTTGATGCACTTAAATATGAATAATGGTGTAAGCTTTAAGGTAAAAGGCGTAAGGTTAAAGCGCCCAAACCTTAAACCCTACACCTTAAACCTTTTACCTTATGTTTAAACTTAACCTCAAAATCGCCTGGCGAAACCTCTGGAAAAACAAAGGTTATACCCTTATCAATATTCTTGGACTGTCAATCGGGATGGCCAGTTGCATCCTCATATTTTTGTTTGTCCGTTATCAGCTCAGTTTTGATGAAGGTATTAAAAATGAAGACCGGATTTACAGGTTTGTAACCGATTGGAAGTATGATGCTTTTGATGATTACTCTTCCGGAGTTCCAATTCCAGTGGCTAAAGTGGCAAAAAGTGAAATAGCTGGCCTCGAAAAAACAGCTGCCATCGTTAAAAGAGGCACTATCGTACGTGTTCAGGATCAAAGTGGCAAAAATATTTTCAAAAGTGATGAAGATGTTTATTATACTGAACCTGATTTCTTCAGCATTTTTAATACACAATGGGTTTTTGGGTATCCTGACGAAGCCCTGAGCCAACCAAATACTGTCGCACTTTCAGAGGAAATGGCAAGAAAGTATTTTGGTCAGGCACAAAATGCTATGGGTAAAAGTATTTTAGTGGGTACGAAAACTTTCTTCAAAGTGACCGGCGTATTTAAAGACATGCCTCAAAATAGCAGCTATCCGCTTAAAATTGTACTGAGTTATAAAAGTTTTCCCGACCGGGATGATGATTGCTGGGACTGTGTGAGTTCTGGTAACGAATTTTATGTACTGGTAAAAAAAGGCTTAACTGCTAGCGATATCAAGGGGGCATTAGATCAGTTCAACAAAGTGCATTTTACCGATCATAAGATTGCCGGTAATCAGCATAATGTACTTCAGGCATTAAGAGATATTCATTTTAATGAACGCTACAACAACTTCGCAGAGAATTCGATGGGCAAAAAAGAGATTTATGGTCTGATTGTTATAGGGCTGTTTTTAATGATTACGGCTTGTATCAACTTTATTAACTTAAGTACGGCACAAGCCATTAACAGGGCGAAAGAGGTTGGTGTTAGAAAAGTAATGGGGAGCATGCGTAAACAACTTATTTTTCAGTTTTTGAGTGAAACCTTTATGGTTACGTTAGTTGCCATGCTAATCGCCTGTGTCCTTGCCGAATTATGTATTCCCCAGCTGCAAAACATTTTCAAGGGAAATATCACTTTCAGTCTGTTTCAGCATCCTGTAATTTTTGTTTTTATGCTGCTACTGGTGTTATTTGTCGGCTTTTTGGCTGGCTTTTATCCGGCAATAATTATGTCGGGCTTTAGACCTGCCTTAGCCATTAAAAATAAAATTACATTAAAGAATGGTGGCTTGAGTCTTCGTAAAATCCTGGTTATAGTACAGTTTTCCATTTCTATCATTTTGATTATCGGTACAATCGTAGTGATGAAACAAATGCATTATATCCGGCAAAAAACGTTGGGGTTTAATGCTAACGAGGTTGCAATGGTAAGCATGCCTACTGATAGCGTAAGTTTAATGAAACATGCAACATTTAAGGAGCGGCTGTCTAAATTGCCTGGTGTAGAAATGATTAGCTTTTGTCAGGATCCACCGCTTTCTCAAAATGTTAACTCATCCGACTTTACGTTCAATGGAATTAAGAATAAAGACTTTGAAGTAAGAAGGTTAAAGGCTGATGAAAATTTCTTTAAGCTTTTTAATTTAACCATTATTGCCGGAAAAGTATTTTCGAAAAGTGACACCGCGAATGGTTACGTGGTCAATGAAACTTTTCTTAAAAAAGTACATATTGCCAATCCTCAGGATGCGTTAGGAAAACTGATCAATTCTACGGGACAGAATATACCGATTGTCGGTGTGGTTAAAGACTTTAATGATAAATCTTTAAAGGAGAATATTTCAGGGCTTACCATCTCAGCAGGTAGAAACCAATATTACCGGGCAGCAATTAAAATGGATACGAAACAACTAATGACAACCACGAAGCAGGTTGAAGCTTTATGGAACAGCATTTTTCCAAACCATGTATATTTCTCTTATTTCGTTAATGATCGGATTAATAGTTACTACGAAACCGAAAAAGTGATGGGTATTTTATTTAAGGTATTCGCAGGAGTAATCATTTTTATTTCTTTTATCGGGTTATTCGGGCTGATGTCTTTCGTAGCAACACAGCGCACGAGGGAGATGGCCATCAGAAAAGTGCTGGGCGCAACAAATTATGAATTAATTAAAATGCTGAACGGATCATTTCTGCAGATGGTTTTTATTGCCAATCTGGTGGCCTGGCCCCTTGCATATCTTTTAGTGAATAACTGGTTGAATGGTTTCGCGTACCGCATGCATCTAAGCATTTGGCCCTTCTTATCAGCCATGCTGGCCACTATGGTGGTTACTTTAATTACCGTTTCTATCCGTTCTTATAAAGCAGCTGTCGCCAATACAATTAATGCACTGAAATATGAATAGAGATTCGCATATGGCGCCTGGCGTATGCGATAAGTCCCCGCTAACCGCCATACGCTCTACGCTAAACCTTTTACCTTATGTTTAAACTGAACTTAAAAATCGCACTGCGTAGTCTATTTAGAAACAAAGTTTATGCAGCCATAAACATTGGTGGTTTGGCTATTGGTTTAACCTCTTGCTTACTACTGTTATTATATGCTGGTTATGAGTGGGGTTATGACCGGCAATTTAAAAACTCACCGCATATTTATCAGGCGATGATTAATTTAAATGACCAGAAAGGAGAGGTGATCAGAACAATAAACCAATCGCAGAATGTGATGTTGGCTGCACTTAAAGAAGAATTTCCTGAGGTATTATACGGTGCCAGAATTACCGATGTTTATAAAAGATTGGTGGCCAATGGACAAGAAAGCTTAAAATTAGATAGCAGGTACGTCGACCCCGATTTTTTAAAATTATTTGATTATCATTTTATCAGTGGAAATCCTACAAAGGCATTAAATGATCCCAATTCTATTGTTTTAACTGAAACAGCAGCAAAACGGATATTCGGTACAACAGATGTGCTTAATCAAAAAGTACGATTTGAAAATCAGGTTGACTTAAAAGTTACAGGTGTAATAAAAGACCTTCCTACCAATATTACCTATGGTTTCGAATCGTTAACCACATTTACTTTATATGAAAATTTAAACCAGTGGCCAAAAAAACCAAATTGGGGTAGCCATGATTATTACACTTTAATAAAATTAAATGAAAATACAGATATAGAAGCCTTTAATATAAAGTTAAAGGGATTTGTAGGCAAACACTTTGCTGCTGCCAAAGAAGATGTATTTATTTATCCTTTAACAAAATTACACCTATACGGAACATTTTTAAATGGTAAAAGCATTGGGGGCAATATTAAGCAGTTGCAACTGTTTGTTGGTTTATCGATAGGTATCCTCCTTATTGCCTGTATTAATTTTATGAATTTGGCAACCGCCAGCACACAAGGCAGAGCAAAAGAAATTGGCGTCAAAAAAACTATGGGTGCATCCAGATCAAATCTGGTTTTTCAGTTTATGTTGGAATCATTCATTTTAACCCTGATTGGCATTCTGTTAAGCATTATTCTACTCGAATTCAGTTTGCCAATGTTTAACCGGCTATTGGGAATTGAAATTGTGTTTGATTACCTCAATCCAGCCAACTGGATATTGATTTTTAGTATTTTGGTTATAACCGGCTTCATATCAGGAAGCTACCCTTCATTTTACCTTTCTGGTTTTAACGTGATACAATCACTCAAAAAATCCTTAAATTTTAAAAAAGGATATGCCTTAACTTTCAGGCAGGTTTTGGTTGTCATACAATTTGGCTTTTCAGTGGTATTAATTGTGGCAACCATAACCATTTATAAACAAATCCAGTTTATTAAAAACATGCCTTTAGGTTACAGATCAAATGGACTGCTGGAAGTAGCTCACGAAGGATTGTTGTATGAAAAATTCAACCTGTTAAAAACAAGATTACTATCCAGTGGCGCTGTTGTAGGCGTAACACAATCATCTGGCAGTATTTCTAACAAAAACAGCAGTGTAAGAGGCCTGGGCTGGGTTGGGATGTCCGAAAGTGATAAAATGATCGATTTTGATCAGATCTACACCACTTATGATTTTACTAAAACGGTAAACATCAGGTTGTTGGCAGGAAGGGATTTTGATCGGAAATTTGCTTCAGATACAGCGGCAATACTTTTGAGCAAAAAAGCGGTTGAAGTAATGCACCTGAAACGTCCGGTTGGTACCAGCATTGTATACCAGGGAACAAAAAGAAATGTGGTAGGGGTTTTTGATGATATTGTTTGGGGTGACCCGAGTAAAGTTGCCGCACCTATGGTTATTGCTTATGCAGATATCAGTGATGTAATTACCATGCGCCTAAATCCCGATAAAAGTTTAAGTGAAAGCACTAGCATTATTAATAAGCTGGTAAAAGAATTAAACCCAAATTTTCCTGTCGAAATTAAATTTATCGATGGTTTAAACGAAATTAAACTAAAAAATGAAAAGATTTTGGGCACTTTGGCAAATCTTTTTGGATGTTTGGCCATTTTCATATCTTGTTTAGGTTTGTTCGGTCTTTCATCTTTTAGTACAGCGCAAAGAATAAAAGAAGTAAGTATCCGTAAAATCTTAGGCGCTTCAATTACAGAGTTGATGACTTTACTTTCTTTAAGTTTTTTAAAATTAATATTTATTGCAATTGTAATTGCACTGCCAGTTGCCTATTATATTATGAATAACTGGTTAATGCATTTCGAACTCAGAACAAGCTTAAATTTGTGGGTGTTTATGGCAACAGCAACACTTACACTGTTAATTTCAATTTTAACAATTACCTGGCAAACCTATCGCGCCGCAAAAACAAATGCAGTTGATGCTTTAAAATACGAATAATACCTGCGGATAGCGTTTGGCGTTCAGCGTGGATTTCCCGCCAACCGCCAACCGCTTTGCGCTTAATCCTAAAAATATGATACAATTAACCAACATCGAAAAATACTACGCAAACAAAGGCGTTAAAAATTATGTACTCCGTTTGGTAACCACAACCATTAAACAGGGAGAATTTGTTTCCATTATGGGGCCATCAGGTGCCGGGAAATCTACCCTGCTCAACATCATTGGCATGCTCGAAGAGCCAACCTATGGAACTTACGAGTTTTTGGGAGAAGACGTAACTTCACTTAACGAACGTAAACGCATTGAACTTTACCGCAATCACATCGGTTTTGTATTTCAGGCTTACCATTTAATTGACGAGATGACGGTGTACGAAAACATTGAAGCCCCTTTATTGTACAAAAAAATTGGTAGTTCTGAACGTGCCAGTAGGATTGCAGATCTTTTAGACCGTTTTAATATCGTGGCCAAAAAAGATCTGTTTCCTAACCAGCTTTCTGGCGGACAACAGCAATTGGTTGGCATTGCAAGGGCACTAGCTGCTCAACCGTCAATTATTTTGGCAGATGAACCAACCGGCAACTTGCAATCTGCACAGGCAGAAGAAATTATGACGCTGTTTAAAAAGTTAAATCAGGAAGATGGGATTACCATTATCCAGGTAACGCATTCGGAGAAAAATGCACAATACGGAAACAGGATTTTGCACATTGCCGATGGTGTGGTGAAGGAAGACTTAGCCGTATTAAGTTAGGTCAACATTAAAATATTAAGGGTAAATACAGCTTTGGAATTTAATAATTTCTATCTGTGTTTACCCTTTTTATCTGTGGTTAAATTAACTTTGCTTCATGCAAAAATCTTTTACCGATCAAATGGGCAGGGAAATTTCTATTAATTTTCCACCCAAACGGATTATTTCTTTGGTACCCTCACAAACAGAATTATTATTTGATTTAGGGTTGGACCAGGAAATTATCGGATTGACAAAGTTTTGTATCCATCCGATAGAAAAATTTGCAGAACGGACCAAGGTGGGTGGTACAAAAAAGCTGAATATCGATTTGATTAAAGATTTGCAGCCCGATCTCATTATCGGTAATAAGGAAGAAAATACGCAGAGCGATATAGAAGAATTAGCCGCATATTTTCCTGTATGGATGAGTGATATCTTTACTTTGGATGATGCCATGAAAACCATTGCACAGATAGGGGATCTGGTAAACCGGCAACCCGAAGCGGGTTACCTCAATCATTTAATATCGGCAGGTTTTAACGATTTAAAAACACTTGCCCTCCAAAATCATATTGATAAAAAGGTAGCCTATCTCATCTGGCGTAAGCCGTATATGGCCGCAGGAAAAAATACATTTATTGATGATGTTCTGCTGATTAACGGTATGACGAATTTAATTAAAGAAGAACGTTATCCTGCAGTAACGTTGGAAAAACTGAAAACCACAAATTGTGACCTGATTTTACTTTCATCAGAGCCTTATCCTTTTGGTGAAAAACATATAGAAGAAATCAGGGAGGCAATTCCTAATGCTAAAATTTTATTGGTTGATGGTGAGATGTTCAGCTGGTATGGAAGCAGGTTGGTTAAAGCCGTACAGTATTTTTTCGAATTCCAAAAACAACTTTATTAATCATCCCGTTTTAATTTTTGTAAATTGTAGCATAACATTAAATCAACCCGTTTAAACAATCATGAAAAGAATATTAGTATTATCCTTATTTATTGCTGCAATTTTTGGCTGTAGTACTATGAAAGACGCACACCATACCGGTTCTGTTACTGCAAGCGGAACTATTGAAAAACTTGGAGTGAGTACCTTTCAATACGGTACACATTTATTAAAAGCCGATAATAAAACCTATGCTTTAAAAAGTGGTTCGATCAATCTTGATACTTATTTAGATAAAAAGGTTACGATTAAAGGAAAAAAGGTTGCTGGTTATCCTGTTGACGGTGGACCGGAACTGATTGATGTTACGCTAGTGAAATTTTAGGTAAGATGGAAATGAAAAAGGGATAGCGGGTTGAGTTTACTGTGTCTCACAGACCATCTCTGATCAAACTTTTATAAGGTATAAAAATTTGATTTTTCAATTTAGTTTCTATCTTTGCAATCCTTAAAACATCCTAACTGCGGAAGTGGCGTAATTGGTAGCCGCACCAGACTTAGGATCTGGCGCTTCACGGCGTGGGGGTTCGAGTCCCTTCTTCCGCACAAAAAGATAAACCGTTCCGATTTAAAAATCAGAGCGGTTTTTTTATGGCACAGCCCATCAATTTTTGTAATCAGTATTACCTTAGCTATTTTTAACCACAGATGCACACAGATAAACACAGATTTTATATCTGTGTGCATCCTTTTTATCACTAGTCAGTGATGTTTACGCCTGCCTTTATATGCTGGAGGCTAAATAATATTTCCTTTCCGTTCTAGAGGAACGACTCCTTGGTAGCCAATTGCAAATTTGGCGTTTTCGTTCCGTAGGAACGTTTGGTGTTCAAACATCAATCTCTCTGCCGGCTCTGCCATCTAAACCCGATGGAAGCGGTCCCGATTTTTCATCGGGATAAAGCGTACAGCGGGACTGTATCATCCTAAAAGCTATTGAATTTGCTTTCCAAAAAGAATAAAGGCTTAAATGAAACCAATATTTTATTTCAGTAATAGGCCTGCTTTAATTTAAAAATCATTATGGTTTTTGCCTGCCTACATCATCACAAAAGCAACCAGCAAATCTTTTGAGTAATTTTTTCTCCTTAAAAATTAAACAGTTAGCGGTTTTTGAAAGAAATAATCAATAAAATATTGCAGATGCCTTTTGATTATTCAATCTTGTTTCTATCTTTGCAGTCCTTACAACATCCTAACTGCGGAAGTGGCGTAATTGGTAGCCGCACCAGACTTAGGATCTGGCGCTTCACGGCGTGGGGGTTCGAGTCCCTTCTTCCGCACAACAAGATAAAGGCCGTTCCGATTTAAACATCGGAACGGTTTTGTTTTTAAAAACATTGATTAATAAAAATTGATGTGCCGTGCCGGTTATGTCGATATATGGTTTTTTCTCAAATCTCATATCTCATATCTCCCGTCTAACTGTACATCACACTATATCTCAGAAAAAATGAATATTACACAGGAAAAAACCGGCAACTTAAATGCTGTTGTAAAAATCAAGATTGCACCTGCTGATTACACTGGAAAAGTAGAGAAAGCCATTAAAGATCAAGCTAAAAAAGCACAATTACCTGGTTTCCGTAAAGGAATGGTTCCTGCTGCCCACATTAAAAAAATGTATGGCAAAAGTATCCTGGTAGAAGAGGTTAACAACTTGTTAAACGATACCTTATCTAACTATATCGCTGAGCAAAAGTTAGAAATTTTAGGTCAACCCCTTCCTAAAATGGACGATGAGCGTGAATTTAAATGGGACAATACAGATGATTTCGAATTTGATTATGAATTAGGTTTAGCGCCGGCTTTTGATGTAAACCTTTCATCTAAAGATAAATTTACAGAATACGTAATTAAAGCGGATCAGGAAACTTTAGAAAGCCGTATCAAAAATATCCGCCGTAGTTATGGTAAAATGACTAATCCAGAGGTTTCGACTGATGATGATGTACTTTACGCCGAATTAACCCAGGTAGCTGAAGATGGTACTGTTGTTGAAGGTGGTATTACCAGTACTGCGAGTGTTCGTTTAGATCAGATTAAAGATAAAAAAATCCTTAAATCGCTTGTCGGTTTAAAGAAAGATGATGAAGTAACCATCGACATTCAAAAAGCATTTGAAGATGCTGCTGTAATTGCAAAAGCTTTAAATATTTCAGAAGAAGAAGCTGCTGATTTAAAAGCAAGCTTTAAACTTAACGTTAAAAATGTTAACCGTTTAGAAGAGTCGGACTTAAACCAGGAATTTTTTGATAAATTATTTGGTGAAGGTACTGTAACTGACGAAGCTGGTTTCAGGGCTAAAATTACTGAAGAAGTAGAAGGTATGTTTAAACAAGATGCTGAACGTAAATTATCGAACGATATTTATGAAGCACTTTTAACTAAACACACTTTCGAATTGCCTGATGAATTTTTACGTCGCTGGTTAAAAGCTACAAACGAAAAATTAACCGACGAAGAATTAGCTGAAGGTTATGATGATTTCGCTAAAAACCTTAAATGGACCTTAATCGAAAACAAAATCATTAAAGATAACAGCATTGAAATTAAATATGAGGATGTAGTTCAGGCGGCTAAAGCTAAATTAGATGCACAGTTCAGAATGTACAGTCCAAGCCCACTTCCTGAAGATCAACTGGCTCAGTATGCTGTTCAGTTTTTACAGGAAAAAGAAAATGCAAACCGTGTTTTTGAAGAGGTAAAAGCATTAAAAACTTTCGAACAAATCAAATCTGTTGTTACTTTAGAGCAAAAAGATATTGATTACGATAAGTTTTTGGCGCTAGTGGAGAAAAAGTAAAAACAGTTGGCGTTCGGCGCTAAGCGCTTAGCATAGTGTTTAAGCCGTTTTGGAAATGATTGTGCTATTGCTATATTTAGGTATGGCTCAATTTAAATTTCAATCGCTCGAAATTTGGCAGTTATCAATTGTGTTAACTGATAAATTACTAGATATAGCTGACCGATTGTCAGTTGACAAAAAATATAGATTTGCAGAGCAGCTCAATGGGGCTGCTCTTAGCATATCCAATAATATCGCCGAGGGGTCAGGTTCGGTTTCCAATAAGGAATTCGCTCATTATCTGAATATTGCACATCGTTCTACGTTTGAGAATGCAAATATTTTAGTAGTTTTAGAACGGAGGAAATATATTTCTGACACAGAGTTGAATGATTATCTGGAAGAATTAGATAAATTGGCACGGAAATTAACCAACTTCAGAAAATATTTATTAAAGTAACCAGCGTTTTTGGAGGGTTTAACGCTCACCGCAAAACGCCAAACTCTATAATCATGAACATAGATTCACAAGAATTCAGGAAATTTGCCGTTAAACATCAGGGAATTGGCGGTTTACACGTAGATAAATTTATTGCTCAGGCTAATTTGGATCCTAAGAGCATGACGCCATATATTATTGAAGAACGCCAGTTGAACGTAGCACAGATGGATGTTTTCTCAAGATTAATGATGGACCGCATTATCTTTTTAGGTGATGCCATTTACGATCAGAATGCCAACATTATCCAGGCGCAGTTGTTGTTTTTACAATCTGCAGATGCTGATAGAGACATTCAGATCTATATTAACTCGCCAGGTGGTTCAGTTTATGCAGGTTTAGGTATTTATGATACCATGCAGTATATCCAGCCTGATGTAGCAACCATCTGTACCGGTATGGCAGCATCAATGGGAGCCGTTTTATTGGTGGCAGGTGCAAAAGGTAAACGTGCTGCATTGCCTCACTCAAGAGTAATGATCCACCAGCCATCAGGAGGTGCACAAGGTGTGGCATCTGATATGGAGATCAACTTAAGAGAAATGTTGAAATTAAAAAAAGAATTATACGATATTATTTCAGAACACTCTGGTCAAACTTATGATTGGGTAGAGAAAGCTTCAGATCGCGATTACTGGATGACTGCCGATGAGGCAAAAGGTTTTGGTATGGTTGATGAAGTATTATCGAGAAACGCAAAGAAAGATGGCGAAACAAAATAAAGAATCCCGTTGCTCGTTCTGCCATTCTGGCAAGCATGAAACTTTAATGCTGATTGAAGGCATGGATGCATTTATCTGTGATAAATGTGTTACGCAGGCCAATCAGTTGCTTGCACAGGAATTAGGAACCAAAGGGACAAAAAATATTCAAGAGGCGATAAACTTGTTAAAGCCTCTTGAAATTAAACAACACCTTGATCAATATGTAATTGGTCAGGATGATGCTAAAAAGGTACTTTCTGTTGCTGTTTACAATCACTACAAACGTTTAAATCAAAAAATTGATAAAGACGAGATTGAGATTGAAAAATCGAATATCATGTTGGTGGGTGAAACCGGAACAGGTAAAACGCTTTTGGCTAAAACCATTGCGAAAATTCTGCATGTGCCATTCTGTATTTGCGATGCAACTGTTTTAACAGAAGCTGGTTATGTAGGTGAAGATGTAGAGAGTATCTTAACGCGTTTGCTTCAGGCAGCTGATTATGATGTAACGGCTGCTGAACGTGGTATTGTTTACATCGATGAGGTAGATAAGGTAGCACGTAAAAGTGATAACCCATCAATCACCCGTGATGTATCCGGAGAAGGTGTTCAGCAAGCTTTATTGAAGATTTTAGAAGGTACGGTAGTTAACGTTCCACCTCAGGGCGGACGTAAACACCCAGATCAGAAAATGATCACGGTAAATACGAATAACATTCTATTTATCTGTGGTGGGGCATTTGATGGTATCGAACGTAAAATTGCCAACCGTTTACGCACGCAGGCTGTAGGTTATAAAGTAAAGAAAGATGAGACAGTTTTAGACCTTAAAAATCTTTATAAGTATATTACACCTCAGGATTTAAAATCTTTTGGATTAATTCCTGAATTAATTGGTCGTATACCAGTTCTTTCTCACTTAAATCCATTAGATAAAGAATCTTTAAGAAACATTTTAACCGCACCTAAGAATTCATTAATCAAGCAATATGTTAAGCTTTTTGCTTACGAAGACGTGAAGCTTACTTTTGATGAAGATGTTTTAAATTTTATTGTAGATAAAGCAATGGAATATAAACTGGGAGCACGTGGTTTAAGATCAATCTGCGAAGCGATTATGTTGGATGCGATGTTTGATACACCAACGCAGACGGATGTCAAGGAGTTGCACATCAATCTCGATTACGCGATAGAGAAATTTGAAAAGGCCGACTTTAAAAAGTTGCAGGCCGCTTAAAAAAATCAAATCCTTCCCGTAATTCGGGAGGGATTTTTTGTAATATAGTATTGTTAACGCTATGCGCCATGCGCCTGGCTCTAAACCAAAAAGTATGAACGAAGAAAAAGATGTAAAAAAAAACGAGGAAATTGTAGAAAAATCTAAAAAAGTAAAAGAAGTAGAAAGTCCTGTTAAATCTGGATTAAAATCGAAAGATGAAATTGTTAAAAACTGGTTGCCACGTTATACTGGCAGGACCTTAGATCAATTTGGCGATTATATCCTGTTGACTAATTTCAGTAAATATGTAAGTATGTTTTCGGAGTGGAACGACAATGCGCCGATTATGGGTTTAGATAAGCCTATGCAAAGTGTTACCGCAAATGGTATTACAATTATCAACTTTGGTATGGGAAGTCCCCTGGCTGCAACCATGATGGACCTATTAACGGCCATTAAACCTAAAGCAGTTTTGTTTTTGGGTAAATGTGGCGGTTTGAAAAAGAAAAACCAATTGGGCGATTTAATCTTGCCGATTGCGGCCATTAGGGGAGAAGGTACTTCAAATGATTACCTGCCGGCAGAAGTGCCTGCTTTGCCAGCCTTTGCGCTGCAGAAAGCGATTTCTACTACTATACGCGATCATGGTAGAGATTATTGGACAGGAACCTGTTACACTACAAACCGCAGGGTTTGGGAGCACGACAAAGAGTTTAAGAAATACTTGAAAACTTTAAGGGCGATGGCTGTAGATATGGAAACGGCAACGATTTTTACCACGGCCTTTGCGAATAAAATCCCGGCTGGTGCATTGCTTTTGGTTTCCGATCAACCTATGATTCCTGAGGGAGTTAAAACGGCAGAAAGTGATAGCACTGTGACCGAAAAATATGTAGAAACGCACTTGCGCATTGGTATCGATTCATTAAAACAGCTAATTAATAATGGATTAACGGTTAAACACTTATTGTTTTAGCGTGTAATTAAGCTGACCACAAAGACTCAAAGCTCGCCAAGACTTTTCTTAGTGTGTTTAGTGTCTTGGTGGTAATTGGCCTATATTTGAGTTTTAAAACCTGGCAAGTAGCCATGCTTCACCAGATCATCTTCATTATCGATGTTGTAATTACATTTGTTGTGCAACAGTACAATTCTATCAGAAATATCCAGAATAGACTTATAGTAATGATCAGTAATAATAAAGCCCTTATATGCTTTTGTTCTATTGATGTGTTTCTTTAACTCTTCAATCCATACCGGAGATAATTGTGAAAATGGTTCATCAAGAAGTATATATTCGGCATCACTATAAATCATTAGTAAACATTCCATAAACCTTCGTTCTCCGCCAGATAGATCGTAAAATCTGGCATCTAAATTACTGGCAACAAATTCAATTTGCTTTAATTCTGCCTGTCCGTGTTTGCAAAAAGTATTAATTGCTTGCAAAATAGAAATCTTGCCTGGGATAAAGTTATCTTGAGGCAGATAGGACAGGTTTTTAGATAGGTAACCTTTTTGGTATACTTTGTTGTTTATATTAAGGTACTTGAAGTTCGCTTTGACGCTTCCAAAAATGATTTTTAATAAGGTTGATTTACCTGATCCATTCCTGCCCAATAAACCGACTACTTCGCCAATTTTACAGTTTAAGTAAACACTGCTTAATACTTCGCGGTTTGCAAAAGATTGGTTAACACTGTCGATAGAAAGTCCCTGCATGTTGATGATACAATTAAAATTCCGATAAAAACTATTAAATCATATAAAACCAGGTTTGTCATGATTTTTCTGAATCCTATGCCCTGATTTTTGAAATAATATGCAGTAGATTTATAAAACATAAAGTAGATGGCTATTGAAAATAACCAGCCAATAAATTTGATGAATAGGGCAAAGCTGTAAATCCCTGGCTCCTTAAAGCCATTTAAAATGAAAAATACCGATGTGAGTAAGCTAACCAGTACATTCCATAAAAAAATGGGCTTGTATACAGTTAAGGATTTTTTGAGTAAACCAATCGACATAATTTAAAGATATAAAATCATAACGATAAACTTAGTTGTCTGTAAACAAAAAAGATCGGTAGGGGGTAATCGTCATTTCGACCGTAGCGGAGAAATCTATTAACAAAAAAAGACCAGCCTTAGCTGATCTTTTAATACTGTATAAATCTAATCTCTTATCCTAAATAAGATTTTAAGATCTTGCTTCTTGAAGTATGACGTAAGCGTTGTAATGCTTTATCTTTAATCTGACGAACGCGCTCGCGTGTTAAATTAAATTTCTCACCAATTTCCTCTAACGAAAGTGGGTGGTTAGAACCTAAGCCGAAGAATAAAACGATAATTTCTCTTTCTCTCTCAGTTAAGGTAGATAAAGAACGTTTAATCTCTTCTGATAAAGATTCATTGATCAATGAACTATCTGTATTTGGCTCATGGTTTTCCAATACATCCAATAATGTATTTTCTTCACCTTGTACAAAAGGAGCATCCATAGATACGTGACGACCAGAGTTACTTAAAGTATCTGAGATTTTATCTACAGTTGTCTCTAAAATATCTGCTAATTCTTCCGGAGAAGGCTCACGTTCGTATTCCTGCTCCAGTTTAGAAAACGCTTTGCTGATTTTACTTAACGAACCTACCTGGTTTAAAGGCAAACGCACAATACGGCTTTGCTCGGCAATTGCCTGCAAAATAGATTGACGGATCCACCAAACTGCATAAGAAATGAACTTGAAACCTTTAGTTTCATCAAAACGTTTTGCCGCTTTAATTAAACCCAGGTTACCTTCGTTAATTAAATCTCCTAAAGTTAAACCTTGATTTTGATATTGTTTTGCAACAGACACAACGAAACGTAAGTTGGTTTTAGTTAAGCGCTCTAATGCGGCCTGATCGCCCTCACGGATTTTCCTTGCTAAAATTACTTCCTCTTCTGCTGTTATTAAATCTACTTTACCAATTTCGTGTAGGTATTTATCTAACGACTGACTTTCACGGTTGGTTATGGATTGCGTTATCTTGAGTTGTCTCATTTATACGTTTTGTGTGCTCTTTAATTATTGAAGTGTGCAAAGTTACGAAATTGTACGGCAATCCGAAAGGATAAAATGCTGAAAATGTTACCGTTTGCACATGTTTTTTACACTTTTACTTACAACAAAAATCATTCCAATAAAGTTTTTGACATGTTTTGATCAATATATCGTGTTATAGTTGTATTTCGATTATTATTTATTGTAAATCAATAAATATATTTTGATTTGTAATAATTAATTTTTTATGTTTGTCTTGTAAATAATTAAATAAATATGACGTTTCTTAAATTTCTATTTCTCAGGTTAAAAAATGTGCCTGTCAATTATTGGGTGATTTTGGCCCTAAGATTTTTTGTCAGATTACTCGGCGTAATAACTGTGTTTTACTTTTTGGTCTGCCTGGATTCTGAAAGAGCGAATGGGACAAAGTATCTTTATAACTTAATTTCTACAGTTTTTTATGCACTATTTTTTGTGTTTTTAGAATGGTATTTAAAAGCTTCATTAAAAAATGATCAAAAGAATGAGGTACTTAAATGGCTTAATATTTTAAAATGGGTTCCACTTTGTCTTACAGTAATTTTAGTATGTTTAACGGCGAAACTCAACTCCTTTATCTGGCCAAAAGAAACTGTTGAATATATAATTTATTCTTACACCCGGGTGTGGCCAATGGTTTTTATCCCAAATTTAAGTTTTATCATTATCACCCTGCTAATTTTTTATGCTTCAGCGATACTCGTTAGGAATAAGCAGCTAAAAGAAGAAAACGATTTAACGATATAATTATGAAAACGCAGAATCAAATTAGGTTAATTAAAATGGGTTATTTGGCAACACTTTTAATCGTAATACTGTTTTCGCTTAAAGATGCATCCAAGAGCTTTGAAGAAGGATATACAGACGGAGGCAAAGGCGGTGTATTGGGTATAGTACAGGGGTTATTTATATTGATCATTATGTTCTTTAGCTCAAGGGTATTGGTTTATCTCTATCGTTTTATTAATTCGATAGAGATGGGCAGTGTTTTTAGTACCGAAAATACAGGACGGCTTACGCGTATGGGATGGTATTGCACTATGATTCCATTTCTGCTGTTTATTTACAATGCTATGGTTTATGCAAATCAATTAAATAATCGCCAGGATGTAGTATTTAAGATAATTGAAAATGTTGATTTTCAGATTTGGCTATTGATTTTTGGTTTAACTCTTTTAACAATAGCATTTGTATTTAGAAAAGGAATTGAGTTACAACAAGAAAACGATTTAACAATATAAGCCCATGCCTATAATTATAAATTTAGATGTAATGTTGGCCAGGCGTAAAATGTCGTTAACCGAATTAAGTGAACGGGTAGGGATTACGATGTCTAATTTATCGATATTAAAAACCGGTAAGGCAAAAGCAATCCGTTTAGAGACTTTGGAGTCTATCTGTGCAGTTTTAGATTGCCAACCTGGCGATATCCTTGAATTTAGAGGAGAGTAAACCTCGCAGGTTTTTAAAACCTGCGAGGTTTGATCAGACCAAGGACCACAAACCTTTCTTATTAAACCTGATAGAGCGGAAAGCCCACAGCGCAGCGAGGACTTGAAGAGATAGCAGGACTGTCGTCTGCCATCAGCACTGAACCTTAAATTTCCAGAAAAAATGACCACCTAAGGCAACTTAGTACATTTAAATGAAATTGCTATTAGATTTAGATCTATCGGATTTTCTGATAATGATAGTTTAAAGAACACCCCGTCCTGCGGACACTCCTCTAAAGAGGGGAATAAAAAAACCTTCCAGTTTTCACTGAAAGGTTTATACGATATGATTAATGCTTTAGTCTTTTTGCTTTATGCTTATTACGCTTGTTCAGCCAATACTTTAGTTACTAAATCAGCAGCTTCTTTTAAAGCGATTGCTGAGTAAACCTGTAAGCCAGACTCATCGATTAATTTTTTAGCTTCTTCAGCATTTGTACCTTGTAAACGGCAGATAATTGGCACAGGGATATTACCAATTTCTTTATAAGCATCAATTACACCCTGAGCAACACGGTCGCAACGAACGATACCACCGAAAATGTTGATCAAAATTGCTTTAACGTTTGGATCTTTCAAAATAATGTTGAAAGCTGCTTTAACTGTTTGCGCATTTGCAGTTCCACCAACGTCTAGAAAGTTAGCAGGTTCACCACCAGCCAATTTAATAATATCCATGGTTGCCATTGCCAAACCAGCACCGTTAACCATACAACCTACGTTACCATCAAGGTTAACGAAGTTTAAGTTACTAGCACTTGCTTCAACTTCCATTGGATCTTCTTCTGTTACATCGCGCATTGCTGCGTAATCAGGGTGACGGAATAATGCGTTTTCATCTAAATTAACTTTAGCATCAACAGCAATTACTTTGTCATCAGAAGTTTTTAATACCGGGTTAATTTCGAACATTGAAGAATCTGTAGCTTCGTAAGCTTTGTATAAAGCAGTTACAAATTTAACCATTTCTTTATGTGCAGCTCCGCTAACACCTAAGTTGAAAGCTATTTTACGGGCCTGGAAACCTTGTAAGCCAACTTTAGGATCAATTTCTTCTTTGAAAATTAAGTGTGGCGTATGTTCGGCAACTTCTTCGATATCCATACCACCTTCGGTACTGTACATGATGATATTGCGACCTTTTGCACGATCTAACAAAACTGAAATATAGAACTCTTTGGTTTCAGAAGCACCTGGATAATAAACATCCTGAGCCACTAAAATTTTACTCACTAATTTACCTTCTGGGCCGGTTTGAGGAGTAACTAGTTGCATACCAATAATATCGGTTGCACGTTGTTTAACTTCTTCAAGGTTTTTGGCTAATTTAACACCACCACCTTTACCGCGACCACCAGCATGGATTTGCGCTTTAATTACAACCCAGTCAGAATTGTAATCTATTTTAAGTTGCTTAGCAGCCTCAACAGCTTGCTCAGGAGTATCGGCAACTATTCCTTCTTGAACGTTAACACCGAAACTTTTTAATATTTGTTTACCCTGGTATTCGTGAATATTCATTTGCTACAAAATTTGCCCAAAGCTACAATTTCAAACCCTTTAAACAAATAGCAATTGCCGATTTTTTCAGAAAATGAACGTTTTATGTTAATCGGGAAAAAGCATGAAGTAAGGACAGTGACTATTTTGTTTGAACCTCCTTACTATCTTGAATTTTTAAAATCTAGCATGGTTTCTAGGTGTTCTACAACACTTTTTTAGCCAAATTTTTAATTTCAGCTTTAATTTTTTGGTCAAAAACAGCTTTTAAAACTCCGGTTTTCAAGTTGTAAACAAAATATTCAACTTCATCTTTGTCGTTAAATTCTTTATCACTATTCGAATCTTTGATTAGATCCATTAATATTAAATCATGTTTGTCATCAATCTTCCAGCTGCTCAGGTCATAATTGTTTGGAGATATCCTGGTAAAAGACTTTCCTTGCAGGTTAGAGAGGTAAAGTTTTTTTGGATCTTTAGGTGTTAATTTTTTATCTCCATCATAGTCTGAATCAGTAATATTGTAATAAATAAACTGATCAGATAAAGTGTTTTTACTATTTGGACTATTTTCTGAATTGCCAATGCTAAAATGGTTAATGATGATCTTTTCTTTTGTTAGCAATTCACTTTTACCTGAAATAATGTTGTAAAAGATGAGGTTCCAATGATTTGTACTCACTTCCCTTTTATAGCTTTCGTTGTCATCATTATCATTTAATTTTAGTGGGTATAGAAGGATATCTGTTTTATTGATAATGATAGGAGAACCATATTGGATTTTGGGCTGACTCTTGGTTTGTGTGTTAGTGGTTTCATGTGTAGAGATGGTTTTGCTGTCTTCGGTACAGGCTGAAGCAAGTATGATTAGGCCTAATAATGTTGTTGTGATTACTTTTTTCATGTCGTTAATTTTGTGAGTGTAATTTAAACAAAAATAAAGTTGTTGTGAATTTTGTCTCTCAAGGCATATAACCTTGCAGAATGATAAAGCGATGGTTACGTCACAATCTTAGTTTCCCACAAACGGTGTTCCGAATATACCCACCGCCAGTTCTGCCCAGATGAGAAATAGCACAAGCAAAATGACAACAAGAACTATTGTTCTTAACGCGCCGGTTTTTAAGTTTCTAATCACCAGTTCGATGGCCAAACCCGTGCTGAGCAATAAAACTCCTGCGGTTACAAAATCGGATAGTGTCCAATCCACTTCATTTGTAAATTGCATAGCAACCAGTGGAATGGCCAATAAAAATGCCGTTACGCTTAAAATGATGATCATTCTTAGTTTGCCTGAGCTAAGTGTTTCTTGATTTTTCATGGTTTTATAATTATAATATATGATTTAAATAGTTGAAAATTAAACCTTTGCTTCCCGGTGCTAAATTGCACCGGGAAAACCAAATCCAACAAAAGTTTAGCAAAGGCGAGAGGTTAATTATAAAAGATTTTGATTTAATTCTTTAAATGAAAGTGTCTGTTGCTTTTCTTTTTCATTAAGTACAGCGCTACCTGCAACCTTACTTAATTTATATTTCATCTTGTTTAAATAGCGATAAAAGTTAAGCTTACCTGCTTTAAATAATGTTTTATGTGCCTGCCAAACCACTAAACTTGTACAGATGAAGAAGCACGAATAGGCATGATAAGCAATCCATTTCATGAAAGCATTCTTCTGATTAAAAATGATATACAAACGTTCTCTTTGAAAAGTAATGTGAGCAGCCTCATCAATTAGTATATCAGTACAGATTTGTTTGAGCAATGTGCAATTTGTGGCATCTTTTAGTGCCTGGTAAAATATTTGTGCGGCGCTTTCTACGGTAATTACTGCGATTGTCCAAAGCTCCATGTTGGTGTTGAAGTATCTTATTTTCCGGAATAATGTGTCTCCCCAATTTTTTTTAATTCTTTTTTCTTCAATTAAATCAAGGTATATACCTAAGTTATTTCCATGTTTTTGCTCTTCCTTTATAAACAGTTTTACCGCCGTTAGGTATTCGTAATCATTTATTGCTGCTGCATATTTTTTTGATGCATGGATTAAATGTTTGCCTTCCGACGTTTCCCCTAGCTGCCAGGCTTGCAGAGACTTTAGTATGTTTTGTTTTTCTAAATCAGAAATTTCCGGTTTAAGTGTCCAATCGATCCTATTAATTTTGCTGTTGTTTGAGAAGTAATTGGTCCAATATGCTGAGTTTTGTGTTTTCATGATATTGCTGATTAATTTATTCTTCAGTCGATATGTAGGTTGAAAATTTTGTGAACAGTATGGTTCAAAACGAACCACGCTAGTGCAATTAATGCTGACGCCATTGCTATTATTTTATATCGTCTATTCATTTGGTTTTTATTTATTCAGGCCAAAATATTCTGCCGTATTCCAATCCTGTAAATTCCATGATAACCAGCTTTGCTGACTATAACGCTCTTTAAAGTAGCCAATCCGTTGATCTAATTTTCTCATCAATGCTTCTTCCGGCTGGTCTACTTTAGCAATTTCCGAGTCGTTATTTTTCGAAGGATGGATCTTTGCCCGGTTTTTATCAAGAATAGGGAGTGTTTTTTCTGACAGAGAGGTTAAATAATAGGGATCGATCGCAACGGCATCAACATGATTCAGGTTATATTTCACGATTAAGACATCCCAGTTAATGAGCGTAAAAGTCAATAATAGAGCAAACCAGATATTCCCATTCACCTTGAAAAGGTAGAATATAGTTTTCTGTCTGGCTACTTTAAAATAAACGGTTGCCAAACCAATAATACAAAGAGTGGCAAATACCAAAACACCGATTCTTTTATGCGTTAAGCCATGAAATTCGATATAATAACCATCGCGGATGAATACTGAGATGATGAGGATAAAATTCTGAACCATCCAGGTATAGGCCAATAACCTTAAGGTTTTACTTTTATGGTAAAAGTTTAAGTTCCCCCTAAAATAATAGAGGATTACAGCCATGGCCATTACAATACTGAAAATTAATGAATTCGTGCCCTGGTGGAGTTCTCCCGAAAAATTGCCCGAAGGTTCATAGCCAAACCAAAGTGTGGTAATATCAATGGTATTTAACATTAGCAATAAAAGGTTAAGTGCGGCGAACGAAATGATACCCACGATGTACTCCGTTTTTAGTGCCATTTTTCGGGTCAGCAAGTTGCCGGTAAATGTTTCTACCACATTGTACCATATCGTTTTCTGACCTAAGCTTCTTCTCATCCGTATCAGTTGCTCTTTACATTTCAACTCAGCTTTTTCGAGGCTTTTATCAAAAAATGTAAGCAGTAAACCTGCAGTTAAAGCCAATCCAAAGCAAAAATGTATGATGCGATCAAAATTCAAGTCTTTAAAAAAGAAGTGAAATACATTATCTAAAAAGTTGCCAATGCTCGTTAAGATTGCCTCTGCATAATGTGCAAAAACATCACTTGCAGCTGCATAAAGGCATGAAAATATGATTACAATGATGATGGGTATGAAAATGTATTTAATCAAAGTAAAAACGGGCTTAAGGCTCACATTGCCAATACTGATTTGGCTGAGGTGTTTTATCGCATTAAACGGCGCTGTTAGCATCTGTAAAATGGCCGCTAAAAAAGCAGTAAAAATGGTCCTGATTTGTTGATGATGACCAAAACCAATAAATAATAGTAAGCTGATGTAATAAGTTGCCACAGATAAATCGGAATTGTTAATGACTACCAGTACTGCTGCCAGCAAATGTGCCAGGCCGTAAATTTTCAGTTTGGTGCTTTTGACCACGTCCGGATTAATAAAGGTGCTTACAAACAGGTATATGCTGTAAACAAGCAGATTGAGCGCAAGTCTTTCTTCCCAAAAGAGAAAAGTAAACAGCAGGCCGCCCAATAGGACAGACAGTAACATGAGGTTGGACTTATTTTTCATTTTTTAAAAGTTTTGATGATTAGTTTAGGGCTAAAAAGCAATAAAATATGCTTAGGGGAATGTTTAGAAGCATGAATAGCATTATAGTCGCAATTTTTCGCCAATGGTTTTGTTGCCTGAAGCATTCGAGGAGGAGGACGAGGAAAAATACACCATTTATTACGGTAGCAAAATAAATGTAGAACAGTCCGATGAACATAAGTTCGTTAACTTTTAGCGCAAAGTATGCCAAAAGTATGATGGTGCCAATCGAGGCAGAACACACGGCCATCCATTTGCCAGTTTCAATGAGTTCAGGTCTTTTTATTTCTTGTTTTTTCATTTTTAAAAGTACTTTGTATTTCAAAGCATATACTCAAAAAAAATAGTTTATAGTTTTCTAATCATTTTTTCAAGTGCATCTAAATGTGCTTTAAAGGCTTGCTTGCCCAACGCCGTAATAGAGTAGGTGGTACTGGTTTTTCTACCAATAAAACCTTTGTGTACTTTAATAAACTCGGCCTGCTCTAATGTGTTCAAATGTGAAGCCAGGTTGCCATCAGTTAATTCGAGCATTTGTTTCAGGTCGTTAAAACCAATTTCATCATTTACCACCAGGACAGACATAACGCCCAACCTGATCCGGCTATCGAATATTTTATTTAAATCTGCTATTGGGTTTTTCATCCTTACTGACCTCTCTCATATTTAAAATACATTAAAAGACCATAAACAATGTGCAATACACCAAAGCCAAAAGCCCAAAAAATTAAGCCATAACCCACGTAAAACATGCATATCAATCCAAGTATTACCTCGCAAAGCCCCAGGTAGCGAATGTCGCTGTAAGTATATTTACTGGCGTTAATCAGCGCTAGGCCATAAAAAATTAAACAGCTCGGCGCAATAATGGTATAAGTATTCGCATGGTTAATCAATAAAGCAATGATGAATAAACCTCCTGCAAACAGCGGAATAAATAAGTTAATTAAAAGTGATTTAGAAGTTTTATCCCAGATTGGAAGATTGTTTTTCTGACTTTTTCTATAGGTAAATAAAACGCCGCCGGCTAAAGCAATTACTAAAACAAAGATACCAAGTTTAATCAGGTTAAACTCCAGGTCCATTTCTCCATCTACACCATAACCATAACCCCGTTTGTTAATGAATTTGTTAATTTCATCATTTGCAAAATAAGCCCCGATTAAAGCGATAACGCCTGCAAAAACACCAGATAATCCACTTAAAGAAATGAATCTTGATGATCTATCCATCATTTGTCTGATATCTTTCAGGGTATTCAATTGTTCTTCCGGACTATTCATTTTAAAAGTGCTTTGTTTTTCAAAGTTAAATAGAAAATTGATATCTGCAAATCTTTTTTGTTTTTTTTTGGTTAATGGTAGGTTAGTAGTTGGTTAATGGTCACATAGTTCATGGCTGATAGTCTGAATATTCAAGAGATATATTTAATGGTAATTGTTTAATAATCAATGTGAAACATGCAATAAACTATTGTCAGTTAAAGCGTAAGCTAATCAACTATTAGGCGATTATTCATGAATCAATAAACGATTAAACTATTGGAAAAGTAACCATGAACTAATAAACCATCAACTATGAACCAATAAACCTTTGGCCAATGAACTATTGAACTAACAAACCATTTTACTAAATTTGAGGCATGCTAAAAGCCACTGGAATAAGAAAATCGTACGGAAATCTGCAAATTTTAAAAGGCGTTAATTTTGAAGTACAAAAAGGGGAGATTGTAAGTATTATTGGGCCTTCTGGTGCAGGTAAAAGTACTTTGTTGCATATTTTAGGAACATTGGATAAACCTGATGAAGGATTTGTAGAACTAAAAGGTACGGTTATAAATAAATTAAATGGCGATTTGTTGAGTACTTTCCGAAATCAGAATATCGGATTTGTATTTCAGTTCCATCATTTGTTGCCCGAATTTAGTGCTATCGAAAATATCTGTATTCCGGCATTTATTGCCAAAACCAATAAAAAACAGGCTGAAAACAGGGCGCTTGAGCTGTTAGATCTGTTCGGGCTTAAAGATAGGGGGCAGCATAAGCCCAATCAGCTGTCTGGAGGTGAGCAGCAACGGGTGGCCATTGCCAGAGCGCTGATCAATAACCCTTCAATTATATTGGCTGATGAACCTTCAGGGAATTTAGACTCTGAAAATGCAGCAGGATTACACCAGCTGTTTGTGACGTTGCGCGATAATTTCCAGCAAACGTTTGTAATTGTTACGCACAACGAACACCTTGCAAAAACCAGCGACCGTGTAGTGAGCATGAAAGACGGTTTAATTGTCTAAGGTTATGATTATTCTCTAATTCACTCATTCGATCAATTAATCATTCATTAATTACTAATTTATTCATTCAATCATTATACCTTGAAAATACTGATAACAGGGGGAAACAATGCCAAGGCTTTGAAGCTGATGAAAGCGTTCCCAAGTCATTTTGTGCTACTGGCTGATTATGGTGATGTGCCGGCGATAGTTACTGAAAATTATGCCTTTTCATCGCTGGGGCTACTCAATAAAGATAGCATTGCCCATATCCTATTAAATTTTTGCATCACAGAAGCCATAGATTGTATTATCCCTTTGCATGAGTATGAGGTTTTGCCCCTGGCTAAATCAGCAGTGCTTTTCGGGGAGTATGGAATCCAGGTGCTTTTGCCTAATGCTGATGTAATTACTGACTATTTAACTACAGAAAATATTACTCGTCAGCATTTTGCAGTGTTTATTCATGGTGACTGGATTTTTTCAACCGAAGAGCGCCTTGTTCCTGTAAATGCTTCTTCAAACCTGAATGGGGTTTTTGGCTTTAACAATGCTGATGATTTAAAACTTTTTACAATTTAACATGGATGCAAACCAATACGTTAAAGATAAGCAAATCGTAATTTTTGAATTGGATGATGTGTTATTTCCAGAGAAAGATTATTTACTACAGGTTTATTATCTGTTTGCCCAGTTTATAGAGTACACTGAGCAGAAAAGCGCACAGCCCATTCTCGGGTTTATGCGTAGCGAATATGAAAATAATGGCGCAGAAAAGCTTTTTGAAAAAACAGCAAACCAGTTCGGCATTGATCCAAAATATAAATATAATTTCGACCTCCTGCATCAAAATGCCCGCTTGCCTTTAAAGCTTTTGCTTTATAAAAATATGCTCGAATTTATGCAGGAACTTGTAATAGACCGTAAACAAATCGTTATTGTAACGGCGGGCAACCCTGAGCAACAACTTAATAAAATTAGGCAAACAGAGTGGAATGGGCTGGAGCAATATCTAACCGTATACTTTGTTGAAGAACTTGGTCAATCTAAAGCAGAAATTTTTCAGAACATACTAAACAGCAGTAATTTATCGCCTAACCAGGCGTTGGTTGTTGGTGCAAATAAAATTGATGAGCAACAATCTAAATTAATTAATTTGCCGTATATTGTGTCACTAGAAATTTACAAATAAATATGCTTAGAAAATTTATTTCGCAAAATGCATTTTTATGTGCTTTGCTTATTGTGGTTGGATTTACCGTATCGTGTAAAAAATCGAATAATAATCCTGATGCCAATACAGATGTTGAATCCAATCTGTTGCAAACACCAACCAGCGATCGGACACTACTCACTAAAGACTCCATCTTTCTGTACGCCAAGCAAACGTATTATTGGAACAAGAGCTTGCCTACATACGATAAATTCAATCCAAGAGCTTTTTCATCCAATGAGAAATTGCTGTATGCAATGACTCAGATTGCAATTAATCCGCAAACAAACAAACCATACGAGTATGTAGAGCGTTCAACCTCTCCTAAATATTCTTTTATAGATGATGGCTCTGTGGCTGGACAATTAGGTGGTGTGAATGGTGATTTTGGATTTTCGGTATTTTTTGCAGGAGATAACGATTTAAGGATTAAATATGTGTATGCTGCTTCACCTGCTGCCGGTCAGGGACTAAAAAGAGGCTATCAGATTATAAAAATTAATGGTAATTCAACCATAAATACTAGTGATGCCAGTATTAATTATGTAGTGAATGCGATTTTTGGATCCAGTACTACTGTTGCCTTAACTGTTTTAAAACCTGATCAGACCACTCAGGATGTAACGGTAACTAAGGCTGAATATAATGTTAACCCAATATTATTTAGTAGGACATATACCATCGGTGCTAAAAAAGTTGGGTATATTGTTTTCAACACATTTACAACAAATTCTGCGCCTTTGCTGGATAAGGCTTTTACTCAATTTACTACAGATGGTATTACCGAACTAATTGTAGATTTAAGGTATAATGGTGGTGGATCGGTACAAACATCAGAGGCCTTTGCCAACCTGATTGCACCTTCTACACAAAATGGTAAAGTAATGTATACCACTTACTGGACACAAACCATGCAGGATGATCAAGCTACAATTCTTCAAAACCAGAAGTTTTATGCTAAAGGCAGCGATAATGTTACCCGTTTGTATTCGTATTTCGATTATTCTTATAAACCTACAGTTGCAGCCGGAAACCAGGAGGTTTTTGCTAAACGTGGTTCGCTTAATGCCTTAACAAGGGTTTACTTTATCGTAACAGGGGGAACAGCATCTGCCAGTGAGCTGTTGATTAATAATTTGAAACCTGTAATCGATGTTAAATTGATCGGCAAGAAAACTTATGGCAAACCAGTTGGCTTTTTCTCTATCCGTATTGATAAAAACGACTTATATATTCCACAGTTTGAAACCAAAAATCAATTAAATCAAGGTGGTTACTTCGATGGAATGGCTGTTGATAAAGATATTTTTGATGATGTAACCAAAGATTTTGGAGATACCTCAGAAAATATGCTGGCACAGGCTTTATACTATTCTGCCAATGGAAATTTCTCTGCTTTACTGAAAGACAATGCCATTAGCAGTACCGCACCACTATCTAAAACCCGTGTTGAAGATTTGTCTGGTAAAATGGACCATGAATTTAAAGGAATGGTTGAAACCAGAAAGCTGAAGTTTAAATAATTATTAATGTTTTTTCTGAAAGGGCCAGTTTTGTATCTCAAATCTGGCCCTTTTTATATAGTTACTGCAATATTTGAGTAAATAAGTATTGCTTTTTTTATAAAAAATTGATAAGCTTGTTTAACATTAATCGTTAAAGAGACTCATGCCAATAGAAATTGTAGAAAAGGAACATATCAGTTATTTAAATATCATCAATGCTAAGGAAGATCACTCCCATGAACTGCAAACCAAACTTGATGAAGCGCAAAGGTTAGGTAATGAATTTAAATCAAAAGCCGTCATTACTTTTAATACAACCATCGGCCCTAAACGTGTTGATACCACCGTTTGGGCAGTAACAGAGAAATATATACAGCTAAAAAACAATATTCATATTCCGTTAAAAAGTTTAATTGACATTGATTTTTAAGCTTGCTTTAAGGAAATAAATCATCCCGAATTTATTTAACCTTATTACATTATGAGCACGCTACATAAAATTGCCTTAACCTTTATTAAATCTATTGGACCGGTAACGGCCAAAAACCTTCTTGCCTATTGTGGAAGTGCTGAGCAAATATTTTCGGCAAATAAAAAGCAGCTTTTGCAGATTCCAGGCATTGGAGAAAAAACAATTGAAGCCATTCGTGGTACCGATGCCCTGATCAGGGCCAGGCAAGAATTGGATTTTATTGAAAAACACGGGATAGAAGTATTGTTTTTTTCAGACAAGAGATATCCTAAAAGGTTAAAGAATTGTATCGATTCGCCCATCCTGCTTTATTCCAAAGGTACAGTTGATTTTAATCAGCAGCGTATCATCAGCGTTGTTGGAACCCGCAATGCAACAAGTTATGGAAAAAATCTCTGTAAGGAATTGTGCGAAGTTTTAGCGCCATATCATGTTTTAATTGTTAGTGGCCTGGCTTATGGCATTGATGTAACCACCCATAAAGAATGCCTTGCAAATCATATTCCTACTGTTGGGGTACTTGGTCATGGTTTAGACCGGATGTATCCAAAAATTCATAAAACAGTTGCTCAGAAAATGGTTTTGAATGGAGGCCTGCTCACTGAATTTCCAATCCTGACCAATCCTGACCGGCCTAATTTTCCACAAAGAAACCGGATTATTGCCGGCATTGCAGATGTTACCGTGGTTGTTGAAGCGTCAATAAAAGGTGGAGCCCTGATTACCGCAGAAATCGCAAACTCTTATAATAAGGATGTGTATGCTTTTCCGGGTAGAACAAATGACGTTTTTTCAGAAGGGTGTAATTTCCTGATCAAGACCAATAGGGCCGGATTAATCACGAATGCTAATGACCTGATTTATTACCTGGGCTGGGATGATGAGGTAAAGGTAAAGCATCATGTTCAACAAACCACCTTACAACTAAGCCTTACGCCTAATGAGCAACGGGTTATTAGCGCCTTACAAAATGGTCAGCTTTCTATAGATGAACTTTGCACAAACTTGAATATTCAGCAAAGTAAACTGGCCATTGTAATCCTCACCTTAGAGATGCAGGGTGTTATTGTTTCGTTACCAGGGAAAATTTACAAGTTGGTGTAATGGGTCTAGATATTAGATTTCTCTATTCCGTTTCACTACAGTCGAAACGAATCTACTTTCGAAATTGCATTTTACCCAATAATCAATCTATATTGCCTATCATAATTATAGATTATGCAATTAAATTCTTTTTAATTTTGATTATCAAAATTATGTTTCAAATAAAATATAGTTTGTAAAATACTTAATGCCATTGCTTAATTTTGTGATATGTGGTACAATAATATTTTAGAAACGATTGGCAATACGCCATTAGTTAAATTAAATACAATAACAAAAGGAGTTCCTGGAACAATTCTGGCGAAAATAGAGACTACTAATCCTGGTAATTCAATTAAAGACCGGATGGCGGTTAAAATGATTGAGGATGCCGAGAAAAGTGGTAAATTAAAACCAGGTGGTACAATTATAGAAGGAACATCAGGTAATACAGGTATGGGCCTGGCTATGGCAGCCATTATTAAGGGTTACAAATGTATTTTTACTACAACTGATAAACAATCAAAAGAAAAGGTTGATGCTTTACGTGCTTTTGGAGCCGAGGTAATCGTTTGTCCCACAAACGTTGAACCGGAAGATCCCCGTTCATATTATTCGGTTTCTTCGCGTTTAGAACGCGAGGTTCCAAATTCATGGAAACCTAATCAATATGATAATTTAGCCAACTCACAGGCGCATTATGAGCAAACCGGTCCTGAGATATGGGCACAAACAGAAGGTAAAATTACACACCTGGTAGTTGGTGTAGGTACAGGCGGAACCATTTCCGGAACGGGGAAATATCTGAAAGAAAAAAATCCGGATATTAAAATCTGGGGAATTGATACCTATGGCTCAGTTTTCAAAAAATATAAAGAAACAGGTATATTTGATAAGGATGAAATCTATCCTTACATCACAGAAGGTATCGGCGAAGATTTCCTTCCGGCAAACGTAAATTTTGATGTAATCGACCTATTCGAAAAGGTTACCGATAAAGATGCTGCTTTAATGACACGCGATATTGCACGCAAAGAGGGTATTTTCGTAGGTAACTCAGCTGGTGCTGCTATTGGTGGATTAATTCAGTTAAAAGATAAACTGAAGCCGGAAGATGTGGTTGTAGTCATTTTTCATGATCACGGCAGTCGTTATATGGGTAAAATGTATAATGAAGACTGGTTACGTGAACGTGGATTTTTACAGGACGAAAAATTAACTGCCAAATCTATTCTGGCTAAAAAAGAAAACACAGAGATTGTAACACTTGATGCTCAGAAATCAGTGCTCGAAGCTATCAATACCATTAAGTCGATGAATATTTCTCAAATTCCGGTAACTCAGCAAGGAATGATTGTAGGTAAAATTGCTGAAAGTGATATTTTATCTGCCTTGCTTGAAAATCCAGGATTAAAATCAGCTCCGATTTCTGAAATTATGACGGCTACTTTCCCATTTGTAGATTTGAATACGTCGATTGATAAAATTTCTTCGTTGATTAATAAAGAAAACTCAGCAGTTTTAGTGGAAGATGAATCTGGAAAGATTGAGATCATCACTCAGTACGATATTATTAATGCGATATCAGGGTAAGTGGATGTAAGATGGATGATGTAAGATGGATGGTGTAAGATGGGAAATGTGAAATGGGTGATGGTGTAATTCCTACGATCGTCCTCCTGAACTTGTTTCAGGATCTTTCAAGGAGTTATCCCTTTCGATACGTCCTTTCGAGTGGAGTGCAACGGAACCGAGAAATCTGTCAAGTTAGAATCTCTCCATTTCGCTGCGCTTCAGTCGAGATGACGAAAAACCATAAAAAACGTCCGGTAATTATTCCCGGACGTTTTTCTTTATGTTATTTTCGGTTTGGGTTTTACCTTAAACCCTCCACCTTCAAACCTTCTACCTTAGTGACTTGGCGCATCAGCATTTACACGCTTAATTTGCGCACCTAATGCACGTAAACGGGTATCGATATCCTGATAACCACGTTCAATCTGTTCGATGTTATAAATGGTCGATTTACCTTCAGCAGATAAAGCTGCAATTAACAATGAAACTCCGGCCCTGATATCAGGAGAAGTCATACTGATTCCGCGAAGTTTATATTTCTTATCAATACCATTAACGGTTGCACGGTGCGGATCGCAAAGGATGATTTGTGCACCCATGTCAATCAGTTTATCCACGAAGAACAAACGGCTCTCGAACATTTTCTGGTGAATGAGTACGTTTCCTTTTGCCTGTGTAGCCACAACCAAAACAATACTCAATAAATCAGGCGTGAAACCTGGCCATGGCGAATCGGCAATGGTTAAAATCGAACCATCAATAAAGGTGTCAATTTCGTAGTGTTTTTGCGATGGTACGTAAATGTCATCGCCACGACGCTCTAGTTTGATCCCTAGTTTTTTGAAAACCTCTGGTATTACGCCAAGCTCATCGTAACAAACATCTTTAATGGTAATTTCCGATTCTGTCATTGCGGCCATACCAATGAAAGAGCCAATTTCGATCATATCAGGCAGCATTCTGTGCTCGGTTCCACCCAATACTTTAACACCTTCAATAGTAAGCAGGTTTGAGCCTATGCCTGAAATTTTTGCGCCCATGCGGTTAAGCATCTTACAAAGTTGTTGTAAATAGGGTTCGCAGGCTGCATTGTAAATGGTAGTGGTACCTTTAGCTAAAACAGCGGCCATTACAATGTTTGCTGTTCCGGTTACCGATGCTTCATCTAATAGAATATAAGCACCTTGTAAATTGGTGGCATCAACGTTAAAGAAAGCCTTTTTGCTATCGTAAACGAATTTTGCACCTAGTTTTTCGAAACCAATAAAGTGGGTATCCAATCTTCTGCGACCAATTTTATCACCACCTGGTTTCGGGATTGCTGCTTTGCCAAAACGTGCCAATAATGGTCCTACAATCATAATCGAACCACGTAAACCACCACCTTTAGCTTTAAAAGTATCAGATTCAAAGAAATTTAAATCGATATTTTTGGCTTCGAAGGTATAGGTGTCTTTATTAATGCGTTCAACAGTAACGCCCAAATCGCCCAATAACTCGATCAGTTTGTTTACGTCTTTAATATCAGGGATATTGCTGATGGTAACTTTTTCTTCAGTAAGCAATACTGCAGATAAAATCTGTAATGCTTCGTTTTTGGCACCTTGGGGAGTGATTTCGCCTTTTAATTTAATTCCGCCTGTTATTTCAAATGCGTTCATATTTTTTTGTATTTAGTATCAGGTATCAAGTACTGATGTCGGTTTTTAACCTTCCATCTTATGCCTTTTACCCTTCACCCTTAATATTTAGGTTTATTGTTGTTGTTACGCTGACGATTATTGTTGTTATTATTGTTCTGACGGTTTTTACCGTTGTTGTTATTATTGTTGCTTCTGCCCCGGTTATTGTTATTATTGCTTTGACGAGGATTTTGCGCTCTAAATTCTACCTTCGCCAGGTTAACACCTTCATCAAGTGATAACAATCCGCCAGAAAGATATTTTAGATCTTTAATAATGGTATCATCGCTTACATTATCCTTATTCCAGGTAACATAAGCCATTTTCATAAAGTTTGCGATGCTCTGAACCATTGCCTTCTTAATTTCGGCATTTTCTTCGCGCATGGCTTTTTCGATCAGATTTTCAACCGTTTTACCATAGTGTTTATAGGTAATTCTTTGCTGAGGATAGGCCAGTGGCGCTGGTTTAATGTAAGCATTTTCAATTAATGGCTTAGGGTAAGGACTGTCTACATCAATCTGATAGCCAGAAATAATGTGTAAGTGATCCCAAAGTTTATGCTTAAAATCGGCTACATCACGCAAATGTGGTTGCAAAAAACCCATCAGGTCGATTACCGCCTGGGCATATTTATTACGTTCTTCAATGGTGGGTAATTCGCAGATATACTTCACCATATTTTGTACGTTACGGCCATATTCAGATAAAATTAAATGGCTACGCGTAGTATTATAATCAAAATTCATGTACAGATAAATTAATGGATAAATTTTCTGGCGATACGAATTATGAAATAACCAGAGGAGTTTAGGTTATGAATTCACCGAAATGTCTATTGCCAGATTTTCGTTTTATATATTCAAAGGTAATAAAATTATTTAATTTGTGATAGGCTTATCTAAATTGTGATAATTTTTAAGTGGGGCGATCATCTATCGTCCTCGTTTGTAACGAGGATGCAAGAGAATAGCGATTCTATCGCTTCTATGCACTTAATTTGCATTACAAATGCGTCTCTCACTAATCCCCGTTGCAACGAAAACTATTTAAAGATTATTTAATTTGTAGTATGCTTATCTAAATTGTGATAATTTAAGTGTTGCGATTTTTTTTGAAAATGTTCGTTCAGTAGTTCTTGGCTTCTTTAGCCCCGCTGTCCCTGCTGCCGAAGAAAAATCGGCATTCGTTCCCATCGGGTTTATTTAACTCTGGATTGTGCTTATCGAGAAAACATTTCTAGCGCCAATGAGCTAAAGTCATTTTAAGTATTTATGCATTTGGCTAAAGCCAATGAGTTAATGCAAACTTCCAATAATTTCCGTGTAAATCGGTGTTTCCGTGGCAATTAATTAACTGGCTACTTACCTTAATAATCTTAATCCCTTAATGGTAAAAAGCCTTAAACCTCGTCACTATTCTTAGGGTAATCAAAAAACACCAATTCTCCCGTTCCTTTGCTTACCATCTGCCACGAATCAAAAGGAAAAGAAATTAATACCATGCCCGCTGTTGGAATGTTGTAAATGTCGGCGTCGCATAACTCGTTCGCAAAATCAGTAAAACCAGGATTATGACCAAACATCACTACATTTTCAGCATCATCATCCAAGCCATTAACCACTTTAAGCAAAGCTGAGGTATTGGCCTCGTAAATAGATTCTTCGAATTGGATCTGATCGATTTGGTAAGCTTCAGCGAAAAATTTAGCTGTAGATTTGGCTCTTTTTGCCGGGCTACTAACAATCAAGTCTATTTTAAAACCTTTATTAATCAGTCTCTCGGCCATTTCAGGAGCATTTTCTTTGCCACGTTTGTTCAACGGTCTGTCGAAATCTTTTAAATCTAAATTTCCCCAATCCGATTTGCCATGGCGGACCAGAAGTAATTGCTTAGCCATCTAATTTCTCTTTAATTTTATTTACAATTGTTTCAGGATGAATTAAATCTATACAGTTTTCAACACCGCAAAGGCAGGGTTTGTTTCCATAAATAGAATTCGGTCTCGAAGGATGATCAACCTGGATACAATCACTTTCCAATTGTCCGTATCCCAAAAAGCCTGCGTAAGGATGTGTTGGCCCCCAAATGGATACCACAGGTACACCTACAAGTGATGCCATATGCATGCCTGATGAATCCATGCTCAACATTACATCTAAATTAGAGATAATGGCCAACTCTTCCGTTAAGTTAAAATTACCAATTAAATTATGGGTGTTTTTACGCTTTTCAGCCCATTTTTCAGCTATTTCCTGTTCTTCTTTACCACCTCCAAAAACCAGTATCTTGTAGCCGAGATCACTTAACGCAACAATTACTTCTTCCATTTTTTCTAAAGCATATACTTTATAAATATGTTGTGCGAAAGGAGAGATGCCGATTTTTTTTTTGGTTTTATCACTAAATAAAGCTTCGGCTTTTTTAGGTAGCGCCTGTGCTGATTTATTGATTTGGTGACTGAGTTTAATGTTGCAACCCAATTCGCGGAAAACATCAGCATAACGCTCAACTGTTTGACGCAGAGGTTTGAAAACTTTATTGTGCTGGCGAGTCAACGCTTTTTTCTCTGCCCTTCCTTTATTTATCCGCTTAATTTTTATTCCTGTTAAACGAAAAAAAGTAGAAATAGCCCGGCTTCTTAAATTGTCATGTAAATCGGCTATAGCATCTGGTTTATAGCTCCGAAGCTCCTGATAGAGTTTATACAGGCCGTCAATTCCCTTGTGAATGGTTTTAGGCTGGATAGGGTGGAAGATCAGCTTTGGGATGCCCTCAAAAAATGGTTTAAAAGCAGGTCTGCTTACCATGATGATTTCTGCAGATGGGTTTTGCTCTGAAAATTCTCGTAAAACGGAGGCTACCATGGCCACATCGCCCATTGCCGAAAAGCGTAAAACGATAATTTTTTGGGTTGCGGCCATATTTTCCAAGTAGTTCGTCATTGCGAGGCACGAAGCAATCTTAAAGCTATGGGTTTGAATAGCGAAAGTAGTAGGATTGCTTCGTGCCTCGCAATGACGATTTGAACTGTTATGCTTTATTATACAATACCGGATTCAAACTCGGGTCGTTATACATTTTCATTTGCTTGTACACTTTCATGTATTTTTTACCAGCTTCAATATCAGCCAATAATTCGTCAATACTGGTTGATAGATCGTCGCGTTGGGATAACAATACATTTAATTTAGTCTGGCATTGTGCACGGTGCTCAGCCGATGCACTTTCGCGTTCAGCTTCTTCCTGCATGTGGTAAATTTTTAGTGCCAATATAGAAAGCCTGTCTATTGCCCATGCCGGACTTTCTGTGTTGATTTTTGCTTCTGGTAAAGCTGCAATTCCCTGGTAAAGGTTTAAGAAATAACCATCAATAAACTCCACCATATCAGTACGCACCTGGTTTTGTGCATCAATGCGTCTTTTCCAGCTCAAGCCTTCAACAGGATCAATCTGTGGATTACGCACTACATCTTCCATATGCCACTGTGCCGTATCGATCCAGTTTTTAACGTAAAAGAGATGCTCTAAACTTTCGGCATCATACGGGTTTTCAACCGGATGGTCAATATCATCAAACTTGTGGTAGTCTGTAATTACCTGATTAAATATGCGGTTGGCAATTTCACTTATCATGGGGGCAAAGATATTAAAAGATTGAATAGATTGATTTTTTTCCTGACGGGATGATTACACAGATTATAAGATTACACAGATCTCTTCATAAAATTTAAAACAGGTTAATTTATAGTATGTTTTCCGCTAACCGCTAACCGCTAACCGCTAACCGCTAACCGCTAACCGCTAACCGCTAACCGCTAACCGTTCTTATTATCAAAATATGCCGTTATCTCTTCTAAAGAAAAAGCATTTAAACATTTATCGGCACTTAGGCCACCTTTGCGAGCCACTAAAATACCGTAATGCATATCATGGAAACCTTCGGTACGGTGGGCATCTGGATTAACAGAAAGTAACACGCCTTTTTCCAAAGCATAACGGTGCCAGCGCCAGTCTAAATCCAAACGTAAAGGATTGGCATTAATTTCGATCACCACTTTGTTTGCGGCGCAGGCGTCAATAATTTTTTTATAATCGATAGGGTATCCGGCTCTGCTTAACAATAAACGGCCAGTTGGGTGGCCTAAAATGGTAGTATATGGATTTTCAATTGCTTTTAACAAACGCGCTGTAGCTTTGGCTTCATCCATACGGAGATTACTGTGTACAGAGGCCACTACAAAATTGAATGTTTTTAGAATATCATCTGAATAATCGAGCGATCCATCACTTAAAATATCACTCTCAATACCTTTGAAAATTTTGAAAGGCGCGAGTTGTTTATTGAGCTCGTCAATTTCCTGGTGCTGGCCGAAAACACGCTGCTCATTCAAACCTTTTGCATAAACTGCGGTTTTAGAGTGGTCGCAGATTCCTAAATATTGAAGATTTAAGTGCTCTTTGCAATATACGGCCATCTGCTCTAAAGTATGCACACCATCGCTCCAGGTAGAGTGGTTGTGCAAACTGCCTTTTAAATCTTCGTATTGGATCAGCGTTGGAAGTTTATTTGCTTTGGCCAGTTCTATTTCATCAAAATCTTCGCGTAGTTCGGGTTCGATAAAAGCTAATCCGGCCTTGCTGTAAATTTCTTCTTCATTTGCGAAAGGTCCATCGCCGGCTAAAGCCAACACTTTTTCAACATGTTCGGTATTTCCGGTTAATGTAAACCACTGTAAATAAAAAGCCGATTTTTCAACGACATGTATTTTTATCCTAAAGCCAGCTTCAGTAGTACAGATAAATGAGTTTTCAGCTTCGATAAGCGAAAGCGGTTCAAAAGCAGGTAAGTTTTGTTTAAGGGTACCAATTTGTTCAGCACCGATCACAATTTCCAGTTCGTCGATAATTTCGCATGCCCTGCGGTATTGACCACCGAAACCCAAAAGTGCATTGTTATCAATATTTGCAGTCCAATCAGCAAGTTGAGTAAATAAAGTTTTGGCAAAACCTTCCACCTGTGCATATAAAAACCGTCCGTTGGCTGCCAGTTTAAACTCAATGGCATTTTTAATTTCTTCCTGTGTTTTTAAACCAAAACCTTTAGCCTCAATTAAACGATTTTCGTTGCAGGCATAATACAATTCACCTATACTTTCTATACCTAAGGTACGCCAGATAATGAATATCTTTTTCGGTCCGATGCCCTTTATGGCCAGCATTTCTACCACACCTTCTGGTGTTTTCTCCAGAATTTCGTTAAGTTCTTTTAATTCTCCTGTTTGGAGAAGTTCTATGATTTTGGAAGCCAGCCCTTTACCAATACCTTCAATTTTGTCCAGTTCATCTAAAGGTTTGTCTTTTAATGCAAAGGGCAGTTTATCTACTTTAAAATAGGCATTTGCTACTGATTTAATCTTGAAAGGATTTTCTTCATGCAATTCCATAAGCTGCGATAAGAGGCGTAAGGTGCGGGCGATGGTCTTATTTTCCATAAGGGGTAAAATTAGGAAATAATGCCTCAAATCCTTAAGAGCCCACAAATTAAAACACAATTTTTATTAATTGTTGTTTTACACTCATGAAAAATATAAAATATGCCTTTTTGGGATTAAGTATAAGTTTGGCAGCATGCCAATCTGCCAATAAAAATGATCAGCACAAAACGGATTCAGTAAGTAACCTAAAACCGGCCACAACACAGGTTATGGATGAACGGTTCCTAGTTGTAGCCGGTAAATCCATTGGCGAAATTTCTTTAGGCGAAAATATGGAAGAGGTAGGAGAAAAACTTGGAAGACCTGATGCTGGCGATGCCGCAATGGGAAAAGCCTGGGGGATTTGGTACAGTAACGATTCGACAGGAAAGCATCCTAACGAAATTGCGGTATATTCCTCTTACCGGGATACCAGTATGCTTGTAAAGGATGTAAAACAGATCCGGATTACCGCTAATAAGTTTAAAACAAAAGATGGTTTGGCAACAGGTACTACCCTTGAAGACACAAAACAGAAATTTCCTGCTATTGAAAAACTTTCTTCTTATTTAAATGAAGATAAAGATACGGTTACGGTTTATGATGCCAAAAAAGATGGGATTGGCTTTGAATTTTTAAAAGGGAAAAGCATTTCTTTAACGGTACATCCGGTAAATACTTCGGTTAACGCTACTTACCTTACTTTACACCCGGAGTGGAAATCGGTTAATTAGGGGGAGATGTAAGATGTAAGAGGTAGGATGGAAAATGGATAATGGGCTTTTTAGCTCATGGTTTGATAGTTCATGGTTAATTGTTTAGTATGTTATACCAACGTGGCTATTAACCATTTAACTATGAACCATCAACCCTTTTATGCGAATTCTAGCCTTCCATCATCCATCTTACATAATTCCCTATTTAATAACTGCTTCAAATGGCATACGGGCCTGAATTCCAGAACTAGCAATTACCTTTTTCATTTGTTGGTAAAGCATATAATTATCGCCAAGTTCCTGTTTGGTATAGTACGTTTTAACTCTGTCTGTACCTTCATCCATTAGCGATTTCCATGGGTCAATTACATCCGGGTATTCTACAACCTTATAATTCTTTATTTTAGCTTTTTTAGCAGCTGCTTTAATGGCATCATTAAAACTTCCAATTCTATCAGCCAGGCCAATTTGAACAGCATCAGTTCCAATCCAAACATGGCCACCGCCAATGCTATCAATATAGGCTTTACTTTTCTTTCTGCCATCGGCCACACGGCTTACAAAACCGCTATAAATTCTGTTTAATTCATTCTGGATGATGAATCTTTCACCTGCAGTCATAGGGCGGTTGGTAGCCATAATATCAGCATATTTACCCGTTTTAACACCGTCAAATGTAATTCCGAGTTTATTGGTCATTAAATTCTGGAAGTTCGGAATGATCCCAAATACACCGATAGAACCGGTAATGGTATTCGGTTGTACAAAAATACTGTCGGCAGCGCAACCAATATAATAACCGCCTGATGCGGCCACATCGCCAAAGGATGCGATAACCGGCTTTTCCTTTCTGGTAAGCACAACCTCTCTCCAGATCACGTCTGAAGCTAAAGCGCTACCTCCGGGAGAGTTTACACGCAGTACAACCGCTTTAATGTCGTCATCTAAACGAGCCTTTCTGATCGCTCTGGAAATACGCTCTGAACCGATTTGGTTATCAGAACCTTCTCCTCCGTTAATTTCACCATTGGCATAAATTACGGCAACTTTATCTTTTCCCTCTCCTGTATCGCTATTGTTTTTGGCATAATCGTTAATCGAAACTGCACGAATATTCTCTCCTCTGGTTCTGCCAGACAACCCTTTTAATTCCTCTAAAATCTGATCTTTGTACTTTAAAGCATCAATCATTTTAAAGTTTACTGCATCCTGTGGCTGCTGCACTTTGTAATTATCAGCAATGTTATACAGACTATCTTTTTGGATATTTCTGCTTTGCGCAATATCGGTTAAGAAAGTATTGTATAAACCACCAACATAAGCGGTAACCTGTTTACGGTTATAATCGCTCATTTTATCCAGAATAAATGGCTCAACTGCACTTTTGTAATTTCCTACACGGATAACCTGCATTTCTACACCAACTTTTTCTAATGTTCCTTTAAAGAAAGTTAATTCAGAGCTAAATCCTTTGAATTCTAGCGCTCCTTCTGGATTTAAATATACTTTATCAGCAACAGAAGCCAAATAATAAGCACCCTGGGTATATACTTCGCTGTAGGCGATAATTTTTTTATGTGATTTTTTAAAATCAATCAGTGCATTTCTCACCTCACGCAAAGTTGCATATCCGGCATTCGGACTGCTCACATTCAGGTAAATACATTTGATATTATCATCTGTTTTGGCTTTTTGCAGCGCTTTTAAGAAGTCGTTTAAGCCTATAGCTTCTTTTTCTTCACCTCCAACAATTGGCAGGTTTCCGAATGGATTTTTAGGTGTACGCTCGGTAATGGCTTGATCCAAATTTAAAAATAGTACCGAATTGTTCGATACCACAACTGTTTTGTCGCTATCAATTGAAGATATTAAACCCACTACAACTACGAAGCAGATAATAAATACAATTACTATCGATAAGAAAAAGCCCAACATAGAGGCAAATAAATACTTAAAGAATTCTCTCATTTAAATGTTTTAATTTTGTACTGTAAAGATATAAAAATACATGATGCTTAATCAAGCTTTAGAGTACAGTACGGCTTATTTGTTACTGGGTGGAAATTTAGGTAACAGGGAGGCAAATTTGAAAAAGGCCATCGAACTATTGAACGATAAAATTGGTAAGGTAATAGCCAGCTCATCTCTTTACGAAACGGCAGCGTGGGGCAAAACTGACCAACCTGCATTTTTAAACCAGGCAATAGCTTTACAAACTAATTTAAGTGCTTTGGAAGTTTTAGATCTTGCATTAGGTATTGAGCAGGAACTGGGCAGGGTGAGGAAAGATAAATGGGGGGAGCGCTTAATTGATATCGATCTGATCCTTTTTGGAGATCAAACCATCAATATTCCTGATAAACTTCAGGTACCTCACCCTCATATGCAGAGCCGGAAATTTGTGATGGAACCTCTGGCTGAGATTGCCCCCGACGTTGTACATCCTGTACTGGGGGAAACGATTTTGTCTATCTGTCGCAATATTGACGATCCGCTTGAGGTTAAAAAGCTTTGATGCAATAGATTTTATTGCACAAGGAGTTGAGAAAGGTAATATGAACATTCTTACCTTATCAAAGCTGTTAAGTTAAGTGATTGTCAGTCAGAGCATAGTCGAAGGCCTCTAACGCTTTATAAATCAAAAAGATAGATGTCCTTAGATTACTTTGCCATTGACAGCCTTTAATAGGATGGTCGTCATTCCCTCTCAGGCTTTTCGTGTGGACGCATCAACCTAGCCTTTATTTGTTTTTAGTAGATATTCCTAAGGCGATCGTCATGCTGAATTTATTTTACAAGTAGAAATAGTGTTTTCAATCGCCTTGTAGCTACTACGTGGTCAGCATCTTTCCTGCTTAATAACAAGCTTTTATATCTTAAAAATTATAGTTTGAAGATAAGTGTTGTTTTTTTTTCCGCACTATGCCTTATCATGTCGACACAATTGAATAAAACATTCTTCTATCGCTCTATGCCGCGGGGCATGGTACTTTGGAGCGCCAAAGTACCCAAAGCGCTTCGTCAATCCAGCAATGAGCCTTTTGCACAATCCTATGCGCATCAAAAAAACAGCGGCACTTCGTTTTGTGTTCGACATTTTTTCAAAAAATTTAAATCATCGTTATGAACACAAAACCACTGCGTTTCAGGTTTGTTAGTGCCAATTTACCTGAAATGCACCTGTTTTTTTGATTTCCCAGGCTCTTGGGATTGACAGCGTCCTTGGTTAAAATCCGTGCTTTATTAAAGTTGGTTAGCAAAACGCCTAAAATACTTAAAAGAAGATGTGTAGTCATTCTCGCGCAGGCGGGAATCTTAATGCAACATAAAAAAAACTGCTAAGGCATTACGATTATTCATAAGTTTTCCTTTATTCAATGGCATTCATGAGCACTCCGTGGTTCCCAATCAAGCCAATAGCTATCGGCTTGGGAATGACGATTCCATAAGAAATTATCCCTTAGGGTAATTTACTTGGAGTTGCTCCCCTAAAATGCAGAAAAGACAAAGCAATATATAATACCAATACAAAAGGTATGGCCGCAAATTTTAGAAAGGCAATTAATACTGCCGATAGGATGAGGAAAATAAATTTAATTTTGTTTTTCTCCCAGCTTAGATTGCTGAATTTTAAAGAGAATATTTTTATTTCGCTCACCAATAAAAAGCTTGTTATTGCCGTAATAGCAATCAGCAACATACTGGAGGCAATAATCTGTGGATAATCGTGCGCAATAAAAGGTAAAGAGCAGATAAATAAAGTATTCATTGGGGTGTTTAAACCGATAAAGTCTTCTGTTTGCCTTGCATCGTTGTTGAATTTTGCCAGTCGAAGCGCCGAAAAAACAGTAATGATAAAGCCGAAATAGGGTAGGTATTCAGATGAATAATCGCTTGCCTTTAACAGGTGAAACATAATTACCCCGGGTAAAAACCCAAAACTTACCATATCTGCCAAAGAGTCAAGATCTTTGCCAATTGCCGATTTTACATTTAATAAACGGGCAACCATGCCGTCAAAAAAATCGAATATTCCAGATAAAATAACGAAATAAGCTGCGGTTTCTAAATTGCCTTTAAATGCAAAAACGATTCCGATACAACCTGAAAAAAGGTTTGCACAGGTAATCGCATTAGGGAGATGCTTTTTCATGAGGTATAGGGTATAAGGTTTAAGGTGTAAGGTTTAGGCATCCAAATATGAACCTTAAGCCTTACACCTTTTACCTTCCAGCCTTAAACTAGCTGTTCATCGAAATTAAGAACTCTTCGTTACTTTTTGTTCCTTTTATTTGAGATTGAACAAATTCCATTGCTTCCTGGCTGTTCATATCAGCAAGGTGGTTACGTAAAATCCATACACGTTGCAAGATATCTCTGTCTAACAATAAATCATCGCGACGGGTACTTGATGCCGTAATATCAATTGCAGGGAAGATCCGTTTGTTAGATAATTTACGGTCTAACTGAAGCTCCATGTTACCGGTTCCTTTAAATTCTTCAAAGATCACTTCGTCCATTTTAGAGCCTGTATCGGTTAGTGCAGTAGCTAGAATAGTTAGTGAACCACCATTCTCTATATTACGTGCCGCACCGAAGAAACGTTTTGGTTTGTGTAATGCATTTGCATCCACACCACCCGATAATATTTTACCAGATGCAGGTGCTGTCGTATTATAAGCTCTGGCCAAACGGGTAATCGAATCTAAAAGGATTACTACATCATGTCCGCTTTCTACCAAACGTTTTGCTTTTTCTAAAACAATGTTGGCAATTTTAACGTGGCGCTCAGCCGGCTCATCAAAAGTTGAGGCAATTACCTCAGCCCTTACACTACGTGCCATATCGGTAACCTCTTCCGGGCGCTCATCAATTAATAAGATAATTAAATAAACTTCAGGGTGGTTTTTAGCAATTGCGTTAGCCACTTCTTTCAATAAATTGGTTTTACCCGTTTTAGGTTGTGCTACAATTAAACCACGCTGACCTTTACCAATTGGCGTAAATAAATCCATAATACGGGTAGAGTAATTGCTGTTATCCGTAAATAAATTTAATTTTTCTGTTGGGAAAAGCGGTGTTAAATAATCAAAAGGAACACGGTCGCGAACCTCCGCAGGGATTCTGCCGTTAATGGTTTCTACACGAACCAAAGGGAAGTATTTTTCGCCTTCTTTTGGCGGACGGATGCTACCTTTTACCGTATCACCTGTTTTCAAGCCAAAAAGTTTTATTTGAGACTGAGATACGTAAATATCATCAGGAGAAGTTAAGTAGTTGTAATCTGCCGAACGCAAGAAACCATAACCATCAGGCATAATTTCCAAAACACCCTCATTTGTAATTACGTTATCGAAATCTAAGTTAGAATAACTGTTTTCGTTTTTGTGGTGATTGCCACCGCTTGGTTGTTTTTGCTGGCGATTTTCGTCACGCTGCGGTTTTTCCTGCTTTTCTTTAGGCTCTTGTTTTTGTTTTGGAGCAACCGGAAGCACTTCTGCACTTTCTTCTATTAAAGCTGAGATTGGCTTTACACTTTCTTCTCCTTCAACAATCCTGTCAGGCTGTCTTTCCGGCTGTTGTTGGTGTTGAGGTTCGTCAAATAATGTTACCGCATCTCTTCTTCTTTCAACCGGCGCTGCAGGCTCATCTTTCGTTAACCTTGCTCTTTTTTTAACAGGCTTGTCGGCTGTAGTAGCTGCAGGCTTATCAGCTACCACTGTAGAAGCGGCGGCTGCCGCTGCAGCAGCAACTTTTGGTACTTTTGCAGCTTTGGTTTTAGGCGCAGGAGTAGCTGCAACAGGTTCGGTTTCGCTATAAGGGTCTGCACCAGCTTTAGCGGCATTTATAATTTCTTGCTGGTGTAAAAGTACTTCAACAAGGTCGATTTTTCTTAGGGAGTCGGCACCTTCAATGCCATAGCTTTTTGCTAGCTCACGTAATTCTGTTGTGAGCTTATCATTTAATTCTGTTTTACTAAACATTCTAAATATATATGTTTCAAGAAATTTTTCATTTGTTTATAACGGATGTTTTCTGTTATAAATTTGCACAGGCTTAAAAAATATTTGTGTTAATGTAAGCCCGGCTTTTCATTGTGCATAAGTTCTTAAGGCTATAAAACTAAATGAGTTGGTTATTGGATGTACTCAAATGTTTCATATATTGTTTATAAGCTGAATACAAAGCGACAATCGCTTTCAAAAATGGTAACAAAAAACAAGTCTTGATAAATTTTTCTGGGATATTCAGATAAACGGTTGAGAAATTATGGTGCAATTGTATGTATTTGAAACGTAATCTGCAAGCAAAAGTTTAAAATGTTTATAAAAATAATTAATGTGCGCATTATTTTGTCGCTCAGAAAACTTAAAAATCTTCATATTTGCAGCAAATAAGCCCATATATGACAAAGCAGCAACTTTTCGAGCAGATACAAAAAAAACGTTCATTTTTATGTGTCGGATTAGATTCTTCGTTAGATAAGATACCACAGCACCTGTTGAAATACGAAAATCCGATTCTGGAATTCAATAAACAAATTATTGATGCCACAAAAGATTTGTGTGTAGCTTATAAACCCAATACTGCTTTTTATGAATGTTATGGCAAAAAAGGATGGGAAAGCTTAATTGAAACCTGGAAATATATTCCACAGGATATTTTTTCTATTGCTGATGCTAAACGCGGCGACATTGGAAATACTTCTGCCATGTATGCCGAAACCTTTTTTAACGCTGCATCGTCTGATATGAGTTTCGATTCGGTTACCGTTGCACCTTATATGGGTAGCGATTCGGTAACACCGTTTTTAACTTTTAAAGATAAATGGGTAATTCTATTGGCTTTAACCTCGAATGCGGGGCATGCCGATTTTCAATTGCAGGAAATTGGAGCAGACAGGCTCTTCGAAAAAGTGATTAAAACCTCACAAACCTGGGCAACAGATGAGCAGATGATGTATGTAGTTGGGGCTACACGCGGTGCGGCATTTGGCGATGTACGTAAACTGGCACCAGATCACTTTCTTTTAGTACCAGGGGTTGGTGCACAGGGTGGAGATTTAAATGAAGTGTGTAAATATGGGTTAAACTCACAATGCGGATTATTGATCAATTCATCAAGGGGGATTATCTATGCCAGCCAGGGAGAAGACTTTGCTGAAAAGGCCAGGGAAGAAGCTTTAAAACTGCAACAGGAAATGGAGCAGATTTTGATTAAAGCAGGGTTGGTATAAAAACTGAATATCGGTTGTTGCTTTGAGAAATAATTTATCGTACACAATTCAATATTAAGAGACTGTTTAAAATTAAGTAAAATTTATTTCGTACGTCAGTCTGAGCGTAGTCGAAGACAATTTTTTATAGTTAAGAGAAGCAATCGACTTCGCTACCATTGACGTTGTTTTATAAATAATTATTAATCAGCATTTTAACTGCTTTCGCATTTCCATCCAGCTAGGCCATAGTAAGGTATCCCCGTTCTACTTAAATCCGGCCTAACAAATTTTTCGGGCTGCACCGTCCAAGCCAACCTACTAACTTCAAAAGAAAACGGCGTAGCCCTCATGAATGCAACTGAAAGTTATAAACAACAAATGAATAAATTTTCAGCCGGTGTTTTTTGTTTCTTTTTGACAGCAAAAAGAAAGAGCCCTTCGGCGGCGGCGAGCCGAGGCAAGACCGCGTGTAGGATAAGAGAAGACAATTTTACGTCACTCATATTGATTTTAAATAATACCCTCAGTGTGACAAACTAGGAGAAGTAATTTAATTGAATAAAATTTAAACAGGCTCTAATAATGTATATAATTGATTATTTTGCCTATAGCTCATCCTTTTTCTTTGTGTAAAAAATTCCTATATTTAATTGTTTATGACCAACCCTTTCGATGATATGGACTTTAAATCGTTACTTGAGCATGTAAAAAACCTTTCAGCTACCGAAAAAAAAGAATTGATGCAGGTTTTAAATCAAGGCCAGCTTCCGGTGGTTAATGAAGAGCAGGTAGCTTATGTAAAGACACCCGCAGCACATACTTCTTTTGATGCGAAGTGGGAGGAAAGTTTATCGGCTTCTGAATTTAAAGCAGCAGCCATTCAGCATATTAATGCCTTGCCTTGGAAATAGTCCGCTTCAATCCCTCGGTTCTGCTTTATCTTAACGAACTGGTTGATGTGCTTTTTTACGAAAACTATTTCAGTATCCGCGAAAGTGCTATAGATTACGTAATCAGATTGATTGATATCGCTGAAAGCAAAATCGTGAAGAAGCAATATTAAAGTGCTCCAAAGGCTATTTCTCAACATGGCAGTTGGCTAATCCATTTTAATATTAGTGAGAAAACAACCTGGTACTTTGTATTCGAAAAAATTGAGAATCGTTATTTGGTTACCTATGTGTTTAACAACTACTCCAAAGAAGCTCAAAATTTAAACGTATAAGTTAGTTGTAGCCAAATAAATTCATTATCTTCAAGGATGAATTTTCCGGAAGATTTTCTTCATTACGTTTGGCAATTCAGGTCGTTCGATTTTAACGATCTGCAAACCACACGTGGCGAAAATCTGAAAATCATAAATCCGGGCTTGCTTAATAAAAACTCTGGTCCCGATTTTTTCCATGCAAAAATCGAAATGGGTAATACCACCTGGGCGGGGAATGTAGAAATTCATTTAAAATCATCTGACTGGTTAAAACACAACCACCAGGTTAATCCTGCATATGAAAATGTAATCTTGCATGTTGTTTACCAGCATGATGCTGAAATAACCAGAATAGATGGAACCATTTTACCGGTTTTAGAACTGAAAAGTCGGATTTCAAAGGATCTGATCAGCAAGTACGAAAACCTGTTCCTCACCCTAACTGATTTTCCTTGCATTGCCCAAATAGGAAGCGTAGATGAGTTAATCGTAGATTCTTTTTTATCAAGAACATTGGTTGAGCGTTTTGAGCAGAAAACAAATGCTGTTACAGAAACCTTAAATGAATTAAACGGGAATTGGGATGAGACTTTCTACCGTTTTATGGCCCGTAATTTTGGATTCAAAATAAACACTCTACCTTTTGAGTTATTTGCCAAGGCAGTTCCACAGCATATTTATGCCAGACATAAAAACAATCCACACCAGATAGAAGCATTGGTTTTTGGTGCTGCGGGATTTTTAAATGATCATTTTGAAGAAGAATACCCCCGAAAGTTAAAAGCCGAATTTCAATTTCTCCAAAAGAAATATAACCTTACACCCATTGATGTTTCTCTGTGGAAATTTATGCGCATGCGTCCGCAAAATTTCCCAACCATTCGTTTGGCGCAATTTGCAGCATTAATAGTCAAAGCTAATCATCTTTTTTCTAAAATTATGGAAATAAAGGATGTGGCTGAACTGCGCACCTTATTTGAAGATTTGCCTGTAAACGATTACTGGAAAACACATTATCATTTTAAAAAGGTAGCTTCCTCCGTAAATATCCAGATCGGAAAAACATCAGTAGACAATATCCTTTTAAATACCGTGGCCCTGTTTTTATTTGCTTATGGAAAACATACGGCAACACAATATTTTATCAGTAGGGCAATTAAACTGTTAGAAAGTTTGCCCGCTGAGCAAAATGCAATTACCGATAAATATACTGAAGCGGGCGTGAAGATGACGAACGCATTTGCCTCTCAGGGAATTTTGCAGCTAAAAAAGCAATATTGCGACGAGAAAAAATGCCTATCTTGCGGTATTGGAATTAAAATTTTAAAACAGGCCTAAGCTTTTCTGCTTTCCGGTAAAACTTTACACCCTATAATCTGTTTCCGTATTATGGAATTTCCACATGAGCTAAAAGAACTATACCCTGGTCAAATTATTGAGGTTAGGGGGAATGCAGATGCCTTAACTGTTATTTTAAACAGAGATGTCGATATCCATCAGTTTAAGGCAGAATTAATCAAAAAGTTTTCAGGATTGGAAGAACAACAAACGCTTTTTATAAAACATGAAGATAAGCAGGATTTTGAAAAATTAATTTTGGAATAAATGCGTTTTGGTTTGCCATTAAAATTTAACCAATTAATTTTCCTAAATTAGATTGCTGAAAGCAAATCATGGTTTCGGACAGTTTTAATTTAGTGTAGTGCAATTAAGATTTTTAAAATAAGCTTAACATGTTCCAGAGAATTATAACTTATTTTGAACAGCAGAGTTTTGGAGTGTCTACCTATTTAGCCAATAAGCTAAATATGAGTACTGCTAAAGTGCGTCTGTTTTTTATTTATTCGTCATTTTTGGCGGTAGGTTTTCCTATACTGTTCTATTTTTTGGCTGCCGTAGTGCTCGATATCAGGACGTATATGAAAAGAATGCGAATGCGAATCTGGGAATAAAATGTAAGAGGTATTATGGATGATGGAAAATGGTTGCCAGATCAGACTTTTGACTAAAGACTCACGACTCCAGACTAATTTAATCATCATCTCTTAAAATTTCGGCAATTTCATTAAAGCCCTTTTCTGCGGCTAAATCTGCCGGGAGTTTTCCGCCTTCCATGCGTAAAGAAACTTCTGCGCCGTGTTCTAACAGTAAAATAATCAATTCAATATTTCCAAGCTGAGCGGCAGTATGTAAAGGGGCTAAGCCTGCTTTCTGGCAAACATTTGGGTAAGCACCCGCATCTAAGAGCATTTTAGTGATATTAAAATTATTGGCTGCAACTGCCGAGTGGATAGGGAATACATTGAAGCCATTTTTTGATGCCAGGTTAACCTCAGCGCCTTTTAAAACCAGAAAGCGGGCCAATTCTTCATGTCCGAAATAGCAGGCTAAACCAAGTGGTGTAAAACCATCTTCAGAAAATTCATTAATACTGGCAGGATTTTGAAAAATCAATAGCGTAGCCGCGTCGAATTTACCAACTGCACAAGCCTCAAACAAGGTTAAATGGTCTACAAATTCAGCAATTAAATCAGCTATTTCTTGTTTTTTGTAATAACAAGCCAGTAATAAGGGCGAAATGTGATGAGAAGTATCAACATTTGCCAATTTTGGATTTTCAATTAAAATTTCTTTTACTGCTTGTAAATTTCCGGCCTCAATGTGTTGTTCAAGTTGCGCTATACCCATCATATTGTTTCAAAAATCGCTTTAAATTAACGAAAATTAAGGAATTGTAAACTTTAATGTCTAAATATATATAGTGTGCAGCAAATTAGCAAAGGTTAGACCTCGCAGGTTTTAAAAAAGGCCATCTGCCAAAAAATCAATAACTAACTGATTTGGGCGTTAACTTTCTATAGACCTCGCAGGTTTTTAAAACCTGCGAGGTATTGATCATGAGTCTTAAGACCTAAGAACAACAGACTCATGTTAAATAAACCTGATAGAACGAAAAGCCCAGAACGAGGTACGAGTGAGGACTTGAAGTGATAGCAGGACTATCATGGCCGAAGTGCACAGAACCCTGCTTTTCAAAATAATATAAATCACCTAGTAAGCTGGTATCCCAGACCTCCAGGTTTTTAAACAGCTTCAGCCCTCAACGAAACCGTTAAAAATAAATTAAACGACGAGTTAAACCTGTAAGATCTGTAAATAAAAAATCCCGTTTAACCTCTCCAGGTAAAACGGGATAAAACCTAAAACAAAATCCGCTTCATATGATAAAACGTTACAACTTGTGTGTTGTTAAAATAATAGACAATATTTTCTGTTTAAGGTTTAATGCCTGATGAATAATTTTATTTAATTTAAGGCAGATTAAACAGAAGGTAGAAGGGTCTATTTACTTTGGTTTAATTGCGTTGTTTTAAAAAGAAGAGGAATGGCAGAAAGCTTGTAGCCATAATGGTTGCAATTTGTGATTATTTTTTTTGTCAGGCTTTCGTTAATGCTGCGCAGTTTTATCTAAGTTTGTTCAATATTAAATTATTTAGGATAGAAAATGTCGGTAAGGGGTAACCAGTTTAAAACCAATACATTCAGAGATAAAGGTGCAGAAAGTGCACCCGGCAAATCATCATCAGGCAGGAAACTGAAAGAAAAAATAGATTTTTTGCCAAACTTCGATCTGGCAGATGGCCGTGCAGTTAAAATTGTAGGACTGTTTTTTGTAATATTGTCATTATATTTTCTAATCGCTTTTACTTCGTATCTGTTTACCTGGCAAGATGATCAGAGTTATGTAATTGATGCCAATGGCGGTTGGAGTAACCTTTTTAAAACCACAGAGGAATTAAAGGAAGCTGGTGTTTCCATACCTGTAGTTCAGAATTGGCTGGGTAAGTTTGGTGCTTTATTATCGCACCAGTTTATTTACGAATGGTTCGGTATTGCCTCTTTCCTGTTCGTTTTGGCCTTTTTCATTATCGGTTACCGTTTATTATTTAAGGTTAAAATCCTTTCCATCTCTAAAACATTAGGTTACAGCTTTTTCTTCTTATTGTTTATTTCCTTAACCTTAGGTTTTGCACATAGTTTCTGGTCAGAATCGCCACATTATTTAGAAGGTGAGTTTGGCTATTGGAGCAATAAATTATTAGGTGCCCAAATTGGCGCTGCCGGTGTTGCCGGGTTAATCGCTTTTGCCGGGTTAACCATTTTAATCATCGCCTATAACATCGATTTTAAATTCCCGGAGCGTAAAGCGAAAGAAGTTTACCTCGATAACGATACGCCAGATTATGTAAACGACATTAGAACGCAAGCTGTAAAAAACAAAACTTTCGAAGAACCTTCAGCACCTATTGAATTTCCGGTACGCGATAAAGTACCAGGTAACGAACGTAAACAACAAAACGTGGTGTTACAGCCAAGCCGTTTCGAGGAAAAAGAAGAGGAAGAAACGATAGCACCTGTGGTATTATCGCCATTGGCTGCTAATTTGCCATTGGCTACTGCCGCAGCTTCATCAATGCCTTTAGTGGTAGAGCCACCAATTGAAGTGGAAAAGGAACCCGCTTTTACAATAGAAAAAACTGAGGAAGACAAAAAATCGGATGACCTGGTTGAGCAGTTTGGTAATTATGATGAAAAACTGGATTTATCTGGTTATAAATATCCAACAATTGATTTGCTTGAAAATTATGGTACCAATAAAATTTCGGTAAATGCTGAAGAACTGGAAGCCAACAAAAATAAAATTGTAGAAACGCTTAATCACTACAATATCGAAATTGATAAGATTAAGGCAACCATTGGCCCAACGGTTACGCTTTACGAAATTATTCCGGCGCCAGGGGTGAGGATTTCGAAAATTAAAAATCTGGAGGATGATATTGCGCTTTCGTTGGCTGCCCTGGGGATCCGTATTATAGCGCCAATGCCTGGTAAAGGCACCATCGGTATCGAGGTGCCGAATCAACACCCGGAAATGGTGCCGATGCGCAGTATTTTAAATACTGAAAAATGGAGCCAAACCACTATGGATTTGCCTATTGCCTTAGGTAAAACCATTAGCAATGAGGTGTATATTGCCGACCTGGCTAAAATGCCTCACTTGTTGGTAGCAGGGGCAACCGGTCAGGGTAAATCGGTGGGTATTAACGCCATCCTGGTTTCGCTGCTCTTTAAAAAACACCCTGCGCAACTTAAATTCGTACTGGTCGATCCTAAAAAAGTAGAGTTAACCTTATTCAATAGAATCGAAAGACACTTTTTGGCAAAACTACCTGGAGAGGCCGATGCGATTATTACCGATACCAAAAAAGTAGTGAATACGTTAAACTCACTTTGTATCGAAATGGATCAGCGTTACGATTTATTGAAAGATGCACAGGTTAGGAATTTAAAAGAATACAACGATAAGTTTGTTAAACGCAAGCTTAATCCAAATAACGGTCACCGCTTTTTGCCTTTCATTGTTTTGGTAGTAGATGAGTTTGCCGATTTAATGATGACGGCAGGTAAAGAGGTGGAAGCACCAATTGCGCGTTTAGCACAATTGGCAAGGGCAATCGGAATCCATTTGGTTCTGGCTACTCAGCGTCCATCGGTAAACATTATAACCGGTACTATTAAAGCCAACTTTCCGGCCAGATTAGCCTTCAGGGTATTGTCGAAAATCGATTCGAGAACCATTTTAGATAGTGGTGGTGCCGATCAGTTAATTGGCCGTGGTGATATGCTTTTATCTACCGGAAGCGACTTAATCAGGCTACAGTGTGCTTTCGTTGATACACCTGAGGTAGACCGCATTTCTGAATATATCGGTAACCAGCGCGGTTATGCTGATGCCTATCAACTGCCAGAATACATTGATGAAGCAGGAGAGGGAAGCAAGGCTGATTTTGATCCGAACGAGCGTGATAAGTTTTTTGAAGATGCGGCAAGGTTAATTGTAATGCATCAGCAGGGTTCGACTTCATTAATACAGCGTAAACTTAAATTGGGTTATAACAGGGCCGGAAGGATTATCGACCAGTTAGAGGCTGCAGGTATTGTTGGCCCATTTGAAGGAAGTAAGGCCCGCGAGGTTTTATATCCAGACGAATATTCTTTGGAACAATTCTTGAATGGTATGGATAACAAGGATTAGATTAAACCATTTAACAATAATCTACTCTAACGTTTCAAAGAAAAACTTAAAAAAGATAAAGATGAAGAAATTAATTTCGGCATTAATGGTTGTAGTTGCTTTTACAACTTCAACTTATGCTCAAACTGATGCGAAAGCTAAAGCCATTTTAGCTGAAGTGAGTAAAAAATACAAATCGTACAACGTAGTTAAAACAGATTTTACCTTTACTTTAGATAATCCAAAAGCTAAAGTAAAAGAAACCCAGCAAGGTACTTTATATGTTAAAGCCAATTCTAACAAATATAAAGTAGCCATGACTAACCAGGAATTGTTTAGCGATGGTAAAAGCCAGTGGACTTATTTGAAAAAGGACAAAGAAGTACAGGTAAGCAATGTAGATAACAGTGGTGATGCCATTAATCCGGCTAAGATTTTCACTGTTTACGAAAAAGGATTTAAATACGTGTATACCGGCGAACAAAAAGCTGGTGCTAAAACCTATCAAATGATCGATTTAACACCTGTAGATGCTAAAAAATCGATTTTTAAAGTGCGTTTAAGTATCGATAAAGCAGCAAAACAAATTGCAAACGTGGTATTGTTCGATAAAAACGGAAACAAATACACTTACAATGTGAAAACTTTTTCGCCTAACGTAAATGTACCTGAAACTACTTTTGCTTTCGATGCCAAAAAATATCCTGGTGTTGAAGTGGTAGATTTGAGATAACAGATTCAGCAGGCAGCGCAAGATTTTAGCACTTGCATGATAGAAGCGATTTAATCAGGACATATCCCTGGTTAAATCGCTTTTTCTTTTATAAGCCCTTTGTTTGCTTTTTTGTGATTTACAAACTTGAGTTCGATAAATAATGTGGCTTTTAGAGCTATTTTTTAGGTATTTTAGTATTAGTGTCGTCACATAGCTATCGGATTCATTTCAGGGGCTTAAAAGCATGAAAGATGCTGAAATAAATTCAGCATGACGATCATGTGAGGTAAAGCTGCTGTAAATACTAACTATGATTCAAATATTAATCGAACTCAGGTTACATTAATGCGTACAAGCAAGAGATTGATATTTGTAATTTTATTTCGTTTTGATTTACGGGAACGATTGCATAGATATATATGATTTATGATACATTTTTGTAGTAATATTACTAATTTCATGTTAATTAATAACCAAATATAATTCTACAATCATGAAAAAAAAATCAGGTATTCTCGTACTCGGGATGGCTATTGCATTGTTCGGATGCAAGAAAGACAACACTACAATCGCTGATGCTGCAGGTGGTCAATCCATCGTTCAGCCAAACAAACTAGGACTGGTAGCTGCGGCCGTAAGTGCTACTGTAACTACTGAAGCTGCTTTAAAAGCTGCCATATCAAACGCGCAACCAGGTGATGTAATCACCGTGAGCGGTACCATTTACCTCACCAGCACCCTTCAGTTACTTAAAAGCGGTACATCCGGTTCTAAAATTAATTTTACCGGTGGTATATTGGATTGTTCAGGTATTTCTGGCGCCAACTGGGGGGTAAAAGTAAATGGAAGTTACTGGAATATTACCAATATGACCATCAGAAATGCACCCGACTGCGGGATTGTTTTCCAGACAGGTGGCTACAATTATGTGAATAAGGTAACCACGCATGGAAATAAAGACTCCGGACTTCAGATCTATAACGGCGGTCACCACAACAGCATCAATAATTCTACTTCTTATGATAATTATGATGTGGCCAATGGTGGTGAAAATGCGGATGGATATGCCTGTAAATTATCTGCTGGTGCAGGTAATAGTTTTAACTCGTGCAATGCTTACCACAATTCTGATGATGGCTGGGATTTATACGGACAACCTTCTACCGTGGTGATTAACAATTGCACCGCTACCAATAACGGTTATGGTTCAAACGGCGATGGAAATGGTTTCAAACTGGGTAGTGCCGGACAAAATGTTCCGCATACCGTTACCAATTGCAAATCCAATAACAACAAAGGAAGCGGTTACGACGGTAATGGAAACGCCGGCCACATCACTACCACTGGCAGCGGTGGCTCCGGTAATGTAAAAGGGCTTTTTAACCGAATTAATTAAGATTGGTTCTCCCCGTAAAAAGGTTCAGTTGGAAACAGCTGAACCTTTTTTGTTTTTAATGACATCCTATTCATTTTATCAACTAAGGTGTTCTAAGGTGGTTGGAAAAATGAGGATGGTAAAAAATAACCACCTACACTATTTGTTGAAGATAATAGTTAGCTAAGGTGCACTTACATGTCTTAGGTGGTGAAAAATCGGAGTATTATTTTTACCATGTAAGTCACCTAAGGCCATCTAAGTTTTTAGGTGCCCTATTGTGTTAATGATTAACTAATTGCACTTACATGTCTTAGGTTGGTGAAAAATTCGTAGTATTATTTTTACCATGTAAGTCACCTGAGGCCATCTAAGTGTTACGCACCCTATTGTTAATAATTAACTAATTGCCCTTACATGTCTTAGGTGGTGAAAAATTCGGGGTATTATTTTTACCATGTAAGTCACCTAAGGCCATCTAAGTTTTTAGGTGCCCTATTGTGTTAATGATTAACTAATTGCACTTACATGTCTTAGGTGGTGAAAAATTCGGAGTATTATTTTTACCATGTAAGTCACCTAAGGCCATCTAAGTTTTTAGGTGCCCTATTGTGTTAATGATTAACTAATTGCACTTACATGTCTTAGGTTGGTGAAAAATCGGAGTATTATTTTTACCATGTAAGTCACCTAAGGCCATCTAAGTTTTTAGGTGCCCTATTGTGTTAATGATTAACTAATCGCACTTACATGTCTTAGGTGGTGAAAAATTCGGAGTATTATTTTTATCATGTAAGTCACCTAAGGCCATCTAAGTTTTTAGGTGCCCTATTATGTTAATGACTAACTAATTGCACTTACATGTCTTAGGGGGTGAAAAATTCGTAGTATTATTTTTACCATGTAAGTCACCTAAGGCCATCTAAGTTTTTAGGTGCCCTATTGATTAACTAATTGCACTTATATGTCTTAGGTGGTGAAAAAATCAGTGTATTAATCTTACCGCCTTAGCCACTTGAGGTCATTTAAAGTTTATACACCTTGCATTCGATTAAGCTTTATTGATTAGCTAAGATCTTTGTTGCATCTCGGGCGGTGAAAACTATAACACAACATTTTTTTACTGCGGTATTTATGAATGCTGCGCAGATTTATCTAAGTTTGTTTCCAATGTCATTGCCACTAACAAACCATACTTTAGAGAAATTAGAAGCCCTGCTTTTTGCTATGGGTTATAAGGTACGTTATGAGAAAGGGAACTTTAAAACGGGTTCTTGTCTGCTCGAACACAATAAGGTTGTTGTAGTAAATAAGTTTTCAAATCTGGAAGGAAAAATTGCCGCATTAGTTACATTGGTAAAACAGACCAATGCCGACGAAAACCTGTTAGACGAAAAACAAAGACAATTTTATCAATCTTTACAACAAACCGAATTGTTTTAATGGAAATACAAAGCAAGGATTACGTATTTAGAAAGGAAAGTTTAAGCAGATGAAAGTTACTTTTTTAGGTACCGGCACATCACAAGGCGTTCCGGTAATTGCTTGTAATTGCGAAGTTTGCAGGTCTTCAGATCATAGAGACAACCGTTTAAGAACATCTGTTTTAATAGAAACAGATGATAAAACCATTGTGGTAGATAGCGGACCTGATTTCCGTTACCAGCTTTTGCGCGAAAAGGTAAAAGACCTGGATGCCGTACTGTTTACACACGAACACAAAGACCATATTGCAGGTTTAGATGATATCAGGCCGTTTAATTACCTGCTCCATAAGGTAATTGATGTTTATGCTACCGAAAGGGTACAAACAGCATTAAAAAGAGAGTTTTATTATATTTTTGCCGAAACCAAATACCATGGTTTACCGCAGATTAATTTGCATACCGTAACCAATGGCGAAGATTTTAAAATTGGCGAAACTACCATCATTCCATTTGAGGTAATGCACCATTTATTGCCGATTACCGGCTACCGGATTGGCGACTTTACCTACATTACCGATGCCAAAACGATATCAGAGCAAAGTTTTGAAAAAATAAAGGGAACAAAAATATTGGTGCTTAATGCTTTGCAGAAAGAACCACATATTTCGCATTTTACCCTGGGCGAGGCCATTGCCTTTGCCAAAAGGGTAGGGGCTGAAACCACCTATTTTACACACATTAGCCATACTTTGGGTAAACATGCCGATGTTGAAAAAGACTTGCCAGCGAACATCAGGCTGGCTTACGATGGGTTTAGTTTCGAGTGTTAACGTTATTTAACGTAAAAGCTTCATTCGTGATTAAAAAACGAAACTGCCGCAATAGGTACTCGCAGATATCCCCATTCTGTCGTCTGCAATGAAAGCCATCCAGGTATGAAATGTCTTTCCTTTATAAAAGGACGGAATTTCCAGGCTTTCCCTTTCTTTTAACCGCTTAGCACCACTTGTTTCATAGATGGCCGTTTTATTGTCCACATCATAAACCATTAACATCACCTGGTCATGTTGCCTGGTGTAATCGCCGTTAGCATTATCCGTCCAGCTGAAATGTACACCCGCATCATCGTGTTCCAGCTTAACATCCTCCGCACCGCTGAGGTTTCCAAAGCTTAAACGCACAGCGGTATAGTCGATTTCGCCGGCGGCATTTTGGGCATTCAGCATATTATAGGATTTGGCAACATTATGGGCGGTCATCATGCGTTTTTTCGACTCGAGGTTAAAACCAATCCGGATAAAAGCAACAATCGGACTTAAGAAGGTCTGCATTATGGTAAAACGGGATCTGCAGGCCTTTTGATCAGCACTACCGGTTTTGTTTTTTATGGATTTTCTGCGTTTGCTCCTGATGACCCATTTTCCGTTCAGGTAATAACCTGTCACGGTGCCCACCGTTCCGGTGAAGCCGCCGTTAATTCCGTTTTCTATTTTTCCCATGATTGCATTAGTTTAGGTAATACAATATAGTAAATTGTTGATTGATAAACAAATAAGTTGTATTTGCTTCTGACTTAAGTCGGTATTTATTCGGGTATAATTGTCAGAAGTCCGACGAAACCCCGTCTTAAGTGCGTCGAAAGTCCATCGTAACCGTAAGGCTTTTATGCCTGTCTTATAGGAATAAGCTTAACAATACAAAGTGGTGTTTGCTATTTATTTAGATTTGATTTTGGTGTTACTGTCTGGTTTACAATCTTAAGAACTGCTTTCCGGAATTTTAGTTCAAAAAATATTTTGTGAATGTTGCAGTGCACTATGGTTAATTTATATATTTGCAATTCTTCAAACCCAGGTGGCGAAATTGGTAGACGCACCAGCTTGAGGGGCTGGCGCCTGTATGGGTGTGGGAGTTCGAATCTCCTCTTGGGTACAGTTCTAAGTATTCATACTTAGTATAAAACCGGTACTTTGAACAATTCAAAATACCGGTTTTTAGTATTAAATCGGCGTATAAAGCTATTTCAGCTATGTTTAAAATATTCCTGCTAAAGGTTTTTACGATTAAGGGGGATTAGCAGATTATATTTGAACTCTTTTGACCGAAAGGTATATTGTGGAGAATATTGCATTTTAAACATTTTTTTCTTAAATTTTTATAAATCAAAAACTTGTGAAATTCACTATCTGATACTAAGTCAGAAGTCAGTCACGTATTTTAGTAATATTGAGAGAAATGCTTTACTAAAGTTTCGGATCACTTTACATTTCTTTACTTTTTTAATCTATGTGTTCTGACTGGTAATTAAGGCGCTAATAGAAGACAAGCTGGGTAATTTTTCAAAGTTAACCGACCGCTAGCTATCATCCCGATTTGAAGGGATCTGTCAAGACGAATCTCGTTAGCGAGGTGTTGTAATTGATATAGCTGAGCAAATGCAAATTATTGTGTACATGGCTCACAAGGTTTTGAAGCGCTTTGAATTGGGTAGGTTGACGAAGTATTGATGTTTTTTATATAGTTGTATTTAAATGGATTTAATTATATCTTAGAGTGGTAAAGTGCTAATAATCTGATTATAAAATTGATACAGATTGTTCCTTGCAAGAAACTATAACGCTCAAAAAAATGAAAAAATTTCTCGTAATTCTATGCTGCGTCGCCATATCAATCAGCATAAAAGCGCAGCAAATGGTGACCGCATTACCATCAGTAGGTGAAATTCCTATGGGTGATAAGACAGAAATTGTTCTCAAACTACCTTCTGGCGACCTCAAGGTTTTAGAGATGCTAAGGTCAAAAAAATTTGAATTGAGGCTTGACAAGTTCGTCATAGCGGCTTATACTATTACCGAAGTGGTGCCAAATGAAAGCTTCAAGCTAAGCTTTGACTGTCCAAAAGAGCTGGGGCTTGCAGGTAAAGAAAAAAAACTGTTGCTTAGAGACGAGCAGGCAGAGGTGGTCGTTAAACTGAATATCTTTTCTACGGCTCCTGTAATGAAGGAAATGTTTCCTGGACTGGTACAAACTCCTGGTGACAAAGTTGTCTTTACCGATGTACTTGAAGCTCAGGACTTGATTCTAAAGGTCGATAATTATGCAGCTATTGAGCGAATTACTTTTACCGATGAATCAGTAAGGCTGGTAGGAGCTAATTCGAACTCTATAGATTATACTAATAGCGATTTCCGGGTAAACCCTTCCGAGAACTTGATTATACTCAAAGCTCACCTGCTCGGAGTGAAGTCCATGCAGGTGAAACTGTTTTATATCGCACAGGGTACGTTAGTTGAAACTCCAACAGTGGCAATGAACGATCCTTATCTGCGCTTGGACAGGAGGTACTTGGGCGGAACCTTTACCCTTAATCCTAAAAAGCTGTATGTTGATGATTTTTTCGATCAGAGCCTAAAGCCATTGATAAGGGTAGACCTAAAGGAACAAGGGCAAGTTGGTACCGATTATACTTTCTCCCTAGTTGGTACCAATCCACAGGTAACTGGCATCGCCGTGAAGGTAAAAGGTACTACTAATGCTAAGGCAAGATACATTGCGGGTAAGGATATCGAACTTGAACTTCCAAATATTCTCTCGGCAGGGAGTTATGAGTTGACGGCAAATCCTCCAACTGGAGGTGGAAATACACTTTCAGCTGAATTGAACATTTTGCCTGAACCAAAGATAGACAGAGTATGCGTATTGAACAGTACTTCACTGGAGTTGGTAAGAAAGTTTGGCAACAAATATACCATTAATATCAAGGGGGCCAAACTCGAACAGATGACAGACGTCAAGATAGAACTCGTTGGTAAGGATCCAGGAAATTCTAGAAGTTTCACCCTAGCAAGGGATCCAGGTTATCAACGCGACGGTTTAGGTGTGACCCTTGCTTTCGATAGCAAAGATCCCAATCTTATACCGATAGGGGATTTTCAAGTTAGGTTGGTCCGCACAGGAAACGACCCGTTGATGCCAAGAATGTACGACAGCGATAATTATATCAAAATTTCCTATCCAAAATTAATCGATCCAAAACAAATAGAAATGGTCGAGCTCGCAAATGCGCACTTTGTTCCCGATGAGGATCTTCGTGAAAGCCAGCGTTATGACAAGCTAAGAAGGATAAGGGTGATTAGACCAGAAAGTCCCTTGCTGCTCAATATCAAGCCTTCAGGGCAGCTCCAAGAAAAAGGGCCACAGTTTCTTGATGTCCAAGCTGTCTACTATAAGTCCAATGGTAGTGAATCGAAGATACAATGGACCGAAGGTGCGACTAAAAGTATCAGCATCGCAGAGAATGAAGTGGTTTACGACCTGAGGAATGCACTTGAGATCAAAGAGAAACTTGGCATAAACGAGAAGATATTTGTGACCGTTAAACATTCTTCTGAAGCTTATGGTCCGATAAATTCCTCTTTGCCTATTACCTACAAGTACTATCGAGAGGTTGGGTTCTGGGACAGATTTGGGATTACTGCATCCATTCCTCCTTATATGATTACCGGAAGAAAAGTGGCTAGAAAGACCATTACCAAAGATGCAAGTGGGGCAGTTGTCGATGTAAAATATGATGGCGAAAAAATGTTCGAAGTGCAGTCGCTGGTAATCAATGCTGGGCTTGGCTTTAAGTACAGGTTCAAGGATCGGAATTACGAGAACTCAAACTTTGCACTGACAACATACTTGATGGGCATGAACTTTTCGGACTCCAAGAACAGGTCAGAGCAAATAAACCAAGAAGGTAATTATGACATTATTGGTAATGGTAGTTTCAATATGCTGGTAATGGGAGAATTTTCGATCGCAAACTTAGATTCTATCAATACTAGGATTCCAATATATTTTGGTTCTGCGATTGTTTTCAAACCTCTTGATAAAGGGCAGAACATGGCTTGGATGTTAGGGCTCGGAATCGAAATCAAGATTGGGCACTAATGATACAGGGAAAATTTTACCCTCAAAGAACTGAAGAATTTAAAAATTCAAAGAAAAAGAAAGCGAGTTCTACACCTCATTAATTACTGTAGAAAAAGAAATTGAAGAGTTTCGTTTATACATTCGTTAGATAAGAATTCCGTTAAATAGCTAATGTGCCCAAGCGGTAGGATTTTTTGTTAAAAGATAAAAGTATCTAAATTATTTTAATCAATACATCTATTAATTCTTAATTCTAACTCAGCCAAAACTCAGCCAGTAGACTTGCAAACTTGGCAAGAAACTCTGCTTTAGAAATTGCAATAAGGAAGTGAAAATGTACGTTTTTTGCTAAAAAAAAGAATTTTTTCCGTAAATTTTTTTTGTGGACTATAACGTAATCTTCACGTTATAGATTTAAAATATGCCTTTAAATCGGTTATAATGATGTTTTTGTCTATATTTATTTTAAGTTATTGAAAAAAAACTCTGCCAAATCACCCAAAATGACAAATAAAAAACCGCTTTTGGAGCATCAAAAGCAGCGTTTAGATCGGAATTGATGAAATATCCATTCCGATAATCTCCACTAACCACAATAAATAATTTAATACAAAACAGTTAAAGTTAACCACCAATACTGCATCTGATTCCAGCCTCAATAATTAACTTTCACATTTGCCAAATTTTTTGTTCTATTATAATCTGGTCAAGGTGATCTAATATAAAATCACCTTGATTTTTGATACCTGATTAAATGAATTTTTTTTCTTTCCAAATCCTCAATTATTGGCTCATAAGCAATAAAAATTGATTTAAATATTCAATTATTCCTGCTGATCGGAACACTTTTTAAAACTCAAAAATCTGATTTTTAGATTTTTGTGTTTTTAAATTACTCCTGTTTTAAGTATTTTTGACGCGATTTATAAAATTCTGATTTCGCAATTTTTTGATTTTCAAACACTTCAAAATCGCAGATTTTGGAGATATATTTTACCGGTTTTGCATCATTTTGACTACCAATTCATTAAGATTATCGTGTTTTTTATCAAAATAAATTGAGCTCTGATACCATGAGCAGATTAGCTTAGAACATTTTTTCCAGTTTTGTTCCCACTTTTTACAATTTCGGCTATGATTTGAGTTATGGATTTAATCTACATTGATTTTATTAATACTTTTAATAACCGATGAAATAGGAATTTACCCTTAACAAAATTGAAGATTAGTTCTTTACTTCCGATAAAGGTTTAATTTAATGATTTAAACTCTTACAATAGTTACTTTTTCATTTTCAGAAACCCACTCTGGAATATCGTTTATTGGGTGAATAGGTAAGTCAGCTTCTAATGCAGACATACTAAAATGTGACATCATGCTTCCAAAATAAAGGAAAGGGTTGCCTAACATTTCAAGTCGTCTGATGCTTTTCATTAACCAAAGGTGATCCCGGAGATTTTCGGTTCTGAAATCTAAAAGCAAAATTTTGTCTTTTACATCTATATTCTGAAGTTCTATTAAGTCTTTCTTAGAATGTATGATCTTAAGTGATCCGCTAAGGTTCTCGCCAGAAAGGCTATCGAACCGGCTGATTTTATAATAAGGAAATGATCTGACATATTCGTCCATTTGCCAAACGATTATCTTGAAGTCATCAGTGACTAGAAATTCTGCTCGAAAATTATCAAAGTCTCGTGATAATTTAGTCCCAATACTTCCAATTTGATGAATTAAGTCGTTTGAAAGCACTTGTTCATTAGAATTTTGTAACGGTAGAGGTGTTGGGTTTGATTTTGGGTGAGCAATGTAAAACTCCTTCTCTGCTATTTGAATTCCAATTACCTCGCTCGAAGCTATTGAATACACATACTTATCATGCGCATTCTGTTCTAAGCCCTCTGGATATCCGAAAATAGCTTCAATATTAAGTTCGTCCGATTTTATTCCTAGCCTATGCACTACCGCTGTAGAATGTACGTTAAGCCAACTGGAAACCATTAATGCAGGTTGACTGGTATAATCATCTAGTTTATTTTCAAATATGAATTTCCACACTGATTCAATTGCACTTATAAAATCCTCTAGATTATTGATAAATCCTGATTGGGGATGATTATTGCTTGAATTTATTGATGAATAATAAACACTTCTAATTGAAATCGAACCTGCATTTGAAAAAGACAGAAAAGTACTTGTCAAATGCGCTAAGAGTTCATCGGTTATTTTGCAATTATTTAAAATGTAATTTTCATATGCGAGGGGACTGATAATTAATGGAGAATAATCAGCCTGAAGTCCTAACTCAAATTGCCACCTCAATGGAACCAATTTAGAACTTTTATATTTTTTGTTATGAGGAACATCTATAAAATTATCCCAAGTGTTTTTAATATACTGCATTGTTTTTAATTGTAAAAAATAGATTTCACCAGTTTCAGTAGCAGTCCATTCGATGAAAATAGGATGATTTTCTTTCGCTTCTATTTTTAAAAGTTCTTTAAAAAGCAACTTCCAAATCAAATGGTGTTTAGAAAAAATACATTCTTTAAAAGGATCTTTTTTATTGAGAAAAACTGAACTAGTTAGATCAGACTTTGATAGTAAACCTTCTGCATCATTATACGAATATTCGATAATGACCTCTGATGAATCGAAAGTACTTGGATTGTAGGTGGCGCCAATCCCACCAAAAACGCCTGGCACAAATTCCTGACAAATAACTGCCATGCCTAAATCAACTATCGGTAACTTTCTTGAAATTCGATATTCAATTGCGTTGGCTGAATAATTAGATACCCAGATTTCTTTTATTGTATTTAAAGTCTGACTGATACCGATAATTTTTTTGCTTTCATATTGGCCTGATGAAACCGAGTCTACTTCATCTTCAGAGATATGTGACGATCGAAATATAAATTGCGAAGTTTGAAGATCAAGATGGCCGGCAAGTTCTTTTATACTTTCAAAAATTATCAATTCGAGTTTTGAAGAAAAAGTACCAGCACAAATTTGCTGTTGTATCTGTGAACAAGTCATGATAAGATCATCATAATTGAGCATTGAATCAAGAGGCACAACAATCCCATTATCCTCAATAAATTGGATTAAGAAAGTTGTTGTAAGACAAAAAGATTTAGGTATCCTTTCATAAAATTGGTTTAGTCTTCCAAGACCCTTTGCTTTACCACCAATGATGTTTTTATCTGCAAGGTAATAATCCGATTCGAAAATAATGAGTTGGTCTATCATACATTATGTTTAACATATTTGCAATTAGGATTTACTTCAAGTATTTTGTTAATTCGCTTTTCTACAATTTTTGTTCTTACTAGTGGACATTGCTTGTCGCATAAATTACACCCTTGACCTATTTTATATCCTAATCTGTTGAATTTTTCAGAAGATTCTTCTGGGAAAATACTGTATTTAGCGATTTGTTGCCAGTTGTTAAGATTACGATTTTTAGATAATTTGAAGTCTTGTTCGATATTATTATAACGTGAAATATTCCCGACATGAAACGCGATCTGGTAATATTTTAGTGCTCGTTCTAAATCTTGAATTACGGGGAAGTAGGAATGTTCGGCTGATGTAACTAAATTGATCCATGAAATCCCCATTCCGACTACTTGGGCTGCTGCTATTGCCCCAGCTACATCATCGTAGTCAACAGCAATGTCAGTCGGTGTAGGACCCAATGCTCCGTAAGGAAGTCCGCCAAATACCTCATGAGATAACTTGCAATATTTTTCTAGTTGGTTGAGCGGTACATGATTGATCAGTTCAATCATAACCTGAACATTTTTTGCTGCTGCTCTTTGAGCAAGCTCCATTTGAAAATTTAGCTCTTCAAGATGCAATTCATTAAATGAATCTGCGATAGTTCCTGGTCGTAAACTACCTACTAGGCTCAAAGTAATGTTATAGCTTGAGCAAATGTCTAATATAGTATCGTAAGCACTTAACAGTGGATTTTCTATATTAAACCTAGTCATCAATTCTGCCATCATTGCGCCGCCACGACTTGTAATAGGAATTACCCTATTGGAGTCGTTTAACTTATTAAGAATAGCAGAGCTTAATGATGCTTGGATGCTAAAAAAGTCTACTCCCTCTAATGCTTGTTTTTCAAAAATCTTGATTAATTGTTCGCTTATACTATTTTGTTCTCGTTCGGATTTATTCCAATAATAATAAAATTCGTATACGGGAACGGTTCCAATTGCTTGGCTCGCATTATTTATGAGGTGAAGCCTGAAATCATTTGTTCCGTCAGTAGATAAATCAGTAATTGTGCTAACACCATACTTTTCACAAAGTGTTGCTTTTTCAATTTCTTTTTCAAGGCTTGTTTGGCCCTGAGTTATGCCAAGTAGGACACCCAGGGCTGTAGGATGATCTCCACCGAGGTTAACACTCGCTTTGGTCCTTAACTTATTTTTGAGTTGAATTGTTCTTAGTGAAGAATATTCCATGTCATAATTTTTTAAACTCGTTTCTGGATTTTTTGGCTTCTGATGAAAGCCCGATTGTATGGTAAAGTTTTTCTGCATTTTGAAATGATGCTTTAGCTGCGGATACGTCTGTTTTTTTGTAAAAAATTCCGAGTTCATGTAAAAAATGACCCTTGTTATGAATTTCGGAATATACCTCAGTTAGCTTTTCCATCACACTAATCTCATACTTCAACTCCTTGGGATCTAAGTCGAGTAGATTAAAGGATCTTAAATAAATTGGATACAGAAAGGTTAAACTTCTTGAGAGGTCATGTTTAATAGAAATTTGGATGGCTGCTTCGGCAATGGCCAAAGATTTTACATAATTTTTTCTTTTACAAGCCAAAATCGCTTGCCATCCCATGAATCCAACCGCAGTCCAGTGTTTTTCATTTTCTACTTCATATCTCAATGATCGATCAAGTACATCCATTGCATTTTCAGTGTCACGATTTACAGCCCTAATTGATTCAACAAAATGTAAAAGATTAATCTCTTCGTAGCTAAAATTTAGATCATTTAAAGCCCCTTTATTTAGCTTTTTGTATAAATAATCACTTAATTCAATGTTACCGGCATGTTCTGCAATAGATATAGCTCTCAATAAAATTTTTTGGCTATCAATTTCATTTGACTTGAACAGGTCAATACGGTTTTGACATAAATTGAGGTACCAGCTCCATCTACCATAAACAAAAATGTAAGGATATAGGTTGATTGCGCTTTCAACTAGCTGTTCTTGCTGATTTTTTTCGGAGTACGAATCTATAGTTTCTATTATGTTATCAGAGTCGCTATCCCATATATTCAATTCTAAACCCTTTTCCAATAGAAGGGTAGTGTGATCGACTAAAAACTTATTAACGACGTTATGAACTCGTAATTTACACGCCTCGTAATAAGATTGAAAGTTGCTGAGTTCGGTTATTATTAATCTTTTGGTAAGTGGTAATATGTCATATCGATTGTTTGAGTAATCGATTAACGACATTCTTTTGATTTGCCTAATAGCACTTTCAAAAGAAACATTTTCGCTGGTCATATTACTGACAAACTCCAATTGATCACTAGTAGCTCCCCCAGGAAATAAGGAGGCTGCAATAAGAACGTCAAAAAAGCCCTGATTTTTTAATTTTTTAACATTTTCTTCAAAACAGAATTTTAGCAGGTCGTTTACTTCTTTTGGTAGTAAGTTGATCGATTTGTCAAGATTGTCAACGTCAGAAAGATGTACCATACACCATTCAATCGCTAACGGCAATCCCCCGGTAATCTTATATACATCAAGAACTTGCTCTTGAGTAATAATTATATTTCTAAGCGAGGCGTACTTGTTTATAAGCTTAACACTCGTTGATTCATCTAAACTCTCAAGAGGTATATGTTTTGATATTGAATCTATTTTATCTCGTGAAGTAATAATTATAAAAGTTTCTTGGGCTAAAGAATGTATAAAGTTTAATATCTTATGATCCTTTACTACTTCAAAGTTGTCAAAAATCAAGAGCGTTTTTTCTGTTTTTAAACGTTCGATAATTGTCGTCTCCTGCTCATATGAAGATTGTTTGGTTAGATCTTGAATTTTGAAAACACTAGCAATCTTCGCATATATATCATCGATTGTAATATAACTGTATTCAGATTGGATAGAATCCAAAGTGATAATTGTAGTTCTTATTGGTAACCATATGATGGAATTGAACTTTCTTTTATAAGAATTACCTGCTTTTACAAGCCTTGCACATTGTAGCGCTATACTTGTTTTCCCTACACCTCCAATTCCCCATATCACTAGTTTATTGCTTGAACTTAAATTATTAAAAGTCTCCTCTATTTTCGCTATGTCAGCTTCACGACCTAGCAAATCATCAAACAAAGTGGCTATAACATTTTCATATCTGATTTGAGTAGTTTCATTTTCTGTTACTACTTTTTGCGGTTTTTCTGCGAGATTTAATTTAGGAATTATTTCAACATCCAGTAATTTGAAAAAGTTACTTGCTGTATTTTCCCAACGAAAATCAGCTAAGAGTTTTTGTTTAAGTTTCCGAATGCCGATTCTGAATTCTTTTATATTTGTCCAAATTTCTTTTATAGCTTGATTTGTTTCTTGAACATCCGTATCATCTATCGAATTGCCATTGCTCCCTCTTACATCAATCGTGATTATTCCATACTCTCTAAAATCACCATCAATCTTAGCTTGAAGAAAAAGATATAAGCCTGTGTTTTTTGATAAAATCAGAGGTGTGCCAGCAGCAATACTTTCAAACCCTACTAATCCAAACCCCTCGTGAACAGAAAGCATCAGGCACATTGTGGCTTTACTGATTTTAGAATATAACGCGTTTCTATCAGTTGAATAAGGAGTAGCGATTACATTTACATACCGGGAGTCTTTTTTCAACCCAAGCTTTTTGAATTCTTCAAATTGATTTAAGTCGTCAATTCCTACAACCTCAAAACTTGCATCATATCCCGCTTCGGTATTATCCTGGATTATATACTTTGCGAAGCCATTTAGTGCAAGCTTCATTTGTTTCAGATTGTCTGTTCTATGGTCATATCTTCCAAATACAAGACAGTGCAATACATTAGATTCATTAGGCCAATTTTCTATTATCTGCATGCCAGGAATTAATCCTTTTACAGTTTTAGATGTTTTGTTCCTAGCCGAATTTTCTAATTTAGGTCCAACTCCTATAACTAAATCGGCACTTTCCAAAATGCTGTCCTGTTCATCTGTTTTGTCGCGCAACATCTGAGGATCAGGCTTTCCCTTGATTGCATAGTAAGACCTGTAATCCATATGGTGAAAGACAACTGATTTGCTACCAGGGAACTCGGCAGACAAATCGTTTGCTATCTGGCCAGAAAAGACATCATGTCCAACTAAAATTAATTGCCCTGATAACTTTAGGTCTTTTATTTTTCGATTTATTAGCAAAGAAATCTCGTTAAAATTTTTTCTAGAGTTAAGAGTGATGAGTTTAACGTTATTAGCTGCAGCAATTTCCGCAGTTGAAAAATCTGTATCTTGCAGTGAGATACAAAAAATGTAGGAATGCTTTTTGTTGGAGAACTTGCCGATAGCCGAGCAAAAGTCAACATTAAAAGCGTTTACTCCACCATCGGTATAACCCCATCTTGGAATGAGAGAAATAATGTTTAACATTAATTTTTGATTGTTAATTTCATGAACAATATATATATAATTCAAGAATATAAACTAAATTATTAAATGAATTTTTTTAGAAAATTGGTTTTTTAGCTCTGAATACAAAAGTAGTAATATCGGTTTTTGCCAACTTTTTTTTTAATATAATCTGGTCAAGGTGTCCTTGATGAAAATCTGAAAAATTTTTATACTCTTTTTATATGAATCCTTTTCTCTCCAAATCCTCGATTATTGGCTCATAAGCAATAAAAATTGATTTAAATGTTCAATTATTCCTGCTGATCGGTACTTCACCGGAGTTCAGGTTTTTTTAATCCTGGCTCCGGGTTTTTTTATTTCCTATTAATTTGCGCTTTATTAAAAATGATTAATTTTTTAAGTTTTGAAAGCACAAGTCAGCCACAACAGCTTCCCAACCACTAAGACTTGAGCCAGGAAAGCAATCTGGTGATTTGATTAATAGTGCTTTCTGGATTAAATAGAAAAGCCGTATCAATTTTTGATACGGCTTGTTTATGGGATGCAAATTTCGCCTCTGTAGGGGAATAGCTATATCCTTAAGTTAATAATTGGTTTTAGTTACCAGGATCTTTCACTTTCTCCACCACGTCCTGTATGTTCTGCGGTAAATTTGAAAGTAAATTATAACCCGTTGCACTTTCTATATCGCGTACAGACACAATATAGTTCTTCCAGCTTGGATTTGTGCTGTTGATGTTGGGTGTGTTGATGGCAATTACCCGTGTCGAACTACTCACTCGGCTGATATCTTGATCTCCCGTTTTTAGCAGTACTGCCACTTTCCATACGTTTGCCGGAACGGTAACTTTGCCATTGTTGATGGTATTCACTACCGATGCGCTTGCCGAACCGATGCCGCCTGTGCCATAACTTCCCATGATCACATAAACCTCGTATCCGTTCAATGCCTGGGCGCGGAGATAGCTTTCAAAAGATTCCCATGTTTTCTGGTTGTTGTTCGGCGCCTGAGGGATCATGTTGGTCATCAGGAAAGTTGCTGAATTGGCCGTATTTGAGCTTGTACGGTCACCGCTTGGACAGTTATGCCCCCTGTCAAAACCAGAACCTGAATAGCTGTTGCTCTGTACCTGGTACCAATTTGCCGGTAGGCCAGTAAATGAAGCGAAATCGTCTTTTCTGCTTGCTGCACCAGTAAAGTTGTTCGGATCCAGGTGCCAGCTTACCCAGTTTGGTGTCCCGCGGGTCATGCTGTAACTCTCGGTATAATATTTTTGATCGATCAGGTAATTTTCTGCTGAAACCAGGTTGGCCGTGGCGCCTGATGGGTTACCAAAAAGTAGGTTAGAATTATCACCTCCGGCCGGCGGTGCATCCGCACCTGCATCCGGTGTGCCTCTTCCAGGGCTTGCTGAGGAGCCGCCGTTATCCACAGGATCCGTATCCGCTCCACCTACGGTAATGCCCGGATCACCTGTACCTTTAAAGATGATATCGTCGATGTTGATCCTGGTTGTACCGGCTTTTTTGATCTGAAAGCGTATTTTGCCTGTTGTATTAACCTTAAAGGAATCGGTAACCAGTGTGGTGCTGGTTTCTGTAATATCCGTACCTAACTGCGTGAAGGTTTTACCGCCATCGGTGGAAGCCAGAAGCTGCCAGGTTGAACTGGCGTCTGTTCCATATTTGGCATGGGAAACGTAAATCATTTGAGTGCCTGCGATATCAAAGTTCATAGACAGGTAACCTGTTCTTAACCGGACAGACTTCGTGCCGTCCTTAGCATCAGCTGCGAGATTGCCCAGCAGCGCATCGCTCAATGTCCATTTGCCGGTGAGTAGCTGAACACTGTCTAATGCATAAGAGCCTTTGCTACCAGATTCGAAAGTCTCCGTTATGGCATAAGCCGTTGGCGCTTTTGGTGGTGGTGTGGTTGGTGTTTCATCTCCGATGCTTGTTTTTTTTGAACAGGAGGATAGGATCAGGATGCCGATAAATCCTGAATAGGTAAGGATGTTTTTTAATTTCATGCTTTGATTTTAATGTCTGGTTGTTCGCGTTAACATAGATCATTTTTCAATGCGGCACGAAGATATGGAGAAAAGATGTTTGTTGTGTTAAGTTAATATTAACAAAGTGCAGGGTAATTGCAATTGGGTAGAATGCTGGTGTTTAATGCTCGTTTCGCCACGGTAACTACCTGTTTCACCACGTTAATGATTGGTTTTGATTTCTTTACCTAATTTATTTGGCTGAATTGATAGGGGAAGCCTCTGTTAATCGGTACTTCACCGGAGTTCAAGTCTATTAACCTTGACTTCGGTTTTTTATTCTATATTGATTTGTGCTTTGATAAAATGATTATTATGAATAATTAATTTATTGAGTTTTTGGAAAGCACAAGTCAGCGATAACAGTTCCCTAGCCGCTAAGACTTGCGCTAGGAAAGGTAATCTCCAAGAGAGATTTGGTTAGTAAAAAAAGTTATAAATGTGGGGTGATAATATTAACTTAGCATTATAATGAATAACGCACTCTCTATATTGCACATCTCGGATTTGCACCGGTCCTCTACTGACCCGATTTCCAATGATGAATTGATTTCCTCTTTGTTAATGGACAGAGATCGCTATAAATCAGAAAACAAGTCAATTGCATCTCCTGATGCGATCATTGTTAGCGGTGATATTATACAAGGTGTTTCGTTGGATTATCCTGATTTTGAAACTGCTCTTGCCGAACAATATAAAACCGCGGCAGAGTTCTTAAATCGGCTTGTTGATGAGTTCTTGGACGGAGACAAGTCTAAAATTATAATCATTCCCGGAAATCATGATGTTGATTGGAACACTGCCTTCAAAGCAATGGAAATAATCCCAGAATCTGATATTCCAAAAAACTTTCAACAGCTTTTGGGACAGGAAGATTCAATTTTAAGATGGAGCTGGAAGGAAAGAGCTGCTTTTAAGATCATTAAACCTGATCTATATGAAAAAAGGCTTGACGCCTTCTGGAAATTTTTTGAGGATTTTTACAGAGGGACCACTAATCTATTCAAAGTACAAGCAAAACAGGATGTCAACCTTTTTACTCTTTTTGATGGTAGAATCGGTATTGCAGCATTCAATTCCTGTCATGGTAATGATTGTTTTGCCTACCATGGAAGGATAAAGAAAGAAGCAATCGCCAGAAGTCACCTTGATTTCAGGAACTGCAAGACAATTCAGCTCCTGATTGCAGTATGGCACCACAATATCGATGGACCTCCATATTCTACAGATTACATGGACGTCGAAATAGTCAAAGATATGATTGGGAGAAACTTTAAGCTAGGGATTTATGGTCATCAGCACAAGGCTCAGATTACGCCCTATGAGATCAACCTGCCAGATCAGCAGCAGCGTATGACTTTTGTTAGTGCAGGTTCGCTCTGTGCCGGGAGATATGATCTTCCATCGGGCTACAGACGTCAGTACAATATTCTTGAGATAGCAGATAATTTTCAGGGTGTAACCGTTCACGTTCGGGAGATGACTTTTGGGAATATGTTTACCGCTGCTGCACTCGTAGAAAACGCGGGCAGGAGCTTCATCGAATTATCCTTACCAATTGGGGCAATAGATAAACATACTATTCAAGTAGACCAGGCGAGGCAAGTTAGGCAATTGACAAGTTATGCAGAAGCGTTAATCAAATCAGGGAAATTCGAAGAGGCTCTTGCAATTCTGGAAGGAATGGAAATTGAACCTGCTTCCTATCAGAAGGAATTACTGCTTGAGGCATGGGAAAAATTAGGCAAGTGGATCAATATCATCACTTCAATGGATAATATCCAATCAATAAGCGACCTAATGCTAAGAGTTAATGCTCAGATTCAACTGGATGATTTTGCTGGAGCAGAGGTAACAGTTGAGCAATATGCCGCAGCAGTTGAACTTCCCGCAATTGCCAAAACAGATTTGTTAAAAAAGATTAAATACAAACTCAAATAGATAAAAAAATGAGTGACCAGAATAAAATTCCTTTCTCGATAGAAATAAGTCGGATAATTGAGCTGCTTGCTAGCCAAATTTATCCAACCCCATTTGCATTCCTGCGTGAAAATGTTCAGAATTCTTATGACGCCATTCTCCAGCGTATACATAAGGGAGATGATTTTAACCCTAAAATTAATATTAACATCACAAGCAGCACCATTACTGTCAGCGATAACGGACTTGGGATGACACGCTCGGATTTGACCAAGCACTACTGGCGTGCAGGTTCGAGCAGTAAAAATACCCCGGAAGCACAAGCAGCAGGCGTAGTCGGTACATTTGGAATTGGCGCGATGGCTAATTTTGGTATTGCGGAAACTTTAGATGTTGAGACCGAAAGTGCTATCGATGGCAGCAGAACCAAATCAGGTGCAAGCCGCTCAACCTTATCGGTTACAAAAGATTGTATCACACTTGATTCCCTTGCGCCACTCGGCCAACCGGGAACTACTGTTAGTGCCATAATGCAACAAAATAAGTCTGTTGACATTATACAAGCAGAAATATATATTATAGAATTTGTAAAGTACCTCCCCATTGAGGTAAATGTCAATGGAAAATCTGTCAGTAAAACTCCAATACAATCAGCAATATCAGAAATTCAGGAATCTTGGTCCTATAAGGAAAAAGCAGTTAATTTAGGCGATAGTATTGTCGCAAATATCCGAATATCGGGCGCCATCAGTGGTGATTTGCGGGTTGAAGTATCTGAAATCAAACTTGGATTGCAGGCCCTACCGGGTGAAATAGTACTCAAACAAGGTTTAGCCTCCCTTCAAACTTTACGAAGTGGATTTGGACTGGCTACAGCCAGTGTATCCTCATTTTACAATTTTGGAGGAGTAGCAAACTTTCTTTTCTTGCAACCTACTGCTGGGCGGGAAGCCCTGACCATTGAAAGCATAGGTCTACTACAAAGATTGTTCAGGGTCATTGATACATTAGTCTCCCTCAAAATCGCGGAACGCCCAGAGAGCAATTCAAATCAATACTTTGTCAATTGGGCATCCAGAACAGGGCGATATGATTTATGTTCATTTTTACGCGTGAAATTGACTCCTGGCGACTCGGCAGCCTTAAAAGACCTAAAAACCATGGCAAATTTAAAACCCTTGCTGGTGTACCACGGGAATGACGGTTCAATCATGGAGCATGCTTCAGAAGACAGGCCACTAATTATGATCACAAAATCCAGCCCGCGCAGAGAATGTGAACTGGGATATTTAAAATTATATTGTACTGTCGAAGAATTGTCGGACAACCCTCGGGTAATTAAATCACTTACAAACGCAGAAGTCGGGCTTGGAGCATCTGCACTGGCTTATAAGATAGAGTCCATTCTGGAGGTAGATTATTTTCTGAAAGTGAAAGTAAGATTTGGCAGCATTACCCATGACCTGCCGATACTGGTGGACAGGATTAGCCAGCCTATTGAAATCTGTCTGGATCCGAAGGGCTCAACCGTGCGGATGATGCTGGATGTCTATGAGAATGAATACGGCGCATTTCCGCATATGGTAAAAGATGCGGTCCGAAATATCATTTTTCAGAAAGTCGCTGACCTTGTGCCTAGCAGCACTCGTCAAGGGGCTGAAGCATTCCTAAAAATGATCAACCGTTCCAGAGAAATTTTTGAATACGATAATGAGGATATTGATGATTTGAGATTAATATGGGATGAGCATTTGAAAGGAAATATTTCTTTTCAGCAGGCATCTGAAAAGGCCCGTAACCTAATTGTAAAAAGCTTTCAGACTGTTGATGTAAACGCAACTGCCCAGGTCCGCGATATTGTCCCCGATGTGTTGGAAAATGCAAAAAGCATTCAGCAGCCCGAAATGGCAACAGGGCCCTTGCCCGCTATCGAAAGACTTGATGTATCAACCAATAAAAAAATTCTCATCATCCCGGATGACCAACCTGCCCTCAAAGGATACCGGTGCTTTCTAGCCATCACTGAAAAGATAAAAAATGAACGCGGAGAGTTTTTCCTCCAACCACATAAAACTTCCATTGTCTGGGGTGGACAAAAAGCATTATTTATTTTTGAACACCATTCTGGGGAGTTTGGGCTTTATTATGATCTGCAAACCATGGGACTTATTAGTGAAACTTCTGGCGGCGGAACTTTCGAAACCTGTACTATATTCATGAAGAACAGAATTTTTATACCCGTTCCCATCGAGATTGAAAAAAGTTTCATTCCCGATGCAAATGAGAAAAAGAGATTTGAAGTCAAATGTGATATCCTATATATCGATAAGTAGAAATCACAGCCCACATCCTATTTTAAGAAAAGCTTAGCTTGCATAAAAAACATCTAAGCTTTTCTTAAATTACAAATTTTTGTGCAATCGATTAGGGATTTTTGTAGCGGACTGACCCTTAGGTAAAAAAAAGAGAGTTTTTCGGATTCGTTGATTATTAATCTTGTGAAATTGTCATGTGCTCCGAAACATAACTCTTACTTACACAAAAATATCTGTGTCCGAAGCGACACCTACAAACCAATATTGATTTAATTATTACTCACTACTCTATATTAACAATGAATAGCCCTCAAGAAGTAACTTTCAAAAAAATTGCCTTTGGTATCAACCCAGAATGGGACCTTAAAAACTGGATTCAATGGCCACCAGATATGTTCGCCCTTTGCGCAACAATTATCAATCGAACAGGTGCATACAAGTTGCTCCTAATGGATCCTCTTATATGGAACAACCCTTCTTGGACAAATGACATAAAAACAATCGCACGAGCTTGGGTTAGATATTCTAATTCTTTACTATTGAAAAACGCCCCAGCCAAATCATTCCTTAATCACCCAGTCTTTTCAAAACATTTTGAAGTTTTACTAAACGATTGGATAAGTGAAGACAGTGTTAAGTTAGATCATGTAAGGGTCTTGGGTAACATTTACAAAGTGAATGCGTTACCTTCCTGGAAAAAAGTAGAGGCATTTACCCAATCACTTCTATTTATGTATATACTAGCCGATTCGTGCTGCGAAGGCCTAGGATTTCTTGGCCAACCCTTGGCCAAGCAAAATCTTTCTCATCGAAATTTTTTCTGCGTAGCTAATTTATTACTGATCAATACTGGGTCACTTAGTACTATACCTAAATTTCATGGTGTAGTCCTGCCAAAAATGAGAACGCCTCAAGCTGGAATGGTACCAAGATCGGTCACGCATTATCTAACTTTTCATGCTACAGAAGTTGAAGTTTTCTGGCGTACTTTTCCTTGGTTGGAGCAGAGAAACAAGAGCTTGAATATCTTAGCAGTTCCATATCCATATGAGGTTAAGTCAAGTGATTTTGAACTCATAGGTGATAATTATCAATCAGTTAGGTACTTTAAAGCCAATGTTAGTGGCCGCGAAGTTCAACAAGCCTTTTTACAAAATTTGGTTGAAAAAGTTTTGGAGCTCAGTAAAGAAAATAAGCAGGTGGATATATTGGTTTTTCCAGAAATGTCGCTGTCGGATAATGAATACAAATTCTTGCTCAAAGAATTACATCATCGATTTTTAGATGCCAAATGTCTGGCCAGGCTTCCTATAATTGTGGCAGGAGTGATGAGTAATTATGTGGAAAAAACGATTAATGAAGCTATTAATGACACTTTTCTAAACGAAGTTCGTTTAGCAATTCACTTTTCGGGTAAGTGGCACAGTAATACTCAGCGAAAACATCATCGGTGGCAACTTGACAGAAATCAAATCAGACAATATGAGTTAGAGGGGCATTTTACCGCTGATAGTCTATGGTTTGAATACTGTACCGTTTCTCAACGCCGACTAACCATCCTTGCACCGAATGATTGGCTTGCCCTCACCGCATTGATTTGTGAGGATCTTGCAAGACAGGAACCTGTGGGAGAGGTTATTCGTGGGATTGGACCAACGTTACTCATGGCTTTATTAAGTGATGGACCACAATTAAAGGGGCGCTGGTCAGCTAGGTACGCAAGTGTGCTAGCAGATGATCCAGGCACGGCGGTACTTTCGCTTACCTCCAAAGGAATGATGGAACGATCGAAATCAGAAGATCCAAAAGTTAATGAAGCAGCAAAACCCATCATTGGACTTTGGAAAGATATGGTTAATAGCTGGAGCGAGTTTGAGCTTAAAGAAAAGGGTAAGGCACTTTTATTTACTATCTCTTCCAAATATCGTGAGGAATATACCCTAGATGGACGATCTGATCGCAAATTTGCTTCAGTATTCCAGCTCGACAGCCAATTTCCGGAAAGTATAGAAATTGAAACTGAAAATAATAAAGCGAAAGTGTCACCTGCTTTAGATGATATCATATCTTCTAATAATCTTCGAGAACTTTCTGCGATTCAATTTGTAATTGATGCTTTGATAGATATATTAAGTTCCGAAACCAGAGAAGATATTGATAAAGGCAGAGGAAATATTGAACTAAGCAAAGATTTTCTGCTCACTTTATTACAGGGTAAAAAGCTTTCTCAATCAGATAATAACAATTTGAGGTCCCGCATAGCAGATATTATTTCAAGGGCCTGGAAAGAACCACATTCAGTAGGAATTTCGGCTAGTGCAGCAACTCAGTCAGAGGAGGAAATGAAAGTTACTGCGGGCATAATTCAAAAAATTATACAAGGAATGTCCGCCACCGCTCCAGATGAAACTGCGCAATTTTATGAAGAATTGATTCACCTTTGCAAAGACGAACTTTCTGTTGAGAAGCTAAAATTTGAACACAAACAGGTTTATATGAGTATACTCTATAACCTTTTCAATCGAATGGTTAACTGGCAACCGAAAAGCTCCAAAAATTCCACAAATGCCATAAGCGGAATGAACGTATCGAAAGCGATAAAGTTGAAAGCTGACATTTTGGAAATTGTATTAAATAATTAATAGTTGCCTGGTGGATAGACCAAAATATTTGAACCCATCTCGTCAATTTATTAATCTCATTAATTTTCTGGATGTGAATAGATTGTAGCTTTTATGATTTTGGTGAGATGGGGTCAATCAAAGCTGTTTTGTCCAATATATAATTTGATCAACTGGTATCTAGATAATCGGCATACTTTCATTATACACTATGAAGTGAAAAATCAGTTTATAAAAATCATGTTATTTTTTCTTGCCAAGTTGATAGGTTGTGGGAATATATTTTTCTTATAATTCCTTCAATATTATTGTGCTATGATAGTCTGTAAATACACATTATATCGGCCTCGGGATGATTTATCAATTCTTCGTTCATGATTGATTTTCGTTCACTTTTATCGAAGATATTCATGTGATCGAGAATTTTTTCAAGCCATTTTTCCTGAGTCTGCATCTCCTTTTTTGAGGACAAGCGTTCTGTTTCCGAAAATAATAGTCTTTCAAAGCCTGATGGAATGAATAAACTATCTAGATTTGCTAACGTAAAATAATGCTTGAAATATTCATTATTTTCTGGGTTACTTGGGTCATTACTATAATATTTGTCTGAATGAACCCATACGCATATCAATGAACCTGAAATTAAATTTAACTTCAATTGGCTTATTATATCCTGACATTGTGCCAAATTAAAAAAGTGGAGGATATTAGCCAGAAAAACTACAGAATAGGTTTCTGATGGCAAAGGATCACTAAGCAAAGTGAGATTGAACAATTCGATATTTTCGTCTGTAATGGGTAGGGCATCTAACCTGTTTTTTAGTTGGTCAAGTTGAAATTGTTCGTTGTCAATCCCTATTAATTTTCTGTTTGTACTGATATAATCAAAGAGAAAACTTGTTTGACCACAACCTATATCAACTATGGCACCATTAACAAATTCATCTTCATAATCCCTTAAAGGATTATGCATTACCCTGATTAAATCATCAGTTGTAAAAGTTTCGGAATAAGCCTCCCAATATAGGCGCATTTGAGTATCCATAAGCATTAATTTCAGAAATCAAATTACAAATTCTTAATGTTCAAACCAATTTTCTGAAATAAATTGATAAGATGATTTGCAGTAAGTAAAAATATTAAATTATTTGCTTCCAGATCTGCCAAATTCTTTGTTCTATTATAATCTTTGGTCAAGGTAATCCAAAGAAAAATCACCTAGTTCAAAATAGCAGCCTTTTTTATCACATAAAAGCCCCCACAATAGTAGGGGCTAAATTTGCATTACCTTTTTACTTCCTTAGCTCACTCAAAACTTCCTTTCCCATCAGCAAGATAACTGTAAATCACCATATATTCGGTTCCGTTCTTTTGGAAATGCCCGATAGGAATATCGCCTTTTTCGAAATAGGCTGATTTACTTTCGAATGGAATACCGCAAAGCACTATATTCGGTTCTATTTGATGATAAACAACATCATTTCTGGTGCCCGCAATAGCCATCAACGCTGATAAATTTTTGCTCGATCCTTTTTGGTTATACTTAGGATGGTGCGGGTGTTGATTGGCCGATACCCAGGAACCGGGCGCCATTGGTTTATAAAATTTGCCCAGTGGGATATCGAACCTGCGTGGTAAAAAGCAAGAGGTTATTGTTCCATTAGCGGTGATGGTTCCGGTTTCTATAAAGAAATGGGTAATTCGAATCCAATGCCGGGTGAGCTGATACACATATTCCCGAATGGAATTTTGTCCATCTTCTAAAAATTCTGCCCAACCGGTGTAGCGTGGCAAAGTCATCATGATTTCAGAAACATGGCCATCAATATGATGTAAGGTAGCCTTTACCGCGCAAATGGCAGGTAATACATTCATGTTGGCTGATTCAGCTACAACCTGAGCAGGGAGCTGTGTGTTTTTGTTTTTACTTTTGGTAGTTCGCATAACCGTAAAATAAAGTATCCTGGTCGCTGCGAACTACCAAATAACTCTTCACAGAGAAATTGAAAATGTGGGGCTACCACTCGACCAGGAATATTGTTAAAGAAATTTAATTGATTTTAGCTCTGTGTTTAAGTGAATGATGATATTAATTAGTAATTCGCATAGGCAATTTAGAAACAATATCTCAAAACACAAAGAAAAATCTCTAATAAATTTGGTTTATCATCAGCGTTCAAAGTAGCTTTGTTTAACCTCTTTTCTTGCTGTAATTTCTTAAACTAAGTGATTTTAACAGGCTCTAGAGTATTCCCTTAGAAGTTTCGATAAAGAAATTTTATACAGTGTTTTCGGAAGCTTATCGCGTGTATAAGCTCTTCAAGTTTCTAAAGGATGATTTTACCATTATTTCGGCAGGATGTGCGATTAAGATAGTTTTCTTCATTTTGTTCCAAAACTTCAATATGTCTTCAGTATCTTATACCATATTTGTTCATCATGAAGATCCTGATTATTGAAGACGAGTTAGGCCTGCAGCGTAGTATAGCACAATACCTTACCTGTGAGGGTAATCTTTGTAGCATGGCCTCCAACTATGCTGAGGCACTTGATCGGCTGAACAGTTATGACTATGATTGTATCTTGCTTGACCTGACCCTTCCGGATGGAGAAGGTCTTCAGCTACTGAATTATCTTAAAAGGATGAACAGACCGGAAGGGGTGATCATTATATCAGCGAGAAACTCTCTTGATCAAAAGATAGAAGGTTTGAGCCTTGGTGCCGATGATTACCTGATTAAGCCTTTTCATCTATCTGAACTGAATGCAAGAATACTTGCTGTTGTACGCCGGAAAAGCGCGAATGGAGACCGCCATATCGAATTCAATGAAATACGAATTGATTTGGATGCAAAAGAGGTTTTGGTAAGTGGTAACTCAGTTTATATGACCAAAAAAGAATTTGATCTCCTGCTTTATTTCGTTGCAAATAAAGGTAAGGTGATTTCTAAGTCTGCGGCGGTTGAGCACATCTGGGGTGATGATGCTGATATGGCCGATAGTTTTGATTTCATTTATACTCATATTAAGAACATCCGTAAAAAGCTTACTGATGCGGGCAGCAGGGATTACTTTCATTCCGTATATGGCATTGGTTATAAATTCACAGAAGTATGAAGCTATTTACCAGATACAACAGGATACTGATTATCATTAGTCTTTTCGGACTGCTGCTGATCGGATTTCTTTTTTACCGGATGCTTGTCTATTATCTTGATCAGCAAATTGACCATGACCTGGTGGAAGAGGTAATGGAGGTAAAGGAGTACTCAGCAAAAGGTAATTTTTATCAGCCGCATGAATTTGAGGACCTTGTTGTTCAATATAAAAAAATAGAAAAGGCCAATCCTTCCAGTAGCTATGGTGATACGCTATTCTATAATCCCCTTAAGCACCGCAAAGAAACCGCAAGGTATCTTAAAACCGAACTCGAACTGGTTGGGCAACCTTACTGTGTTCTGGTTATCGCCTCTAAATTTGAACGGCAGGAGCAAATCAGGAACATCTGCCTCATTATTCTCATTCCAGTGATGCTGCTTTTTGCCCTTGTATTATTGGTAAACAGGATTTTGCTCAAAAAAATCTGGACGCCTTTTGAGCAGCTCTTAAAAAATATTACGGCCTTCAATATTAATCATGAACGGCCGTACGAGCCTGTAGAAATGCCCGTGGCAGAATTCAGGCAATTAAACAAAGTTTTGGTGGAACTTTCGGGGAAGGTGAAATCTGATTATAACGAGATTAAGCTGTTTACCGAAAATGCATCCCATGAAATGATGACGCCCCTGGCGGTGATCAATTCGAAGCTCGATAACATGCTCCAGTCTAATGTACTTGGGAAAGAAGATGGCGAAACACTGGTTGAACTGTACAAGGCCACCTCCCGTTTAACCAAGCTTAACCAATCACTACTACTCCTGGTTAAAATTGATAACAATTTATTGCAGGACGAAGAACAGATTAACCTGAAATCGCTTATTGAAGAAAAGCAAGTTTACTTCCAGGAACTTATCTCGGAGCGCAATATCACTGTAGAAAGTACATTAGCTGATGTGAGCATTTCTGCAAGCCGTAGCTTACTTGAAATACTGATTAATAATCTTTTCAGCAACGTAATCAGACATAATTACGATGGAGGTAAAATTGAGATAAGTCTGGAAACTGATAAAATCGTATTTGCCAATACCGGACACAATAAAGCGCTTGATCCCGAAAAAATATTCGACCGTTTTTATAAAGATAATGCCTCAGAAGGTACAGGGCTGGGGCTTGCCATACTGAAACAGATCTGCAACCGGCAACGTTACCAGCTTGATTATTCCTATCATCAGGACCTGCACACCTTCACCATTACATTTAACCATCAATAAAATACATGTCCATTATCGAACCCAACAATCAGGAAATCGGAGCGATCAAAAAAGGAAAGAGATATGCCCCTGCCACTCGTTTATGGCACTGGGTAAATTTCATCATCATTTCCGGTTCACTATTCACCGTGCTGATCAACTCCACGCTCTTTGATGGATCGCAACGTAGCTTTGTGAAAAATGAACTGATAAATGCAGGAGTTTCAATAAGCGATAAACAGGCCGGTGCAGTTACACATGGCCTGGAAGATCAGGTATGGGGCATACATATTTATTTTGGCTATGCCTTAGCCGCGCTTTTTCTGTTCAGGTTAATTGCAGCGTTTTTTATGCCTCCCTCGCAAAAACTCTTTCCCAAACTCAAAAAAGCTTATCAGGCATATTTTATCTTAAAAAAAGAACGTGAAACAGCAAAGCACGAACTGGTGGTAAAAGGACTTTACATCATTTTTTACCTCCTGCTTCTTATTATGGTGGTTACCGGCCTGCTGCTTGCTTTTGAAGATTATACCGGCATCCCGCAAAACATGAACCACAGCATTAAGGAATTTCATGGTTTCTGCATGTACCTGATACTGGCTTTTATTGTTCTTCACCTGGCAGGCGTGTTCCTGGCCGAGCGGAAGGATGGAAAGGGAATTGTTTCGGACATGATCAACGGTGGAGAAAATTAAGATGACGGATATTTAATTTAACATAAGGCTAAACATATGAGTAAGTTTCATAATGAACAGCATTTAAAAAGCTCAGCTTTCATTTCTGATATCGTGATCGGAATGAGTGATGGGCTCACCGTGCCCTTTGCGCTTGCTGCCGGGCTGAGTGCTGCGGTTAGCAGCAATTCAATTATCATTACTGCGGGTATTGCGGAGATCATTGCTGGCTGCATTGCTATGGGACTTGGCGGTTACCTGGCGGGAAAAACAGAGCAGGAGCACTATGAAAGTGAGCTGAAAAGGGAATACCTGGAAGTTGAAAATGTACCCGAAAAGGAAAAAGAAGAGGTAAAAGAGATTTTTGCCGAATACGGACTGGATAATAACGCGCAGCAACTTATTGTAGATCAGATGAGTAAGAATAAAGACCACTGGGTAGATTTTATGATGAAATTTGAGCTGGGTCTGGAAAAACCAGATGTGAACAGGGCGAGAAACAGTGCGCTTACCATAGGGTTTTCTTATTGTGTTGGTGGCATGCTACCCTTATCAGCTTATTTTTTTACTTCGATGCCGCAGAATGGACTTATCCTCTCCGCTGTGCTGACCACCATTTGTTTGTTTGTATTTGGCTATTTCAAAAGCAAGGTAACCGGCCAGCCGCCAATAAAAGGCGCTTTAAAAGTGACTGCAATAGGTTTGATTGCTGCCGGGGCGGCATTTCTAATTGCAAGATTAATTACTTAAGCCGTGTTTCGATTTTGCTCCCCAGATTCATCATTAACAAATATTTAACAGATTTTAATTTAAAACTTCAGAATGTCTTCAGATTTTGTCTATAGTTTTGTTACATGCAATTGGCTTTTTATCTATATTTCCTGATAAGCAAGCGCCAGCATGCACGGAACCCTAAAAGCTTTTTATAGATATAATTTTACACAGCTTTATTCAGTTTATACCTGTCGATAAAGAAGGCTATCCATCAGGCTATCAACTGAATATTTTATTGCATTGCTCATTTTAACTATAAAAAGAACATGGACAGAAAAGATTTTCTTAATAGCATCGCGATGAGTGCTGCGGCCTTTGCACTGCTCAACTGTATCGGTTGTAAAAAGACTGATGGCAATAGTTCCACAGACACCACAGGCCCTGCTGGTATAAACTTTACAATGGATTTAAGCCTTGCAGCCAATGTGGCCTTGTTAAGCAATGGTGGTTCATTAGTATCAAATGGGGTTATCGTGGCAAAAACAAAAGCAGGAACATATATTGCCGTGCAACGATCGTGTACCCATGAAAGTTATACCCTAACTTATCAATCTGCAAACAACCGCTTTTATTGCCCCAACCATGGTGCAACCTTTTCTGAAAACGGCGCCGTAACCAATGGTCCGGCTTCACGTTCTTTAACCTTTTATAATACCCAGCTTACGGATACGATTTTAAAAATTTATTCTTAAAAAATGATGAAACTACTTTTTGTTGCCCTATTGGGACTATTTTCCATTCCCTTATCGTGGATGGGGAACTTTACTGAAGCACAGAAACAGGCAAAGATTACACATAAGCAAATCCTGATTAATTTTTCAGGTTCAGACTGGTGCGGTCCATGCATTCGCCTCCGAAAAGAGATTTTGGAATCAGAAAGCTTTGAAAAATACGCAGCCAGCAATTTATTATTGGTAAGGGCTGATTTTCCGAGGCAGAAGAAAAACCAGCTTTCTAAAGAACAAATTAAACTCAACGAATCACTGGCAGAAGTCTATAATAAAGATGGTAAGTTCCCTTTTACTGTTTTGGTTGATGAAAATGGAAAAGTGCTTAAAAGCTGGGATGGCTTTCCTGATGAAAGTCCGCAGGCATTTGTCTCTGAGATAGATAAACTAAGAAAATAATTAAAAAATGGCTAAACCTGTTTCTGTAAACCGGGTACTCAAACTCATGGGAAACCGCTTTGAGTTTACCGTAATCGCCGAAGATGGGCAGGAGGGAAATGCAGCAATAGATGCTGCAATAGAAGAAGTAAAGCGGATAGAATACCTGCTCACTACTTTCAGCGACCTCAGCCAGACGAATCTTATAAACGAAAATGCAGGTTTGAAGCCCGTAAAAGTTGAGGATGAAGTGATTAGCCTTATCGAGCGTTCGATAAGAATATCAGAAATTACCGATGGTGCTTTCGATATTACCTACGGATCGATAGATAAACAACTTTGGAACTTTGATCCGAATATGACGAGCTTACCCGATGAGCAGACGGCATTGGCATCTGTTGAACTGATTGATTATCGGAATGTAATCGTGGATAAAGAACGTTCAACTGTTCTGCTTAAAAATAAAGGCATGCGTATTGGTTTTGGCGGAATTGGAAAGGGCTATGCAGCCGATAAGGCAAAGTTGGTGCTGCAAAAAATCGGCATCAAAAGCGGGATTGTGAATGCAGCTGGAGACCTGGTTACCTGGGGTGCTCAGATTGATGGTCGTCCATGGACAGTAGGTATTGCAGATCCCGAACAAACCGACAGGCCATTCTCTGCGCTAAATATCAGCGATATGGCAATTGCTACTTCAGGCAGTTATGAAAAATATGTAACCATTGATGGCAAGCGTTATTCGCATACCATAGATCCCAAAACCGGGCTCCCGGTAAGTGGCGTTAAAAGCGTAAGCATTATATGCCCAAGTGCAGAACTTGCTGATGCACTTGCCACACCCGTTGTGGTAATGGGTGTAAAAGTAGGGCTGGAGCTGATTAACCAGATTAAACAAGTGGCTTGTATCGTGATTGACGATTATGATCGGGTTTTTACTTCAAACAATATTAATGTGATATAAATATGAAAATTTCAAAAACATTTTTTCTTTCCCTGATTACTGTAATTTTCTTCAGCTGTATGCTTACTTCCTGCAGTAGTGTAAAGCCCTATCAAAAAAGCAAAATTAACGATGCGGACATGATTCTTTCTGCCCGGAAGGCTCAAAAATTTGAGCAGAGTTTCCAGCTGTATCGTGAAGGTGCATCGGGCGCCAATGGCGGCAAAAGTGGTGGTGGTTGTGGTTGTAATTAATCAGCGTCGGAAATGAGAAAAATATATCTTCATGTGTTGTTTATGTACTTCGGTATCTTAAGCACCTATGCACAAACCAAACCAGCACCCGCAAAAGTAGATAGCAGCAGGTATCAGTCCCGAAAACTCAAAATCGATGAAATTAACCTGGTTTCAGCCTATTATCATCAGAACGGGAATAATTCTGCCGTTACAGGTGGTATTGGTACCGAGAAACTGAGCGATTTTGCAAATACGATTGACTTGCAGATGTCCAAATTTAACAAGAATGGAAAGAAAAATACTTTCCTGTTCGAATTGGGGGTAGATCACTATACTTCGGCATCATCTGATAAGATAGATCCAAGCACCATTTCTTCCGCCTCTTCGGCAGATACCCGAATTTATCCTTCTTTAAACTGGACGCAATCCAATGAGGAAACCGGGAATTCATTTGGCTTTACAGGCTCTTATTCAACAGAGTTTGATTATCAATCGATGGGCGCAGCTTTCAATCTAACCCGTTTATCAAAAGATAAAAATACCCAGTTTGATTTTAAACTTCAGGCATTTTTAGACCAGTGGACCGTTATCCTTCCGATAGAATTACGAACCGGAAACACCGGAAGGGGCGGTGAGCAGTATGATACTGCACCACGAAATTCCTTTAGTGCATCTTTCTCTCTGGCCCAGGTGATCAACCAGAAGTTTCAGGCTTCGCTGATTTTAGAACCTTCCTATCAGAAAGGCTTGCTTGCCACAAAATACCAGCGTGATTACTTTACGGACGGTTCGCTACGCTCGGAAACTTTACCGGATAAGCGTTATAAACTTCCTATAGGATTGCGCATGAACTACTTTTTGGACGACCGTTTTGTCATTCGCACCTTTTATCGGTACTATATGGATAATTGGGGCATCAGGGCACACACAGCTGAACTTGAAATACCAGTTAAAATCAATTCATTCTTTTCTATCAGTCCTTTTTATCGGTATAACAACCAGGTGGGGACCAAGTATTTTGCACCTTATGGCCAGCATTCGCCGTCAGAACAATATTTTACCAGCGATTATGACCTGTCCACATTGACCAGTGATTTTTATGGCGCAGGGATCCGCTTCTCCCCACCTAAAGGTGTATTTGGCTGGCAGAGACTGAACATGCTTGAGTTGAGGTATGGCCACTATTCTCGTTCAACAAGTCTGGTATCCAATATTGTATCGTTAAACCTTAAATTTAAATAACTTTTATATACTAAATTTTTGTTCCAATATAATCTGTTCAAGGCGATTTAATAATAAATCGCCTTGATTTTTGGTCTGGATTTAAATAAATCCTTTCTTATTGAAGGTATCAAAGTTATATCCACTATTTTCTAAAATAATTTTCCAGATATTGGCGTACAGAAGTTGGCTCTCTCCTCAAAAAACCGGCTAAAGTATCATCTTCCTTATCCATTGCCTGCTGTTTCAATGCAGTACCCCACATGGTTAACATATTAATGTACATTTCCGGGACATTTGCCTTTTGCAGAATCGCATTAAATTCGTTGATGCCAGGAGATTTGTATTCAATTTCTTTGCCGAGTATGTCAGATATATGCTGTGCGACGAATTCGAAACCTACAGCTTCGGAATTAGTCAACGTATAGATTTTATTTTTATGGCCTTCGGTGATTAAAACATGAGCAGCAGCTTCTGCCAATTCCTCACGAAGCACCCAGCTCGCTTTACCTTCGCCTGCCGGAAACAAAATGCTTTTAGTTCCGGCAACCTTATCACCTGAAAAAGCCATTATCATTTCTGCATAGATCCCATTTTGAAGTATCGTATAATCCAGCCCGCTGTTGACCAGGTGTTTTTCCGTCTCGAGGTGAGAATTTTGAAAATCAGCAATCGCTGATTCCTCAGATCCTGGTTTTCTCACAAAAGAAGTGTACACAATATGTTTTACACCAGCTTCTTTGGCCGCATTTATTGCGTTTTTATGCTGCTGAGTCCGGTTTTCAATCGCTTCTCTGTTGTTGCTTGATACCAGCAATAATTTATCTACACCAGTAAAAGCCTTTACCATCGAACTATGATCGGTATAATCACCTTTCCTAATCGCTATTCCTTTTTCCAGATCCTTTGCTTTGTTGCTGTCTCTTACCAAAACAGCAATCGCTGATGATTCAACGCCTTTCTTTAACAAATGTTCAACTGCTTTAGAACCAAACGGACCTGTTGCTCCTGTAACTAAAATCATAAATTTATTTTTTAAATTTTTATTAATCTCTGTTTGTTTTTTGAAGTTTTGCACCACATACATACGACACAATTAAGATCGCCAGGAAAACCAATCCTGTTATCACTTTGCCAACAGGATCGCCTACCGCCGCATGTGATAGGGAAGCTGAGGCAAACATGATAGCGAAACCGATGTATGCAGTTTCCCTCAGCAAGCGGGCAGGCAACCAGATTAAAACTGCACCTATAATTTTTGCAATTCCCAATTCAATCCGGAAATAATCTGGGAAACCTAAATGTGCCATTGATATTTTGACTTCGGGCTTCGTGAGGGTTTCAAAAGCAATAAACAGCATCATTGCTGAAATAATTCCGGTGGTTGCGTAATAGGCAATTTTTAATTTGTTCATTTCTTTGTTTTTTGTGCGTTACAAAGTTATGTATATTAGCTAACCAAATTATAGTAGTATACTAAAGGTAAGTACTTACCTTTAGGTTAGTTGAATCAAATAGAAACTATGGCAACAAGTAAATTAGAATACACACCAGTACAGTGTACAAACCGTATATCGGCAACTGAGGATGCCCTTTATGTTCTTGGCGGCAGGTGGACCATTAGGGTGATGATCGGGGTTTTAGGTGGCAATACCAGATTTAATGAACTGCAACGAACGGTAAAAGGAATTTCTGCAAAAATGCTGTCGGTAGAATTAAAGAAATTAGAAATAAATCAACTGGTGGAGAGAAAAGTGCTGGCCGACCAGTTTCCGGTTATAGTGGAATACCTGCCCACTGAATATAGTGAATCTTTAAAGGATATCATCACTGCCCTGGCGCAATGGGGTACAAACCATAAAAAGAGAATTACAACTGATAATTAGGAGAAATGGATCCGTTTATCAAAAAAGGTGGATTAATGTCTTTTGCCATACACCACGATCTTGCCTCGGCTCGCCGCCGCCGAAGGGCTCTTTCTTTTTGGTGTCAAAAAGAAACAAAAAACACCGGCTGAAAATTTTTCTTTCGAAGCCAGTGGGATGGCTTTGTCAGTGGAGCCCGAAAAATTTGTTAGGCCGGATTTAAGTAGAACGGGGATACCGTGCTATGGCCTAGCTGGATGGAAATGCGAAAGTAGTTAAAATACTGATTAATAATTATTTGTAAAATAACGTCAATGGTAGTAGTCGAAGACCATTTCAACGCATTAAAAAAGCAATCGACTCCGCTACCATTGATAGACTCCCAAAAAAGGTCGTCATCTCGACCGGAGCAACGCGAAGTGGAGAGATCTTTGTACTATTTATTGAAATCAAATTTAAAAGATTTCTCCACTGCGGTCGAAATGACGATAATGTTTCGCGGACGTATTTGACTTCAAATATCATTGTTATCCCGTCAGTCCGTTAGGCTAAGGTTGGAAATAGGGATATACCCGGCTGTTTCTTTGCCATCCTTACCCACAAAATATACAAACAGCCAATTTTGCGTGCTGGCGCCAATTCTATCGATATCTAACCTAACTTTATCGCCTTTTAGTACGTAGGTTTTAAGTTTGCTTCCTGCATCTGGTTTTCGGTAAAAATAGGCCTTAGGTACTTTTACGATGTATTCACCAGCTACGGCATTGGTAATTTTATTGTAGAGGCCATCAAAGTCTGTAGTAAGGTGATCGGTATTGCAGTTATTAAACGAAGCCTTAATTTTGCCCTGAATAAGATTTAGTGTAACAACACAGCCTGGATCGTTTTCTTCACTGTGTAAAACAACCCTGTTCTGCTGTAATGTTCCTTTGCCACTATAGCTACCCATCTGTGCCGATTTAGTATTCCACCAGCTGAAAATTTCTGCTGTTACCTTATCGCCATTTTTTTGAAAAGAAATGATCCCATAAGCCCCGTTTGCAGCTTTTTTTTCATAAGTGCCATTTTGAGCCTGTGTTGTTAAAGATGAACACAGGATGAGTAAGCCCAATGCGATTTTCACTTTAGATTGCTGTAATTTATTTATGATTGATAATTTCATGATTGTAGCTTTAAGATCAGATTTATTTGCGAACCCTTGTATCCGGAGGCGACCAGGCTTTGTGCTAAATATTCTTTTTGCGGCTCTGCATTTCCGCCAGGCAGGGAATTGTTGACTATCGGAGCGGATTTGGATAACAGACCAGCCAAAATAGAAATTGCTAGGATAACAAACACAATTGCGGCTATGGCAATGACAAGCTTCGTTTTTTGAGCGCCCAAAGCAAGATTGGCGTTTGCATAGCTGTAGTTATGGTTATAATTTACAGTGATATCATCATCGTCCAGGTAATACTCCGTTTGGCGGTTTATGTAAGGGTAAACGTCGGGCTTGATTTCAGTTTTGGCAGTGCTACTGCATTGAGGATACTTGATCGCTTTAATTTCTTTCGCCATGAGCGCGTTTATTCATTTGGGCTGCGAACATATTGTTGCAGTTCGTAAAAAATAATGTGTTCTGAACCGATATGAAGATACAACAATATTGTTAAGCAAAGGTTTTAGTGCCGGAATGTTGTTTGTAAGATCTACAGAAAATTGGACGAAATGCACCTGATTTCGGGCAGCAAAACCCGGAAGAAATTTGATTAAATTATCAGATTTAAAGGGGAAATATGTACTTATAGACTTTGTAATTTGGCTTAATTTTCAGTTTGGTAAAGTGGGAATAGCAGATTAGTTTGAACACCCGTTACAGCTTTAAATCTAAAACGTCATTTTGACTTACAATAATTCGTTTTAGACTAATTTCAGTGTTTATGCAATGCCCACTTTTGTATAGTTCAATCTAAACAAAGAATTATGCAAAAGACAATTTTCATTACCGGAGCCTCATCCGGGCTGGGCAAATCAACAGCCAAATTATTTCATGCAAATGGCTGGCAGGTAATCGCAACAATGCGCGATCCCGAAAAGGAAAATGAATTGAAGGAACTTCCAAATGTAACCATAGTTCAATTGGATGTTACTGATTCGGAAAAAATAAAGAATACGATAGCAGAGGTTTTGAAGTCCCATGCTGTTGATGTAGTATTAAACAACGCAGGTTATGGGTTAATTGGTCCGCTGGAAGCCTTTACAGATGAGCAAATCCAGACTCAGGTACAGACGAATTTATTTGGCGTGATCAATGTTACAAGAGCATTTATCCCATATTTTAGAGAAAGAAAGAGTGGAACGTTCATCAATATTACGAGTACATTTGGCCTGCTGGGATAGCCAACCTGTTCCATTTATAATGCTACCAAATTCGCTGTTGATGGTTTTTCAGAAGGTCTGGCTTATGAATTGGCACAATTTGGAATTTCGGTGAAAGTAGTGGCCCCGGGTGGAATGCAAACTAACTTTGCAGGAAGATCTTTGCAGGGCGGAATGCATGAAGCTTACAGTCAACTGGTGACTAAGGTTAGTGAAGGTTATAGCGAAGAGCAGATTGCCAGTTACACAAAAGCAGAAGACGTAGCCAAAATCATTTATGATGCAGCTAGAGACAATAAAGAACAACTGAGATATATTGCCGGTAATGATGCTAAAGGTTTATATCAAGAGCGCCTTGAATTAACTCCGGAAGGACAATTCGAAAAAATCCGTTCCCAGTTCATATTTTAATAGATATAGCCATTCTATAATGGATTGATATGGGAGTGGCTTCTGATGAATTAACTAAATTTGTACAATGAGAAAACATCCTGTCTTATTCGATTCGCTTTCCCAGTTGCATAAGGCGATGGGGCAGGCGGCTCCGTCCCATCCGCTGATCAGCGTTATGAATTATGGAGATGCAAAGTTTGATCCAATGGATTTTGAGCATGGCATCATCCTGAATTTTTACAAAATCTCTTTCAAGACGGGTTTTTCAGGGAAACTGAAATATGGTCAGGGGTACTACGATTTTGAAGAAGGCGGAATGTCGTTCATCGCCCCCGGACAGCTTTTGAAAATGCAGGATGAGGAAGCGGACTATAGTGGGATGACGCTCCATATCCACCCGGATTTCTTAAGATCCTATCCGCTAAATTCCGGGATTAAACAATATGGTTTTTTTAGTTATTCTGCCGCAGAGGCGTTATATCTTTCGGAAAAAGAAAAAGCAACCATCCTGAGCATTTACAGGTTTATACAGGATGAGCTGAATGAGCGTATTGATAAATTCAGCCAGGATGTGATCATTTCGCAAATCGAGTTGCTGCTCAATTATGCCAATCGATTTTATGACCGGCAGTTTCTCACCAGGAAGACTGTGAGCAACGACCTTCTTGCCGGATTGGAACAGCAATTGGATGACTATTTCAGAGAAGAACGTTCTTTAATCAAAGGGCTTCCTGATGTGAACACTTTGGCCGAAAATCTAAAGGTAACGCCAAGATATTTGAGCGATCTGTTGCGAAATCTTGTCGGATTAAATACCCAGCAATTCATTCACGAAAAGGTGGTAGAAAAAGCAAAGGAATATCTTGCGAAAAATGAACTTAGCATTGCCGAGATCGCATATCATTTAGGCTTTGAGCACCCGCAGTCATTCAATAAGTTATTTAAAAATAAGACCTCCTTTTCTCCGTCAGATTATAAAAAGAGTTTGCTGAATTAGATTGAAAGAGTAAACAACCATAGTAATATGGTAAAAAAGAAAAAATGGACATACAAACTTTTATCACGGAATGGATTGCAGCCAGCAATACATTCAACACAGAAAAATATTTAAGTTTTTATTTACCTGCTGCTATTTTAGACGATCCATCGGTAGGTAGAAAGTTTAAAGGGCATAAAGGAATTCAGCAATATTTTGATGACTACTTTATAGGGTACAATACCCATACAGATCAGGTAGCGCTCATTATAATAGATCAACAAAATGCACATTTGGAAGTTCAATTTTCTGGTGATTTTGCGGAAGGTAAAATTGGAGGAACATTTGAATTCAAATTTGAAAACGGTAAAATCTCTTTTGTTAGCGCCAATTTAATTCACTAAATGATATGTTAATGAGTAAAGAAAATTTTGACGAGATTATCCACAGATCGCTGGAAATAAGAAAAAAGTACCATGAACTAGAGCTGCTGCATCACGGAAGTGAGTGGACAGTGGAAGAAGATGCTTTGGCCTACCTTACTGATGCCGGACTGGTTGGACGCAATATTATGTCGCAACAGCAGCGCTGGCCCAAAGCCGGTTCTGAGACAGAACTGGAACATAAACTTGCTGAAAATATTTGGTGGTTAATTGTGCTGGCAGAGAGGTCTGGAATTGACATAAAAGAGGCGGTTGATAAATTTTTGACAAAAATGGATGTTGCGTTAAAGTAGAAACCGTGAGAAAATGAGGATAGCATAATCTAAGGGCTGTTGCAATTAAGGGAGGATTAGCAGATTGTTTGAACACTTTTGACCAGAAGATATATTGCGGAGACTATAGTACTTCGCTCGATACAGATAAGTATACTCGACGGTAGTGCTAAACCTTTATTTAAATATCTAAGAGCCTGTTTAAAATTAAATAAAATTTAATTCGTATGTCAGTCTGAGCGTAGTCGATGACTATTTCAACGCATTAATAAAACACTTCGACTACGCTACAATTGACAGAATCCATTAGCACGGCCGTCATTCCCGCGCAGGCGGGAATCTTAAAGCACTTGCATTACTATTATTCATGAGTTTACCTCGTTTCAAAGGCATTCATGATCACTCCGTGGTTCCCAATCAGGTTGGGAATGACGATTCCTCGCAGCCTATAATTCACTAAAAATCTGTCATTTATATTGATTTTATACAATAAATTATCCCTCAGTGTGACAGCAAAAGGCTATTTATATTTGTTATAGAAATTTAAACAGGCTCTAAATCATCCAAAAGCCTGCCTCTTTCATATTTTGTTAAAAATAATTTGGATAGTTAATCATTACAACATTACCCTATAACAGCATAGTGAAAGAAAACCGCCGCATCTAAGATGGGCGGTTTTCTGATGTTGTGTGTCATCGTGCCATATATATGCCCAAAATATTATTCAGTCACATTTAGGGAATCGATAAGGTTATCCTTAAAGCCAAAATTGAAATTCAGCTTTACCGGACTTCCCGGAAAGGTGCCAGAAATATTTGCGGTAAGTACACCGCTTGACCCGGTCTGCTCATAGTTGAGTGGTTCCAGCTCAGATTTGTACGCATCCATTGCATGCTGAATCCATTGATGAATTTCTTGTTTGCCATTATGGGTTTTCCCTTCGTCATGAACGGTGGCAGATTCGGTGAAACAATCCGCGAAAGCCTTGCTATCGCAATTGTGCTGCGTTTCTATGAAACGCGATACTACCTGTGGTAATTCCATGATGATATGTTTAAGTGGTTAAATAGTTGGTACCGTTCCGCCATCGATGACGAAGTTTGTTCCTGTTAGGTAATTGGCTCTTGGCGAGACCAGAAAGCCGACCAATTCGGCCACTTCCTCTGGTTGGGCCGGCCTGCCGAAAGGTATTCCTCCCAATGCATCCATAACACTTTGCTGAGCCTGCTCTATAGTGCTATTGGAATTTCTGGCAATCTCACCCAGCCAGGCTTCCGATGCTGTAGTATTTATCCATCCTGGCGAAACGGTTAGCACACGTACACCTTTTGGCGTAACCTCATTTGATAAACTTTTACTGTAATTGATCAGGGCTGCTTTTGAAGCTGCATAGGGCAATGTGGAATCGTATAGCGGCAATTTGCCCTGGATGGAAGCGATGTGAATGATAACACCATCTTTACGATCGATCATCTGTGGTAAAAATCCCTTGTCAAGTCTCACTGGCGCAAGTAGATTAGCTTGCAAGGTCGATATCCAATCTTCATTACTCAATGCTGAAAATCCACCGGCTGGTGTTGTTGAACTGCCAAGGTTGTTTACCAGGATATCCAGCCTGCCATAGGTTGACAGTACCTCGCTGATTACTTTTTCCGCATCTTTTGATCTGCTCAGGTCAGCAGAAACAAAATAAAGTTCAGGATCTGGTTGTTCGGCTTTGTTCCTCGCCGTAATGATCACTGTGGCACCAGCGGCCTTTAAACGTTCTGCAATTGCTTTGCCGGCACCTTTGGTGCCACCTGTTACAAGGGCGATCTTTCCGGAAAGTTCATTGCTGTAATTGATTTGCTGTGTCATAATTTTAATTGTTATTTTTGACTAAATGGCTTTTGTTTTTGTTTACGATACAAATCTAGGGACTGTGAATGCTTAGAAACATGGCCAGATACGGCCGAAATATGTTCAGATTTCCCTCCCATATTGATATCGTATTTCAGGTGGTATAATAAATTATTGTTATCTATGTCAACCTGCAGCAAACAGGAAAAACGCCTGGGATCTAGGCTTATCGGTATTATGAAAAATAAGAAAAAACGTATTGAGGAACTGACGGTTGATTTTCTAAAGTCCCGGCTGGATATCAATACCAAATTTAAGGGCCTGTACGTTTTTGATACCGATTCGCAGGAAATGGATACATCCTTTATGTCGCCATATCGTGCCGATCATAATTCGATTCACCTGATCACTGATGGAGAGGTAAATGTAAAGATCAATCTGCTGGAATACACGCTGAGAAAAAATGATCTTGTATTGTTTACCACCAATACCATCCGTCACTTTGGTACGGTTACCCCAGATTGTAAAGCGACCAATCTACTATTCTCAAATGACTATTTATTAAACTCAGCCATCCCGTCGAAGACCGCAGAGGCTTATGATTACCTGACCGGTATCATTAGCCCGGTGTCCAGGCTCAGCGAAGATCAGGTCGACTTGTTCAAGGCTCAACTCTCCGTACTGGCGCTAAAGATGAAGGACACACGAGCGAATAGGTTTTATGCGGAGGATATCTTGCGGCACCTTTTTTCAGCGCTTATTTTCGAGGTTGGTGCATTGTATCAATCAGAAGTCCAGCCATACGTAGTACCTGGCAGCCGGAAGGAATATGTGGTTCATCAATTCCTTAAGCTTGTTATGAAGAAATTTAAAGTGGAAAGAAGTGTACAGGCTTATGCTGATATGCTAAATATCACCCCAAAATATCTAACCACTGCTACACGAGGGCTTACAGGTAAAACCGCGGGAGAACTGATCGATGAAATGCTCATTTTAGAGGCAAAGGTATTATTAAATGAGTCCGGGTTGCCAATTGCACATATTGCTGAATCATTGAACTTCAGTGACCAGTTCGTATTCAGTAAATTTTTTAAGAAACATAGTGGCCAAAGTCCAAGCAGCTATCGTCGTAATGCCTGAGCGCATTCAATCGATCAGATGGGCGATGGGCACAAAAATTTATTAGCGGGTTCAAGAATTATCTTTAACTACAGCCCTACCTGGGATGGTGTACGGTAAATCATCAAATAACTTACTCTTGCACTTGTACATAGGGTTTTTTGGGTACGATTTACTTCATTGGAGTTCAGGTTTTTTTAATCTTGACTCCGGGTTTTTTATTTCCTATTGATTTGCGCTTTAGTAAAAATGATTATTTCGATAATTAATTTATTGAGTTTTTGGAAAGGACAAGTCAGCCACAACAGCTCCCTAACCGCTAAGACTTGCGCCAGGAAAGGGTGGTTTTTTGAAATATGTTCTAATCGCCTCGCACATCAATTCTTCTGATTCAAAAATTTCAGCATTCTCAAATCTGATTACATGTATTATCTTATCTTACTAGGTAAATCAGCTCCCCTCCTTATTGCAAGGAGGGGCTGGGGGTGGTTTTTTGAAATATATAATTTCCAACACTGTGTTGGCGTCTGAATTTTTTGCCATCAAGTTTTGAATTTTGCAGGTACATCCACATGGTAGCTTCAGCAGGAGTGAGGTTGTTTCTCAGCTCCTTTCTTTTCTCTTTTAGCTGTTTAAGATTATGGATTGCCACGCCTCAATGTAATCATTTTTTAAATTAATTTTGCTCAGTTACCACCCCCTTGCCCCTCCTAAACCAGGAGGGGAGTAGGAACTGCCGCGGCATGATTAGTTCCTGTTATTAATTGCGTTTATATTTGAACCCTTTGGGCTATACATTTTACAAGATAAAATAGCGTTACTCTTTATTATAAGGATGTGCTGAGTAAAGGTTAGTTTCTGGTAATAAGATTTATAGTTCGAATCTTTTGTTGTATTATCTTACTAGGTAAATCAGCTCCCCTCCTTATTGCAAGGAGGGGCTGGGGGTGGTTTTTTGAAATATGTTCTAATCGCCTCGCACATCAATTCTTCTGATTCAAAAACTTCAGCATTCTCAAATCTGATTACATGTATTATCTTATTAGGTAAATCAGCTCCCCTCCTTATTGCAAGGAGGGGCTGGGGGTGGTTTTTTGAAATATGTTTTAATCGCCTCGCATATCAATTCTTCTGATTCAAAAACTTCAGCATTCTCAAATCTGATTACCCTAATTCCTTTACTGTTTAAAAAATCAGTTCGTTCTTTATCGTATATTTCTGCTGAATAATCATCATGACTACTGCCATCAACTTCAATAGCTAATTTTTCTGATGGACAGTAAAAATCTAAAATATAATTTCCAACACTGTGTTGGCGTCTGAATTTTTTGCCATCAAGTCTGGAATTTTGCAGGTACATCCACATGGTAGCTTCAGCAGGAGTGAGGTTGTTTCTCAGCCCTTTTCTTTTCTCTTTTTAGCTATTTAAGATTATGGATTGCCATGATTCAATATAATCATTTTTAAATTAATTTTGTTCAGTTACCACCCCCTTGCCCCTCCTAAATTAGGAGGGGAGTAGGAACTGCCGGGGCAAGATTAGTTTCTGTTAATTGCGTTTGCATTTTGAACCCTTTGGGCTATACATTTTACAAGATAAATAGCGCTACTCTTTATTATAAGGATGTGCTGAATAAAAGTTAGTTTCTGGTAATAAGATTTGTAGTTCGAATCTTTTGCCGGATACTTAACTAGAGATCAAGTAACCCTCAGTACCTATTCAGGATAAGCTAAATGTTTATGGAGAAAACAAAGCAGACTTTTTATTAGTTTAGCGTTAGTAAAATCAAATCTCCGCAGATATCTTTACAACTGCTATTTATCTGATGGTACAGACTTTATGAAAGAGCTTCTCAAACAAAATATCTCCAGTCACATATCCATTTCAGAAGATGAAAGAGATCTGTTCTGTGACCTCTTTGAGCATAAACTGATCAAAAAAAAGAGTTTTCTACTGGCAGCGGGTGAAATCTGCAAATTTGAAGGATTTGTGGTGAAAGGACTTTTTCGTGTATATCACTTAGATAAAAATGGTTTTGAAAATGTACTGTATTTTGCCATGGAGAATTGGTGGATCACCGATATTGATAGTTTTACGAATGAGAAACCTTCCCAGCTTTATATAGAAGCACTTGAAGATAGCGAAGTACAGCTCATTTCTAAAAAGGACAAGGAATTTGCCTATACCAATCTTCCGAAAATAGAAAAACTATTCAGGATCATGACCCAAAAAACCCATGTTGCCCTGCAGAGGAGAATGATCGATAATCTAAGCAAAACTGCCGACCAGCGCTACCTGGATTTTATTGAGAAATATCCTCAGTTATTGCAACGACTGACCAATCTTCAGATTGCTGCATATTTGGGCATCAGCCATGAATTTTTGAGCAAAATCAGAAAGAAAATAGTCAATGCCGGTTAGGTGCCGCTATTTATTCGAAGAGCATACCTTGAGGCTTTCCTCGGGATAAAAGCAGAAAGTTTGAAAACGAAGAGTTTTCATAAAACAAAAAAATAAACGCTGTTCCACCGATACTTCAGGACTCAATGTCGTTATTTAAGCCATTGGCACAGGTGAAAATAATTTAACCACAGATAAAAAGGATGCACACAGCTATAAAAATCCGTGTTTATCTGTGTACATCCGTGGTTAAAAACCTTAAATAATAACATTGCCCCGGGGCTTGCGCGGGGTTATTTATTGAACTTGTTCAATCTTTTTGACTTGTTAAGAGACGCATCTTTGTATGATCAATTAAACAAAGGTATGAAATCAATTATCACAACATTATTCTTAACAATTTTAATCTCATCCAATATGGAAGCAAATGCACAAAGTTTCAAAACTGTTGAAACCACTAATTTAAAACTGGAAGTTTATAACGCATCAGAAAATGCTTTTGGTGTGGCATCGGTAATCGTTTCTGGCAAAACAGATGCCGTGTTGATCGACGCACAGTTTACCCTGGCAGATGCCGAAAAGGTAGCTTCGGAAATCAAAAAATCTGGAAAGAAATTAACCATTATTTATGTTTCTCACGCCGATCCGGATTACTATTTCGGACTGGAAGTATTTAAAAAATATTTCCCGGAAGTTACTGCTTATGCATCACCTGCAACAGTAGAGGCGATCAAAGCCACTTCGCAAAAAAAACTGGACGTTTGGGGTGAGCGGTTGGGTAAAGCCATTACTTCTAATGTGATATTGCCTCAGGTTTTAAAAGGAAATAGCATCGACTTAGAGGGGCAGAAACTTGAAATATTTGGATTGGATGAATTTCCAGCCAAAACTTTCGTTTGGGTTCCTTCTATCAAGGCTGTAATAGGTGGCATTAATGTTTTTGGAACTACTTTTAACCTTTGGATGGCCGATGCGCAGACAGCAGATGCCCGCAAAAACTGGATTACTGTTTTAGATAAAATCGAAGCTTTACACCCTTCAATCGTTATTCCTGCACATGCCAACAATGTAAGCCCATTTGATGTTAGCGCAGTAAAACATACTAAAAGCTATATCCAGTTCTATGAAGAAGCATTAAAAACCAACAAAACATCTGAAGAATTGATCAAAGCGATTAAGGCGAAATATCCGGCGCTTACTTTTGAAACTGCATTGCAAATTGGCGCCAAAGTAAATACTGGCGAAATGAAATGGTAAAACTTAAAATCATATTCAGCCTGATGGTGCTTTTTGCAGCGTCAGGCTGTTTATCAAATCAAAAGAAAATGACAAATCTTGAAATTGTAAAAAGTACTTACGAAGGTAAAACTTCGGAAGAAAATGGTAAAAATCTTGCTAAATATGTAGCGGATGATATCTCTTGGACCGAAGCTAAGGGTTTTCCCTATGCAGGCACCTACATCGGATTGGCGGAAGTAACCAAAAACGTTTTTAGCAGATTAGGAAGTGAATGGACCGATTATAAATTCACGCCCGAAGATTATGTAGCCAACGCAGACAATGTAGTGGCCTATGGAACCTATACCGGAACCTATAAAATTACCGGTAAGCCATTTAAAGCAAGAGTGGCCCACGTTTGGAAACTGAAGGACGGAAAAATAATCAGTTTCGAGCAGTTTGTAGATAGCCAGCCTGTAAACGATGCAATGAAATAAGCTCAAAGTAATGGGCATTGTTCAATTATTCCTGCTTATGGTTAAGTCTGGTAAAGGGCAAATAGCAAATTAGTTTAGAACAACTTAGTTATTGTTGTAACTGAAGCTTATAGTTAAGCTATACGAAAGCTATAAAATTGGAATTAATACTAATTAAGGATAACAATTAACCTTTGGGTTAGGGCTGTTAATCATTTAATGTTGGCTGATGTCTTTAAACTGCCATAACACATTGATGATTTTCCAGCTTCCATTTAGTTTGACGATGTGCAGGTAGTCTATCCATTGATCAGCAATTAATTTTACAGATGCAGTCCGTTCTGAAATATCCAGCAATTTTACTTCTTTCTTTGGGGAAGGCGGAAATTTATCATTGTTTTTATTATAGCTTTCGGCCAGCAAAACCATAGATTCTGTGCTTGTCTCCCGAATATAGTCTTTTCCTGTTGGCTTATCTTTCCAAAATGTTCTCTTTACCATTCCTGGATGCAAGGCACCTTCCATTTGTGCAGGGTTTGGTTTGTGCTGTGATTCGATATAATCGAGGGCTGTTTGCCTTATTTCTATGCTGTCTTGCCTGGTTTGCGAAAAGATAGCGTTACTTAATAAAATAAGCGCAATGGTAAATAATAGGGATTTTAGAGTCATTTATTTTGGATTTTTGTTTAACAAACGGTTTTCATCAATTCTGGCCTGTTGGTCAGCATTCATCTTTAAATTTAATTTGTTGCAGTTGGTTGCAATACTGCTGGAAGAATATATTTTTCCAAAATCTGATCTGCCTGTTGATGGGCAAAAGAAGTTCCATACGCCGATGCATTAACCACTACCACTAGCCCAATCTGTTTAATGATGTAAATTTTATTTCCACCATTTCCGGAGCTGTACCAGACTTCCAGATTTTTGCCGTCGATTTTAATGGTCCTATTCCAGAAAAGAAACCCATAAAAGCCCGGCCTATCCGCAGGGAGGGTTTGCAAATGGCGGAACGACTTATTTATCCACGATTTGGGAACCATTTGTTTACCATTCCAAACACCGGCATTGCAGTAAAGTTGCCCGAACTTCGCAAAATCTAATGCTTTTAGGCGTAATCCTCCACCGGTGAATGGTTTGCCCATTGGCGTACGTGCCCATTCGAGCGAGTCGATCCCCAGCGGATCAAATAATTTCTTTTTCGCATAAGGCTCCAAACCACCTGGTATCACTTTATCTATGATATCTCCGAGAAGCATCGTGCCAACGGTGAAATAAGACCATTGTTTACCATTCTGCTTGTTTAATGCCATGGGCAGATCCAGCGCAAATTTAACGTAATCGGCAGTAGGATACATATTCTCTTCATTGCCGGGAGATTCCATCACTTCGTCATTTCCATCAAAAGCAGCGCTCATTGTTAACAGATCAACAAGTTTTACACTATCCTTTTTCGCAGATGGATGTCCGAATTGCTTTAAATTGTAAAACTCATCCAATTTCTGCTGCTCGGATTTAAGATACCCGTCTCTAATGGCCAAACCAAGTAAAGTTCCCGTAAAAGACTTGCCAACGGAGCGTGCATCGTGGAGGCTTGCTCTGGAAGATCCGTTAAAATACTCTTCCAAGAATAAGGACCCTTTTTTAATCACAACAATTGAATTGATCTTTTTGTAAGACTGATCGAGTATTTTGGTATTGAGCTGTTCAATCAGCTCCTGATTATATTTTCCCTCATATAATGGCCAACCACTTCCTGGCTTAATCGGTTGAGGCTTTATTAATTTTGCATCAATGGGAGGGAGGATTCTGGTCATGTTAATATCTTCTGCCAGCAAAACCGGAGAATAGATTCTATGGCCTGCATCGATATAGACCCTAATTTGGATGCTCAGTTTTTTTGGTACCTGTCCGAATAAGCTTATACCCGAATTAATCATAAATCGATCCCACATATACAGGCTCCACAGCCCGGATCTGCTCCCGCTAATCAAGACTACCGGGAGTGGTTTTCTAACGATTTTATCCTGTAAAAGAATGGCGCCGGGATGTAAATCTTCCTTGTAAACTGGTTTGCCCTCTATCAAAAAGGAAAACTGAAAATTTCCGGTTTTCAAGGCAGAATCGACGGGTAGGCCGGGTGCCAGCTTTTCGAGCTCCTCAGCAAGTGATTTTCCGGTGTTGATCTTCAGGTAGAGGTCTTGACTACTTCCAATATTATAACTGGTAATAGTGGATTCTTTTGATACAGAATCAGTTGGATTAGGCCGGTGATCGAGAAACTCCAGGTTTTTTAATTGAGCACTTGCGGTAAAGCAAAGGCCAATAGATGCGGCAAATACGGTTAAAAATAAAAATTGCTTCATAGGAAAATATTACCCGACAAGGTTAGCTTTTTTTGATTCTAAAAAATAGTACAGAATTAACATGCAACAACTTATTCCATTTTTACTTTAAATAATGCTGATACTGATGCGGGGTAAACCGAAACTCTTCTTTAAAACACCGGATGAGATGGGTCTGGTCGTAAAAACCACATTCAAAAGCAATCTGGATGGCAGATTTTTTTCCGGCATTGAGTTCTGCCGCCGCCCGGCAAAGTCTGATGCTTCGGATGTATGCTCCAAGGTTACATCCAAAATACTTTGGAAAGTATCTGGATAGATGGACGGGGTGTATGCCTAGGTTACCGGACATAGATTCGAGAGAATGACTTTGATCAGGACTATCATGAAGCATTTGGGTGAGTTTGTCAACCCATTCCGGAGGTTGTTTATATCTGCGATAGTTCGAACTGCTGGAAAGCCTGTCTACTGCATTGAAAGCTAGCGTATGGAGCGATAGCGGCGTGGTATCATCGGGATTTTTAGTAGAAATTAAGATTTGATGGAAGAGTGATTTTACCAGGGGATTGATTACTTCAAGGCTGCCTTCGGCCATATTTTTGCCAGCAAATTCCAAAAGCCATTTAGCAGACAATTCCAGGTGCATTCCCCTGGTGTAGCCCTTAGGCTTTACATTGTAATGCGGTTCCTGGCAATTATGGAAAAGTAAAGTGCCCGGAACACATTTATGGTGATCTTTTTTATTTATTTCAGAAACCTTGCCAGCGATTAGGAAAGTAAAGTAAGCATTGTCATGATAGTGCCAATCAACGAATTCGTGAGTATATTCCGTGTTGGTGATGATGAGCCCGTCCAATTTGATGGTTTGATCAGTATTGCCAAAAAAAATTCCCGATGTGAGGTTTTTCATGAATGATTTTAGCTTTAAGACACAAAAAACAGGTGGGAGTTACAAGTGATTTCTGTATGTCATTTCCTAATGCCCAGGAAGCTATGCCGTTCGAGAGTGATCTAAATGAAGATCACCTTGACAAGTCGTCGTTTTTTAAATGAACATTTTTCTCTCCAAATCTTCAATCACAGGCTTTATAAGCAATAAAAAGCGATTTAAATGTTCAATTATCCTGCTGGCCGGTATAATCTTATCAGGTAAATCAGCTCCCCTCCTTATTGCAAGGAGGGGCTGGGGGTGGTTTTTTGAAATATGTTCTAATCGCCTCGCATATCAATTCTTCAGATTCAAAAACTTCAGCATTCTCAAATCTGATTACCCTAATTCCTTTACTGTTTAAAAAATCAGTTCGTTCCTTATCGTATATTTCTGCTGAATAATCATCATGACTACTGCCATCAACTTCAATAGCTAATTTTTCTGATGGACAGTAAAAATCTAAAATATAATTTCCAACACTATGCTGGCGTCTGAATTTTTTACCATCAAGTCTTGAATTTTGCAGATACATCCACATGGTAGCCTCAGCAGGGGTAAGGTTGTTTCTCAGCTCCTTTCTTTTCTCTTTTAGATATTTAAGATTATGGATTGCCACATCACAATATAATCATTTTTTAAATTAATTTTGTTCATTTACCACCCCCTTGCCCCTCCTAAAACAGGAGGGGAGTAGGAACTGCCGGGGCAAGATTAGTTTCTGTTAATTGCGTTTGTATTTTGAACCCTTTGGCTATACATTTTACAAGATGAAATAGCGCTACTCTTTATTATAAGGATGTGCTGAATAAAGGTTAGTTTCTGGTAATAAGATTTATAGTTCGAATCTTTTGCTGTATTATCTTATTAGGTAAATCCGCTCCCCTCCTTATTGCAAGGAGGGGTTGGGGGTGGTTTTTTGAAATATATAATTCCAAACACTGTGTTGGCGTCTGAATTTTTTGCCATCAAGTCTGGAATTTTGCAGGTACATCCACATGGTAGCCTCAGCAGGAGTGAGGTTGTTTCTCAGCTCCTTTCTTTTCTCTTTTAGCTGTTTAAGATTATGGATTGCCATGATTCAATATCATCATTTTTAAATTAATTTTGCTTAGTTAGCCCCCCCTTGCCCCTCCTAAAACAGGAGGGGAGTAGCAACTACTGGGGGGCATATGCTAAACTGACCTTTTTTTGTGCTGCTATCGAAATTTGTATATTTACTGAACTAAGGTATCAAATCCCGCCCTCTGGCGATAACTGGCCCATTACCGGCAATTTTAAAGAACATGTTATGAGAAGAACATTTTTTCTGATTACAATTGGACTGTTGTTATTTAATCTCACTTTTGGTCAATCTAATCATTATAAGCAACTTGACAGCTTATTTGGCACGCTCTATAAGCAGCAAATGTTTAATGGGAATGTGCTGATTGCAGATAAAGGGAAAATCGTATTTGAAAAAAGTTATGGCCTTGCCAATGAGCAAACCGGACAAAAAATTAATAACCAAACCATATTTGAGCTGGCATCTGTTTCCAAACAATTTACTGCTATGGGAATTGTTTTGTTGGAAAAACAGGGAAAACTGAACTATGACGACAAAATTTCAAAATATATTCCCGAACTAGCTTTCTACGGGAACATCAGCATCAGAAATTTACTTAATCACACTGGAGGGCTTCCCGACTATATAGAATTTTTTGAACAAAAGTGGGGTAAAACAAAAATTGCTACCAATCAGGATATTGTAAATGTCTTCGCGAAATACAGACCAAAAGCTATCTTTCAACCCGGCGAAAAATACGAGTACAGTGATACAGGGTATACTTTATTAGCGTTGATCATAGAAAGAGTATCAGGTAGGGCATTTGGACAATTTTTGAGTGAAAACATCTTTCAACCATTAAAAATGAAAAATACGTTTATCTACAGAAGTAGATTTGAACCAAAAAAAATAGATAATTATGCTCTTGGTTATGTTACAGATAGCTTAGGACATAAAGTGCTTCCCAATAGTTTTGGGAAAGAATTTTACACTTATTATCTGGATGGAATTGTGGGCGATGGAACAGTAAATTCTACAACAGCAGATCTGTTAAAATGGGACAGAGCACTTTATACCGATAAATTGATAGATTCAAAAGATAAAGAACTCCTATTTAATTCGGTAAAAACCAAGGATGGAAAAGAGAGTAATTATGGATTTGGGTGGTTTGTAGGGAATTCGAAAAAATATGGCAAAATCGTCTATCATTCCGGAGGTTGGCCAGGGTATTCCACTTATATAGAAAGGCATTTAGATAATGATAAAACGATAATAATCCTGCAAAATCATTCGGAAGCAAAAATAAATTCATTTTTGCAAAAAGTAAGAACGATATTATATAATTAATCTTAAAACAAGAAAATGTATGCTTTTTAAGGAACGACTAAGATCGTTGATTGATCTGAATTTTAGTTTTTAGCTTTTTCAAAGATGCAGCTCCTTTTTTTGTTCGATATTCATCAGCCATAATCTTTTACCCCTGGTTGTGTCCTGTAAGATACCTAAGCTTTTTTCGTCGTTATCTTATCAATTCCGATGTCATATTTCTGCATTATACGGTGGTATAAGGGTGATTTTACCAGATCTTCCATAAACTAAAGGTTCGATCTAATCTTCTTTACATCTAGTGCATGTGTTATTATCATGCCTATATTGGCCATGGAATTAAGGTAGCTGTCTGAACCAATTTCATTCTTATCACCTCAGTACTCCTCCCCGGAGCCGTGTTTTTCTCTGGCAACAGTAAACCGCTGGGAAGCTTAACTAGCAATATATCAATATTTTGCCGCTTTTAGTTAATATACGATCAGTATGGCCGCCTTTTGTGGTGTATATTTAAATATTACAAATTTTTTATACAATACTGTAATAAATACCGGAATGAAGTGGGCCCGCGCCTTACCACTTTATGCTGAATGCGGAGGTGTATTGTAAAATCTTTTATTTTAAGTATTAACCCATCATAAAAATATTTTTCACGAACAGCCTGTTGATCTTCTGAGGTAATCAACCCCTATAGAGATGAGTACACTGTGTGATAAAATTTAATCAATCTATAAACCTAATCAACTAAAAACCAAAATGAAAAAACAAATTTTATTCTTCCTGGTCATTGTATTATTATCAGGCTGTAAAGAGGAATTCAACTCCATTAAGCCCACTCCGCTAATTAAGCCGCAAAAGCAGGCCAACACAGCAGCGCTTGCAGCTGCTGCTCCCGAAGTCTATATTCCGCAGGAATTAAGCTCGAATGATTTTAATAATTCGGCCAGCACATGGAGTTGGTCAAGATCCCGCTCTTCCGATCACTTTATTGTTTTCTGGGCTAAACCCTATGGCACTAACGATCCAAATTCAACCGCTGTACCAGCAGCATATCGGGTGAACATTACCGACCTGCTGAGCAAAGCGGAAGGCTTTTTTCAATTAAATGTAACTCAATTAGGTTTTGCTAATTTAGCTACATCTAAGCTGAATAGATATAAGATGATGATCTTTATCAAATATCAAACAGAATGGCTGGCTACTGGTTCTGGCTATGATAACGTAATTGGTGCCCTGTGGGTTAGCCCAGCTACCATGCAGCCGGTTGGTCATGTCATCGGTCATGAGATTGGGCATAGTTTCCAATATCAGGTTTTTGCTGACCAGGGTGTTGGCGGGTTCCGCTATGGGTTTGGCGGCAATGGCGGTAACGGCTTTTGGGAGCAAACAGCTAATTTCCAGGGATTCCAGAGCTATCCGTCGACGGTTTTTACCGCCTATGATTTCACCGTCTACAAGGATAATTACCACCGCCATGTTCACCATGAATGGTATCGTTATGCCAGTTACTTTATACTCTACTATTGGGAATTTAAAAGGGGGCGCGATTTTGTCGGAAAATTATGGCGCGAGTCTCGCCAACCGGAAGATCCTATCCAGGCATATATGAGGCTTAATGGTATTAATGTGGCTACTTTTAATGGAGAAATCTACGATCAGGCTGTAAGATTTGTGACCTGGGATATTCCTTCACTCCGGACTTACGGTACAAATTACCATGGCGCTCAAACGTGGAATTACACCGTGCTGAGTGACGGAAGCTACCAGGTAGCCTATAATCGTGCACCGGGTACTACTGGTTACAATGTTATCCCTTTAACTGTTCCTGCCGCAGGTACGGCTGTATCAACCGTGTTTACCGGTATGGTTAATGCGCCCGGATATAATCAGGTGGCAAATCCGGCAAGAGCAGGTTGGCGCCATGGGTATGTTGCACTTTTAAATACAGGAGAACGCAGGTATAGCGGCATGTGGACCAACAACGCAACAAGTAGCTTTACTGTGCCGGCTGGTACTGTAAAATTATGGTATGTAGTAACTGGAGCGCCGACTACCTATGCACCACATCCATGGGATGAAAACGAAGCCAATGATGACCAATGGCCTTACAAGGTAAAATTCACGAATAGTTCCGTGTTGTAAGGCATCGCTAAATAATAGGTTTTATGTAAATTAAGATCAGGCCGTCTCAAATTTATTGAGGCGGCTTTTTTTACGTATTGAGTTCCTTCTTGTTCCGTCAATGATATTACGGTAGCCGAAATGGACCTTAATGAAGATTATACTTTGACCAAAGTTGTGTAGGGCGGTAGCGCTATTGGCTTTATGCTGGTACACCTGGCAGGCCACCTTGCCTGTCACCCTTGGCAGATCAATTACCACAGGAGATTACCGGAATTTAATATTGAAAATCTCATTTTAATTCATCATCTGGTCGATTCCTTTGTTTGCTTTTCCCGTTAGTAATACTTACTATTGATTACACACAAAAACAATATACAGATGAAACGTTTACAAGTAAAGAAGGGGTATTTTCTGATGCCCTTTGTAAGGGGGATGATGTGCTTACTACTCACCAGCTGGCTAGTGCCGGCAAATGCACAATTTTCGGGAGATCGAAATGAAAAGGAGTATTATAACAGGATCTTTTCTATACTTAATGGAAGAATGGGGCTTATTGGTAACACTGATGTCACCTATTACACAGGAGATTTTTACCCGGAAATTAAAGGTAAGATAAAATCTATTGGCAATACTGATATCACGTATTACACCGGAGATTTTTATCCGGAAATTAAAGGTAATGTAAAATCTTTTGGAAAAACTAATATTACCTATTACACCGGAGACTTTTACCCGGAAATTAAAGGTAGGATAAAATCAATAGGTGCAATAGATTTGATTTATTACACTGGAGATTTTTATCCTGAGCTTAAGGGAAAGCTAAGATCAGTGGGTAAAACTGAGGTGACGTATTACACCGGAGACTTCTATCCAGAAATTAAAGGTAAACTTAAGGCTGTTGGCGATACGAATATTACTTATTATACAGGAGACTTTTACCCGGAGCTTAAAGGTAAACTAAAAGCTGTTGGCGATGCCGAGATCATTTATTATACCGGAGATTTTTATCCGGAGCTTAAAGGTAAAGTAAAATCAGTGAATGGGAGTTTTCCTGAAAGCATTTTGTTCCTTTTTCCCGAACTGGGCATAACCAATTAGGATGCTGAACAAGTCGGACAATAAAGGATGGTACCGGTAGTAGGGTTAAGCTTAGTAACCTGAGTTCGATTAATAATGTGCTTTAATTTGGGTTATTTGGCGCCTTGTATGAACGGTCGTCACCCTGAACTTGTTTCAGGGTCTTTAAAGCAAGGCGGTTTAACAGGAAAGATACTGACTACGATTAGCTATCAGGTCTTTAAAACAATAAAACTGCTAATAAAATAAATCCGATAGCTATTGGATGCGAGAAGACTTTTTTAGCTGATAGCCTGTCCCGAAATTTCAAGGAAGCAACCTTACAACGATAGCTAACAGCATGCGCTTTAAGATTCCCGCCTGCGCGGGAATGACGACCGTGCTAATGGATTCTGTCAATGGTAGGGGTAATTAATCGTTTAAAATCAATATGAAGGACAGATGATTTAACGAATTAATAGGCCGTGAAGAATCGTCATTGCGAGAAGGCTTTTTCAGCGACGAAGCAATCTTACAACGATCGCTAACAGCGTGCGCTTTAAGATTGCTTCGTGCCTCGCAATGACGACCTTTCTTTATAAGATCTGTCATTGATGGCTTGTAGAAGGGTCTGTTTTAAACGTCTTACAAGGCGTTTCGATACTTCGTCAAGCTCAGTACAGGCTGAGCTCAACATGACAAATTCAAATGAATTACAATTTATGATACAGCCCCTTTTTACTTTCCAAATCGCTGTTTATTTTTCTGGATCCAGCACCTGGTTTATCGTTCGTACAATATCCTGCAGGTGGTATTTCTCCAAACCTTCACGTTTCGGAAGCACGGCTTCAATATCGCCTTTGAGTTCTGTCAAATGCATTTTTACTAGCGTAGAAATGTCATTTGCCTGCACATCAACGATATTGTATTGCTGCATTTGTTGTGGGGTGTAGCCTCCTGCAGCTGTTGCTGTCAGCATTTTTTTCAGGTTATCTACATAAGCTTTCTGGAGGTTACGCCGGTAAAGATCAATTTGCTGACCATCATAAAGCTCAGACCACACGCCTTTTTTCATATCAGAAAAAAGTTCGTCTATGGTATAGGTTGGGGTTTTGCTTAGCGTGGCATTGAGCAATTTATTTAATGAGCTTACTCCCATAACACTGCCCAGCATATCTTTTTGATAATTTAATATCAGCCGGGTCGGATCGGTAGCGATTTTGCCCGATAAGGAGCCTTCAATTAACCAGGTTGGTGTGCGGAACAACTGCTGGTTCAAAAAGGAAACGGCCTGCTTTTGAATCTGGGCCGGTACATTTTTATACACCAAACCTGGCTCATCAACAGTCTTTAAATCCGTATAAACCCCGGCGATGTTTTTTGCCACGTGCCCCAGGTAACGTCTGTACTGGTTGGCGACTTCGGCATACATTTCTTTTGCATTTCCATAACCTTCATTTTCCTCTTTTGTCCATTCTATCAAATTGGGCAAAATGCGTTTCAGGTTTCTGATGCCATATTCACTGGCCAGCATGGCATTGTCGCCCAGATCTTCGTTCTGGCTACGCGGATCGGCGGGGTCTGCCTCTGTTCCAAACCATAATCTCGGATTTGCAGCCACACGTTTACTGATCATTTTACTCAACGGCCCGTGTTCATCTTCAGCTCTGTTATACTGGGGCATCCATTTGTAGCCCCATTCAATTGCCCACTTGTCGTAATCTCCAATCCTCGGATAAATCCCTGCTTTCCCAATGTGATCTTCGGGTTGTGCTACGTAATTAAAACGTGCATAATCCATAATTGATGGCGTATGTCCGTTGGCTTCTACCCATTTCTTGTTGCGCAACAGCTCAACCGGTACAGTAGAGGAAGAACCGTAGTTGTGCATCAAGCCCAAAGTATGGCCAACTTCATGCGAGGAAACAAAACGAATAAGATCACCCATCAGCTGATCGTCAAACTTCTTTCTAGCCCTTGGATCTACTGCTGCGGCCTGGATAAAATACCATTTACTAAGAATGCTCATAACGTTATGGTACCAGTTTACATGGGTTTCCAGGATCTCGCCACTACGCGGATCATGCACACTAGGTCCGCTGGCATTTGCGATTACCGAAGGTTTATAAACGATGGCACTATGGCGCGCATCATCAATGCTCCAGGTAGAATCTTTCGGCGCTTCCTTTGCAAGGATGGCATTTTTGAAACCTGCTTTTTCAAAGGCAACCTGCCAATCGTTCACACCTGCAATCAAATAAGGGACCCACTTTTTAGGGGTGGCAGGATCAATGTAGAAAATAATCTGTTTTTTAGGTTCTACCAGTTCTCCTCTTTTGTATTTTTCTACATCTGCATCTTTAGGCTCCATGCGCCAGCGTGTAATCATCACCTCACGTTTGATCCCTATCGGATTGGCATCAAAATCGACATAGTCTGCCGTAAAATAGCCAACCCTGGAATCTGAAAATCTTGGCTTCATGGGTATTTTAGGCAACAGCATGATAGAACTGTTCAGTTCCAGTGTAGCCGCTGAAGCACCGATTATTGCATCGCCGATAAGCGGGGATTTATTATAGGTCTTTACGGCACGTACCTCAACATTAAGCGGGAAAGCTTTTACGCTTTCCAGGTACGACCTATCGGCGATGAGTGCACCCAGTGATAAACCTCTTTTGGTAATGGTGTTAAAGTAAAAGAGCTCATTGTCACTGTTAAGGATGTCTGTCATCTCTATTACAGTGCCCTTCATTCCTGAAATTGAATCCTTTGCATAAGCTTTGATATCAAATGAACTCAGTATCGGTTGGATATTAGAATTCATGACAGACCGGTTCATGCCGGTGCTGTCATTTGATCTTTCCTCAAAGGAGATGCTCCTGATAAATAATTTATGGTTTGGGCCCTTTTCAAATCTGATTACATTTTCATTAATCTGATCGCCTGCATATCCCATCATTAAGCCCCGTACGCCAGCGCCTGATTTACTGATGCGGCTAACAATCAAAATATCTCTCCCCAATATGGAGTCAGCAATTTCAAAAAAATACTTTTGCTCAATTTTGTGGACCTTAATCATGCCAGGGCTTGTGATCGCCTTATCCGTAATGATTTCTTTATAAGGTTTAGGTTCACTTACGGGCTTTGCCGCCTCTATAGTCTTCTTCGCCGAAATTTTGCTTTGCAGAGAATCTTTGGTTGTTTTCGGATTTTTTTCCTGCCCTTTTACCAGGCTTGTAACCATGAGTAACGTTGAGCAGAGTATTAAAAATTTGTACATTTAGGTATAAATAATTGGTCTATTTGAATTTAAAAGTAATTGCTCTGAAATATACCGAAGGCATTTCTCCCTGTTCCGCCAGGTACTCCCTTAACCACCAGCGAAATGTTCTTGAAATAGCCGGAATTTGGCGTAAGTGTTAAGCTAAAGTTTGCAATCAGCAATTCACCGGTTGCTGCATTTCGCACTTCAAAATTGTATACCGTTCTGGTGGCAGCTTTGGTTGGGTATTTACTCCATGGAGAAATTTCGCGGTAAGCCAATGCTACAGGTGCTGTAACCGATGGAACATTTGCCTGGATAGGGGAGTCTGGCACATTTAACGCATCTTTTAAAATGACTTTCAGTACCGTGCTTTCTGACGACAGGTTTACAAACCGGATGTGCGAAACACTGTCTGCAGCTATAGGTGTTCTATCCGTCTGGATATAAGGGATATCCACTTCGGCCCGCAATATGGTGTCAGGTTTCAAGGCCGTACCACAAAGATACATGGAGTAATTCATCTGCTTGAGGGTATAAGTCCCGGAGAAAAGCACATTCTTACCATCTTTAGAAGAAACCGTTATCATTGCAGGGGATTCTGCCTTAGGGTAAATTAAAACACTACTTGCAAAATTTAGCGTAGCATTCAACTTTACGGCATCTTGACCGGTCCATGCATTTACCACCCTTACTGTTGCAAACCGTTCTTTGCTTTCCTCCTTTTTGCAGGCTCCGATTGCCAGCACAAAAAGAAACATTAAGCTTAAATATCTTATATTCATTTTCTATCTCTTAATTTGACTTCGTGATTAATTTTGTGAAATGCCGGATTTCGTAATTTCATCTAATGGAATCGGCATCGCGTAACGCTTATCATTTGGTGGAAGCGTATAAACCACACCATCTATTTCTCTGGACAGGGTGATATTAGCGCCCTCTACATTCAGGCGCCGCACATCAAACCACCTTGCGCCGCGGTACAACAATTCCCTTCTACGCTCGAGTAAAACGAGGTCAAGTGCTGCTTCCGGAGTTAAGGCGCTGAGCACGGGAGCCAATCCCACAGGAAAACGCTTTGTAGCCATCATATTCAAAATTTCAAGTGCCGGAGCTACTTCTTTCTTCCGTGCCAGACATTCTGCCAAAATCAGGTAAACCTCGTCAGTTGCCAAACCGTTAAACGGCACATAGCGTAAGGCTATATTTTGGTACAAAGCTTTGATATACTTAGCCGGATCATTAGCACTCCTGATGAAAAAACACAGTTTTAATCTCAGGTCATCTTGATCGTAAAGGGCAATTTGCTTCGGGCTCACCTTCGACTTGAAAGTATAACCGTAATCGGAGTAGTTTAACGCATAAAAATCGTAGCCAACAGAAGCGTCGCCATGAAAAGTAGTGTAAATCACTTCCGGATTCCCGCCCTCAAATGGCGTGTTGGAATTTACGTCAAGGTCATTGTAGTCGAGTAGCGTTCCCTTGATCTTTAAAGCCTCCCGCGCGCTTTCCATTGCCTTATCGTAGTTCATCATGCACAAATGAACCCTTGCCAGCAAAGCCAGGGCCGCCACTTTAGAGCCTAATGTCGGTTTTGTAGTGGACTCAGAGGTAAAACTCATTTTTGCGGTTTCCAGATCAGACAAGATCTGAGCATAGGTAACCGCTATGGATGAACGCTGCAGAGGATTATTGGCATTTACCTCCAGAGGCAAAGGGATGCCGGGTGTAACTGCCGCATTCTTCGGGTCATAAGGCATTGCAAAAGCCTGTGCAATCTGAAAAAAAGTATGGGCACGCAGAAAGTAGGCCTGCCCTTTAACATCCCCATATTTTGCTGCATTAGCAGGTGTTTTTGCCAATTCATTTAAGCCTGTAATGATGGTGTTGGCGTATAGGAGCGTTTTGTAGGAATTGTTCCAGTCTAAAGAAGTTTGATAAACAGTCGGATTCCAGTTGTAACTGTTGCGAATGGGCTCCTCTTTCGACTGCCAGATACTGGTAGATAAGTATTCGTATTCATCGCCACAGAACATGGAAAAACTCTGGGTATTGTTGATTACTGAGAAGTTGTTTAATAGTCCTTCAAAATCGGCCAGGCTTTCCGGGATCAGGTTTGCCATTACCGGCTTTTTATCCAGAAATTCCTTTTTACAGCTTCCTAACAAAACAGATGCAACCAGTATAATGACAAAAAGTGATTTATTATAAAAAAAAGGCTTTTTCATATGTGTAAATTTGTTTTTAATGGTTATGAAGCTATCATGATTTTTTCACAAGTTTCTATCGTGCTTTAGTGTTCAAGAACTCGCAAGCTCGGTTTACTAATTAGTGTTTGTGATTGGCAAAATCATGATGGTTTCATATCTAATTTTTTAATGGGAGTAATTGATTACAATGTGGTTCTTAAGCCAAATGAATATTGTCTTGGTGATCTTGCTGAAGTTGGGAAATCCGGATCAATGGGAAGCTTTGTCGATTTCCACAACAGACCAATATTATTGGCATAGGCATACACCTGGAGACTTTTGAAGGGCAGCTTTTTAAACTTTGTTTTGCTGATACTGTACGAAAGCTGGATATCCTGTAGTCTGAAACTGTCTCCTTTTTCTACCAGGGCATCCGACGAATCGTAAGTGAGTTGTGCGTAGGTATTATAAGGGTAATTCGTCATTGCCGGAACATTAGTAACCAATTCGTCACCGGGTTTTTGCCATCTGTTTGCAAAATCAGAGAAGAAATAATTGCCAAAGAAAAGGCTGTTGTAGTCCAAGGCCTGACGTTTAAAATAATGACCCAGGCGGTAGGCAATTAAAAATGATAAGGATAGGTTTTTGTAGTTAAAATCATTTCGGATACCGCCAGAAAATTTTGGAATATTATTGCCGATATATACAATATCCTGCTCATTGGCCGCACTAATTACCGAAGCCAGGTCAGTCGTGGCCACACCATTGGAATAAATCATAGGTTGACCAAGTCCGTTTAAACCTGCGTAACGGTAAGTGAACAATGCGGAATAGGCATAACCCAGCCTTGGAATAGTAGAATTGTTCAATACTGAATTTCTCGGGTTTTGTTTGAGGTCGAGTTTAGTGATTTTGTCTATTGCAGAACTTAGATTCAAACTTGTTGACCATGAAAAATCTTTACCTGATATTTGTCTTGAATTGAGGGAGAGGTCGAAACCTTGTGTCTTTACGTCAGCAAAATTCCCGGTAAAATTGATTACACCAACCTGAGGGGCAACGCTCTGTCCGGATATCAAATCGCGGGCATTCTTCCTGAAAAACTCAATACTGCCGCTAATCAGGTTATTCTTGAATCCGAAATCCAATCCAAGGTTCGTTTGTTGTACTTTTTCCCATCTCAATTCTGCATTGGGCGGATTGTTGATCTGATAAAAGGACCCCAAACCGGAATTATTTCCTGCTGATAGGCTGGCAATTGTTTTTGCTGAAGCGCTGGGACTGGTATTTCCACTGTAGCCATTAGTGAGGCGTAGCTTTAACATCGGAAGCCAGTCTATATGGTAAAATGATTCGCGGTTAATTATCCAGGCCACACCAGCAGACCAAAGCGGCACCCCTTTTTGATTAGACGCTACACCAAAAAGATTGGATTCGTCTTTACGGGCACTCGCCGAAATAATATATTTATTTTGATAGGAATAAGAAGCATTGGCAAATAGCGAAACAAAGCGATTGGTGGTATTGCTATTTCCAAATTGTATGGGGATAGTGCTGTTTGCACCACTAAATATAGTTTGATAAATCATATTCTGGTTCACACGCTGATAGGTGTCGAACTCTTTGATATAACCAAGCTCTTGCCTTGTAGAGCCCACATTATTGGTGTTTCTGACTTCCGCACCTGCCAGTGCCGAAATCTGATGATCAGACCCCAATGTCTCGTTGTAAACCAGATTTGCCCTTAGGTTATTGTTATTGTATTTACTGTTTTTAATCAAATTGGTTCCACCATAGGGAAAATTCTGGGTGATTACTCCGGTGGCGGAATTGTAAGTCGTAAACATGTTGATCATTTCGCGTGTTTGAAACGATTCCACATCAAAAATGCTGTTATAGTTGGAAATTCCACTTCCATATTGATAAATGGCACTGAACTGTAATGTTGGCTTAATACTATAGCTAACGTCTGCTTTAATGCTATAGTCCTGAATATGATTTACATTCCTGCCATAATTATATTCATCAAGCGGGATAAAAGTCATATCAATCAGCTTTCCACCTGCTAACCCCGAAATTCGTGTTTTTGAATACTTGTAAGGAATCTCCAGCGGGTTCCCCTGGTCATCTGCCAACCTGGTATAGGGGAAAATTGCACCAGTAGGTAAGCTAAAGTTGGATCCACTCCGCTGCGTGTCAGAAAAAGAAATATCTGCACCAATTTGCAGCTTCCTGTTGAAAAAACTGAATCGTTCGCTCAACACAAAGTTCTTCCGGCTGGAGTTGGATTTATCTGCAGAATGTCCGTTATCTAAACTTCCCGATACGTAGTATTGGTTTTGTGGACCACCGCCCCTGATGCTTAAATTGTATTGCTGATTAAAAGTATTGTCCTGTGTATAACGGGTCAGGTCATCACGGATATCAGTGTTTCTCAGTTGAGCAATCTGCCTTTCTGCTTCAATGGCGCTGATTTTATTACTGCGTTGCTGATCTAAGATGCTGACCAATGGGGAAACCACACTCCCGGGATCTGAAAGGGAATAATCATAATAGCCTTTGCCGAACAAAAAGCTTTCTACATCAATAAATTCTGAAGAACTTAGTTGTGGAACAGAATACAGGTCGGACTTGCCAGCCATGGTAAAACTGGTATTTAAGGATACTTGTGCTGGTTGGTTCAGTTTACCCTTTTTCAAAGTGATCACCAATACCCCATTTCCTCCTCTGGCGCCCCATATGGAAGTGGCTGCGGCATCTTTCAGAATGGTGACACTTTCTACATCATTTGGATTGATGGAATTGATGTCTCCTTCAAAGGGATAGTTATCTACCACAACCAGTGGTTCTACTGCAGACCGGATTGTGCTTCGGCCACGAATAGAAAAACTTGCTTCATTGACAGAGTTGGAGGGATTTCGCAGCGTTAGAATTCCTGGTGCCATGTTTTCAATCCTATCGATAATATTAGGACTAACGCCCCTGTTGATTACGCTGGAATCTAAAAATTCATAGGATCCTGTAGCCCGCTCTCTGGAGATTTTCTGATAACCATTGGATACTACTGCAACTTCCTGTAAGCTTTCTGTATTGACAACCAAAACAATAGGTTGATCGGTAATCGCTTTAGCTGCGATCGTTTTAGCGGTATAGCCCGTGTAAGAAATGATGATCAAGGCATCTTCATCGACATTTTTAATTTCGAAAACGCCCAGTTGATTGGTGATCACACTTCTATTGAAATCTTTCAGTTTTACACTTGCACCAGCCAGGGGATTTCCTTTCTCATCCACAACCTTGCCTCTGATGTCCATATTTTTAAAGACATTTATCAAGGCGTCGAGCACAGTTTTTTTCTTTTCGGCTACAACGATGGTTTTGTCTTCAATAACATAGTTCATCACAGTGCCTTTTAAGCAAACTTCCATCACTTCTTCAAGCGATGCACCGCTAAATTTAGCCTGGATGGTTATTCCGGCGTTCAATTTATCGGGTTCCCAAAGCACATGGAAGCCGGTTTGTTTCCCAATTTCTTTAAACACCTGGGCAAGGGTGATTTTGTTTTGGTTTAAAGTAACCTTTTGAGCAAGTGCAGAGGCACTTACCTGCATGATGAAAGCCAATAATAATACAGCAACGAGTTTAATTCGCATGAGCCATTTTCTAAAAATGTGGCACGGAGGACCACATAAAACTTTAGTGGAAATTTTATACATTTGAGTAGGTTTGGTTTAGAAGTGCTTATACTTTAGCGAGCAGCGCACTTCATCTGTAGTTGATTAATTTATTAATCTTATAAAGCCAGATTATTAGGATTCCGATGGCCATCGGAATCCTTTTTTTTTGAGGCGTCGTGATTAATAGCTTTGCATTTCCGTAGGTAGTTCTTTTTTCATGTTGTTTGGTTGGTTTGGTTATGTTGATTTTGGTTATTTCATTACAATGATAGTGTTGCCCTGTATCTCAAATCGAACGGAGCGGGTTAAGCTCAGTTTACTCAATACATGCGAAACTTTAACATACTTGGAGATGCTTCCACTAAACATCTTTTTCTTCAATTCTTCATCTTTAAACTTTACGTCTAGATCGTACCAACGGCCAATATCGTTCATGATCTGTTCAAGAGGCTCATTGTCAAAATTAAAAAAGCCATTCTTCCAGGAAACAGCGTTGTCTGTATCCACATTTTTCACCTCAATCCGGCCTGCTGTTAAAGTTGATTCTTCGCCGGGTTTCAAAATGACCTGATTTACTTTAACACTTCCTTCCAGTAAAGTAGTCCTGGTACGCAAACCATTTTCATATACATTCAGATTAAAATGTGTTCCAAGTACCTCCACTTCCTGATGTATACTTTTAACGATAAAAGGATGTGCCTTATCTTTCGCTACTTCAAAATAAGCTTCTCCCTGAAGTTCTACATTTCGTGTTGATCCTTGAAACGATACCGGAAATTTAACGGATGATGCTGCATTAAGCCATATTTTTGTACCATCAACCAGTTGCAGCTGATATTGGCCCCCACGAGGGGTTGTGATCTGGTTTTGCTCCATTCCTGCATGTTTGCCCTGATCGCCAATAAAAGTATAAACCAATTGTCCCGCCGCTGTAGTCGTAATCTTCACACCATTCTGTTCCGCCAATGAATGATTTACACAGTCTGCCAAAGCGATCTGTTTCCCGTTCGCAAGGGTAAGCACGGCTTTGTTTGTACCCGGATCCACATCTTTTTCCATGCTCAGCGATGGAAGGTCCTGTTTAGAGTTAAGGTAAATGAAAAGTGAAGCTGTAAGGACCATCAGGGTGAGACAGGCTGCGGCAAGCCGGAGAAACCATATGCGTTTGTAGAGCGGAACAATTTTAGGCAGGGCCTGTTGATTGATGCGTTTTACGGACTTGAAAATCTGGAGCAATTTAATTTCCTCTTCAGGAGTAGGGGAGCCCTCTTCAAAAGGAACCAAAAGCTCAGCATAGATCAAATCTTTCAATAAAAATTCATCTGCAACATCAAAATATGTCAGTAACTCCGATATTTCAGTTTCGGAGCATTGATTTTTGAGGAAATTTGAGTAAATACGCTTTAGCTTGTTTTGATCTTCCAAAATAATTGGCCTTTTTAAAGCTATTACGTTTCAAAAACGATCAACATCTAGTCTAAACAAAAAAATATTTACTATTTACCTGAGCTAGATTAATGTTTAAAAATTAATGTACTTTATTAGGACTAATTGGCTAGCCGTTTCGTCATGCTGATCCGATAGCTATCGGATTTATTTTACAAGTAGAAATAGTGTTTTCAATCGCCTTGTAGCTACTACGTGGTCAGCATCTTTCCTGTTAAACCGCCTTGCTATAAAGACCCTGAAACAAGTTCAGGGTGACGACCGTTCGTGCAAGGCGCCAAATAACCCAAATGAAAGCACATTATTAATCGAACTCAGGTTATTTATTCAGAAATGTGCTGCTGATGGCAACAAAAAACAAAAGTGTGCCTGACTTTTTAAGATATTCTGCTACAGTTTTTGTTGCTTTAACAATGTGGTTATTCACTGTAGAACTGGAAATATTGAGTTCACGGGCAATATCATCATAACTTCGCCCTTCAATTTTACAAGCCTGAAAGACACGCTTTTGCTGGGGTGGCAAAAGTTCTATCGCTTTTTGTATCATTTCTCCGGTTTCCCGGTAATAGATGTCTTCCTCGGTATGGGTATAAGCATTAGTGCTGATCAGTTGAACGGTTTTGGCAAGCAATTCATCCCGCGAAATTTTACGATAAGTATCATAAACCAGGTGCTGGGCGATACTGAACAAATAAGATCTGAAGGATTGATTGGAGTCTACGAGGTGCCTTTTGGTCCAAACCTTCACAAAAACGTCTTGCGTAAGTTCGTGAGCGATCACATCAACCTTTACCATTTTTAATAACTTTCTGTAAATCCTTAAGCTATAGATTTGATAAAGTTTGTCGAAAGCATACTCGTCCCCATTTCTCAGTTTAATGAGTAATTCCTTTTCAACCGTATTTTCAACAAGTGCTTCCTCCACTAATCCTAAAAAAATTTACCAGAGATGGTTATCAGGTTTATAAACGATAAGTTGGGCAAATTAACAAAAGATACTTATAATACCATATTTGTTTTTGTAGTATAAACTCGTCAAAATAAGTCTGATACAGCAGTTAAAAACTACTTCTGGCACCTCCTGAAAAAGAGCCTCAGTTCCAATCGGCGGAGGAGTTTGAAGAGCAGGACGGGCATGAAGCGCTTCGAAAAATCGCTTATTTCAATCAGTTCGTCTACAAACGGTTCGGATTAAGCACTGCCATTGACTTCAAGTTTAGCATTATTTATAATTTTTCATTTTTGCTAAATTATAATCTGCTCAAGGTGGACTATTCGTAAATCGCCTTGATTTCTAACCTCTGACTAAATGAATTTCTTTCCAAATCCTAAATTATAGGCTGCTATTAGCAGCAAAAGCGATTTAACTGTTCAATTATTCCTGCTGATGGGTACTTGAACGGATTTCAAGTTTTTTAATCTTTGCTCCGGTTTTTTTTATTTCCTATTGATTTGCGCTTTAGTAAAAATGATTAATTTATTAAGTTTTGGAAAGCACAAGTTAGCCCCAGCAGCTCCTCAACTGCTAAGAATGCGCTAGAAAAGGGGCAGGAAATGGTACCAATGTTGTGATCCGTTCGAGTTTCTAAAGAATTACCAGATAATGGGAAATATGAGAAGAACTGACCCGCAAAACCCACCTTTACAGCAGGAAGTAAAACGCAAGGCATCTGAGCAAAAGCTTTGTAGTCCAACTACATTTCCCACTATTTTTGAGAACAAATATCATCGGACAAGAAAGCGCAGGGCTAAAAGAAAAAAAACGGATTAACTACATATAAGACTATGAAAATACATCCTATCAAGTTAGCTGATGTTTTTATTTTGGTTTTTTTACGTTCACGGGTTTGGTCATCGTCCTTCCAAACTTTTCTGTTTTTAATGTTGATCCTGGTTTTTCAGTTGATTTATCATTTGCTTTTTCAACCATCATTTTTGTTTTTTCAGTTCCCATTTTGTTTATCGTTTTTCTTAGGTTTTGGCTTAATGATCTTTGCCATCGTCCGGCCTTCATTTAAGGCTTTTTTTTCTGCTGTAACTGGTTTTTCTTTTGCCATGGTTTATTTGTTTCCAGTTTGGTTGTTACCCGTGCCAGCGTTTGAACCCGATCCTTGAGTAGTGTTACCGCTGGAAGCAGTTGTAGATTGAGCAATTGGCTTCATTGATGGAGACATCGTCCTACCTTTGGTGATGTCGGTGCCATGTGTTTGTGGTTTGATTTGTTTTGACATAATTGAATCTTGTTTATTTTTTAATGTGATTTCGTTTTGTGCTTTGGCATTCAGTGCATTCATCGAACAGAATATAACCATTAGGGCAATGCCAAAAAAAAGTGAGAACGTGGTGGCCCAGTTTAATTTTCTTATCTTTGAATTGCAAGACTCGAATTTTTTCTCAGCATGATCGAATCTTTGCTGAAATGTTGCATTCTGCTCATCTGTAGGCTCTTCAGAAAGTTCACCACATTTGTCGTAAAGATCTAGGCATATCTCATGGAACCTGCTGGATAGCTGGTGAGAAACGAGGTTGCCCAACAGTGTGAATGACAATAATCCCCAACTTATAATCAAAAACCAGATTCCTGAAGATGTCTCAACTTTGATGATCTTTTCGAGAAATGTCATAGAGAGCACCAACGTGCCTGCGGCAATGTAAACGATGTTCTTTTCATAGTCATCGTCACTTTTTTCTTTTATCTTGTTGAATGCTTCGTGTTGCTTCTCTGTTAGGCCCATTGATTGAGATGTTAATATTCGAATATAATAAAAAAGTTACGTAATTCAAAATTGATGAATGGCGTATGTATTTGAGTTCGATCAGTTTCTATATTTCTCCCTGACCTTTTTCAAACTTCCGTCTTTCCGAAACTCTTTATATGTTTCTATAGGTCTGTTTTTAAGTCTTACACTATGCTTTTGTCTTAACCATATACATAACATCACTGTTATAGAAACTGAAATTTTTACCTCACTACTGTGATATATAAAATCTACGATTGAGCTATAATCCATTTGGCTGCATTTTAATTATGCTGCAAATTCACAAAATACAATTTCTGTAATTTCTGAATGAAGTTTCGGAAGATACGGAAGTTAAATTTTCGAGATTAAATACTCAAACTGGTTTCCATAAGCCTGTTCGGCTGGTAAAGTTACACTGCTAGTTGATCTCTCCGAAATGGATAGCCCGTGAAACATCTCATTTAAGAGTTCAGCCTTTTGACTAGGTGGGATATTGCTGAATACAACTCCTTTTTTTGATAGTAGATCGAACCATAGGACAATACTGCTCTTTTTTCTTCCCCCTAGTAGATAATCATTTTTGTTACCAATGATCGGAGGAGACACTTGCCTAAGTATTTCAATATATCCATCGGCACTCTCTTTGTTCTTAAATATTGATGAGAATTTGGGTTTGTTTACTTTATTTGATGTAAACCTACTTGCATGATCTATGGCAATAATGGCTTCGTTAAAGACTTGATGTGTAAAAACGCTCAATGTATTGAACTTATGCAGTATTTCTGCTCTTTGTTCGTCAGACTTCTTTACGAATTTTGCAAAAACAGTTATGTCCGTTGCAATATCCATTTCCATTAACTCATGTAGTAAAAATCTGCTTAGTTCATTGTTATTCAGTTTGGATATGATTGCCAATATTGATTGGGCTGCCGCTTTTCCATACTCAGAAAATGTATTAATGTCTGCTGAGGTAAATACATACCCTTTCAATTGGGTCAGTTGGTCTCTGAGTTTTTTTAAGGTACGCACTAAATCTGTCTCTTCTAGCATTCTGCCATAGTATTTAGGATCAACCGAGTTTTTGGAAACCATTTCATTAAATTCCCGAATGATTTCATTTGCCCTGGTCTCGATTTCGGAAGGCATTACAAAGTTTGCTGCGATAATTTCCTTAGAGCGTGAAGTAATCAATGGTTTTGATGATAAGCGATCTTTCTCCCACTCTTCATCGCTAATAAACTTATTAAAATACCAATGTAGCTTTGGCTTTAACGGCAATATTTCAAACTCGCTTTTGAGCTGCTGCAAAAAGTCAACGTTTTTTTTAATGACGTCATCCCATGGAAAGTGCTTGATAGAAAGCTCATAATTAAAATCGGTTACTATATCGGTTGGCAGGGTAGAGGACTTCGCTTGCTCGATTGGGATTTGAGATTCGTTAAGGTTGGAAATCGTAACTCCTATCTCCTCAAGAAATTCCAATTCGAGCTCGATAACCCTGAGCAATTCATCCACAATAGGCTGTGTCTCGTGCTTTTGGATTTTAAGGTCGGTTCGGAACCTTAAAAGCATTTTTTTTCTGTCCTGCTCTTTGGTTATGGCAAGCTGCTCTTTTAACTGCTTTGTTCTGACATCCGCGATCAATGAATAACTAGTTTGCAAAAAATATTTTAAAATAGCCACCAGTTTTCCCATAGAAGTCAGCTTTACAATTTTGGGTACGCTATGCTGAAGTCCATTCTTTTCCAGTTCAGCTTTTTTAAGATAGTGTGCCACAAACCAGATCATTTCCAGCTCGGATAATGAGTTTTCAATACCCTGACTGCAGACAGATATGTGTTTTCCACCAAATTTAATTTTACCATAATTATTGCAATCCAGTATGGTTCGTTCAATAATAGATCTATTGAAGGTTTTGTGTTCGTTAGGATTTGTTTCCAAAATCCCTATAAAGGGATCCCCTAAGTCATCAGTTAAATATGGATCCTGAAAAAGATCATAAGCAATTTGCAGAATATCTGCCATTTGATCTAGTCCTCGGTATCTTAATTCTCCTTGCGCACCAATAGTCTTAAATATAAAAGGCTTATTCTCTTGGTTATCCATGTTTAAAATTACCAATAAGCGACTTGATTCGCAATAGTTAGTTATAACCAGAAATTCCCGTCAGGTTAATAGGGAATGCTTAGCTTTGGTTAAATTTAACGAATATGGCATTTGATTTTGGATTTTCCTTGTATTTTCTTGATCCACCAGAACTGACTGCAGTTGAACAGTTTTTTGTTCAAGTCCAGGGCAAAATTAATATTTATAGGCAACATGCTGAAACAACAATTAAGCTATATCATACAGAAGCTAATGAAAAACTAAAAGCGCAGAAGGAAGAATTTAAAGAAGCGATGAAGGTGGCAGATCTGGTTTATGAAAAAGTTTACCTCGAAACCGGCGGAAGCGAGAATGATAGAGATGCTTACGCGATGCATGAATCTGGCATTCAGGAAATAGAGCATCATTATGCCACCGCAGATGAACACTTGAAGACAAGCTTTATGGGAATGGCAGATCATTATAACAAGTCTTCTGTAGTGACTCTATATGCGTTACTCGAGACCGAACTTCGACGCCTTTGCGGGCATTTACATAGTGCATTTAGCTTACGTTTTACAGTAGAACGTTTTGAAAAAACAGATTATCTAAAATCAATAATCGAATATATATCATTGGTTGCAGATCTGGATATCACCATTGTCGAACCAAAAATGAATAGGTTGCAGGAGCTTCAATTCCTCAGGAACAAGATCATGCATAATGGTGCAGAGTTTACGCTCGAAGCAAATCCTTGGTTAGAGGATTTGGTAAACAGTAGTAATGGAGGTCTTTTTTGGGAGGAGATCCCGGAAGAACAGTTGCATGTCTTACGTGTCCGATCGAAGTTTATCGTACCATATTATACTATTGTCAGTGACTTTTTCTTTGACCTGTTTTCATCATTAAACCTCAAATTACAATTTACGATCCTTACCAATAGAATATCCTTTCTTTTCGGTTTTTTAACTAGGGGAGCAGTTGCATCCTATATTTCCCATAGGAATGTTGCTAACGGAAGACAGTTCATTTTTTTAATTAAATCACCAGAAGGTGATAACGGCTTCACTTTTAATTGCAAAATAACTGTCACAACAGCAAATGTTGACCAAGTTGTCATAACCAATCAATTAGATGTGATAGATAAAATGGAGAGATGGGTAGAGCAAATGAACGAAAATCCAGCTGTTTTGCGCCGGGCAATAGTCGGGTATCTAAATCCGAATAAAGCGCATAAGATTGAAATTATGCTTTATCCTTAAATTTAAGTTGATACAAGCCTTCGAGCATTTACGAGAGATAATTGCGCTGTGGACTATACCTTTGTCATTTTCTTTACCTTTTTACCCAATCTACTCTTTATGAACGAACTTTTTACTGAATTCGAGGAGCTATTAAAAATACAGGAATTTTCTCTAAAAAAAGAGTTGAGGATTGCATATTTATGTACCTATGAAAAAATTGCGAAGGCATTGAAGGACGAGTATTCTGAAAATATTGATGATAAGGTCAATAGGTGGGTAGAGGTTACCAAATTGCAATATTTTGAGAAAGTTGCACCGATCACCTACTTCTTTCAGGCTAAGATGCTGTATAGGGACGGATTCTATGAATCATCTATCATGTTATCACGGTCAATAAGCGAAATGGTATGCTATGAACTGTTATCAAGATTTCCCCATCCCTTCGGTGAACTGAGCCTGATCGAAACCCCGCTTTTCAGGCTTTTTGTAGATTTTCTCGCTCTGCCGAAGAGAATAGCGAAGAAGATATTCGAGGATGATATCGTTTCCAAATTAGGCACTATGGAGGATAAGAACTTTATAAAAGGGTCTTATACCTACAAAAAAGAAAGTAAAGATTATCTCTTAAAAATTGAGGTCGCAAGGGAGAAAAAAAATCAGAAGCGGTTTTTCGATCTTTTTAATATGGTAAGCTTCCAGCAACCTGACACATTCAGTGACAGCACCCATAAATTGTTTCATGAACTTTATGATATCGGCAATGGATATGTGCACTCTAAAGTATCGGCTGGTTCTGCAAAAGAAGACGCATTTAAGGTCTTAATGATGTTGACACAGATTCTGTCAGGTATTTTCGGTCCAACGACAGGTCTCGAAGGCAAAGTCATCAAATCAGGATACTCCGATTTTCCAGATATCTGTAAGGGAATGAACTTTGCAATTGAGGTTGGTCTGACAGTAGAAGATGCGCAGAGGATTTATTATAATATACCAGCGCAAAGACATTTCGAATCTGCTAAAAATATGATTGGGACTTGGAATGGAAGATGGCGTACCGTTAACGGCCAGTCAGCCCGTGGAACACTTACCTGTCAGATGGAGCCAGGCGATATGATCACCGCCTCTATAGTTTTTATCAATTCGGATGGATTTGAAAATAAAATGCCACTGGAAATACGGTTGTTCGACGGTTACATTCATCTTATTGAGTTCGATCCTTCAACCATGCAGCATTCGAGTACAATTCACCTTTCTTTTGAACTTGATTTTTTTGAAAAAGACCTACTGCTTGGCAATAGCCTTTCCCATTCTGGGAAAGCAATTTTTGAACGTCAAGGTACTGCAGACTAGTAATGGGTGATAATAAGGATATCTATCTTGTCGACGGTAATGGCCGTCTACATAAATGTAAGTAAATATGCCCTTCTTCCTGCCAGCATAAATTAATACAACATTTCCATATTTTGCTACTGTGGTGATCATAGAGATTAGTACGGAAATCCTTCTTGAAGCCTTTTTTGCGAAGTTCCACCCCTTCCGTAGTTTTGGGTGATTGTATTCTGTGTGAGCTGACTACGGATAGATGAGTTAGGATCCACTAATTTTTTTAAACTGCCATCACAAATTACAACTCAAACTCAGTCCAATATACTGGGAAACAAGTTAAAGAAAATTGTTTTCGGAACAGAAAATCAAATTGATGGCGTTTAGTATGAATAGATAGCAGTTTCTATTTATCTATACATAACAGGGTTTAACTCGAAGCGGTAGCAGTTCCTAATCACACGCCAGAACACCTAAAGTACGGGTATTGGAAAGGTTAGCCCTCACCATCCGTAAGGGCTTAAATCTAGTTTACCTCACTCAAAAATTCCCTTCCCATCAGCAACATAACTGTAAATCACCAGGTATTCAATTTCGTTCTTTTGAAAATGCCCGATCGGAATATCGCCTTTTTCAAAGTAGGCCGATTTACTTTCGCATGGAATGCCGCAAAGAATGGTATTAGGTTCTGTTTGATGATAAACAACATCATTTCTAGTGCCTGCAATAGCCATTAATGCTGATAAATTTTTGCTCGATCCTTTTTGGTTATACTTAGGATGGTGCGGGTGTTGATTGGCCGATACCCAGGAACCGGGCGCCATTGGTTTATAAAATTTGCCCAGTGGGATATCGAACCTGCGTGGTAAAAAGCAAGAGGTTATTGTTCCATTAGCGGAGATGGTTCCAGTTTCTATAAAGAAATGGGTAATTCGAATCCAATGCCGGGTGAGCTGATACACATATTCCCGAATGGAATTTTGCCCGTCCTCTAAAAATTCTGCCCAACCGGTGTAGCGTGGCAAAGTCATCATGATTTCAGAAACATTCCCATCAATATGATGTAAGGTAGCCTTTACTGCGCAAATGGCAGGTAATACATTCATGTTGGCTGATTCAGCTGCAACCTGAGCAGGGAGCTGTGTGTTTTGATTTTTACTTTTGTTAGTCTGCATAACTTTAAAATAAAGTATCCTGGTCGCTGCAGACTAACAAATAACTCTTTTCAGAGATATAAGAAAATGCGTTTCTAAAACGCTCGACCAGGAATATTGTTAAAAATAATTGCTTTTTGGATTCTCTGAATTAAGGTGAAAAAATATGTTATTTATTAATCTGCACCACTAATTTAAAAACAAAATCTCAAATCACATAGAAAAATCTCGATTATTAAATTAATTAAGAAATAAGCAAGCAAAAAAACATAAGGGCAATGGGGTTGGCAATAGTGGCCCGATGTGCAAAGTCCGAAGCTCGTTATTCTGAAATCAGCTAATATGAAAAGGATGAATGAAAATTTCAATGTATTTGACTTTGAGTTGTTTGCCGATGATCTAAAAGCCATTAAATCGTTAGATAAAGGGAGCGGGTTAATTTATAGTGTTTAAAAAACGTTTGAAAATCTGACTACAACAATTACCAATCCAACTACTTTTTATAAAGCGACAATCAAGAGTTTTGTATTAGAAATTTATTCAGTTTTAGAAATAATTAACATAAAGAATGATGCAAAAGAGAAAATTAGGGAATAGCGGATTAGAAGTTTCCGCATTGGGATTTGGCTGTATGGGTTTAAATTTTTTGGATGGTAAAGGTCTGGATCAAAAAGATGCCATCACACTACTGCACAACGCAGTTGAAAGAGGTATTAAATTTTTTGATACCGCAGAGGCTTACGGTCCTTATACGAACGAAGAACTGGTTGGCGAAGGATTACAGCCTTTTAGAAAAGATGTTGTTATCGCAACAAAATTTGGTTGTAAGGATGCCAGACCAGCAGTAGGCTTAGACAGCAGACCTGAAACGATTAGAGCAGTTACTGAGGCCTCTTTAAAAAGATTAAAGACAGATTACATTGATCTGCTCTACCAGCACAGAGTTGACCCTAATGTCCCGATAGAAGATGTTGCAGGAACAGTAAAAGACCTGATAAAAGAAGGAAAGGTGAAATATTTCGGTTTATCGGAAGCAAGTGCTACAACCATTCGAAGAGCACATTCAGTACAACCCGTATCAGCATTACAAAGCGAATACTCTTTGTTTTGGAGAGAACCGGAAGATGAAATCATACCAACATTAGAAGAATTAGGAATTGGTTTCGTGCCGTTCAGTCCGTTGGGAAAAGGTTTTCTTACAGGGATCATCAACAAGAAATTAGAAGCCGTAGACCGCAGAAATGTTATTCCACGTTTTACCGAAGAAAACATCAAAGCCAACCTGGTTTTAGTGGATGCACTTTCTGAGATTGCGCAACAAAAAAATATTTCAACAGGACAATTGGCACTGGCCTGGCTCTTAGCTCAAAAGCCCTGGATAGCACCAATACCAGGAACTACAAAATTGCATCGCCTAGACGAAAACATTGGCAGTACAGATATAGTATTAACACCCGATGAACTTGCAAAAATTAACGAAACGGTTAATGGAATTACCCTTTTAGGCGACCGCTATCCTGAGTTTTTAGAAAAACAAATAGACAGATAAAAACAAATCGCAATGCAAAATATTAAAGGAAAAGTTGTAGCCATTACAGGTGCAAGCAGCGGAATGGGGAAAGCCATCGCCATAGAATTGGCAAAAAACGGTGCAAAGGTTGTTTTGGGTGCAAGACGAACAGAACAATTGCAAGAACTTGTTGAAGAAATAAAAGGTAAAGGTGGCGAAGCCACTTTTACTAAAATTGATGTGAAGAATAAAGCCGATCTAGTTCGGTTGGTTAATACAGCTGTTGAGCAATACGGAAGATTAGATGTCATGGTAAACAACGCAGGTATCAGTCAGTTAAGTCGTATTGACGAATTGGATATTAACGGTTGGGAAGAAATGATTGATATTAATCTTAAAGGCGTTTTGTATGGGATGGCGGCTGCAATTCCCTTATTCAAACAACAGGAATCGGGACATATCGTCAATATCATTTCAACTTCGGGAATAAAGATAGTGCCCATGCAAGGCGTTTATGCCGGAACTAAAAATGCCATTCGCACTATTGCAGAAGCGTTTCGTCAGGAGTCAGACGGAAACATACGCATTACAGGCATTTCGCCCGGATTTGTCAAAACAGATTTTGCGAACCACATCAAAAACGAAGAAATGAAAACAGCTGTTCAACAAGGAATGGAACAAATGGCAATAGATCCCATAGCCATTGCTAACGCTGTAATTTATGCAATAAGTCAGCCTGATGATGTAGAAATTGGCGACATTGTGATTCGTCCGTCAAAACAAAATTGATTAAATTCGTAAATGAAATGCAGCAACAATCAAACATCAATCAAATTAAAAGTATATCGCAACTCTTGCGGCTATTGGGATTTCCTGCACCATTGCATCCATTAATTGCATTGGTTGATTACAATAATGTTTCGATTGACAGGTTTCCAAAAGGACAAAAAGTAAGTCTCGATTTTTACAAAATATCATTTAAACCTACTTTCAGCGGACAAATAAAATACGGGCAGGGCTATTACGATTTTGAAGAAGGTGGATTAGCATTTTTAAAGCCTAAACAAATTGTTATTTCACCCGAAGACCTGGAAAGCTATGAAGGGATTGCGCTGTATTTCCATCCGGACTTTATCCGAAATTATCCGCTAGGAAAAACAATCAATCAGTATGGCTTTTTCTCTTACGATGTTTCAGAAGCCTTATTTTTATCGGCAAAAGAAAAAGAAGTTATCGCCAATTTATTTGCTTCAATAGTCAACGAATTGGACAACAATATTGACCATTTTAGCCAGGATGTTTTGGTGTCGCAAATAGAATTGTTATTGAATTACAGCAATCGTTTTTACAACAGGCAATTTATTACGCGGAAAGCAATCAATCACGACATCATCACTTCTCTGGATAATCTTTTAAACAAGTATTTCGAAGAAGAGAACAGTTTAAAAAACGGCTTGCCATCAGTTAAATATATCAGTACAGAATTAAAGCTGTCGCCACGCTATTTGAGTGACCTATTGAGTTCATTGACAGGGCTAAGCACACAACAATATATTCAGAATGCAATCATAGAGAAAGCGAAAGAAAAATTATCAACTACAAATCTTTCCGTTTCGGAAATTGCTTATGAATTGGGCTTTGAACATTCACAATCGTTTCGCAAACTTTTCAAGACAAAGGCAAATGTTTCGCCTTTGGAGTTCAGACATTCATTTAATTAAAGACGGAAGAAAGCGAATAATAAAGCCAATGCCACTAACATTGGTTTGACAATATTGGGGTGGATTGCTTCTACAAAACATTTGTGCAAGATTTAACATCAGGTATTCTATTGAAGTTTATTCTTCGATTTCCGCCAAAACGCCAAGCTCAGAAAGGTTAAGATAGCACCAATCACCTCTGACAAAGCTCAGCATCAAAAACCGCTGATAAAGCAGTTAATTGGCAAATTGATTATTCTACATCTGTATAAGCATACCCTCCTATAAAGATCAGTGCATTATCTGGCCTGATAGGCCCACCTTTTGCACCCAATGCAAATGAGGTTTTAACGACTGTACCATTGTTATAGGTGAATTCGATTGAATGGCCGGATATCCGGTACGTACCGCCAGTTGCAGATTTCTTCCAGGCCGCAGCATTTCCGGTTGACATACCCGCGTTTAGTCCTTCGTTAAAATGGGTGGCATCCAAAAAAGTGATTTTTTTAATCGATAAAGCACTCAGGCCGTTACCATAATCGCCACCGCTTACTTTTTCGTATGCAGGCTTCAGTTTAACGGCACCTGTATATGCATAGGCCGGGAACCAGTTACCCTCACCAAGTTTATAGTCATTTGCCTCCCCTTTGCTGTTGGTGAGTACAAACTTCTGGCCTTGTTTCTTCCAGGTACCCCAGGCTTTAGGATGCTTAGTTTTATCGGTAGCGATATTCAATGTTTCCAGCGTTTGAGCACCTGCCTCCCAATAATCGCCATTTTTAAACAGTACAACCGGCTCAAAGGTAATAGCCGCAGGATAGCCACTTATTGCCCGGAAATACCAGCCCTCGACAGCCGGAGCCCCCGCTGTTAAACGCAAAGATTTGCCAGGTTTGTTAAAAGCTGTGGCATCGGCATTGAAAAAGCAAAATACCATTAAAGCGATAGCCAGGCCATTTAGATAGGTTCTTAATTTCATAATTACAGATTTATGTGAATTTCGTTTCTTAAATAACACATGGCTGATGTTTAAAGTTTGCGCTGATATGCGGGATACATCAATCGTTCGCAACTACCGGGCATATGCAGTTCAATTATCCACATGCAATGAAGACTTTATTAATGTTAGTCAATAGCGATACCTTTAATATCCCTGATTACCGGCACCATATTCAAAGCTTCACGGATTAATTTAATTTTACCATTTTCAGCTACAATACGGCCCATGTAATGTTGGGCATAATCTTTACTATTTGATGCAATAGTAGCCGTTGCCTCATATTCTCCAAACGCCTGATCTGGTGTATCAATGTGGATTTGAATATTTTTGAATTTGAATCCAGGAAATGTTTTTGGTAGGTTAGCCAGAAAATTGTACAGCACTTCCCGTCCTTCCCATCGGGCCGGTATTCCAAGGCTTGCCAGGTATGGTAGCTCAAATACAGCATCGTCAGCAAACAGTTCGATCTGAACATCAGGGTTTCCTACATTTTCCAAATAGTCAAGCAATAATTCTTTTGCAGTTTTCATATCTTTAATTTTAAGTTTTTATATTGTTTTAACACTACAAAAATCGCATGTTCTAACGGTCAATTCATTGACATTTCGTAAGAAATATTGTTGATCTATATCAATTTCTGGCCGGACTGACTGCAATAATTAAGGCTTGTTTGCAAAAGCCATTAACAATCTATTCTTGCCAGCGAAGCCAACAGTTGTCAGAATCCTTTTACAAAAAAGATTTATTCATTATCTTAGAGCATTATAACTGCAACATCAGACAAAGGTGATCGAGACTTTTAAAACATATTTGCAAGGAAAAGGAAATTATACAGCAGAGGAGCTGGAAAAGGTGGCTGAAGCTGCAGTTTTAAAGAGCGTCAGGAAAAGACAGTATCTTACCCAGGAAGGTGATGTGGCCAAGAACCATGCCTTTGTTACCAAAGGATGTTTACGTACCTATTCGGTCGATGAAAAAGGGGTTGAGCACATCCTGAATTTCGCTATAGAGAATTATTGGATCGGTGATCGGGAAAGCATTCTCACAGGTCAACCTTCCATTTATAACATAGATGCGATCGAAGATTCAGAGGTGGCTCTGATCAGCAGGGAAAAATTTGACCACCTGTGTTCAGAGGTGCCTGCATTTAATAATATGATCAATTCCATACTGCAAAAAAGTTTTCTCGTAGCCCAAGACAGGATCCATACCTTCATCAGCCTCACCGCTGAAGACAAATACTTGAGATTTCTGGAAAAATTTCCCCATCTGAATATGCGGGTTCCGCAAAGCATGATCGCTTCATATCTGGGAATTACCGCAGAAACGTTAAGCAGAGTCAGGAAACAGATCGTTAGGCGCTAACTAACTGATTTGGAGCCTCAATTTTGTTCAACGGAAAAGGCCCTCTTGACGGATCGTAGAGATACCAAGACTGTCGGTGAAGAATTTATTGTCACTTGCTTTTGAACAATGAAATAGTAGTTGGTCTTTACCAGCCCAAAAAAACTTGTTGAACCATTCTGGGATACGACAGCTTCCTTGCCTGAAGGACTGTTTGTGCCTTCTCAAATTTCAGGAAATACTGGAGGGATTGACTCCAAAACGCTTCTTGAATACAAATGAGAAATGGGACAGGTCTTCAAAGCCCACTTCCGCATAGACATCGGTAGTTTTAAACTTTTCCTCTTTCAACAAGTAATAAGCTTCGTCTAACCTTTTCTGCTGCAACCATTTTGCCGGTGTCATTGAAAACTCCCCTGAAAAATCGCGTTTGAAGGTCGAAATGCTACGGCCGGTAAGGTAAGCAAACCTCGCCAGGCTCAAATTAAAGCGGAAACTCCGCTCCATGAATGCCTTGAGGTTGATCTTTCCGGGAGTTTGAAAATTGAAAAGTATATCCTTTAATTCAGGTTGCACTTTAAGCAGAACGATCAAAGCTTCTTTCAGCTTTATTTTCATCAGGTCATTGTTACCCTCAGTGAAATAAGGAAGGGATTGCTGCAGTGAATCCACGAAATTCTGAAGAAGCGGATGCTTTTTAAGTTGGAACGAGGGTGGAACATATGATGTTGTTTCAGCGATCAGATGGTGCTCATCGGCAAACTCACGCAGGGTTTCTTCGTCAAACTGTAGTGAAAGTGATTTAAAAGGATCACTTTCACCAGGTTGTTTTACAAATTTGGCCAACCTGTTGCGAACATTAAAACGAAAGTCGCCTGGCTGAAAGATCACTTTCTCGTGTCCGTCCTGAACAGTCAGGCTTCCGGCGATCTGGTAAGCAAAAGCGTGCCGGTTGACGATATCCTCGCCATTTACAGATTTCTTGTAATAACAGGAGATCAGTATTTGAGGATGTTCATTCGCAGGTATCATATCATCAAATTTCGCAAATCAAATGTTAAAAGCCAATAATAACGCGAACTTATACGATCTTAAAATTGACCAGGCTTTCTGCCGTTTCTCTAATGGTCGCTTCCTTGGGCCGCGGGCTCCAGTTCAGGACAGATTTGGCCTTTGCATTTGACAGCGTTTTCACCACACCCAACTGTGGAACAATGGGTTTCAATTCCGGCTTGAACCATGAACTAACCTTTACAAGCCAGTTCGGCAGAATTTTAGACGGCACTTTATCAACAGGTAAATTACTGTCTGCCTTTAAAACTTTTGCAATTCCCGGAAATGAAATCATCCCGTCTGATGTTGCCAGGAACCGCTGGCCGTTCGCCGCCGGATTTTTCATTGCTTTGATATGGATATCGGCTACATCACGAACATCCACGATACCGAACGATAGTTGTGGTGTTCCGGGCATCTTTCCTGAAAGTAACTGTACAATCATGCCGATTGAACTGCTAAATTTTTTTCCTAAAACTGGTCCGAATATCCCGACGGGATTGATGACAACCAATTCCATAGCACCAGCATTTTTCTCCATAAAATCCCAGGCTGCACGTTCTGCGATCGTCTTGGATTTGATGTAAGCCGGTAACTTTACATTGGGGTCCGTCCAGTCGGTCTCTGTAAAAACATGGTTCTTAGGGTTAATGGTATAGCCTATAGCTGCGAAGGATGACGTTAAGACCACACGTTTTACCTTTGCAGCCTGCGCTGTGCGCAAAATCCTTATAGCCCCATCCCGTGCGGGTATAATGATCTCATTCTCGTTTTTAGGCTCTCCTGCCGGGAAAGGGGATGCCACATGAAGAACATAATCACATCCTTCAACAGCCTTGTCCCAATTTTCATCGCTCGTGAGGTTAGCCGCAATAAAGGTCAGGTTTTGCATATTATTAGCCTCACCGGCTAAAAGTGTTTCTTTTAATGAATCTATTTTATCTAATGACCGGATCGTCGTTCTGACCGTATATCCTTCCTTTAGTAACTGTATAATGCAGTAACTACCGACGAAGCCAGATCCTCCGGTAACCAACACGGTTTCTTTTTTTGATCGTTCCATTGCTTTTGTAAATTAATTAAGCAAATCTCCGGCTAATTTATCTATTGTACTTTGTTGTGGTGTTCAATTTTTATTTGTTGTAGCGTTCATATTAGACATTGTGCTTGGCGAACCGATGAGTTTCAACAGATTTGATCATCTTTTTATTCCTATCTGCATTTCTGATTGATATATATCAATGCTCCTTCTTATCAAACAACATCATTTCTGTTGTTTGCAATAGCGATTAATGCAATTTTTGCCCGATCCTTTTTGAGTATATTTTGGATGGTGCGGGTGCTGATTGGCAGTTACCCGGTCCACAGAACGTTGCTGAAAAAGAAAAAATTAACTTATATTAACAGCAAACTTAATGATGAGTGCATTCGCAAAAGCTAAGCCTTACATTGCAAATGCCGGCTAAATTTCAATTCCCGTAAATGGGCAGATTATTGGTGTTTAACCTTAATAGAACAAAACAGGCCAAAATAAATAGCTTCTTTTAATGAAAATAAAATTTAAACGGGTATTACTAATAGCAGTGCTTACCACATTAGTGGCTTTAATTGCTTCTTTTGTGGCATTGCCAAATAATTCGGGATATGCAGGGTTGTTTTTCATTGCTTCAAGCCCAATATTTATTTGTGTTTTTATTATTTGGACCTATGTTTTATTAGCTGCTATTAGCAGAAATGAAATTTTCAGAAAATTAATTGTTATTATTCTGATAACTATAGTGTTTGAGTATTTAGTAGCTGTGCTTACTATGGTTACAATTAGTAGCGACAGTCGCGATTATAGTCTAAACGTTTTTCTATCTGATTGCGCCAGTCTTTTTTTTGACAAAGAAATACTTTTTTGTACGGTGACGATCGCTACGGTGTACGCTTTATTATTAAAGTATATGGCTATTCCATCAAAAGATCGTTCTTACGATAAATAAGACAAGCTTTTTTTGGCGATATATTCATTTCGTAAATTCATTGTTTTTAACTAATTATGTGATTCAATAAATGCTTTATTTGCTTTACTGAATATTTTTCCCTTACCCTATGCTGAGTTCACTATCAAAGCGCATTTTTGATTTTAATTAATGGAAGGAGAAGATAGTAAAACACTCAATATCGACGAATTCGAGACGATGTTTCGCAGAAACCATCAATTTCTGTGTGCTGTGGCTATGCAATATGTTCATGATCAGTTTGCAGCGGAAGATATGGTGCAGGACTTTTTCATTGACTTCTGGCAGAGGCGCCATACCATTCAACTGACCACAAGTTTTGAAGCTTACGCACGCAGGGCAGTAAAATATAAATGTATTGACTTTCTGCGTAAAAGTGCCGTTACTGAAAAGAGGAATTCTATGCTGGCTGCCTTGGAAGAGGAACAAGAACATCATGATGAGCAGGAATATAACGAAATCAGACATCAGCGCTATATTAAAATTGTAGAATTGATTCAAAAATTGCCAGAAAACAGGCAAAATATCTTTATTATGCATGCGGTTGATAAAATGAGCTATGCAGAAATCGCTAAAAAGCAAAATATTTCAATCAATACAGTAAAAACACAGTTAAGTAGGGCTTATTCAGCGCTTCGTAATCATGCAATTCTTGTTCTTGTTGCCTTTTCTTCATTATCAGGGCGTTTTTAAATTTATTCTGAAAAAAAAGTAACTATTTTATCATTTTGCTGTCACCCATTTTCGATATAGCTACGACAGTGTATTGATATGGATAAAAATCTCAGTCCTTTTACTCCTGACTGGAACCAGCTTTTAGATAAACTGGAAGCAGATGAACAGTCGCCAAATTCCCTGAGTGCCGATGAACAGGTGCTTTTAGCGGAACTTCGTGCCATCAGGGATGAATCTGCTGATGCATTGAAAACATACTCAACTTTTAATACCAATAAAAAGTGGGAGGAATTAAAAGTGCAGATTGAGGTAACATCTGCTGTTCGGAGCAGGGGCAAGCTGCGTAAACTTTGGTTTAGCATTGCAGCAGCAGCAGCGGCGGTTTTGCTCGTTATAGGGGGCAGCCTTATTTACCACAGCGATCAGCCACAGCCAAAAAATCTGGTGAATATCTTCAGAAACGATATCGCTCCTGGCAAAAACACAGCAACACTTACCCTGGATAACGGCAAAAAAATAATATTGTCTGCCGCCAATGAGGGTAAACTGGCCAGCGAAGCGGGGATAATGATTAGTAAAACTGCTGATGGACAAGTTGTTTATACCGTAAAAGATGATAAAATGGCTGCAGGTACACACATCCATACCTTATCGACTGCCATGGGTGAAACTTACCGCCTCCGGCTTCCAGACCAAAGTGAAGTATGGCTGAATGCATCCTCCTCTATCAAATTTCCTGCATCATTTGCATCGGCGAAATTGCGTGAGGTTGAACTTACAGGTGAAGCCTATTTTGAAATTGCGAAAGACAAAACACACCCTTTTATCGTGAAAACCAACCTTCAGGAGGTACAGGTACTGGGTACACATTTCAATATCAACAGCTACGCTGATCATCAAAAAACATTAACTACGCTGCTTGAAGGAAGCGTGCAGGTATCAAATCATGCGGAACAGGGAAAAATCATCAAACCGGGAGAGCAATCGATAGTACAGGATGGGCAACCTATTACTGTTGCGCCTGCTGACATTAAAAATGTGATGGCCTGGAAAAATGGTTATTTCCGTTTCAGAAATGAGTCGATTAAGGAGGTGATGGCAAAAATCATCCGCTGGTACAATATTGACGTCGTATATACAGGTGAAGTATCAGATGAGAAATTTAATGGTAATATTTCACGTCAAAAAAATATAAGCGAAGTACTAACTATGCTGAGCTATTCTAATGATGTTAAATTTAAAGTTGAGGGAAGGAGGGTGACAGTTATACAATAAAAATCTACTATATCTACTCTATAGGAAATTCAAAGTACATCCCTGGAACCACAGGAGGATGTGCTCCAGAATAAAATACCAGTCCGACGCTAATCGAACTGGCAAAAAAGGCTGGGAATTAACAAAAATTGTCAAACTAACCGCTAAAAGCCGCGATCTCGAAAATACAAGGCTTGAAGCAACAACCTAACTTACCAAATGTACCAAATTTGCACTAAACCAGTGCGCTTTTTCAGCGCGCAAAATAACCTATGGAGAGTTATGAAGCTAACCACTTTACTCATGCTTGCTTTTTTTATGCAGGTAAGTGCGGGCACCTACGCACAGAAAATTACTTTGTCAGCCAGAAATGCTGAATTGTTTACCATTTTTGATCAGATCAGCGACCAGAGCGGTTACGATTTTGTGATTACGAATTCTATATTAAAGAATTCCAAAAAAGTGACGATAGATGTTAAAAATGCAGAATTAAGTGATGTTCTGGATCAGATATTTAAAAACCAGTCGCTGGAGTTCACCATCGCTAACAAATCTGTACTGGTTAGAAAAAAAGAGCCTGCATTCCTGGAGAAAATCATCAAAAGATTTCAATCAATCGATGTTACCGGAAAAGTGCTGGATGAAAATAATCTGCCGCTTCCTGGCGCTACTGTAGGCGTAAAGGGACTGAAAAAACAGGTAGTGACCAATAAGGATGGCGAGTTTACATTGAAGGATGTTGATGAAGATGCTGTGCTGATGATTACATTTTTAGGCTATCAGACAAGAGAAATCAAGGCTTCGGAAAATCTTGGCAATATTATCCTGACCATTCAAACAGGTCAGCTGGATGAAGTGACCGTTTCCACAGGATACCAAACCCTGTCTAAAGAACGTGTAACAGGATCATTTTCTACGTTATCCTCCAAACAACTGGATCAACAGCGTTTGAGCAGTATGCAGTCGCTGCTGGAAGGCAGGATACCCGGTTACAATAACGGTCTGATCAGGGGAACCACTTCAATGAACGGATTGGTACAGCCTTTATACGTGATCGATGGTTTTCCTGTAGAAAACCTGAGCTTAAATGCGAACAGCACAACTGTAGCTGAAGGCATACCGGGACTGAACCTGGAAGATATTGAAAGCATTACGGTATTAAAAGATGCTGCTGCTGCCTCTATTTATGGGGCACGTGCCTCTAATGGTGTCATTGTTATTGTTACCAAGAAAGCAAAAAAAGGCAAGCCACAAATCTCTGCTTCCAGTACATTTACGCTTTCTCCTTACAGACAATACACGGATAATCTTACCAATTCAGCAGATATTGTTGAACTGGAGAAGGAATGGGCTGCCAATAATCCGAATTTACGCGGTGCAAATGCAGGCGCCTACGCGGCCAACTTATTACAGAATGTGGCCTACCCAAGCCAGGGTATCAATGCCATTCTGAGAAATGCTGCAGGCACACTTTCACAGGCAGATCTCAATACAAAATTAGGCCAGCTGGCAGCCGGTGGATACCAGTATTATGATGATGTTGAAAAGTATAGCAAGCGGAATCCTTTTTATCAGCAATACAACCTGAGTGTTGGGAGCGCGACCGAAAAAAATGCGCTATACTCTTCTGTAACCTACCGTAACAATAAAACGCAGGACAAATTCGCAGGTGATGAATCCCTTGGCGTCAATATCAACAATACCACTCAGATCAATAAGTGGCTGAGCATGGAATTAAGTACATTCCTGTCTTACACTGAGGGAGAAACCCAGCCCTACAATACATTATCACCGGGATATAACTTTTTACCTTACGACCGTTTGGTGAATGCCGATGGAAGCAACTTTACTTCCGCTGCCGCATCCCGTTTATCTGCCAATACCATGGCGCTGATCAACAACAACCGTTTATACAGTATGGACATTACCCCATTGGATGAGCAGGCGATGAACCTTGGTAAAACAAGGAACTTCACCAACAGGTCATTTATCAGACTTGGGGCAAAAATTACTGACTGGTTGTCCTATAAATCAAGCTTTCAATACGAATATTCAACCAAAAGGCTGGATCAGTTGTATGACAAAAACTCTTATTATGTACGTAACAAGGTAAACAGTCTGGCCTCCGTTAATCCAGTGGCCGGCGGAACCGCAATTTTTAATCTCCCTTACGGAAATATCAATTACAAAGAAAATCAATTCAGTAATTTCTATGTTTTCAGGCAGCAGTTAAATGTTGATAAAACTTTTGGAGAGAAACACAGCATAAATGCAATTTTAGGCTCTGAGATTAGAAACAGAAAAATAGACTATGAAAATCAGACCCTCTATAACTACAATCCAAACACGCTAACCTATAGCCTGGTGAACCAGACATCGTTAGGCAATACCCCTGCGTCTGTTCTCGGTAGCGGAAGTTTTACAGCAGCGGATGGACGTATACTGAGAGCTAATACAGAGCGTTTTGTTTCTCTTTACAGCAATATAAACTACGCCTATGATGACAAATACCTGTTAACGGGTAGTATTCGCTGGGACAGGTCGAACCTTTGGGGTACGAGCTCCAAATATCAGAATACACCAATCTGGTCAGTGGGTGCAGGCTGGAATATCAACAAGGAATCTTTCTTTAATGCAGACTGGGTAGACAGGTTGAAACTGCGTGTTTCACATGGTATCGCCGGTAACGTTTACACCAATAGTGCACCGTTTACCACTTTCAATTTCAATCCAAATTACAATGTAGGCGGTTTGCAGGCTGTCATAGGCAGCAGGCCAAACCCATTGTTGTCATGGGAAAAAACCACGACCACCAATGCCGGTCTGGATTTCGCAATTTTTAAAAACCGTCTTTCAGGATCGGTTGACTACTACCATAAAAATGGCAAGGATTTGTTGGCCAACACGCAGGGTGTGCCAACTGAAGGGTTTGGTTATTCAACCTATGTGATCAATAACGGAGAGATGCTGAACCAGGGAGTTGAACTGGCCTTGTCTGGTGATATCATCCGTGGCAAAGACCTGACCTGGAATTTGGGACTGCAATATGCCTTTAATAAAAACAAAGTTACCTATGTTAACATAGAGGCACCTTTTTATGTCCTTCAGCTTGATTATCCGCAATCATTCCCACGTATCGGAAATCCATACAATTCCATTTACAGCTATCAATGGGCTGGTTTGAGTAATACAGGATTGCCACAGGTTTACAATGAAAAAGGAGAGAAGGTACTGGCTTCACCAGCTACGCTGCAATCTATTGTGTACAGCGGATCGACCGTTCCAAAATACAGCGGATCATTAAACAGTACGCTTTCCTATCAAAACTTCAGCCTGTCTTTCCTATTAACTTTCGAGGGCGGTCATAAAATGAGAGATACATTTTTACCAGCGCTGGGGGCCAGCTATAACAGTGCCCTGAACGGATATGTAACCCAGATTTCATCCGTAAATAAAGATATCGTAAACAGGTGGAGAAATCCCGGAGACGAGCTGAAGACTAATATTCCTAAAGTTGTTTTTGCTGAAGATCCTACTTATAACAGCCAGAGTGCCGATATCTACAAGTATGCAGACATCAACGTACTGGATGCTACTAATATGCGACTGAGAAATATTTCCCTGGCCTATAACGTACCACAGCAGGTGGCTAAAAAAGCAGGATTGAGCAATATCCGTTTCCAGTTTAACGTGGAGAACGCCTTTACATTGGCCAAATCCAAAACTGCAAAATACCTGCTCAACGGATACCTTACTCCTAATTATGTATGGGGTGCTTATCTTAATTTCTAGGAAACTATTTTATACTGCATTTAGCAGCAAACAATATTTAAAGACATAAGTGATGAAACCGTCATGATTTTAAAAATCACAAAGTGGAATAAGTAAATCATGACAGCTTCATCACCATTAAAAACAAATTTATAAGGATGAAAAATATATTTTCAAACACCATAAAATTAGCCGTTCTTGCTTCAGTATTGAGCTTTAGCAGCTGCAAAAAATTTATTGATATCCTTCCTGTAGGAAATGGCCAGATCCCTACTACGCTGTCAGACTATGAAGCCCTGATCCGCGACGAGTATGGTAACCACCGTTCAGATATCACCCAGGCAGTGCTCTTGCTCAATGATAAATTTGAAACCAGCAGCAACCTGAATTACTATCCGCTATACAAAGCCAACTATAACTGGAACGAATCGGCCGACAGGATTGCATTTAACAATTCAGATGAAGGTGCTTACTATAACAATTACAAAGGGATCAATACCAGCAACCTGATTATTGAAAAGGCAGCGGGAACAACAGAGGGGACGGAGGCACAAAAAGCGGAACTGATTGGACAGGCGAAAGTGCTGAGGGCAATGGATTATGATATTCTGGCCAATTATTATGCAGACACTTATGAAGAAGCAAACGCAGCCACCAAATTATCTGTGCCGCTGATTCTCAGTGCTGATATTGGTGCGGCGTATACCCAGGTATCGATCAAAGAACTCTATGATTTTATGCTGAAGGATATTAATGAGGCCATTCCTGCTTTGGGCGCCACCAGCGCAACCGTGCTGCATCCCAATCTTGGATCAGCGAATGCGCTGAAAGCAAGGATACTTCTGCAAATGGGCAGATATGCTGATGCACTGGCTGCTGCAAATGAAGCCCTGAAGTACAACGATAAACTGTTTGACTGGACAACATTTTACAATACCTATAAAACGCAGATAGAGGCTGTTAATATCTATAACAATGCGCCTTCGCCAATGGGCTTTAATTACGTGGAAAATTATTATTTCCGTCATGGTGCATCGAGTAATGCCGGACGGGAGTCGTCGATCCGCGTTGATCGCGCAACCCGTTTTGAACAGGGTGATGCAAGATTTGCCTCCCGCTGGAAACTCAGGACAGTAGGGGCAGATACCTATTATACCAGCATTACTACAGGTTATTTCAACCAGGGCGGTTTAACGACCACCGAAGTATACCTGATCAAAGCAGAATGCCAGGCACGTCTTAACGATGTTCCCGGTGCCATGTCTACATTGAACGCTGTGCGGGTGAAAAGAATCTTTGCTGCAAAATATGTACCGCTGAGCGCATCTAACACCATAGAGGCGGTAAAACTTATTCAGCGAACCAAAGGAAATGAGCTTATTTTAGGGATTACGCCTTTTGCTGATGCACGCCGCCTGAACAAGGATCCGAATTACGCCGTTACGCTGAGCAAAACAGAAGCCGGACAGGCCTTAACACTTGCTCCTAATTCCCACCTCTGGACGATGCCATTTCCACAGGGTGCTTCTAAAAATCCGGGTAATGGTACCATTAAACAGAATGTAGACAAGTAGCTTAAAACACACATATGAAACTGAAAATTAAGATTTCACTGCTGCTGATACTTTTTACCGTATGCGCTGGACAGGCAAAAGCAGTATCCTTACCAGTTACCATCAATGGTACGGTAAAAGGGCTGCCTGATGGCACGCGTATCGATCTTGTTCCGGGTGCTACACATGCAAATGAGCAGCCTGTGGCAACAGCTGTGGTCAGTAACGGTAATTTTCTGCTGAAAGGAGCAATTGCTACAGAACCAAGACTGTATTATCTGCGGACTGCAGGCATTGGCGGACAAACCTCATTGGTGCTGCAACCCGGGAAGATTGTTGTTACAGCCATGGCTAAACTGACGGGCAGTGCAGAAAACAAATACTATGAGTTTACTGATCTTGTAGTAAAAGGCAGCGAAGCAAATAATCAGTACGTGAAAAAAATAGCGCCCAAGAATGAGCTCAACGCGCTTTATATTGCTAACCAGGAGGCAAATAAAGAAGTGGTGACCAGGCGAAACCAGGCATATGCGGCAAAAGATACCACATTGCTCAAATCGATCATAGAGAGCCCGGCCTGGAAAAAAGCAATGGCTGATGAATCTCAGTTCTTTAAGCAGGCGCAGAGAAATCTGCGCAAAATTGTGACCGACAATAAAGATTCTTTCTGGGGGCCGCTACTTGCACTTGACATCTACAGTTATTTCACCCCGGAAGACAAAATTATGTATGCGGAGCTTTCGCCTGCAGCGCAGAAAAGTTACTATGGTAAAATCCTGGGCGATTTGATTAATCCCGTAGGTTTTAAAGGTCAGCAGGCACCTTTGCTGAATGCGAAAAATGAGGCCGGGCAGGCTGCGGAAATAGGAGTGTTAAAAAAAGGACATCAATACGTGCTGGTCGATTTTTGGGCCTCCTGGTGTGTGCCATGCCGTAAATCTATTCCCGCTCTGAAAAAAGTGTATGCAGATTATAGGGATAAAGGCCTGCAAATCGTTAGTATTTCGATTGATAAAAAAGAGGGCGACTGGTTAAAGGCACAGCAGGAAGAAAAATTGCCATGGCCAAGTTTCCTGGATCATGGTGCAACGGCCAACGCCTGGAAAGTACAGGCTATCCCTGCCATGTTTTTGTTAGATGAGCAGGGAAAAGTAGTATTGGAAAACATGAGCCTTGAAGAAGTAATTACCAAGTTAAAAGCGATATAGGATGAACATTTTATTTAAAAGAATATTAACGATAGTACCCGTGGCACTGGGATGTTATGGCGGTCCGCTATTGGCCCAGAATGGAAAATATGTGTTGACCGGTAATCTCCCTACCGTTAAAGACAAGATTTATCTTGGTCATGAAGTTGGGGATAAATATGCAGTTATAGATTCGGCGAAAGTTGTTAATGGTAGCTTTATGTTTAAAGGAATGGTTAAACAACCAGGATTTTATAAATTGGAAAGTAAGGGCCTGAAAAACCCGATACTTTTTATATTGGAGAATGCTGCTATCCGTGTGACCAAACCTGATAGTTTGTCTCAGGCGGTTGTTAGTGGATCTGCTGCGCAGGATGTATACATGGGCTTTTACAACGGTCCCTGGAAAGCAATCACTGCTAAAGCAGGAGATATTTACGGCCGGCTTGATCAGGCTGAGAAAGCGGGTAAAAAAGATACCGCTACCCGTGCAGGTTTCGACCGGGAATTCAGATCACTGGATACACTGAACATTGCAGCGGTAAAGGAGTATATCCTCAAAAATCCCGCTTCGGCCGGATCTGCAGCAGTTATTTATGACCGTTTTATCAGTTATCCTAATTTTCCGGTTGCCGAAGCGTTTTTCGGGCTGCTTACTAAAAATGCGCAGCAATCAGAAATTGGCGAACAAATTAACACCGCATTAAAAACTAATGCGAAAACCGCTAAAGGGAAGGTTGCCCCGGCCATTGCTATGCCTGATAAGGATGGGAAAATCGTAAAACTTTCTGATTTTAAAGGTAAATATGTACTTGTTGATTTCTGGGCAAGCTGGTGCGGTCCCTGCCGGAGAGAAAACCCCAATGTAGTTGCGGCTTACAAAAAATACCATGATAAAGGCTTTGAAATTTTAGGTGTATCCCTGGATTCAAAAAAGGATGCCTGGTTAAAAGCCATCGCAACTGATGGCCTCACCTGGACGCATGTGTCTGATCTGCAGGCCTGGTCAAACTCCGCCGTTAAAGCTTATGGGGTAAAATCTGTGCCGGCAAGTTTCCTGCTTGATCCGGAAGGTAAGGTAGTAGGTAAAGACTTAAGAGGAGAGGAACTGAACAAAACCCTGGCAGACATCTTCAAATAGCATTTAAACACAATAATTTATAAATAGCTGCAGCCCATGGGTTTGCAGCTATTTTTGTTTTAAGAAGATTATAGGCCTGTGCAAACTTCACCGCGTCATAGTTATTTCTGAGTTCCAGGTTATTGCGCAGATTTTTCTGTGGGTATCGGCTGTAGCTGTGGAAATAAAGAGCCATATGGCATGAGATGCTCTTTTATATTCCATTTAATAACTATTCGCACTTAATAATCAAATTGTTATCTGTTTAAAAGGGGCGAATCTAAGTCCTTGTTTCTTCATCTGGTGTAACCTAATTGATTTATAAGTTGTCTAAATTATCAAAACTTAAATATGAAAAGCATTCTAGCTATATTTCTTCTGATTATCAGTCTTTCCTGCTTTGGACAGAAAAACAAAAATACCCTGATGAGTTTATTAGGCACAATGCCTAATCCACCAAAATTGTTTGTTGATACATTAGAGAAAATAAATATTGAAAATGGCTGGAGATATAAAATTCGTTATTTATCGGAAGATAGCAGTACGGTTTTTCATACACCCAAAGACTACATTACAGCTTATCTATTTATTCCAAATCATAGTTTTGGTACCAAATTACCGGCTATGATTGCTATACATCAAGACGGTAGTCGTAATTATCTTGGCAAAGCTGAACCGGCTGGCCTTGCAGGTGACGACGACCAACATTACGGTATAGAACTGTATAAACAAGGGTACGTGGTTATATGCCCTGATAGGTTTTATCACGGTAACCGAAGAAGAATTAGTAAGCCGGATACCTTGACTAATTTGTGGTATGAAGAGTCGCTGCAAGCAACAGAACATTGGGCTGGACAGCTTATGTCTGTAGGAAGATCTACAATCGGAAAGGAAGTATATGATTTAGAAAGAGCAATGGATGTGTTGTATGCCATGCCTGTGGTTGATAAAAATAAGGTTGGAGCTATCGGCCATTCTGCAGGTGGCAATGCTTTGGCATACTTCATGTTTGCCGATACTCGCGTCAAAATAGGTGTTTCATCCTGTGGCGTATTTGAGATGGTTGACTGGTTTGATGAGAAGGCGCCAAGCAAACGGTATGCGTATACGGCAATTCCCGGATTTCTAAATACAGCACGAACCTCTGATTTTGTGGGCCTGATTGCACCAAGACCTTTTTTAATGACCCGAGGACTTTGGGAATGGGCCAAAGATACTGAGCAGAATAAAGCAAACAGTACAGGCCACGTAAAATCTACCGAGAAACTCTATAATGAAGCATTATCTTATTACAAAAAACTTAAATCTGCTGATAATTTAAAAGTGATATATTTTGACGAAGATGGTGGACGCCACGCTTTTCCACCCAAGGTTAAAAAGCAAGTTTATACGTGGATTGCTTCTTATTTAAAGTAATTTGTCATAGTTATCATTATCCCTTTATCGTAAATATCATGTAGTTAGGATATATACGGCATGAGAAGTTCTTTTATATTCTCGTTAGTAACTAGTAGTTCCCGCCCTGCTCAAATTGCTTGCTGTTAAGGATTGCACCATTGCTATCGATTCCATGAGCTGTCAGAAGCGTATTGCGCAAGCCATCATTTGAGAAAGAGGAAGATTATATTTTTAAAAGCGATTTCCCTCATTTATCACTAAACTATTTAGACTTATTAAAAATAATGGCTTATATTTGCCATTCTATATAAGCAACAAACGCATTTGTGAAAATTTTTAAGGGTAATAAAGATGATAAATTACTGAATCAAATTGATGATTCAAGTTTTCGCACCTTGTTTGAAGAGTTCTGGAAGCCCTTACTTGCTTTTTGTCAATACCATATCAATGATGATGAAGTTGCTATGGATATTGTTCAGGATATTTTTTGTTCTCTTTGGAGGCGTAAAGATTCGCTTCATATTGAAACCCGGATGGAATACTATTTATATCGGGCAGCACGGATTAAAATCAGTGACTACTACCGTGAAAAATTTAAAAGGGAAAGCCAGAACCAGTGTCTGTTAGAAAATTTCTGCGAAAGTATTAACAATACAGAAGAAACTATTCTTTTTAAGGATCTGGATCATTTTGTCGACGGACTTGTGAACAGGTTACCATGTAGGTGCAAACAGGTGTACACGCTAAGTCGTAATAGTGGTTTAACTATACCCGAAATTGCAGAACAGCTTGAGCTTTCAGAAAAAACGGTAGAAGCACATTTAACCAAAGCATTGCGTTTTCTTAAAACTTATTTACATTAAGAGCGGTTTAAATTTTTATAACAAAAATAAATGGCCTTTTGCTGTCACATTGAGGAGTAATTATTTATAAAAATCAAGATAAATGACGGTAGAATTTAATGGAAATATCTCCTAGAGGGATCGTCATTGCGAGAAGGCTTTTTCAGCCGACGAAGCAATCTTTATAGCAAGGATTACTAGCATGATAGATTGCTTCGTCGTTACTCCTTATAATGACGTTTATGTAAATAATTTATATTTAGTGTTATTTTTTTTGACCATATAAGAAATTTAAGGGCCATATAAGCTTACATGTTCTTATATGGTGTGAAAGCCTGAAGGATTATTTAATGAATTAGATGTTCTAAGGTGTCTAAGGTGGTTAATTAAACTGTGTAATTTTTAATTTTTACGACCACCTTATACATCTTAGCTCAATGAGTTTTGCAGGATGCGAAATCTTAAACCTAATACGTTAAAAAGCGAATATAGGACGTTATTCCTATTTTTTTCAGGCCATAGATCTGATGGTTACTCGCAATGACGACCTTTTTTTGGAGTCTGTCATTGATAGCGTAATCGAATTTACTTTATTAATGCGTTGAAATGGTCTTCGATTACGCTCAGTGACATACGAAATAAATTTTTATTTAATTTTGAACAGGTGCTAACCCATAGCAAAAAAAATATTTTTTTTTGACTAAGGGTAAATCTCCCGATCTCCGACTTGTATTCTAAAAGCAGTTCATGTCGGTAGATCATCATTTGTTAGAAAAATATTGGGCGGGTTTATGCACCCCTGTGGAAAGGAAGATCGTAGAACAATGGATGTTGGATGGAAGTCCCGAAAAGTCTTATGAACTTCGTTCTTCCGAAGCAGAATCAAAGCTAAAGGAGCAATTGTGGCAACGTATTTCAGGAGCGCATCCGGAAGTAAAAGCCTATGATGAACCGGCCAGGATTATTCGGATGCCGGTATGGTATAAAAGAATATCGATAGCTGCAATATTCATTTTACTGGCGGGCTTGGGCTTATATCTATCAAACAAACAATCGCCCGCAGGCGCTTCATTAACCTATAAGGTGGTAATGCTTCCATACGGAAAAAAAGCCAAAATCACTTTAGCTGATGGAACCCTGGTGTACCTTAATGCAGGAAGCAGTTTGAAATATCCCGAACATTTTTCAAAAACGGAACGGAGGGTATTTCTGAAAGGAGAAGCCTTTTTTGAAGTGACTAAAAATCCAAACAAACCATTCTACGTTCAAACTAAATATACCACAACTCGCGTACTGGGCACCCACTTCAATCTTCAGAGCTGGGAAGGCCCTTTTGATCAATTGGCTGTGGAAGAGGGCAGGGTACAGTTAACAGCTGCCGGATGTATCGATACGCTGATCTTATATCCCAATATGCAAGGCGCATTTAATGGTCATTCACTAAAACAAACCACGATTAATAGTGCGCATATCGTTGCCTGGACTAAAGGTGTCATGATTTTTAATGATCGTAAATTAAGCGAGGTAGCGGCTGAGCTGGAACGCTGGTATGGCGTTAAAGTTCATCTCAATGATCCTGCTTTGCTTAATTACAGGGTAAAGGCCCGATTTGATAATCCCTCACTAACTGATGTACTTCAGGATATCAGTTTTGCACTTAATATAAAATACAAAATGAAAGATAAGGAGGTCACATTGTCCAGATAAGTAAATTTTAACATAAATACCCGGTGTACGCGTCGCTAAAGTTGTTCACCGGGTATGAGCAATGCACTATAATCAATCACATTACTTCAAATCAAAAATATGAACTTTTTGCTATTTAGCACAAGATTGTTTTCACGTATGGGGAAAACAATCGTTTTAATTTTACTCACCATTTTCATTACCAATTCAGCTATGGCACAAACCACAGCTTTGAAAAAAAGAATCAGTATTCAGCTTAACAATGTCTCTATCGCCCAGGCTTTGGCAGAAATAGAAACCAAGGCAGGTTGCAGTTTTATTTATAGCCCGGATTTGTTGAATGCAAATAGAAAAGTCAATTTGTCTTATCAAAATGCCACTTTAGAATATATTCTCCATGGAATTTTTGGAGAAGAGATCAGGAGAATAGAGGTAAAAGGAAACCAGATTAACCTTCAGCCTTCAAATGGTAAAGGAACGATTAAAGGACGGGTGATCACAAGCGACGGCCTGGCTGCGGCATACGTTAACATAGATCTGGGCGGTAGCAAAATTCAGGCAGATGAAAATGGTCTTTTTAGTTTTACCAATGTAGAAGTGGGAAGTTATACCATCACAGCCAGATATGTAGGGCTAAAAGGGCAGGAGCAGCGCGTTCAGGTTACTGCAAATGCTACGGTGGAAGTTTTATTCACTTTATATGAGGATATGAGGGCACTGCAGGAAGTAGTTGTTAATGGTGAGCGCGTTAATAAATTTGCAAACAAAACGACAGAATATGTTTCCCGTTTACCTTTAACGAATCTGGAAAATCCACAGGTGTATAGTGTAATAACCAAGCAGCTGATGCAGGAACAGGTTGCGGTAACCGTGGCAGATGCCATACGTAATGCCGGGGGCGCGGTTTCTATAACAAACCCTTCTGGTGGCGTAAGTGCATATTTCAGAGGATTTGGAACGGGAATTAATGCACGTAATGGTATGGAATCTACTTCAGACCGTTCTGCTGTAGATTTAGCGAACATCGAACGCATTGAGGTGATGAAAGGCCCTTCAGGTACTTTATTTGGTGCGTCGGTTTCTTCCTTTGGCGGGGTAGTGAATGTGGTGACAAAAAAACCGATAGAAGCAAAACGTACGGAGTTAAACTATACTACCGGGAGTTTTGGCTTAAACCGCCTTACTTTAGATATTAATACACCGCTTGATCAGGAAAAAAAGGTACTGTTCCGGGTAAATTCTGCCCTGAATCGGGAAAGGAGTTTTCTTGATTATGGTTTCAATAATACTTTTTTACTGGCACCAAGTATTACCTACCATGTAAATGAACGGTTATCATTAAATGTAGATGCAGAATTGTTGCAGGTACATAACACGCAGCCTATGAACTACGTATTTAGATCTGCAGCGATTAAACAACCAAGCGATTTATTACTGGACTACCGGAAAACATTGTTTCATGATAATGTTGATGTTGAAAATTATGCAACACGTTTATTTGCTGAAGGGGTGTATAAGCTGTCGGATAACTTTAAGTCAACTACACTTTTTTCTTTTGTTTCTGAAAATGTAGACCACAGTTATCAGCGTTTGGTCATCTGGTCGTCTCCCAGCAATGTAACCCGGGCTTCGTATGTGTATGGTCCGGTTTATAATGGATACACAAATATTCAACAGAATTTTAATGGCAAGTTTAAAACAGGTAGTTTTACCCATAACCTTTTAGTTGGTGCAAATTACCGTCATTATACCTCAAGTTTTCTATTTGCAGATATACAGCCCATTGATCAGATTGATGTAACCAAATCTTTCAAGCCAATTGTTAGCCAGCAAATTGATAAACTGGTAAGCTTTGAACCTTTTCCTTCCCCAACGCAGCAAACGGCCAGTGTTTATGCTTCAGATATGATTAATGTGTTGCCTCGCCTTTCGGCCATGTTATCACTACGTTTGGATCGTTATAAAAGACAGGCTGTTGAAGGTGATGAAGATGGCTATAATCAAACTTCTTATGCACCTAAATTTGGTCTGGTTTATGAATTGCTACCTAAATCGGTTTCACTTTTTGCCAATTACATGAGTGGTTTCCAGAATGTTGCTCCGGTATCACAGCCGAATGGCAGCAGGCAGGTTTTAGATCCCTTATTTGCTACCCAGGCAGAAGGTGGTATCAAAACAGAGCTTTTTGAAAAGAAACTCAGCTTTACCGCCAGTTATTACCGGATCAATATTGACAATGCCACCCGTTTGAATGAGGAGTTATTTACTATACAAGATGGTAAACAATTGAGTAAGGGCTTAGATTTGGAACTAATTACGCAACCCGTTGCCGGTCTGAATATTTTGGCAGGTTATGCTTATAACGATAATCGTATAGTAAAAGCAGCTTTGGATGCTAATATTGATGGAAATAAAGCTGCAAATGCCCCTGAAAATGTAGCGAATTTCTGGGCTTCATATGCTTTTCAGAATCAATTTAAGGGATTGGGATTTGGTGCAGGAATGAATTATGTAGATAAAATGTACAAAGCATCGGATAACAAATTTTTTATTCCGTCATATACCCTGGTTAATGCTGTGGTATTTTACAATAGGCAGGCCTGGGGTATACAGGTTAAAGCCAACAACATTTTTAATAAAAAATATTGGGACAGTTGGGCAAATGCGCAGGCACCGGCGAATTTAGCGGCTAACCTTTCCTTCCGATTTTAAATGCGTGAATAGGCAACTAAGGTTTAATCCCTTAGTTGCCTGATTAGTATATGGACTTAAGAAAAAGATTAATTGCCATCCATTTATGGATTGGGCTACTATCAGGGTTTGTTGTGATGATATTGGGACTAACGGGCTGCATCCTCGTTTTTGTCGATGAAATCAAACCCTTAGTTTATGCAGACCGAATGCATGTCTCCTCAGCATCCGGCGAACCATTATCCATGAATGTAATGGTGCAAAAGGCACAGGAAATATGGGGTAAAGATAAGCCGGTATCGGCTTTAGAGATCGATAATGATCCCATACAAACGTGGCATTTCAGGGCTTACAGGGAAAATGATACCAACGCTGGAAATTGGTATTGGCATGAGAAAAAGTTCTATGAATCGTTGTTTATGAACCCTTATACCGGTGAATTGGTTTTTCATGAACAGTCTGAATTTGAATTTTTCAGGGTTATCCTGTATTTACACTGGAGTTTATTATTAAAAACAGAACTGGGCCAGCCTGTTGTTGGTGTAATCACCCTGCTGTATGTTATTTCCCTGCTCACCGGTCTTTATTTGTGGTGGCCAAAAAATAAAAAGGCCCGGCGGGTTCGGTTTTGGTTTAAGTGGAAAAAGAATACTGGTTTAAAACGCAGGAACTATGATCTCCACAATATCCTTGGTTTCTACGTAATGAGCCTGGGGTTGGTCATTGCCCTAACCGGAATGATGTGGGCATTTCCGATGCTGGATAGGGGTGTGCAGAATGTACTCAATCTGAGTGAAAGTCTTAAGAAGACAAAAGTAGCCATGGTGCATTCTTTGCCTGAACCTAAAAGTACGGGTTTGGATTTTATTTTTAAGGAGATCAAAAAGAAATATCCCACAGCAAAAGCCTACCATTTTTATTTTCCGGCTAAGCGGATGTCAACAGTAACGGTGCTTGCAAGCTATGATCAAACTTTTAAAACGGTTACGAACCGTTACGATGTGCTTTCCGGACAATTGTTAGAAACCAGCAGATTTGAAGACGGACGTATTGGAGAGAAATTCAGTGCGATGAATTATGATATCCATACCGGAAATATTCTGGGTTTACCTGGTAAAATACTTGCTTTCCTGGGCTCAATGATTTCTGCATCTTTACCCTTAACAGGTTTTTTAATCTGGTACAATAGAAAGAAAGGCAAAAGCATTTAGCTAAGATAATGGAAAAATAGCACTTCTTTTGTTAGGGAAACAAATTCTGAAGGGGTTGTGACCTTCTAATTTTAAGCGGTAGCAGCTCCTAATCACACGCCAGAGCGGCTAAAGTACAGGTATTGGAAAGTTAGCCCTCACCATCCGTAAGGGCTTAAATTTAAATTATCAATTTCATTTTACCTCACTCAACACTTCCTTTCCCATCAGCAACATAACTGTAAATAACCAGATATTCTATTCCTTTCTTTTGGAAATGCCAGATCGGGATATCGCCTAACTGGTCTTAGCATCTCGCTAAGACCATATGTAACTTATATAACAAATCTTCTACAGAAACATTCACATCAATATGATGTAAGAGGTAGCCTTTACCGCACAAATGGCAGGTAATACATTAGTGTTGGCTGATTCAGCTGCAACCTGAGCAGGGAGCTGTGTGTTTTGGTTTTTACAATTGTTGTTTCGCATAACATTGTTCAAAAGATCCTGGGTGCTGCGAAACAACAATAAACTCTTTTCAGAGAAAATTTAGATACGGTGCCAAACCGCTCACCCAGGAATATTGTTAAAATTGATTTGCTTACTTAATTGCTTCTATGTCTAAGTTGAAAATTCTGTTTATTATTATTTCGAATAGGTAATTTAGAAGCAATATCTCAAATCACAAAGAAAATCTTAATTATTAAGAGCCTGTTTAAATTTTTATAACAAATATTAATGGCCTTTTGCTGTCACAAGAGCGTAGTCGATTGCTTTATTAATGTGTTGAAATAGTCTTCGACTACGCTCAGACTGACATACGAATAAATTTTATTTAATTTTAAACAGGTTCTAACTCAATTGGAAACTTTAGTTAATCGGATAATTGATATGTATTAAGCCCTCTTTATGATCCAGATCATAAAGAGGGCTTAATACATCTATTATATTTGTCAAATGACTGAATTCCTAATGATAGTCGATAACTGATAAATCTGCAATTTAAATGCAAGTATAATCCTGCATATAAAAAGCGTTATCGATATAAAAAGCAATCAAGTTGGTAGGCTAAGCGCTGGACAACAATGATTTATGTTGTTTAATCAGGTTTTACAGAGATTTATTATATTATTGAATTATAAATAAAACATTGGTGGCATTCTAAAAAATAAATATGAAAAAAATTACATTTTTACTAGGTATGTTTTTCATCGCTTTGATGTCTTTTGCACAAGAGAAAGGAAGCTTTGATGATTCTAAAGTAATAAAAAGTAAAATCCTGAATATGGATCGTAAATATTCGATTTACCTGCCACCTGGCTATGAATCTTCTAACCGTAGTTATCCAATACTCTACTTATTACATCCCGCTGGTCCTGCCAACACCATACCAAATCACAAATCGTGGGTTTCATATGGCGCGTTAGACCAGTATTTAAATGCGGCTATTGCAAAGGGGGAAATCGTTCCGATGATTGTGGTTACGCCTGATGCTAATTTCGAAAACAAACGCATCAGCTATTTTAATGATCCGGGAAATGACTTTAATTTTGAGGACTTCTTTTTTCAGGAATTTATGCCACAAATAGAGAAGATCTACAGGGTAAAAACTGACAAGAATAACAGGGCTATTGCCGGTGCATCGCTGGGAGGAGCGGCAACGTTGCAATATGCTATCCGACACAAGAGTTTGTTTACGACAGTATGCGCATTGAGTGCAGCTGTAAGAGACTATGAAACGGATTACATGACTAAAAGATATCCGGGTATTCCTGAAAATAAACTAGTAGAGTGGTATAAGCCTTATAATGTTAAAAGTTATATAGATAATTTACCTTCGAAAGAAGAACTTGGACAAAAGTGGTATATCGCATGTGGCGATGACGACAAGCTATCGGTAAATAATTGTAATCTGCACATCAGCCTGGCGAATAAAGGTATTTCTCATGAGTTCAGGATACAAAACGGTGCCCACGACTGGAAGTACTGGATATCGGTAACACCTGATTTTTTGAACTTTGTTTCGGAAGGATTTAAAAAATAGATCATGAAAACACCATGCAGTATTCGAACCATAAACTTCAGTTTTATTGTATATCTAGCTTAAAAATAGTTTTTATTGGACAAATCGTAAGCGCTAAACAATCTCGCTGAGAAAAGATTTTTACCTATTAATCAGGTCGCTATTTTAATCCATGGAAATCGCTTTTAAATTTTGAGCCATTTGCGTCCATGATTAAATTTCAACTGATGCCGGTATTTACTTTTATGGATTCCATCGAACAACATTTAAATAGATTCATTTTTTTAAATTGGTATAAAAATTAACACTATGATAATCTGTTATTAGCATAGTTTGCATGCATATTTAATAATTTAGGAGCTGTAAATAGTAAACATCCCTATTCCATTTGCATGTATAACAATATCCTGGATACAATTACCGAGCTTCTTTCGGGGGTATTGTATTTTACTGAATCAGAAAATCCATTTAAAGTAATTAATTGGGGAAAGATTTTGCCTGATGGCATATTGAATAAAATTGCCGTTCAATATCAAGCTGATCTTTCTAATTTAAAACAACTGGATGCTGATGCATTTTTTCATCACATTGTTTCCAAAGTAGACCCATCAGATGCGCCAATGGTAGAAAATGCCCGAAAAATTAAGGCCATCCAGCTGTTTTTAAATCAAAACCTATCTCATTTGCAGGTTATTCGCATAGAAGGTGCAAGCAGGATTCCTGTCCTGATTATTGGCTATCTATCCGATGGCAGCTGCCTGGCTATAGAAACCTTCGCTATAGAAACTTAGCAATAAAATCTAATTACATAACAAACCAAATTTAAGCATGAAAGCATTAAAAAAATTAAGCTTACTGGCCATATTGTGCCTGGGCCTTGCTGCCTGTAAAAAGGAAAATCAAACCGAACCAGGAGCAAATGTCTTTGAGCAAAAACTAAACACCAAAGCAGTTGTAGCAAGCGAGCAAACTGTAGTTTCAGGTTTTCCGGAGTCTTTCGAATCAGGTACGAAAAGCAGTTACACTACTGCATCCGTAACATTAAGCAGCGGAAGCTGGACCATGAACGATGCTTTAATTGGAAATCAGGCTGCTGATGCAAAAAACGGGAGTCAGTCGGTAAGGATCCGCAATACCGGGATACTGGGCATGAACTTCGACGTAAGCGGCGCTGATGTTGTTACCATTGCACACGCCAAATATGGTACTGACGGCAATAGTACCTGGCAATTGTGGTATTCAACCAACGGAGGCTCGAGCTGGCAGCAAACCGGAAGCACCATCACCAGTAGTGCAGCCAGTTTATCAACCGTCACTTTTAATACGGCAATTTCCGGAAATGTGCGTTTTCAGGTTCGCAAAATCAGTGGCGGTACTAACCGCATCAATATCGATGATTTCAGCATTTCAACAGGTGGCGGAACTACAACACCTCCAACTACCACTCCGGGAGATAACAATAACCTTTTAATGGGTAACCCAAGTAATGCAGTTGCAAACATTTCTTATCCTGAAAATTATTTGATGGAGCGTAGCTATTATACCAGTTCATATAGCAAAAGCAGGGCTACACCTAACTGGGTAAGCTGGCATATCTCGTCTTCAGATCTGGGTTCAACCTCTCGTCAGGACGATTTCCGGGCTGATAATACTTTGCCTTCCGGCTGGTATCAGGTATCTAACAGCAGTTACTCTGGCTCTGGTTTCGATCGTGGCCACAATTGTCCTTCTGCTGATAGAACAGCATCAGTAGTCGCCAACTCTTCTACTTTTTTAATGAGCAACATGATGCCACAGGCACCAAATAATAACCAGGGGCCATGGGCTGACCTTGAAAATTATGCCCGTTCACTGGTTACATCAGGAAATGAAGTTTATATCATATGCGGTTCTTATGGTTCTGGCGGCACAGGTAGTAACGGAGGCATTACCTATACCATTGATAACGGTCGGGTTAATGTTCCATCCAATACCTGGAAAGTAATTGTGGTATTGGCAAACGGTAATGACGATTTAAACCGGATTACTTCATCTACCCGTGTTATTTCGGTAAATATGCCTAATACAAACGGCTTAAATACCAACTGGAAAACATACCGTACAAGTGTTGACGCCATAGAATCAGCAACTGGTTATGATCTTCTATCTAACATTCCTGCTGCAATACAAAACGCATTGGAATCGCGAACAGATAATTTATAAAATACTTCTTTCATTTAAGGTAATGAACGGCAACCCAGTGAATGGGTTGCCGTTTTTGTTTTGAATCCGACTGTTTTATTATTCTTGCAAAATCAATATTATCTTCCTGAGTTTTATTCCCTGAAAGCAACGATTTCTTTCTCTTTAGGCAATTCGTTCTTGCGTTGGTCATTAAAACCTTGTTTAACCCCCAGGCGGTAATGATCAATTAAATAAGGTAATCCTTCTCCCTTAAGTAGCATAGGTGAAGTTGTAACCTCGAAATGCAAATGTGGCTCACGCGCATCCCCTGAATTGCCAATTTTGCCTAGTATTTCTCCTTTACGGACATGATCTCCTGCTTTAACACGTACACTGCCCGGCTGCAAGTGCATATAATGTGCATATTGACCGTTACCGAGATCAATCACTATTTTATTACCGGCAAGTTTCTCGAATGTCAGTGGCACAGCAGGATGAAATTCTTTTCCATGCCCCGGAATATTGTCAGGTAAGCCGTCATTTGCAGCGATTACTTTTCCGTCAGCAACCGCAAATACCTGTTCACTATAACAAAAATAGGAATGTACATCGCGCGGATTGCCGGAAAAGGACAGGCTATCTTTGACCTTTTTCCAGTCAATTGCAAATCTTCTTGAATTAACTGCCTGTCCGTTAAGGATAATAACGCCTCGTCGGTGATGATTATCAACGCTGTTGCCTGGGCCATCGGCTGCGATCCAATCGGTACCTTTTACGGGAGGCCTAAGTGTTTTAAGGTTTGTTTTATGGGTAACCATTACTGCCCCGTCTAAAGAGTCATTCCCTGTGATTATCCGGTGTGTTATTTTCTCAGGAAAAGAAAGGGAACTGTTTAATCTGGCCTCAATAAATACAATGGCGCTCTGACCACCTCCAATGGTTAGATTATCCTTTGAGTCCTCTACACCTAAAATTTTTACCATATTATGCAGTTCTAGCGCATTAAAAGATACTATAGGACTGCTGTTTTCGTTATTTGTATCCCTTAATTCAATACCGCGCAAACTTATAGCCGATGTAGTAAAATTGGTTAAGTACAGCTCATATATCAGAAAAGATTTTTGTCCACTTGGAAAAGAAGTGGGATCGAAAAGTACGTGCATTTCCATCTGTAGTGGAAATGAGAAAGGTTTTGTAGCTGCAGCCTTATTGGAAGGAAGGCTTTGTGCTGCCGATGGTGCATAAGATAAAAAAAAGAGGATTATACATGTTAAGAAAGAAAATGTTTGATTGATAATTTTCATCATAAATCCAGGTGTTAAAAGAGTTGATACCAGATCAATTTGACCAGCCGGAAGTTTATAACAATTGCTGCTGGTGGGCAGCTGCTATCAGTTCGGCGACATTCTTGACTTCAAACTTCTGTATCAGGTTCCTCCGATGGGTATCTACTGTCAGCGGACTTAAAAAGAACTCCTGTGCAATATTCTGACTGGTTTTTCCCTGCGCCAGGAGCGATAGAATTTGCTTTTCCCTTCTGGTAAGCTGTGGTGTATTGCGCAACTGGTTTTTAGTTGGGCGGCTGATAATTTCTACTACTTCCTTACTGTAACAGATATCTCCTTTTACAGCCGCTGCAATACACTGCCGAAGTTCCTCAAGTGAACTGTTCTTGAGGAGATAGCCACTGGCACCGTTCTGTATGGTTTGCATAATAATGCTCCGCTCGGTATGGTTGCTGAGGATGAGTATAGTGGTAGCAGAGAATTGCGCTTTGATCATCTGGCAAAGTTCCATCCCACCAATATCCGGCAGGGTAACATCCAGCAAGATAAGATCTACAGGGTTTCTGCTTAAATAAGAAAGGAGCTGTGCGCCATTTGAAAAGCCGCCTACAATTTCCAGATTGTCTTCATTTTTAAGCAGCGTCTTAAGCCCTTCAATAACAATTGGATGATCATCTACGATAACAGTAAGCAGTTTATTCATCGATATTGGTTTTAAGTTCTATATCTATACTTGTTCCTTCGCCAGGAGCAGAATGCACTTCAAATTTCCCTTGCAGAAAGGCGATTCGGTTCTTGAGATTATCAAGGCCCATTCCTTTTTTATCAGAAAGGGTGTCCATATCAAAGCCCTGGCCATTATCTTCAAAAGTAATAAAAATAGTATTTTCGTTTTGGCTGCATTGCAGTATAAGATTGTCTGCATGGGCATGCTTAATTGCATTTGATATGAGTTCCTGCACGATTCGGTAGATGTTTAGCTGCACATTCATCGCAATATTTTTCTGAATGCCGAACATTTCTGAAGTGATACGTAAACCATCACGCATATAAAATTCGCAAAGGTCTTTTAAAGCGATTTCAAGACCAAACTTCAGTAAAGTCTCAGGTACCATGTTGCGGGCAATGCGGCGCAGTTCCGTAACCGAGGTGTCCAGCTGTCCGATAATGCGGTGAAGGTCTTTATCTCCGGACATGCCGGGCTGTGTATCTGTCCAGCCGGAAAGCCCTATTTTAACTCCTGACAGCATGCCGCCAAGTCCATCGTGAAGATCCCTTGCAACGCGTTCCCTTTCAAGCTCTTCACCTTCAAGCATGGCTTTTGTAATCTTGAGCTGTTGCTTTTTTTCCATTTCGCTAAGCTGTTGCTTGTAATTAATCTCCTTTTGCTGGGCAAGTTTGCGCCGGCTCCGGGCTGTGAGCAGAACGAAAACGAGTAAAAGGAGCAGGAAAAGACATCCCAAGCCAAATATAAGCCTGTACAAGCGGTCATTACGGGAATTAAGCTGTGCCTGCCTGTTCTCTGATTGCAGGGCTTGTATTTTTTGCTGGTTTCTTGCGCTTCTGTATTTTGTCTCCAGCTCATTGATCTTTACTTTTGTCAGGTCGTTGCTGATGCTGTCATTGGTCTGCCTGTATTTGTTCAACCAGTGGTATGCCTCTTTATAATCCCTTAACTTTTCGCTCATTTTCGCCAGTTCCAAATAAATCTCTGCCCTGTCGTTAATTTTGGCGGTCAAAGTTCCTTCCTTAACAATATCCAGTAAGATCTGTCGGGCCTCGGCATATTTTTTCTGCTGCTGATAGATATCATATCTGCGGAAAAAAAATTGTTGGTAGATCTGTTTCTGGTTATACTTTTTAGCTAGCGGAATCCCCCTGTCTATACTCGCAAGTGCCTTATCGTATAATGTTTTAGTGGAATAGTAAAGCGCCTCATTATAATAGTATATCGGATAGTTTAAAGAGGAGGGGTATGGCTTCAGCAGCCGTTGTGCTTTTTGCAGAAGTACCTGGGCTTTGTCGGTTTTGTTGTCATAACAATAGATGCTTACCCCTGAAAGATAGGAAAACAACAGATCGGTAGAACCAGGGTTTTTGGTTTCCAGTAAGGCGATGGCTTTTTCATTATAGGCTGTCGCTTTTGAAAACTGGTAGTTGTTCATCAGAATAGTGGCGAGCTGCGTATAATAGTAAGCGATGCGTGCCGGATCGCCCGTTTTTTCTATAATAGGAATAGCTTTTTCCAGGGTTATTTTAGTCATAAAGCCATAGCCCATTTTGTCTACATTCATCAAGGCATAATTAAACCATGATGCAGCCCGCTTTGCATAGGCAATTTTAGTGTTGAATGGAGAAAGTGCTTCTGCAGCTTTTTTAAAAGCATCGGATGCCTTCGCTTTGTTCCAGTTGAAATAATACTGCCCTTTAGAGAAAAGTGCCAGTGCATTTAAAAATTTATCGTTTTTAGCGGCAGCTGTACCTGCCTCCAGGTAGGCTTTACTCTTTAAGGTGTCTTTATATTTCCAGTATTCTACCAATAGAAAATTGGTGCTCGCTCTTGAGCTATCTGTAATTTTTTTCTGTAGAATGTGCTGCAGGCTGTCCAGATAATGCTGCTCATTAAGGGGAACCTGCTGTTGGCCAACAGATTTAAATGAAACCAAAATACATATCAGGAATAGAAAAAATTTTGTCATGGTTAAAAAAGAAGTTTATTCATTGGCCGTAGATCAGGTTATATTTTGGGTAAGGAAATTTACATCTAAATATCAGACATAATTCCCAACCCATCATCATTTCATCCATTTGTTATGGGAAAATACCTAAAAACCAGTAGAAAAAAAACGGTAAAAACCGGTATTTCTTTTAGTGGCCACATCCAATAGCTTTGCTCTCATACCAAAATTAGCATGAAACTATGAAAACATTACCCTTGAAAGAAGCTTTTTTTTCTAAAGCTAGCATTGTCCGGCAGCACTTAAACAGTGCTTTGGCTATACTATGTTTTATAATCGTCTCCATGTGCCTTTCGGGATGCTCAAAAGATGATAATGGCGGGGGTGAACCCACAGGTGATTATTATTTCCGCGCAAAGATAGGGGAAAAAGAGGTCAATTTCCATAACGTGAATTTTCAGGGAAGTGGTGATGATAACCGGTTCGAACATATTGTGGTTGGAGGTTATGAGAGCTCTTATCCATTATCAGGGCCTATTCCGCCTTCCCTCGACTTTGAGATTTGGAGGCTTGGCGGTAATATCGCCGCAGGAACGTATGTCACCCCTGCTGAAAATAAAATGATCGCCCGTTACGCGATACAAAAAACCGAAGGTACGCTACTGTACAATACTTCATTTTCAGATGATGTCTTCACCCTTAAAATTGAAGCGATCAGCAAGTCGGGCATTAAAGGAGCCTTTTCTGGAACTGTCCGCAACAGCGCAGGAGAGGCAATTGAAATTACCGGTGGTACATTTAATCTTCCTTATGAAACCACTATTAATCCATAAAATGAATATCATGAAGCTAAAAAAATATGTCCTTACACTTTTCTATGTGGTATCAGCAACAGCTGTAGTTTCCGCACAATATAAAGAGCCTGAAAAAAAAGATAAGGTAGAGATCTTCCGTCCGGAGATAGCATTCGACTCCCTGCAGGCAAAAAAAATGCTGGCAAAAGGTACAGGTACGATAAAGGGAGTTGCTTTTACCAAAGCTAAAAACAATATGGGCTTTAAAGCCGGTCAAAGGATTTATGCCAATAAAATCAAAGTAACCCTTTTTCCCGTTACCCCTTATTTTGAGGCCTGGTACCAATTAAGAAAAGACAAGGAAAGCCTTAGAAGGAGGCGCTATGTTTATCTTTCCGACCAGGCCTACAGGTATAGGCTCGAAGCAATTACCAATAGTGATGGAGAATTCACTTTTCCAGAGATGAAGCCGGGAAAATATTTTCTACAGGGGGTTCTTGGCTATACTCATTATGGTACATATAACCAATATACAGGCAGTGGCTACAATGGCTATGGACAGACAGATTATTATCAACAGAAGAACTATTCGGTTGACCATGAAGACAGGATCGAAGAGTTTGTCGAGGTAAAAGAAAACGGCGAAATTGTTAAGGTCAAACTGCATTAATTTCACAAAACAATAAGTCTATACCATGCGAACAGATAAAAAAATTACCGGTGTGCTGCTCACATTAATGTTGATTTCCGGAATTGAGGCGCATGCCCAGCTCGGCGGACTGCTTGACAAAGCAAAAGAGAAAGCCACCAAAGCCATTGAAAAAAAGATTGACAAAAATAGCCTTTCAGAAAAATCCGGAGCTACCATTAACGCGGGCAACAGCAATATCGTGACTGGTGATTCGCTGGTTTTCACTGAAGATTTTTCGGCATTTCAACCGGGAGCCAGTGCCACAAGTTTCAAAACCAATGGAGCGGCTAATGTAGTTACAGCAAGTGGCCAGAAAGGGAAATGGCTAGATTTAAGGGATAAGGCAATCTACAAATTTTCCCGCCAGCTCAATTATCCCCGTCGGTTTACCTTATCTTTTGATATCATCGCGAAGGCAGACCAGATTAAGGACATTGCTCCACTGTCATTTGGTTTTGCAAGCGATAACAGCGTCAGGCAGTATGCAAGCAATATTGGCACCTACGTACAGTTGCATTATTACGATGCCAACCAGGTTAACATAGGTAGCAATAAGCCTGAAAAATTCGTAAATACGACCTTTGATCTTGAACCATGGATTAACCGTCCGCTTCATATTGTCCTCTCGGTTGATGGGGAACGGATGGCTGTATATCTCAACAATATCAAACTTGCTGATACCGTTTTGTTTAGTCCTGCTGCGGCTAAAAACTTTTATATAACAGCACCCTGGGAATATGCTAATGATGCGGGCGTTCTGGTGAGTAACTTTAAGGTTTCAGGATTTAGGAATTAGAGTTAAATATAGCTGCAGTCCGCCCAAATTCATCAATCCATTGATATTTCATTGAAAGAGAAGGCAATCATTGTAACCTCCATTTACTTTTCTGCGTCTTAATCATAAATATCTATTATGACAAAATATAAGTATTCCCTTTGCCGGATTGTTTTTCTGTTTATTCTGATCAGCTCTGCTCTTTCTTTGCACGCACAGCGCCTTGAAAAGGGAATCGACAGTTTGATTTTAAAGGATTTTAAGGATCCAAACGGGCCGGGAGGTGTATTTATGGTTTCCAGAAAGGGAAAGCCAATCTATCAAAAAGCTTTTGGTAAAGCGAACCTGGAATTGGGCGATAATCTGAGCACTGAAAATGTTTTCGAACTGGGATCTATGACTAAACAGTTTACAGCAGTAGCTATTCTTATGCTGGAACAAGCGGGCAAACTTAAAGTAGAAGATCCTGTTCTAAAGTACATTCCGGATTATCCCAATGGAGAGAAAATAACCATACATCATCTTTTAACACACACTTCGGGAATAAAGGATTTTACAAAAATGAAGGCGTTATCGGATATTGCGCAAAAGGAAATGACGCCTAAAATGATGGTTGATTTTTTTAAAAATGAACCTGCCGATTTTGCACCAGGAGAAAAGTTTGAATACAATAATTCAGGATATGTACTTTTAGGTTATCTGATCGAAATCATTTCCGGACTGCGTTATGAAGATTTTATCAAAAATCAAATTTTCGATAAAGTTGGAATGAGCCGGTCATATTATGCAAGCGACAGGAAAGTCATCAATCAAAGGGCCTACGGGTATCACAAAAAAGAATCCGGATATGTTAACAAAACCATGATCAGTTTTAGTGTACCCTTTTCATCGGGTTCATTAATGTCGACAGCAAGTGATATGTTGAAATGGCAAATGGCATTAAACGGTCATCTCCTCCTTGATGCGAAAGAAACAAATAAGGCGTTCAGCAAATACAAATTAAACAATGGAACGGAATATACTTATGGTTACGGCTGGCATATCCGCGATATAAACGGAACCCCAACCCGTGAACATGGAGGCAGCATTTTTGGCTTTAAAACAATGGCGGTGTACATTCCGGGCGAGGATATTTACGTAATAGGACTAAGCAATTGCGACTGTAATTCTCCAACAAAGTTAGTAGGAAATATCGCTGGATTTGTATTAAAGGGCATTAAAGAAAAGCGATGGTAATTGAAAGGCCAAGCGCCATAAAGAGTATTTGATTATGAAGACTTTTCTAAAATGGACCAAACGAATAGGCCTGGGCTTAGTTACTTTGCTAATATTGTTACTCCTGATCGGATTTATTTTTGAAAGAGTGTCAAGGAATGCTGCTGAAAAAATTAAACCTGATGGCCAGTTGGTAGAAGTTGACGATCATCGTCTTCATTATTACAAAAAAGGCAGCGGCGGACCAACCATTGTATTTGAAACGGCATTTGATCCAGCCGGACATCTGCAATGGTATAATATTCAACAAGAATTACCAGCCTCTTATACAAGCATCTCTTATGACAGGGCCGGAATTTTATGGAGTGAGCGAGGCAAAAATCCAAAATCAGGTGAAGAAATGGCTAAAGAATTACATCTTTTGCTGGAAAAAGTCAAAGCCCCAAAACCGTATATTCTTGTCGGCCATTCCTTTGGGGGAACACTAGTCCGGTTTTTTGTTAACAAATACTCCAAAGATGTTGCAGGTGTAATATTTGTAGATAGTCAATGCCCTGATGATGAAAGATATTTATCTCCTGAACTATTTAAAATGGTCAATCAGGGGCTGCCAAGTGGCTTTCTAAAATTCGCAAACACTTTTGGACTTGTCAGACTGATGTTTAAAGGTATGTTTCCCAATAACAAGCAATATGAATATCAAAACACCATAATGCCGGCTTTGCTTTACAAAAGCGCTGATGCAGTGCTGGAAGAGCAGGATCAGATGAGTTCCATCAAAAAAGAAGCATCAAAAATAAAATCTTTTGGCAATATTCCACTTTATGTATTGACCGCCGCTGATGGAAAGCGCTTTGATTCTTCCATTAAGGATCGAAAACTAAAGACAGAAATGCTAAATGCCTGGAATAAAATGCAAAAGGATTTTCTGCTACTTTCCACAGAAAGCAAACAGATTCTGGTGGCGAAGAGTGGCCATTATATTAACCAGGAACAGCCAAAAGCGATCGAAACTGCCATCAATGATATGGTGAATAAAATAGTGCCGCAAAAATAAAACATCATATCTGACCTATTAATTAAGGGGAATAATACAGTTTTCAAGATGCCAACTCTTAAACTATCGCATCGTTTTCAAAAGCCAGGGAGGAGTGAATAGTCAGATTATAATACGCTTGCAGTAATTTACTACATAATTTACACTGAAAATTTATACAACATAATATTATATATGAAAAAAATCCTGTTACTTATCCTGATTTCACACAACTACTGCTTCATGCAGGCACAACAAGTGCATGAACCATCTTCAAAAAATCACCCTGAGTGGTCAAAGCCTTTTCCTCCTTTTCGGGTTGTGGGTAATCTGTATTATGTGGGCACAGCCGATCTGGCTTGTTATCTTATCGCTACGCCAAAAGGAAATATCCTGATCAACACCGGACTGGCATCATCAGAAAAGCTTATTGGGGAAAATATTAAAAAACTGGGTTTTAAACTTTCAGACACCAAAATATTACTGACCACACAAGCACATTTTGATCACCTGGGTGCAATGGCTGCAATCAAGAAAGCCACAGGGGCTAAGTTCATGGTAGATGATGCAGATGCAAAAGTAGCAGCTGATGGTGGCCTTTCGGATTATGACCTGGATGGAAAATTTTGTGTATTTAATCCAGTTAAAGTTGACCGCATCTTGCACAACAATGATACCATCAGGTTAGGAGGAACGGAACTAATCATGCTTCACCACCCTGGGCATACCAAAGGTTCTTGTAGTTTTCTGCTCTCTGTTAATGATCAAAAAAGAAAGTACAGGGTGCTGATAGCCAATTTGCCAACTATAGTTACAGAGAAGAATTTTGCAGACATTCCTGCCTATCCTAATATTGCAAAAGATTATTCCTACACCTTACATAGCATGAAGAACTTAAAATTCGACCTCTGGGTAGCATCACACGGCGTACAGTTTGATCTCCTTCAAAAACATAAACCCGGAGATCCCTATAATCCAGCTGCTTTTATGGATGTTAAAAGCTTTTATGACTATATTGATGAACTGCAGGTAGAATATGATAAAAAAATTGGTAAACGATGATTATTCCAGCTTCCTGAGAGATAAGATGAATAAAGATAGCTAAATTCATCCTCTTACATTTTGCTTTTCCATTTTTCTTTCTGAACTTTTATTTTTTGTTGGATAATAGGCAAGAAATCATGAGACAATTTTGAAACGATTTAAAATTTAGCGCATTGATTCTTCCATTAAGGATCGAAAACTAAAGACAGAAATGCTAAATGCCTGGAATAAAATGCAAAAGGATTTTCTGCTACTTTCCACAGAAAGCAAACAGATCCTGGTGCCGAAGAGTGGCCATTATATCAACCAGGAACAGCCAAAAGCGATCGAAACTGCCATCAATGATATGGTGAATAATATAGTACTGCAAAAATAAGCAGCGATTCGGAACAAAAAGTCATCATGGAATAAGGCTAATGAAGTAGATATCTTTCATTTTATAGCGTACAACACAGAAATCATTTGCGGGTTGCGATAAGGTTATCTATTGAAAATGGTTTGCCTGGCTTCAATATACTTCTATAACGGGGGTATTCTGTATTGGATTTGCGAAAGGCTCAGCTTGTGCGCCTATCCGGCAAAATCTTTGATCATGGCATAAAAAAATGCAAATTGCATGAAATTTGAATCGAATGGCAAGAAAAGTTACGGATGGACCAGTTAGGAACAAGCAGCGAACCAAGGCCAACATAATTGCCGCACTAGGAAAAATCCTGAAAAAAAACGGTTTTTCCGGGCTCAGCATCAGCAGTGTTGCTGATCAGGCAAAGGTAGACAGGCGGCTGATCTATGATTATTTTGGCAGCCTAGAAGGATTGGTAAAGGAATATCTTGATGCCAATGATTATTGGAAAATCAATCCTGAAAATGTTGGGGCCATTGTAGAGGCCAGCAGGGCAGATTCAGGGAAAGCGCTTGCTTACAACGTTTTGGAAGACCAGTTTGACAGTCTGATCAAAAACGAGGAAATGCGCCGCATTATTACCTGGGGGCTTAGCGAAAAGCTGCCTTCACTGAAGGAACTGGACCTGAAGCGGGAAAACATCGGCGATCAGGTGCTGGGTGAAGTATTTGATGGCCATTTTAACAATACAGATAAAAACTTCAGGGCAATGTATGCCATATTGATGGGGGGAGTATATTATCTTACCCTCCATGCCAAGATGCAGGAGAACCCTTTCTGCGGGATAGATTTGCAACAGCCTTCAGGTCAGGAAGAGATCAAGAAGGCACTCAAACAGTTTATCGAGCTGGCCTATACATAATTTAGTTCTTTCACAGCCCAACAGGTACTTTTATTAGTGCAGTATGTGAATTTTGGAAGAATTAATCCGGATGCAATTGTTCTGGATCAATTCACTTTTTTCTTTAAATACCTTAAAATATTGGCAAAAATAAATTTAAAGATAACTTATAAATTAGTTTCAAATTCGGGATATTTATTTCTATATTGCCCGTGGATTTAAAAAATACCTTGCTTTTTCTGAATAAGAAAATGGTGATGTTTCGTCATCGATGAAGTAATATTTGACACTCGGCACTACCTGCAATCTTTATGGGGAGAACACGTACCATACGTACGGTTTCGGTTCCATACTCCCGCGAGTTTAACCGTACGTATGGTACGTGTTCTCTGGAGTTGATTGATATAGTCCTATGAAAATACGAAGGATTTTAAATTCGGGCCCTGTTTTATAAAAAAGACAGGGCTTTTTAACTAAAAAAGCTCCAAATGTCAGAAAAACTGAGCCGACAACAAATCTACGACCGTATTCGGGCTACCTCTAAAGAAAGTTATATTCTTGAAGAAATGCAGCGTCTTGGTTTTTGGGAATCTTCTGATACGCCAGGTTTACCAGAAGTTTTAATTAAACGAGAACTTGTTGCAAACCAAGAGCTGAATAACCTTTTGGCGCAGGATCGTAAATACCAGAATCAAGAAGCCATGCTGAAGGAAATGCGTAAAGCACGCATGAAATTGGCAAAAGAAAAAAGAGAAAAAACCAAGCAAAAAAACAAACAAAAGAAAGAAGATAAGGCTGCAAACTGGGCGAATATTCAACAAAAGCAGATTATTTATTTGGGCGATGGCGTTTCGGGGGGCTTAAATCAAACAGAATCTGATATTGAAACTTTGCAGAAATTTAATCTGCCAGTTTTTAATCAAATTGTTGATTTAGCATCGGCCATTGGCGCAGATTTATCCACTTTAAGATATTTACTTTATCAAAGAAAAGTTTCCCGAATAAATCATTACCACACTTTCGAAATTCCCAAAAAAACAGGTGGGAAAAGGCTCATATCGGCACCAAAATCCAGACTAAAAACTTTACAACTCTGGGTATTGGAGAATATTTTAAACCGTATTGAAATTAATGCCCATGTTCATGGCTTTATTAAAGAACGCTCCATCATCAGCAATGCGCAACCACATCTTGAAAAAGACATTGTTATTAATGTCGATTTAAAGGATTTCTTTCCAAGCATTAGTTACAAGCGTGTAAAGGGGTTATTCAATAAATTGGGTTACTCAGAACAACTTGCCACGGTGTTCGGGCTAATTTGTACCTATGCAGAAACAGAACATGTAGAAATGGATGGCGTACCTTATTACGTGCAAAAAGGAGATCGTGTGCTACCACAGGGTTCTCCTGCCAGTCCGGCAATTAGCAATTTAATCGCTTTTAAACTTGATAAGAAAATTAAAGGATTAGCATCAAAATTCAACTTCATTTATACCCGGTATGCTGACGATTTAAGTTTTTCAACATCGAAAGAAAATGAAAAAAATATTGCCGGTTTATTATTTTTTCTCAAAAAAATTATAGAATCAGAAGGTTTTACCATGCACCCTGCCAAAACGCATATCATGCGAAAAGGTAATCTGCAAAAGGTTACCGGCATTGTTGTAAATGAAAAATTAAATGTTCAGCGAGATCAACTGCGCAAATTTAGAGCACTTCTGCACAATATAGAATCGAACGGATGGAAGGACCAAAAATGGGGGAATGCCAAAAATCTGATTAATGCCGTTGAGGGTTACATCAATTTTGTAAAAATGGTAAATAAGAGTAAGGCTGCTGTTTTTAAAGTTCAGCTTGAAAATATTGTTGCTAAACATGGTTATCCGGTTATCGTTGAAGAGGTTGTAGAAGTTAAAACCGAAACCATTGTGCCTGAAATAGTACCTGAAGTTAAATTAGAGACTCCCATAAAACCATCAAATGATGCCAAACAGTACGATTGGTGGAATATTCTTTAAACGTTTTGCATATGAAACTCATTAAACAAAGTAAATTATTTTTTAAAGAAGGGAAATCTGATAAGGTATATGAGATTGATCTTTGCGAGCTTTCTGCAAACGAATTCTTAGTGAATTTTAGATACGGTAGGAGAGGAAGTATACTTAAAGAAGGAACAAAAACACCTGCTGCATTACCTTTGGCTAATGCTGAAGTACTTTTTGCAGAATTGGAAAACGAAAAACGCAAAAAAGGTTATCAAACCGAAACGGAAGTATTTATAGAACTCCCATCCTTAGATACTGTTGAACCTGATACTTTAAATGGTGCAATTTTGCAGCGCTTACAAGATGCTGTAGTGGGTAGAAACAGTTTCAGAACCGAATGGAAAACCAGTCGTGTAATTTGGAAGGCCGGCATGTTAAACCTGCAAGAGGCTATTCCTTTTATTATCAAGCTGGCAACAAGAGGCAATGAAATGCAAACTTACGCAGCCCTGTATGCGTTAACTAAATTAAATGCGGTTACAGCCGGGCCGCTGTTTACTGCTCTGGCTAATAATGTTAAGCAAAAAAGTCATATCGTAAACCTGGCTTTTGAGGGACTTTTAACTATTGCGAATGAGACTGAACAGCAAAAGATTAGCAATCAGTTATTAGAAAAGTTACCTGCGGAAATAAGATATGCTGTAGAAACAAACGATTTAGAGCTGCTTAAGGTTACTTTAGATCAAAATATAAAAGATAAAGAAGTAGAATATCTGACCACGCTTTATTTGTTATGCAAAGTGCAATCAACTTTGTTGCCGGTACTTAATCATGTACTGAAAACCTGCCCATACAAACCACCGTTTTTTAAACACCTGAGGGCAATTTACAAGCTGGCGCAATTAAGAAACGATGTAACAACTTTGGCGATCTTATTTTATGGTTTCGAGAAGCAACCCGCTATGTTTAGGCGAACATATTCACTTGATTCTAATTACAGGCAATATTTAACCGCTATCGACCTCTCCGTTAGGGTAGGTGCAGAGCTTAAAAATAAAGATAGTAAGCTGGCATTTTCGCAATATACCAAAACCTATTTCCAGAAAAATGCAGCCGAATTTCTTAAAAGTACCGGAGCAACCAAAGATGCTGCTGCATATTTAAAACTAGCCGTTAATACTTTACTGCAATATAAAGAAACAGATTATTCTATTGCCGAAGAAAAACCATTGAGCGAATACGGACGATATGATTATAAGACGAAACAATATTCCTATTTAATTGTCAATTATCCTGAATGTTCAGAATCGTTATTGCTTTCTACCATCCTTTTTGGGAATGATCCGAAGCGTCAATTGCAAGCTAATTTAAGGTTTATAATTGATAGCAGAACGGTAACCAGTCCTGATTACTATTACAATGCTGCCAACGTTAGGGCGGCAGCTACCACATCAAATACAGGTTTTAATCATGATAACGGTGTTTCGGTAATTGATGCGGCTAAAAATATTTTTAAAAGTTTATTTGGCAAGAAAGATGTAACACCGCCACCTCTGCCAGTAGTTGAGCAACATACTGCTCCAAAAACAGAGGTGAAAAGTATGCAGCGTTTGGAGTTATACCCTGAGCTTTGGGATGCTATGCCCCAGGCTTATATACAATTGTTGATGCAGGCCAGGATGAACAGGATACATCTTTTTGCTTACGAAAGGTTAACTGCTCATCCACAATATGAAGATATTATTCAGCGTTTTGATGAACGTTCAATTTTGCAATTGCTAAATAGTAAGTTCGATTTGCCAAATCAGTTTGGGTTTGAAATACTGAAAAAAGAAGAAAGCAAGCTTGCTCAGAATCCTGTTTTTGTTGCCGAAGTATTGGCTTGCAATAGTAGCAATGCGAGGGTTTGGGCGCAGGAATTGGTTGGCAGAAATATCGAATTGTATTTTAATGATCTTGAATTTTTGTTAATTGTGCTATTTAATACTCAAGAGGAAAGCAAAAACTGGATCAATCAAACATTGCAGAAATATCCGTTTTCTGAAGATAGGATGCAGGCTATTTTAGGCAAAACCATTACTGAACTGCTTCATTTTGAAAATACAGACGACAACAATCTTAAAGCTAAAAATGCAATTGATCGTTTAGGCTTGTTTGCTATAACGCAAATGGAAAGATTGAGCTGGAATATTGTTGAGCAGTTAATCTCATCTGCATTGAATGCCAATAAAATTCTGGCGACGAAAATATTACTGAATAAGGTTAAAAAGGTTTCTCCAACAGAAATTCCGGTTTCTTTAACAAAAATGTTATTGCTGAGTGAATTTTCTGAAGTTCGTGATGGCGGCATTGAGCTACTGAATCAATATCCTGATCATTTTATCATTGAAAATATCCAATTATTACTGAGCCTGATTGATAGCGGTGATGAGAAGGTTTTAGCGGGGATATTTAAAATTATTGAGAAATTATCTGCTCTTCAATCCGAAATTGGTAATGCCATTGTGCCGCATTTTGTTTATGCTTTAATGCGTAAAGAGAAGTTTGAAGGTGCACACGCAAGGCTAAGCGAATTTTTACTGCAGAATTTAAAGCCGTTTTGGAGCAGTGGCTTACAGCCAAAAGAGATTACGAAACTAATTCACGCACAATACCGGATTAGTCAGTTGGCGGGGTATGAAATTTTGAAAGCTTATGCTAACCCAGATCGTTTTTCTATACGACAAATTATCTCTTTTGGTAGTCATGAAATCCTTGCTATTCGCCAATGGAGCTGGAATTATTTTAAGCAACATGTATCACGAATTCGGGAAGAAAGAAATCAATCACTTTACCTGTTGGATTCGAAATGGGACGATACCAGGGCTTATGCTTTTCATTTTTTTAAAACGGAGTTTACTGAAGCAGACTGGGATCCGGATACCTTAATTGGAATTGTAGATTCGATCAGACCAGATGTTGAAAGTTTTGGCAAGGAAATGATTACCCGGTTTTTCAATGCAGAACATGCCTTAGATTATTTGATGAAATTAAGTGAGCACCCAAGTGTAAATGTTCAGGCTTTTGTAAGCAGCTACCTGTCAATGTACGCCAAAGATAAACCTGATTTGCTGCGGAATTTAACATTTTACTTCCGTTCGACGCTTACCCGGGTGAACAAAGGCAGGGTGGCCAAGGATAGGATTTTTAACTTCTTATCCGAAGAATCAATAAAGAGCGTGGAAACTGCAATCTGGGCAGTGAGCATTTTGGATGATGTTTCAGCACAATCTACCATTCAGGATAAAGCTGTTTGCATCGATATTTTAACAAAAATTAAAACGCAATATCCTGATCTGGATATGCATCTCATTATCAAAAACGAAGCGCATGTTATTCAATTATAAATATAGCGGAAATACTTCCATCAGTAATGCTGCGAATGAAACAGCAATGAGTTTCGTGCCTGATGCACTGCGTGATCCAACTTTTTTTGTTGGGAAATTAAATAAGAAAATTGCGTTTCGTGAAGCAATTTCTGCATTGCATGATGTAGTTGTTTCTGATCTTCGTTACAAACCGAAAGATAAAGCCGAATATAAAGCCTGGGCGGAAGAACAGGAAAAACTTTGGTTAGGCGAATATATGGCTGGTTTTCAGATTGAGCAGGTAAAAAACCGTATTGAAGAAATTAGAAACGATTTAAAGCAGATTTACAGGGAAAAAGATCGCTTACTAGGACCATTTAACAAAGCAAAAAGCAGGTACTTTGATTACTTGTATAAAAATGATCGCGATGCATGGATTGTTCTCGACCCGGTGATTACGGTTCATCCGGATGAGTTGTTTTTTGAATGTTTTAGCCAGGATGAATCCTCATACGGGAAGTTAAGTTGTAACTACAATGTATTTACAGAAATTAATGAATTTAAATGCGGTACAACCAACATCGATTATTCTGCAGAATTATACGGCGAATTCCAAAAAATAAGAGGCTATAAGGATACATCATTTAAAATTGATCCATCGGGATTTGAGGCAAAAACCACTAACGAAGAAGTTTATAAAGAAGTTAAGATAGATTTACCAGATTCGTGGGTGAGGGGCTTTTTGCAGGTTAGTGCAGCAATGACTTTGCCTGCAACCACATTCGAATTGCATCCGATGGATGTTTTCAGCCTTTGCCAATATTTACGCCGCTTTAAGGAAACTGCGGGCCCACGGGCTTTGCGATTTATTTTAGAACCCGGCAAACCAGTGCGTCTGGTTATCGAACCCTGGTATGAAACTCTAACTTTCCATCGATCCATTTATACAGGTTCGGAGGAAAAGACAATCAGAATCTGGGGCAGAAGAAGGTTAATGATTTTGGAACGTTTAATTCCGATTGCGAAAAGCTTTAAAGTAGTTTTATTGGGATCTGGGCTGCCTTCTTTTTTTATGGCCGATTTGGGCGATATGACCTTTACGCTCGGACTGTCAGGATGGACAAATAACGACTGGAGCAGGGCTGGTAATTTCGATTTAATGGCCCCTCGCGGGCATGTAGATATACTAACCAAACAACAGGTTTTTACTACTTTAAAAGAAACCTGGTTTGCATCGACAGCAGAAATAACGAAAAAGACTGGTCTAAGTGCTCCTGTAGTTTCGTCTGCATTAACCGCTTACACACAGGCTGGGCGCGTAATTTACGACTTAAAACAAGGTGTTTATCGTGTAAGAGAGTTAAGCCAGGAACCGCTCGATTTTACCGTTTTACGTTTTGGTAGCGAACAAGAAAGAATAGCGAACGAATTTATAGCTAAAGATCATGTGAAAATTTCTACCAATATAAAAGACGATGTACTTGAAATAAGAGGCAAGGTGAAAACTAAAAATGAAACTTTTAGTACACAGGCATTTATTGATAAAGACCAGCGTTTAATTGAAGGTACCTGCGAATGTGCTTTTTATTTAAGCAACAAGCTTAAAAAAGGACCTTGTGAACATATTTTGGCAACCAGAATGATGTTGCAGAACAATGCCGTTAAAGTTGCAGCTAACTAAAAAATAATTTTTTTAGGATTTCGATAAGCTGTAAATCTGAGATTCTTGAAATCAGGCACAACTCCCGCGTACCCAATGTCGGTTAGGTTCAGCATTTTTTAACCACAGATGCACACAGATAAACACAGATTTTCATAGCTGTGTGCATCCTTCTATCTCCCGAAAATCGGGACAAGTTGTGGTCAAATTATTTTTTGCTTGTGCCGAATACCTAACTTAATAACAAAAGCTTAATATTATTTCTCTTTAGATACCTTAAGCATCGCAAATGGATTTGGCATTCTCCACTTAAGTTCAGAAATCAGTGTGGCTAAAAATATCATCCCGCCACCAATCAATAACCTCGATGTAATTGCTTCACCCAAAATAAAATGTGCGGCAAAAGCCCCGAAAATGGGTTCGAAAAGATAGATGATGGATACCCTTTCGGCACTAATGTATTTTTGAGAAATATTCGATATGGTGTACATATATGCCGTTGAAAATAGTGCGCAAAAGATAATCCCAATCCAAAATGTTTCTTGCTGAGGAATCCAGGTGGGATTTCCTTGAATAAACGTTAATACAAAAGTTAATACGGCGCAAGTAGCAAACATAGGTACAATGGTAGGCACAATATCGTCGGCCTTCGATTCCTTTTCAATCTGGATTAAATATATGGCGAAACAAAAAGCACCGATAATGGTGTATAAATCGCCGGTTCCGATACTGAATTTATCAGTAATAGAGATTACAAAAAGACCAATCAGTGCGGTGCATGCGGCGATCCATATTTTAAGTGCAGCAGCTTTTCTGTAAATAATAAGTTTGATTACCGGAATCATTACAACGGTTATTCCGGCAACAAATGAACATTGCGACGCTGAGGTATGCGTAATGCCCAGTGTTTGCAAATAAATGCCCAATACCAGCGGAATAGCCAAACCGGCACCTCTTTTTATAGTGGTTGCATCGAGATTTTTAACTTGTTTCCAAAAAATAACCGATAATACCATTGTAGCGAGTAAAAAACGGTAAAACAAAAACAGAACAGGCTGATGCTGCCCGATAGCAAGTTTGGTAACAGAAAATGAAATTCCCCAGAATGCGGTACCCAGGATCAGCAAAATCAAAAAGAGGTTTCTTTTTTCCATTAGGATACTTTTAATTCATTATCGTTAGCCAATACTTTTTTCATCATCAGATCTGTTTGCTCATCATCTCCAAGCCAAAATTTATGTTTGCCGAAAGGAGTAAAGCCGTTTTTTTCGTAAAACCGTAAAGCCCTGTAATTTTCTTCCCATACGCCCAGCCACACATAACTGGCTTTCATATCAAGCGCAATATCGATGGCTTTTTGGTAAAGCAACTGACCAACTTTCTGACCGTAAAATGCTTTCAAAAGGTAAATCCGCTCAATTTCAAGTGCATCAAGGTCTAGTTTTTCGGTTTGCGCCTGGCCAATGTTGATCTTTAAATAGCCAATCGCCTTTCCATCAAGCAGTGCGAAATAAAACTGAGAATCCTGATTACTCAGTTCCCTTTTTAGCTTTTCTTCCGAAAAGCCTTTTTCGAGGTAATTTTTCATGTTTTCCTCGGTATTTACCTCCGCAAAAGCTTCAGAAAATGTTGTCCTGCCAATCTCTTGTAATTTTTTAAGATCTGCTACTGTTACCCTTTCAATTATGATCTGCTCCATGGCACGAATGTAACAACTCTTTAAATGTAATAAAATGCTATTTTTTCATTTATTAATGCGTATTTTGCATTAATGGATCTTCAGCGAATTAAGTATTTTCTGGCCCTGGCAGAACAGCTTCATTATTGGAAAACGGCAGAAAAGATAAATATTACGCAGTCTGCCCTCACCAGGCAAATTCAGTCGCTCGAAAATGAATTGGGTTTGCAGCTTTTCGAACGCAATAAACGTAACGTGAAGCTCACCCCAGCGGGTAAATTCTTAAAAGAGAAATGGGAAGTAGAGTTAAGTGAACTCGAATATATTCATCAGTTTGCAAAACAGCTGCACCTTGGCGAACGCGGAACCATTACTATCGCACATCCCGATTCCATATCTGCTTCGATTATGCCCGATATTTTGGCGAAGATAACGCAGGCATTTCCACAGCTTCAAATTAAGCTGGTGCAGGTTTTATATGAAAATCAACTCGATTTTTTAAAAAATTATAAGATTGATCTGGCCATCACGAGGGATATCACCAGTGAGCAGGGTATTAAGTCAAAAAAAATATACTCCGATCACCTGGCTTTAGTGGTGCCATTGGAACATGCTTTCAAAAATTTTGAGGATTTATCTAAAGAAAGCCTTAAAGCCCAGAAATTTATACTGCCCACCAAGGATGAAGGCAGTAGTTACAGCGAAATTATTCAGGCGCTTTTCAAATCTTACGATTTTGTTCCAGATGTATATCTCCATTCCGAATTTGGATCTACAATTATCGCCCTTGTAAGGAAAGGCCTGGGAATAGCCATTTTACCCGATTCTTATATGCACCATCAAAGTCCCGGCTTACGTTTTATTCCATTGCCCTTTAAAACCGATATATTGATTAACTGGCGGGCCGATGACCATAATCCTGTACTTGCGAATATCTTAAAACTCGTTTTTGGAGATTAAAAAGTTAATCAAAAAAAAATTTTATAGCAGTATATAATTTACATATTTTAAGCAAAAAAAGCATTCAGTTTAAATAACTTTGTTTTTCAACTAAAAAATCGAAAAATCGATTTAGTATATCTAATAACCAAATAATTTAAAATGCTTTTAATTATTCTCAACATTATTTTTTGCATCTCATTTTTAGGCTTTGCCTATGTAAATTTAAATGATAACGATGCCTTTCTTTGGGTGTCTATCTATTTGAGTGCTGCTATTTGCTGCGGATTGGCAGCTGCGGGTAAATTTTATCCTTTCGCTTATCTGTTTTTAACTGCTTTCTATTTAATTTATGCCATCATCCTCTTCTTTGCAAAAGATGGTGTGCGCGATTGGATTACCAAATACAGACGCGAGAGTCTCGTGCAGAGCATGCAGGCCACAAAACCTTACATCGAGCAAACGCGGGAATTCTTTGGCCTGTTAATTATTGCAGGCGCACTATTGATCAACTATTTTATTTCTGCCGGGATTTCCGCATAAATGCCATTATACAATTTATCTTATTATGAGAGAAAATCATATGAAGGCGGTAAAGGAAATAATAGCGTCTGTTGTTAAAAACAATATCGATTTAGTAACTGAAAATTGGCTGGAAGAATTTATACTAGCTACAGACCAACCGGCGCAGTTAGCTAAAGTATTTGTAATGCTGCCACGTAAAACAGGAAAATTACCGGTTGCAATTACCAATGATCAGCAAGAAATACTTCATGCTGCAGGCTTTGGGTATATCCGTAATTGGACCATTGACAGGCTTTCCCGTGTTTGGTTGCTCAGCACTTTAAATTCAGAAGACAAGGATACATTCTATTCAACTGTTGATCGTTTATTCCTGGCCGCAGAAATAAATGAGGCGGTTGCCTTGTATTCAGCCTTACCGTTTTTAGCCCATCCTGAAATTTGGGTGAAACGTTGTGCTGAAGGGATCAGAAGTAATATCGGATCGGTTTTGGAGGCGATTATAGAAAACAATCCTTATCCTTCCGGAAATCTGAATGAAGCTGCCTGGAACCAATTGGTACTGAAAGCGTTCTTTACCGAAAAAAATATCAGTTCCATTATTGGTTTAGATCAACGGGCCAATCCGGATCTTGCATTAACGTTGATTGATTATGCAAAAGAACGCTGGGCTGCCGGGCGAAAGGTAAACCCACAACTTTGGCGCCTGGTTGGTAAGTTTATCAATGCCGAAATTTTTGAGACCCTTAAAGTCGGTTTGCAGCATTACGACCAGATTGAGCAACGTGCCATTGCCCTTGCCATTTCGGAGTCAGGTTACCAGCCTGCAAAAGATTATATCAATACTTTTCCTGAACTGAAGCTGGCCCTGGCCGATGGAAGCTTAAACTGGAATTCATTTTAACCCATAAAAATTAACAAAAAGATATGTGTTGTAGCAGTTCAATACAAAGAGATAAAGCAATGATGGGAGCGCCTGAAGCTTTCGATATCAATGCGGTAAAGGGAATGAAGTTCTTCGATCCACATGTTCACATGACTTCGAGAACAACAGACGATTACCAGGCGATGGCTGATGCGGGAGTTGTTGCTTTGATAGAGCCTGCATTTTGGTTGGGGCAGCCACGTACCGGACTGGACAGTTTTAGAGATTATTACAGTAGCCTGATTGGGTGGGAGCGCTTCCGGTCTTCTCAATTTGGCATTAAACATTATTGCACTATCGGTCTTAATTCAAGAGAGGCCAATAACGAAAGTCTGGCCGAACAGGTAATGGAAATCCTGCCGCTGTTTGTTTATAAAGAAGGTGTTGTTGGTATTGGCGAAATCGGTTTCGACGATCAGACGGCTGCCGAAGAAAAATATTACCGGTTACAGCTGGAACTTGCTAAAGAAGCAGGTTTGCCTGTACAGGTACATACGCCGCATCGCGATAAGAAAAAAGGTACACAGCGCAGCATGGACATTGCTTTGGAGCACGGCCTCGATCCTTATAGTGTAATTATCGACCATAATAATGAAGAAACAGTAAAAGAGGTGTTAGATAGAGGCTTTTGGGCTGCATTTACTATTTATCCGTTTACTAAAATGGGTAACGAACGGATGGTAGAAATTGTAAAACAATATGGTGCAGAGCGGATCATGGTAAATTCGGCTGCAGATTGGGGCATCAGTGATCCATTAGCGGTACCAAAAACTGCTTCGTTAATGAAAATGCGTGGTTTAAGCGATCAGGATATTGAGTTGGTTACCTACCGCAATGCAATTACAGCCTTTGCGCAGAGCGGACAGCTAAATGAAACAGATTTTAACGCACAGATAGATCTTACCAGGAAATTTGAAGGAAATACCATCTTGCGTGGCGGACAACAGCCAAGAACAGATAAATCGTCGATCATCATTAGTTAAAGTATTGAAAAAAATAATTATCTATCTGCGCATGATGCGCCCTGCCAATATTGTGACTTCAATAGCCGATATTTTAGCAGGAATTGCCATTTCTGATGTATTAAACAATGGAGTTTCCATTCCATGGTTATCCATTGTACTTTTGGTCGTATCAACAGCCTGTTTATATGGAGGAGGAATCGTTTTTAACGATGTTTTTGATGCCGACCTGGATAAAATAGAACGCCCGGAACGGGTCATCCCCCGTGGGATAATCAGTTTGCAACATGCAACCCTATTAGGAAGTATATTACTTTTTGTGGGAATTGCTTTGGCTGCTTTAAATAGTTTAACATCGGGCGTACTGGCCCTTTTAGTGGCCGTTTTTGCTTTGTTTTATAATAAATTTGGCAAACACTATTCTTTTTTCGGACCGTTAAATATGGGCCTGTGCCGCGGGTTTAACCTGTTGCTGGGTTTGAGTATTGTGCCTCAAATGCTTCACAATCATTATCTGGCTATTATTCCGGTAATTTATATTTTTTCCATCACCATGACCAGCCGTGGCGAAGTACACGGAGGCCGTGCTAAAAACTTATACCTGGCCGCCTTTCTGTATGCAACCGTGATCTGTGCGATTGCTTATTTTGCTTTTGTAAACGAAAGGTTGCTATTGTCGTTGCTGTTTCTGGTTCCTTTTACCTTTATGATTTTCAGACCACTTTTAAAAGCGATAAAAGAGCCTGTTGGTAAAAATATCGGAAGGGCAGTAAAAGCTGGCGTAATTTCGCTTATCTTGATGGATGCCGCATGGGCGGTAACTTTTGACGCCCTGATTTTGGCTTTTATAATTGCCGCGCTATTGCCACTATCCATGTGGCTTTCTAAATTATTTGCCGTTACTTAACCCTCAAACACACATTACCAATTGATATGGAACATTTACATCAATCCTTCACTGTACAATATAATTATAATGTTTTTTTTACCTCATCGCTTTTTCTACCCGAAAACGAACTGTTAAACCGTTTTTTAGTTAATCTAAATCCGGCTGTAACGGTAAAGAAGATTTTATTTGTAATAGATGAAGGTGTAGCAAATGCACATAAGGACCTTAATCCCCAGATTAAAACCTATTTTGCAAAATATAGCCAAACGCAGTTAGTTCAGGATATTTTGGTTATCCCGGGAGGAGAACAGGTAAAAAACAATACTCAGTATTTTGATCAGGTATTGGAAGCCATTAATCTTCATGGTATCGACAGGCATTCGTTTGTTGCTGCCATTGGTGGTGGTGCGGTGCTCGATATGGTGGGTTATGCGGCTACAGTTGCACACCGCGGTATTAAACATATCAGAATTCCAAGTACCGTGCTTTCGCAGAACGATTCGGGCGTTGGGGTTAAAAACGGGATTAATTATTTCAATAAAAAGAATTTTTTAGGCACCTTCTCGCCACCGGTTGCGGTTTTTAATGATGAGGTATTTTTAAGTACTTTATCCGATCGCGATTGGCGTTCGGGCATAGCCGAAGCCATTAAAGTGGCACTGATTAAAGACCTCGAATTTTTTGAATGGCTGGAAGTAAATGCCATTGCCCTTGCAAAACGGAATACTTCGGCAATGAACTACCAGATCTGGAAATGTGCAAAACTCCATATGGAGCATATCCGGAGTGCCGATCCTTTTGAAAATGGTTCTGCCCGTCCATTGGATTTTGGACATTGGAGCGCGCATAAATTAGAATACCTGACCAATTTTGAAGTGAGGCACGGCGAGGCGGTTGCCATGGGCATTGCCTTAGATACGATATATTCCAATTTATCGGGCAGGATCAGTGCCGAAGATGCGCAAAGGGTAATTTTCCTGATTCAACAACTTGGTTTCGAATTAACACATCCATTGTTACAGGTTATAGGAGGGAATAGCCCGATTTTACAGGGATTGGAAGAGTTTAGGGAGCATCTTGGCGGCGAACTGACCATCACCTTGCTTACTGGCCTGGGCAGTGGAGAAGAAGTTCACGAAATTGATGCTGATATTTTAAAACAGGCTGCAGAAATATTAAATAACCAGGCCGCGATTATTCAACATTAAGCTATGAAATTAACTTCCGGACATTTAACCTTCTGTACCAATATTTATGCAGGCGAAGACTGGATGGCACATTTTGCTGTGTTAAAAGATAGTTTTCCAATATTAAAAGCACGATTATCGCCAGAGGCACCCATGGGTATCGGTTTGCGCCTTTCTAATCTCGCCAGTATCGAATTGCAGGAAGAAAATCACCTGGAAGCATTTAAACAATGGCTTGCACAGGAAGGTGGTTATGTTTTTACCATGAACGGATTTCCATACGGAGGCTTTCACCATACTAAGGTTAAAGATCAGGTACATGCACCAGATTGGACAACAGGAGAACGTGTTGAATATACACTCCGTTTGGCCGAAATCCTTTCACAATTGCTTCCTGCTGACATGGATGGTGGCATTTCAACATCGCCATTGAGTTATAAACCATGGTTTACAGCTACTGAAGCCAGAAAAAGTGCCACAGCTAGCGCAACCGCTAATATCATCAAGGTGGCCGGGGCTTTACATTATATACAGCGCCAAAGCGGCAAAGTGATCCATTTGGACATTGAACCTGAACCTGATGGTTTTCTTGAATCCGGCCCGGAATTTATCGATTGGTACGAAAATGTGCTTTTACCTGTCGGGAATGATGAAAGCATGATCAAAAACCACATCCGTTTGTGTTATGATGTTTGCCATTTTGCAATCGGTTATGAACCGCATACAGCCATCATCAACGAATTGCAGCAGAAAGGCATTAAAATTGGGAAAATCCAGATCAGTGCCGCACTAAAAGCTAAATTGCCGGCATCTGTTTCAGAAAGAACTGCGGTGTTAGCTCAACTGAGCCGTTTTGATGAACCCACTTATCTTCATCAGGTAATAGCCAGAAAAGATGACGGTCATTTAATTCGTTATCCTGATCTTAAAGAGGCCCTTGCAGAAGGCGAAAATCCAGTGGTAGCAGAGTGGAGAGCACATTTTCATGTCCCTATTTTTGTTGAAGATATGGGCCTGGTCCAATCTACACAATCGGATATTACCGAGGTACTAAACCTGCAAAAAAATAATCCTTTTACTGCTCATTTAGAAGTAGAAACCTATACCTGGGAAGTTTTACCAACGGCATTGAAAGCACCACTTAACGATTCTATCATCAGAGAGCTGGCCTGGGTTAAAAATTTATTATATTAAGAATATGCATAAAACTGTTGTTATCGATATTGTAGCCTTATCTGCTTCTGTAATTGGAGCACATACGCCTTTTCTTCAGAAATATATTGCCGAAAACCATTTAACAACTATAGAACCCTTATTGCCGGCAGTAACTACGGCAGTACAATCAAGTTATCTGACGGGTAAATATCCTTCAGAAAATGGTATTGTAGGTAATGGCTGGTACGATCATGCGGATGCTGAAATTAAATTCTGGAAACAGTCTAACAAACTGGTAAATGCTGAAAAAATATGGGATAAGGCTAAAAAGGAAAATCCTGATTTTACCTGTGCCAATATGTTTTGGTGGTACAATATGTATTCAACAGCCGATTTTTCGGTAACACCACGTCCAAATTATCTTGCCGATGGACGTAAATTACCCGATTGTTATTCGCAGCCTGCAGAACTGCGCGACCATTTGCAGGCTAAACTGGGGCAGTTTCCCTTGTTTCAGTTCTGGGGGCCTGGTGCAAATATTAAATCAACAAGATGGATTGCAGATGCCTCGATGGAAACTGAAAAGCTACATAATCCTACGCTCACCTTAATTTACCTGCCGCATTTGGATTATTGCCTGCAAAAGTTTGGCCCAGAGCTAGATAAAATCAGCACAGAACTCAAAGAAATCGATCAGGTGGTAGAAGAATTGGTGCGTTTTTACGAAAGTAGAGGTGCGCGTATTATCCTGCTTTCTGAGTATGGTATTGCACCTGTAAATAACCCGATCCATCTTAATCGTTTGTTCAGGGACAATGGCCTGATCCAGATTCGTGAAGAAAGAGGATTAGAGTTGCTTGATCCGGGCGCTTCTAAAGCATTTGTAGTGGCCGATCACCAGGTTGCACACGTTTATATTAATGACAAAGGCGTAACCGAGAAGGTAAAAGCCTTATTGAAAAATATAACTGGCATTGAATTGGTGCTTGATAAGACAGCACAGGAGAAACACCACATTAACCACGAGCGTTCGGGTGACCTGGTACTGGTTGCACAAGAAAACAGCTGGTTTACCTATTATTTCTGGTTGGATGATGCTAAAGCGCCAGATTATGCAAGGGTAGTTGATATCCACAAAAAACCTGGGTACGACCCTGTGGAAATGTTCATGACCTCTAAATTGAGGGCAGGGTATAAACTTTTAAGGAAAAAAGCCGGGTTCCGTTATGTAATGGATGTAATTCCGCTTGATGCTACTTTGGTTAAAGGATCGCATGGTGGTATTAACGGAGCTGAAAAGTTTAAGCCTGTTCTGGTTACTTCAAAAGCAATTGATAAAACCTTACATGCACCAGATATTTATCAGGTGATTTGGGATAGTTTAACTGTTTAAAAAGAACGACTGCTCTGCTGATCTGATAGCTATCAAATCAGCAGGACGATCGCATTTAATGAAGATTTTGTTTAGTTCAAGTTCTAATAAATTATTCTCTTACAAACCTGTATCCACAACCCTCAATACAGGGAGGATTAAGTTCAAGGGATTTTGCCGAAACTTTGTAATAAAAAGTCAACGGCATTTGGTAATTGTTGCTGTAAACTTGCATTTTTACACTGTCCAAAATCCTGAATGAAAATAAATTTGGAAAGGCATCTCCTTTAAAATTTCCAGCTTTATCTGCAGATTTTTCTAAAGTAAGATATTTAATTTCACCGTTTACTTTTGTGTACTTACCCGTTCCATTACCAATATCTGACATGGCTTCCGTCAGTTTCCATTTGCCGTAAACTTCGCCTGGCCCGTCATTATTGTTGTCTGATTTTTTGCAGGATACATAAATAACGCCAACAACCGCTAAAAGGAGTAATACTATCTTTTTCATAAAGCTTTAATTTACAGCTTATACGGTGCAAATGACGAAAACGCTACTTAATTAAATAATTTTCTGAATGCCAGGGGCGATACCTTGGTTTTTGCTTTGAATAATTTATTAAATGATTGCGGATGTTCAAAGCCACGCGATGAACCTGTAATAAACCAAACTTTATAAGCTGGAGCGGTAGTATTATCCTGAATTTCTTGTTGATATTCCATAATTTTCGACTTAAATAAATTGATAATCCAAAGGTGAGCATGGTTCAATGTTATTTTGTAGTCGAATTGAGGGCTTTTGTAGCCAAAATGAGAAAGAAAAAGGGAGTAGGTTAGCTTGATTTTAAAACAACCAAAATGAGTATAACAGTCAGTATGAGAATAAAAAAAGAAAATTTAAAATAAACAGTAAGAAAAGGGAATTTTTTTTCTTGCGCACCATAATGGATTAAATTTTCCTGAAGTTGTTGTACGTATTTTTCGTTTTCCTGTTGATCCCGGCTCAGCTGTTTAAAATCTTTAAACTTTTTAAAATCCTGTGATGTTCCCGGCACCAGTATCCAGAGTTTTTGATCAGTTTGCAGGTAGATCACATTTAACAACAAGGCATCTTTCTTGATCTGGTAGTGTTTAACATTGATGAGGTTATCCGCAACAACAGGACCATTTTCCCATGTAACGTTAATGCGGTGATATGCATTGTAGATAAAAAGTATACCAATGGCTATTGCTATGGGCAAGATAACTTCTTTGGTAAGGATGGAATCTACAATTTTAGGATAGGGGAGTGAATCGTAAGGATCAAGTTCTCCAATCAGCATCACCAGCATTAAAATATTGACCAGGTTGAAAACAAGACTTACTATAAAATAAGCTTGTTTTAAATCAGCACATTTTAGGTGTACTGGAAACATTTTCTGACCAAGGCCATAGGCTTCGGGGAGTACATCAGGGAAATTAGCAACTTCCTGTTGAAATTTTTTATTCCGATAACGGATAATAATGCCCAATACCACGATACAGAGAAACGCTATTCCGATAAACAGGTAAATGGTGTATTGTGAATTCAAATCGCTACAAGAGATTTAGATCTTACTGTTTCAAACTTTTGTAAAGACAAATACACAGGCATAAATGTTTTTCTGGTGCTTGTTTTTCGGTTGTTTAATCGTTAAGTTGTTTTTAAATCCATGGCCTGTGTCCTTACAGGCCATTAAAACACATTTTGTTTCGGTCTGTGGGAACACAGACCGAGGAGTTGGTTAATAACATTGGTGGGGACACGAACCATGGCGATGGAAAAATTCACGCTTTCGGTGGTAGTTTAATGATCTTTCATTTGGAGCGCAATCCCTGTGCAAAACAAGAAGTTTCTTCCCGTTTTCCGTTTTTACGCTTCGCTTCCTCGTGCCTCGTCGCTGCAGGGTAACACTTCAACCGGGGCTAGGTGGGCAAAGCAGCATTTCATTTTTGGGGCTGCAGGGTGAAGAATCCTTGTTGATTAAACCTGATTGAGCGGAATAGCCCGCAGCGCAGCGAGGACTATAAGCGAAAGCGGGGCTGTAAACTGCCAGGAGCCACAAGCCAATCATTTCCTAATTTTAATAAAACTCTTTCTTAATCGTCATTCTGAATTTATTCTATTTCGGTCTGTGGGAACACAGACCGAGGAGTTGGTAGTTTTTCGCAGATCAATTTGTTTTTATTTTTGCTCAAAAATGCTGGCGCATTTTGGAGTGCCAAAGTACCCAAAGCGCTTTGCGTTAAGTTGAAAGTATATGTCGTTCCAGAAAGCCAATGTTTGAAAAAACAAAGGAGTTCGAATAGTAGTTTTTGTTCGTAGGCGCGTCATTTCAACCTTAGTGTAGTACCCGAAGACTATGCGAAGCAAAATCTTTGAACTTTCAATAATCATTGTTCAAAGATTTCTCCATTTCGCTGTGCTTCAGTCGAAATGACGTTCGACTTTGGGAATCTGCCATTATTATTTGGCCGGGAACCTAATGTTTAATAATGGGTATTTTAAGCTTCCCACTTTCGTGATAATGACGACTTTCCTATTGGGGTCTGCCTCAGGCATCTTCCATTTTACATTGTCCATCTTTTAAAGGCTTACACCTCTTTTCCATGGGATAAAATCATCCTGGTTAAGTTGTACGGCTTTTGGAATTTCTTCGCCACTGGCCACTTTAATACAGTACTCCAATATATCTTCGCCCATTTCATTAATGGTTTTTTCGCCATTGATAACTGGTCCGGTATCGATATCGATAATATCACTCATGCGTTTGGCCAGGATTGAATTGGTGGCTACTTTAATGGTTGGGCAAACCGGATTTCCTGTTGGTGTACCTAAACCTGTAGTAAATAAAATTAAGGTTGCGCCGGCAGCAGCTTTACCTGTAGTGGCTTCAACATCATTACCTGGAGTACATACCAGGCTTAAGCCTGGTTTAGTAGCGGGTTCGGTATAGTCTAAAACATCTACCACAGGAGCGGAGCCGGCTTTACGCGCAGCACCAGCCGACTTAATCGCATCAGTAATTAAACCATCCTTAATGTTGCCCGGAGAAGGGTTCATGTAAAACCCCGAACCAACTTTATGTGCCAGATCATCATACTCAGTCATTAAACGGATAAATTTTTCGGCAGTTGGCTGATCAACAGATCTATCGATCATTTCCTGCTCTACGCCACAAAGTTCGGGGAACTCTGCCAATAAAACCTTTGCACCTAAGGCTACCAGTAAATCGGCACAGTAACCAACCGAAGGATTTGCTGAAATGCCGCTAAAGCCATCGCTACCGCCACATTTAACTCCCACACACATCTTGCTTAACGGCGCCGTCGCACGCTCTTGTTTATTAATGAACATCAATCCTTCAAAGGTATCGCGGATGGCATTTTGGATCAATTGCTCTTCGCTTTGTGCTTTTTGCTGCTCAAAAATTAAAAGTGGTTTATCAAAATCAGGGTCAAGTGCAAACAAGTCGCGTTTAAAATCTTCTACCTGCAAGTGCTGGCAGCCTAAACTTAAAACGGTTATACCGGCAACGTTGGGGTGATGGGCATAAGCCGCCAATAATTTGCTTAAAGTATCAGAGTCCTGTCGTGTTCCGCCACACCCACCATTGTGCGTCAGGAATTTAATTCCGTCTACATTTTTAAAGGTGCGGCTGGCTTTATCTACTTTAGGTTCAAAACTAATATGGTTAATGTCTTCTCCCTTTTCATAAGCCTGAACCAGTTTGTGGGTATAAGATTTATATTTGTCATCTACTGCATAACCCAACTCACTATAAAGCGATTCTTTAATAATATCCAGATTTCTGTTCTCGCAAAATACGGTAGGAATAAATAACCAATAGTTAGCGGTACCCACTTCGCCATTTTTACGGTGATAACCATTAAAACTGCGGCTGGCATATTTACTTACATCGGGTGCTTCCCATTTGTAATTAACGTTACGATAAGCAAATGGCTCTGCAGCATGTTTGGTATTCTCTACATTCATCCGCATACCAGCCTTTACCTCAAATTGTACCTTTCCAACCAAAACGCCGTACATCATTACCTCGTCGCCTGCTTTCATATCCTGCATAAAAAATTTATGCTTGGCAGGGATCTCATCAACAGTAACGTAGGTATTTCCTTCATGCGCTATTTTGGTGTCCTGAGGCAAATTCTGTAATGCAACCAAAACATTATCAGCGTTGTTAATCTTGATGACTAAATTTTTCATTGTCAATTTTATGCTTCTAAACTAATTTCTTTTTCAATGTGATTGGGTTTCCATCCTTTCCAGCCGAAGTAGAAAACCACTAAAAAGCATACAAATGGTACCAAATATCCATATTGTATATTGTGTGTGGCATCCGATATCAAGCCTAATATCGGCGGTAAAAAGGCGCCACCAACAATAGACATCACAATTAACGATGAGCCAAGTTTTGTGTCTTTACCCAAACCTGCTATACCCAGGGAGAATATGGTTGGGAACATGATCGACATAAAGAAAGAAACACCGATTAAAGCATAAACGGTAATCATTCCACTTGCAAAAATAGATACCAGGGTAAGTACAGCACTGATTAATGCATAAAGCATCAATAGTTTGTGGGCAGCTACGTATCTCATGAAGAAAGTTCCGGCAAACCTGCCAATCATAAAAGCCAGGCCTGCAGCACCAGCATACCATTTTGCAGCATCCTGACTGATACCTGCCGATGAGGTAACAAAACTGATGAATAAACTCAGTACGCAAACCTGTGCACCAACATAAAAAAACTGCCCAATAATGGCCCAACGCAAATGGCTATGGCCTAACACATGTGAAAAACTACTTTTTTCCTGTGCATTTTCTTCTTCTTTGATATCGGGCAGCTTGGTGAAAATAAATAGTATAGCGACTACAATAATCAGGATGCCTAAAATTAGATATGGCGCTTTTACCGTCGATGCCTCTTCGAGTATATAAGCCTGTTTTTCTAAGGGCAACATTTTCGCCAATTGCGCATCGGTATATTTTACTTCGGTAAAAATAAATTTACCGCCAAGTACAGGTGCTAAAAATGCAGCTAAACCATTAAAAGACTGAGAGAAATTTAAACGCTGGGTAGCTGTTTCTGGTGGGCCTAACACGGTAACATAAGGGTTTGCCGCTGTTTCTAAAAAGGTTAAACCACAGGCGATAATAAAAAGTGCACCTAAGAAAAAGATGTATTGTGCGGTATTGGCGGCGGGTATAAATAATAAACAGCCGATGGCAAATAAAACAAGTCCTAATATTATCCCGCTTTTATACCCGTACTTACGCATAATGTAACCTGCAGGTAGTGCCAATAAAAAATAAGCGATAAAAACAGATGAATCAACCAGGGTAGATTCGAAAACGTTTAGTTGAAAAGCTTTACGTAAATGCGGAATTAATACCGGATCGAGATTGTGGACAAAACCCCAGAAGAAAAAGAGACTGGTGACCAAAATTAATGGGAATAAATATCCCTTGCCGTTTTTTTGCGTATCTGATACCTGAAAGTTCGTTGATGGTGTGTGGCTCATGTTTTGTTTGGTTATAATGGTTTAAGCTGGTTCTTTTTGGTTAGTTGCTGTATTACAAATTAAATTGATAAGTATTAATAAAAATTTAACTTTATGATCTAATTATTAAACGATATTAGCTCGATTTTCTACATTGTAAAATAATTTTGCATATTAGATTGATTTTTTAAGATTTTATGAAACCGCATTTACTTAATGTATCTACCAATTCAGTAGATTCTTTTAGCGCCCGAAGAGATGTTTTGCCCGATATCAACAACCGTTGGCATTACCATTCTGCTTTAGAACTAATCTACGTTAAAAAAGGCAGAGGTACGCAGTTTATTGGCGATAGCATTAAAAATTTTAAAGATGGCGATGTGGTTTTGCTGGGGAGTAATTTACCGCACTATTGGCGCTTTGACCCGGAATTTTTTGATGAAAAGGCTTGCGAAACAGTTGATGTTTATGCGATTCATTTTAAGGAAGATTTTTTGGGTAAAGATTTTCTCGATCTTCCCGAAAATCAGGAACTTAAAAAAGTTTTACTTCAATCCACACAAGGAATTCAGTTACAAGGAATTTCTAAAGAAAAAATTGCCGTTTTGATGCCGCAGATTATCGAATCAACAGGTACAATGCGGATCATAAAAATACTCGAGGCATTAACAGAAATAGCCAATTGCGAAGAAAAAAGCACATTGGTTTCGTTAGGGTTTAAACCAAACTTTTTGGAGAACGAGAAAGATAGGATCCAATCTATTTATAACTATACCATTAGCAATTACAAGAATAAAATCGAACTGAAAGAAATTGCAGCAGTAGCAAAAATTAGCCCCAATTCATTTTGTAAATTCTTTAAAACTAAAAGCAGGAAGACGTATACACAGTTTCTGAATGAGATTAGAGTAGGACAGGCCTGTAAATTATTGATCGAAAATGATCTTACTGTGAAAGAAGTCTGTTACGACTGCGGATTTTATAATTTTACCAGTTTCCACAAATATTTTAGGGAAATAACGGGTAAAACCCCATTGAAATATCAACAGGCTTTTTCTAAACAATAATTACCATTAATAATAGTCGATTATAAGGCTTCCGTTTAACTGAATTTTACGAGTATTCTCGCTAATCCGAAACCAGAAAAAAGGGTAAATGTTTTGACTTGAGAAGAAACGTCAATTTTGATGACAGGAAAAGAACTGATTAAAATTTTTCATCATCGCTGGGAATCTGCTCAGCGGAGTAATAACAGTACAACATTAATCCAAAAGAGATAATATAAAATACGGCTGTGATTAAAAGGAATTTGCTCATATATAGATATTTGGTTAGTGTAATTATAAAGTTAAGTTATCTTAAATAGGAGAGGATACCGCATTTATTTTAAATTAATTATTAACATAGTTGATTTTTAGTGTTGAAAACTATTCATTTAGTTTTTTTGTTGCGCTAGTTACAAGTATACCTACCTGATATTGATGATTTATCTGGGCTGAAATTTCTCGCGGTATTGGGTCGGTGTCATACCTACTGATTTTCTAAACACTTTTCTAAATGCTTTTGGATCGTTGTAACCTGAATTATAAATCACTTCCGTCATTTGCTGTGCGGTTTGCTCTAATAATTTTTTTGCGGCTTCGATACGGGTTTGTTGCAGATACTCAATAGGGGTAATTCCAATCACCTGCTTAAAACGGCGTACAATATTTCTTCTACTGGAAGGAATATCTTTAATCATCTCTTCAATCGTAGCTACATCCTGATAATTATTTTCAATTTTTTCTTGTGCAGAAGCAACAATATCATCATTGTGATGACGGATAGGCTGGAAGGTGCTAAAGTATAATTGGTTTACGCGGTCCATATCGATTGCAAAAATCTTCGCCACCTTAACAGCCATATCTTTTCCGCAATGAAGCTGTAAAAGATGTAACAATAAATGAAAGGTAGAGGTTGCGCCACCACTTGTAAATAACCTGCCGTCTTGTGTTACCGTTTTATCAGCCTTTAAATGCACTAGAGGAAATGCTGTAGAAAAAGCAGAACAGGCATCAACATGGGTGGTCGCCGCTTTGCCATCCAACAATCCCGATGCGGCAAGTAAAAAAGCACCGGTACAAAAGGTAGCAATTTCTGCTCCTGCTGCATGTTGTTTATTTAACCATGGGATGTAGCTGCTGTTGGCACCAATGCAATCTTTTATATCATGGTTTGCAAATGATGGAATCAAAATCAGTTCAAACTGCCCGACATTTTCTAAGGGTATGCAAGGATGTGTGCTAAAATTATAATTTTTATCGTCCAAGCTAATTAAACTAATGTTAAATGGAGTTTCAAGTTCATCTTTGGTGTAAAAACCATTTACAGTATCAAATACATCTAAAATAGCCGCTATGCTTAATAATCTAAAGTTTTTGGGCAGTAAAACACCTACTTGCATCATTTGGTTAGAATTTAGGAATCATAAATATATAAAAATTGTCTGAAATGCCCCTTAAGATTGACTTTTACGGCAAGCCTGTTCACTCGAATTAACAACTAACTTTATTTCAGGTTAATTACTAATTATTTAACGATATGAAAACTACACCAACGAGTGGCAGAATGTGCGGCATTTTAGTATTGTACGAAATGCAAACAGATTTTTTATTAAGGGCTTTAGATGGCATAGCGCAAAATGATGCCCAAAAAAGATTAGATACCAAAGCCAACCACATCGCCTGGATTACGGGCAGTGTAGTGCAGGGGCGCTATTTTCTGGCTAAATCGTTCGGTATCGATCTTCTATCCATCACCGACGAACTTTTTGCCAATAACAAGGGCATTATCGATGATGCAGTTTATCCTCCGCTTGCAGATTTTATAAAAGATTGGAAAACATTTCTCCAAAGCTGCAGGAAGCTTTAACCCAGGCTACGGATGAAAAACTGGAAGAGAAACTCAACATACCTGGAATGGAAATTACCCTTTTCGAAATGATCAGTTTTAGTAGCTACCGGGAAGCCAACTGCATCGGACAAATTGCCCTGTGGCGTAGGTTATTGGGCTATCCAGGAATGAATTACATGTAAATTATGGAAAAAGTAATGAATGAAGCCAACGAAACCTTATTGGCATTGGAAAACGCTTTCTCAAAATTTGATACCTCATTGGTGAATAAAGTGCCTTTTGAAGGCAGCTGGACAGCAGGTCAATTGGCTGAGCACCTGGTTTTGTCGAATTCGGGCTTTTTACAGGTCATCAATGGTCCTGTAAGGGAAACAGATAAACCAGCCGATTTTATGGTAGCGCAAATTAAAAAGGATTTTTTGAATTTCAATGTGAAGTACGATTCGCCTAAAGAAATCTATCCTGAAAATAGAGCCTACAACCCGTCTGAATTATTGGAAAATTTAAGGCAGATCAGGGTGGGGATATCGGAAGCGGCGGGAAACCTGGATTTAACTAAAACCTGTAGCGCTTATGAACTGCCCGGTTACGGTTTTCTTACCCGTTTGGAAGCTGTTTATTTTGTGATCTATCATACACAACGACACGTACATCAATTAAAGAATATGTATAGCCAGCTATATAACAATTGATTTTTAACTAAATTTATGAGAAACAACAGGCTTAACCTATTAAATCCCTATATCGGTAAATGGAAAACAGAAGGTTTAACAAAATCGGGTGATATAATTGCCGGAACAGATATCTACGAGTGGGTTGATGGTGGCTTTTTCTTAACACACCGGGTAGATATCCTATTCGGTAATAAAAATGTCCAATCTTTAGAAATCACACATTACGACGATATGGAAGATGTTTTTAGGTCGCAATCGTTCGATAATGCAGGTTGTATTTCGATATCTACCCTTAAAATTTACGATGATATCATTTTAATATTTGCTGATAAAGAAAGGTTTAAAGGGAATTTTAAAGCCAATACCATCGAAGGGATCTGGGAACAATTTGATGGCAAAAACTGGGTGCATTGGATGGATATAAAGTTGACGAAGATAGAACCTTAAATACAATGAAGAATCTTGATGAAAATTTGCAGGGATATGGTAAAATAAGTAAAAGATTCTTCGTTACGCTATCATTGACAGATTCAATAGAATCGTCGTCATCTCGACTGTAGCGCAGCGAAATGGAGAGATCTATTTAGTTAGATTTAGCTTCGCTGAGCACTTCGTGGTTCTCGACTGCGTTGCACTCCGCTCGAAATGACAGTAACTTGAGGGGGATTTTTACGAGTAGATTAATTGCTGTCAATCATATTGATTTTATAAAACAAATTATCCCTTAGAGTAACAACCCTCAAACTAAAAACTAATATAAAACCAACCCGAAAGGGATAAAACAACAAAACAATGGCAACACTTAACACTTATTTAAATTTTAATGGGAACACCGAAGAAGCATTCAACCTTTACAAGTCAGTTTTTGGTGGCGAATTTTTGGTAGTGCAACGTTATAAAGATTCTCCGGGATGCGATGGTATGGCTGTGGGCGATCAGGAAAAATTGATGCACATCGCCTTACCCATCGGTGGCAATATTTTAATGGGTACCGATATTACCTCCCCAATGCCGCCAGCCACTTTGGGTACGGGCATTTCACTATCTGTTGATGCGGTAAGCGAAGAAGAAGCACATACACTTTTTAATAGCCTATCAGCCGGAGGAACAGTAACCATGGCTTTAGAAAAGACGTTCTGGGGAGCACTTTTTGGTATGACTACAGATAAGTTCGGGATACAATGGATGGTGAATTATGATTACAAGTAAGTAGGGAGTCCAAAGTCTGTAGTCGTGAGTCCTTAGTCCAAGATTACTAATAGAATAATGACTAATCATCAAGGACCAATGATTAATCTACGAATGAAACTAATGGCCAATGAACTAATTAATAAGTCTTGGGATTTGGAGTCGACTGGCCGATTAAACCATGAACCATTAAACTATCAACTATTGAGCAATCTACCAATGAACAATTGAACCAATAAATTTTATTATTTTTAAAATACAAACTAAAAATTAACCACTATGAAAATTGCAGTTATTATTGTACGCGTGCTTTTAGCCGCCATGTATCTTTTTGCTTCTGTAAGCTATTTTCTTAATTTAATGCCGAAGGCTCCGGAAATGACAGCGGCACAAACTAGTTTTATGACTGGCGTAATGGCATCTGTTTATTTAATGCCCTTAATTAAAGTTACAGAGTTAATAGGTGGGATACTTCTGCTTATTAACCGTACAGCACCTTTGGCCGCATTGGTTATTTTCCCGGTTACCTTAAATATTTTTCTTTACCATGCATTTTTAGGTCCGAAAGATTTACCTATGGTTGGCGTGATGCTTATATTTAATTTATTTCTATTTTATGCGTATCGTGCTAAGTATCTGCCGATCGTTTCAAAGTAAATTTTAAATTTTTTAAAATTTCATACTTTTTCTCTTTATTTGGTGTTTCGATATAAGGTGTAATTCATTATCTTTAAAAACTAACTAGAAATAAAAAATATGAGAAAGTTCCCATTGTTAATGCTGCTTTTTGTTGCAGTATCGTTTTCTGCATTTGCACAAAACAAAGATGCTATTGTAGGCAAATGGCTTAATCCATCGGGTGAAGGGCAAATAGAAATTTACAAAAAAGGCGAGAAATTTTTTGGGAAACTGGCCTGGATAAAGGAGCCAAACATCAACGGTAAGCCTAAACTGGATGTTAACAACCCTGATGCCAATCTGAAGAAACGTGCTTTATTAAATCTGGAAATATTAAAAGATTTTGTTTATGATGATGGCAAATGGACGGATGGAACGATTTACGATCCGAAAAGTGGCAAAACATATAGCTGTAACATGTCTTTAAAGAGTAACGATGTGTTAAATATCCGCGGATATGTGGGTATCTCACTTTTAGGACGATCTGAAACTTTTAGACGGGTTAAATAAGAACAGATGAAGAAATTAATATGGTGCCTTTTATTGGCACCTTTTTTTTGCGCCGCGCAGTCGTATTCCATAAAACCCCTGAATGAGCATACTAAGACCAGTTTACGTGGATTAAGTGTCGTATCAGATCAGGTTGCCTGGGTAAGCGGCAGTAATGGATCAGTGGGTAAAACCACTGATGGCGGCAAAACCTGGACCTGGATAAAACCCAAAGGTTACGAAAAAATCGATTTCAGGGATATCGAAGCTTTCAACGATAAACAGGCTATTATTGTGGGCATTGCTTCGCCGGCCTATATTCTGAAAACCATTGATGGTGGCGAAACCTGGACAGAAAATTATAAAAATGTAGATTCAGCAATATTTTTAGATGGTTTGAGTTTCTGGGATAAAAATAAAGGAGTCATTTTCGGCGACCCTATTAATGATAAAATGCAGTTGCTTAAAACGGTAGATGCAGGTAAAACCTGGGAGAATATCTCTTCAAATTTAAAAACCAGTTTAACCAAAGGCGAAGCCAGTTTTGCCGCCAGCGGAACAACCATTAAAACATTACCGGGTGGCAAAACCTGGATTGCTACTGGTGGAACAGTAGCTAACATTTACTTTTCACCCGATTATGGACAAAGCTGGCAGATATTTAAATGCCCTATTTTACAGGGCGAGGGGAGTACCGGTCCTTTCTCTATCGATTTTTTAAACGAAAAAACAGGTATAACCGTCGGCGGTAACTACTTAAAAGATAAAGAAAATTCGAATAATGTGCTTTTAACAAGCGATGGAGGCAAAACCTGGAAAAAGCCAATTTCGCCTGTTTTAGGCTTTCGATCGGCTGTAACCTATATTAATGCTAAAACCATAATTGCAACGGGTACTTCAGGCACAGATATTTCTACAGATTGCGGCCAGAACTGGAAACACATTTCAGATCAAAGTTTTAATGCTGTTCAAAAAGCCAAAAAGGGTAAACAAATTCTTCTAGCAGGAGAAAAAGGTAATATCTATCAATTGGAGGTTAGCAAATAAAATTTCAGCCCTATAACGTAACAGTTTTATTGATTAAGTATCTAATCAGTAAACGATTCAATAAATAAAAAAGATTGACGCATTGAGATTGATAAAATTTTGTTTCTTTGCTGTCAACTAAAACTTTAATTTAAACATACACACTCGTTCAATGGATTTTTTGCATACAATTTTAGGTGATGATATACAGGCCGGATTATTAATTATTTTAAATTTAATTGTGATCGAAAGCTTGCTGTCGGTAGATAATGCTGCTGTTTTGGCAACGATGGTAATGGATCTGCCAAAATCGCAAAGAGAAAAGGCTTTAAAATACGGCATTATCGGTGCTTATGTTTTCAGGGGTATTTGTTTATTCCTGGCAGCATGGTTGGTTAAAATCTGGTGGTTAAAACCACTTGGTGGTTTATACCTGTTATACCTTGCTTTCGATTATTTTAGAAAAAAGAACAGTAAAAAGAATGAGGAAGAAGAGGAAGTAGATAAAAGCAAAAGCTGGATTTATAAATCGACTGTTGGTTTAGTGGGTACTTTTTGGGCTACAGTTGCTTTGGTAGAAGTAATGGATTTAGCCTTCTCTATTGATAATGTTTTTGCTGCAGTGGCTTTTACCGATCATATCTGGTTAATTTATATCGGCGTTTTTATCGGGATTTTGGCCATGCGTTTTGTGGCGCAGGCTTTTGTAAAACTGATGGAGAAATTCACCTTTTTAGAAACAGTGGCCTTTATCGTAATTGGTGTTTTGGGTATTAAACTTACCTCTTCATTATTTACGCATTTTTATCCCGAGTCGCCAATTTCTCATGTTATTGAAGGAGAAAAAACAGATCTTTTTGTTTCTGTTTTTACCGTAGCGATTTTCATTATACCTGTATTAACCTCTCTTTTGTTCAACTATCCTAAAAAACACAAAAGCGACATTGTTATTTCTGAAGAAGCCGGAGAAGTATTGGATAAGTCTTAAAGCTTATCTGTCATAAATCTTACAATCAACCGTTTCTGATTATACAACCAAATTTGTAATATTAGAATCTATTAACAGATTAGTAAACAAGGTGCAATGGCTTTTTACAAACATTACTCATTCGATCTTTGGTTAACGTTGATTAAATCTAATCCAACTTACAAGCAGGAACGGGTACAGTATTTTTTTAGGAATTTTAATGGCAAGCATAAAAGCATTGATGAAATTGCCATCACTTTCCGTCAGGTAGATTTAATGGTAAACGCCATTAATGAAAAAGCCGGTAAAAATGTTGATGCTGAAGAAATGTATTTAATGATCATCAGTATGATCAATGATTACGATTTCAACTTTAATGATGTAGATCTTAAAGTACTCGATCATGACATGGAGCAGATCGTATTTGATCATATGCCAAAGCTTTACTGTGGTGATTGTTTGGATGTACTGGCAAAAATTAAAGAATCGGGCAAAAGCTCTACCAATATATTGAGTAACACGGGTTTTATTAAAGGTAAGACCTTAAAAAAAGTAATTGAACATTTAGGTATTGGTAAGTTTATCGATTTTCAGCTTTATTCTGATGAAGTGCGTATGTCGAAACCCAGTGCAGGTTTTTTTCAGTTGATGTTAGACCGCATCGACAGAACAAAACACCCCGGATTATTGTTAACAGATGTCATCCATGTTGGAGACAACCCGCATGCTGATGTTCGCGGAGCAGAAGCAATGGGGATTAATAGTATGCTGATCAATTCAAACAATTTATCTATCTCAAACCTACTCTATGATACCGTATAATTTCTCACTCCATAAAATAGACAATACAGTCGATTTTGGCTTTAGTGCCGACGATTACAGTCGCTTTAAGTTTGGCGATGACCTTGTTGCCAGATCTTTTGGGAAAGACCTCGCTGATGGTTTTATCAGGTATTACCTGGCCGATAATCTAATCACTGGTCAGATTGTGGTCATTTCCAGTCCTTATAGTTTTATTCCTACGGCAACTTTTGCCATGAAAAACTATTTCGTTTGCCAACTTAACCGTTGGCTGGTCGAAAATGGTGGTTTAGCAGTACAGGAAACCAAAGTGCACAGAACCATTACCTACAAAGAAGATTACGGCGAACTAAGTGCTGAAGAACGACTTTCGCTAATCGGAAACGATTCGTTTCATATCGATAAAGATTTTCTGGTGGGTAAAACCCTTTTGTTTCTGGATGATATCAGGATTACCGGAAGCCATGAACGGATGATCTTAAAAATGGCAAAAGAATATGGTTTAAAAAACGAAATGCATATGCTTTATTTTGCCGAACTCGTCAATAAGAATATCCATCCCAACGTAGAGAACTTTCTGAATTACCATCAGATCAAATCTATTTTCGACCTGGAAGAAATTATCGATGGTGGCAATTTCACATTCAATACCCGTATTGTGAAATACATTTTAAATAGTACCTCGAGCAGTTTTACCATTTTTTTAGAACGCCGGAGTACCGATTTTATCAACCAGCTTTACGATTTATCTCTGGGGAATAATTATCATACTATAGAGGCGTATTCCAAAAACTTACATCTTATAAAAGACTATATCAAAAACAACAATTATAAATTAATTTAAATATGGCTATTAATTTGCAAAAGGGGCAAAGAGAAAATATCGATGCTCCTAAATTTACAATAGGTTTAGGTTGGGATACCAACAGCTCTTCGACCGGTTCTGCATTCGATTTAGATGCTTCAATTTTTTTACTAAACGATCAGAAAAAATTAATTTCAGACGAAAACTTTGTATTCTATAATAATTTGGTTTCTCCGGATGGTTCCGTAGAACATACAGGTGATAACTTAACCGGCGATGGCGATGGCGACGATGAGCAGATTAAAATTGATTTAACCAAAGCTGATGCTAAAGTAAGCGAGATCTGTATTGTGGTAACCATTCACGATGCTGACAACAGAAGACAGAATTTTGGCCAGGTTAGAAATTCTTTCATCCGTATTTTTGATGCGGTAACCAATGAGGTGGTCTTAAAATATGAATTAGAAGAAGACTTCTCTATTGAAACAGCCGTAGAATTCGGAAGGATTTACAAACGCGAAGGCAAATGGAAATTTGAAGCCGTTGGCGTAGGAATGAAAGGTGGTTTACAAGATTATTTAAACAAATATCAATAATATTATGGCAATCAATCTTCAAAAAGGACAGCGCATCAGTCTTGAAAAAAGCAACGGCAGCAAACTTCAGAATGTTTGTGTAGGTATTAACTGGGGTGCTATTGAAAAGAAAGGCCTTTTCGGTTTCGGATCTTCGAAAGAAGCGGTAGATTTAGATGGAAGCTGCGCATTATACAATGAAAACAAACAACTTTTAGAGGTAGTTTATTTCGGTAACCTAAAATCTAAAAACGGTTCTGTAAAACACAGCGGCGACGATTTAACTGGCGATATGGGTGGCGATGATGGTTTAGATAATGAGATCATTACTCTTGATTTTTCACAGCTGGATGCTAATGTAAATTATGTTGCCTTTGTTTTGAACAGCTTTAGAGGTCATGATTTTGGTACCATTCCTTTTGCTTCCATCCGCATTTATGAAGGCACAACGAAACGTGTTAATGAGGTTTTTGCTAAATTCGATATTGCTAACGGAGCAAATTTTGCAGGTCACGTATCAATGGTGATGGGTGTTTTTTACAAGAAAAACGGTGAATGGAAATTTAATGCCATTGGCGAACCAACCAAAGATAAAAAACTGGAAGATACCGTTAAAACTGTCAATCAAAACTATTTATAAGCCGTAAAGCTGGTAATTAATCAAACTATGGAAACCAACCCAAACGTTACCCAAGCCCTTACTCCGGTTAAACTGGACAAAGACGGAAATGTTGACCTCGAAAAAATAACAACCGAGGAAACGCTTAAATACAATGAAATTGGAAAATCGTTAGAGCCATCAGATGTAAATTCGATCCTGAATTACGGAAGCGATGCCCAAAATTCAATGGAGAAATACAGTAACGAGTTTTTATCGTCTGTACGTACCTACAATAGTGGCGAAGTTGGCGGTTTAATTAACGAATTGTTAACCGAATTGAATTATATTGATGTTTCTGAATTGGAACAGAGCGGCTTTAAGAGTTTCATCTCTAAAATCCCGTTCTTAAAAAGTTTAGTAGTTGACGTGAAGAAACTTTTTCAGAAATATGATGTGGTGGTAAATAATATAGATAAAATTACCAACAAGATTAAAGCTGGAAGGTTAAATTCAATTAAAGATAACAGTTCGCTGCAAACCATGTTCGATAGCAATGTTGGTTACATCCACCAGATGGAAGAACTGATTATCGCTGGTCAACTAAAATACAACGAATTGAATATTAAACTGGCCGAAATGGAAGGCAGGCCGGCAGATTACCAGGACTATGAAATCGCCGATTTAAGGGATTATATTAGCCGTTTGGATAAAAGGCTGGCTGATATGAAGATCGTGCGATTCATTATGTTGCAATCTTTGGCGCAGATCCGTGTGGTGCAGAACAATAATACTTCAATTGCAGAAAAAGCACAATCGATTGTTTCTACCACTATTCCGGTTTGGAAAAATCAATTAACCATTGCTGTTGCATTACAAAGGCAAAAGGCCAATGTAGAGATGCAGAAGAAAATTTCGGATACCACCAATACCATTTTGCAGAAAAACGCAGAGATGCTGAAACAAAACAGTATTGATGTAGCCAGGGAGAATGAAAAAACAGTAGTATCTTTGGAAACCCTAAAACGAACCACTTCATCGTTGATTGAAACGCTTAATGAGGTGAAACAGATTCATGAAGCAGGTGCACAAAGCAGGCGTGTGTTAGATGGCGAACTTAAAACTTTGGAAACAGAGTTGAAAAAGAACGTTACGAGGGTGAGTTAATAAAAATATGGATGAATACCGTTTAAATATTCTCAAAAAATCAAGCGCAGAGATCAACCGTTTACAGTTGCTCTCTGTGTTTTTTGATGATGAGGTGATTTATAAAATTTACTTACGTAGTCAGGTTATTCATCAGCTTTTTGCTAATAATGAAGAGCTGGAGATCGAAAAATTAGATCTTTTCCATCTTCAATTTACCGATAGTGTAGTTGAACTGCTCAAAAAGATTAAAAAGAGCAATGAGAAAAATGTATCGCTCATTTACGATGAAATTGACCTGAACGAAGAACTGATCGATCGGATGGCAAATACGCTCGTTGATCAGAAAAGTTTTCAGCAGGATAAACAGAAACAGTCACTTAAAATTAATTTATCGCTACGGAAGCTGTTTAGTGTATTGTCTGAGCTCAGTTCCGATTTCCCATTTTCTAAAAATATCAACGTTTTTAGTTCTAAATACGCCAACGATTTTTATTTCGATCTCACTACGGATCAATTTGCCAAACTAATTGATTTTCAGGATAAACAATTATATACCAATGTGTATGCAACCATCGAGAAAAAACTGATGGGTAAATTGTGTAAATACGATTTTCGGACTGAGTTTTACATCGGCTTAAAATCAGGTGAACTGGTTATAGAAGTCTATAAGTTTTTAGATATTGACAATTATTACCTGTTTTTCCCAAGCAGAAACCTGTTTTTATTCTGCGATTTAACCATTTTGAAAGATTTGGATATGTCTAATAATCTTTCGGAACGCGAACGGATTGTACAGGAACTGCAATATAAAAACGATAAACTGAAAAGTAACGCTGCGGTTTTAAAAACAGCAATTCCACACGAGGTTGTTAATTTATTAGAAGATAGTTACCATAAAATATCTGATATTAATTTCCTGAACCACCTCAATAATTTCGATGTGCAATCGAATATTTTGAAGACGATGCTGAAGACGGACTTGTTTTAGGTTGGTTTTTACCACCTAAGACATTTGAGCGCAGCTTAGAAGTGTCTTGTCGATCAATTATCACTATCGCAAGAAATCGTCATTGCGAGGAGGAACGACGAAGCAATCTTACAACGCTGGGCTGAAAAAGCCTTCTCGCAATGAAGATCTTATGATAGAAATTATTACTACCGCGTCAACACCGCCAATTTATGCTTAAACAGATCAATTGTTCTGCTCCAGGCCAGTTTTGCGGCAGCTTCGTTATATCTGGTAGGTGAGGTATTATTGTTAAAGGCATGGTTTACACCATCATAAATGTAAATTTTGTAATCAATTTTATTTTCTTTTAAAGCCTGCTCATAAGTTGGAATTCCGGCATTAATGCGTTCATCCAGGCCGCCATAATGCAGCATTAAACTCGCTTTAATTTTAGGAACATCTGCTGCATTGGCCTGTGCGCCATAATATGCTACAGCCGCCTGCAATTTCGGATCGTTAACCGCTAATTTATTGGCCATTCCACCGCCCCAGCAAAAGCCCACACAGCCTACTTTACCATTGCCGTCTTTTCTGTTGCATAAATACTCCAGGCCTTTTAAATAATTCTGTAAGTTTTTTTCAGGATCTAATTTACCGATCAACTCGCGTCCCTTATCTTCATCTGCCGGTGTTCCGCCAAGTGGAGAAAGCGCATCAACACCAAGCGCCAGGAAACCTTCGGCGGCAACACGTTTGGTTACATCAATAATATGTGGATTTAAACCTCTGTTTTCATGAATTACCAGTACACAGCCTAAGTTCTTTTTGCCTTTTGGTTTGGCCAGTACAGCTTTCATTTCACCATCAACACCAGCGTAAGTAATATTTTCAACATCGATATCATCACTGTTAAAATCTGCTGCAGCGGCATAGTTATTCTCCAGCATCGGCAGAATAGTCATGGCTAATGCGGTGCTGCCCGCCAGGATAGCCAGCTTTCTCATAAAATCTTTTCTGCTAACCTGACTGTGGGTATACTCATCGTACAGGTTGATTATTTTCTGATCCATCTTATTGATTTTGAATTAATATACAATATAAAAAAGGATGGCGAGATTTTTGGCAGCATTACTTAAAAGTTACAATACATTTCTTCCCATTTTTTAATCAGCGTTATACGGTGTTTTGTATAACGAGGAGTTAAAAAAGTATTCGACCAATCATCGTAATTGTCATAAAAGAACTTCAAAAAGAAAATATGAAAGGTAATCCCCAGATAAGGAATGGCTTTTAATTCATCATCAGTTAAGGTGCGTACTTTTTGATAGGCATTTAGAAAGGTTTCGAAATCCTTTTCAGCTTGTTCTTTAGAGATTAGATTATTGAGCTGATGGAAGAAATAATGGTTAAGGAAAGTCATTAAATCGTTAATCAGGTAACCTTCGCCTGCAAAATCGAAATCAAAGAAGGTAATTTTTCCCTGCTCATCAAAATGGAAATTCTTTGGAAGAAAATCGTAATGGCAATAACCATAACTGAACTTTGAAGTATCAAATTCGTCGAACTTTTTAACGACTTTATCGGCAATGTTGGTCAGATATTCAAATTCCTCTTGCATTTCTATGAAATGAGGTTTTAAGTCGCGCAAAGGCTCAAATAAAGTCGTTTCGAAGTTGAATATTGGTCTTGCGTTATTCAGTTTAATAGAAGATGTGCTTTGGTGTAAGGTGGCAATGTCTTGCCCCAATTGAATAAGCTGTACATTTTCCAGATCCAAAATCACTTTTCCTTCAGCAAAGGAAAACAGTACACCGTTTCTTATTCCTTCTATGGCATTAAACTGTTGTATTTGCTTCCCATTTTTATCAGTTATAGGGTAGGAAACTGAGTTTCCATTTGTCTTTAAAATATTAAGCAATTCTACTTCAGCTTCAATTTCGTTGCGTTTACGGTGTGCATCGCGGTAAATTTTGAAGATATATTTCTGATTCTGATTTTTCAGGATATAAGTATCGCTTACATTTCGGATGAGTAACCGGCATATTGTGGATGGATCTAACTGATAAGTTTCAATTAAATAAGCTTTTAAAGCAGCGGCTGATAAAGTGGAGTATTGGGCAGGGAAAATGGTTTGCATAAGTAGCGCTTTTAGGGTTTTAAATATAAATTTTAGAAATGACATCTTAGCCATTAATTAAGACTACCTTACCAACCTTAGGCATATCGTTTTAAGATTAATACAATCTGTTGAAAAAAATATTTGATTGCCTTATCGATAGTTTTATCGAGGATAAAGTGGGGATTGCCGAGAATTTTTTAAGTATTTCTTTAGCAGCACACCTTAAAGATAACCTGATCGGGTTATTTGAAAACAAAAAACTTTTAAACGCTGGCGTGGGTAATAATTTGGTTGTGAATCAGGATAAACTGATCAGAAGCGATGTCATTTACTGGTTAGACAAAAAGCATAACAACCAATACGAAAATGATTTTTTCGATCTGATGGACGAATTTGTTGCCTACTTAAACCGTAGCTGTTATACGGGCATTACTGGCTATGAGTTTCATTATACGCTTTACGAATCGGGCACATTTTATAAAAAACACATCGATCAGTTTCAGAACAATGGAAGCCGGCAATATTCGATGATTATGTATCTGAATAGCGATTGGAAAATAGAAGATGGGGGAGAGCTGCGCATTTACCATGTTGATGAGGAACAGAATATCTCGCCCAATAACGGTAAAAGTGTTTTCTTTAAAAGTTCAGACCTGGCACACGAGGTGTTGCTTACCCATAAACAAAGGATGAGTATTACAGGCTGGTTAAAGATCGGTTAATTTAATCCTCAATATCGAGCAACTGTTTGATTACCCCTTTATAATTTTTACCAATAGGAACCTCCTGACCGTTTTTAAGCACAATGGTATTTCCCTCTAAATAATCGACGTATTTTTTGTTGAGAATAAAGGATTTATGAATTCTGACAAAATAATCGGTTGATAACTGATCTTCAAAACTAGCCAATGTTCTGGGTGTTAGTAGAAAATTATCGTTTTTCCAGACTTTTACATAATTACCCAGGCTTTCCAGGTATTGTATTTCTTCGGTTTTTACCAGGATGTGTTTTTTGTCTGCTTTAATAGAGATTTGCCCATAGCTTTTGATCTCTGCTTTTTCGGTTTCAATAGGACCAGCAGTTTGTTTTTTGAGGTTATAAAATTCCAGCGCCCTGTTAACGGCTTTTAAAAAACGATCGAATCGGAAGGGTTTTAAAAGGTAATCGCAAACGGCCAGATCAAAACTTTCTAAAGCGTATTCTTCGTATGCCGAAGTAATAATAACAAGTGGTTGATGTTGCAACGTTCTTAAAAAATCCAGACCGTTTAGTTTTGGCATCCTGATATCTAAGAAAATTAAATCTATCTGTTGTTTACTCAAAAAATCCAGGGCTTCTGTAGCACGGTAGCAGTGGCCGGTAATTGAAATAAAAGGAATATCTTTTGCATACTCAGTAATTACACCGTGTGCAAGAGGTTCATCATCTATTATTAAGTAACGTAAGCTCATGTTAGCTTGAGTTTTAATTCCGCTTTAAAGATATCAGCAATGGTGGTAATTTCCAATGTATAACGGCTGGGATAAATCAGTTCGAGCCGCTTTCTCAAATTATCAATCCCAATTCCTTTAATCTCGTTTACCTCTTCAGGATCGAAAGAGTTCTCGCAACTGAAAATAAGCGTGGTATCATTACTGATTAACGACAGTTTTAAAGTAGCCGCATCTTCTGCTGGTTCTATACCATGTTTAAATGCATTTTCGATAAGTACAATAAGCAGCAGTGGGGCAATATCTATCTGATCGTTCGTAACCTGCTTTTCAAATTCGAAATGTAAGGTTTTGTGCAAACGGATTTGCTGCAGTTGAATGTAATCATTAATATAATCCAGCTCCTGCGAAAGTTTAACTGTTTTTTCCTGTCCTTTGTAAATCGTATAACGCATCAGTTCTGATAATTGCAAAATACTTTCTGGTGTTTTATCTGATTTTTGCAGGCTTAATGCATAAAGGTTGTTAAGCGTATTAAAGAAAAAATGTGGATTAAGTTGTTGTTTTAATAAATCAAGTTCAGTTTGCGATTTTTCTTTTTCTAAAGAGAGAATCCTGTTGTTCTGTTTCGCCCATTGCAGCGCCAGAACTACTGGTAAACTGATGAGCATAATGGCAAAGGCCCCAAATGCGTTTTCAAGCTCGAAAGGATTATTTACGAATATACTCCGGCCAAAAACCGTGTTTATCGGCAACAAAATTAACAATTGGGCCAATAGTGGATAAAGAATAGCAACAGTTGCTGAGAGTGATAAAAGGTAAACGATCAAACCTTTCTCTTTAAGGACTTTAGACACAAGTAAACGGCTATTGATCAGGAAAAGCAGGTATCCACATAAGTACATGATCAGGAATTGTGAAAAAAAGCCTAAAAACGTCCCAAAATTGAGCAAGAGTAGCTTAATGTCAAATTCGAAACCGACCAAACGGAACCCCTTTCTTTGGTAAACGGGATTGTCTAAGCTAGAAACGGCCATTACTGATATCGTTGCTGCAAGTAAAATGATGGTAATGAGAACGGCATTCTCCAGGCCGATTTTTTTGACCCACTTAATGTGCTGTACTTTATTTTGGTAGTATTGATTAGCCATCAGCATTAATTCGAGGCTTACTGCTGCCAAAGCGGTTAAAGTAAAAACACCATCATCAAGCTTAACGATTTGCAGGTAAAATGCAATAAGTGTAAACAGAGGAAGTGCGATTAAGAAACAAATACCCCAATAAATAGCGTAATGTTTTTTGCTTAGCCTGTTTTTTAATCTGGCTTTAGCAAAAGAAAAAACAAATACGGGGAGCAAGCAGAAACCCAGAGCCAAAATGCAGCTGACATAGCTTAACCAAATATTGTTGGTTAAGCTGTAAGTGTTAAATATGGCTATCCACAACAAAAGGCCAATAAATATGAAAAAGTCCTGGTACTTATAATTGAATTTTAAATTCTTTGTATTGAGCATTTCGTATTTAATGTATCCGTGAGTTCACATACCACACTCGTATTATTATTTCAGTTCATGGAGACACGAACCGATGCGATAATATTTCTTTCCATCGCCGTGGTCTGTGTCCCCACAAACCAATTTTTCTCCATTCTTTAAAATTAAGAAACTTTGCAGGTTGTTTAAAATATAGATGATGAAAGGTTCATTTTTCATGACGAAAGGAATATCAGGTTATTTTTTCCTTTCATCATCACTTCAGCTTCCTTCGTCACTTAAATTTAACAGATCGGTTTAATCGGTATAATTTGCTTCCATCTTAATTAGTAATATGGTACGGCTTAAAATACAGCAACTTACAAAATCTTATCAAAATGGGGTAAAGGCCCTTGATGATGTTACGCTGAACATTGCAAATGGCATGTTCGGCTTATTGGGACCGAACGGAGCAGGTAAATCTTCACTTATGCGTACGCTTGCAACCTTACAGCTGCCAGACGCTGGTCAGGTTCATTTTGATGGAAATGATGTGCTGCGAAATCCCCAGGAAATGCGGAATAAACTGGGTTATTTGCCACAGGATTTTGGTGTTTATCCTAAAATTTCAGCGCTTGATCTGTTAAACCACCTGGCTGTGTTAAAAGGCCTGAAGCATAAAAACGAAAGAAAAGAACAGGTGACTTCACTCTTGCAACAGACCAATTTATTTGAAGTAAGAAAAAGGTCTGTCAGCACTTTTTCCGGTGGTATGCGACAGCGTTTCGGCATTGCGCAGGCTTTATTGGGCAACCCGCAGTTAATTATTGTTGACGAACCCACCGCAGGCCTTGACCCACAGGAACGGAACCGTTTTCATGATCTACTGAGCGAAATCGGCGCTGCCCGTGTGGTCATTTTGTCTACCCACATTGTGGAGGACGTGAATGACCTTTGTCCTGAAATGGCGGTAATGGCAAATGGAAAGGTGATTTTACAAGGCAAACCTTCAGAACTGACCGGGAAATTAGATGGAAGAATCTGGCGAAGGATAATCGAAAAGTCAGATCTGGCTCAATATTCGTCGGTTTTTAATGTAATTTCTACCAAAATTATATCGGGCAGGTTAAATGTATTCTTACTTGCCGATGAATGTCCTGCACCAGGTTTCGAACCTGTTTACCCTGGTTTGGAAGAGGTATATTTTTCTTCATTATTTGGCTCTGCCAATCAAAATACGGAGGCGAGGTTATGATTATAGATTTACTAAAATTTGAATTGAAATACCATTTTGGGCAGATCTCGTTCAAAGTGGCTGCTCTTTTGTTTTTTATTCTGGGATATTTCTGTGTGATACAGGGTGGATTCGGTTCTGATGAGGTGCATAAAAATTCGCCCTATGTCATCACCAACATCATCGCTCTGCTTTCGCTTTTCTCTATCTTTTCGGGTACATTATTTAGTGCCAATGTGGTGCTGAGGGATAGTATGCACAAAATGGAAGCAGTTGTTTTTACCACTTCGATAAAAAAGCTTCCTTATTTTGTGATCAGGTTTTTAGGCCTGATCATTTCGGTTTTTAGTTTATTGGCATTGGTGGCCCTGGGGATTTATGTGGGCACTTTCTTTATTGATGCAGATCGGTTAGGTAGTTTTCATCTGAACTATTTTCTACAACCACTTTTAGTTTTTGCCTTACCCAATGTATTATTCTCAGCAGCAATCTTATTTTGTACGGCGATATTAACCAAAAGTGTACGCAAAATCTACGTAATGGGTGTGTTGATTTACATTTTGTATATGCTGGCTTCGATATTTGGCAATTCCCCTTTGTTAGCTACATCGGCAATGAAAGCTGGCAGCCCCGATATTTTACCCCTACTTTTAGACCCTTTTGCGCTAGCCTCCTTTTTTGGCGAAACCAGAACCTGGACTGATCTACAGCGCAATCAACAATTATTCCCATTAGACGGTGCATTTTTACTCAACAGGTTACTGTGGCTTGGTTTTACAGCCTTGCTGATGCTGGTTACCTATCGTTTATTCAATTTTCGCGTGCAGCAGCACCGACAATTAAAAATCAAGACCGTTAAAGCAGAACAGTTTGAGCTGATTCCTTACCGTGCTTTACCGATATTATCAAATGGTTTTCGTTACCACATGAATACGTTCTTCGCGCAGTCTAAACTCGAAATGATATTCCTGTTTAAAAACATCCCGATTATGGTAATGCTCCTGTTGTGGGTGTTTATATTCGGGGTGGATTTGAAAGACCAGCTGTTTAATGGTGTTTATGGTATTCATAGCTATCCGGCAACAGGTATTATTATCGAAGAAATACGTTCAATGAAATTCGGACTTGTCCTGATTATTTTTTATGCTGCAGAAACCATTAGCAAAGAAAAATCAGTAAGTATTCATTCGTTGATTTATAGTACACCTGTTCAGAATTCAGCTTTGTGGATGGCAAAAGCCCTGAGTCTTTTTATGCTGGTTTTCACCCTCGTTACTTTAAATATTGGGATTGGCATTGTGCTGCAGCTTACTCATGGTTATTTTCAGATCGAATTGCCCTTGTATTTATCGTTGTACTATTACAGCGCATTCCCTTTGTTGCTTTTTGTGGTGCTCATTATTTTTATCCAGAATTTAAGTGTAAACAAGTATCTAGGGATGCTATTGAGCATGATCGTTGTTTTCCTGATTTCGTATGCTGACAGGTTTGGCTTAACACATTACCTTTTTCGCTTTGCAATAGTACCTGATTTATTACATTCTTATTTTAACGGTTTTGGTTATTATGCCAGTGCATTTAACTGGTATATGCTGTATTGGTCGGCTTTTGTAATGGTTCTTGCGGTTTTAACCGTTGGGTTGTGGCAGCGTTCGGTTGAAAATAAGGCTAAAGCGAGATTTGCATCCATAGGTTTGGCATTGAAGCAGCATAAATGGATTACCGTTTTAGCCTTGCTAGTCTGGCTTTCCTGTGGCGCATTTATTTATCATCAAACAAATATCATCGGGAAGTATAAAAATAAACAGGAGCAGTTAGATTGGAGTCTGGCTTACGAGCAGAAATATAAAGCGCTGTCAAGCCAGCCTCAGCCTGTAATTAAAGCCGTTAAAACGAATGTCGACCTATATCCAAATGAAGGGAAATATACCGTTAAAGGAAAATATGTTCTTAAAAACGAAACAAATGTACCTATTTCGAAAATATGGACTTATGTCAGCCCTGCTATAAATTCATTTTCAATAACCATTATTGGAAGTAAAAAAAGCGAAAGAGATGAAACATTTAACCAACAGTTTATCACTTTAAAAACACCATTGCAACCTAATCAGGAAATAATAATGAATTTTGCTATTGAAGTGATCAGAAATGGATTTACACCTTTTGACAGTGAAAATTCAATTGTTAAAAACGGGACTTACATCGAGATGGAGAAATTTGTACCTCAGTTGGGTTATTGTTATCATTTTGAGAGCGAAGATAAGCGCGAACGTAAAAAAGCAGGTTTAGCCGAAATAGCCAGCAAGCCCAATTTTAACAAAACATACGAACTGATCGATTTGGAAACCACAATTTCTACAGCCGTTGATCAGCAGGTGATTACTGTTGGTGAATTGCAAAAACAATGGATGGCCAATAACCGAAGGTATTTTAAGTACAAAACTTCGATCCCCATAAATTTTATGTTTGCCTTAAGCAGTGCGAGGTACGCAGTAAAAAAGGAAAAGCACAAGGGAATAGAACTCAGGGTATATTATCAGCCTGGACAGGAATATAACCTGAAAAGTATGTTCAATGGAATTAGAGATGCCCTGGATTATGGTAATCTGAATTTTGCTAAATATCCGTTAAAACAGTTAAGCATTGCCGAAATTCCACAATATAAGGGTGCAGCAACAGCTTATCCCGGATTAGTTTTCAGTGCAGAGAACATTAATTTCCTGGGGAATTATAGTCAGAAAAGTACCATTGATCAAAGTTACGCCATTGCCGCGCACGAAACTGCACACCAATGGTGGGCAAATATATTGGCACCTGCAGATGCTGCAGGTTATGCCATGCTCACCGAATCGTTGGCTAAATACACCGAAAATGTGCTGATAGAAAAGGGTTTTGGTAAAATGTATTTGAGAAAATATTTAGCTTATGACAATAGCCTCTATTTTTTAAACCGAAATAACGGTGAAAAGGAATTGCCACTGGCCAAAACTTTAGATCAGGCTTATGTGCATTACCAAAAAGGAGGATTAACGATGTATGCGGTGAAGGAACTATTAGGAGAGGAAAAGTTTAATGCAGTATTAAGGCAACTCATTACCGATCATGAATATCCGAAACCCAGGGCTACAGCAGCCGATTTGGTTAATGCGATTTTAAAGGAAACTTCGCCTGAACAGAAGAAATTTATAGATGATTGTTTTAATCAGGTGGTTACTTATGATTTGGGTATTAAAGTGATCAATTGTAAAAAGCTGAGTAATGGAAAATTTAAAATTGATCTTAAAATTGATGCTGAAAGATTAAGTGATGGCAACAAACAATTACCAAATCTTGAGATTGATCTCGCTTGTTTTGATCAATTAGAAATAGCTTGGCAAGCTGATACCAAACCTACATACGCCCAAAAGCTTTATATAAATCAGCATAAAACCAAACTGTCAATCATTGTTGGGCATAAGCCAAAAACGGTTGCTATAGATCCTTATGGTTATATATTGGATAATGATAGGGGAGGCAACGTAGCTGTGGTGGAATAAAAAGGAATTGCTAATGGAAGGACATTCTCAAAGATACGTCCTGCTGTCCCGATTCTATTATATCGGGATCAGCATCTATTTTTGAAAATCGTTATTGATAAGACCCTGAAACAAGTTCAGGGTGACGACCTTCTCCGTAAATTCCAGGTTTCATTCTACTATCATAGACAGTTTTAGTAAAGGATCGTCATTGCGAGGAGGAACGACGAAGCAATCTTTCATGCTAGTGATTCTGCTATAAAGATTGCTTCGTCGGCTGAAAAAGCCTTCTCGCAATGACGATTCTTCATTGCTTATCACAATACGTTAAGATGATAAAATAAAAAGCACCGTTTCCTAAATTTCAGGATATAGTTAAACGACTACCCCATTCTAGTTGTAGCGTCTCGCTACGACATGCGATCATTTTTATAGGATCTAAGCGAGACGCTAGGACCAGATTGCGTATAGATGACGATTAATCAATTAGCCCTAAACACCTTTGGGGTACATTGCATCTGGCGTTTAAAAAATATATTGAAATTTGCCGGGTATTCAAAACCCAAACAATAGGCAATCTGTGCGATATTCCATTCTGTATGTTTTAGCAAAGCCACGGCTTCGGTAGCGATCCTTCTCGAAATGTGTTCAGAAGTAGTTTTTCCGGTCACTTCTTTTACGGCATGGTTTAAGTGATTTACATGTACCAACAAGCGGAAGGCAAAATCGTGGGCTGTTTTTAACTCCAGAATATGCTCCGTAGAGCCAATTGGGAACTGCCTTTCCAATAATTCAATAAATAATGAAGTTAAACGCACAGATGCATTATTCTGTTTAAAAACAATATCTTGTGGTTTAACTTTTAGTGCTTCGTGAACAATAAGCTGCACATAGTTTCTCAACAGGTCGTATTTATGGATATAATCGCCATCCATTTCTTTCATCATTTTAGTGAAGACATCTGTTAAAATAACTTCCTGTTCTTCGCTAATGTGAATTACCGGACTATCATTAATGCGCCACAATAAAGAATCGCGGAGGGTTTCATTACGGTTATGGATAAAATTCTCTGTAAATAAACAGAAGAATCCGGCAGGTTTTGGAGAAGTACTTTCCCAAGAATATGGAATATTCGGATTGGTAAATAGTAATGCCCGTTCTTTAATTTCGATCTGCGCATCAGGGTAATGCAAAATTCCATTGCCAATGATCAGCGAAATTTTATAAAAATCTCTCCTGCTAAATGCAGATGGTACATTGGTACAAACATTACCCCGGTTAAAAACATTAAAGTGCCCGATGTCGTTAATCATTCCTAAACTTGGCGTAGGAATTTCGGGCCTGGTGATTTTTAATTTATTGTAAAAATCCTCTAATGTTTCCTTTTTTTGAAGGGTAGAAAGCTCTTGATTTTTTGATAACATATTTTAAGTGCTTAATACAAGTAAAGTTATGGTTTAATCGTCATTCCTTCATGCATTTCCTCGGTCGGTTCTGCAACTAATTTGTCACCTTCTGCTAAATCTCCAAAAACTTCAACTTTATCGTCGGTTTCCCTTCCTTTTTTAACAGTCACTTTAACCGCTTTATTATCGGCTACTTTTAATACAAATAATCCTTCGCTGGTATCCAATAAAGCTTTTTTAGAGATGATAAAGGTACTTGCATTGGCCGGTAACGGGATGTTCACCTCTGCCACCATACCCGGTAATAAAACCTTTGAAGCATTTGGTACATCCATTTCAATACGTTCAGAACGTAAACGTAGATCCAGGGCTCCTGATAAGCGTTTCACTTTAGCTTTAAAGGTTTGGCTGGGTAAAGATTTAACGGTAAAACTAATCTCGTCGCCAGCTTTTAAATAACCGGTATAAACCTCAGGAATGGAAACAGCCAGACGCAGGTTTTTCTGATCCTGTAAAGTAAACAAAGGTAAATCAGAACCTTTACCTGTCGGACCAACATAGGCACCTAAATTCACATTTCTGGCTGAGATAATTCCACTGAACGGTGCCCTGATGGTTAAATAATCCTGAACTGAGCTCACCTCCTTATAGGCCGCTTTTGCTGCTTCGAGCTGTGCAAGGTCTGCATTTTTTTTGGCCATCGCCTGGTCCAGGTCGTTGGAAGAGATCGTTCCAGGCGTTTTACTGGTTTCGTACAAACGGTTGTAATTCGCTTTGCTGGCGGTATAAACCGCTTCCTGTGCTTTTATGCGCGATTGTGTCGCTGCCAGTTGCGAATTCATTTCAGGTGCTTCCAGCGTCATTAATAACTGACCTTTGCTTACTTCTGTGCCGATATCAACTTTTAAGGTTTTTACAAAACTGCTTACTTTGGCGTATAAATCAACTTGTTGCAAAGCAATTAGTTCGCCAGGTAAACTCAGTTTAGTGGATAGTTTCTCTTTTTTAAGATCGAAAGTGGCTATCGCTGCTTCTTTTTCTTTCCTGGGTGCTACTTTCGATTCGGAGTGTCCACAGCCATACATAGCAGTTAGCACTAAAAACCCTGTACTTAATAATCCTGTTGAAAATATCTTCGTATTCATTTGTGATGATGATTTTATTCGTTTTCTGGTAAACCTTTAATGTAATGGATGCTTTCTTCGTCTTCCGGATCAAGCGACATCGAGTTGGTTGTCTGTTTTCCCTGAACCCATGCAAATACCAATGGCAATATAATGAGTACGGCGAATGTTGAGGCCAATAAACCACCAATAACTGCCCTGCCCAGCGGCGAAACGGCTCCTCCGCCTTCACCATGACCGATAGCCATTGGCAACATCCCTGCAATCATTGCGATACTCGTCATGATGATTGGTCGTAAACGTAATGCCGCGGCTTCGCGTGCCGATTCGAGTGCATTGCCATTATGCTTTCGTAGTTGCTCTGCATTGGTGATAAGCAATACCGCATTGGCAATAGATACGCCCACCGACATGATAATCCCCATGTACGATTGCAGGTTTAAGGTTGATCCGGTAACAGTTAATAACAATAATGAGCCTAAAATAACGGCCGGTACCGTGGCTAAAATAACCAATGGAACTTTAAAAGACTGGAAATTAGCGGCCAGCATCAGGAAAATTACCACAATGGCTACAAATAAACCCGATTGTAAGCTGCCTAAAGTGTCTGTTAATACTTTACTCAAACCAATTGCGGTCACATTTAATCCCCTTGGCAGTTCGCCAACGTCCTTAATGGCCTTTTCCACATCTTTTGATGCCGTACCCAGGTCGGTATGGTAAAGGTTTGCTGTTACCGATAAAAAAGGCATAGCACCAATGTTGTCGTTTTCGCCTGCCGTAGTATCAGGCGTAATTTTTGCAACATCGCTCAATACTGGTCGTGCTGAATTTTTCAATAAAGGAATTTCGCCGATATCATCTTTACTGGTCATTTGATTCAGCGGTACCTGAACCTGCACACTATAAGGTAAAGATGCCTTTTCATCTAGCCAGACATTTTTATCCGTATAACGCGATGATGAAGTTGAGGCAATTAACGACCTCGAAATGTCGGCCATATCAACCCCGATCTGTGCTGCACGGGTTCTGTCGATATCGATATTTAAGGATGGATATTTAATCGGTTGTGCTAACTGAACATCGCGCATGTAAGGGATTTCCTTCAGTTCTGCCAGGATTTTATTTGCATATTTTTCATTTAGCTTTTTGTTTTTGCCTGCAATACGCACTTCAACAGGGGTAGGAGAGCCTTGACTCAATACTTTATCCGTTAACTCTATCGGCTCGAAAGAAAGTTTAACATCAGGCAGCACTTTTTTGATTTTCTCTCTGAACTGATCCTTAAAATCGTCCATATCTTCTTCAAAGTCTTTTAAACTCACCTGGAAAACAGCTTCGTGTGGACCTGCCATAAACTGGTAGATCGGATTTACTGAAAACTGTGCAGGGTGTTGACCAACGTAAACGGAAGAAATGCCCATATGTTCTTTGCCAACCATTTTTTTCAGCTCAGCTAATACCACATTTGCTTTTTCTTCGGTACGTTCTAAACGTGTTCCATCGGGTGCGCGTAAACGCAACTGGAACTGACTTGAGTTCACTCTTGGCAAAACATCGCGGCCAATATTAGCCAGTAACAACGCGGCCAGACCAATAATCACCACCAAATAAACCAAAACAACAGATTTTCGGTAAGGCAGTATCCGGTCAAGGAAGCGCATAAAACGGTTCCGGAACTTATCGAAGAAACCAATTTTACCATTGCCATTAAAATCTTCACGTTCAACCAGCACTCTTTTCTGGTTCAGGGTATCTTTTTCCGATTCAAGTGTAATGCCGGTTGCTGCAAAATCAGCTTCATCCTGCGTAATGTCAGGGTGATGTTTACTGCCTTTTTTAGGATGTGCAACCATCAGCCAGTTGGCCATAATCGGTACGAAAGTTTGCGATAACAGGAATGAAACCACCATCGAAAAACCAATTGCCAATGCCAACGGTAAGAATAATGCCCCCGGGATCCCAGTCATGGTAAAAGCCGGTGCAAATACGGCAAGGATACAAAACAGGATTAACAGTTTAGGGAAGGCGATTTCTTTACAGGCATCCCAAATGGCCAGGGCCTTTGGTTTGCCCATATCAAAATGCTGGTGGATATTTTCTATGGTTACCGTTGATTCATCTACCAAAATACCAATGGCCAAAGCCAATCCGCTAAGCGTCATAATGTTGATCGTTTGTCCGAATAATTTCAGGAACAAAACACCAGCAATAATGGATGTGGGGATGGTGAGGATTACAATCAATGCCGCACGTTTATCGCCCAGGAAAAGTAAAACCATCAGTCCTGTTAATATTGCACCGATTGCACCTTCGCTGATCAGACTTTTTACCGCATTGATTACATAAACAGACTGGTCGAACTCGTAAGAAAGTTTAACATCCTCTGGCAAGGTATTTTGGATGTTCGGCAAGTTTTTCTTTAAGTTTTTAACCACATCCCAGGTGGAGGCATCGCCGGATTTGGCAATACTTAAATATACCGAACGTTTACCGTTGATTAAGGCATAACCTGCCACTAAATCGGCTCCGTCTTTAACGGTTGCTACATCGCGAAGCTGCAAATTTTGTACGCTGCCTTTAAATAAAGGAATGTTCTCAAAATCTTTAACCTTTTTAATCGTATAATTGGTTGGTGTGATGTAGTTTTTATCGCCAATCCTTACATTTCCTGAAGGTGCAGTCTGGTTATTTAGCCTAATGGCTTCAACCACCTGGTCTACCGTTAGGTTATGGGAGCGCAAAAGGGAGGGATTTACATTGATTTCTATCGTTCTCGGACTACCGCCAAAAGGGGCAGGAGAAAGCAAACCCGGTATAGCGGAAAAACTAGGGCGTACATAAGTATTGGCCAGATCCTGCAATTCGTTGTTGGTACGGATAGGGCTGCTTAATACCAATTGCCCAACCGGAAGCGACGAAGCATCAAAACGGATCACAAACGGGGGTTGCGAACCTGGCGGGAAAATGGCCTGGGCTCTTGTAGATAGGGCACTTAATTCTGCTGCTGCCTGTGCCATGTTGGTACCTTCGTAATAGGTTAATTTCATCAACATTAAACCCTGTGTATTTTTGGTTTCGATACTTTTGATACCATTTGCAAAAAGCAGGATGTTAACATATTGCTTGCCGAAATAAGCCTCCATCTGGTCGGGTGTGTAACCACCAAAGGGGTGGGCAATATAAATTACCGGAAGGTTCATTTGCGGAAGGATATCAACCTTGATCTGATTGATAGCACCAATACCGAAAAAGAACAGTCCAGCCACTAAAACTAAGATGGATATGGGTTTGCGGAGTGCGAAACGTATTAAATTCATTTATATAGCCAGATTAAAATTCGTTGATAAATATGTCGTAATTGCCCAAAGCAGCCGATTTTAACAGCAGGGCCTGCCAAACATTGGTAAAGGCAATATCCCGATCGGTTTCGGCGCGGTTTAAGGTAAAAAGGGCCTGTGTAAGGTCGACGAGTGTGGTGAGCCCGTTTTTATACAAAATGCTCTTTTGCAGATAGGCGTCAGATGCCGCTTTTACCTGAACAGGTGCTTCCCTGTAATTGGCCAAAGCATTGGTTAATTTAGTTTCGGCAAGGGCAAGCTGTGCTTTCAACTGTTGATCAACAAGGTTATATTCTTCTTTTAAGCCCTGACTAATGTATTCCTGTGCGCGTACCTGCGGACGGTTTTTAAGTAAGGTTGACAGGTTCCAGGTCATTCCTATGCCAATCAAATAGTTTCCGCGGGTGGGATTTATACCATCGGCATAACTGGTAGAATAGGCAGTCTGATCTAAAGCATAGCCTGGGCTGAAACCGGAACCACGGCCTTGCATCACACCGAATAAGGTAAACGTTGGGTAATATAATTTTCTGAAATAATTAACCTGTTGCTGGCTAACATCAACACGGTTTTGGTAAAACTTTAACAATGGATGTGAGCTTTTGATCACTGTATCTTCGAGCAGATTGCCAGGGATACGTGTAATTGAAGCAGTGTCTAGTTCGTATGAGGTTGCGGTTAATCCCATTAAAACGCCTAAACGGTTGGCTTGTTCCTGTTCCAGATCTTTAGCTTTAGTTAGCGCGATTCTGGCATTAGAAACTTCGGCTTTTGCGAAAGAAGAATCAACTCCCGCAATTAATCCGTTTTTAGCCCTGATTACGGCTGTATTTTTAAAGGTAACAGCGCGATCAAGATTTTTCTGTTGCGATTTTGTTAACCTTTGCGCAGCCAGTAAATTTAAATAAGCGGCAGAAACACGGATTTCCTGTTGGAATTTTTCCTGTTCCAGGTCATTTTTGTCTCTTTGGTAAGCGGCGTCTGCAATTTTAATACGTTCCCTGATTTTTCCAAAAGTGAAAAAATCCCAGTTTACGTTGGCCAGGTAGAGTCCGCCAAACGCGGCATTCCAGTTTTGTTTGTCTAAAGCAGGACCAGAGGAAGCGGTTCCCAAACCACCGAGACCATATTGCGGTCCGTTTTGACCGTTAATGGTACCATAATCTTGTTGGGCGCTTAAACTGAAGTTGGGTAGATACTCTCTTTTGGCCTGTTGAATCGATGATTTTGACGCATTGGCATAATTATCTTTGGCCTTAATGGTCCCGTAATTGGTAATTGCAGTGTTTACTGCTTGCTTTAAACTTAGCATTTGAGCGCTTGCACCGATAGAGGAACTAATAAAAAATAATAGTGAAGAATAAAATAAAGATATGCGTGGCATAGTGTATAATTTACACGGCAAATGTAAATTATGGCAGCAATTTCAAAGTATTCCGTTCAAATCAAAAATTATGCGAATCAAATAATAATAGAAATGTTACTTAAGGCTGCTATGTGAATGATTTCTGTAAAATAAGAAGAGGCTGTATCATAAAAATGAAATTGTCATCCTGAGCCTGAAGGACTTTCTTAAATATCTCTTAAGACATTTCGACTGTTTGTCCCGATTCTTTGTGTGGACACAATTGCATTCATCACGCGTCATTCCCGCGAAAAACCTATCGTGTGGACACATCTTTTGTTAATTCTATATTTGTTTTTAGTACACATACATTAAGTCGGGTCGTCATGCTGAATTTATTTCATCTTTCCAGTTAAAAAAGCATTTATTTCGAAAAAAAATATTAATTAAATTATATAACATTGTCTTTTTCGCTCTATGCCGCGGGGCATGGTAGTTTTTCGCAGATGATGTTGTTTTTATTTGTGCTCAAGAATGCTGCGCATTTTGGAGCGCCAAAGTACCCAAAGCGCTTTGTCAATCCAGCAATGGGCCTTTTGCACAATCCTACACACATCAAAAAAACAGCGGCACTTCGTTTAATCAGGTGTTGTGTGTGTTTTCTTTGGTCTGATTGAGCCCTGCGGGGTTTGTGTTCAATATTTCTTTAAAATTAAATCATCGGTCATGAACACAAAACCACTGCGTTTAGGTTTTGGCAGTACTATTTGTTCTGTCCTACAACTGTTTTTTTGATTTCTCTGGCCCCTGGGATTGACGGCGTTCTTCGGTTAAAACATGTATATTATTAAAGCAGGTCAGCATAATGCATAAAAACCCATACATCAAAATATGTCCACACGATAGGTGAAAACGGGAATCTTAAAGCTTCAGATCTTGCTCATTAAACTTTCTTGTTGCATTAAGATTGCCAGTCAAGCTGACAATGACGGTCGACGCTAACAATATTGCATAAGATGCGTCCACACTGTAGGATTCTTGAGGAGGTTCAACGTAACAAATTCGAATGGAATTACAAATATGATACAGCCCGTTATTAACAAGACTTTATTATTCCGCTGTATAACTTTTAAAATTATCCAGAATGGCCTGCCATCCGCCATGTTGCATTTCGATGGGGTTGGTCGATTCGGCATCGAAAGTTTCGGTTATCCTGGTTTGTTCGCTCAATGCATCAAAAGTAATGCTTACGGTTCTACCATCCTCCATGGTATATTCGATTTTTTTATGCTGATCGACCGTAGTATAGGTGCCGCCGAAATCAAAACTCATACTGCCATCTTTTGCTGCCATGGTACTTTTAAATTTACCGCCAACTTTTAAATCGTTTTCCGAATAAGGGGTATGCCAATCTGGTGAGGCAAAGGCCCATTTAGTAATGTGGTCTGGATTATTCCAAAATTCCCAAACTTTTTCTACTGTTGCATTTACTGTCGTTTCTACGGTGATCGATGTTTTATTTTCCATGTTTAAGGTGTTTAATTTTTAATAAAATTATGGGAAATTTAACAACCCAGAAAGCGTAAATGCGACAAAATAGGGAGTCAATATCTCACTTTTGTTAAGTTGAGTTTATGCTTAGGGAAATGGCAAGTGCATATAAAAAGATTGCACACAGTAATTAGCCGTGTGCAATTTTTTTATTTGAGTAACTAAATAGAAATGACAGAAAGTAGGGAGATCTAACTTAATATTAGTGCAAATCCGTATAAATAAAAGTAACCGTGTCTCTTGATACCAGGCCGCTCATATTTCCGCCTGTGTAAACTGCTTTATAGCTTGATCCTTTTTTTAGATCGTAGGCTTTAAGTAAATCGGCATTTGCAACAAGGCTATCACCTGGATTTACCTTTGTATAACTAGAGGCCGGAGGTGGCATTACTCTTTTGGCCATTGCACCTTTGTATTGCGCTTCTTCTCCTTTTTCATTGGTAATGCTTAAATAGCTGCTCATTAAAGGCTCGAAGGGCGTATGCCAGATACAGAAACTTTTAGTGCTATCGGTATTGTTATGTACTACAAATCTCAGCAGCAGTGAATCGCCGGTAGCTACATTGCCATTTATTTTTAATTTAACCTCAAGCGAATCGGTTTTATTGGAAGTGCTTTGAGGAATACTATCGCTTTTACTTGTTGTGGTATTTCTGGTGGCCTCGCTGCAGGCAGAAAACAGTACCAAGAGTACCGGGATAATTAATTTAATGTTTTTCATCGATGTTTTTTTTTAATAAGCAAATGAACGTTGATATTGTTTGAATTATTGAACTAAAACGATTAAGTAATGCAAGTATATTGAATTATTCGCAGATTGCAGTACGGTGTATCTGGGTTTCATCCCGTTTTACTTTGCCTGTGTCTTCGTGTTCACTACAGGGGTGCTATTTTTGGCAGGGTGCTTACCTGCAAGAGCCTTTGTTCAATAAACCCGGTAGCAGCGGCAGCCCCCGATTCTTCATTGGGGCCATAGCGAATAACTGGACTGCTGGTTCTGAAGAGCTACTTAACGATCGTTTTCAAAAAAAATAATTATTAATATGTGGCAAGTTTTTCTTTATATGGAGAGCAATTTGGTACTGCTATTCTTGTTTCTCCCCGCTTTCCGTTATGCTTCGCGTCCACTTCAATCGGGTCTAGATAGCCCAGCCTGTAATAAGATAATAGGCCGGGTGGACAAGCATGAGGAATAATTTATTTCAAAGGTCAATATGAATGAAGTGTATTTATTGAATTGATAGGAGGCGAGGAATCGTCATTGCGAGGAGGAACGACGAAGCAATCTTACAACGATCGCTACCTGCGTGTGCATTAAGATTTATCGAATTATACTTTATGTAGCAAGCTTTGTTCAATAAACCCGGTAGCAGCGTCAGCCCCGGTTCTTCATTGGGGCTATAGCGAATAACAGGACTGCTGGTTCTGAAGAGCTACTGAACGATCGTTTTCAAAAAAATAATTATTAATATGTGGCAAGTTTTTCTTTATATGGAGAGCAATTTGGTACAGCTATTCTTGTTTCTCCCCGCTTTCCGTTTTGCTTCGCGTCCACTCTAATCGGGTCTAGGTGGCCCAGCTTGTAATAAGATTATAGGCTGGACGTCGTGGAAAACTGAACGATCGTTTGAAATAAAAATAGATATGAAATATTAATCTGCAGCCAGTTTTTTCTTTCTCCTAAACCTTTTCACCTGCCCCATATGCTCTGTCGGGATATTATCTCCCAGTAATTTACCCCAGGGTTTAAGTCCGTCAATACGATCAAAGATGATTTTCATTACCGCAATAAATGGAATAGAAAGGAACATGCCGGGGATACCCCAAAGTGCAGCGCCCATCAATACAATTACGATAGAAATAAGCGCATTGATTTGTACTTTGCTCGAAACAATGCGTGGTACAAGAATATTATTATCAATAAACTGGATCAGCGCATAAGCGCCTATAATTAAGAGTTGGGTAGTAAAACCATCCTTCGTTAAAGTAGCCATTAACACTGGTAAGGCAATTGCTATAATGCCGCCAATGTAGGGCAGTAGGTTTAATATCGCGCCGATAACGCCAATTAAAATGGCATTTGGTACGCCAAGGATAAGCAAGGCGGCAGAGTTCATTATTGCAACAATAGAAGTTTCGATCAATAAGCCTACAATATAACTTTGGATGGCCGCTTTCGTTTCGCCTAAAATTTCGGCAACTTTTTGTTTATTTTCTTCTGAAAACACTTCATAAATGAAGTTTAAAATGAGCGTTTTGTATAATAAAATTAGAAAAGTATAAACCGGGATCAGGAAAACCACACTTAAAACCCCCAACAAGCCATTAAGTGTCTGGCCAATTAAGGCTTTACTGCCATTGGCTGCATCATTAAGCATTTGCGTCTGCTTTTGTGTTGAAATGCCGAAGGTACCTTGTAACCAAGCCCTTATTTGCTCAAGCAACTGCGATAATTTTTGTTTAATGCTATCCAGGTCATCAAAAAAGTGCGCTACCTGTGATGACAAAAAATAGAGTACGGCAACCACCACCAGCAAACCGATGAGCATAGAAAGTATAATACTGACTATTTTGGGCATTTTTCTTTCGAAACGATTGGTTAATGGGTTGAGTAATATGGCAATCAGGGCGGCAAAAGCAAGCGGCACAAGAATATCTCTCAGCACACTCATTATAAATACCGTAATTACTAATCCTAAAAGAATTACAGGCGCTTTAATATAAAATGGGTAGGTTTTAAGCATTTTTTAGATAAGTTAACCGTTCAACAACTTAAAAGGTAATCAAATTGTTTTAAAGTTTTTAGCCGTTTAAGGAGTAAGTAAGAAAGGTATCATTTTTTTTGGTCTCAACTCGCAGAAATGGTAAACAATAGCAAACTTATTTTATAAATTTAACACCACATCATCATGATTAAAATTACCATGAAAAATAACTTTTTGATAACCGCCTGTTTGTTTTTGTTTAGCCATGTTTTAAGTGCTGCAGAGGTAGATACTGCTTTAACCTATAGCAAATCGATGAACAAAAATATTAAAGCTGTGGTAATTAAGCCCGATAGTTATAAAACCGGAAAAAAATATCCGGTGGTATATTTGCTACATGGCGCGGGGGGAAACTATGCAGAATGGGTTAAAAAAGTGCCTGGGATTAAAAACCTGGCCGATCTATATCAATTTATAGTGGTATGCCCTGATGGGAATGTAACGAGTTGGTATTTCGATAGTCCGGTAGACCCCGAATGGAAATACGAAACTTATGTGGCTAAAGAATTGGTGAGCTATGTTGACGAACATTATAAAACCATTGCTGAAAAAAAGGGCAGGGCCATAACGGGTTTGAGTATGGGCGGACACGGTGCGTTATACCTCGCAATTAAGCATCAGGATGTTTATGGTGCAGTGGGTAGCATGAGTGGTGGTGTAGATATTAAACCTTTTCCAAATGGATGGAATATTTCAAAAAGGTTAGGGCCAGAGGATGAATTTCCAGAGCGGTGGAAACAAAACAGCGTAATTGATATGATTTATCGTATTAAACCCGGATCGCTTGCTATTGCCATTGAATGTGGCACTGAAGATTTTTTCTATAAAATGAATGTACGTTTGCATGATGAACTTTTGTATCACAATATCCCTCACGATTTTAGCACCAGGCCCGGTGTGCACAATTGGGATTACTGGGCCAACGCTATTAAGTTTCAGTCTCTGTTTTTAAGCAATTATTTTAACACAAAACCTTAATATTTAGGCGGCAAATTGTGCATTTATTTTATTAATCAGGTTACTGACATCGAATGGTTTAGCGATGAAATCGTTAGGGGTGCAAACATTACCTTTGCTATCTTTTAAATTATGACTGGCCGAGATCATGATTACTGGTATGTGTAATGTTGATTGATCTGATTTAAGTAAATTGCAAAGATCTCTGCCATCGAAGGCGCCCAGCATCACATCAAGCAGAATTAAATCAGGTTTAAATTCGTTGATCCGTTTGCTAAAATGGCTTACATCCATTAATCCACTGATGTTGTAGCCTTCCAGCTTTAAAATCAATTCTATTACCTCTAATATTTCCTCATTATCATCAACCACTAGTATTTTTTTCATTTTCTTGCTACCCATCGGGTTATTTAGTGCATTAATGTTTTGTAAATTACTGTCTTAACAAAATTAACCTTAAAAAGTTTCAATATGTAAATAATAATCAATAGTAGTAAATGTTCTGCTTTTGTGCGGCTAATGATGCATTAGAACCAACATATCATTTTAAGTAAAAATTAACTTTTAGATTACATACAAAATAAAGACTTACCATATTTTTGACCGTTCTCGAAATCTTATTTATAAAACAGGAAACGAAGATTTAAAACCAAAAATGAAATACTTAGTCAAAGAAATCAGTGACGGAAACTGCGATATTACTTTGTTGCCAGAAAACCTGAATGATAGAAATCTTTTAGCCGAAACTACGAAAGGCCTTCAGCAAGATGATCAGGAAGCTATCCAATCGCATTATGAACATGCTTTAAAGAATGAAGTTCATGGCAATGCTGCATTTGTTTCTCTAAATAACGAAGAAAGCAATTATCCGAAAAGAGTAAATGTGAATTACCAGATTATTTTAAGCTGAATTAGCTTAATTTACTGCGAAAAGGCTTTCTTTACTATTAAAGAAAGCCTTTTTTGTTTTATTTCTAACTTGTAATATAAATTCTTCTCCAGTCGGGTTACATAAAAAGCTTTTTTTATTGCGTTAAGGTTTTAATATTTGATATTTGTTTGTCATTACGAAATTAAAAGGGAAATATTTTTGATAAATGACCATATTTGAGCCTAATTAGAACATCGTTCTTATTGCTTAGTATATTTGGAAATGAATTGTGTTTCTGGATAATACTTAGGTGAACACTAATTGATGCTAAAATAGTTAAGCGGAAACTTTAAACCATACACATACATTTTGTTTTAGCCTGACTAGCAAGCAAGAATGTGCGGCTAATGAATAACAGAAAGGCAGCAATGCTGATCAAAAGAGCAGCCATACATCACGAGCTTAAAACAACTAAATAAAAAAAACACAAGTAATGATAACTTTAAACCACACCAACCTTGAACCATCATATGCCATAGGGATTGATGTTGGCGGCTCTGCGATCAAATGCGGTGTAGTAAACGAGCAAGGAGAAATTTTGTATTCCACGCTGATTCCGCTAAAAAAAGCAAAAACTCAGGGTTCAATTATTGCACTTATTGTGGAAGCGATCCAAACCTGCGCAGCAAAAGTGAAACATCCTGTTTTAGGTGTGGGAATAGGATTTCCTGGAACGATATACAATAATAGAATTATTGCCGGTGCTGATAATCTGCCTGGTTTTAAACAACTTGCCCTGGGCGAAATCCTGCAGGATGTAACCCGTTATAACGTTATTATGGATAACGATACCAATTTGATGGGGCTGGGGGAGATGTGCTATGGTGCTGCTAAAGATTGTGGTGATGTGGTTTTTCTTACCGTCGGTACAGGGATTGGGGGAGCTGTTATGATTGACAATAAACTCTATGGCGGATTTAGAAATAGGGGAACTGAATTGGGCCATATTATTGTAGAACATAATGGTTTAGCCTGTGTGTGTGGCATAAAGGGATGTTTGGAAGCCTATGCTTCAGTAACTGCATTATTAAAACATTATCGATTTATTCATCCGGGCATACCCGAAACAGCAGAAGTTGATGGTCGTTATATTATAGAAAAATACCTGGCTGGTGAAGAGTATGCCCTGAAAGCTATGGGGCAGCATTTCGATTACCTGGCAACAGGGATCACTAGTTTTATTAATATTTTTAGCCCTGAAAAAATTGTAATTGGGGGTGGCATAAGCGAATCTGGTGCCTTTTATACTAGAGAAATAGAACGTAGGATCAAGACCTTAGCTGTTCCGGTATCATCAGGCAATGCCTTGGTTGTTCCGGCAAAATTGGGCAATAAAGCAGGCTTACTGGGCTGTGCAGCAAATGTTTTTCGAAAATTTAAAGCATTCGATTATGCAACCACTTAAATTACAATAGGAGATTGGGAATATAAATAGTAATCTGCATCCTGACAGATGAAAGCCTATTTGCCGTTATTCCTTATCCTGCACAGTCCAAACCAGGTCTTGCGTTTGATACCCCAGGTCATTTGCTTTTCTTAAGTAATCAGACTTTATTGCATCTGGGATATACTTTGTCCGCGAAAGTATCCAAAGATAATTTAGGTTATTACCAGCTATCAGGGCGTACTGGTAATCTTTGTCGATATCAATTACATTGTAACCGGCGTAAAACGGACCAAAAAAGGAGACTTTTAACCTTGCTTCGTCATCACTTTTAACAAATTTGGCTTTTCCAATGCTTTGTTTCCATTCGTTTTTTACCATATCATACCCCTTATTGTCGACCTTGATAGACCCGTCATCATTTTTTGAATAGGTAGCAGTCACATTCTTCAGGTTCTTTTCGAACTTGAAATCCATCCTGGCAATTTCGTACCAGGTCCCCAGGTATTTACCCTTATTAAAAGGCTTAACTGCTGATGCCCCTTTAGGGATTGAAACCTTACAGCTTGCATAGGCGGCTGCTATTATCGCTAATGTTGCTAACAAAAGCGTATTCCTGTATTTTGTTGTCATGATGGTAATTTAAATAACTGCAACAATGGGGAGGCACAAATGTTTGGGCCTTCAGATAAGGTTGAGATTTATTCCGGTTTTGGTAAGCTTTTTGAGCGTGGGCATTTTTGACTGCAATAGATAACATGTTCTCAGTTCTTCGCTCATTTTGCACGTCACACAAACGGGCGTTACAGATTGGAAATGTTTTTATGGGTAGGTGATGCTTTTTACATCCTTTATAAGCTGACTATTTAAATGATAATTTCTAGCCTACTAATTGTTTAATAGAGCTCTTTGTATGTATAGATGAAAATTTATTTTAAATCACCGACATTTGGGCTTTCTTAACCAATAGCGTGAAATAGCCCATGAAATATTTATTCTTGTTTACAGCTTTAATATTCTTGCATTACAATAGCTTCGGCCAAAAGAAAAAGTCACGGACTGAACCGCCACCTCCTCCGAAAGAAAGTTTAATAGAATTTTCGGAGAAACCATTTACCCTTCAGCCATATTCTTTCCCCATTTTATTTGAGTGGGAAATTAATGCAGATACCACGCTTAAAACGGGTGCCGTTTTTAAAAAAGTGATAAAGCTCACCTATGAAAAAACAGAAGTAAACAGTTATTACAGCCAACAGGAAGTTACCTTTAAAAGGTCAAAAACAGGCTTAGAAAATTCAGAACAGAAAATTCCAAAACTGATCATAAAGGTTGATTATTATGATGTTGAAATTTTAAATGATGTAGTCCTATTTAAAGAAAGGGACCGTAAAGTAATGGCCTTGAAAATTATTTATGATAAAAACAATTGGGTAAGACGATTGAAAGACGTAGATGTTGGAACTGTTTATCACCGCGTCAAATCGGAGGAACATCCAGTCGTTGCACCATAGCCCGGTAATTAGGAATATAAGGAATGAACACAAAAGCTAAAATTAGAAGATTGGAGAAAATCATATTGATTTCATATGCCGGAATATGGTTTCTCTTACATCTGCTATCAAGGCTGTTTTTGGATATGTATACCAGTAGCGAGCCTCCGGGATATTTGACCGTTGCAGCAATAGTTATTACTCCTATTGCTATTTATGCTGCTTTAAGAACCATGTTTTCGAAGAACGAAAAATGGTACCGTGCTATTATTTATTTCGTGGCCTATTTAGCACTTGGTATATTTACAAGTGAATACATTATCGTAAATGGCGATCTGTTACTATCAATGACCACTATTCCCGGAAAAACAGTTGAAGTTCCGGTGCTGAATGTCCATAAAGTTATTAAGCGTAAGCTGGGTTTTGATCATACTGCTGTTACCCTGCTTATTGAGGGTAAACCGATAGAAATGGAGGCAAGGCCATATACCTACTTTTTCTTAAAGGATAAAAAAGTACTTCGTATCATATCCCGTAAATCTTCTTTGGGAAATAATTACGTAACCTACATAGAATTAAAAGGTGGAGAACGAGGACTTGCACGGTGGCTGCATTTTAAAGATTGGTTATACAGATACCGCTTGCTATGGGCTGTGTTGACAGGTTTTATTGTTATTATCTGGATCGCAATAGTATGGTTTCCTGTAAAGACACAAAGAAAGCCTGTCCGCATCGGCTTTTGGAAAACAATGGGTATCGTTATGGGCATCCTCGTAGGTATTGCAGCGTTGTTATACGCTGCTCTACTCATTTATGTACGCTTTAAACTGTAAAGCTATATTTTTGATAATCTAAATAAGAGGGGGGGGAAGTTAGGAGATAGCTATAAACTAAGAAGCCTGCAAATTAATAATTTGCAGGCTTCTTATAATTTTTGTAATTTCTGTTTGTACTCGGGGCGGGAATCGAACCCGCACGCCTTTGAAAGCACAGGATTTTAAGTCCTGCGTGTCTACCAGTTCCACCACCCGAGCATTAGCCTGTTCCGAAATCCTTCGGTAGGTTAACTTTAAAATAAATGCCTTCTGGTAGGAAGGCATTTAGAGCGAAAGACGAGATTCGAACTCGCGACCCCGACCTTGGCAAGGTCGTGCTCTACCAACTGAGCTACTTTCGCAAATTAATACATGTGTTGTATTCCTTTGGGGTTGCAAATATAGGAATTAAACTTTTCGAATCAAAAAAATAAAATAAATTTTTAAAATAAAATTGTTAATGCTTCAAAATCAATGAAAATAAAAATAAAGTCTTAGCCAGGAGGATCACAACTTTAAACTTCTCCATTCCTAATTTTTTGCTTAATCGCTTTAAACAAAAAAACCTTTCATTTCTGAAAGGTTTTCGTTCGATTTTTTTGTGTGTACCCCCAATGATACAATTATACAAATATTTTCATGAAGATTTGGATGCATTATTGCGGTTGATTGCATAGAAACGGACTTTTGTAAATATGGCAACGGTACAAATATCCAAACCTTTTGAGTTGATAGGTAACAGAAACCATAAGGTTTTATCATTCTCTTCAAAGATTAATGTTCAAAAAATAAATATCGCCAACAACATTGAATAGATCTCTTTATGTCTCAACAAAATCTAAAGGAAACGAATCAAATTATCATTTATCAAACAAAAGATGGCGAGACTGAGATTGATGTAAAACTTGAAAATGAGACGATTTGGTTGACTCAAAATCAGATTGTTGAGCTTTTCAAAGTAGCAAGGCAAATATTAGCGAGCATATTAAAAATATCTTCCAATCCCAGGAACTAGATAAAACATCAACTATTCGGAATTTCCGAACAGCTGAAAAATAGGGAGAAAGAAAGATAACCAGAAATTTGGCTCACTATAACCTTGATTTAATTATATCGGTAGGATATCGTGTTAATTCTTTTAGGGATCACCTATATCTGTTATTGGGTACAGACGCTAAACGATCGGGCTGACGCTGGAAATTCCAATTTTATGGTTGCTAAGCTAATATTTTTTTTAATTGATTGATTTGTTGAACTTTACATTTTTTTTTATAAATTAGCTATTGATAATTTAATTAACAGATAATTATAATAATGGATTGTTAATATAAGTTAATATAAATTAAAAAGACGAGTATCAATCATACTAATTAATCCAAATTATAAGATAAAAAAATCTAAAACATCTAATTAACCGCCTCAATAATGAAAAAAAAGCTGCTCACCAGTATTGCGCTAGTTGCAATTCTGCTTTTTTGCCTAACCTATCCTCCCCAATGTCACGGGCAGTCTGCCGTTAAGACTATAACATATGATTGGGCCACAAAAGAAATCCTAAATAATAAATCGCTTCCGTTTGATGAACGGTTCAAGTTTAAGATTGTAAACCTAGACACTAAAATCAAAAGTGTTCAGGTGCTTATTAAAGAAGCAAATGGTTTAGTTTGCAACAGCCCACTAGATACAATTTGTTTCAATGAGCTTCCAACGGTAAATGAACTCTCATTTACATCACAAAAACTACAAAGTGTTACGGTTAAGAATGTACTTAAGCCTAATAAAGACTACTTTATCGGCTTCCAAATTGTTGAACGTGCAAAGTTAACCAATGAGGCACAAGCAGCACTCGACAAATATTTATTAAGTAATGCCGATTTAGGCAATGAAATTGATGGGTTAATGCGTGCAAAACTGGCCAAATTAAATATTGCCGATATTAACAAGGTCCTCTATAAGTATATCAAAATTTTCAATGGAAAGTACGAAGTAGATACTGCAAGCATCACCGCTGAGAAAAAAGATGATATGCAATATCAAGTTTTGACTGCTTTTTTAAATCTAAGCTCTATTGGAAAAAAAATCTACTACCAAGTCCATAGTCTTCAAACTCAATACAAAATTTCAAATGAACTTATTGCACCTTTAAATGATCTGATTGATACAACTAGTAATATTCCCGAATGTTGTAGGCTCAAAAATGGCTCTTCTATTGATTTACTTAACGGCAAACTTGAAAAAATCAAACAAGAAATTTTGAAAAAATCGGCACTGGACTCAGCAAAAAAAATAGAATTAGAGGATGACTATAAATCTTTTGTTGATGACATCCAAACAGAACTTACCACTCGCAATAAAGCAATAAAAGACTGGATAGGTATAACACTTTTAGGTGTAGTTTTAGATAAAACTATAATGATGATTGATCTTGGAACCACTACAATAGACCAGCAAAGCACTACAAGTAGCCCATATATATCGCAATCTTTTGGCTATGGTTTTAGTCCGCGAACCTCAAAAGGATTATTTTATTTTTCATATAGCATTTTCTTTCGACCAATCAATTTAAATGTACCGTTGTCAAACTACACAGGTAAAGACTATTTTGCTACGAGATTTTGCGCTAACCTTGGCTTTACCCTTGAAGATATAGAAACCAATAAAAGTGGAAAAATAAGTGGATTAGGTTCGCTTTTTTCCAATAAAGCTGGACTTATCGGAATAGGTTATCGACCGTTACCATTTCTTAAAATAGATTTTAATTATCTGATGTATTACATGAACGACCCAAATCCGCTGTTGAACCAGAAACGCTTTACTGCTTCACCAATGATAGGCGCTTCTTTCAACTTGAACATCATAAAGATTTTCACCGGTCAACCTAATACACTTACTAGTCTAAAAACTTACACAGAAAATTAATAGCCATGTGGATTAAAGTTAATTCAGCAACCCTTACGCCAAAAACAATTGCCAGTGGCGCTTCCGTAGAAGTAACCATTAAATTTAAAGGACAAGCCAAAGTAGCTAATACCAAAGTGGATGTTGTATTCACTATAACGCCGAACAACCACTTAACGATTAATGGTGAGGGGTCCGAAAATGACACCTTTACTTTTGGAACAACTTCCGCGGAATATACAAAAAAGGTAACGATTAAAAACAACCATACTCCAGCATCTCAAAATTCGCTAAACGGCGCTATTTCTATAGATGGTACCGCTACGGTTTCGAATGTAAAGACTGGCACTAATGTTGGCATTTTGTATAAATAATTATGAAAAAACTAAATTATCTCTCAATTGCATTAATTTTATTATTTATCATTTCTTCATGCAAGAAACAAGAAGAATATGTAATTAATGATAAATTAAATCCGGATGAAATTATCAACATCACATCAATCCAGCCTGGCTCCTTTGCTGCTGATAGCAATTCGAAATATATCATTCGTGTTCAGATCAATTCACGTACAGACTCCGCAGTGAGCGTGAACTTAACCACAACATCTGGACTAATAAATTCAAAATCTAGGTCTGAAACAATGCGCGTAAATGTAAACAGGTATGCTGATTTTATATTAACAGCAGGACAGACACCAGGGCCGATTTCTCTTAGGGCATCAGTATTGAGCACCTTTTTCCGCGATACAATCTTAACTTTCACCAAATCATATCCCGATACGATTTTATTGCATCCAGAAGCCTATACGATTGCCAAAAACTCATCCGTTGTGGCAAACATCCAGCTGATTAAAAATATGGGATTCCCAAGTAAAAATCAAACAATATTTCTGTCTGCTTTAGATATAAGCGGCAATAACATTGGAAGATTTACCTACACTGGCTCATATAGTCCTGGAGCAGTCATTAGTGGATCTTTTAGTCCGCCTACAGATTATATAGGAGTAGTAACGCTTGTGACTACGGTTGTTAAAGAAGACGGGGGGAAAATCGTGGGCAAGAACAATATTAATGTTCAATAATAATAAGGAGATATGCTTATATAATCAGTATTTAGTAATGGTGATACACTAAAACAACTTCTTGCAAGGAGCAGGTATGTATTGTATAAAAAAGCTTTTGACTGGACACCAAGTCAAAAAGAGCGGGCGGATTTGCTATTTGAAAGATATCCAGACCTCAAAGTAGCTCATTCGTTTAGTATGGAACTCAGCCATATATTTGATAAGACCACTGAAAAAGTGTTTGGTCTGGCCAAATTAGCTAAATGGCACGAAAAAGTAAGACAGTCCGCCTTTAAGGCGTTCAATACGGTTGCTAGATCAATTCAGAATCACTATCCGACTATTCTCAACTATTTTGATAACAGGTCCACAAATGCTTCGGCCGAATCTTTCAATGCAAAGATCAAAGCTTTTAGATCCCAATTCCGAGGGGTTAAATGCGTAAAGTTTTTCCTGTACAGATTAACTCAATTGTATGCTTAAAAAATGCATGGTCCACAACTTTTGGCGTTGATCCCTTTAAACTTCTCAATTCCAAATTTTTGCTTAATCCCTTCAAACAAAAAAACCTTTCATTTCTGAAAGGTTTTTGTTCGATTTTTTTGTGTACTCGGGGCGGGAATCGAACCCGCACGCCTTTGAAAGCACAGGATTTTAAGTCCTGCGTGTCTACCAGTTCCACCACCCGAGCATTAGCCGCTGCCGATCTCCATCGGCTTGGTTAACTTTAAAATAAATGCCTTCTGGTAGGAAGGCATTTTGGAGCGAAAGACGAGATTCGAACTCGCGACCCCGACCTTGGCAAGGTCGTGCTCTACCAACTGAGCTACTTTCGCATTTACAAAACTGATGTTGTTGTTTCGTTTTGGTGATGCAAATATAGGCAGATTTATATTTCTGTCAAGAGATTTCTTGTTAAAAATTTAATATTTAATTTAAATTGCTGGCTTTCAGTACCAGTAAAATTAAATCAGTTTCAAAACCTTTTGCCTGAAGGTAGCTCATCAGCTTATTTTTCCGTTTGAACGCATCATTTTCACCTAAATTTTCTGCTTTTTTAACCGCTAATTTTTCTATCGTTTGCAAATAATCATCTTCATCTATACTGTAAATTGCTTTTTGTAAAATTTTATCAGGAACGCCTTTCAATTTTAAACCCTGTTTAATTTTAACCCGGCCCCAATGTTTGATGTTGAATTTGCCCGATGCATAACTTTTGGCAAACCTTTCTTCATTCAAAAAATTGTTGATGATCAGGTCCGTAATAATTTCTTCCAGTTCATCCCCCCGCATTCCCCATTCTACCAGTTTGTACCGCATCTCTTTTTGTGAGCGTTCCTGGTAAACGCAAAAACTTTCCGCTTTGGCCAAAGCTTGTTTTTTATCTAATAATACTGCTTCTTGTTTACCGCTTTTCATAATTAATTACTGAAATTCGTAAAAATAAAAGCGATTACCGTATTTTTCTGAATATAATACAATGCAAAATCCAATATATACCGTTGCCAAAATAGCCGAAATTTTAAATGCCGCTCCCAAATTAGTTGATGGTGAGGCGATTATTCTTTACCTGATAATTGATAGCCGTTCCGTTTTAGTGCCAGAAAATTCTATGTTTTTTGCGCTTTCCTCACACCGCGATGGACATGAATTTATTAAAGATGCCTATGCAAAAGAAATCAGAAATTTTGTAATTACCGAAGCGAAATACATTCACGAATATCCAGACTGCAATTTTTTATTGGTAAATGATGCATTAGAGGCGCTACAAAAATTAAGTGCTTATCATCGGAATCAATTTGATTTAAAAACAATAGGTATTACGGGGAGCAACGGGAAAACTATTGTTAAAGAATGGTTATATCAGCTTTTGGCAACCGACTTTAATATTGTTAAAAGTCCGAAAAGTTATAATTCGCAAATAGGAGTGCCGCTTTCAGTTTGGCAGATTGAGGCTGATGATACCTTAGGCATTTTTGAAGCTGGTATTTCTGCGGTTAATGAGATGCAGCATTTAGCCGAAATTATCCGTCCTGAAATCGGAATCTTAACCAATATCGGCGAAGCACATGCGGAAGGATTCGGTTCTAAAAAAGAAAAACTTAAAGAAAAACTGAAACTCTTTGCAGCATCTGAACTATTTATTTACTCGCCAGAATACGTAACCGAAGTACGTGCGAAAGATTTGCCCGGTAAGAAAAAGTTTAGCTGGAGCAGCAAGCAGCTTGCTGACCTGCAGATTACTACTGTTGAACCCATTGAAGGGAATTGCTATTTAAGGGCCATTTATCAGAATATGGAAATAGAGTGTATGTTGCCATTTAAAGATAAAGCCTCGATAGAAAATGGCATGATCTGCTGGGCAACTTTATTGGCTTTAGGTTATACCCCTGAGCAGGCCGATCTGCGTTTGGAGAAACTGAGCCATGTAAGCATGCGTCTTGAACTGAAAAATGGTATTAATCAATGTTCCATCATAGACGATTCGTATAGTGCTGATATTTCTTCATTGGCTATAGCGCTGGATTTTTTAAATCAACAGAACCAGCACCCTAAGAAAACGGTTATCCTTTCCGAGTTATTTGAAACCGGGAGAGACGATCTTGATTTATATACCGAAATAGCCGGATTGCTCTCGCAGAAAAAGGTAAACAGGTTAATTGGTATCGGAACACATATTTCGCATTACGCCGATCTTTTTAATTTCGAAACCCAGTTTTTTGAGGATACCAATGCTTTTGTGGAGGCTTTTCCGGGTTTACAGTTTAACCACGAAACCATATTGGTAAAAGGAGCCAGGCGCTTTGAATTTGGACGCATCAGTAAACTGCTTACCCAAAAAATACACGACACGGTTTTAGAGATCGACCTGAATGCCATGGTAGGCAACCTGCAGTTTTACCGTTCCAAAATTAAGCCTGGCGTTAAAATCATGGCCATGGTGAAGGCCTTTTCGTATGGAAGCGGAAGTTTCGAAATCGCCAATTTATTGCAGTTCCACAAGGTAGATTATTTAGCTGTAGCTTATGCCGATGAAGGTATTGCTTTACGGAAAGCCGGAATTACGCTGCCCATTATGGTGATGAGTCCTGAAGAATCTGCTTTTGAAGCGATTATCAAACACAGGCTCGAACCTGAAATTTATAGTGTAGAGATTCTGAACAGCTTTTTAAATGCACTATCGGATTATGATTTCGATTATCCAATCCACATTAAAATAGATAGTGGCATGCACCGCTTAGGTTTCGATCAGGCTGAAATGGATGCCTTATCTGATCTGCTAAAGGATTCAGCAAGGGTAAAAGTGCAGAGTATTTTTTCTCATTTAGTGGCTAGTGATGCTGCGGAACACGATGGATTTACACAACAACAGATTGAAAGATTTAAAACTATCGCTAATCAGTTGGTAAATGTTTTAGGCTATAAACCGCTGCTTCATATATCCAATACTTCTGGTATTTCACGCTGGCCTGAAGCGCAGATGGATATGGTTCGTTTAGGGATTGGTTTATACGGTTTCGATTCTGCTTTGGCCAATAACCGCGGTTTACAGACGGTAATGGTGCTTAAAACTACTGTTACGCAGGTGAAAACTTTGGAGGCAGGAGAAACCGTAGGTTACAGCCGAAAAGGTGTGATGCAAAATGGCGGAAAAATTGCCACTGTAAAAATTGGGTATGCTGATGGCTACACCAGGTATTTTGGCAATGGCGTGGGTAAAATGCTGGTTAATGGTCATTTAGTGCCGGTAATAGGTTCAATCTGCATGGATATGACCATGTTGGATGTTACAGGTATTGATGTTAAACCCGGTGATGAAGCCATCGTATTTAATCAGGAGCATACCATTATGCAGCTCGCCAAAGATATCAATACCATTCCTTATGAAATTTTAACGAATATCTCGCAAAGGGTAAAGCGGGTTTATTTTTATGAGTAAGAGCTATGCTAAATTGTTTAATTGATATATTGTTGGCTATACAGTGTTAACAATTGAGCAATTAAACAATTCTAACCATATTTTTCCTAATTTTGCACCATGAATAAAGTCGGGAAAGCTATTTTAAACTATTTGATTAAAGGTTTATTAATTGTTGTGCCCATTGCCGTGAGTATTTTTATTGTGGTTTGGGCAGTTACAACAGTTGATAGCTGGTTAAATGTAAACAATATTTTAGGTGTAAATCCCAATACAGGCGAAAGCCGAAATATCCCTGGTTTAGGTTTGCTGACGGTTTTAGCCCTTATTTTGCTGGCTGGTATTTTTGTAACCAATTTGGTAACCGAACCGATGTACAATTGGTTCCAGCGGATGATGCAACGGTTGCCATTACTTAACTTTATTTATTCATCCATAAAAGATTTAACAGAGGCTTTTGTTGGCGATGAGAAGAAATTTAACCACCCGGTGCTGGTTGAAGTAGAGGGGGGCTTAAAAAAGATTGGCTTTTTAACGCAGAACGATCTGCATAAACTCAATCTGCCTGATGAGGTAGCTGTATATTTTCCACTTTCTTATTCTTTTGCTGGCCAGCTTTGTATTGTAAGAAGAGATAAGGTGACTGATTTGCAGATGACAGCCGCTGATGCCATGAAACTGGTGGTAAGTGGTGGTGTAAGCGGACTTTAACCATTTCTAATCTGGCCTTAGCATCTCGCTACGTGATGAAATAGTTCTTTAAAGGCTATATTAGTATTTCTATTGCCCTAGTGAGATGCTAAAACCACATCGTTTCGTCGTTATATCTGATGACTGCCCGCGCACAATAGCCCTGATGGAAATGGAAATCCCTTTTGGGTACCGGTAATTGTTGGTATAGAATAATTCCCAAAAGGATTGGAATGTACAGCAGGACCGGAACCGCCCTATTGATTACGGGTATTAGCGCTTCAAAAAGAAACGACTTTAGTCTTAGTGTCTCGCTACGAGACTGAATAATTCTATAAAGTTGAGATTAATACTTTTTATTGTCTTAGCGAGAAATGCTAAGACCAGATTGTCGCTTACAGATTCTTCGCTGCGCTCAGAATGACAACTAAAAAATACTCTTAAAAGTAAGCACGCAGAATATAAAAATAATCAGGCCGAAAATCAGTCTCGAATAGTATTCCCTTATAAAAAGGCCACATAGTACCAGCATATCATCCTCTACATTGGTATGGATCAATCCATTTCCTGTTGATGCATTAAACAGGATCTGTTTATCTTTATGGTTGTTCAACGACCAACGGCTTAACCAGCTGTTTTGATAACTCCAATCAAAATTTTCGCCAGATGCAAATACAATCCTGGCTTTAAAACCCAGCCAATCATAAGTAATTAAGGCTAAAACCTTATTCTGGTTGTCTAAGATTTTAGTTTCTGGTTTAGAAAACCCTTCACTTTTCAACAGGTAAATGCCTGCCTGAGTAGTGGCTATTGCCGTATTTTTCCAGGAACCAAAATTGATTGAAAATTTTAAATAGCCATTGTTCATTACCTGATAATTACTATCAAATAAACCTTTTCTCCAATTTAATATCTGTTCCATCTCACAAAAGGGCTAAGTTTTTTACTATTTATGGGCGAAGTGTTGTTATTGTGATGATCGGTATAAAACATGCAATAACTAAAATGGCCTGTTTGTTATAGATCTGCTTAATAAACAGACCTGCTATGATTAGTAGTTCATTATCCGTATCAGACGATAATGTACCACTGTTGCTGCTGGAGTTATACATAATATGCTCATCCTTATAATTGCTTACCGTCCATTGCGAACCCCATAAACTTTTTGATTTCCATTCATACTGCTCACCGGATTTTAAGCTGATTACCGCTTTTGACTTCCAGGTATCATAATTAATCACCGCAACTACTTCATTTGTTTTTCTATCGATTACCTTTGTTCTCGATTGCCAGAAACCTTCGTTTACAAATTGATAGTTTTTATCTTCAAGCATACTTTCTGCATCGCTTCTCCAGCTGCTAAAAGAAATCATACCTTTTTGAACACCATCTGCAAAAAGCTGAAAGTTTCCGTTAAGCCAATTACTTTTCCAATTGATAAATTTCGACATATTAATTGCGTTTTATTTTAGATGGCAGTGTTCTTCAGTTGTTACAATAAATGAAGACATAAAAAAAGTGCTTATTGTTTGTAAGCACTTTTTAGTTATCAATTATCAGTTTGCAATTTTCAGTTAGCCATACTAATGAACCAATGGCAAATGAACTATTAAACCAACCTAAAAATTCGGTTTAAGTACATATTTATCGTAGAAACGGAAAATATGCTCTGCGGCTTCTTCAGCGGTATCTACCAACCTGAAAAGGTTTAAATCTTCTTCGTGGATATTATGTTCTTTTTGAAGCATCGTACCTTTAATCCAGTCAATTAATCCACCCCAATAATCAACGCCCACCAATACAATTGGGAAACGGGCTATTTTGCCGGTCTGGATTAAGGTTAAAGCTTCAAATAGCTCATCCATGGTGCCAAAACCACCTGGTAATACCACAAAACCCTGGCTATATTTCATGAACATCACCTTGCGCACAAAGAAATAATCAAACTCCAGTAATTTATTATGATCGATATATTTATTGTGGAACTGCTCAAAAGGCAACTCAATGTTTAAACCTACCGATTTTCCACCGTTGGTATGGGCGCCTTTGTTACCGGCTTCCATAATGCCCGGACCACCGCCTGTAATAACACCATAACCGCGATCGGTTAATAATTTACCACATTGTTCTGCCAATTGATAATATCTATGCGTTTGAGCGGTACGCGCTGAACCGTAAATGGTAACACATGGGCCAATTTTAGCCAGTTTCTCAAAGCCGTCTACAAATTCGGCCATGATTTTAAAAATTTGCCAGGAATCTGTTACTTTAATTTCCTGCCAGTCTTTGTTTTCAAAAGCACTTCTAATTTTTTCTTCACTCGTCATATAAATAATGCTAAATATTAAAATTTGGTCTGCGCATCAGTTTTTTTGCTGATGAACAACAAGCCTATAAATGTGATTAAACCGTTAATTAAAATCAGTTCCACACTAAAAACGTAACCGCCCAGTAAAGTGGTCGAATACGTGGCAAGCAAGTAACATAAAAAAGGTGATAATAAGCAAACTATTGGGACTAATTTATCATGGAGGCCACGTTTTTTTACAAATAATCCAAAACTATATAATCCTAAAAGCGGTCCGTAAGTGTAAGAAGCAATGGTGAAAATTAAGCTGACTACTGATGAACTGTTCAGCGCATTGATTACGAGAATCACCAGGAACATCAAAATAGAAAAGGCCACGTGTACAGTATGGCGTTTTTTTACGGCGTCTTTGGCATTTACATTTTCTGCCTTCGCCATGCCTAAAAAGTCGACACAAAAGGATGTGGTTAAAGCGGTAAGTGCTGAGTCGGTAGTGGCAAAGGTTGCAGCAGTTAAGCCCAGCATAAAGATAATGGCCGGTATAGCGCCCAGGTTGTTTAAAGCAGTTTCCGGAAATAGTAAATCTGTTCTTGGTTTTCCGGTAATGTGGTCTAAAGGAATATCGATGCCGTTTTTTGCCGCGAAAATGTATAATAATGCACCGACACTCAAAAAGAACACATTCAGAATCACGAATACGCCTGTAAACGTGAACATGTTTTTTTGTGCCTCTTTTATGGTGCTCATGCTCAGGTTTTTCTGCATCAGATCCTGGTCTAAACCTGTCATGGCAATGGTCACAAAAATACCACCGATAAACTGTTTACTGAAATAGAACTTATTGGTCAGGAAATCATCTAAAAAGAATATCTTGGAATAGCTACTGTTTTTTACCGTCTCAAATGCCTGCGGAATATTGAAATTTAAACTGTTGCAGATAAAATAAATGGTTAAGAAAACCGATAAAACGAGGAAAAAGGTTTGTAAAGTGTCGGTAATAATGATGGTTTTTAATCCACCTTTAAAAGTGTACGACCATATCAATGCCAACGAAATCAATACCGTTAACCAAAAGGGAATTCCATAATTGTCGAAGATAAAACGTTGTAAAACAATGACTACCAGATACAGTCTTGTCGCTGAACCCAATGTTCGACTCAATAAAAAGATCGATGCTGCGGTTTTGTAACTGTAATGCCCCAGCCTTTTTTCAATATAGCTATAAATGGAGGTTAAGTTCATCCGGTAATAAAGCGGGAGCAAAACTGTAGCGATGATGATAAAGCCAACCGCATTGCCGAGCACAAACTGGAAATATTGAAACTGGTTTCCGCTGGGTGCGCCAACTTCACCAGGTACGGATATAAAGGTAACCCCCGAAAGTGCAGTGCCGATCATTCCAAAGGCAACCAGGTACCATTTAGAATTTCTGTTGGCAACAAAAAAAGTGCTATTGTCTGACGATTTTTTTGAGGTTACAAAAGAAATGACAATCAGTAGCAGAAAGTAACCAATTAGAAAACACAAGAGTATGGTTGGTGACATAGTTTTATTTTAAGCTGATAAATGTAAAGAAAAGTATCAAATCAAGCAATATTCCTGAGTCCGAAGTCGGAAGTCCGGAGTCCGAAGTTAAAACGTCCAATAACAATATGCAATTATCAGACACCTAAAATCAATATACAAATGATAAATAAACGCTAATCAATTTTTAGTTGGCAATTTGCAGTTAACATTGGCTATGAACTATTGACCATGAGCTAATATCCAGTTTTTAGTTGGCAATTTGCAGTTACTATTGGCTATGAACTATCAACAATTAAGCTATTGACCATGAGCCAATATCCAGTTTGCAATTACTATTGGCCATGAACTATCAACCATTAAACTATTGACCAATGAACCAATGACTAATGAACTATTGAACTAACAAACCTTTTTACCTATTTTTGCACCATGAATTTTTCATCCAAACTGCTCGAAGATGCGGTAAACGAATTCTCAAAACTTCCTGGTGTAGGGCAAAAAACAGCTTTACGTTTGGTGTTACATCTTTTAAACAAAGAGCAGGAGGAGGTAAATCAGTTTGGCAATACTTTTATAAAACTTAAACAACAGATTAAACATTGCAGCACCTGCCATAACATTTCTGATTATGCGGTGTGTGAGATCTGTACTTCGATAAAACGCGATAAAGAAACCATTTGTGTGGTAGAAGATACTCGTGATGTAATGGCGATTGAAAACACCGGACAATATTTTGGCGTTTACCATGTTTTAGGAGGCTTAATTTCTCCAATGGACGGTGTGGGCCCTTCCGATTTGTTTATTGACGGATTGGTGGCCAGAATGGCAGTTGGTGGAATTAAGGAAGTAATTTTAGCGCTCAGTCCGAATATGGAAGGCGATACCACCTTGTTCTATCTCTATAAAAGACTAAAAGAATTCAATGTTCCGGTAACCACCATTGCCCGCGGAATTGCTTTCGGGGGAGAACTTGAATATACCGATGAAATTACCTTGGGTAGATCGATTGTAACCCGCGTACCTTACGAAACTGCAATGATGAAATAGGATTAAGATTTACAGGATTTTAGGATTACAGGAATAAAGCACTCAACATTCAAAAAGAAAATCATTTTTTAATGAAAGATAAAGTTATCATCATCACCGGGGCATCGAGTGGAATCGGAAAAGCCTGCGCCGAAGAATTTGCTAAACGTGGCGCCAATTTGGTTTTAGCTGCACGCCAATACGTAACCCTTTGTGAAATCACTGCAGAACTGGAAAAAAAATATAACATCAGGGCCGTTGCGGTTCAGGCTGATGTAAGTAAAGAGGCCGATTGCGAACTGATTATCAAACAGGCTTTGGTTTCTTTTCAAAAAATTGATATTCTGGTAAATAATGCCGGTTTATCGATGCGTGCCCTGTTTAATGATCTTGATTTATCGGTGCTAAAAAACCTGATGGATGTGAATTTTTGGGGAACCGTTTATTGTACCAAATACGCTTTGCCTGAGATTTTAAAAACCAAAGGAACAGTGGTTGGTGTTTCATCAATTGCAGGTTACCGGGGTTTGCCTGGCAGAACGGGTTATTCCGCTTCTAAATTTGCAATGAATGGTTTTATGGAATCTTTACGTACCGAATTACTAAAAACAGGTGTAAACGTTTTATTGGCCTGTCCTGGCTTTACTGCTTCAAATATCCGGGTAACCGCTTTATCAAAAGATGGTGCTGCACATGGCGAAACCAGTATGGATGAAGGTAAAATGATGACATCAGAAGAGGTGGCGGGCATTATCGCCGATGGTATCGAAAAACGTAAACGTACCTTAATCATGACCGGACAAGGGAAATTAGCGGTATGGATGAACAAACTTTTTCCTGCATTGGTAGATAAAAAGGTCTTTGATTTGTTTGCAAAAGAGAAGAATCCGCTGATTAAGGCTTAAAGTAGAGGGTTTAAGCTAAATAGAATAGCGTATTTCGGTTAGGGTTTGGCGTTTCGGTGACACAGTTATGTTAGCGGTTTAAGCTAGATTAATTGTCAGTCTGAGCGGAGTCGAAGACTCTTACCGGAAGTTCCATAGGCAAAATCTAGTCGTTTCTAATTGTGGAGCTGAAAAAGATGCAAGTATTTATGGTTTACCGTAAAAAACAAAAATAATTAATTGAGTTTTTTGTATCTCATTTAATTAAATTCATATGGCAAAAACAGCTGCATTTCATTCTGTTAAACAAAGTGTTTACCATGATAACACTAATTGTACGGAAGGTAACAACATCGAAAAGGAAAACTTAAGGACTGGTACAGGTGGTAAACCAAAATGTGCACATTGTTCTAGGTTAAACTAGTTTATTGTTGATTATTAATTAATGAAAAATTAAGACTGCCCCTTGTGAAAAACGAGGGGCTTTATTAATATTTTTTGCTACTGTGATCTCGATGTGAAAATCTACCGTGTGGACACATTTTTTAAGAGAATAGTTTAGGCATCTCGCTAACCAACTTTAATAAAGCACGGATTTTAACCAAGGACGCTGTCAATCCCAAGAGCCGGGGAAATCAAAAAACAGTTGCAATTCAGGTAAATCGGCACTAAAAAATCTGAAACGCAGTGGTTTTGTGTTCATAAAAGATGATTTAATTTTAAAAAAAAATATTGAACACAAAACGAAGTGCCGCTGTTTTTTGATGCGCATGGGATTGTGCAAAAGGCTCATTGCTGGATTGACAAAGCGCTTTGGGTACTTTGGCGCTCCAAAGTACCATGCCCCGCGGCATAGAGCGGTAGAAGAATATTATAATTAATTTTGCCAACACGGTAGGATCTGAAAATGGGCAGGTTGACGAACCGATTATCAAAAATCCGCCTCTACAACAATTTCGTTTATTAACTGAAGCGTTAAATCTTTTTTATGTACAAATCCCTTGTTTTAGTAATGCTCTTGTTCCAAACGATACTTTCTTCTGCGCAAGTTAAAAAAGTAAAAAACATCAATTATGTGGGCAATACTGACGAAGCCAATACACTGAATATTTTTTACAAAAACGACAGTATCAAAAATAAACCCGTATTAATTTTCATTCATGGCGGCTCGTGGAGCAGTGGTAAAAAAGAAACTTATTGGTGGTTGGGAAGGAATTTCGCGCGAAAGGATGTAGTTACCGTTATCATTAATTATCGCTTAGCACCAAATGTTCAGTACGAAAAAATGGGCGATGATTGCGCTTTGGCAGTAAAGTGGGTACAAGCGCATATAGCCGATTATACGGCGAGTAAGGAAAAGATTTTTGTAATGGGACACTCAGCGGGGGCACATCTTGCTGAATTGATTAATGCTGATCCTAAATATTTTAAAAAAGTGGGTATTAAAAATCCGATTAAAGGAGTAATCCTGAATGACCCTTTCGGCTTAGATATGAAGGAATATTTAAGCACAGCCGAAAAAGACCATTTTTATTTCGATTTCATCCGGACTTTTACCGATCAGCCTGCGGTTTGGAAAGAGGCTTCACCATTGGATTATGTAAACAACATCAAAAATCCGCATTTGCTTTTTTATGGAAGCAAAACTTATGGTGCCATTAAATTGCAAACGCCGAGGTTATATGAAAAACTTAAAGCCAACAATATCCCGGTAGAAATAAAGGAGATTAAAGGCAAAAGCCATGTCCCGATGATCAGTCAGATGATTTTTGGTGGGAATCAATTGTATCAGGATATTTTGGATTTTATATGGCGTTATTAACACCCCGCCTTACAGGCACCCCTCCGGGAGAGGGGAATGCAAATTGCATAAAGACGATGAGGGACAATTCCCCTCCTTTGGAGGGGTGCCTGTAAGGCGGGGTGGTTTTGTTTACTGCACCAGCCCACCTAAACCCGGTAGAAGTGAAAATCCTTTTTGTTTGCAGCAACATTGAATAGAATGTCACAAAAAGATTGTAGCGGATAACGGGACTACCGCAACCGATTAGCATTGAAACTTGCTTTCCAAAAAACAAAACAATTTTTTAAAAGAGGAAAAAGACCTTTACACCGTCCGCGTAACCTTATCCAGCTTACTATAATCCATCACCATTTTGCCTTCTTCATTATGGTAATACATTTTCTCAAACTTAGCATCCATTTCTATTTCCTCATCCTGATAACTGGTTCTGGTGTGGATGGTCTGCGAGAAAGTATCATCAAAAGCTTTAAGAATTACAAAAACTTCCACTTCTGCCTGTTGCAGTTCAGTTAACGATTTTTCGAAAAACGGACTTTCTTCTGTAATCGGGTGTACCAGCGTCCAGTTTAAAGAGAGGATGCCGATTTTATTGCGCTCTAATGCGAGGGGATAGAATTTTCTTACATGTTTACCATCAACGGTTTCATTGTACGACATGACCATCTGCACTTCAACCTCGATAAGCTGATTGCGACGCAGGTTAACCAAACGGCACATTAAACCATGGCCTTTTTCGTAAGGAGCAATCACCATTTTTTTGCTGAAACTCACTTTAGAAGTAGGCCGGCTAAAACGGCCATACAATAAACCTGTTGCTAATGCAAAAGCAAGCAGGCCCAGCATACTTTCGAAGGCAGCCAGAATGCTCGTAACAAAGCCCTGCGGAGAAATATGACCATAACCCACGGTAGAAATGGTTTGAGCAGAAAAGAAAAAGGCATCAAAAAACTGATCGCGAAGGGTTGCACCTTTAGCGCCTTCCAGGTTTTCGATACCCACTACATTATATAAAACTGCGAATATGGTATTTACAACGAGGTAGGCCAGTAGAATGACGAAGAAAAAACGCGGCCAGCTCATGGTAACCAGGCGGGTATAGGTATCGTCGAACTTAAACCAGGGCAGGCCTGTACGTTCTATATTTGCCGAACCATCAGGGTTAAGCATGCGCTGGTTTTTGGTTACCGGATTGGATCCGAAACCTAAATCATCATTAAACTGTACTTTTCTTTTAAAGAAAGCCATATATTTTTAGAAAGATTTTGGAATATTAAAAAACTATGTCAATATTTGCTTTATACAAACATGATAATTAAAAACTTAAATAACAATTGGTGGTGGCATAACGAAATTCGTTAGGCAAATTCTATTGTTATATATTTTAAAATATTTTAAACACAACTAAGAGGATTGCCCAAAAAGCAATCCTTTTTTTATGCCTTCCCCTCCCGTGGAGGGGTGTCCGCAGGACGGGGTGGTTTTAAAAATAGGCTTCATGCTGAACTTGTTTCAGCATCTATAAAATAAGATTTAGAAAATATTAAGTGGTTTGTGGAGACACAAACCATGGCGCAAAATAAAGAGATAAATGAAAATGAACCACAGATGAGCACAGATACACACAGATTTTTATCCGTGTTCATCCTTTTCATCTGTGGTTAAATAACATTGCAATAAACCATCGCCAAGGTTCGTGTCTCCACGAACCGGAATAAATATAAATAGTTTGGGGAGATACAAACCATGGCGCAAGATTGAATATAAAACATGAAAAAAATATTAAACCATTTATTCGAGAACAAGAGTTTTAGCAGGGAAGAAGCAAAGAACATTCTAATCTCCATTTCGGAAGGAGCTTTCAATTCTTCACAAATTGCCGCTTTTATTACCGCTTATGCCATGCGCAACATCACGGTGCAGGAGTTACAGGGCTTCCGTGATGCGATGTTGGATATGTGTGTAAAAGTAAACTTATCAGGTTACGACCTGATTGATCTTTGCGGTACCGGTGGTGATGGCAAAGACACTTTTAATATTTCTACCCTGTCCTCATTTGTAGTGGCAGGTGCTGGCCATCATGTGGCTAAACACGGTAATTATGGCGTTTCTTCAGGCTGCGGATCTTCCAATGTAATGGAATATTTAGGCTATACGTTTACCAATAACGAAGACACTTTAAAACGTAATCTGGATAAAGCAGGGATCTGTTTCCTGCATGCTCCGCTGTTTAATCCGGCGATGAAAATTGTAGCACCGATTCGTAAGGAGTTAGGGGTGAAAACATTTTTTAACATGCTCGGCCCCATGGTTAACCCGGGACAGCCAAAATACCAGATGGTAGGGGTATTTAGTTTGGAACTGGCGCGTTTATATGCTTATTTATATCAGGATACGGATAAAAGTTATACCATTGTACATGCACTGGAAGGTTATGATGAAGTTTCGTTAACCTGCGATGTAAAAACCTTTTCGAACAAGGGAGAACAGATTTTAACGCTTCAGGATATGGGCTTCGACAAGGTTGATATGAATTCCATTAAAGGTGGTGATACCGTAGAATCATCAGCCAAAATATTTATGGATGTGTTAAACGGCGAAGCCACTGATGTGCAGAACAATGTGGTACTGTGTAATTCGGCACTAGCAATTAAAACGATCAAACCTGAACTGTCTTTTGCTGACTGCTTTTATGAAGCCGAAGAATCTTTAACAAGCAAAAAAGCGTTAAACAGTTTCAAAAACTTATTGGCATGTTAAAGTTAAAAGTTTGCGGAATGCGTTTGGCGGCGAATATTGCTGCGGTTGCCGAATTGCAGCCAGATTATCTTGGCTTTATCTTTTATGATAAATCGCCCCGGCTAATCAGTGATGTTTCTGCTGAATTGATTAAATACATTCCCGCAGAAATTAAAACTGTTGGTGTTTTTGTAAATGAAGAGCTTGAAAAAGTAAACGATAAAGTAAACACATTGAAGCTAAAGGCTGTTCAGTTACATGGCAGTGAATCGCCTGAATACTGTGAAGCATTAAAATCGACTTTCTCTACTTTAGAAGTGATCAAAGCTTTTGGAATAGATGAAGATTTTGATTTTTCTGATCTGGAACCTTATTTAGATGTGGTGGATTACTTTTTGTTTGATACCAAAACCAAAACACATGGTGGATCGGGAAAAACATTCAATTGGTCTGTTTTAGACCAATATACTTGCAACAAACCTTACTTTTTGAGTGGTGGAATTGATTTAGAACATAGCTCAGCTATAAAAGAAATAAATGACGAACGTTTATATGCTTTGGATATCAATAGCAGGTTCGAAATTGAGCCGGGTTTGAAAGACGCGGAGAAGATTAAAGAATTTATTAAAGAAATGAATAAATAGACGGTCATACTGAGGTACGAAGTATCTGCAAGCGACGAAGAACTGCTGACGATATTTAACAGATTCTTCGTTCCTCAGAATGACAAAATTTACGGATATGAAATACAAAGTAAACGAAAAAGGATATTATGGAGATTTTGGAGGTGCATACATTCCCGAAATGCTTTATCCAAACGTAGAAGAATTGCGTCAAAACTATTTAAAGATTATTGATGATGCCGGTTTTCAAAAGGAATTTCATCAGTTATTAAAAGATTACGTTGGCCGTCCTTCGCCATTATACCTGGCTAAAAGGTATTCGGAAAGATTTGGTGCCAATATTTTCTTAAAAAGAGAAGATTTAAACCATACTGGCGCCCATAAGATTAACAATACCATCGGACAGATTTTATTGGCAGAAAAACTGGGCAAAAAAAGAATCATTGCCGAAACAGGTGCTGGTCAGCATGGAGTAGCTACAGCAACGGTTTGCGCTTTGCGTAACCTCGAATGTGTGATTTACATGGGCGAGGTGGATATTGAGCGCCAGGCACCGAATGTAGCCCGCATGAAAATGCTGGGTGCAAAGGTTGTTCCCGCCAGTTCTGGAAGTAAAACCTTAAAAGATGCAACCAATGAGGCGATGCGCGACTGGATTAATAATCCTGTTGATACACATTATATCATCGGTTCGGTGGTGGGTCCACACCCTTATCCAGATATGGTGGCGATTTTTCAATCGATCATCTCTGAGGAAACCAAAAAACAATTGTTGGAGCAAACAGGTAGTGATCAGCCTGATTATGTTTTGGCTTGTGTAGGTGGTGGAAGTAATGCGATGGGCATGTTCTATCATTTTATGGACGATGAGAATGTTAAACTCATCGCTGTTGAAGCAGCCGGAAAAGGAGTCTCGAGCGGATTTTCTGCCGCAACCACTTATTTAGGTAAAGAGGGTGTTTTACACGGGAGCAGAAGTATTTTAATGCAAACGCCAGATGGTCAGGTAGTAGAACCCCATTCGGTTTCGGCAGGATTGGATTATCCGGGCATTGGGCCACAGCATGCACATTTGTTTAAAACCGGCCGCGGCCAATATGTTTCCATTACTGATGAAGAAAGTTTAGAAGCTGGTTTGCTTTGTACACAACTGGAAGGGATTATTCCAGCTATTGAAAGCGCACATGCATTGGCTTACTTAGAAAAAATGGAATTCAAAGGCGGCGAAAATGTAGTGGTTTGCCTTTCAGGCCGTGGCGACAAGGATCTGGATACTTATATTAAATATTTTAATCTTTAAGAAAGATTTGAGAAGTGAGATATGAGACAGTAGACTTCCTTGCAGGTCATCAATCTCCAATCTCACATCTCAAATCTCCCATCTCAAAAACATGAACAGAATTAAACAACTCTTTCAGGAGAAGAAAAACATATTATCAATTTATTATACTGCTGGTTATCCAAATACTGGCGATACGATTCAAATTGCTGAAGCACTGGAAAAATCGGGTGCTGATATGCTCGAAATTGGTTTTCCTTATTCCGATCCTGTTGCCGATGGACCGGTAATTCAAGCCAGTAGTAAACAATCACTCGATCAGGGCATGACGCTTAATCTGCTTTTTGAACAGTTGAAAGACTTGCGTAAGACCGTTACCATTCCTGTTTTGTTAATGGGGTATGTAAATCCGGTTTTGCAGTTTGGCGTAGAAAAATTCTGCGAAGCCTGTGCCGAAGTAGGGGTAGATGGTTGTATCGTTCCTGATTTGCCCATGGTAGAGTATGAGGAATTTTATAAAGATTGCTTTGAAAAACATAACCTGAGCAATGTGTTTTTAATCACCCCTCAAACGGCTGAGGAACGCATCCATAAAATTGACGGTTTAACCAATGGATTTATCTATTTGTTATCATCATCGGCTACTACGGGTAAAAACCTCGAAGTTGGCGATACCACAGAAGCTTATTTCAGCAGAATTAAAAACCTGAATCTGAACAACCCAACAATGATCGGCTTCGGAATCAGTGATAAACAGACTTTTGATAAGGCCTGCTCGTACGCTAATGGTGCTATTATTGGTACTGCTTTCGTTAAAGCCATTGCTGATGGGAATTTGGAGGAAAGTGTAAGCAATTTCATGATGAAGTTTAAGCGTTAGTATTTTTCTTTTCTTCCATAAATCGTCATTGCGAGGCACGAAGCAATCTTACAACTATCGCTACTAGCGAGCGCATTAAGATTGCTTCCCCGAAAGTCGGGGCAGGCTTTTTCAGGTCGTCACCCTGAACTTGTTTCAGGGTCTTAATGGTTAAAACTTTACTAGTTTCTTTTCACCATATAAGACATGTAAGAACATATTAGGTATTGCGCTTATATTTAACTTATATGCCTTATATGGTTCAGTCTTTTGACGGCTGTTACTAAGGCACAATACTTTGTGTTCTTTGTGCCTTTGTGGTTAATCCTTTCTAGGCTACATCGTCATTCCCAACTTGATTGGGAATCGTAATGCTCTGGTAGTGTTTTTAGGTAGCATTAAGATTAGCTTCGCTGAGCACTTCGTGGTTCCCGCCTGCGCGGGAAAGACGACCTTTTTTAGTAATCTTATAACTATAGGTATAGCGATCGTAGTATGATTGCCTGTCTGTTTCAGGTAGGCTTTATACATCGAAATGGCGGATTTTTTTGTACATTAGTCCCATTAAAATCTCTTTATAAATATAACTCAAACAGAATTCAATTCTGATATTCCCTTATCGTTCTGATAGCAAGGGATAAATTTTTATTTTCTAAAATTTTATAAAAAACATCATGCAAGATTTAAAAATTGCTTTAATCGGTGCTACAGGTAAAGCCGGTACTTATATTTTAAAAGCGCTATTGGCGCAACAATTCAGGGTAAAAGCCCTTATCAGGAATCCAGAAAAACTTCAGATCCATCATCCCTCGCTGGAAATTGTAATCGGCGATGTTAAAGATGTGGAAACGGTACATGCACTTATCCAAGGCTGCGATATCATGGTCAGCGCCTTGGGAATGGGACAACCTACCAGCGAAAAAACAATCTTCACACAATCAACAGCTAATATTCTAAAAGCAATGAAGGCTTTTGATCTGAAACGTTACATCGTCATAACCGGTATCAACGTAGATAGTACTGCTGATGAAAAGGATGTCAAAACCCAATTTGCTACCCAATGGATGTACGATAATTATCCGGTTTCTACCGCAGACAGGCAAAAAGAATATGATCTGTTAACTGAAAGTGATCTTGATTGGACTTTAATCCGATTGCCTTTAATCATGCAAACCGACGAGGAAACCCCTGCAGGCACAAGTTTGATTAATTGTGATGGCGATCAGATTAATGCTTCTAATTTGGCCCGGTTTATTATTGAGCAGTTCGGGGAGAAGGCCTTTGTACAACAGGCACCTTTTATCTGGAATAGTTAGATTTTTTTACCACTAAGGCACGAAGTCACTAAGAAATTTGCTTTGTGTTCTTTGTGACTTAGTGGTGAATCTTTTTCTTTTCTGAATCGTCATTGCTAGCAACGAAGCAATCTTACAACTATCGCGATTAGCGGGCGCATTAAGATTGCTCTTTCCCTTCAACCTGATCCGATAGCTATCCGATTTGTTTCAGGGTTTTAACGGTTAAAACTTTACTAGTTTCTTTTTACCATATAAGACATTTAAGGACATATTAGGCATTGAGCCTATATGTAACTTATATGCCTGATATGGTTCAGTTTTTATCTGTTATTATTAAGATACAATACTTGGTGTTCTTTGTGACTTAGTGGTGAATCTTTTTCTGCATCGTCATTGCGAGGAACGAAGCAATCTTACTACTATCGCAATTAGCGAACGAATTAATATTGCTCTTCTAGTCCGTCACCCTGATCCGATAGCTTTCGGATTTGTTTCAGGATATTAGTGGTTAATACTTTTATTATAGTTTTTTACCATATAAGACATGTAAGAACATATTGGGCGTTGCGCTTATATGTAACTTATATGCCTGATACGGTTCAGTTTTTGGCGGCTATTACTAAGGCACAATACTTGTGTTCTTTGTGGCTTGGTGGTTAATCTTTTCTCCGCTGAATCGTCATTCCCAACTTGATTGGGAATCCTGATGCCATGTTAGGGGTTTGTAGGGTTCATTAAGATTAGCTTCGCTGAGCACTTCGTGGTTCCCACCTGCGCGGGAAAGACGACCGTTCTTAGCAATGCCTTAAAATGACGATATTTTGAATGGATTTACCTATTCACCCAATCCTCATAACCCATCTCAAATTTCACTTCACCTTTATTTACCACGCCTACTTTTTTCCAGCCTTGCCGGGTATAAAATTCTTCCGCACGGGTATTGGGCGATGTACCCAACCAAACTATTTCCTGCGTTTGATCAAAATACCAATCCATCATTAAGCGGTGCAGTTCTTTGCCGATGCCTTTACCTTCGAACTCCGGACGCAGAAAGAGCGCCCAAATGTTATGCTCCTTTAAATCTACGATGGAGAACCCAACTACTTCTCCATCTACTTCGCAAACCCATCCTTTGCCGCGGTGCGTAATAAATTCTTCGCAATCTTTATCCGTAACCAAAGCAGGATCGGACAAAATGTTCTCTTTTACGGTATGCCTGACAATTTGGATCGCAGGGATGTCAGTTCTTTTTGCTTCGCGGAAAATCATTTTTTATAAGTTATTGAGAAAATTAATTTATTTGAAAAAGCGTTTCAGATGCTTTAATCGTTGATTATCATTCGTAAAACTAATCAATAAAATGTTTATGACAAATGAATGATTGTGAATTCTGGAATTGGTTCTACATTTGCTTAACGGTGTTAGATTATTTACACCTAATATTCCAGTCATGGGAAGTAAAGAAAGAATTCTACGTTTAAAAGATGAAACCAGAACCAAAATTCTGGATGCTGCCTTGAACATTGTGCAAACAGAGGGATGGCAGGCATTGAGTATGCGTAAAATTGCCGACCAGATTGAATATACTGCACCAATTATTTACGAATATTTTTCGAACAAAGATGGCATCTTACTGGAACTCACCAGAAGAGGATACCTCATTTTGGCCAAAGATATCCGCGAAGCCAGGGATCAGCACGAATCTCCGGAAGATAAAATGGAAGCCATGTGGATTGCCTACTGGAACTTCGCTTTTACCCACAAAGAATTTTATCAGTTGATGTACGGTGTAGACATGGTTTGTTGTAATGTTAAAAATTCGATGCCCGAAGCTGAAAACTTGAGTAGTATGTTAGGGGATGTAATCGAATCTTTATTTGATAAGAAACCCGTATCTGAGGATGATATCTGCAGAAAATATTACACCTATTGGTCGATCATTCACGGGTTAATTTCCATCAACCTGGTACGTCCGAATGGCAGAACAACAAACGAACTAAATCAACAAATTTTAAAAGATGCCATCAAAGGCATTACTTTATCTATTAACAGTTAAAATATTTTTTTTACACCGTAATTTAACACTGTTAGATTATTTATACACTATAATCCAATTAAATTTAATTATATGAAATCTCTACATCGCTTGTATCCGTTACTTAACACCGTTAAATGGTTTAATGGTATTAATTCAATGTTAACAATTTCTCTTCTATCTATAATTTTGGTGAGTTGTAAGTCATCTCCTGATCAATCAGCAGCGGCACCACCACCACCAGCACTGCCTGTAAGCGCAATTAACGCCAGCACAGAAACTACGTATATAGAATATCCGGCTTCTATTCAGGGCGCTGTTGATATCGATGTGCGTCCGCAGGTAAGTGGTTATTTACAAAGCGTTCTGGTTAACGAAGGCGCTTATGTAACTGCCGGACAAACCCTGTTCAAAATTAACGAAAACCCTTACCGCGAGGCTTTAAACAATGCCAAAGCAAGTTTACATGCTGCAGAAGCGGCTATTTTAAACGCCCAATTGGAAGTTGATAAATTAACACCACTTGTTCAGAATAAGGTAGTTTCTGATTTTCAGCTAAAAACCGCTAAAACGGCGTATAAAATCGCCCAGGCAAATGCCGAACAAGCTAAAGCCAGTGTGGCTTCAGCACAGATTAACTTAGGTTATACCAATGTTAAGGCTACTGTTAGCGGTTACATCGGTCGCATTCCTAAAAAACAAGGAAGTTTAGTTTCTCCGACTGATCAAGTTGCTTTAACGCAGTTATCAGATATCCACGAAGTACATGTTTATTTCTCCCTTGCCGAAAACGACTTCAACAACTTTAATGCAAACTACCCGGGTAAAACTCCTGCCGACAGGATCAAACATTTACCAGCAGTAGAACTTTTACTGGCCGATAATTCAGCTTACCCGATTAAAGGTAAGATTGATATGATTGATGGTCAGTTTGATAAAAACACAGGTGCCATTACTTTAAGGGCCAGTTTCCCTAATGCCAGTGGAACCCTTCGCTCGGGTAATACGGGGAAAATCCGTTTAGGTTTACAGCACGATAATGCCATTCTGGTACCGCAGTCCTCAACGGTAGAAATGCAGGATAAAGTATTTGTATTTACCGTAGGCGACAGCAGTAAGGTGAAAAAACAAGCCATTACCATTGTGGGTAAAGCCGGCGAAAATTACCTGGTTAAAGACGGGGTAAAAGCTGGCGACCAGATCGTGTTAAGCGGGGTTGATAAGTTACAGGAGGGTATGGTGATCCAGCCTCAAAAAGCAGCAGATAAAGTAGCTGTTGCAAAAACAAAAAATTAACAAACCATTAAAGTTTAAGCAATCATGTTTCAGAAATTTATAGACAGGCCTGTACTTTCAACTGTTATTTCCATCTTATTGGTAATAGTTGGTATACTTGGCCTAACAAAGTTGCCCTTAGAGCGCTTTCCAAATATCGCACCTCCGTCGGTATTGGTAACTGCGGTGTACCCTGGGGCTAATGCCGAAACCATTTTACGTTCGGTAACGCCATCATTGGAGGAAGCAATTAACGGTGTGGAGAACATGACCTACATGACCTCCAGCGCCAGTAACGATGGTACCCTGGCCATTACGGTTTACTTTCAACAAGGTACCAACCCCGATCAGGCAGCTGTTAACGTGCAGAACCGGGTTTCGCAGGCCACCAGTCAATTGCCTGCAGAGGTTGTTCAATATGGTATCACCACCACCAAACAGCAAAATAGCTTTATCGGGGCTATCGGGGTTTACTCTGAAGATCCTGAAAAATACGATGCCGTTTTTGTAAATAACTATGCGCAGATCAATATCATTCCCGAACTTAAACGGATTCCGGGGGTAGGTTCGGCCAGTGTATTCGGTGGGATTAAAGATTATTCGATGCGTATCTGGCTAAACCCAAGTCAGTTGGCTACTTACAAAATTACACCTAACGAAGTAATCACTGCCATTCAGGATAAAAACCTGGAAGCGGCCCCTGGTCGGTTTGGTGAAAGAAGTAGTGAGGCCTTTGAATATATCATTAAATATAAGGGTAAACTGACCAAACCAGAGGAATATCAAAATATTGCGATCCGTTCTAATTCAGATGGTTCTATATTACGTTTAAAAGATGTGGCCCGTGTAGAACTGGGTGCTTATAGCTATGGTAGTGTTAACCGTTTAAACGGACACGATGGGATTACCATCGGGGTAATCCAGTTATCAGGTTCTAATGCCAACGAAATCCAAATTGCTATTGATAAACTGTTGGCTAAACTATCGAAAGATTTCCCGGCAGGTATTAAATACAACCAGTTTTACCGTACCAAAACCGATCTGGACGAATCCATTAATCAGGTGGAACACACTTTGATCGAAGCCTTTTTACTGGTATTTATCGTGGTATTTATCTTCCTTCAGGATTTCAGGTCTACTTTAATTCCGGCTATTGCGGTTCCGGTGGCGATTATCGGTACCTTCTTTTTCATGCAGTTGTTCGGCTTCTCTGTTAACCTTTTAACCCTGTTCGCACTGGTATTGGCCATTGGTATTGTGGTAGATGATGCGATTGTGGTGGTAGAAGCGGTGCATGCCAAAATGGAAGAAAACCCTTCACTTAGTCCGAAAGAGGCAACCACCCAGGCGATGAGCGAAATTACCGGGGCCATTATATCAATCACACTGGTGATGGCGGCGGTATTTTTACCGGTTGGTTTTATGACCGGCTCAACAGGGATCTTCTACAAACAGTTCGCTTTAACCATGGCGATAGCCATCATTATATCAGCTGTTAACGCCTTAACCTTAAGTCCGGCATTGGCTGCCTTATTTTTAAAGAACAAACATGCTGAAGGTGGTCACAACGCGCCTAAAAAAGGTTTTGTAGAAAAGTTTTATGCAGGTTTTAACGGTGGGTTTAATTACATGACCAACCGGTATGTTGGCGGTTTGAAAGTGCTTATCCGTAATAAATGGATCAGTATGGGCGGGCTTGCTTTAATCGTTCTGGTTACCGTTTTCCTGGTAAGCCGAACTAAAACAGGCTTTATCCCGACAGAGGATCAGGGTTTTGTGGCGATTGCCGTGGCCAGTCCATCAGGAACATCCTTAGCCAATACCAATAAAATGTTAAAACAGGCTGAAGCAGAGCTGAGGGCGATGCCATCAGCAAGATTTGTGATGTCGTTGGCGGGTTATAACTTTTTAACCGCATCCAACAGTCCGTCGGCCGGACAGATTTTCTTATTGTTAAAACCAAACGACGAAAGAGGGGAAGTTAAAAACATCGATGAGATCCAAAATATTGTAAGGGCCAAAATGGCGGCCATATCTGCCGGTACCTTCTTTGTATTCAGTTTTCCTACGGTTCCGGGCTTTAGTAACGTGGAGGCCATGAACGTGATGTTACAGGATAAAACGAATGGCAGGCTGGATAAATTTAGTGGTGTGGCGAATAACTTCATCGCCAAGTTAATGGCGAAACCGGCTATTGCTTATGCTTTTACTTCTTATAAAGCAGATTATCCGCAGTTACAACTGGATGTGAACGACGAAAAGGCCGATCAGCTGGGTGTAAGCAAAAAAGATATCTTACAAACCATGCAGACGTATTTTGGTACGGCGCAGGCCTCAGATTTTAACCGCTTTGGTAAATATTACCGGGTAGTGGTTCAGGCAGATGTTGCCGACAGAACTGATCCTGCAAGTATTGACCGTGTATTTGTGAAAAACAAGGCAGGTGAAAGTGTGCCCATCAGTACCCTGGTTAAATTAACCCGTGTATATGGTTCTGAAACGGCTTCGCGTTATAACCTGTTTAACTCGATAGAGGTAAATGCGATCCCTAAACCAGGTTTCAGTTCTGGTGATGCGATTAAAGCGATAGAAGAAACGGCTAAAGAACAGTTGCCAACCGGATATGCCTACGAATTCTCAGGACAAACACGTGAGGAAATTTCTTCAGGCGGACAGTCGACAGTGATCTTCCTGCTTTGTTTAGTGTTTGTTTACTTCTTATTATCAGCACAATATGAAAGTTACATCCTGCCATTGGCGGTAATCCTTTCTATCCCTACAGGTGTATTTGGTGTGTTTGTGGTATTGGGTTTAACTGGTATCGAAAATAACATTTATGTACAGGTAGCACTGATTATGCTGATCGGGTTGCTGGCTAAAAACGCCATCCTGATTGTGGAGTTTGCCGTGCAGCGACGAAAGGCAGGACTCAGTCTTGTTGATTCGGCCATAGAAGCCGCAAGATTGAGGATCAGACCGATTATTATGACCTCACTGGCCTTTGTATTCGGTTTATTCCCGATGAGTATTGCAACAGGTCCGTCGGCGCAGGGTAACCACTCCATCAGTATCGGAGCAGCAGGAGGGATGGTATCGGGTGTAGTTTTAGGCTTGTTCATCATACCAGTACTTTTTGTCATCTTCCAGGCTTTACAGGAAAAAATATCAAAAAAATCAAAAAATGAGGTTGTTCAGCACCATGGAGAACCTGTAAATAATAATCATGTAGTTTATGAAACGGTTTAATATTATTACCATCCTGCTCCTTGCTTTAATCTGGAGCGGATGTTCGGTTTCGAAAGATACAGCCTTGCCAAATATAGCACCAGGTTTGTTCAGAAACGGATTGCCAAAAGATTCTTCAAGCATTGGCACGATGCCCCTGAAGAGTTTCATCAACGACCTTACTGTTCAGCATTTAATTGATACAGCGCTGGTTAAAAATTACGATATGCAAATTGCATTGAAAAATATCGATGCGGCTGAAGTATTGTTCAAACAATCGAAATTGGGTTATTTACCTGAATTGAAATTGCAGGTGGCGGCGAGTTCGAGCCGCCCGTCTGATAACAGTTTAAATGGTTTAAGCCTTAACCAGTTTACCGGTTCAACACACATCGAAGATTACAATGCGAACCTGGGTGTGGTTTGGGAAGCTGATATCTGGGGAAAAATCCGCAATCAAAAAGCTGGCGCTTTAGCCAGTTTTTTGCAGACAGAAGAGGCACGTAAAGCAGTTCAAACACGTTTGGTGGCCAATGTGGCGCAAGGTTATTACAATTTGCTAATGTTGGATGCACAATTGGAAATCGCGAAAAAGAACTTAAAGCTTAACGACAGTACCTTAAGGATTATCAATTTACAGTTTGATGCTGGTCAGGTAACTTCATTAGCGATACAGCAGGCACAGGCGCAGCAGTTAAATGCGGCACAGTTAATCCCTCGTTTAGAGCAGAATGTAACCTTACAGGAGAATGCTTTAAGTGTATTGATCGGTACTTTGCCTAAAGCCATTAACCGCGAAAGCCGTTTAGATAAAATGATCATTCCGCAGGATTTAAATGCAGGTTTTCCTTCATCGATGTTAAGCCGCAGGCCTGATATTAAAAGTGCAGAACTGGCGCTTACCGTTGCCAATGCAAAGGTTGGGGTGGCAAAAGCAAGTTTATATCCATCATTGGTGATTACCGCAAGCGGAGGCATCAACTCTTTTAAAGCGAGCAACTGGTTTAATGTACCTGCATCTTTATTCGGTTTGGTTGGGGCAGGGATCACCCAGCCGATTTTTCAGAGAGGTCAGTTGAAAACTTCTTTAGAGCTGGCTAAAATCGACCGTGAAAAATCGGTGATCCAGTTCCGTCAGTCGGTATTGAATGCGGTTGGCGAAGTTTCGGATGAGTTAACGAAAGTAGAGAAGTTAAATGCACAATACAGCATCGCTGAAAAAAGAGCGCAGACTTTACAACAAGCTTCAAGAAATGCAGGTTTGTTGTTTAAAAGCGGTATGGCGAACTACCTGGAGGTAATTACGGCGCAAGGCAATTTATTGCAGAGTGAACTGGAATTAACCACTATTAAAACAGAGCAGTTAAATGCTGTGGTAGGTTTGTACCGCTCGTTAGGAGGCGGCTGGAATTAATTTGCAAAAACCTATAAGGTTTTAAAGACTTTATAGGTTTGTGTATAAATTTAGGCACTAAGGACGCGATGTTCTTGGTGCTTTTTTATTTGATGCTGTCATCCTGAGCGCAGCGAAGGATCTTTTGATCGAAGATTCTTCACTTCGTTCAGAATGACAATTAAAAGGTTTTTCCCCTTTGCTCTGCCTTGCCTCGGTTAGCCACCGAAGGGCTTTTACTTTTTTTCAGTGTTGGTTTATGTTTTTATAGGCCTTCAAGCTTGCTTCGCAGGTTCCTTGATGAAAAAGTAACAAACCTGAGCGCAGCGAAAGCATGCCTGCCTAAAAAAACAACAACAAAAAGGCATAACTGAAAGGCTTGGATCTGATGTCGGATAAATTCGTCAAAGCTTTGAGGTCGTCAGCACAAGCCCCGATGAAGGATCGGGGAGGGCGTGCTGCCTCTGGGCTGTGGTAGGTTGAAGGGAGGTGCAAAAGCTTTAACGTTTTCTCCTTCCATCATATCCCAGGCCGGATAGCATGAAGCAGATAGCGCGGAGCAGAAACAGGCATCCGTAGATTTATTCCTCTGAAACTATGAGAGGAACTCCCCTCCTAATTTAGGAGGGGTTGGGGGTGGTTAGGATAATATTGTTCTTGCCCTTTTTCCAGGCTTGCCTTGTTATTTTCTGTCATCCTGAGGTACGAAGGATCTTTTGATCGAAGATTCTTCACTTCGTTCAGAATGACAATTAAAAGGTTTTTCCCCTTCGCGCAGTCTTGCCTCGGTTGGCCACCGAAGGGCTCTTTCTTTTCTCTTGATAGAAAAGAAACAAAAGATCAAGGCTTAGATCTGATGTTGGATAAATTCGTCAAAGCTTTGAGGTCGTCAGCACAAGCCCCCGATGAAGGATCGGGGAGGGCGTGCTGCCTCTGGGCTGTGGTAGGTTGAAAGGAGGTGCAAAAGCTTTAACGTTTTCTCCTTCCATCATATCCCAGGCCGTATAGCAGGGAGCAGATAGCATAATGCAGCGGATTAATCGCGTTATTTCAATCGCGATTAATTCATCCTACTTTTATTTTCCTTCGGGTTTTTGTCATCCTGAGCGTAGTCGAAGGATCCTTCCATCATTTCCCAGGCCGTATAGCGAGGTGCAGATAGAATGGAGCAGATCGCATGGAGCAGAGACAGGCATCCGTAGAATTATTCCTCTGAAACTATGAGGGGAACTCCCCTCCTGATTTAGGAGGGGCTGGGGGTGGTTAGGAAATAATATTGTTCTTGCCCTTTTTTCAGGCTTGCATTGTTATTTTCTGTCATCCTGAGGTACGAAGGATCTTTTGATTTAAAGATTCTTCACTTCGTTCAGAATGACAATTAAAGGTTTTTCCCCTTCGTCCGATCTTGCCTTAGCTACCGATGAAAAATCGGTACAGGCTCACCGCCAACAGAGATCTTACTTTTTTTTGGTTGTGTATATGTTATTATAGGCCTTCAAGCTGCTTTTCTGTTGGCTTGGCCCAAAAGAAATAAATCTGAGCGTTATTTCAATCGAGATCAATTCTTCATCGAATAGTTGTCGGATGACGGGTTGTTATGCGCAGAGCTGATTTTTGAACCATATAAGAAATGTAAGAACATTTTAGACACTTGGCTTATATGGCCCTTATATTTCTTATATGGTTGATTTTTTGGAAAGCAGGTTTTGTGATAGTCGGTTCCGGTAGTCCCGCTGTCCGTTTTATCCTGATGAAGAATCAGGATGCTCACTTCCATCGGGTTTAGTTTAATCAGGGCAGTGCTTTGAATGTACCATCACTTGATTTTAATGACCAGCAAGGCACCATGTATTGGCATGTTGGTGTGGATACTTTTTGTAAGAATACATTTGTCATCCTGAGGGTTAATTAATTGTTTAAAATCAATATGAGTGACGTATAATTGTCTTCTCTTGTCCCAGGGCTCGGTCTTGCCTCGGCTCGCCGCCGCCGAAGGGCTCTTTCTTTTTGGCATCAAAAAGAAACAAAAACTGCCGGCTGAAAATTTTTCTTTCGAAGCTAGTAGTTTGGCTTAGGCAGTGCAGCCCGAAAAATTTGTTAGGCCGGATTTAAATAGAACGGAGATATCGTGCTATGGCCTAGCTGGGTGGAAATACTATAGTAATTAAAGTTTTGATTAATAATAATTTGTAAAATAACGGCAATGGTAGCGCAGCGAAGGATCTTTAAATAGCCGTCTATATGGTCAATCCATCATCCGATAGGTATGAGATGCGAGGCTGGGGGCAGAGCGAATCAGCCTGTACCGATTTGTCGGTAAAGCAATCTTACAAATGGTTAATGCATAATTTTAAGTTTTGCCCCTTACCCAGACTTCTCCCACACAGCTATATACCAAAGTAACCCTTAGCTATGTTGCGCTTTACCTTTTATTTAGCTATTGTTAACCAGCCAACCGAAAGCGATGCAAACCTTTGATAACGCCGACCTTTACCATAGCTCCATTTCAACCGAAGCAAAGCCGAAGTTATAGTTAAGTTAGTGTACAGCAGGGGATAAGCAAGCCTGGCCGGAAGGTGGCTTAAACGTGGGGTAAATGTGGCGTGAAGGTGGGGTTTGGAATATTTTTTTTGGGATTTTTAAATCAGATTGATTAAATTGGATGATCATCCCTTTTGTTTAACCTAATATACTAAATTATGGCTAGCCAGAATGGAATTATCAAAATTAACGGACAACTGGGCGATCTTGTGTTTTACAAGCGTGGAAATACAGATGTTGTCAGACAAAAAGCTGCCCACAAACAGCAAACTGAAGCGAGCAAAAAAAGCAGTCGCGATTTTGGCACGGCCAGCAGAAATGCCGCTTATATCCGGAAAGCATTTGCCCCGCTGGTCAAACTTTATGCCTATGGCGATCTCCTCAATCGCCTGAACAAACGTTTTATCGAAATCTTTAAAACCATCCCGGCCGAACATGCAGGAAATAAAAAATTAATTGACGGTAACATCGCTTTGCTTAAAGGTTTCGAATTTAACAGCAGCAAAGCCCTGGAACAGTTGTGGCTTCGCGAAACGGTTTTGTGCATAGAACCCGATGGATTAGTAAAACTTATTCTGCCTAAGTGCGAACTTAAATCTCTCCTGAAACCGCATCCTAAAGCTACCGAAGCCCGGTTGCAGGTGATGGGCTTTCATTTCGAACTGGATGATCAGGGCGGCTACGAAATTATGGAAGTAAATGACCTGGTGATACCTTTAAGCGACAGCCATTTTTCGAAAACAGCCTTGACCTTGCAGCTGAATCACCAGGGGGATAAAGCCTTGATTTTCGCTATGGGCATTTCATTTTTTACTGATGCTGCCCGCTTTGCCGACCGGCGTTATTATGCTTGTAAAATTATTCACGCCCTGCATGTAAAGGATGGTATAATCGTCGATTTTGTGACTCAACCTAAAGTGGAAAAAGAGGTAGTAAAGCAAGAGGATAAGTTAAGCTGGGTGGTAGAGGAGGGGTGAGTTTGTTGTTATTTAGTCTCGGGTTTAATTAAAAATAGGTTAATTTACCCTTGTTTAGGGTACGTGAAACCGTATAGTATATTTAAAAAAAAATATCAAATTCGACGCTTGTTTTATCGATGGTATTTAGTTTAATCAATAAAAAAAAATGCTACTTTGTAGCCTTAAAATCATATAATGAATTACGGAACCCGCATAGCCTCTGTACATAGTGGAAGTAGTTTATTTACTGGTGATGCAGGTGGTGGCGAAATAACATCCGCAGGTATAGCACCGTGAAATTTTAAACCTTGCTTAATATGAATTCTGAATTAATTTTATACCAATCTGAAGATGGGCAAACTAAAATACAAACTCGTTTAGAAGATGAAACCGTTTGGCTTACGCAAGCACAGCTCATTGAGTTGTTTGGTAAAGCTAAATCTACCATTAGCGAACACATTAAAAATATTTTTGAGGAGGGTGAATTAGACGAACATTCAGTTGTTCGGAATTTCCGAACAACTGCTGCAGACGGAAAAGAGTACCAAACCAATCATTATAATCTCGATGTAATTATCTCTGTAGGCTATCGTGTAAAAAGCTTGCAGGGTACCAAATTTAGGCAATGGGCAACCGCCAGACTGAGAGAATATATTGTTAAAGGTTTTACCATGAACGATGAACTGCTGAAACAAGCAGGTGGTGGCGATTACTTTGATGAGTTATTGGCTCGCATTAGAGACATTCGTTCTTCTGAAAAAGTATTTTGGCGCAAGGTATTGGATGTGTATGCCACCAGTATAGATTACGACCCGAATACCGAAACCTCGCAAACCTTTTTTAAAACCATACAAAACAAAATGCATTGGGCAGCACACGGACAAACTGCTGCAGAAGTGGTTTATAGCAGAATTGATGCTGCAAAACCTTTTTTAGGCTTAACCAACTTTAAAGGCGTACAGCCTACCCAACAAGAAATTGCTGTAGCCAAAAATTACTTAAACGAGCAAGAACTCAATGTGCTTAACCGAATGGTAACGGCTTATTTGGAGGTAGCCGAATTACAAGCCTTAAACCGCAAACCCATGTACATGCAAGATTGGCTAAAACGAGTTGATGACTTTTTGCAAATGACGGGTAATGATATTTTAACCCATTCCGGTACGGTTAGCCACCAACAAGCTTTAAACAAAGCCAAAGAAGAATACACCAGCTATAAAGAAAGCCTGAAAAACGAACTCTCTAAAGTAGAGCAAGATTTTGTGCAGCATTTAGAACAAAAACATAAACAGCTTAAAAATAAGAATGATGGAAATTAAGCTGAAGAAATATGATGCTTATAAAGATTCTGGTGTGGAATAGTTAAGTTAAGCTGGGCGGTTGAGGAGAGTTGAATTTGAGAACTAAATCATTGCATTTAAGCCATTCTTTTTATGTTTACGGTTAACCGTATAAAATTGCGTATTGCATTAAATAGGTTTGGTGCAGTTAAATTTAAAACCAAATCTTATGGCCAGTTACCGATTAAATTTGAACCAGCAAGCCAATGGCGATTACGAGGTTCACAAGGATGATTGCATGTATTATCCTTCAGAAAATTACGATTACTTAGGGCTGTTTAGTTCTTGCACGCCGGCGGTTGATGAGGCAAAGAGGAAGCATCCGTATAAGAAAATTAACGGGTGTAAGAATTGTTCGAATCCTTGCCACACGAGTTAATTAGATTGTGATGGTGTTAAAGCAGCAGCGAAAAGTTGCTGCTTTAGTATCATTCCTGGTTTAAATAAGCCAAAATAGATTTTGATAGAGATTATCTCGTTTTTTGTTATGGTTCCTTATGACTACATTAGACAACTAAATAAATTATCGTGCACTCAAATTCTATCGTCCAAGATGTAGTTCTATTATTTAGGACTATAATTTTCCTTTTATCTTCTAACAATTTAGATTAACAATTAGGGTATTTGCTATTTTAGCAGAATAACTATTACTAATTTATAATATGGCCAAAATAGCAAAGCAGACTAAGAGTATAGAAGAGATTTTATGGGATTCTGCTAATAAATTACGAGGAACCGTTGAATCATCAGAATATAAACACGTTGTACTAGGCTTAATCTTTTTGAAGTTTGCCAGCGATAAGTTTGAAGAGCGTAGAGCGGAATTGAAAAAAGAAGGGAAAGAGAAATATCTGGAAATGAAGGAATTCTATAACATGAAGAATATCTTCTTTCTACCTGAAGAGTCTCGTTGGAGTACCGTAATCAAAAACTCGAAACAGAATGATATTGCCTTAATTATCGATACCGCTTTACACACCGTTGAAAAAAATAACCCTGCACTAAAAGGCGCATTGCCAGATAATTATTTCTCTCGTTTAAATATGGATGTGAGCAAGCTTTCTGCCCTGCTCGATACGATTAATAATATTGATACCCTAAAAGACAAACAACAAGACATAGTTGGGCGTGTGTATGAATATTTCTTAAGTAAGTTTGCCTTAGCCGAAGGAAAAGGGAAAGGCGAGTTCTATACCCCAAAATCTATTGTAAACCTCATTGCTGAAATGATTGAGCCTTACAAAGGTGTAATCTATGACCCTGCTTGTGGTTCTGGTGGTATGTTTGTACAGTCTATTAAATTTATAGAGAACCACCACGGCGATAAAAAGGAAATTTCTATTTACGGCCAAGAATATACGGCTACGACTTATAAATTAGCTAAAATGAATTTAGCTATACGTGGCATTGCTGCCAATTTAGGTGATGTACCTGCTGATACTTTTGGGCGTGACCAACACCCGGATCTAAAAGCCGACTACATTATGGCCAACCCGCCTTTTAACCAAAAAGATTGGCGGGCAAGCAATGAATTGGTAGACGACCCACGCTGGCGTGGGTATGAAGTGCCACCAACCAGCAATGCCAATTATGCCTGGATATTAAATATGGCGAGCAAGCTCTCTGAAAATGGAGTGGCTGGTTTTATCTTAGCCAATGGCGCTTTAAGTGGGGGCGGTGAAGAATACAAAATACGTAGAAAACTGATTGAAAATGATTTGGTAGAGGCCATTGTGATTCTGCCTCAGAATATGTTTTATACCACTAATATTAGTGTTACACTTTGGATTTTAAATAAAAACAAAAGAGAAAGAACATTATTAGTTAACGACGGCGTTAAGAATTATCGAAATCGTAAACATGAGATCTTATTTATGGATTTACGAGAAAGAGGTATCCCATTTGAAAAGAAATTTACACAGTTCTCTGCCGGAAATATTATAGAGATTACGCAAGCTTATCATAACTGGCAAAGCGATTTAAGTAGCTATCAAAATGTAGCTGAATTCTGTTATTCTGCCAGTAAGGAAGATGTGGTTGCTAAAGATTATTCATTGGTACCTAGTAAATACATCGAATTTGTAAATAGAGATGAAAATATAGATTTTGATGAAAAGATGAAGAGGTTGCAAGAAGAGTTTAAAACTTTATTGCAAACAGAAAAACAATCAAAAAAAGAGCTACTTGGTGTTTTTAAAGAATTAGGTTATGAGATCGAGTTATAGACCTATTGGAAATTACATCAGATTGGTTGATGAAAGAAACAATGGGTTACATACCACAAATTTATTAGGGGTAAGTATTTCGAAGCAATTTATAAAATCTGTTGCCAATGTTATTGGTACAGATATGGAGAATTATAAAATTATACGGAAAAATCAATTTGCTTGTAGCATTATGCAAGTCCGTAGAGATAGGAAAATGCCAGTTGCTTTATACACCAAAGATGAACCATCACTTATTTCACAAGCTTATCCTGTTTTCGAAATTATAAATGCAGAAGAACTTTTGCCCGAATATTTAATGATGTGGTTTACACGTTCTGAATTTGACCGTGAAGCTTGCTTTTATGCTGTTGGTGGAGTAAGAGGTAGTTTAGAATGGGAAGACTTTTGCAATATGCAGCTACCAATTCCATCTCCAGAAAAGCAGTTAGAAATTGTAAGAGAGTATAATGTAATTCAAAGCAGAATTAAACTTAATAACCAACTCATTGCCAAATTAGAAGAAACTGCCCAAGCCATTTATAAACAATGGTTTGTAGATTTTGAGTTTCATAATGAAAATGGTTTGCCTTATAAAAGTAGTGGTGGGGAAATGGTAGGAAGTGAGTTGGGGGAAATACCGAAGGGGTGGGATGTAGGCCGATTGGGTGATATTACTAAAATAATTATGGGGCAATCTCCAAAAGGAGATTCATATAATACTGAGGGAATTGGAACGCCTCTGGTCAATGGCCCTGTAGAATTTGGAGAATATTTTACAGAAAAAACTAAATGGACTACATCAGTTACAAAATTGTCTGAAATTGATGATCTAATAATTTGTGTTAGAGGAAGCACAACAGGGAGGTTTGTTAAGAGTGATGGTTTCTATTGTTTAGGGCGTGGAGTTTGTAGCTTAAGAGCATTCCATTCCCAAAGATTTGTCGACCAAGTTTATCAAAACAGTTTACAAAAACTTCTAGCACTAACTACAGGTTCTACATTTCCTAACTGGGACAGATTAACATTATCTAATTTTTTAATAATAATACCAAGTCGTGATTTAATGGAAGAATATGAGAAAAAGATAAGTTTGGTATTTGGCTTAATTGAATCTAAACACAAGGAAATTATTATTATCAATAATATTAAAAAAGTGTTGTTTGCGAAAATGACGAAAGTTGAATTTGAAAATGAATTTGCTTAAATAAAATAAACTAACGCTCGATGACAAAAATCAATAATCCCAAATTTTTAACGAACGCTCCTATTGGAGAAGACCTCTTTAAAAATAAATCACAAGATAAAATTGCTCAAATAATTAGTGAAAAAGTAATCAATGAATCAGATTTCAAAATAATTGGAATTGATGGCGAATGGGGTTCTGGAAAAAGCAATTTGGTAAAACTTATTCAAAGTAAACTGACAGATACTCATGTTTTTTTTATTTATGATGTATGGGGACATCAAGAAGACGAGCAACGAAAAGCCATTTTAGTTGAACTTACCGAGTTTATTAAAAATGAAGATAGTTTACTGAAAAAACATACAAAGGATTGGGATTCAAAATTAAAACAGCTTTTAGCAAACTCAAAGGAAACAACCACAATAAATCAGCCTTATTTAAGTATAGGCTTTATTTTTAGCCTATTATCGATTGTGTATATTCCAACGGTAAATGTTTTTAAGGATTCAATTAAAGATTTTTTTAAAATAGAATCTTTGTTTTGGAAACTAGTATTAGTAGCGTTTCCAATATTAATTGTCATTGGTATTTATATATACAATGTAATTGGAAATTGGTTTACTAAGAAAGGCTTTTGGAAATCGTTCAAGATATCTGCCGAAGAAACATTTCAAGTCTATACGAATAAGCAAAAAGAAGAAACTAAAATCGAAACAATTTCTGAGAATCAACCTTCGGTAAGAGATTTTCAAAAATGGATGAAAGAAATAGATTCAGACTTAGATAAGAAAGTGGTTATTGTCTTTGATAACTTTGACAGGCTTCCTAAAAAGCACATTCTTAATATTTGGTCCTCTATTCACATTTTTTTCGCGGAAAAAAAATATGATAATATCAAAGTCATCGTGCCTTTTGATCGAGAGCATGTCCAAAATGCTTTCAAGGAGTTAAATTCAACAGATAAGACTTTTGGTGATGACTATGTTAACAAGACTTTTGATATAGTTTTCCGAGTTACATTGCCAATTATGTCCGACTGGAAACAATTTTTCGAAAATCAATGGAAAAAAGCTTTTACGCAATTCGAAGAAGATGAGATGAAATTGGTAATTCAAGTTTACGAATTTCTAAATAGAAGAATAACCCCTAGAGAAATTATCTCATTTATTAATGAGATCCTAACAATAAAGCTGTTAGATGAGAAATTTAAAGAAAGATACATCTCGATTTTTGTATTAAGAAAAGACGAAATTTTAAAAGACCCACTAATTGCGATTACGAATCTTGATTATCTAATGGGATTAAAATCATTCTATCAAAATGATTCCGAATTTGCTAAGCAATTAACCGCTATTATTTACCACATTGAAATTGATAACGCATTAGAACTCATATATACTCAGGAACTACGCGATGTGTTAAATAAGAATGATGTTGAGCAATTTAACATTATTTGTAAATCAGAGTTTATCGACTCAATATTTAATTCTGCAATTTCCAGTATAGAACTTTTTGAAAATCCAATTAAGACGTTATCTCATTTAGAAAAAGAAACAAATCTTTCCCAATTACATATTGATCGGGCTTGGAATTTATTTTATTATAAGATTTTAAACAGCAAACGGCATATTGATAAACTAGAAGTGGAAGATTGGCAAGTGGTATTAATCAATAATCATCAGGACAATAAATATTTATTTGAATTATTGAAAGGGTATTCCGATATTTTAGATGAAACTAATTCCGTAGAATATGTTTCATTAATTGATCAATTGTTCAAAGAAATTAGTCAAGAAAAAGTAAGCCCACTTATACTTGAAAAAAATATTGCGTCCAAAAGTTTTGTTGAATTTATTGAAAATAAAGGGGATAATTATCAACCATATAAATTGGTTACTAATGGTCAAACACTGGATGAATATCTATCGAAATTAACTATAGATGTAATTCTTAAATTAAAGAATACAAGAGTTTTAACGAAAAATTATGTTTTACCTAAGTATAAAGTATTTCTTAAAACTAGTTTAAACACCTATATAAGTCAAAATAGTGTGGAATTAGCAAACGATGTAATGCTTAAGATTAAGGAGACCATTAAAAATAAGCAAGATTTAAAAGACACTTTAGATGATGCTAACATCTATACTTTATACACAAACAATTTATCATCTGAATTGCCAATAATAGATGAGTTGATTGCAATGAGAATTGCCAGAGCTAATTTATTTGAACCATCTTATCAAAGTTATTTTCAAGATACTCTAAACAATGAGAATGATGATAGATCGAAAAAAATTGCAAGAACTATTTTAAATTATATTTCCTATGATAATATATTATTAAAGGCAAAATATTTTAAAAGCTCTCCATTATTTAGGCAGACCATTTTGAGAATGTTTACAATGTCTGACCTAGGAAGAACAGCTGATATCACAAGTTTAATTGAAAAATATCAAGAACTAAAAACTAGTTTAGCTATTGTTGATGATAATTTATTGAAAGAATTCAATAAATGGGATATTGATAAATCTAAATTTGATATTGATAAATTAGACAATGAATTTATTGACGACTGTTATCAATACGATGAATTGAATATATCAAAATTGTTTTTGGAGAAATTTAACGAGGATTTCAAAGATTTAGAAGAAGCAGATTACGAGGTCGTCTTTGGAGATGGGAGCGACGTGCATTTTCGCTATTTTGAGAAGCTGAATTTGGACTCTTTAACCCAAACTTCACTTGATGTATTTGAAAAACAATTAATAGCTAAAATCAAAGAAGGTAGTGTTGGGGATCCATGGTGGAAGATACTTGAAGTGTACGATTCAAATAATCATACTATTTCGGTAGTTAATTGTTTGAAAAATATCAGAGATCAGTTCTTAAACTCCAATATGGAGTTAGACGTACAAACAGCTAAAGAAATTTTACCATATTTTCTAAAGCACGGATTGCTGAATCCAAATACTGAAGTTTTTCGAACTATCATTAAAAACAGTTTTCTGTCCGATGATGGCTTCGTTAATATACTTTTAAATCATATAGATTACATCAAATCTTTGTACCAAAATTCTGGGCAATCAGAAAAAGAAAGCTTTCGTAATATTGTTAATGAAAAACGAGATGCAAGTGAACTTTTAGAAAGTATGGCTAAGTCCATTGGAATCAGAAAATCTAAAGAAAAATCAGAAGATCAGTAATGTCCGAAACCAACCACGTAGAATACAAACAAGAACTTACCGATTCGCTAGAAAAGGAAGTGGTTGCTTTTTTAAATTATAAGGAAGGCGGTGTAATTTATATTGGTATTGATAATGCTGGTAAAACAACAGGGGTTTTAGATAGTGACGGCAAGCAGTTAAAAATAAAAGACCGCTTAAAACATAATATCTCTCCCTCTTGCTTAGGCTTGTTTGATGTAATTAGTGAGCATAAAGATGGATTGGATATTATTAAAATTATAGTAGCGAGTGGTAGTGAAAAGCCTTATTTTTTGAAGAAATATGGTATGACAGAGAAAGGGGCTTTTATCAGAATTGGTACGGCATCAGAGCCTATGCCTCAAAAAATGATTGATGCGCTGTTTGCCAGGCGTACAAGAAACTCCATCAGCAAAATTAAATCTAACCAACAAAATTTAAGTTTTGAGCAGTTAAAAATCTACTATGAGGGCGTAGGTAAAAGATTGAATAATAATTTTGCTGCCAATTTAGAGCTACTCATTGCAGATGAGCAATATAATTACGTGGCTTATTTAATTTCCGATAAAAACAGTACTTCCATAAAGTTAGCCCGGTACAATGGTTTAACCAGGGCTAATTTGGTAGAAAATAATGAGTATGGTTATGAATCTTTAATTAAAGCCACCAAACAGGTTTTAGATAAAATAGAGTTAGAAAATAAAACCATTACCCAAATCACTTCCAAAGCAAGAAAAGAAGCCAGGCTCTGGGATGCAATTGCGTTACGTGAGGCGATTATTAATGCATTTGTACATAATGATTACACAACCGAGGTACCACCAAAATTTGAGTTGTTTGATGATCCTATCGAAATCACTTCAACTGGTGGTTTACCGGATGGGTTGAGTCAGGATGAATTTTTCGAGGGCTTTTCGGTGCCAAGGAATAAGGAGATTATGCGGATTTATAAAGATTTGGATCTGGTAGAACAATTAGGCTCGGGTATTCCCCGCATTTTAGAAAGCTATTCAAAAGATTGTTTCAAATTTTCAGATAATTTCTTACGAATGTCTTTTCCTGTTAACGACCAAGCTAACGACCAAGCTAACGACCAAGCTAACGACCAAGCTAAAGCAAAAGACTTGATGGAACATCTGAAAACTAGTTTGGGTAGCCTGGGTACGGTAAAACGCGAGCTGATGGTTGAACTCAAAATGCCAACTGAAAAGCAGGTAGAAAAATATGCCAAGTTAGCAACGCAACTTACTGCAGAACAATTTGAAATCTTAAAGTTTTCGGGAAAGCCAAAATCAAATAAGGAAATTCAGGAAGACTGTTTAGGCTTAAAAAGGCATAACGACAACTTTAAACGATACATAGAACCTTTAATAAACTTGAAGTTATTAAACAGGACGTTGCCGAATGTTCCGAATAGCCCCCAACAAAAATATTATACAACAGAAATTGGCAATATCATATTGTTGATTAACGATTATAAATAGCATGAAATTTACCGAATCGCAATTAGAGCATGCATTTATTAACTTACTTGAAGATGAGAAAATGATTCATCAGGTAGGTAATGTAGTCCGTAAAGCCACTACAAATTTAGTTGAAGAACCTGTTGTAGTATATGGTAATATCGTTAGCGATAAAGTTCTAATTGATGAAGACTTAAAAGCCTACCTGCGTAGGCAGTATCAAGACGATGAGATTACAGAGAATGAAATTGAATCTATACTTAGGGATTTAGATCGTTTACCCTCTTCCGATTTGTACGAGAGCAATAAAATTTTTATGAAAATGGTTTCAGATGGTTTTTTGCTTAAACGGGAAGACCGGCTCAAAAAAGACATCTATATTCAACTGATAGATTATTCAGTATCAGATCGAAATACGTATAAAATTGTAAATCAATTGGCCATAAGAGGCTATGAGATGCGCATTCCAGATTTAATATTGTACATCAATGGTTTGCCATTAGTCGTGTTTGAATTTAAATCTGCAATTAAAGAAGATACCACCATACACAATGCCTATGAGCAACTAACGGTCCGTTATAAAAGAGACATACCCGAACTATTTAAATACAATGCATTTTGTGTGATTAGTGATGGAGTAAATACCAAGGCCGGTTCATTCTTTGCACCTTATGAGTTCTTTTACGCCTGGAGAAAAATTGAGGGAATGAAAACCGAGGTTGATGGTATTGATGCCATGTTTACGTTAATACAAGGGATGTTTAACCGAACCAGGTTAAGGGATATAATCCGCAATTTTATTTACCTGCCAGACAGTTCTAAGAAAAATGAAAAGATTGTTTGTCGTTATCCTCAATACTATGCTACAGTTAAGCTTTTCGAAAATATAAAGTTACACCAACGCCCTCATGGTGATGGAAAAGGTGGCACCTATTTCGGTACAACAGGTTGTGGTAAAAGCTATACCATGCTTTTTTTGAGTAGGCTGCTGATGAAAAGCACCTATTTTGGTAGCCCTACTATAATTTTAATTACGGATAGAACAGATTTAGATGATCAGCTCTCTGGTCAATTCACCAACGCTAAAGGTTTTATTGGTGATGAGACTGTTGTTAGCGTAGAAAGCAGGAGTAATTTAAGAGAACTATTGCAAGGCAGAAATAGCGGTGGTGTTTTCTTAACCACCATACACAAGTTTACGGAGGATACGAAACTACTTACCGATCGAACTAATGTGATTTGTATTTCCGATGAGGCGCACAGAAGTCAAACCAATTTAGATCAGAAAGTAAGTATCACTGAAAAAGGCGTTACTAAAACTTACGGCTTTGCGAAGTACTTACATGACTCCTTGCCAAATGCCACTTATGTTGGCTTTACAGGTACGCCAATTGATGCAACGATTGATGTATTTGGCGATATTGTTGATGCCTATACGATGACTGAATCGGTTAATGATGAAATTACGGTTAGGATAGTTTATGAAGGTCGTGCCGCAAAGGTTTTGCTTAATAACCATAAGCTCGAAGAAATAGAAGCTTATTATGCCCAATGTGCCGAGGATGGAAGTAATGAAAATCAGATAGAAGAAAGCAAAAAGGCAATGGCACAGATGAATGCCATTATAGGAGATCCGAAACGTTTACAAGCCATTGCCGAAGATTTTGTCCGCCATTATGAAAACAGAATTGTTGAGGGCGCTACAGTAAAAGGTAAAGCCATGTTTGTTTGTAGTAGTAGACAAATCGCTTTTGAGTTATACAAAAATATTTTAACCATACGTCCTGATTGGGCTGAAGTAAAAATTGCCGCAGATGATGTTGTGCTTTCGGAAAAAGAGCAGAAAGAAATTAAACCGATGGAACGCCTAAAAATGGTGATGACCAGAGGTAAGGATGATGATGAGGCATTATATAAGTTATTAGGCACAAAAGGCGATCGCAAAGAATTTGATCGTCAGTTTAAAAACGAAAAATCCAACTTTAAAATAGCCATTGTTGTTGATATGTGGCTCACAGGTTTCGATGTTCCGTTTTTAGATACCATGTATATTGACAAACCCATTCAAAGACACAATCTAATTCAAACCATTTCCCGGGTTAACCGGAAATTTGAAGGAAAAAATAAGGGTTTGGTTGTCGATTACATTGGAATCAAGAAGCAACTAAATTTAGCCTTAGCACAATATGGTAAAGGGGATTCGCAAAATATTGAAGATATTGAACAATCAATTGTAGTTGTAAAAGATCAACTTGACCTTTTGAATAAGCTGTTTCATAAATTCGATTCTTCAAAATATTTTCATGGAACACCGGTAGAACAACTTAAGTGTTTAAATGAGTCTGCCGAATTTGTGCAACTCACTCAAGAACTCGAAAAGCGTTTTATGTACATCGTAAAACGCTTAAAGTCTGCTTATGATATTTGTTCGGGTAGTGGTGTTTTCAAAGACGAAGAACGAGATTTAATTCATTTTTATTTAGCTATAAGAGCTATTATTTACAAGTTAACAAAGGGGGTGGCACCAGATGCGGCCCAAATGAATAATAAAGTCCGCCAGATGCTTCAAGATGCAATAGAAAGCGAAGGCGTTGAAGAGATATTTAAACTTGGAGATGATAATGAAACAGAAGTAGATATATTTTCCGAGGATTATATGGCAAAGATTGATAAAATAAAACTGCCTAATACCAAGATTAAATTATTGCAAAAACTACTGGCGAAAGCAATTGATGATATCAAAAAAATAAATAAAATTACCGGTATTGACTTTTCGAAGCGACTTCAGTTCATTGTAGATAAATACAACGAACGTAAAGAAAACGACGTTTTAAGAAGTGAAGTTTTAGAAGATTTTACAGACGAAATTATCGACTTGTATTACGCCCTTAAAAAGGAAAAAGATTCTTTCAAAGATCTGGGAATTGATTTCGAAGAAAAGGCATTTTACGATATATTAAAAGCCTTAGCCATTAAATACGATTTTGCCTATCCAGAGGATAAATTAATTCATTTAGCGCAAGAGGTAAAAGATGTGGTTGATGATAAAGCCAAATACACCGATTGGAGTAAAAGGGAAGACATTAAAGCAGAATTAAAAGTTGATTTAATCATCCTGCTAGCCGACAATGATTATCCGCCTATTGATCGGGATGAGGTTTATAAAGAGATTTTTGAGCAAGCGGAGAATTTTAAGAAGTATAATAGATATTGATAATCAATCATTCAAAACGACTAAATATAAAACAGCTCTCAACTAGTGAAAAAATCAGACGAAGATTTATTGAATGAGGAAACCTTAGTTACAATAGAACACCACAACAAAAAAAATAAAACCATTCTATTCGATTTTCTAGATTCGAAGCATTTTAATCGATTCATGGAAAATTATGATTCTCCATTTGAAAACCCCAATGATGCTTCAATGGTTATGTTTTATAATTTTAATTTTAGCAAAAAATTTCAATTAGGTGTTTATTACAATGTCAAGAAATCAATATCTGAACTTTTAATTGAGGCTGAATTAGTGAGTGATTCAGATGTTATCTTATTTAAAATCAATGTTAAGGGGCGTGATATTAGAGAGTTTATAGTTGCAAGTAATGTAAGTGCAAAATACATATATGAAGACATTAATGATGGTCAGAACGTAAACAATACCCCCGAAAAACCATTCCTTGCTTTAGCCGATGGTTTATCAGAAAGAATGCTGATTGTAAAATGTGTAGGACAAGGTAGCTGGAATGAGTTTTCTTTTAGTGGGGATGTTAAAGTTGTTTATGATATTGGTACTTCCTATTCACATAATAGACAAACTGTTAAAAAATTGATGAACTTACGTGACAATGACTACCAAAAATCAAATCCTATTATAGTTATTTCTCATTGGGACGTAGATCATTATCATATGCTTTTGGAGGCCGAAGATCAAACCATCAAGTCTGTAAAGGCTTTTATCTATAGGTCTTTAGTACCAAATAAAACTTCCAGGAAGTTACTTGATAGATTCAAGGTATTAAATCCATCTGCATTATTTCCTGTCCAGGAGGAGATCCCAATTGGAGGAAAAACATCAGATAAGTTAGTGAAAATATTTGGCGACAGATATGGTTTTTTTATTTTCAATGGATCAAAAAACAGAGATCGCAACAAGGCTGGATTACTAATTGCATTAAAGACTCGGACTCAAGTAATTGTTTTAGGTGCCGATTTCTATTATGAACAAATTAATAAATATGTTTTACCTAATTTTTATTATAAACATAATCATTACCTTATTGTTCCTCACCATGGTGGTGAAGCTGGTAAATTTATTTATGAAAATTTAAATTCTATTTGCAAAGATGCAATAATTTCTGTTGGAGGAATGTATTCTTATACTCATCCACTATACGTTGTTAAAGAAGAGTTAAGAAATAAAAAGTTTAGACTCATTAATTTTAAAGGAAAAGATTCCCCTTTTCAATACGAATTGATTTTACATTAATCAAGCAAATACTTATACTGAAGTTAGGGTGATCTGATTACTCTACTATTTAAATTTCCTGTAAAAATAAAAAAAATATGGATAATGAGCTTAGAATAAAATTAATTGAACTGGCCCGAAATCGAAGAAAGATTGGTTATGGTAATATAATGAGTGAATATGGATTAAATGCTAATGATCGGGATCATGTCAATGTTTTTGCTGAAAAGATTGGTGATATTTCAGAACATGAACATACTTTCGATCGGCCAATGCTTAGTTCTCTTGTAATGCATTCCGATTTACAAACCATAGGAGTCGGTTTTTATCCACTCGCCGAAAAACTTAATCATGGCGATAGTGAATATCTTAAGAGAACTTATTTCGAGCGAGTAATGCATGAAAAATGCTTTAAATGCTGGGCAGAAGATGAACTTTATTACAATGAAACTGGCGAGAAAAAACCATCGAAACCTGTCGATCCTTACAGTCTAATTTTAAATGAGAAAATGCCTGAAGGTTTTGAAAACTCTCCTGTGAGGACCTTTGATTTTAAAGGCTCACAAATTGATTGGTTAGCGAAACAAAAGAATGATCAAGAACTTGGTTTACTCGGAGAAGAGCTGGTAATCGAATATGAGAAAAGAGTGCTATATGATAATGGTTGCCATGATTTGATAGAGCAAGTTATAAAAGTTGCTGATGGAAATGGTTTTGATATACTATCAAAAGAATTAGATGGATGTGATAAGTTTATAGAGGTTAAAACTACTAAAGGAAATCAAAACACTCCATTTAAAATTACAATAAACGAAATCAAATTTTCGGAGGTGAATTCAGATAAATACTATTTATATCGCCTATATGATTTTAATGTGGAAAGTAAACAGGCTGAATTTAATGAATATCAAGGTGATCTAAATAAGCATTTCTTTTTTGATCCAAGTATATTTGACGCATTTAATAAAAAGTAAGGAACAAGTTTTTATACTGATTTAAACATTTGTTACCTGCTCTTCAATATTTCCACTTTCTCCCTTTCACTTGCCAACAATCTTTCGTAAAATTCTTTGTTAGCATCTAATGCTTGCACTAACTTGTCTAAAGGATTGAATGTAGGCTGAATATTTATTACATTGATTGTGGAGTTGTCGTTACTTGTAGATGTATTCGGAATATTTCTTGATCGCTTCCTCCCAATGCCTTAGCCACTTTTTCTAAAGTGCTATCTTCAATTTCTGCACTTTCCTGAACCAGTTTGCTTTAATGGCTTGTTATTTTTCTGTTAATTTAGAAAAATCTAGTAATTCATCAACACTTACGTCTAACGCTTTTGCCAAATTTACTAAAATATAAGCAGTTGGATTAGCTCCTTGCTTTTCGTATCTGTTTATGAACTGTTTGTCTTTTCCATCAAGAATAGCAGCTAGTTCAGTTTGTTCTAATTTTTTAGCAACTCTAAGTTGTAGTATTCGTTTGCCTAGGTTTTTCCTAAAGGTTTTAACTTCGTCGTTCATATCGCAAACTCACGAAATAATACAGATTTTGGTCAACAAATTTGTTTACTATTAATGTTTTATTTATATTCGAATATTATAATTAGGTACTAATAAAAGTCTTGCAACCACAGAATCTGACGCCGTTGAAGCAAGACAGCAGATTAATGCCCATATCTATGCGTAGATGTATATATTTGTACATCGAAATAGATGTGGGACTGCTGTAAATCCATTTCAACGTAAGGCGTCAGAAACTTTGATGTGGTTATGGTAAGCAGTCCCACATTTATTATTTAGGGACTTTGCTTCCCAGCAAGACTCGTAAAACCATACGAGTATGATGACTAAACACATTACCATTGCAGGGAAACCGCTTTCGCGGTTTTACAAACTGCCTTTTGAAAAAGGGAGCAGGGTGTTAAGGTTAGCGGTGCTGGATCAGATCGCTATCGGATTGCATAGCACATTTAGCGTAGGTAAAAAAACTGAGCCGTTGGCCATACAATCGCTTTCTTTTGATCAGGGTTTGTTAATCGTTAACATTAAATTGGAAGGGGAAGAAGCAAGGGTTTATATTGGGGTAGAGTATGATTGCCTGTTGGTGAGCTGTAGTGTTGATACGGATGAAACCTACCTTGGACGTTATGCTTACCTTACTTTGCGGGCCATGATGCGGAGCGGTTACTGCGATTTTAAGGAATATTACTGGCCGGCATGTTTTGCTTTGGGTAACAAGCGTTCCGGATATGTAGATGTGGTTAAAAAACCTGGCGGTTTTACTATTACATTGAAGAAAAAGTTTAGCGGTTTGTTTAGGCCTGGTGATGATTTGCCGGATGTTACGGAACGGGTGGTAGTACCGCTTGAAAGGCTGTCGGGTAAACATGCGATGGCACGGTTGGCACCGGTTAGCATTGGCTATTGTTTTGCCAATACCGATCTGCAGCATTTCCACAGCAACCATTATCCTTTTTTAATTCCTTATGTTTTTGCGGCCACGGCTTACCTTAAAACGGTTAAATCTTTTAAACGTTTCGGGTTTAATACGAATGATGTGGAGGGCATTAGCCTATCGCCGCAACAGGAGGAGCTGAACGGCATCTGTTTCGCCATGAAACCGCTAGCGGCCATACGTTTTAGTGCATACGCTGCGCTACCCGAAGCCGTAGCTGAAATTAGCAGGATTAATGAGGCTAATCAACTCGAAATTTTTAAGCTATGGAACAAGGCTTTACCGTTATTGGTACAGCAACCTTTTACGCATTACCTATATACTTATGGCATGCGGAATGTTGCGGGCAAGCCAGTAAGAAAGGATATGAAACTGGCTTTTTTCTCGATGGATATTCCTGTTTTAAGCTTTGTGTTAAGGGATAAGGGTGGTTATTTTGAACTGCAGCTTAGGCTTAAGGTGAAAGGGAAGCTGTTGAAGTTGAGTAGCGATAGTATTGGGCTGTTTTTGGTTTGCGATCGGGTTAAAACGTATTTGTGGTATTTGCTTGAGGCAGAAATGGATTATAAACTAGTTTGGTTTTTTAGCAGGGTGAATTTTAGGGTACAGGTACCAAAAGGGTATTATAAGGAGTTTTTTGAGGGGTTTGTTGAGGGGATAGAGCGGTGGTATGAGGTTAAGAGGGGGTAAGGGGGTAATTACTAATACAGTCGTCATTGCCGCGCAGGCGGGAATCTTAATGCAATCGCTATTTCCTTGCCCAGGCTCGGGCTTGCCTCGGTTAGCCACCGAAGGGCTTTTACTTTTTCCTTGATGAAAAAGTAACAAAAAATCAAGGCTTGCATCCTTTCTTGTAAAAACCTACGGAAATCTTGATAGCGGCAGTATCGAGGCTCTTACCCTTGCTTATCCCTGCGCTCCCGCTTTGATCCTGCCTTGGGCTGTGGGGTTATGAGGGGGACTGCAAAGATTTCCGTGCTTTTTCCGGCGAAAATCTGCGAGGCCGGATAGCAGGGAGCAAATAGCATGGTGCAGTAATTTGTTTTTAGTTCTTTCCCTTTCAGGGGAAAGGTGCCGATAGGCGGATAGGGGTTTAAGGCGCTCGCTATAATACGGTCGTCATTCCCGCGCAGGCGGGAATCTTAATGCAATCGCTATTTTCTTGCCCAGGCTCGGGCTTGCCTCGGCTCACCGCCGCCGAGGGGCTCTTTCTTTTCTCTTGATAGAAAAGAAACAAAAGATCAAGGCTTGCATCCTTTCTTGTAAAAACCTACGGAAATCTTAATTGCGGCAGCATTGAGGCTCTTACCCTTACTTATTCCCACCGCTCCCGCTTTGATCCCGCCTTAGGTTGTGGGGTTATGATGAGGAGGTGCAAAGATTTCCGTGCTTTTTCCGGCGAAAATCTGCCAGGCCGGATAGCAGGGTGCAGATAGCGAGGGGGCCTATTGCAGGGTGCGATAATTTGTTTTTTAGTCCTTTCCCTTTCAGGGGAAAGGTGCCGATAGGCGGATAGGGGTTTAAGGCGCTCGCTATAGTACGGTCGTCATTCTCGCGCATGCGGGAATCTTAATGCAATCGCTATTTTCTTGCCCAGGCTCGGGCTTGCCTCGGTTAGCCACCGAAGAGCTCTTACCTTTTTCTTGATAAAAAGGTAACCAAAAATCAAGGCTTGCATCCTTTCTTGTAAAAACCTACGGAAATCTTGATAGCGGCAGCATCGAGGCTCTCACCCTTGCTTATTCCCAACGCTCCCGCTTTGATCCTGCCTTGGGCTGTGGGGTTATGAGGGGGACTGCAAGATTTCCGTGCTTTTCCCGGCGAAAATCTGCGAGGCCGGATAGCAGGGAGCAGATAGCGAAGTGCATATTGCAGGGTGCGATAATTTGTTTTTTAGTTCTTTCCCTTTCAGGGGAAAGGTGCCGATAGGCGGATAGGGGTTTAAGGCGCTCGCTATAGTACGGTCGTCATTCTCGCGCATGCGGGAATCTTAATGCAATCGCTATTTTCTTGCCCAGGCTCGGGCTTGCCTCGGTTAGCCACCGAAGAGCTCTTACCTTTTTCTTGATAAAAAGGTAACCAAAAATCAAGGCTTGCATCCTTTCTTGTAAAAACCTACGAAAATCTTGATTGCGGCAGCATCGAGGCTCTTACCCTTGCTTATTCCCAACGCTCCCGCTTTGATCCTGCCTTAGGCTGTGGTGTTATGATGGGGAGGTACAAAGATTTCCGTGCTTTTTCCGGCGAAAACCTGCCAGGCCGGATAGCAGGGCGCAAATAGCATGGTGCAGTAATTTGTTTTTAGTTCTTTCCCTTTCAGGGGAAAGGTGCCGATAGGCGGATAGGGGCTTAGGGCGCTTGAAAGTAAGCGAAAACACAGTTCAAAGATTTCTCCATTCCGCTGCGCTCCAGTCGAAATGACGACTGATTTTTTCTAAGAAATTTGCCAGGCCGGATTGCAGGATGTAGATCGCATGGAGTAGAGAAAAGCATCCATAGATTGATCCCTTTGAAACTATGAGGGGAACTCCCCTCCTAATTTAGGAGGGGTGGGGGTGGTTATGAGGAGGATTTTCTTTAGTCCTTTCCCTTAGGGTAAAAGTGCCGATAGACGAATAGGGGTTTAAGGTGCTAAAAGGTAACGCTTGTATTTCGCGTTCTTTGCGGTTCCTCTCTGCGTTCTTTGCGGTTAAATATTCGCTTTATCCTCTTACAACGAATCTAAAAAATCTAAATACAATGGAACGCTTGCTTCTATCCACTCTTCCGATGGGTTATTGTCTATTCCATAATAAGCAAACAGGGGTTGGTAATCGGCTTTTACATATTGAAAAGAAAGTTCGAACGGACGGGTTAATTCTGCTAATGTATATTTATACTTTTCTGATGGGCGCAGTTCGTGTTTTTCAACGCCCAATGAAATGGCCAGGGCGATTTTCTTGTCAGCTAATTTATACCCACTTTTGCTGCCATAGGCCCAGCCATGAGTGAGAACCTCATCCATCCATTTTTTTAAAAGTGCAGGACAATTGAACCAATAATAGGGGAATTGGAATACAATTTTATCATACTGTTCAACCAGTTTTTGTTCTGCTGATACATCAATATGTTCGTCAGGATAGGCCTCATGCAGTTGATGGACCAGATATTTGTCGGGGTATTTATTTAATTCTTCAATCCACCTTTTGTTAATTACGGAACTTTTAATATCGGGATGTGTGACGACGATCAATGTTTTCATTTTTACAGATTTTGATGATTATAAAGCACAAAAATAGATGCATAACCGCTTAATTTGTACATTAGCCACCAATTGTAAGGTACTATAAAAAATGTAAGTATGTCTAAAATCAAGGAAACCTCTACCAACTATGCCAATAAACAAGCTTTAGCTGATGAGTGTTTAGAAGTTTATACGGCCAACATTATCGGCGGCCAATGGGCTTTGGTGATCTGTTCGTGGTTAATGAATGGTAAACTCAGATTTGGAGAGTTAAGAAAAAATTTACCTAACATTACCGAGCGCATGCTCACCTTACAGCTCCGTAAATTAGAAGCAGCTAAAATTGTTAAGCGAACCGTTTACGCTGAAGTTCCGCCACGGGTGGAATATGAACTAACTGCCATTGGCCTTGAATTGAGGCCGATTATTAATGCACTCGAAAGTTGGGGTGTAAAACATAAAAATTTGTTAGGGGAGTAGCTAGCCTGGTTGTCATCTTGAGGTACGAAGGATCTTTTTATAACTGACCATTAAGATCATTTATTCACTACCGTTCATTTCTTTGCCCTTCGCGTAGTCTTGCCTCGGTTGGCCACCGAAGGGCTTTTACTTTTTCCTTGATGAAAAAGTAACAAACCTGAGCGCAGCGAAAGCATGCCTACCTTTAAAAACAACAAACACTAAGGCATAACTGAAAGGCTTTGAACTGATGTCGGATAAATTCGTCAAAGCTTTTTTGGTCGCCAGCACAAGCCCCCGATGAAAAATCGGGGAGGGCGTGCTGCCTAGGGGTAGTGGTTGGTTGAAAGGAGGTGCTAAAGCTTTAACGTTTTCTCCTTCCATCATTTCCCAGGCCGGATAGCATGGAGCAGATAGCATGATGCAGATAGCGAGGCGCCTATTGCAGGGTGCAATAATTTGTTTTTTAGCCTTTTCCCTTTCAGGGGAAAGGTGCCAATAGGCGGATAGGGTTAAGGCGCTCGCTATAGTAAGGTCGTCATTGCGAGGCACGAAGCAATCTTAATGCGCTCGCTATTTTCTAGCCCTTCGCGCAGTCTTGCCTCGGCTACCGATGAAAAATCGGTACAGGTCCGCCGCCGCCGAAGGGGCTCTTACCTTTTTCTTGATAAAAAGGTAACCAAAAATCAAGGCTTGGAACTGATGTCGGATAAATTCGTCAAAGCTTTGAGGTCGTCAGCACAAGCCCCGATGAAAAATCGGGGAGGGCGTGCTGCCTCGGGGTAGTGGTTGGTTGAAAGGAGGTGCTAAAGCTTTAACGTTTTCTCCTTCCATCATTTCCCAGGCCGGATAGCGAGGGGCCTATTGCAGGGCGCGATAATTTGTTTTTCAGTCCTTTCTCTTTAAGGGGAAAGGTGCCGATAGGCGGATAGGGGGTTAAGGCGCTCGCTATAGTACGGTCGTCATTCTCGCGCATGCGGGAATCTTAAACGGTTGTTATTCTCTTTGTCTACCTGCGAAAATTTCCTAGGCCGGATAGCATGATGCAGATTGCAATGAGCAGAGACAACATCCATGGATTGATCCCTTTGAAACTATGAGGGGAACTCCCCTCCTAATTTAGGAGGGGTGGGGGTGGTATGAGGAGAATTCTCTTTGATTTCTATTCCCTTAGGGTAAGGTGCAGATAGGCGAATAGGGGCTCTGTGCCTCTCTGTGTTTACTTGGTGTCCTCTGTGGTTAAATTGTCTTCTGTAGTTAATTCCTGAGTTTTAACCGATTTCAAAAACACAAAACCCACCACACCCGAAAGGATAGAAGCCGTTAAAATTGCAAACTTCGCTTCTGATACATGCAGCACTTCGCTAAAAGAAAGCAGGGCAATAAAAATCGACATGGTAAAACCGATTCCGGCGAGCATGCCCAAACCTAAAATGTGTTTCCAGCCTGCTCCGGTAGGTAAATCGGCCCATTTCAGTTTCACGGCTAACCAGCTGAAAAAGGTTACACCAATGGTTTTCCCTACAAATAAACCCACGATAATGCCGAGACCTAGAGGAGAAATCAGCCCCGTAAGCATTTCTTTCTGGAAAGTGATATTGGTATTGGCCAACGCGAAAACCGGCATAATGAGGTAATTCACAGGTGTGGTTAAAAAATGCTCCAGTTTTTCTAAAGGCGATTCAACATCGGTTTCGTTGGTAGGGATGGTGAAAGCCAGTAATACGCCTGCAACGGTGGCGTGGATGCCCGAGTGGTGGATGAAATACCAGAGGAATATGCCCGGGATAAGATAAAACACAAGTTTCTTTACGCCGAAATAGTTCATTAGGGTTAGAAGAACAAGGATACCTCCGGCCATTACCAGGTATTCGAAATGAATCTGGTTGGTATAAAAGATTGCGATGACCAGGATGGCGCCAAGATCGTCGACAATGGCTAAAGCCGCCAGGAATATTTTTAAACTGGTTGGTACGCTTTTACCTAACATGGCGATAATGGCGAGGGCAAAGGCAATGTCGGTAGCCATAGGGATGCCCCAGCCTCCGGCGGTTTCTGTACCTTTATTAAACACTGAATAAATTAAAGCTGGAACCAGCATGCCGCCCAGGGCGGCAATTACGGGTAAGGCTGCACTTTTAACAGAAGATAATTCGCCTTCGAGCAGTTCGCGTTTGATTTCCAATCCTACCAATAAGAAGAAGATGGCCATTAAGGCGTCGTTTATCCAGGCTAAAATGCTGTAGTTGATGGCACCAAAGCCTAATTTGGTTGCTAAAAAGGTTTCGAAGCTTTCTTTTGAAGCAGTATTGGCGATGATTAAGGAAATGGCTACGCAGATCAGTAATAGGAAACCGCCTACTTGCCCCGAACGGAAGAAACGCTGAAATACTTCTAGGTTGATGAGTTTAGCCATAGCGGTAAAAATAGGAAAAATGAAGGGGGAAGGGGAAGTTTTTGTGAGGAAATCTTTATTTTAATGGTATGAATTTAGGTTCTATTGGAAGTTATTTAATATGGTTGCCATTCTACTACAACAATAAATCCGTCATTGCGAGAAGGCTTTTTCAGCCGACGAAGCAATCTTACAACGATTGCTACTAGCGTGCGCATTAAGATTGCTTCGTTCCTCGCAATGACGATTTTTCTATTGGAGTCTGTTTACGGTAGGCACGAAGGATCTTTTACCGAAAGATTCTTCACTGTGTTCAGAATGACAATTGTAAGTTTTTACCCTTGCTCGGGCTTGCCTCGGCTCACCGCCGCCGAGAGGCTCTTTCTTTTGGCTTGGCCCAAAAGAAACAAAAACCCAAGGCTTGCATCCTTCCTTGTAAAAACCTACGGAAATCTTAATTGCGACAGCATCGAGGCTTTTACCCTTGCCTTATCCCACCGCTCCCGCTTGATCCTGCCTTGGGCTGTGGGGTAATGAGGGGAACTGCACAGATTTCCGTGCTTTTTCCGGCGGAAATATGCGAGGCCGGATAGCAGGGAGCAAATAGCGAGGGGCCTATTGCAGGGTGCGATAATTTGTTTTTTAGTCCTTTCCCTTTCGGGGTAAAGGTGCCGATAGGCGGATAGGGGGTTAAGGCGCTCGCTATAATACGATCGTCATTCCCGCGCAGGCGGGAACTTTAAAGCAGTCGCTATTCTTATCCTACGCGCGGTCTTGCCTCGGCTCGCCGCCGCCGAGGGGGCTCTTTCTTTTGGCTTGGCCCAAAAGAAACAAAAACCCAAGGCTTGCATCCTTTCTTGTAAAAAGCTACGGAAATCTTGATTGCGACAGCATCGAGGCTCTTACCCTGGCTTATCCCAGCGCACCCGCTTGATCCTGCCTTGGGTTGTGGGGTAGTGAGGGGAACTGCACAGATTTCCGTGCTTTTTCCTGCGAAAATCTGCTAGGCCGGATAGCATGATGCAGATCGCATGGAGCATATTGCAGGGTGCGGTAATTTGTTTTTAGTTCTTTCCCTTTCAGAGGAAAGGTGCCGATAGGCGGGTAGAGGTAAGGCACAGAGCAATAAAAAGCCACAGATTTTTTAAATCTGCAGCTTTTCGTTTTTCGTTATCTATTGCATTAAGATCCCCGCCTGCGCGAGGATGACGAACGTTCTTTAAAACTTAAACGAGTTCAGTATAACGCATATTGTTGCATTAAGATCCCCGCATGCGCGAGGATGACGGAAAATCGCTTAAATTATGGTTTCTTGCCAATGTTTACACGGATATTGACTTCGAAATCGCCATCGGTATAACCGCTGATGGCGGATGTTGCAGTATTGTAATAAGCCATGAAATATAAGGTTGATTTGTAATTCATGCCAAAACCAACGGTAGCGTTTTGCGTATTGTGGTACATGGCCATTACGTACAATTTATCGTTGGCAAAATTGGCATTCAAGCCAGCATCCCATAAATTATCGTAATTTTTAATTCCCCTGAAAACACCTTTGGGCTCCAGACTGATTCCGTTAATGCCCGATCCCAGCATGAACTTATAACTTACCGCCGAATAAAATGTAGGTTTGTTGGCAAAGTTTAAATCGTCTTTTCTGAAAACGGAACGCATGTTTGGAACGGCACCCTCTACGGTTAATCCTTTCGAGGTATAAGAGATCCCGAAATCACCATCTAAGTAATAACCCCGATCGTTAAAACGGGCGATGGATGGATCGTTAATATCGCTGTTTTTTACACTGTTCAAATCCAGTTTATCCTGACTTGCACCGAATGAAATCCCAAAGTTTAGTTTCTGATCGTCACTGTTCAAGGGAAGGTGATACGCAAAGGTTCCAACGGCTTTGGTGCGCTGGATCCCTCCTGATTTCTCGTTGTAGATGTTTACGCCCCAACCCACTTTGTTTACCTGCTGATCTAAAGTAACACTCTGGGTAATGGGTGCACCGGGAATGTTAGACCACTGCTTGCGGAAACTTCCGTTGATGTTAAAGCCTTCGGTAATACCCGCCATTGATGGATTAACCAGATAGCGGTTCTGGAAATATTGTGCGTTAAGTGGAAGGATCTGTGCTTTTACCGACCCTAAAAATAATGTGCTGGCTGCAAATAGAAACGTTACGCGACGCATTTGCTTTATGTTTTTGGTAATTGCTCTCATGTCTGTAATTAGTCTCTAATGATGTTGATAAAACCTTTGAATGTACCGATGCCCTTACCGAGATCGATGATGTAGTAATAGGTGCCTTCGTTTAGCGGGCTTCCGTTTATAGTTCCATCCCAATCATTGGCATAAGTTTGCCTGGTATATAAAACCCGCCCGGCCTTATCAAATATTCTTAAGGTATTGTTTGGATAATAATCGATGTTTTTTACGATAAATTTATCATTATACCCATCACCATTAGGTGTGATTACTGTACTGGCTTCTAACTTATAGTCTTCGGTTACGGTAATTGAAATCGTTTGATCGCTTACGCAACCACTGGCATTGGTAACGGTTACTTTATAGGTGCCGCTTTGTTTAGGCCTGATGGTTACCGATGCGGTGTTTTGCCCGCTGGTAATTTCTGCACCTGTCCAGCTGTATTGTACTCCGCCTGCAGCGGTTAAAACCAGGGCATCGCCTTTAGAGATGCTTACGCCTTTATTGCTGCTGATGGAAACTACAGGTAAAGCATTTACGGTTACAGTAGCGGCCCCTGTTTGCGCCTGACCACAATTTGCATCTTTAACGTTTACTAAATTATAAGTAAAAGTTCCTGCTACATTAGTGGGTGCCGAAACAGTTACCGATGTGCTTGTTGCGGTTGTTGTTGCCGTTTTACTTGTTCCGCCGTTAATGTTATAGGTAAAAGTATAAGGTGCAGTTCCGTTTGCCCCGGTAAAGGTGATGGTTTGAGCGGCTCCGTTTAAGCAGACTGCTGATGTGCCGGCAATACTTGCTGTAGCGGTTGAAGTAACCGTTAATTTGAACGTTTTAGTGGTTTTATCTACACCACCAAAATCTGTTCCGCCATTATCCATTACGGTAACGGTAATATTGGCAACACCGCTTGCATTGTTTTTTAAGTGATAAGTAATCGTTCCTTTATCGGCACCGTTTGCTGCTACGGTTAATACATCGAACAGGTTAGCGTTATCTGAAGTAACCGATAGTGTAGTGTTTTGTATGGTTTCAGGACCAGCAGAAATTCCGGTTAAGGCAATACTTTGGTTTTCTGGTGAATAACAAACTGCCTGGTTGGCCACTGCATCTATTGTGGGCGTACCATTGCCGAATAAATATCTCGTTTTAATCGGATAGTGATCTGTTGTGGTAGAACTGTAATTGGTCACCAGGTTTTTAACGGCATCTAAAACCTCGGCCGAGGCGGGTATGTAGTTGAGGTTTAGGTTTTTCGTGATGATGACGTTATCGATTACGGTATTAAATCCGGCGGTAGATTGTTTTCCTGCCAAACTTAGTGGTAAGGTTACAGGGAAATAATTAGCTGCATCCTGGGTGAAATCGGAATATGAAGTGCCGGTACCTGCAGGCATTGGCGCGATGGTTTTATCAGCATCCAGTACATCGTTAAAATCGCCAAGAATAATTACTTTTTTACCAGCGAGGTTAGCGTCAAGCCAATCTTTCAATTGTTTATTTCCGCCTTTTCTACGGTTATAGGCATCAATCTGATCGGCTGTTGGTCCTGTGTTTGCTTTGGCATGAATTTCGACAAAATAAACCGTATCCAATTTATTGTTGATTTTCACCTGCGCCTGCATCATGTAAGGGAAACGGCCTGACGACCAGTTTTTGTAGGCGGTACCATCAACACTGGTTGCGGGTACAGCAGGGTTATAGGTATCTCTTAAAATGCCTAAAGTAGAAATAGGCTTAATGAGATCGGTGCGGTACATAAAAGCCAGTTTTTGTGCCAATGGATAATCGGCATCGGCTTTATTATCGGCATAGGATCCGAACTCGCTGAATAAAACATTGTATCCGGCGGGTAAAATGGTGTTTCTGAACAAAGTGGTATCTACTACCTCTGCAAAACCATAAATATCTGCATTGAGGTTGTTCACTACGGTTTTAACGTTAGCAGCCTGTAATACATCGTTCGATGGATCCTGAGCCGGACTACCAAACCATTCGATGTTCCAGTTCACTACTTCTAAAGTGTTGGCAATATCGAAGGTATTTCCGGTTAAGGCCACGGTTTTATTTGCCGAACCGGGAGTAGCAATGCTTACATTGCCGTTATAACTGGTGTTAACCACCGTTGGCGAAAATTTAGCATAAACTGTTGGCGAAGTATTGTTGATGTCGGCTTTTGGGTAAGTGATGCTACTGCTATAGGTTCCGGTACTTGTTTTTGATAAGGTAAAATTAGCCGGAGCAGTTAAGGTGACATCGCCTGTTAGGTTGCCCGCAGAGAAACCAAAGCTATTTGCAGCAGAAGTAGTATTAACTGCCTGGAAACCGAAAGCAAGGCTTGATGGCGAAGTGGTGATGTCAACCGCTGGTGGCGTGCTCGAATTGGTTACCGCAAAATCATCAACCGTCCAACGGCTGGCTGATGAAGTAGTAGAATTATACACAATGGCTACATAAACCGGTGTGCCCTTGTATGCCGATAAGTCTATATTGTCTGATTTGGTCCATTTATCGCTACCTGTTTCAGGGAATTTACCATCTAAACTGGTCCATGTGGCCAGTGCAGGGTTACCCGAGCCGGTATAGTTTGTAGAAATTTTGAGTTGTAATTTATCTCCCGCGAAAGCTGATCTCGTCCAGAAAGATAAAATGGCATAATTAAATGAAGCAATATTTAAGGCCGGCGAAATCAGCCAATCCTCATTTAAAATATTACCACCCGCATAACCATTAATCTGGAGGGCGTTTCCTGCGCTGGCTACACCAGTCGGGTCGCTGGCATCATGTCCGAAAGTAGTGGTACAGCCCCAGGTTTGTGCACCGGCTACGCTGTATTGATAAAAGCCATCAGACAAGGCAGAACTGCCTACTGTTGTACAGTTCTCAAAGCTGAAAGCCGTTTGGTTAGGGTCAACGGCTGCACCGGTTAACGAAAGTGAAACCGAAGTTGCGCCAGCACTGGCATGTAAAACGGCGCCGGTTGAATTGCCCACAGCGGTTGGACTAAATTTTACGTACACCGTTTGGTTGGTGGCTAAATCGGCTACGCTATAACTTAATGTAGTAGAAAAAGTAACATTATCTTTAGAAATAGAATAAGGAGCTGTTGTTGTTAAAGTAGTGGTATTGGTTAAGTTTCCGGCAGAGAGTACATAACTTTTTGAAGCTGATGTGGTATTTAATGCCTGGTTGCTGAAAGCCAGGGTTTTTGGCGTAACAACTAAATAGGGGCCGGTGGTTGAAGCAGGCTCGGTTACCGAGCTGTTTTGTGGATTTGGTGCCCTCACAATAAAATCTGACGAATTTTCATCGCTATCGTATCCATTACCTGCAAATTCTTCTGTACCACCAATGCCCATGGTGGTGGCGTTTGAAGTTGCACTTGCTTTTCTTTCAATTGATGTGGTGTTGGTTGTAGCAGGTGCAGGGGCAGTACCTTCGTAGCCATTTGCCGTTCCAAAGCCAACTTTATCAATAATATTTGCATTAACCGGGTTTGCACCTGTTTGTGGGGTAGCCGAATTGCTTAACAATATTTTTCCGGTTGTACCCGATAAAGTGAGCGTGCCAATTTTATCTGGTGTTGGTAAATCTAATGTACCACCTGTGCCCGCTGATTGTTGGATGAGGTAAAAACCTTTGGGAGCGATAGAACCCGATAAGGTGGTTGCTGCCCAGCTGCCTATACCGGTAGCACTTGCATACTGAACGCTCCAGCCGGTTAAATCTACAGCTGAAAGGGTTGGGTTATATAATTCGATAAAGTCGTTTTTATAGGTAGCGCCGCTGTTGCCACCACCACCATAAACTTCAGAAATGACCACATGGTTTGCTCCTGTTGGTTCTTTTATCGAAGTATTTTGTGGATTTGGGGCCGTAACTACAAAATCGGTACTGTTGTTGTCGGTATCGTAACCGTTTCCATTAAACTCTTCGGCACCCCCAACGGCTAAAGTTGCCGCTGTTGAAGTTGCACTTGCCTTACGTTCAATTGAAGTTGTATTGGAGATTACGGGGGTAGGTGCGGTTTCGAAACCGGTGGCTGTTGGGCCAAAGCCTACTTTATCAACTACCACAGTGGTTGATGGGTTGGCACCGGTTAAAAGCACATTTGAATTGCTTAAAATTACTTTTCCGGTTGTACCGGATAAGGCTAAAGTCCCGGTAGCATCGGGTGCAGGCAAATTAACGGTTCCGCCGGTTCCTGCAATCTCCTGAACCAAATAGAAACTTTTTGCAGGGATACTGCCTGTTAAATCTGTTTTTGTCCAGTTGCCTGTTCCGGCAGCATTTAAATACTGCACACTCCAGCCTGTTAAATCTACTGTAGTGTTACCTGGGTTGTATAATTCGATAAAATCATTTTTGAATGTTGCACCAGTATTTCCGCCACCACCGTAAATTTCGGAAATGACCACGTGGGTTAGGGTAGCAGGTGGTGTTGTGCCCAGGCCTGTAAGCGCAATGTTCTGCGTGCTTGCGCCGGTGCTTGCAATACTGATATTGCCCGAAACTGCTGTAGGTGTTGTTGGACTAAAACGTGCCGAAACTGTTTTGCCTGTGGCAAGCTCTGCTACGGTGTAAACCAAAGAAGTGCTGTAGGTCACATTATCTTTCGAAAGCGTAAAAGGTGCTGTTGTGGTAATATTTACCACATCGGTTAAGCCTGTTGCACTGAGGTTGAAAGTTTGTGCTGCCGAATTGGTACCTGTATTTTGGGAGCCAAAATCGAAAGCCGTTTGGTTTACCGTTAAAATGGTTGATAATCCATTTCCGCTTACCGCAACATTAACAGGGCTGGCACCAGTGCTGGTATTGGTAATATTGCCACTGGCATTGCCGCCTGCAGTTGGACTGAAACGTACATAAACCAATGGAGATGCAGCAACCTCGCCTGAAGTATAACTGATGGAATTGCTGAAAGTAGTATTGTCTTTAGAAACAAAGAAAGGTGCTGTTGAATTTACAGAAACAGCAGCCGTTAAATTGGCTCCTCCTAATGTATAACTTTGAGCTGTAGCATTTGAATTGATGTTTTGATCGCCGAAAAGCAATGAAGTATTTGATGCCGATAAAACAGGGGTAGCTGTAGTACTGCCTTTTGGTGTGATGCTAAAATCGTCGACAGTGTAAGTGCCGTCACTCCCTAAATCGTCGGTGTCTGTCCAGCGGATATAAAGCGTAGCGCCCTCTGCCCAGGTAATTGTGGTGATGCTTCCCGAAATAGCGGTTTGATTTGCAGGTAAGTTGCCATCAATGCCGGCTGCTGTGGTAGTTGTAGTTAATTTTTCGTTAAGGTCCATACCGGAGAGTGGGAGCCAGGTGGCCGATGCATCGGCAATACTTGTGGCATTGAAACTGTATTCGAAGTTTAGTTTTTCGTTAACAGTAGCATTTGAACCAGTTCTCCACTGCTCCATTACGCCCGATAAATCAATTGAAGTTACGGTTGCACCAGTGTTGTTTTGGAAACCAGCGCCAAACCTCGGCGTTAACGAACCAGAGGCGAGACTTCCTAATGACCGGTCGGCCGCTCCGGCTGTACCCGCGTTATAGGCAGCGCCACTATTTGACGAAGCGGTGTAAACCGTTAATGCTAAAGCTGAGCCAATGGCTGCTGTGTTTGTGCCGCTCGCTTTAACGGCACTCCATCCGGCAACTATAGAAGTTCCTGTTGCGGTGATGCCGTCAAAATTTTCTGATTTTGCGGTATTTAATGCAGTTAATGAAACCTGTGCAGATAAATAGTTTGAGAAAACCATAAAAATTAAAATGAGAAGTAAAGGTCTTTTCATATGGTAAGTTTTGTTTATAACAAATGTATAGGCAAAAGCCTTATAATCAGATTAACTTAATGTTAATTTGAATGATTGTGGAAAAATAGATGTGATAAGGAATAATTTTTTGATTCTGCAGACGTTGTTGCGCTTTTTTGAATTTCGGTTTAAAGATTCTTCAGGAGAAATCATTAAAGAAAGGTCGTCATTGCGAGGAGGAACGACGAAGCAATCTTTCGTGCCGGTAATCCCTGCCATAAAGATTGCTTCGTCGGCTGAAAGAGCCTTCTTATAATGACGTTTATGTAAATAACTGATATTTAGTGTTATTTTTTTGACCATATAAGACACTTAAGGACCATATAAGCTTACATGTTCTTATATGGTGTGAAAGCCTAAAGGATTATTTAATGAATTAGATGTTCTTAGGTGTCTAAGGTGGTTAATTAAACAGCGTAGTCTTTAATTTTTATGACCACCTTAGACATCTTAGCTCAATGAGTTTTGCAGGATGCAAAATCTTAAACCTAATACGTTAGAAAGCGTATATAGGACGTCATTCCTATTTTTTTCAGGCCACAGACCTGATGGTTACTCGTAATGACGACAATCAGGAGGTTTATTGTTTAAATTCTCCTGTTATTTATATCGTTTTTATGAAACAAACCATCATCATGGCTTTGGTTGATGGCATACTATTGATGTTTCCCGCTGATTTAAGCGGGTAAACGCAGGTCTTATCATCTAAAGGTTTGCGCCTGGTGGTAACAGACTTTGTTATTAAGCCTGATTGAAACGAAAAGCCCGCAATCCGATCCTTTATCGGATGAGGACTTGAAGAGTAAAGCAGGGCAGGAGGCTGCCACAGCGCACCAGAACCTTCACTTCCAAAAAAAATAACGCTAATATATGCCTGATAGACAGGTTGTCTACTTTATAATGCAGAAGATCTACAAATACTCTTCAATATTTCCTTTACCCTCACGGATGATTTCAAACTCACCTGTGGTACAATCAATTACAGTAGAGGCTTCGTTATCGCCAAAACCACCATCAATTACCAGGTCGACCAGATTTTCGTATTTTTCGTGAATCAATTCCGGGTCGGTAGAGTATTCAATAACATCATCATCGTCTTTTATGGAGGTTGATAGGATCGGATTGCCGAGTTCTTTCACAATACAACGGGCAATGTTATTATCGGGCACACGGATACCGACCGTTTTTTTATTCGAACTCAACAACTTGGGTACATTGTTATTGGCGTTAAAAATAAAGGTAAATGGTCCTGGTAAAGCTTTTTTTAATACCCTAAAAGTAGTGTTATCAATTGGTTTGATATAATCAGAAATGTGCTTTAAATCATGACATATAAAAGAGAAATTAGCTTTCTCTGGTTTGATACCCCTAATGCGGCAAATTTTTTCGATCGCTTTCGGATTGGTAATATCGCAGCCCAAACCATAAATGGTATCGGTAGGGTAGATGATTAAACCGCCTTTTTTCAGCACTTCAACAACTTGTTCAATAGCCCTTTCGTTGGGATTCTCTGGATAAATCTTAATAAGCATAGCGTAAAAATAACAAATTAATGGTGTCAGTTGTTTAATAATCCTAATCTTTGTACCAACAAAACATACGCTAATCTATTATTATGAGAAAAGCTTTCGTCGCGATTGCCGCATTTTTAATTGCCCTAACCATTATGCTGGGCTTATATCATCCCTTTTTATGGTGGACCTTCATTTTTACAGGTCCTTTTGTAATTCTTGGTATTTACGATTTGTACCAGCCCAAACATAGTATTGTAAGGAACTACCCGGTTTTTGGCCGTTTAAGGTATTTTATGGAAGAATTGAGACCGAAAGTTTACCAGTACTTTGTAGAAAGTGATACCAACGGTACGCCTTATAACAGGTTAAACCGTTCTTTAATTTACCAACGCGCTAAAAAAGATAACGATACGATTCCTTTTGGAACGCAGTTAAATGTTTACGATAATGGCTACGAATGGTTAAGCCATAGTATTGCTGCTATTTCTCACCACGAATTAAATTTAGATCCGCGTGTTACCGTTGGCGGACCAGATTGCAAAAAACCTTACTCAGCCAGTATTTATAATATTTCGGCCATGAGTTTTGGCTCCTTAAGTCAGAATGCCATTTTAGCTTTAAACGGTGGCGCTAAAATGGGCAACTTTGCGCATAATACCGGTGAAGGCGGAATCAGCGATTACCACCGTAAGCCAGGAGGCGATTTAATCTGGCAGATTGGCACCGGGTATTTTGGCTGTCGTAATGCCGATGGTACCTTTAATTATGATGCTTACGCCGAACGGGCACAAACCGATCAGGTAAAAATGATCGAAATTAAACTTTCTCAAGGTGCCAAACCAGGGCATGGTGGGATGTTGCCAGCTAAAAAAGTGACTTCGGAAGTCGCCAGGATTCGTTTGGTGCCCGAAGGTAAAGATGTATTGTCGCCACCGGCGCACTCGGCTTTTAATACACCTATCGGTTTATTGGAATTTGTTAAAAAACTTCGCGATTTATCAGGTGGTAAACCCGTAGGATTTAAATTGTGTATCGGTCGTAAAAGCGAGTTTTATGCCATTTGTAAAGCTATGATAGAAACTGGAATTTACCCCGATTTTATTACTGTTGATGGTGGTGAGGGTGGTACAGGTGCCGCACCACAGGAGTTTTCGAATTCGGTAGGTATGCCTTTGCGCGAAGGTGTGGCTTTTGTATATGATGTTTTAAATGGCTTTGATCTGAAAAAGCACATTAAAATTATCGCCTCTGGTAAAGTGGCAACAGGTTTCGATCTGGTTAAAAATATCGCCCTGGGTGCTGATATGTGTAATGCTGCCCGCGGAATGATGTTCGCTTTGGGCTGTATTCAGGCTTTAGAATGTAACAGCAATACCTGCCCAACAGGTGTAGCCACACAGGATCAGAGTTTAATGAAGGGCCTTGTGGTAGAAGATAAAACCGTTCGTGTTAAAAATTTCCATAACTTAACCGTAGCCAGTGCGGTAGAATTATTAGGTGCTGCGGGTTTAAGAGAAACGCATCAGTTAAGCAGGGCGTACATCAACAGGCGTGTAAGCCCAAGTGTAATACAGAGTTATCTGGAGACTTTTCCTTATATCCCGGCAGGTAGTTTGTTACAAACACCTTATCCAACCCGTTACGAACTAGGCATGGCGCTGAGTACTTCAGCCAGTTTTGCGCCAACAGATTATAAGGTCTCGGCGGTAGATTATGCACATGCCAATCCGTACGGAGATACGATGCATGATGATGGCAGATAAATGTAGGATGACTTCCGAAGTTTAAAGAGGCTGAGTATAGGCAGAACTTCGTAAGTCTTTCCATGGCACTAAAAGAAGTCAAGCTTTTAAAGCTTGACTTCTTTGGTTTTGGGCTATTTTTTTAGAAAGGCAGGCTAGTAGTGCTTTGTTTGTTCAGTCCTGCTTTTTGCTACAAGTCCTCTCCCGATGAAGAATCGGGATGCGGGCTTTCCGCGTCAATCAGGTTTAGGTGGCCAGTAATGAAGAGGTATTAATGGTTTAATCACCAAACGTTCCTACGGAACGAAAACGCCGATTGTACAATCGGCTACCCATCAGGCGTCCCGCTGGGACGATTGTTCAAAATCCTTGAATGATGTAGGTTTATATTGATCCGGTCTGTCACCCTGAGCTCAGAGTCTTTGTGCCGAAAAAAGTTGCCATTCACATAATCCAATAAAAAAATCGTTATTGCTGAGGAATGAAGATAACCGAACGAAGCGAGATCATGAATGCCTTTAAAAACATATGCAAAAATGAATAATCTTAATGCACACGCTAATAGCGATCGTTGTAAGATTGCTTCGTCGGCTGAAAAAGCCTTCTCGCAATGACGATTTCTTATATTGGAATCTTTCAATGGTAGTTTATCTCAGGGCCTTATAACGCAAAAGAAGTCAAGTTTTTAAAACTTGACTTCTTTGATAACGGGTTATTTGTTTTCCCTAAACCCTAAACCCTAAACCCTAAACCCTAAACCCTAAACCCTAAACCCTACTAAAACTCTGCGTTTTTCGGGAATCTTGGGAAAGCGATTACGTCACGAATGTTGGTCATTCCGGTTACGAACAATACCAGTCGCTCAAAGCCTAAACCAAAACCCGAGTGTGGTGCTGATCCAAAACGGCGGGTATCTAAATACCACCAAAGTTCGTCTTGTGGAATGTTTAAATCTTCCATACGTTTGGTTAAACGGTCTAAACGTTCTTCACGTTGCGATCCGCCAATCATTTCGCCAATACCCGGAAATAAGATATCCATAGCTGCAACGGTTTGTCTGCCTTCAGCATCTGGTTCATTCTGGCGCATGTAGAACGATTTAATATCAGCAGGATAATCGGTTAAGATTACCGGTTTTTTAAAGTGTTTTTCTACCAGGTAACGTTCGTGCTCACTTTGTAAATCAGCACCCCATTCATCAATCAGGTATTTAAACTGTTTCTTCTGGTTTGGTTTAGAAGATTTTAAAATCCTGATTGCCTCCGTATAAGTTAAACGTTCAAAATCGTTGGCTAAACAGAAATCCAGTTTCTCTAACAAGCTAAATTCGCTGCGTTCGTTCTGTGGTTTTTGTTTATCCTCTTCAGTTAAACGGGTATTTAAGAAATCTAATTCATCTTTGCAGTTGTCTAAAGCATATTTTATAACATACTTCATCATGTCTTCTGCAAGCTGCATGTTGTCTTCTAAATCTGCAAAAGCAACTTCAGGTTCAATCATCCAGAATTCGGCCAGGTGACGTGTAGTATTCGAGTTTTCTGCCCTGAAGGTAGGACCGAAAGTATAAATCTGTCCGAAAGCCATTGCTGCCAATTCGCCTTCCAGTTGTCCGGATACGGTTAAGTTAGTTGCGCGTGCAAAGAAATCCTGTGAGAAATCTACTTTACCGTCTTCCGTGCGTGGTGTATTGTCGAAATCTAAAGTAGTTACCTTAAACATCTCACCAGCACCTTCTGCATCACTTGCAGTAATTACAGGGGTATGCATGTACACAAAACCACGTTCGTTGTAGAATTGGTGAATGGCAAAAGCCAAGGCATGGCGTACTTTAAAAACGGCATTAAAAGTATTGGTACGGAAACGCAGGTGAGCAATCTCACGTAAAAACTCTAAACTGTGTTTCTTTGGTTGTAATGGAAACTTTTCAGGATCGCTATCACCCAAAATTTCTACCGTTGTTGCCTTAATTTCAACAGATTGACCTTTACCTAAAGACTCGATCAATTTACCTGTTGCAGAAATGGCCGCGCCGGTTGTTATTCTTTTTAACAGCTCATCAGGTAAATTATTAAAATCGATCACAACCTGGATATTGCCCATGCAAGATCCGTCATTTAAGGCAATAAACTGATTATTACGGAAAGTTCTAACCCATCCCATAACCGTTACTTCTGTGTCAAATGCTGTCGACTTTAATAAATCTTTAATTTGCTGTCTCTTAATCATATTGTTATTTGTAAAAGGCGCAAATTTAGAAAAAAAATGTATCAGTTAGCAGTTTTGGGTATACAGTTTTCAGTTTTTTAAGATGAATCATTTGCCAAATGAAGATTGCCGACTGTTATTTGGAAACTGAAAATTGTCAACTCTCATCGTAAATTCTTATCTTGAAAAGATTTATAGATAAAACAATTTTAGCATATCCATCCTACAGCGCCTCATGAATAAGTTTGATATAGATAAACAAACCCTAACTGATTTAAACATATTTGAGGTTCATGGCTTAAATAAAAGTATTTTTTCGCTGTTCAACTTTACTTTCACCATTAAAGGCAATGATAAATTATCTGAAATTTTCAGAATGCCTTCCACAGATATTCAGATCATTACCGAAAGACAAAGGTTAATCAGATATTTATCCAATTATAGCGACGATTTAAATTTTGACCATACGAACATAGACTTTATTGAAAGTTATCTGGTGCAAAATGGCAAAATCAAATTCTATTCAAAGATTTCTGCATTAACTAAGTCTATCAATTATTTCTTTTATCCAAATCAGGCATATTATGTAAAAGAAAAAGGCATAAAAGAAATTATTTCTTTGCTTAAAAAGCTTAGAAAAGTTTTTGCAGCTTTAGATCAGGAGGTTAAGCCAGTGCTGGTTAAAGAATTTAATGAGATTGTTGGAATTTTATTTAAAAAGAAACTAATTAAAGCTATTGTTGAGCGGGATGAGAAAAAGATTAACTTATTCGAATTAGAAGCGCTTGATTTTATGTTTAGGGGAACTGAGCTCGGGATAATCAAACATTTTTTAGATTTAGTCTATCAGATTGATGCTTATTATGCTGTTGTTAAGGCAGCCAGGAAATACAATTTGACCTTGCCAAACGTAAATGCAAAAGAGTGCCATCTGCGTATTAATGGTGTCTTTCATCCTTTTTTAAATCATCCGGTTGCTAATGACATTGAATTTGAAATTGGTAAGAATGTCTGTTTCCTAACGGGAAGTAATATGGCTGGGAAGTCTACCTTTTTAAAATCTGTTGGGGTTTCTGTCTATTTGGCTCATTTAGGTCTTCCGGTTCCTGCAGCATATATGGAAACAGGAATCTGGCAAGGATTGGCGTCGACCATAAACTTGCCTGATAATTTAAATGAAGGGTTTAGTCATTTTTACAATGAAGTTTTAAGGGTAAAGCATGTTGCAGAGAAGATTAAAGTTTCTAAAAATATTTTTGTAATTTTTGATGAGCTGTTTAGAGGTACAAATGTTAAAGATGCATTTGATGGATCTTTATCTGTGATTAAATCATTTTCTGCAATAAAAGACTGCTATTTCATGATTTCAACTCATATTATTGAGGTTGCCGAAATATTAAAGGAGAATGAAAGTATCATGTTTAAATATCTATCGACCAAAATGGAGCATAACAAACCTACATTTACCTATAATCTTATGAATGGAATTACCGATGAACGGATAGGCATGTGGATTATTGAAAATGAGAAAATCGATGAAATTTTAAGCAGCAGAGCTATTGGGTAAGGCCCTGCCACTTTATTTTTAGTCGATTGAACAGTTAACCGCCAACTGGAAACTGCCTACTGTTGTTGCTGCTGTTGTTGCTGCATGGCTTCCATGTATTGCTGATAGCTATTTTTGGTTCTCTCGGTAGTTATTGTTCCTGTGGGCTTGCTATAATTCACTTCTTTAGGCTGGAAATACGTTTCCTGATCGTTAAAGTCTTCATCGTTATAACCTACAGATACATTTACTTCCATGATATGTTCGAAACCACCTTTGTAAACGCCTTTTACAGGAGAACAGTCGGTGAAGTTTCGTCCAACGGCCAGGCGCACATGGTTTTCGTTTACAATGCAATTGTTGGTCGGGTCTAAACCTAACCAGCCATACTCCGGTAAATAGGCCTCGGCCCAGGCATGTGTTGCGCCTTCACCCCGCATGCCATCTCTGTTGGGGCAGATGTAACCGCTCACATATCTGGCAGGAATCCCTGTTAAACGCAACATGGCTGTTAATACATGAGCAAAATCCTGACAAACCCCGGCTTTTAGTTTTAAAATTTCATCAATAGTGGTATCAACTGCTGTTACCCCTTTAATGTAGTCGAAATTGTTGAACACATGAGCACAATATTTTATAGCGGTTTGGTAAGGCGTATCTTCAGTGTGCTTAATGTTTAAAGCTGTCTCTTTTAATTGAGCGATACCCTCAAAACTTTCCTGTCTTACATAATCGATATAAGGCACTTCGAATTTCAGGACGCTTAAACTGTTCCACTGCTCGCTGCTAAACATATCATCCTGTGGCAATGGCTTAGGGAAGGTTTCTACGCTTACTTTGGAGAAAATTTTCAACTGTGTATGTGGCTCGTTTTGGGTAAAAGTACCCACTTCATTGCCGTAATAATCGATAAAGATCTCAATTTCCGGACTTCCGGAGATATTTAGGTCGTGTTTAACAACCTTTTGGAAATCATCTTTAATGGGGAACAAGATAATCTGGTTTGCACTATCCCGAACAGGTAATTCGTATTTATAATTGGTGATATGTTTGATTTTGAAAATTGGCATATAGGCTATTGTTATGTTTGCGCACAGTATTAAGGATCAGTTAAAGAATAATATCTGTGTTAATCTGTGTCTATCTGTGGTTAAAAATTATGAGTTTGCAAAATAATATTCATTTAGCAGGTTTCCGATGCCGAAAAGCTCTGCCCTGATCTCTGTAAGGTAATGATGCAACTGCTCTTCGTTCATGGTGTTAACAGAACTGTAAGTAATCATACTTTTTAAACGGCCGATTTTAAAAGACAGGTTATTGTAGTGTTCGATATTACTTTCACTCTTTAGTCGGTTAAAATACCGTTCAATGTTGTTCATGGCATATAATGCTGAACGTGGAAAATCGTTATTGAGCATCACCAGTTCGATAATGTTTTTCGCATCAAATCCTTGCCGATAAGTTTTTAGGTATAATTCATAGCCCCCCAATGATAATAACAAGTGTTTCCAGTAGGCGATATCGGTCAACAGATCAGGATTGCTGCTAACCGAACTGAATTTAATGTCGAGGATATCGATAGATTGAATACTTCTTTCCAAATGTTTACCGATTTTCATGAAACTTCTGCTTTCCCCGCGTTCCATTACGCTGTCGGCTGTGCCATGGTACAGCATTACCTGTTTAATCAAAACATCCAGGGCTGTAACCGGATCATCTTTTTGGACGTACCACAATAATTTTTCGTCTTTTACCGCATGGTAATATTCGTTTAAACATTGCCATAAGTCTTTTGGGATATGCTCCTGCACGCTCCTTGCATTCTCACGTGCAAGGGTAACGATGTTTAAAATCGAATTTGGGTTTTCACGGTTTAACAAGAGGTATTCGATCACTGCGCGACTATCGTGCTGGATATTCAATAGTTCATTTTCATCATCGGATGAAAAAATCCTGATCACGGGTTTCCAGGTGAATTCCTGTATGGTATCCTGTGAGGAAGCGTAATTTATTTTTAACATGCGCAGCATACCGTCGCTGCGCTCAACGTACCTGCTTAGCCAATATAGGCTTGATGCCACTCTACTTAACATATGCTGTATTTCTAAGAAGTTAAAACCCATGTATCTTTACTGCCACCACCCTGCGAACTGTTTACCACAAGTGAGCCTTCTTTTAAGGCTACCCGGGTTAAGCCACCAGGAACAATCGAAATACCGTCTGGTCCATTTAAGGCGAATGGACGAAGATCGATTCTGCGCGGAGCCAGTTTTCCGTTAATAAAACACGGAGCAGAAGACAGGCTGATGGTAGGTTGGGCAATAAAGTTGCGGGGATCTTTCAATACCTCAATTTTGTATTCCTCTGTTTCCTGTTCATTTGCCGCATGCCCCATTAACATGCCGTAACCACCACTTCCGTTAGTTTTTTTGATGACCATCGTATTAATGTTTGCAAAAACATAATCCAGTTCATCCTGGTTGCTGAGCTGATAGGTGGGTACATTCTTTAATATGGGTTCTTCGTTCAGGTAATACCTGATCATATCCGGTACATAAGTGTAAACTGCTTTATCGTCGGCTACACCATTACCTACTGCGTTAATAATAGCGACATTACCTTTACGGTAAGCGCCCATTAAGCCGGCAACACCTAAAACACTGTTGGGATTAAATACCAGTGGATCGAGGTAATCATCATCTACCCGGCGATAAATCACATCCACCTGCTGCAGGCCTGTAGTAGTTTTCATAAATACCTTTTGGTTTTTAACCACCAGATCACGCCCTTCTACTAATTCTACCCCCATTAAGCGGGCCAGGGTAGTGTGTTCGTAATATGCAGAATTATACATGCCCGGACTTAACAGTACAATTGTTGGATTCGAAACCGCTCTGGGAGAGAGACTCATTAAGTTTTTATATAATATGGCAGGGTATTCGGTTACGCTCCTTACGCCGCATTGCGGAATAAGATCAGGAAAGAGTCTTTTGGTGATTTCCCTATTTTCGAGCATGTAACTTACGCCTGAAGGGGTACGAAGATTATCTTCCAGTACGTAGAATGTGCCATCATGATCTCTGATCAGATCTATCCCAGCAATATGGATGTAAATATCGTGTAATACATTTACATTGTGCATCTCCCTTAGAAAATGCGGACAAGAATAAATTACATTTATGGGTACAATCTGGTCTTTTAAAATAAATTGATTGCTATAAATGTCTTTTAAGAAAAGATTTAATGCTTTTAGTCTTTGTTTTATTCCTTTTTCTATAAAAGACCACTCTGTTGAGGTGATAATTCTGGGGATGATATCAAAGGGAAAGATTTTTTCGATGCCTTCGCCGCTATCATATACAGTAAAGGTTATTCCCTGACTCATAAATAACTTTTTAGCGAGTTCTTCCTTTTTGTTTAGGTTTTCGAGCGACTCTTTAGAGAAATTGCTGATGAAGTTTGCGTAGTGATTTCTGTAATTGTCACCATTTAGAAACATCTCATCGTAAGTTTTGGGATGATTAAAGTAATTTTTTATAAAATCTTCTATCATTTTTCTTGAATATTCCCTTAAATTATAATTTTTTGAGTTAAAAACTAACTTTTATGTAGTAATATTTGTTTTTATCGTTAATTATCTACGTTTATTTGAGTTATTTGTGTCTTAATATTAGTGTTTTAGCTTTTTTTATGATAAATTTTAATTTTTTTAATCAAATTGTTTGCTGATATGAATAAAATTTGTACTTTTGTAATGCTCGTTAATTATTATTATATATTTGGTTTAAAAAAAGCGCTGGCAACGGCGCTTTTTTTATAAAAATTTCAAGACTTATTCATAATCAACATAAACCAAACAACCTAAACCAAGAAGCTCCAGCAAAACTGGGGCTTTTCTTTTTTGGTGTATCATTACAACCCAATATCTACAAGGATAAAGCGTGATGGAAAGGGTAGTAGTTTGGGAAATCTTAATGCGATATGCTTTTCCTTTATGACTTAGTAAAATCCCTCTAGATTTGCGGCCCTTTTCTGCGTCATCAGCGGGAAACAAGTGATTAGCCGATTAAGGTTTTTCCCGCAGATTCAAAGGGATAAGAAGCGCAGATTTAACAGATATTGAGTTAAGGATTAGAAATGTCGTCATCCTAGCGTATGTGTGGATCTTAATGCTATATGACTTAATAAATCCTTTAGATCAGCGGTGCTTTTCTTCGCTATAGCGGGAAACAAATGAATTAGCCGTTTAAAGTTTTTCCCGCAGATTTAAGAAGATAAGAAACGCAGATTAAACAGATATTGAGTTAAGGATTAAGAAATGTCGTCATCCTCGCGCATGCGGGGATCTTAATGCATTAGCACTAATACTTCGTCAAGTTTTTAATACAAAAAAAAAGCTACCCTTTTTAGGATAGCTTTTCAATATATGTTTTGTTGTTGTTATGCTTCTGAATAAGTGATTTTATTCACATGTTTATCGATTTCCCATCTTCCGGTACCTTCTTCGCCAATTACTTCGAATAATTCTAGCGCCCTGCGTGCTTTATATTCTTCTTCGCGTTGCTCTTTCAGGAACCAGTTTAAGAATTCCATGGTTACAAAATCCTGCTCTTTATGGCATTTTGCCGCAAGATTTTTGAAACTCTGGGTAATCGCAATCTCTGCTTCCAAAGCATCTTCGAAAACTTCTCTAAATCCGGCGAAGTCGGTTTTAATACCCGAAACTTCAGGAGATATCGCGTTTCCACCCATATCCAAAACATATTTGAACAATTTCAATTGGTGTACTCTTTCTTCTTCAGATTGCTTTAAAAAATAATCTGCTGAAAAATCGAATCCATTTTGGTCACACCAGGATGACATTGATAAATATAGTGATGAAGAGTGAGCTTCTTTTTTGATCTGCTGATTTAATAACGTTTCAATATCCTGTGATATTAAACATTTAATGCGCATTAAGTCTTTCATAATTTTCTTTGCTTAACTAATGATACAAAGATAACAGCAAATTAGCCAGATTGTGTGATTTATTTGCTATATGAAATTAGTCTAAATTGCTGATAATTAGTTATTTGTAATCAGTTTAAATAAGGAGGAGGGATAGGATGGATGATGGAAAATGGATGATGTAAAATGGAAGGATAACGCAGAACGGATAATGGTTGATACTCAGTGCATAATGGTCGGTTTTCAATTGGGAATTTTCAGTTAACAGTTTTCAATTGGCAGTTTTCAATTGATTAAGTTCATGCGAATAACTGAAGATTAGAGAATGGCGTAGGATATTGAATCCAACTCGCGGTCGTCATCCTGAGTTTATCTCAGGATCTTCCCAACGGTGATAGATACTGAAACAAGTTCAGTATGGCGCATCGAATGGAATAACCAATGAACTAATGACTAGTGAACCACTGAACTAACGACTAATAAACCAGCCTGTAAAGGCAGTCGCTGATGATATGGTTGAGTTTGAACATGGTGAAAGTACCATGCAACAAATCTTTTAAAGCGATAATTTCTAAAGCACTTAACAAATAGATGTGTTCGCAACCATTAAAGGTTACCAGTTCGAAATCGGCTTTGTGGGTATTTAAAAGGAGCGCTTCAATATCAATCTGTTCTACAACAGCTTTTAATTTTTGAAGCGACAGGCAGTTGTAACGCGCAAACTTGCCGCCAAAATCTACATAAAAGCAGTTTAATTTATCTGATTGATAAACGGAACCCTGGGTATTTGAGAATACGTTAACCAGTTCGTTGATATCGATACATGCTTTTTCCATCGGTTACAAAAATTGGTATTATTTAGATTAAATACAAATAAAAATGGAAATAAATTTGGGGAGCGGTTGGGGTTAGGCGTTTGGCGGTGCAGAGTTGATGCCAGAGGCTAATTATTTGATTTTAAAAACCATGTGATGGTATAATCCTCCCATAAATTGTTTTTCGTTCTGGATAACGAAATTCATTTTTTCGTAAAGCCTTAATGCATTTGGATTGTTTTGTTCTACCAATAGCCCAATTTTATGGTGACCAAGTTTTTCAGCCCAGTCTATACCCGCTTTAATGAGTTGTTTTCCAATTCCTTTTCCCTGAGCTGAAGGGTTAACGCTGATGCTATCGAGGTAAAACTCTCCATTTTCGGTTTCAGTGCCTTGATTAATGCCGCTTGAATGGTGGTGTTCGGTCACATAATGAAGAAATGGTTTGCGGAGTTCGGGCAGTTTTGCTCCATCATAAGCGTTCAGTGATCCCAGAACTTTACCTTCTTCTTCAAAAACCAGTGTATTTTCATAACTGTATTGATTGCCCTGCTGCATAAAGAAGTGTTTTAAAATTTGATTGATCACATTTTCATCTTCAACATTGGTTAGTTTTTGTGCAAGTTTGCCCATCGCCTGGATAATCAATGGCACAACTGCTGTAGCATCTGAAGGGCTTGCTGGTCTGATCATTATATTTCAGTTAACTTAAAGGTTTCTGCCACACGGATTCCCTTTTCGGTACGTTGCAGAGTACAACACTCGTTAATGGGATCGTGCTCTAAGTATAATATATAGTTGTTGTTAACAGCTTCTTCTAAAAAGGCTTGTTTTTCTGTCAATGTTTTTAAAGGGAACATGTCATAAGCCATAACGTAGGGCAGGGGCAAGTGACCGACTGAAGGCAGAAGATCAGCCATGTACACAATGGTTCTATCTTTGTAATTGATTTTAGGCAACATCATGGCATCAGTATGGCCATAAGCAAAACTGATAGTGATATCCTTTTGCCATTCTGTATTTTCTGCTTCGGCTACAAATTTTAGTTGTCCGCTTTCCTTGATCGGTAAAATGTTTTCTTTTAAAAATGAAGCTTTTTCCCTTGCATTTGGTTCTACCGCCCATTGCCAATGTTTTTCATTGCTCCAATAGTGTGCATTTTTAAAGGCTGGGATCAGTTTGCCGTTTTCTCTTATTATTGCTCCACCCACATGATCAAAGTGCAGATGTGTAAGAAAAATATCAGTAATATCGGCTGTATTAAAGCCCAAATGTGCCAGGGATTTTTCCATCGAATCATCCCCATGCAAATAATAATGACTGAAAAACTTTTCGTCCTGTTTGTTTCCAATTCCGGTATCCACTAAAATCAACTGGTTGCCTTCTTCAATTAACAGGCAGCGCATGGCCCAGGTACAAAGGTTGTTCGCATCAGCAGGATTGGTTTTTTGCCAGATGGCCTTGGGTACAACGCCAAACATAGCGCCGCCATCTAATTTAAATAAGCCTGTGTTTATGGTGTGGAGTTTCATTTTTGTAGTATCAGGTAATTAGTATCAAGAAGCTAGTATTAAGTATTGAGATTGGAATTGGGCTAAAATAAGAAAACCCTTTAGAATTAACTAAAGGGTTTTTAAATGATATTGGTTTTACTTATCGATGTGGCACCTTATGCCTTCCACTTTTAAACCCTCTACCTTATAAGTGGATCACTTCGCCGTAGGCATCAGCAGCAGCTTCCATAATGGCTTCGCTCATGGTAGGGTGAGGGTGAACAGATTTAATCATTTCGTGACCAGTAGTTTCCAGTTTACGGGCAACTACTATTTCAGCAATCATTTCAGTAACATTGGTACCGATCATGTGTGCGCCTAATAATTCGCCGTATTTAGCATCGAAAATTAATTTTACGAAACCATCTTTAGCGCCGGCAGCACTTGCTTTACCTGATGCAGAGAATGGAAATTTACCGATTTTTAATTCGTAACCAGCTGCTTTAGCTGCTTTTTCAGTATAACCTACTGAAGCGATTTCCGGAGTACAGTAAGTACATCCCGGAATGTTATTGTAATCTAATGCTTCAACATGCTGACCAGCGATTTTTTCTACACAGATAATACCTTCTGCCGAAGCAACGTGTGCTAAAGCTTGCCCGCCTACTACATCGCCAATGGCATAATACCCTTTAACTGAAGTATTGTAGAATTCGTCGGTAACAATTTTACCTTTTTCCGTTTTGATACCTGTTTCTTCTAAACCAATGTTTTCGATGTTGGCTACAATACCGGCTGCTGAAAGTACGATGTCGGCCTCGATAGTTTGCATACCAGAAGCGGTTTTAACAGAAACTTTACAACCTGCACCGCTGGTATCAACCGATTCAACACTTGCCGAAGTCATTACGTCGATACCTACTTTTTTAAGGCTGCGCAATAATTGTTTAGAAACGTCTTCGTCTTCAACCGGAACAACGTTATCCATAAATTCTACGATGGTTACTTTGGTACCCATAGTCGCGTAGAAATAAGCAAACTCTACACCAATTGCACCAGAACCTACTACTACCATGCTTTTTGGTAATTCAGGTAGTACCATTGCCTGGCGGTAGCCGATAATTTTTTTGCCATCCTGTTTCAGGTTAGGCAATTCTCTTGAACGTGCACCTGTAGCAATGATGATATTTTTAGCGCTTAGTTCCTGTTGAGAACCATCAGCACCTTTAACTTCTAGTTTGTTTCCTGGTTTTACTTTACCAGTACCCATAATGACGTCAATTTTATTTTTCTTCATTAAAAATTGAACGCCTTTGCTCATGCCGTCTGCAACACCACGGCTGCGTTTTACCACAGCAGCAAAATCTGCAGTTGCACCCGCAGTAGTAATTCCGTAATCAGCAGCATGATTAATATATTCGAAAACCTGAGCACTTTTTAAAAGTGCTTTAGTAGGGATACAGCCCCAGTTTAAACAAATACCACCTAATGATTCACGCTCAACAATTGCAACTTTTAGTCCCAATTGAGAAGCTCTGATTGCAGCTACGTAACCACCTGGGCCGCTGCCTAAAACAATAACGTCGTAATTCATCTGTTTTTTAATCTATTTTAAAGAGATTTGTTTTTAATTGTTTTATACCTGTAATCTGCTTCATTATCCCTTAATATGGGTTGCCTACAACCGGATTACAAAAGTTAAAAGATTTTCATCCCGCAACAATCGCTCAAAACTAAAAAAAAAATGTCAATTGGCTTAGGTGAATCTTGAGATAACCATTAAAATTTACAATGAGTGAATATTGTTGACTCAAATCTATGGTTCTATGCTGATTTGGTATTTGTGCTTCTTGCTAGAAAATTAAAACATTAACATAAGTTTAATTATAGGGTATTTTTGCTTGAAAACGTATTGTTAACAGGTGTTATTGGAAAAATACCAACATTACCGTGTCTTTTCTGCGTAAATTATAATCGATAAGGAGTTTTATTACTAATAATCTGATTAGACGATCAAAGTGTTGATAAACTGAAAGTTATAATCTGCGCAATATGTGTTAAATGTTGAAAAGTTTTGTCTGACTTAATAATTATTTAACATTGAATGTTAAAATGTGTTAAATTTTATTGGGTACATTTGCGGCATAATATCATTAATTAGATTACTCAACAACAAAAAAACATTTAAAAAAACAAAGTATGAAGAAATCTTTACTTTTAAGATTAGTACTGGTTATTGTTGCATTTGTAGGTATTACCATCGGTGCTAATGCACAGGTAACCACATCGTCAATAACAGGAACAATTAAGGACGCCAAAGGCGCCTTACCTGGTGCAAGTGTTAAAGCAACGCATACGCCAACGGGTACTGTTTATTCGGTATCTACAAATAGCGATGGTCGTTTTACCATTGGTGGTACTCGCGTAGGTGGGCCTTACACCATTGAAATTAGTTTTGTTGGTTACAATCCAGAAAAATTAAATGATGTTTATTTAAAACTGGGTGAACCTTATTTATTGAACGTAGTATTATCAGACAATAGTTCTACTTTAGCTGAAGTTAAAGTTGTAGGTCAGAGTACCAACAGTATTATGAACTCAAGCAGAAATGGTACTTCTACAGTTATTACAAAACAACAGATTCAAAGTTTACCATCCATTACCCGTAGTGTTAACGATTTAACCCGTTTAACACCACAAGCTAATGGTACTTCAATTGGTGGGGGTAACTATCGTTCAAACAATTTTACTGTAGATGGTGCTAACTTTAACAATCAATTCGGTATTGGTCAGAACATTCCTGCTGGTGGTTCTCCAATCTCAATTGATGCATTGGAGCAAATCTCGATCAATGTTACCCCTTTTGATGTTCGTCAAACTGGTTTTACTGGAGGTTCAGTAACTGCAGTTACCCGTTCCGGTACAAACACTTTTACCGGAAATGCATTTTATACAATGCGTGGTGAAGAACAGCAGGGCAAAAGAATTGGTGAAACTTTTAGATTATCAACCCTTCAAAAGCTTGATGAGAAAAATTATGGAGCTAGTTTTGGTGGCCCAATTGTTAAGGACAAATTGTTCTTCTTCGTGAATTATGAGAAGAAACACACTATTCAGCCAGGAACAAACAAAATTGCTTCAACTCCACAGCTTAATTTTGGTGGAACCGGAACACCATCTTATGTAGCAAAACCTACTGAAGATTTCTTAAATACAGTTTCATCTTATTTGCAATCTAAATACGGTTATGAAACAGGTCCGTATCAGGGATATTCTAATATCAGTGATAACGAAAAAATGTTTGCGCGTTTAGATTGGAATATATCAAAATCTCAACGTTTCAGTGTACGTTATAATCAAGTAGAAAGCCAGTCGCCTTCACCTTTAAGTAACTCTACAACTGGATCTGGAGCAACTTTCTCAACAGCAAATAATAGAACTGCAAACACAGCATTATCATTTGCAAATTCAAATTATTACCAAGCTGCAAACTTATATTCTGCAGTTGCTGAATTAACCTCATCTTTCGGAAGTAGAGTAACAAACGTTGCTAGGGCAACTTATTCTCATCAAAATGACCCTAGAAAATCAGATAGCAGCCCATTTCCTTTAGTAGATATACTTGATGGTCCTGCAGTTGCAACTTCTTTTGGTTACGAGCCATTTACTTATGGTAACTTACGGGATGTTAAGGGATACACTTATTCTGATGATTTAAGTATTGCTTTAGGAAAACATAACTTAAGTTTAGGACTACAAGCAGAATTTAGTACTACCAAAAATGGTTTTCAACGTTTCGGAACAGGTTATTATATCTTTAACTCCTGGGCTGATTTCGTTAATGGAGCAAAACCTGCTAACTATGCTGTTACCTATCCTTTAACAGCAGATGGTTCTCAGGCTTATCCTAGCTTCAAGTTTAACCAGTATTCAGCATATTTACAAGATGAATTTACTGTATCTGACCGTTTAAAATTAACTGCTGGTTTACGTGTTGAACAAGCTACTTATCCTGATGTTTCAGAAGTAAGAACGCATCCATTGGTTGCTGGTCTTTCTTTCGCAGGTCAAAAAGTTGATACAGGTGTATTGCCTGAAAATAGAATTTCTTATTCACCTAGATTTGGTTTTAACTGGAATGTTTTTGGAGACCGTTCGTTCCAAGTTAGAGGTGGTACAGGTATTTTTACAGGCCGTATTCCTTTTGTATGGATTGTTTCGCAATCAGGTGATGCTGGGTTATTACAATATACTCAAACATATTCTGGACAAGCTAATACTCCTTTCTTCAATCCAAGTATAGCTCCAAATTTATTAAGCTCAGCACCTGCAGCAGGATCATCAATTCCTAGTAGCATAAGTGTTATGTCTCCTAATTTAAAATTACCACAAACTTGGAAATCAAGCTTAGCATTTGATATTAAATTACCATGGGGTGTGGTTGCTACTTTAGAAGGTATTTATGGTAGAGATTTAAATGTAGCGGTTGCTCAGAATATAAACTTAGTTAATCCAACAGCATTAAATATCAGCGGTTACGGAGACACTAGATTGATGTTTCCTTCAGGTGGTCAGTTACCAACAACATCGACAGGTGCATTTGCTAGACAAAACGTTTCATTAACAAGTGGTGGTGCAGTTACAACTTCTGCAGCTACAACCAGTTCTTCTGGTTTTAACGTTATTCAAATGACTAATGCTAAAGGAGGATATAACTGGCAAGCTACTGCTCAATTGACTAAGCAATTTCAAAGTGGTTTGGCAGCAATGATCGCTTATACCAGATCTGATCAACGTAATTATGGTGACGGTGGTGGTGATCAGTTATTGAACTTATGGTCAATCCCTGCAACTGCTGGTAATCCAAATAAACCAACATTGAGTTATTCTCAAAACTTAAACCCTGATCGTGTTATTGCGAATATTTCATATAGAAAAGAATATTTTGGAAATTTAGCAACTTCGTTCTCGTTATTCTACGAAGGAACTCAACAAGGTAGATTCTCATATACTTATAGTACTGATTTTAACCGTGATGGTCAATCAGGAAATGATTTAATTTATATTCCTAAACCAGGAGAAATGACTGCTGCTTCATTTGTGGCTATTCCTGCCGGAACAACAAACTATAAAGGAGCATATAGCGCTCAACAACAGGCAGATATTTTCGAAGCTTATGTTCAGCAAGATGCTTATTTAAGTAAACACAGAGGTGAATTTGCACAACGTAACGCCGCAACTTCTCCATGGAGAAATCAGTTTGATTTTAGGTTAACTCAAGAGGTTTTCAAAAACTTTGGCAAGGCTAAAAATTCTTTCCAATTTACAGTTGATATCTTTAACGTAGGTAATTTGTTAAACCGTAAATGGGGTAATGTAAATTTTGTAAATAGTTCTTCTATCTTAGTTCCACAAAATGCTGGAGCTATAAATAATACTACTAAACCAACTTTTAGGCTTAATAATAGTCAAGGTGATATTACTAAAGAAACATTTGGTACATCTCAAACTATTTCTTCTACTTATTATATGCAGTTTGGTGTTCGTTATAACTTTAACTAATATTTAAGAAATATATAATATTAAAGCCCCGATCATTCGATCGGGGCTTTTGTTTTTTACTACCATTTTAAAACAAGCTCATTATCTATTCAGGGAAGTATTTCGTGTAATAAACTAACTACTTCATGTAAAAAATAATAGTTGCTTAATAGTAGATACGTATTTTTATTACGGAAAACAAAAAACTATTATGAAACGCACGCTCTCTACGAAAATATTCCTTTTCGCCAAATAGATTATAATGTTTTGCTTTTAAGCAGTTCATCCCTCCTAATCTGATTCAATTTTAATACCTAAACTTTTGTGCCTTCTATAATAGATCATCCATTGTTTTACCTAACGATTAAATCTATATGAATTAAAACAGCTAAACATGAAAAAAATCTATTACGCTATTGCAGTGCTCATTATTTTTTTGAGTGCTTGTAAAAAGGAATCTTCAATTAAGGAAGACCAACATGAAACTCCAGGGAAAACGATTACCTATCATTTAAAAAATGGTGGAGAAGTCACTGTAGCGATTAACAAAAAAGGCGAATATGTAGTTGGTGGTGACGTTATTTTATCAAAAGATCAAATTGCCTATTTGGAGTACAATAAGGTTGGTGATGGTAAAGAGACTACTCCAAGAAGTACCTTTACCGGAGAGTATCAAAAGTTATGGCCTGGTGGAATCATTTACTATGTGATTAATGATGCCAGCCATAGTTCAGATATCTTAAATGCGATGAGCGATTGGGAGGCCAGCACGCCAATACGTTTTGTGCAACGAACTAATCAAGCTAATTATGTGAATTTTCAAGGAGCTCCATCCAATGGGGGAGGAGATTCTCAATTGGGTATGGTAGGTGGGCAGCAGCTCATTAGATTATCCGCCGGTGCAGATAAATCTACGGCCATCCATGAAATTGGACATGCCGTGGGATTAATGCATGAACAAACCAGAACTGACCGCGATCAATATATAAATATTAATTACAATAATATTAGTACCGCTAGTTGGAAAGCTCAATATGATAGATATGATGTGCAGGGTAGGCAAGGAGGGCAATTTGGGACTTTTGATTTTAACTCTATAATGTTATATCGTTCTTATGCAAGTGAAGTAGGGTATCCTGGGAACAGTTCTCCGCAGATTACGAGAAAGGATGGAAGTACTTGGGGTGATAATTACAGCTTATCTCAAGGAGATATTGAAGGTGTAAATTACCTTTACCTAAAAAATCCAAATGGATTAGTGTGTGCTAGAATAGAAGTTGACAATTTGCAGCTTTATCCAAATGATGCTCAATTCCAAGAAAAGGGTGATTTCTATATTGCATTTTATACCGATTATACTTACACAACGCGTGTAGTGCCTAGTGCCTCGATTAGTTTTAAATATCGTTCGAGATTTAATATCGCAAATTATTTTGGCGGTGGCGATTTAGATTGTCCTCAATGCCCTGTAGAATATACTGTTAGTAATATTAATTCGCTTAATAGAATATATATTGGGACAAACTATTATAGAGGGTCTAGAGAATTAGAAGATCCACAATGGGGGTATTTTACAGAATACTATACTAATGATTATTACGTTATTTCGGCCAGTGGATATAATCCACAATTGGAATATTTAGCACATCTTGTTAGTCCCTAAAATAAGATTATTTTAAATAAAAAAGGCTACCAACATAATGGGGGGAATTGAAAGCCCAGTACGAAAATGGGGCAGTTCATAAATTATTAATTGCCCTATTTTCTGAAATCTGTAAAGAGTTTTCTCAACTAAAATTTTCTATATCTGATTCCTGAAGACTTCAAATTCAATTATTGCATAACTTTATTGCTAGAAGATTTTTAAGTTACATTTTTAGTGCCCTTATAAAATTTTATACTTTTTTGCCTAATTATAAACGAAAGTTCTTTTTTCACTTTCTATAGTTAGCTATTTCTGCTCACCTTTTTCTACGAACCCATTAAGCATGTATCAATATTGCAGCTTTAGAAATTTTGATAATTTTTTCATAACCTTCTGAAAGGCCTAAAGCCCCCATTCGGTACTCTAGTTAACACCTTAGACATTCCTTCCAATCAGAATCTGATTGTTCTTGCCGATTTGTAATATGGGCTGAGAATATCATAAAGTTACTAGATAAGTAGCTTTTTTATTATAATCAAAACCATTTCTGCATAAATACGATTTTAATATTAATCTATTTATTAAAAAACTAATTATAAAACAATGAGCAGTTCAAAACGAACCCATGATCATGCTGCTATAAAAGCATGGGCAGAGGAACATGGCGGTGTACCGGCAATAGTTGCAGATACAGATAAAAAAAATGGTGGTGGTATTTTAAGGATACACTTTCCAAAACACAGCGATAGTTCTTCAGACTTAAAGGAAACCGATTGGGATACTTTTTTTAAGACCTTTGATGACAACAAACTTGATTTTTTGTATCAGTATAAAAAAGCAGATGGTGAAGAAAGTACCTTCCATAAGTTTGTAGAACGTGAATAAAAAAAAGCCTGCTGAAATTTAATTTCAGCAGGCTTTTTATATTGTATCTTAATTCTTAATTATAAACAAAAGTTCCTTTTTCGCTTTCGATAGTTACCTGTTTCTGATTGCCTTTTTCTACGCGACCGATAATTTGCGCATCGATGTTAAAGCTTTTAGAAATTTCGATAATGTGATCTGCAATTTCTTGCGGTACATAAAGCTCCATACGGTGACCCATATTAAATACCTTGTACATTTCTTTCCAATCGGTGCCCGATTGTTCCTGTATCAATTTAAATAGCGGCGGAATAGGGAAGAGGTTATTCTTGATGACATGGATATCATCATTGATGAAATGTAATACTTTTGTTTGTGCGCCGCCACTGCAATGTACAATTCCATTGATCTGGCTGCGGTAGCTTTCTAAAATCTTTTTAATTACAGGTGCATACGTGCGCGTTGGCGATAATACCAGTTTACCTACAGTGGTTTTGCCGAAACCTTCAATCTCTATTTCTTCTTTTAATTGTTTCTTTCCAGAGAAAACCAGGTCGAAAGGTACTGCCGGATCGAAGCTTTCAGGGTAGTTATTGGCAACAGCTTTTTCAAAAACATCATGGCGGGCAGAGGTTAATCCGTTCGATCCCATACCACCATTGTATTCGGTTTCGTAAGTCGCTTGTCCGGATGAGGCTAAGGCCACTATTACGTCGCCAGGTTTAATGTTATCATTGCTGATGATGTCTTCGCGCTTTAAGCGACAAGTCACCGTAGAATCGACGATAATGGTTCTTACCAAATCGCCAACATCAGCCGTTTCACCACCTGTTGAGTAGATGGAGATACCTTGCTCGCGTAAATCGGCCAGAATCTCTTCTGTTCCGTTAATTACAGCCGCGATTACTTCGCCTGGAATCAGGTTTTTATTCCGCCCAATGGTTGAGGATAACAAAATATTATCGGTAGCACCCACGCAGATTAAATCGTCGATATTCATGATAATGGCATCTTGTGCAATGCCTTTCCATACGGAAATATCACCGGTTTCTTTCCAGTAAACGTAAGCTAAAGAAGATTTGGTACCGGCACCATCGGCGTGCATGATGTTGCAATATTCCTCGTCACCACCTAGAATATCGGGGATGATTTTGCAGAACGCTTTAGGGAAAATTCCTTTGTCGATGTTTTTGATGGCATTGTGCACATCTTCTTTTGAGGCAGAAACGCCGCGTTGATTGTACCTGTTATCACTCATGTTGCCGCAAAGATAGTTTTTTAAGGTGGAAGGTAAAAGGGTAGAAAGTAGAAAGTCCAAAGTCTGGAGTCAGAAGTCCGGAGTCGATAGATCGAATATCGATATAGCGTATAGGTTTATTTTTATAGGGTTGGTTTAAATATATAATTTGAAGAGGTTTTGGAAGTGAAAGTTAGTTTTTCATTGGAGCCTGCAGCCCCGCTTTCCTCCTGCTGTCTCTACTTTATATAGAGTGAAAGCAAATATTTAATTATTTTTTTGCTCCTATGCCGCAGGGCATCAAACTTTTGAGGCATCAAAAGTATGCAAAAATGCTTTGTCAATCCGGCAAGGTGGCTTCTCAATACCCACGCTCATCAAAAAAACAGCGGTACTTCGTTTAATCAGGTATTGTTGTGTTTTATTTGGTCTGATTGAGCCCTGCGGGGTTTGTGTTCAATTTATATTAAACTTTGATTCATTGCAAATGAACACAAAACCACTGCGTTTCAGGTTTGGTACTGCCGTTTGTACTATTGAGCACCTGTTTTTTTGATTCTACTGCCACTTGGGATTGACAGCGTCCTTCGGTAAAGCCTGTGGTTTTTCAAAGTGGGTCAGCATAATGCCCAAAACTATTCGTAAAAAGTTATCCATAAACGGTAGGACTTTATATAAGGACAGTAAAATCGGGCTTAGGTACAGCGGGCTGGTTCCTTGTGGCTGGTTTTTTCCCTGCACAGGCTTATCTGAAATAAACCTGATTGCATGGATGCTGTAAACGATGAATTAAAAAGTCGAAGAAAACTTTACAGCAGAAAGGAAAGCAGGACTGTTTTAACCGATGAGAACAGGTATTGCTTTCCAAAAAAAAGCCTTTGCCAACGTAAAGCAATTTCGATTATATCCTGACCACGAAGTAGCTATTAGACCTTTGAAAATATAAAGAATGCTAATAAAACAAGTTTAGGAGGACGCTACTTCGGAATTGCTGTTGATGGACTTGCGTAGTAGCGATCGTTGTAAGATTGCTTCATCGTTCCTCTTCATAATGACGGATTTATGAAAACAAAAAAGGCGTAGAGTGTAAACCCTACGCCTTAAATCTTTTAGCTTAGGCCTTTCTTATTTCATGAATAATAATTCTCTGAATTTTGGTAAAGGCCAAACGCTATCGTCAACAATTTGCTCTAATTTATCAGCATGGTAACGGATGATATCGAAGTAAGATTTAACTTTCTCATCGTAGGCAATCGCTTTTTCGCGGGTATCTTCGATTTTGTTGGTTACTTTACGTTCTTCTAACATCGCATCTATATTGGTTTTTACAATTTCTAAATGCTCAGTTAGTTTTTTAACGATATCAATAGAAACTTTGCTATCTACACCAATTGCTTTTAATCCCTGTACGTTGGCGATTAAAGAATTTTGGTAAGCAATTGCAGCAGGAATGATAGCGGTGTTCGCTACTTCGCCCATTACACGTGCTTCGATCTGAAGTTTTTTATAGAAGTTTTCTAACATGATTTCATGACGGGCATGAATCTCACGTGCACTGTAAATACCAGTTGTAGCAAATAAATCAGCAGATTTCTCTGTTAAATAAGCATCTAAAGCTTTTGGTGTAGTTTTGATGTTTGATAAACCGCGTGCTGCAGCTTCATCTTCCCACTCCTGGCTATAACCATTTCCTTCGAAACGGATGTTTTTAGATTCTTTGATGTATTTTTTGATCACGGTTAATAAAGCGATGTCTTTTTTATCACCTTTTTTGATCAATTTATCAACTTCAACTTTAAATTTAACCAATTGCTCGGCCATAATTGCGTTTAAGATCGTCATTGGAGCAGAAGAGTTTGCTGAAGATCCAACAGCCCTAAGCTCAAATTTGTTACCTGTAAATGCGAAAGGAGAGGTACGGTTACGGTCGGTATTATCTAATAAAATCTGAGGGATTTTAGGAATACCTAACCAAAGTGCGTTATCTTCTTTGATTTTTTTGCTGATACGTGAGTGCTCAATCTCATCTAATACATCGTTCAATTGTGAACCTAAGAAGATAGAGATAATTGCAGGTGGCGCTTCGTTAGCACCTAAACGGTGATCGTTACTTACTGATGCAATACTTGCGCGTAATAAATCGGCGTGCTCGCTAACTGCTTTGATGGTATTTACAAAGAAAGCAAGGAACATTAAATTGTTTTTAGGTGTTTTGCCTGGTGCCAATAAGTTTTTACCTGTATCGGTAATTAGCGACCAGTTGTTGTGTTTACCTGATCCGTTGATACCTGCGTATGGTTTTTCGTGTAACAAAACACGGAAGTGGTGACGACGGGCAACTTTTTCCATCAAATCCATCAACAATTGGTTGTGATCGATTGCTAAGTTGATTTCTTCGTAAATTGGCGCACACTCAAATTGAGATGGTGCAACCTCATTGTGACGGGTTTTTAAAGGGATACCTAATTTTAAAGCTTCGTTTTCGAAATCTACCATGTAGCTGAATACACGCTCAGGGATAGAACCGAAATAGTGATCTTCTAATTGCTGACCTTTAGCAGACATGTGTCCGAATAAAGCGCGACCAGTTAACAATAAATCCGGGCGGGCGTTGAATAACGACTCATCAACCAGGAAATATTCTTGCTCAATACCTAAAGATGCATTTACTTTAGTGATGCTTTTATCGAAATACTGGCAAACATCAACGGCAGCTTTATCTAATGCAGCTAATGCTTTTAATAAAGGCGCTTTATAATCTAACGCTTCCCCTGTGTAAGATACGAAAACAGTAGGGATGCAAAGGGTTTTACCTGCTTTACTTTCCATAATGAATGCTGGAGATGATGGATCCCAGGCAGTATAACCACGGGCTTCGAAAGTATTACGGATACCACCGTTAGGGAAACTAGAAGCATCTGGTTCTTGTTGAACTAATGCGCTTCCTGCAAATTTCTCGATAGCTCCATCGCCACTTGGCTCAAAAAATGAATCATGTTTTTCAGCTGTTGTACCTGTTAACGGCTGGAACCAGTGCGTATAATGCGTTGCACCGGCACTCATTGCCCACGCTTTCATAGCGGTTGCAATTTGGTTGGCATCGTCTGAATTAATTAACTCACCCTGGTTGATAGATGATATTAATTTTTCATATACGTCCTTAGATAAGAAATCTCTCATTTTTTTCTTATCAAATACATTAGCGCCAAAAAAGTCAGAAATTTTTGCCGCTGGTGCTTTAACTTCTGGTGAAATTCTGTTTTGAGCCTCTTTTAATGCGATGGTTCTTAAGCTTTTCATTAATTCGTTATGTTTTTTGTCAAAAATAGTATATTTTATTAATTCTCGTAAAAGAATCGTGTTGTTTTTATGAATTTTATTGAAAATGAAATAAAAAAATGTTTTTCGGGTGAGAAATTTCATTTTTTGTAAAGAAAATAGATTTTTCGAATGTTTTGTGGAATTGAAGATTTCGCTGCATCATGGTATAAAAATAAAAGCTATGTTCAACTCTTCAATTAACGTATACAAAACCGAGTGGCTCGATCTTGTATTTGCAAACCGCAACAAAAACTATGGTGCTTACGATTTAAGGTCTAAATCTTCGAAGATTATGACAAGGGCACTGTTTGTATCAGGTAGTTTATTTGTACTTGCCTGTTTCTCTCCCTTAATTTATGCAAAATTGGTTCCTAAAGAAAAAGCGGTTGTAGAAACGGCAAAAATTATAGACTTAACGGATGTGATTCACCAGATGAAACCGGATCTGCCTAAACCAGAGGAAAAACCTGAACCCAAAAAAGCAGAACCGGTTAAGGTTAAAACGGTAGCCTTATCCAATAATATAGTTGTTGTAAATAAAGTAAATCTTCCTGATCCGCCAACAATTAAAGAAATTGAGAATGCTGTGATCAGTGATAGAACACAAGATGGGCTTGTAGCTCCAAATTTGGTTATTCCAGATACAAAAGGTAATGGTGATGGAACAGGAACCGCTAAAGAAGGTAATGGAACCAATGAAGATAAAGAGATTTATTTAGGAGCTGATGAATACCCTGAATTTACCGGCGGTGCCAAAGCCTGGTCTAAATATATGGAGCGTAACTTAAGGTATCCATCAAGAGCTCAGGATGAAGGCGCAGCCGGAAAAGTATTTGTGAGTTTTGTGGTAGAAAAAGATGGTTCTATTACTGATGTATCGGTAATTAAAGGAATCGGTTTTGGCTGCGATGAGGAAGCAATTAAAGTGATTAAAAAATCGCCGCTTTGGAAACCTGGGAAAAATAAAGGTATTCCGGTGCGTGTAAGGTATAATATGGCCATTAACTTTCAGATTTCTAACTAGAAAGGATGGAAGATGCAGGATGGAAAATGGATGATGGGGGACTTTCTATTAACGCTCTTGGTTTTTAGGGAGATGTAGGGTTAGGTGAATTGAACGGTTTGGGCGTTGTCCAAACCGTTTTTTATGTAATCTGATTTAAATAGTTGCGTCATTTCGAGCGTAGAGCAACGCAGTCGAGAAATCTATTATAGATCTCTCCATTTCGCTTCGCTTCAGTCGAGATGACGGCGCTATAAGGCACTCCGCTCGAAAGGATAACTAATAAATAAAAAATGGATGATGGTTTTTTAATTCCATCATCCATTTTACATCATCCATCTTTACATCATCCATCTTTACATCATCCATCAACTCTTATCCCTTGTTCTCAATCCACTTGCGTGCATTTACAAAGGCTTCCATCCATGGAGAAACTTCATCTTTACGGCCTTGCGGATAATTTGCCCAGTGCCATTGGAACAATGAACGCTCAATGTGCGGCATCATCACGAGGTGGCGACCACTTTCATCGCACAACATTGCGGTGTTGTAATCAGAACCATTCGGACTAGCCGGATAAGTTTCGTAAGCATATTTAGCTACGATTTTATATTTGTCTTCTGTGTATGGTAACGAGAATCTGCCTTCACCATGTGATACCCAAACGCCTAAAGTGCTTCCAGCAAGGCTTGATAACATCACTGAATTGTTTTCCTGTAAGGTTAAAGAAGTGAAAATACTTTCGTGCTTGCCACTTTTGTTGTGCAGCATTTTCGGTTTTTCTGCGTGGTCTTTATTAATTAAGCCCAACTCTACAAATAACTGGCAACCATTACAAACACCAACAGATAAAGTATCAGGACGGGCAAAGAATTTCTCTAAAGCTACTCTTGCTTTTTCGTTGTATAAAAATGCTCCTGCCCAACCTTTTGCTGATCCTAAAACATCAGAGTTAGAGAAACCACCTACAGCACCGATAAACTGAATATCTTCTAAAGTTTCTCTTCCCGTAATTAAATCGGTCATGTGTACATCTTTCACATCAAAACCTGCCAGATACATGGCATTTGCCAATTCGCGTTCAGAATTACTTCCTTTTTCGCGGATAATGGCTGCTTTAGGTCTAGGTTTAGTTTCGTCGATTACCGGTTTTTTACCATCGAAAGTAAGCGGGAAAGTGTAATTTAAAACGTGGTTTTTATAATTGTCGTAACGTTCTTTCGCCAAACCGTTACCTGTTTGTTTGTTATCTAACAGATAAGAAGTTTTAAACCAAACATCACGTAAATGGTCGATATCAAAACTGAAACTATCTGTATCATTTTTAACTTCCAGCTTAGCTGATGTATTGACCTCACCAATTTTATGGAAAGTAACGCCAGCCTGAGCAAAAGTTTCTTCAACTGAAGCATCAGCCTGGAAAACAATGCCGATATTCTCTGCAAATAATACTTTAATACTATCCGCTTCTGCTAAAGAAGACAAATCGATCGAAGCGCCTAAATCGCGGTCGGCAAAACACATTTCCAATAGGGTTGTGATTAAACCACCACTACCAATATCGTGACCAGCTTGTATTTTATCAGCTTTAATTAACTGCTGTAATGTATTAAAAGCCGTTTTAAATTGATCAGCTTCTTTTACATCTGGTGTTTCTGTACCTATTTTGTTTAAAATCTGTGCGAAAGATGAACCGCCTAATTTATAGCTGTCGTTTGATAAGTTAATGTAGTATATTGATCCGCCATTTTTCTGCAATACAGGTTCAACTACTTTGGTAATGTCATCGCAATTTGCCCCGGCAGAAATAATTACCGTTCCTGGCGCAATTACATCACCATCTTTGTATTTCTGTTTCATCGACAATGAATCTTTTCCGGTTGGGATATTGATTCCTAAATCGATGGCAAAATCAGAACAGGCTTTAACTGCTGCATATAACCTGGCATCTTCGCCTTCGTTTTTACAAGCCCACATCCAGTTGGCAGAAAGTGAAACACTTTTTAAACCATCTTTTAAAGGCGCCCAAACAATATTTGATAGTGATTCTGCAATGGCATTGCGGCTACCTGCAGACGGATCAATCAAGGCTGAAAGTGGCGCATGACCTACTGAAGTGGCAATACCTTCTTTTCCCTGAAAATCTAAAGCCATTACACCACAGTTATTCAATGGTAATTGTAAGGGACCTGCACATTGCTGTTTAGCAACACGGCCACCCACACACCTGTCAACCTTGTTGGTTAACCAATCTTTAGCAGCCACCGCTTCTAATTGAAGCACTTGTTCTAAGTAGGTGTTTAATTGGGTAGCATCGTAATTAAGTGCACTGTATTTACGATCTACCGTGGTATCTTCCATTACAACTTTGGGCGAGCTGCCAAACATGTCGGCCAACTCAAAATCCATAGGTTTTAAACCGGTAGTGGCCGATTTAAAGGTGAAACGGTGATCGCCGGTAACTTTACCCACAGTATACATGGGTGAACGCTCGCGGTCGGCAATTTTTTGTAAGGTTTCGATGTGCTCGTTGCCAATTACCAAGCCCATTCTTTCCTGCGATTCGTTACCAATAATTTCTTTGGCCGAAAGGGTAGGGTCGCCAACTGGCAATTTATCAAGGTCGATTAAACCACCGGTTTCTTCAACCAGTTCTGATAAACAGTTTAGGTGACCACCTGCACCGTGATCATGGATTGAAATGATCGAATTGTGATCGCTTTCTACCATACCACGAATGGCATTTGCAGCACGTTTTTGCATTTCAGGATTGGAACGCTGGATGGCATTTAATTCAATGCCGCTTCCGTGCTGACCGGTATCAGCAGATGAAACTGCTGCACCGCCCATTCCGATTCTATAATTTTCGCCACCTAAGATCACGATATTATCGCCTTCCTGTGGTTTAAGTTTTTGCGCCTGACTGGCTTTACCGTAACCGATACCGCCGGCAAGCATAATCACTTTGTCAAAACCCAGTGTGCGGTTATCTTCTTCGTGTTCGAAAGTTAAAACCGAACCTGTAATTAGCGGCTGACCAAATTTATTACCAAAATCGGTAGCACCGTTTGATGCTTTGATCAGGATATCCATTGGTGTTTGATACAACCATTGTCTTTCTTCAACGCCTTGTTCCCATGGGCGGTTATCTTCTAAACGCGAAAGCGCAGTCATGTAAACTGCCGTTCCCGCTAAAGGTAAAGAACCCTGGCCACCAGCCAAACGGTCTCTGATTTCGCCACCGGAACCGGTTGCAGCCCCGTTAAAAGGCTCAACAGTTGTTGGGAAATTGTGTGTTTCTGCTTTTAAAGAGATTACTGAATCGAAATCGCTAGTGGTGTAATAATCGGGCTCATCTGCACGTTTAGGTGCGAACTGCTGTACTTTCGGGCCTTTAATAAAGGCTACGTTATCTTTATATGCCGAAACAATATCGTTCGGATTTTCTTCTGATGTTTTGCGGATCAGCTTAAACAATGAAGTAGGCTGTTCTACACCATCAATTACGAATTTTCCGTTAAAGATTTTGTGACGGCAATGTTCTGAATTCACTTGTGAGAAACCAAATACCTCAGAATCGGTTAAAGGTCTTTCTAGTTTTTTTGCTAATGTATTTAAGTACTCAACTTCTTCATCACTTAAAGAAAGTCCTTCCTGTTTATTATAAGCCGCAATGTCGGTAATCTCTAAAATCGGTTCAGGTTTGATGTTAATGGTGTAAACTTCCTGATCAAGTTTGTCGTATTTTTGAGAAAGCATCGGGTCGTAATCTGCAAAGTTTTCGTCAACCTGCTTAAATTCTTCAATCCTGATGATTCCCTGCATGTCCATGTTCTGGGTAATCTCTACAGCGTTGGTACTCCAGGGGGTAATCATTGCTGCTCTTGGTCCAACGAAAAAACCTGTCAGGGCTGTTTCCTGCGAGATTTTGGCGCCGCCAAATAACCATTCAAGTTTAGTAATATCAGTGGTAGAAAGCGCTTTGTCTGTTTGTAAAACAAAAATCGCCTGCGATTGCCCTTCGACAGGCTCAGGATGACAATAGAAGAAATGAATCATGCTTTTTTTTTGAAGTTGCAAAAATAGCTTTTTAAAATGAAAAAACTGGTGTGCTACAGTGATTGAATTAGTGAATTTTGAATGATTGAATGTCAAAATATAAAGATTGAATGAGAGAATTATTGAATGAGAGAATGGCCGATGATGGAATGAGTGAATTTTGAATGATGGAATGTTGAAATAATTATTGGTTAATTCAGTTAGAGAATGCGCATTTTTGTTAAACGCTAAGTCGCTCATTTAATCAGTCAAAATTCAATCATTATTTATGCTTCGCATCCACCACATCGCCATTATTTGTTCTGACTACGAAAAATCGAAAGATTTTTATGTGAATAAATTGGGTTTTACTGTTTTGGCAGAGGTTTACCGGACTGAAAGGAAATCGTATAAGTTGGATCTTGCCGTAAATGGTGTATATCAGATCGAGCTTTTTTCTTTCGAAAATCCACCTGCACGTCCATCGCGGCCAGAAGCTCAGGGTTTGCGCCATTTGGCTTTTGAGGTAGAAGATATTGAGAAGGAGATTTCTCGTTTAAGTGATCAGGGTATTGTGACCGAGCCGATCCGTATTGACGAATTTACGGATAAACGTTTTACTTTTTTCGCTGATCCGGATGGTTTGCCACTAGAATTATACGAGATTTAGGATGAGTATTTTCAAGTTCAAACAGTTTGAAGTCGATCAGACAGGTTGCGCCATGAAGATTAATACCGATGGGGTTTTAATTGGCGCTATGGCAAATCACCATGCGCCTAAAAATATATTGGATATTGGAACGGGTACCGGTGTGATTGCATTGATGTTGGCTCAACGTTTCCTTGACGCACATATACATGCGGTAGAAATAGACGGACAAGCTGCGAAAACAGCGGGAAGGAATTTCCAGTCGTCAGTTTTCAGTGAGCGGTTAAGTATTAACCATATCGCAATTGAACAATATAACAATAATGAAAAATTTGATCTGATTGTTTCCAATCCACCGTTTTTTGTAAATGATTTAAAGAATGAAGAATTTAGAAAGGGTATCGCCCGGCATGCAGGTGAAGATTTCTTCAGCTTATTGGTTGAAAAATCAAACTCACTTTTGGCTGATGATGGGCAGATTTGGCTTGTTTTGCCGGTTAAACAAGCTGATGAAGTGATTGCGATCGCAGCCCAATATGATTTATCGCTTGCTGAACGGATCCATATGCATTCCGATGAAAATAAGCCAACCTTCAGGCAGGTGATCTGTTTGAAAAAGGGCGAAACGCTTTTAAAAGAAAGTGATTTTAATATTTACCAATCTTTAAGGGAGCATACCAAAGCATATAAACTTTTACTGAAAGATTTTTTTCTGGCTTATTAGAGTTGGTTTAAAATTAGATAAAATTATTTCGTTTGTCAGTTTATAAAGATTCTTCTAGCGCTCTATGCCGCGGGGCATGGTACTTTGGAGCGCCAAAGTACCCAAAGCGCTTTGTCAATCCAGCAATGTGGCCTCTCACCTTCCCACGCTCATCAAAAAAACAGCGGCACTTTGTTTGTGTTCAATTCTTCTTAAAATTAAATTATCGCTTATGAACACAAAACCACTGCGTTTCAGGTTTGTTGGTGCCGTTTGTTTTATCCTGCAACTGTTTTTTTGATTCTTCTGCCACTTGGGATTGACAGCGTGCTTCGGTAAAACCTGTTTGTTTTCGAAAGGAAGTTAGCATAATGCCACAAAATCTATAAAAAAAATGTCCTAAGTAAATATGGGAACCACGGAATGTTCTGCCAAGCTAATTTTAAGCTTATTGCATAACGGATCGGAATTAATTCTCGATGACGACTCCTTGTAGCCTATCAATCCAAAAAACTCCCCAGTCATTTTAATTGATTTTTATGAAAAATTAAATAGGCTAATTTAATGGCTGAAAATTATGCCCTTTCTGATATAATTACAAATAATCTCATTATCATTTGTAATTTAGGAGGCATAATCTCACCTAAATTAAAATGAAACGTATTCTAAATGTGTTCTTGCTGTGTTTCATGGCACTATCTTCTTTTGCTCAATCCAAAAAACAAAAAACCGGCGATCCTTTAGCCGGGATTGATACTTTGCTAAACAGAATCTTGAAAGATCAGCAGGTGGCTGGTTTTGCAGTAGCTGTGGTAAAAGGCGATCAGGTAATTTATAGTAAAGGTTTTGGTTACCGCGATGTAGAAAACAAAAAACCGGTTACGCCGAATACACTTTTTGCTATTGGTTCCAGTACTAAATCTTTTACCTCCGCACTCATTGGTTTGCAGCAAAAAGAAGGAAAGCTATCATTTGATGGCATTGCTACCTCTTATTTACCGCAGTTAAAGTTTTATAATGATAATATGAACAGCCAGATTACCGTGCGCGATATGATGTGTCACCGCACTGGTTTATCGCGTTATGATTTATCGTGGTTTATTTTTAATACTTCCAACCGCGATAGCATTATACAGAGGGTGCGTTACATGGAGCCAACCGCTCCTGTGCGTGAGAAATGGCAATACAATAACTTTATGTTTTTGGCGCAGGGTATGATTGTTGAAAAACTGACCGGAAAAACCTGGGAGCAGAACATTAAAGAAAAGTTTTTCGATCCTTTGGAAATGAACCGTTCCAATACTAATATTTTTGAATTCGAAAAGGATAATGATGCTTCTTTACCCTATACCATAAATGATAAAGGTGCTATTGAAAAGATCGATTATTTTAATATAGATGGAATGGGACCTGCGGGAAGCATCAATAGCAGTGTAAACGATATGACGCATTGGTTAAAAGTGTGGATCAACGGGGGATCTTATAAAGGAAAAGAGATTTTACCAACCTCTTATATCAGGGAGGCTGCAAGTTCTCAAATGGTGAGAGATGGAGGCCTGCCGGCAAAGGACAATGATATTTACCTGTCTACTTATGGTTTTGGCTGGATGATCAACTCCTACCGAGGCCATTATATGGTAGAGCATGGGGGTAATATTAATGGTTTCTCGGCTAGTGTATCCTTTTTTCCGACCGATAATTTGGGTATTGTAGTTTTAACCAATCAAAACACCTCAGGTGTTCCGGAAATCGTATACAGCAGTATTGCCGATAGGGTGTTAGGATTGAAAACTATCGATTGGAACGGGAGGACCAACAAGGAAAAAGCTATAGCGAAAGAAAGGGAGAAGGCAGCGAAAAAAACAGCTGAAAGTGCCCACGTTTTAAATACCAAACCTTCACATCCTTTAAAAGATTACGATGGGCTGTTTGATAATCCTGCTTATGGTGTAATCAATGTATCGTTTAAAAACGATTCACTTTTTGCTATGATGGGAAAAGAGAAACTTTTGCTTAGGCACTATCATTATGATGTGTTCAGTATCAGCGGTATCGATAAAAAAGGGAAGATTGATACTGCAGAAAGTAATCTGCGTTTTAATTTTATCAGCGGACAGGACGGCAAAATTGAAGGGATCAGCATTCCACTTGAGCGGGGAATGAAACCAACCATTTTTACATACAAACCAAGAACTGTTGAGTTAAGTGCTGCGGACTTAGAAAGTTATGTCGGTACTTACGGCGAAAAGGGGATGGCCAAGGTGTATTTAAAAGGCAAAATTTTATTTGTTTCAGTACCCGGTCAGCCAGAATATGAAACCATTTCAGTAGGAAACGATACTTTTAATTTTAAAAATCTAAAAGGCTTTAGTTTAAAATTCGATAAAAAAGAGGGCGTATCAAAAGCTTCGTCCGTTTCGTTTATACAACCCAACGGAACATTTAAACAGGTAAGACAAAACTAGAAAAACAACCAGATCATCTGGCTTAATTAGGATCTCTGTCCCATGATAATATCCTATAAATAAAAATGATAATTTATTGGGCTTTGTTTACCGCTTAAAGCTAAAAAGTATCTTTTTTATAGCTGTTTTTAAAAGGACGAAAAATAATTTACCCTTAAATAAAGGTGTAAAACGCAATGGGTATTAACTTTACATCATGAAAAAAATAGGATTAATTTCTGATACCCACGGTTTTTTAGATGATGCGGTTTTTAAACACTTTGATGGGGTAGATGAAATTTGGCATGCCGGAGATTTTGGACCCGATGTAGCCGGGCCTTTAGCAGCGTTTAAACCTTTGCGTGGTGTATTCGGAAATATAGATGATGGTGTAATCAGAGCGGAGTTCCCTGAGCAAAATCGATTTAGCTGCGAAGGAGTAGATGTGTGGATGACACATATAGGCGGTTACCCAGGTAGGTATTCAAGTTTTGTAAAACCAGAAATATACACTAACCCTCCAAAATTGTTCATTACCGGGCATTCGCATATTTTGAAAGTAATGTTCGATGAAAAGATTAAATGTTTGCATATAAACCCCGGTGCAGCGGGGAAACATGGCTGGCACAAGGTGAGAACCCTGATTAGGTTTTGCATTACTGATGAAAATATTCATACCTTAGAGGTTATAGAGTTATCGGGTAGATAATGTAAAATGTACACTAAGTATGGTTTGTGGCGTTAAAACACTAGGACAATTTATTATAGAAAAACAGGCAGATTTTCCTTATGCCAAAGGTGAACTCTCCAGGCTGCTAAGAGACATTGGTATTGCCGCAAAAATCGTAAACAGGGAAATAAATAAGGCAGGTTTGGTTGATATTCTTGGCGATATGGGCACTACGAATATCCAGGGAGAGGAACAGAAAAAATTAGATGTTTATGCAGATAAGCAGTTTATTGCTGCACTAACCAGTGGTGGTGAATGCTGTATAGTGGCAACTGAAGAAGAAGACGAGATCATTCATATCGAATCGCCGGTTTCGCAGAATGCCAAATATATTGTTTGCATCGATCCATTAGATGGCTCCTCAAACACGGATGTGAATGTAGCAGTTGGTACTATTTTTTCCATTTACAGAAGGAAATCGCTTGAGGGGAGGGCCAGTTTGGAAGATGTATTGCAAAAAGGTACACAACAGGTTGCTGCCGGTTATATTATTTATGGCTCATCAACCATGTTGGTGTACACCACCGGAAAAGGTGTTAATGGTTTTACATTAGACCCATCAATCGGCGAGTTTTGCCTTTCGCACCCGCAGATGAAAATACCAGAAACAGGCTATATGTATTCGTTAAACGAAGGTAATTATGTGCATTTTCCTGATGGGGTTAAAAAGTATATTAAATATTGCCAGGTTGAAGATGAAGCGACCAAACGGCCATATACATCCCGTTACATCGGATCGATGGTAGGCGATATTCACCGGAATTTAATTAAAGGCGGGATTTATATTTACCCTACAACCTCACGTTCGCCCAATGGAAAATTAAGGTTGTTGTACGAATGTAATCCAATGGCTTTTATTATTGAACAGGCTGGGGGCAAGGCCAGTACAGGTTTTGAGCGGATCCTCGATATTAACCCAACTGAACTGCATCAAAGGGTGCCGATTTTTATCGGATCAAAAAAAATGGTTGAAAAAGCCGAAGAAATGATGTTGCTATATACGGCTAAATCGATCTCTGTTGAGGCTAAAGTGGAAGCTAAACTGGAAGATTTAAATATTATTGGTGGATTGGATTAAAGCTGTGCTTTACTTCTTTCTACCTCAAAAAAAGTATCAATCGCTAAATTTTGCTTGTCTTGCGAAGCAAAAACAGCTAAACGGTCGCAACGCTCATTCTCCGGATGATCGTTGTGACCTTTAATCCAGATGAATTTAACTTTGTGAAGTTTATATAATTCAAGGAAACGCATCCAAAGGTCTTTGTTTTTTTTGTCTTTAAAACCTTTGCTTGCCCAGCCGAAAACCCATTTCTTTTCAACGGCATCTACTACATATTTCGAATCTGAATAAACGGTTACCTGCTGGTTCAAGCTTTTTAATGCCTCTAATCCTTTTATTACAGCCAACAATTCCATGCGGTTATTTGTGGTCATTCTAAAGCCGCCACTTAATTCTTTATAGTGTTGTCCTGCTCTTAAAATTGTACCCCAACCACCTGGTCCGGGGTTACCGCTAGCTGCTCCGTCTGTATAAATTTCGATCATAAACGCCGTAAAGTTATGTTTTTAGGTTCAAAATAGCTTGTTTTATCTGCTGCTGAATATTTTTTTCAATTTCAAATAATTGAATGTTAAGGAATTAAAAATTTGTTGTAAAAACATTGAAAAAAATATTTGCAAGGAATATTTAAAGTCGTACTTTTGTGACATCAAAAACACGGTGGTTGTAGCTCAGTTGGTTAGAGTATTGGTTTGTGGTGCCGAGGGTCGTGGGTTCGAGCCCCATCAGCCACCCCGAGTTTTAAAGCAGTTCTGAAAAGAGCTGCTTTTTTTATGTAATAAACTACTTATCAATTAGTTGGGATCAAGCGTAAAAGTTGGGGAGGTTGAGAGTAGGTATCTTTTCTCTTCAACGCTGGAATTTTCATAAAATAAATCAAGATCCGTTAAATTTTTAATAGCGCGCTCTGCAATTGGTCTGATATTCAGGATAGTCTTATTTTTTGTATTGAGTTCGGACAGTTTAGATTCAACAAAATAAAAAAAACTGCTCAATAATTGCTATCTTTCGCTCTAATCCTCAATGGAACGTGAAGTCTAACAACCTTAACTATTCATCGAAAAATGTCATTTAACACGCTGAAATTGCTACAAAAACAAAAAAATAACATCCTGGAGATTTGGATGAAGAACCAACTAACTGATGAGGGGCTTCGCGAAGACCTGATCAGCAATGAAGATCTCAGGGACCAATCAGATGAGCTGGTTGGCGCATTGATTACAAATCTTTCAAACGATGATTTGGATGATATGGACGGTGATAGCTGGAATTCAGTTATTGAAATCCTCGGCGGAATAGCCATAACCAGGGCAAGGCAGGGCTTTTCTCCTCGTGAGACCGGACGTTTTGTTTTCAGTTTAAAAGAAGCTATTCTAGAAGTTTTACAGACTGAGATAACAGATCCAAAACAGCTGTTTTCAGAAAGCCTAAAAATCAATAGGGTGATGGACAACTTAAGTGTTGTGACCTTTGAGACTTTTATTAAAGGAAGAGAAGAGGTTATCCTGAGACAAACCGATGAAATAGCCGAAATCTCTACCCCTGTTATCCGGGTTTGGGACGGAATATTAGCGCTTCCTATTATTGGTACGCTGGACAGCTCAAGGACTCAGGTCGTTATGGAAAATCTGCTTCAGGAAATAGTGGAAACCGGCTCAAGTATTGCCATTCTGGATATTTCCGGCGTTCCCGCTGTCGATTCCCTTGTAGCTCAGCATTTAATCAAAACAGTTAGTGCAACCAGGTTAATGGGTGCTGAATGTATCATCAGCGGCATCCGGCCAGAAATAGCACAAACAGTCGTTCATTTAGGTATCGATCTTTCGAATATTATTACAAAAGCAACCCTTGCAAGTGCATTGGCTTATGCTTTCAAGATTTTGAGACTAGAGGTGAGAAAATCCGGTTCAATCAGTAAACCTAATCACTTTTAACTATGGATAAAATTCCTATTCTGAGGATGGGAAACTTCCTGCTTGTAACCATTCAGGTTGACCTTTATGACAGGCTTGCTTTAGACCTCGAGGCAGATTTGGTTCAAATGGTGAACAAGACAAGTTCAAGAGGAGTGTTAATAGACATCTCTGCTGTTTCCATTGTCGATTCATTTATGGGGCGCATCATTGGCAATATTGCCAGCATGTCCAAGATTCTTGATGCTGAAACAGTAGTTGTTGGCATGCAGCCTGCTGTTGCCATTACCCTCATTGAACTCGGACTTCCTTTAAAGGGTGTACATACTGCACTGAATGTTGAAAGGGGGATGAACTTATTGAAATCTATGATCGGTTCAGATATCCAGGACGAGGAAGAAAACCAGGATGATGATACTTTCTCTGAGTAAGGACAATATCCAGGTTCAAAAAGAACAGGACGTAGTCCTATTGCGCAACCGCGTTCGGGAGGTAGCCGTAAAGATAAAAATGGGACTGGTCAACCAAACCAAGCTGATTACCGCTGCAAGTGAGCTTTTGAGAAATATGCTGCGATATGGGGGAGGTGGCGAATGCCTGATTGAGGTGGTAACACGTGGAAGAGATAACGGGGTACGCTTAACTTTTAAGGATAAGGGGCCAGGGATTCCTGACATTGCAGCGGCAATGAAAGATGGCTTTTCCACTGGTAAAAGTTTAGGTCTTGGCCTTCCTGGCGCCAAGCGGTTAAGTAATGAATTCGATATTAAAAGTAAGCCCGGAGAGGGAACAGTGGTGATGATTTTAAAATGGGCAAATGGTTGATGCGACACATATAAGCCTGCAGGCTGATGATAGAAGTTATTTTTCTTTGTTAAAAAAGGAAATACACCAGCGGTTGCTTAATGTAGGCATGGATGCGGCCCGGATTGCCGAGGTGGATATCATTACCGCAGAAATGACGAGCAACCTTTTCAAATATGCTGATGGCGGAGAAATCCTGTTTGGTACTTTTAACGAAAATGGTACGCCATACGTTGAACTTATCTCTATCGATAAGGGCCCGGGGATGCGAAATCCATCCAGGATGATGCAGGATGGAATGTCGACCAGCAATACCCTTGGGGCAGGACTGGGAAGCATCAAGCGCTTGTCTGACACTTTTGACCTTTATTCCATTGTGGGGTGGGGAACAATTGTGCTGAGCAGAATATATGTTGGTACAAAGCCCTCGCAGAAAAAGGGACTCCTGATTCGTCCTATCGTGGTCAGCAAGCCTGGGGAGCATACCAGTGGAGACGGATTTACTTTTAAGATTAACACAAAAGGCTTCAAGGTAATGCTTGGCGACGGCCTCGGTCATGGACCTGCTGCGAACCTGGCGGTGAACGAAGGTGCGAAAGCCTTTCGAATCTTCCCTGATGCCAGCCCTGTTGAAACATTGCGCTTTGTTCACTCTTCAATAAAAAAAACAAGGGGAATGGTCGCCAATGTGACTACCTTCGATAATGAGAAGGGAGAATGGTCAACGGCCGGGATAGGCAATATTGCTTCGAAATGGATCTGCCCATCCGGTTCGAAGAACCAGATGTCATATAACGGAATCGTGGGGCATAACATTCCAAATACCATGAATGACCAGAAGTTTTCTGTATCGGAGTATAACCAGCTTGTGCTTTGCTCTGACGGAATAAAGACCAGGTGGGAAATCTCGAAATATCCTGGAGTTCTCCATCATGATCCTTCGATACTTGCAGCGGCTATTTATAAGGACCATGCAAGGCAGACAGATGATATGTCTGTAATAGTTATAAAAATCCATTAAGATGAAACAAATTATCGGGATTTCACTCGAAAATGAAATGGATCTGATACTCGCCCACAAGCGTACCATGCAGGTTGGCGAGCAGCTGGGCTTAACTGTTGCTACGCGTACAACGCTTGCCACTGCCGTGTCAGAAGTAGTAAGAACGGTTATTGACCTGACCAATAATGGCAGGCTGAATATTGTGATTTATGGGAAATTCCCGCGTTATTCACTTAATGCGGAAGTTGGCTTTAAAAGCGATCTTAGCTTTCGTGAGACAGATGAAGGATTCTTTTACGCGAAAAAGCTTTTGCCTGATTTTAATTTTGAGGTTTCTGAAAATTCCTATCATGTCCGAATGGGACTCGGCCTGCCACGTTCACTTAAACTGGATGAGGGCAAAATTTCTTTATTGCAGTCCTATTTTAAAAAATCCTCACCTTTAAATTCCTATGAGGAAATAAAAAACAAGAATAGTCAACTCAACCAGCTTACTGCGGAACAGGAAAAAGAGATTCAGTTTGCCAGGGACCTTGATGAGCGCAAAACAGAATTCATCTCGGTTGCAAGTCATGAACTAAAAACGCCCATCACGATTATAAAAGCCTATACTCAGATGTTAATGCTTTTGAAAGACCAATATTCGGAGAAGGTAGGCAGCGTGATATCAAAGCTTGAAACTCAAACGAACAAACTCTCCTTGCTTGCCTACCAGCTAATGGATGTGTCTAAACTGGAAAACGGAAGATTGCAGTATGATTTGGTCCGGATAGATATAAACTCTTTTTTGCGGGAAACTATATCGATATTATCGAATGTCCATTCGGAAAATAACATCGATTTGCAGTTGAGCGATGACTGTGTCGCAATGGCAGATCCTCTTCGTCTGGAGCAGGTGATTACAAACCTTATTGGAAACGCTTCAAAATATTCTGAGAAAGGCTCACACATCACTGTTTCAACAAGCATTTCAGATGAGAAAAAATCAGTTAGCATCCAGATTGCTGACCACGGGATAGGCATGTCAAAAGAAGGCATTGCACGGATTTTTGAAAAGTTCTACCGCATGGATGAAGTCACTGTATCTCATCCAGGACTTGGAATGGGGCTATATATTACCTCGAGAATAGTGACCGATCACGGTGGAAAAATCTGGGTTGAAAGCGTTGTAGATGAGGGATCAAAATTTATTTTCACGATGCCTCTTCTTGAAGATGCCTGTTAGGCTTGATTCAAATGAAGCATTTTCAAGACAATCTAAATTAGTAACGATGTAATGTGTTGGCTAGTAAGTTTATTAATTTCAAACTTGGCTGTTAATTTCACTTTCTTAGATTTATCATAATTAATTGTATGCAGAAATTGATTTACATTCTTGAGGATAATGACGAAATAAGAGAAATTCTCGAATTGCTTCTTGTGGAAGATGATTACAGGGTATCTGCTTTTGCGAACGTTTCTTCTTTTCTAATTGGACTTTCTTTACAGGTTCCGGATACCTTTATTCTGGATGTTATGCTTCCCGATGGAAACGGTATCGACATCTGCCGCAAATTAAAGGAAGATGCGCGGACCAGTAATGTTCCTGTGGTCATGATGTCGGCCAACTACAATCAGGAGCAACTGGCCAGTTCATGTCCAGCACAGGATTTTATAAGTAAACCTTTTGATATTGCGGATTTTTCTAACAGGATTGCTATTCAGACACGGGCAAATGTGAGGTAACTTAAAATAGTTTAATATTTCGGATTAATTGAGTTTGGTTAATCCTTTATAAAACTAAATATTGTAGCGTCTTTAATATTTGCTAGCTCTTTTCACTAGGTTTTAAATGTTAATTTAAGACCTTTTTTTATATCAAAATTTTTTAAGTTAGGGTAGCTATTTTCGGGATCAAGCGGAAAAGTTTTCTATCCTGGATAATCAATAAATACCAAGGTTAAATCAAATCGCAAATTTAGTCCGGGATATCGCTTTTTTTTCGTCGCAGGATTCGATACATCTGAGGCGAAACCCTCATGCTTTTCTTAAATAGCCTTGAAAAATGGAAAGCATCTTCATAGCCTAATCCACTGGCAATATCGCGGATTTTTATTTCAGTACTATTTAGCTGTGCACATGCCTTCCTAACTTTGAGGTGGATAAAATAGTCCATGGGCGGCATTCCAGTTGATTTTTTGAAAAGGCTTGAAAAATAAGATACCGATAATTGATTGTATTCAGCGAAATGCTCAACAGAAACTTTTCTTGATAATCCCTGTTGCATGTAGTTGATTGTCTTTTTGATCATGTCCCGCTCATCCTGGGCTTTAGTGTCAGTATGTTTTTCAGGATAAAAGAAGGTCGCTAAAAAATGATAAAGGCATAAATTAACATTATTTAAATTTTCCCTGCCATAACCCAATTGAAGGTTTTCATACATCGATTCCCAAATCTGGATTCCTTTTTCATTAAGGTGAATCGGTTTGGCACCCTCATAAAGACCTAAATTAAAACCCTCATTAAAGCCCTTTAAGTTCTCACCGCAAAAGTGAACCCAATAAATCGACCAGGGATCGTCCTCATCTGCACCATAACTCATTCTGGCTTTTGTGGTTGGCACAATAATGAACTCATTGGCGGATACCTCCATTCTATGACCATCAATTGAAAACCAACCTTTTCCCCTCAGGCAGTAGATAAGGATATTTTCGCTGCATCCATCCGGCCGTTCCCGGTAATGAAATGTCGCATTTGGAAAATAACCCATTGATGTTATATAGAGCTGGCTCATGATTACATTACTGTCTGCTGCCGCCTTCCAGGCCGACTCAGGAACGTAAATGTGTTTTTCACCCTGAAACCCATCTTTTCTTTTCATTTTCTATCTGGTTAGCAAACTGTAAATATAAAAAAAATAAAGAACGGAATTGTATTTTCAATACATGTTAAATAGTTGAATAGTCCATCATAATAGATGAATATACTATTTCAGTCTACTCACAATAGCATTAGTTTTGATTATATAAAGCAAATCAAACAGATTTCAGTTTTTCATAATGTAAACCGGAGATCAGGATAAGTTTTACTAACCAAATAATCTCAAATAAAGTATGAGCCAAACTCTACAAAAAAAATGTAAGCATCTTTATGGGCTGGTGTTTTTGCTACTTTTATTTATAGGCAATTCGTCCGACGCTCAAAGCCAGGTCAAAAAAACAATCACAGGTAAGGTAACTGATTCACTAGGTGTTGGCTTACCGGGTGTTGTAGTCGCAGCAGTTAATCAGGCGAATGTGGGAACACAAACTGATAATAACGGTAAGTTCGTATTGGATGTCAGTCCGGGACAATTGATCAGATTTTCTTTTGTGGGCTATAAAGAACAACGTGTTACTGTTGGCGAAAACGCTGTAATCAACATTAAACTAATTGAGGATAATATTCTCGCCGACGAAGTTGTAATTACAGCCCTGGGGCAACGTCAAAGGAAAGAAGCCCTGGTGGGATCAGTAACAACTGTTAAAGTAGCCAACCTTAAAATTCCGTCAAGTAATTTAACAAATGCACTATCCGGGCAAATTGCAGGTGTGATTGGCTACCAGCGCAGTGGCCAGCCCGGGCAAGACAACTCTCAGTTTTTTATTCGCGGGGTAACTACTTTTGGTTACAAACAGGATCCACTTATACTGATCGACAACGTGGAACTGACTTCGTCTGATCTGGCCCGTTTACAGGTTGACGACATTGAAAGTTTCTCTATTTTAAAGGATGCAAGTGCTACCGCACTATATGGTGCCCGTGGAGCAAATGGTGTAATTTTGGTTTCTACAAAATCAGGCAAGGTTGGAAAGGCGAAAATCAGTTTCCGTTTGGAGCAATCAGCCAGTCAATCTACTCAAAATCTTGAACTTGCAGATCCGGTTACCTATATGAAGCTCTTTAATGAAGCAGCCATCGGGCGGAATATGGATCCGGTATTCAATCAAAATAAAATCAACAATACGATCAATACAGTTAACCGTTCACAGGGATACAATGAATATGTTTATCCCGCAGTAGACTGGCTTGATATGCTTTTCAAAAAGCGTACATCGACCCAAAGGGCCAATCTTGGGATAAGCGGCGGAGGGGGAGTAGCCCGATATTACGTGGCCGGTTCCTATAACCTGGATAACGGCGTGTTGAAAGAGGATGAACGAAATAACAATGATAATAATATTAAATTCCGCAACTACCAGCTGCGCTCGAACGTAAATATAGATTTGACCAAAACTACCGAAATGGTTGTGCGCCTTTCAGGTAATTTCAGTGAATATAACGGTCCTATCGCATCGGACGGTGGTTTCTCTACTGACCTTTATAACGCGGCCGTACATACCAGTCCGGTGTTGTTTCCTGCTTATTTTCCAGCTGATCAGGCAAATCAGAATGCCCAGCACATTCTCTTTGGTAACACGGTAGGCAATGCTGCTAATGACATACGGAATGTAAACCCTTATGCAGCAATGTTGATGGGACATAAAAATTCTTCAGAATCAAGAATGTCGGCTCAGTTTGAAGTGAACCAAAAACTGGATTTTTTGACAGAAGGCCTAACTTTTCGGTCGATATTTAGTACCAACCGATATTCTTATTTTGATTCATCAATGGCTTACTCACCTTTTTATTACAATGTGAGTTCCTATGACAGGCAATCTAATCAATATACACTTAACTGGTTAAATCCTTCGGTAACGGCACCTTTGAACGTTGCCCGTGAATACTTAACTTACTATCCAGGTTCTCCAACAGTTAATACATTTCTCTATGCACAGGCGTCGATGAATTATGACAGGACTTTTGGAAGTCATACTGTAAGTGGCACATTAATCGGGACTGCGCAGCAGACTCGTTATAATAATGCAAGAGATCCGAAAAATAACCAGCCTACTTTACAATATTCATTGCCTTATCGCAATATCGGTTTAGCTGGCCGTTTAACTTATTCCTACAAAAACCGTTATTTCTTAGAAACCAATTTTGGCTACAACGGCTCAGAAAGGTTTTCAGAGAATCACCGCTTCGGTTTCTTCCCGACAATTGGCGGTGGATGGATCGTGTCAAATGAAGCGTTCTGGAAGGGCGGAATCGCCAATGTTGTTAACCGCTTAAAACTGCGCGGTAGTTTTGGTATCGTGGGTAATGATGCCATTGGATCGCAGCGTTTCTTTTATAAATCAGATGTTAATCTGAATGGTGGAGGAAATTATGCACAGTTCGGTTTCAATGGCGCTTCAGAGCGTCAGGGTGTTTATATTAACAGTTACGAAAATACCAATATCACCTGGGAAACTTCTCAGCAGACGAATATCGCCTTAGAAGCAACACTATTCAAAAATTTAAGTTTAATCGCCGAAGTGTATAATAACTATAGATATGATATTTATATGCCAAGGAGAAATGTTCCATCTACATTAGGTTTGGAAGCAATTGATCCTAATACCAATCTGCCGGATATAGGAGCCAACATTGGAATTGCCCGTTCCAGAGGTATGGATTTATCTTTGGATTATAAATTCAATGCCAACGATTTCTCTTTTGCCGTACGTGGAAACATGACTTTTGCGAAAAATAAATATGTCAACTTTGAAGAGCCGCAATGGGCTGAAGCCTATCGCTATACCACCGGGCAGGCGATTAGCAGAAACTATGGGTATATCGCTGAAAGATTATTCGTAGATGATAAGGAAGTAGCAAACTCTCCATCTCAAATTTTTTCAACAGGTGGCAAAGCGCCAAGAGGTGGAGATATTAAATATAAAGATCTGAATAATGATGGTAAAATTGATGATGCAGATAAGGCGTATATCGGTTTCCCTCAATCTCCGGAATTGGTTTATGGTTTCGGCTTCAGTTCTTCGTATAAAGGCTTCGATCTATCGGCATTTGTTACAGGTCAGGGCCGAATGACCTTCTTTATCAAACCGGAAAAAATTAGTCCTTTCGTTCCTATTGATGAGAAAAGAAAAGTTAATCCTTTTGACGGTGGTGATGGTGACTTTTTTGGGAACACACAGTTATTACAGGATTTTGCCAATAATCACTGGTCGCCAGAAAACCAGGACTTATACGCCTTATATCCACGCTTATCGGTAACCAAAGAAGATTTAGAAAATAACCGCCAAACCAGTACCTGGTGGATGAGAAATGGTAGCCTGGTTAGGTTGAAGTCGGTAGAAATTGGCTATACGCTACCTCAGCGAATCTCTACTAAAATTAAACTCAGCTCAGCACGCTTGTATTTTAACGGTTTAAATCTATTAACATGGTCTCCATTCAAAATGTGGGATCCTGAACAGGGTGGTAATGGTTTTGCCTACCCGATCCAAAAAGTATTCAATGTTGGTTTAAACATAACATTATAATGAAAACACTAAAAAAATATTCAGTATATATCTGTACGGTGGTACTCTTATGTTCATTTTATTCTTGTAAAAAGTACCTTGATATCACCCCTGAAAATCTGGGTACACTGGATTATGCATTCAGAAACAGAAATGAGGCAGAAAACTATCTTTATGGTTGTTATGCTTACCTGCAACGATCAACTGATGTAGCAAGCAATCCTGGTTTTACAACCTCCGGAGAATTGATTTATTCTAATACTTTGGATAATTACCTGGGATTTAACCGCACTGGTTTTAACTTATTGCGTGGTACACAGAACACCGCAAATCCAGGCTTGAATGCCTGGGATGGTAATGAAGGGAGTTATAGTTTCTTCCGTTCGATAAGGCTTTGCAATATCATGCTCGAAAATATAGATAAACCTATAGACTTATCTGCGAGCGATAAAAAAAGGTGGATTGCCGAAACTAAATTCCTGAAGGCATACTATCATTATGTGCTCTTTAAAATGTACGGACCTATTCCATTAATCAAAGATAATCTGTCCATTTCTGCCAGTACAGACGAGGTTCGTATAAAAAGGTCCACAGTTGATGAATCAGTTGATTATATTGTTTCACTTCTGGATGAAGCTATTCCCGATCTTCCTGCAACAATCTCCAATCAAACGCTTGAGCTTGGCCGTGTTACCAGTTTAATCGCGCTTGCAGTAAAAGCAGAGGTTTTAGCCACTTCAGCGAGTCCTTTATTCAATGGTAATCCAGATTATATTAATTTCAAAGATAAAGACGGTCAGAGTCTGTTTCCGCAGAGTGTTAACGCCCAAAAATGGGTAAAGGCGGCTGATGCGGCAAAGGCTGCAATCACAGCTGCTGAAAGCAATGGAATCAGGCTTTATACCTTCGCGCCTCCTGCAAACATTGGAGCACTTTCTGATTCACTTAAGAAACAGTTAGATGTGCATAACGCGGTAACCGAAAAGTGGGAACTGAATCCTGAAGTTATATGGGCTTCCAACCCTGCTTTTAGTTATCAGGGTTTTGCTACACCCCGGTTAACCCCTAATTCAGCGGTTAACGCATTTTCGAACCCATCTACTTTTTCGGCACCTATAGCAACTCAGGAACTTTTTTATACCGTAAATGGCGTACCGATTACTGAAGATAAAACCTGGGACTATGCCGGCAGAAATACCATCAAGGCAGGAGATAATGCCAGTAGGTATTATATTAAGGAAGGTTATGAAACCATTAAGGGACATTTCGCACGCGAAACCAGATTTTATGCTGATATGGCTTTTGATGGAGGCATCTGGTTTGGAAATGGAAGGGTGGATCAAAATAGTGCACAGTTCCCGTTGTATCATGTTGCTGCCAGAGGATCGGGACTTGCTGCACCAAGTGATAATATTCGTCTGAATATTACCGGTTACTGGCCCAAAAAACTGGTGAGTTATGTTTCCGTTTATGATGATGGATTTCAACCTTCAGCCTTTCGCTTACCGATTATCAGGCTAGCCGATTTATATTTATTGTATGCAGAGGCAGTTAATGAAGTTAGCGGACCAACAACTGAAGTATTTACCTATCTCGATAAAGTTAGGCAACGAGCTGGCTTACAGGGTGTGCAGGTATCATGGACAAACTTTTCCAGAAACCCAAATAAGTTCAACACCAAAGATGGCTTAAGACAGATTATTCATCAGGAAAGAAGAATAGAATTGTGTTTTGAAGGCCATAGTGGTTGGGATTTAAGAAGATGGAAAGAATTGCAGTCGGTGCTCACGGTACCGGTGCAAGGTTGGAGCATAAACAATGCCGAAGCGGTTAATTATTATCGCCCGTCTACCCAATTCATTCCTGTTTTTGGAATCAAGGATTATTTATGGCCAATTAAAAGTAATGATTTGGTGATCAATCCTAACCTTGTTCAGAATCCTTTCTGGTAGTTAAACATTATTCATAATAAGTTTAAAAAAATGAAAAATATAAATAAATGGATATTGCTACTGCTCTTTGTGTGTATAGCTTTATATTCCTGCAAAAAAGAAGAATCTTATAATGAGCCGGCTTCTACCGACATGACCAAGCCAGATGTGGTGGGTAATGTTAAAGTTCAGAATTTTAACGGAGGAGCCAATATTACGTATTCGCTTCCTAATTCTAAAAATATACTGTATGTTCTGGCCCGGTATAAAATAAATGGGGTTACCACTCGTGAAACTAAGTCAAGCTATTACTCAGATACCATTATGGTAGAGGGGTTTGCAAAAAAGCAAGCTTACGACGTTACGCTTTTTACAGTAAGCAGGGCGAATGTAAAGTCAGACCCCCTTGTGGTAAAAGTTAATCCCGATACGCCACCTTATTTGTTGGTTAAACCAACCATAAACGCACAGGCAGATTTCGGGGGAATAAAAATTACAGGTACGAATCCGAGTAGTTCGAATTTAGGGATAATACTTTTGGGCTTTGAAGGGAATGTATCTGATGTAATCGACCAGAATTTCTCCAAATTGGCCACTATTGACTATTCTGTTAGAGGGTACCAGCCTGTAGAAAAAAAGATAGGTTATTATGTAATCGACAATTTTGGCAATATTTCCGATACCACATATAAGAGCATCACACCGCTTTTCGAGACGATTTTAGACAGATCTAAGTTTAGCACTTATCGTTTACCGTCTGACGGCGTCATTGCTTACGGATGGGATTTGCCTTATTTGTGGGATGGACGAACTGATGGAAGTTCAAACGGATGGCATACGGCTCCAGGTGGTGCCATGCCTGCAATTGCCACTTTCGGTCTAGGTGTAAGTGCAAAACTAAGCCGTTTCATCCTTTGGGAACGGCCTGATGGTGGAGATAAATTCGCGTATGGGCATGGAAATCCCAAGGTGTTTTCACTTTGGGGCTCAAACGTAAGCTCCCCCCGTGATGCGAACCTGCCAATGAGTGCTCCCGAAGGTACAGTAATTGGAGATTGGACCAATTTGGGCAATTACAATTATCCTCCACCGCCTTCGGGTGCTACGCCTGTTGCGCATACTACCGCCGATAATGATTTTGTAAAAGCCGGCGTAAGTTTTAATGTTCCTTTGATAAGTCCCAAAGTACGTTTTGTTCGACTAAGTGTGTCCACAACATGGTCTAACGGCACCTTTGCCCATGCGATGGAAATGGCATTTTATGGAGATGCCAGATAATCATTATTGAACCTAAACTTTAAACAAAATGAAATATATATATAAATTACCAGCAGTTGCACTGTTACTTACGATAATAGTAGTCAGCTGTTCTAAGGATGATCTGGCATTTAAAGAATTCCTTAAAGATGGAGAAACAGTTTACCCGGGCAAGGTTTCGAAAATTGTTGCTAAAGCCGGTAATTTGCGCACAGGTTTGTGGTTTAATCCAAGTCCTGACCCAAGTGTTACCAAGTATGTAATAAAATGGAATAATAATGCTGATTCGATAGCTGTTAATTCCTCCTCGCATAACCCACTGGATACTATAAAAGTGATTATCCCCAATTTAAGCGAGTATACGTACACATTTACCGTGTTTTCTTATGATGCTCAGGGACGTAAATCCATTCCTATTGAAGCCCCGAATGTTAGGGTATACGGTCCACTGTATCAGGGTGCACTTTTAAATCGTCCATTTAACGCCACTGAGCCCTATGTAGTTAACTCTAATGGATCACTTCAATTAAATTTCAATACCCCCGACACCATAAATGTGGGTACTACCATCAGGTATACCAATGCCAGTAATGTTCAGGTCGATAAGGTTCTGCCTGCAAGTGACATGTCCATCACATTGAATGATTATAAATCAGGAACAGATGTACTATATAAGTCTTCTTATATCCCATCCAAAGGATCACTTGATGTTTTCAATGTGAGCGAATTTTCAACTTTCCCGAAAATTTTTACACTGGTACAGTGCGATAAATCTCTTTTTAAAGAGGTTCGCCTACCTAACGATGTGGATACTTATGAGTCAGGAACAAGCATCAGCAAATTGTGGGATGGAAGTAATGGTCCACAAAGTTATCCAAATATTTTTCATAGCGACGGCAGTTATATCGCACATGTACTCACATTTGATCTCGGTAAAACATACAACAATTTAGCGCAGATTGAAGAAGTTGGCCGTGATTGCTGTAATAATCCGGATCGTTTCGAGGTTTGGGGAATTAATGATTTAACCAATGCAACCACTACATTAAGAGCTGATAACTCTGGCTGGAAAACGGAAGCGATTGCTAAAGGTTGGGTGTTGTTGAAAGAGGTTACCCGTACGGATGATGGTAAAAATGCCATGAAATTCGATTTAATTGCTAATCCACTGCCTGTTCGCTATATACGCATCCGTGTACTTCATACCGTTACAGGCTCTGGCTACAGTAACATGAGCGAACTTACTTTTTGGAACAAGCAATAAATTATGATTAAAAGTATTGAGATAAGAGATGCGAGGTACAGTTTGGGGAAAGGTGTGGGAAGCGATGCCATACATCGGGACCCCATCTATTCTTATGCGGTTGTAAACTTAGAAGATGATAGTGGTTTGATAGGGAGTGGTTTTGCTTTTACTTTGGGTGAGGGTAATGATCTCGTTTGTAAGGCGGCGCACTTTTATGCAAACCAGCTGAAGGGAAGCGATATTGAGGAGGTAATGGCGAACTTTGGTGTTACTTACAAAAGTTTTGCTAACGAGCAGCAATTTAGGTGGTTGGGCCCGCAAAAAGGTATTGTTCATTTGGCACTTGCTGCAGTTACCAATGCCTGCTGGGATTTATGGGCAAAGAAAAGAGGTGTTCCACTTTGGAAACTGATGATCGATCTCTCCGCTGAAGAATTAGTAAATACTATTGATCTTTCTTATCTTGAAGATGAATTGACCCGGGAACAGGCAATTGACCTGATTCTCACAAATAAGCGTAATCAGTCATCACGCACTTCAATTCTCGATGTGGGCTATCCAGGTTATGATACGTCTATCGGTTGGTTTAATTACCCTGATCACCAGGTAAGAGATAATGTAAAACGTGCCGTAGAAAGTGGTTTTACTGCAATAAAGCTAAAAGTTGGATCGAAAAATCCGGAAACTGATATCCGTCGATCCAACATGGTGCGTGAAGTTGCCGGTGATGGTGTTAAAATTATGCTTGATGCCAACCAGCAGTGGAATTTGCCTGAGGCCATAACTATTTGTAGGGAACTAAGTAAAATAAATCCCTATTGGATTGAGGAACCTACGCATCCTGATGATATTTTAGCTCATAAAGTGCTGTGCGAAAGTATTGCTCCAATCAAGCTTGCTTTAGGAGAACATGTTCCCAATGCCATTATCTTTAAAAACTACCTTCAGGTGAAATGTGCCGGGTTTATGCAGGTAGACGCGGTGAGAGTTGGGGGTGTGAGCGAATTTTTGGCAGTAAGTCTGCTATGCCGTAAATTCAACGTGCCGGTAGTACCGCATGTGGGTGATATGGGGCAATTGCATCAGCATTTGGTATTATTCAATCACATAACGTTAGGACACGAAGCATTATTTTTAGAACATATTCCTCATTTGAAGCAAAATTTTGTAAATCCCGTACAACTACAAAACGGCTATTATTTAACGCCGCAAGATATAGGAAGCAGTTGCGATCTTAAAATGTAATTTTAAATCCTACAATCAATTTAAGATGATCCAAACCGTTGATATCATTATTAGTACAAGCTATATTTGTCTCATACTTCTGATAGGATTATGGGTCGGCATCAGGCACCGCAACCGAAGTAAAAAAAATGAAGCAAGTAGTTATTTCTTAGCAGGGAAATCGCTTAAATGGCCTGCTATAGGATTGGCACTTTTTGCTACCAATATCTCTACAGTTCATTTGGTCAGTCTGGCACAAAGTGGTTTTGATACCGGTTTGCTTAGTGGAAATTTTGAATGGATGGCTGCTTTTACACTCATCTTACTCGCCTTATTTTTTGTTCCTTTTTACATTAAATCTGGTGTTTCTACCTTACCTGATTTTTTAGAAAAACGTTATGATCGCTCCTGTAGGGATTGGTTAACATTCGTTTCTATCATTTCAGCAATCATCATTCATATCGCCTTTTCAATGCTTGCTGGCGGAATAGTGCTAAAAACATTATTTGGTGTAAATATTTATCTGAGCGTAATTGTAATTTGTGCAGTAACTGCACTATATACCATCATTGGTGGCTTGAAGGCGGTAGTAGTTACCGAATCTATACAAACTGTAGTGTTGCTCATTGGTGCGGTGGTCATCTGCATGGCCTGCTATCAAAAAATGTCGGGCTGGGGTGCGATGGTTGATGCATTGCATAGCGAACAACAAAGCATAAAATTGTCTATGCTACGTCCTTCAAACGATGCATCGGGGATGCCTTGGTATGCCGTTTTTCTGGGATATCCTGTTTTGGGTATCTGGTATTGGTGTGCCGATCAAACAATTGTACAACGGGTTTTGGGTGCTAAAGATGAAAATCATGCCCGCGTAGGTACTTTGTTTTGTGGTTTTATAAAAATCCTGCCTGTATTTATTTTTATTATGCCCGGGCTTTTTGCCTATGCATTGGCACAAACGGGCAGGCTCGATCTTACCTCCATAACAACTATTGGCGCACAGGGACAAAAAGTGGTAGATAGCAAGGGTATCTACACCTTACTGATTACCCAACTGCTGCCCAGCGGATTAATTGGCGTGCTGGTAGCCGCCTTACTTTCCGGCTTGATGAGCCAGGTTTCAGGTGCTTTGAATTCGATATCCACGATGGTAAGTTATGATATTTACGCCAGATATAAACCAAATCTTGATGATAAAAAATTAGTGAATGTGGGTAAAATTGCTGCAGGTATTGCTCTTGTTTTCTCACTTCTTTTGCTGCCGCTTTTAAATAAATACGAAAGTATTTTTAATGGATTAAATGACATCATCGCTCACATTGCACCTCCAATTACCTGCGTGTTTTTGCTTGGCATATTTTGGAAAAAGGCCTCGGCAAAATCAGCTAAGCTTACGCTTTGGATAGGTTCGGCTTTGGGAGCTATTGTGTTTACAACCAATAAAATTTGGGTTGATAACTGGTTTGCTGCCATTCCATTTATGATGATGGCATTCTATCTGTTTTGTGTTTGTGTTTTCTTACAAATTACATTTTCTATCATTTATCCTGTAGAACATACAGCAGAAAGCGATGTGCTTTACTGGAAATCATGGCGTGCACCGTTAGCGGCCAAAGGCTGGTCAGGCATAGGGAATTATAAAACATTATCAGCCGTGTTATTCATCACCATGGCTATTTTATTCTATTTATTCAGATAATTTACTTTATACATACGAGATGCAATTATTAAAAGATAGGGTCATATTCTTAACAGGCGGGTCAAAAGGTATTGGCCTGGAGTGCGCTATAAAATATGCAGAGGAGGGTGCAAGGATTGCCATCATTTCTAATGATCAGGCTTCGATAAATTATGCCATTTCTATTTTGGGAAAGGAGCATCTTGGTTTGCTGGCTGATGTATCGAATCCAAAAGATATACAACGAGCCATAACTGATACTCAGTTAAGGTTTGGTAAAATCGACGTCATACATAACAATGCCGGCATTGCCCACCCGTCAAAGAACATACACGAAACGGAGGATTGGGAGTGGGATAACCTTTTCAATATTAATGTGAAAGGGATCTATTTCACTACAAAATTTGGTTTAAATGCATTAATCGAGACGAAGGGTTGCATTATTAACACGAGTAGCCTGGTTGGAGATATTGGTCAGGAAGACCATGCAGCATATTCTGCTACAAAAGGAGCTGTCAATGCGCTTACTAAATCAATGGCTTTAGATTATGCGAAATATAAAATAAGAGTTAATGCAGTGGCTCCTGCTGGTGTGTGGACACAAATGCTCGAAGACTGGGGAAAGGAACAAAACGATGTAGAAGGAATTAAAAACTACCTTGACGGAATACATGCACTTGGTTATTGCCCAAATGGTGATGTCGTGGCCGATGCTTGTGTATTCCTGGCATCAGATAAAGCCCGTTTCATTACCGGAATAATTATGCCCGTAAGTGGCGGAGCCGAATTAGGCTATAAAAGAATAAATCATTTAGAAACCATTTAGATATGCGAAATCAGTTCTTATTACTCTTATCCTTTTTTTCGTTCTTTATAGAAAATGCATTTGCACAGCAAAATTTGAAATTATGGTATAATAAACCTGCCAAACGTTGGGAAGAAACCATCCCACTTGGAAATGGCCGCTTAGGGATGATGCCTGATGGTGGTATTATGAAAGAAAATATCGTGCTCAATGATATTACGTTATGGTCGGGTGCGCCACAGGATGCCAATAACTATGAAGCGCATAAAAGCCTGTCAGAAATCAGAAAACTCATTCTAGAAGGCAAAAATGATTTGGCACAAGACTTAGTTAATAAAAATTTTATATGCAAAGGCGAAGGTTCGGGTGGCACAAATTATGGTTGTTTCCAGGTTCTTGGCAATTTATCTTTCAACTTTAGTTATCCCAAACAAACAGATGCCGACACCAAGGCAACAGCATATCATCGGGAACTGTCGCTGAATAACGCGTTGGCTAAAACCACTTTCGTACTCAATGGAGTGAAATACACCCGGGAATATTTAACTAGTTTTGATGATGACGTGGACGTAATTAAACTAACGGCATCTAAACCAGGGCAGCTAAATTTTGATATCGAAATTTCTCGTCCCGAGCGGGCAGAAATAACAGCAGCCAATGGTGAGTTAGTGATGAGCGGACAACTGGATAATGGCATTGATGGAAAAGGAATGAAATATTTAACCCGGGTGAATGCGTTATTAACAGGTGGAACGCAGGAACTCAAAAATAATAAAATCATTGTCAAGGGTGCAACCAGTGTAATTGTTTATTTGGCTGCGGGTACGGATTTTATGAACCCGGGATTTAAAGAAAAAATAAGTAGAGACTTAAAATCTGCTAAGAGCAAAACTTACGATACTCAATTGCGTAATCATGTGCGCAACTATCAGAAAAAGTTTAACCGTCTAAATTTACAGATTGGTAATCGTAATCAGGATAATATTCCAACGGATGAACGCCTGGTTAATTATAATAAAAATCCAAAAGCTGATGTAGGTTTCCCGGTACTCTTTTACCAGTTTGGCCGATATTTAAGTATCAGCAGTACCCGGGTTGGCTTATTGCCGCCAAATTTGCAAGGTCTGTGGGCCAACCAAATCCATACTCCATGGAATGGAGATTACCATTTGGATGTGAATATTCAAATGAACCAATGGCCTGTGGAAGTTAGTAATTTGTCAGAATTAAACTTGCCGCTGGCCGATTTAGTTGGCCGAATGGTTAAAAACGGCGAAAGAACTGCAAAAGCTTATTACAATTCCAAAGGCTGGATCGCGCATGTGATTACCAACGTGTGGGGCTTTACTGAGCCCGGCGAGAGCGCATCCTGGGGCGCTTCCAATGCAGGTTCAGGCTGGTTATGTAATAACCTTTGGGATCATTATGCATTTAGCACCGATAAGGATTATTTAAAAAAGATATATCCAATATTAAAAGGTTCTGCAGCGTTTTATGCTGATGCATTAATTAAAGATCCGGAAACGGGTTGGCTGGTTACGGCACCATCTGTTTCTCCGGAAAACAGTTTTTATCTTCCTAATGGAAAAACGGCCAGTATTTCTATGGGTCCCACAATTGACAATCAAATTGTTAGAGAATTATTTACCAATGTGATTGAGGCAGCTAAAACTTTAGGTATTGATCAGGCATTTAGCAATTTTTTGGCTGAAAAGCTTAAATCAGTTCCACCTGCGGGAAATATTAGCGCAGATGGAAGAGTGATGGAGTGGATTAGAGATTATAAAGAAACTGAACCCCAACACCGGCACATTTCGCATTTATATGGGCTTTACCCAGCCTCATTAATTACGCCAATTAAAACACCAGAATTGGCTGAAGCAGCGAAGAAAACTTTGGAGATTCGTGGCGATGATGGTCCGAGTTGGTCTATCGCTTATAAATTATTATTTTGGGCCAGGTTACATGATGGCGAACGATCTGGGAAATTGCTTCACGAGTTGATGAAGCCAACTGTTAAAACGGATATTAATTATGGTGCAGGTGGTGGCATTTATCCAAACTTATTATCGGCAGGTCCGCCTTTCCAAATTGATGGTAATTTTGGTGGTGCAGCAGGTATCGCCGAAATGCTTATCCAAAGTCACGATGGATTTATCGATCTATTACCATCGACACCTCAGGAGTGGAAAGTATCGGGGAAAATAAATGGTGTTAGAGCCCGCGGGAACCTCACTGTGGATTTTGAATGGAACGATGGAAAAGTGATTGCGTATAAAATATATAGCCCTACATCAAAAAAAATAAAGTTACGCGTTAATGGAAAAATTATTGAAGTAAGTAGCCAAAAACCTAAAACTACATGAAGTTTGTAAACCATATCATATCGACATCCATTTTTGTCGGAATGTTTCTTATTCATTCATCAATTTTTGCTCAAAAAATCAATTTTGGGAAGAAATCTTATATCAATTATAACGGTGCTAAAGGTACTTTCGATGTTTGTATCAATGGAGAGCAGGTGCTGCAAAATGCCTACTCTGAAGTTTTAGTTAACGAACGATTAATACGCTCTAACGAATTTAAGAATCGCAAGGTTACAAGCACTCATTTCAAAAATAAAATTGGAAGCGGCGAACACTATGTTTTTACTACTAAAGGTAAGGAAGGAATCAGTTTGGTTCAGAATATTTATACCTACAGTGGCAAAAATTTTTTCACCATTAATGTATCGGTGTCGGGTGCCAATTTAAAAACAAACCAAATGGCTCCTTTAAAAGGAGAATTGGTTGGTCAAAGTGATTTTACATCTTTCAGAAATTTATTTGTCCCATTCGATAATGATGCTTTCATCAGTTATGAAGCAAACCTTGTAGCACCAAAAAAGGAAAATGTAAGTTCAGAAATAACTGCAGTTTATGACAACATAAGCCGGAATGGGTTTGTTATCGGCACATTAAATCATGATGAATGGAAAACAGGCATTGAAACGAAACTTATTGACCAAAAAACTTTGGGTTTAGCTACAAGTTGTGGCTTCACCAGTTATGACATCACCCGGGATCAAATAAAACATGGCTATCTTTCAGGCAAATCAATCACTTCATCAAACATTTTTTTTGGCTATTATAACGATTGGCGCAATGGAATGGAGGGTTACGCTAAATCTGTTAAGGCTTCCGAACCCCCGATGATTGCCAGCTGGCATGGACCCACGCCGGTGGGCTGGAATAGCTGGGGTGTAATGCAGGAAAAATTATCCTACGAAAAGGCCGTCGAAGTTGTAGATTTTTTTGCTGAAAACCTTAAAAGCTTCCGGATGGGTAATGTTGCCTATATCGACCTGGATTCGTACTGGGATAACATGCTCCAAGGAAATGATTATTCGGTACTAAAAAAGTTCGCTGATTATTGCAAAAGCAAAGGTTTAAAGCCAGGCATCTATTGGGCTCCTTTTACCGATTGGGGTTACAAGGGGGGCGCTAAAAGAAAAGCTCCAGGCAGCGATTTTACCTTTGGAGAAATGTGGACACATGTAAATAATGGTTTCCATGATTTTGATGGAGCGCGAGCACTTGATCCCACTCATCCAGGTACGCAAAAAAGAATTCAATTTGTAATCTCGAATCTAAAATCTTGTGGGTTTGAAATGATTAAAATCGATTTTCTCGGTCATGCTGCAGTAGAATCTTCAAAGTTTTATGATTCAAAAATCACTACCGGAATGCAGGCATACCGGATCGGCATGGAATATTTGTTAAAATGTCTGGATAATAAGATGCTGGTTTATGCAGCAATATCGCCAAGTTTAGCATCTGCAAGATACGTACAGGTGAGGCGCATAGCCTGCGATGCTTTTAAAACTATTAAGGATACCGAATACACTTTAAACAGTGTTACGAATGGCTGGTGGCAAACCTATCTGTATAACTATATTGATGCTGATCATGTTGTTTTCGGTAGTGAAAATGAGGCCGCAAATGTATCCCGGACTTTATCTGCAATCGTAACAGGCACACTAATAGTAGGCGATGATTTTTCAGTTGATGGACTCTGGAAAGCCAGGGCCGAAACTGTTTTCCAAAACCAGGATTTACTGAAAATAATCGCCGATGGAAAAGCCTTTAAACCCGTTGATGGAGATAAAGGAAAAGGTGCTTCGGGTCAATTCATAAAAGAACAGGGGAACATCAGGTATCTGGCACTTTTTAATTATAAAAATAAAGACACTTCGGCAATAATAGATTTTTCGAGGCTGGGTATAAATGTTAATTCTATTGCCATGATAGAGGATATAATTGACCATCAAGTCGTTTTACCAAAAGATTACCAATTAAAAGAACTTCGTCCGGAACAGGCAACCATGCTTAAAATAACCTTGAAATAATTAAATTGTACCAAATGAAATTCAAACAGATACATAAGGTCAAAAGTCAGCTCCTGTTAGCCGGTTTATTAGGCATTTCTCAACTCGTTAAAGCCCAGGAAATTATTGCGATAGAAACTGCTCATCATGCTATGGTGCTTCAAGCTGTAAAAGGCAAAGATGTAAATACAATTTACTTCGGTCAGAAATTGCATTCGGCTGCCGAATATGCGCAGGTTAATGCTACATACAAACAAACCAGTGAATATACCGGTCAGCTTAATTCCGCGTACACGCCATCAGGTTCCCGTAACCTGGTTGAACCTGCTATTAGTGTAACCCATGCAGACGGGAATAAAAGCCTGAATTTAAATTTTGTTCAGCAACAGGTAGAAAACATCACTACCAATGTGCGTTTAACAACGATAACCCTGAGCGATCCGGTTTACAATTTTACGGTTAAGTTATTTTATAAAAGTTTTTATAATGAAGATGTCATTGAGCAATGGACAGAAATCAGCCATAAAGAAAAGAGCGCTGTTACATTAGAAAAGTTTGCTTCTGCGAATTTAATTTTAAAAGGTAAAAACTTCTATTTAAGGCAATACCATGGTGATTGGGCAAAGGAGATGCAGCCCGAAGAAAGCAGGATTACACATGGAATCAAAACATTGGATAGCAAATTAGGTACACGGGCAAATTTGTTTCAGCCCTCTGTTTTTATGGTCTCGCTTAATGCGCCAGCAACTGAAACGTGGGGTGAGGTATTGTATGGAGCAATGGAGTGGAGTGGCAATTTTCGTGTTGATTTAGAATTGGATTATCAGGATAACCTGCGCATTATTGCCGGTATAAATAATTATGCATCAAACTTTAAGCTTAAACCCAACGAACGTTTTACCACGCCGAAATTTTTGTACACGTTTTCTAATCAGGGTAAGGGTGATGCCAGTCGCAAACTACAAAACTGGGCCCGGACCTATCAACTCCTTGATGGTAAAGGCGATCGTTTGACGCTGCTGAATAACTGGGAAGCCACTTATTTTGATTTCAATGAGCAAAAACTCGCAGGGTTGTTAAAAGATACAAAGAAGCTGGGCGTAGATATGTTTTTGCTGGATGATGGTTGGTTCGCCAATAAATACCCACGTAATGACGACCATGCAGGTTTAGGTGACTGGCAGGAAAATAAACAGAAATTACCAAATGGAATTAGTTCACTTGTAAAAGAAGCGGATATAAATAATGTAAAATTTGGCATCTGGATAGAACCGGAAATGGTGAATCCAAAAAGCGAGCTATATGAAAAACATCCCGATTGGGTGGTGAAGCAGCCCAAAAGAGATGAATATTATTTCCGTAATCAACTGGTGTTGGATTTATCCAATCCAAAAGTGCAGGATTTTGTATTTAGTGTGGTTGATGATCTTTTCACTAAAAATCCATCCCTGGCCTATATTAAATGGGATTGTAATGCGGTAATTTATAACGCTTATTCTTCACATCTAAAAGATCAGGCAGCTTTTTACATCGAATACGTTCAGGGTTTATACAAGGTTTTAGAAAAAATCAGGGCAAAATATCCAAAAGTGCCGATGATGCTTTGCTCAGGTGGAGGCGGCAGGGTAGATTACGCCGCCCTTAAATATTTTACTGAGTTCTGGCCCAGCGATAATACGGATCCCCTCGAGCGTATTTTCATCCAATGGGAATACTCCTATTTTTATCCAGCCATTGCCAGTTCAAACCATGTAACCGACTGGGGTAAGCAACCCATTAAGTTCCGTACAGATGTGGCTATGATGGGAAAATTGGGTTTTGATATTGTGGTTAGTAAACTACCAGAAAATGATTTGAAGTTTTGCCAGCTCGCAATTAAAAATTATAATGAATTGAAGCAGGTGATTTGGAAGGGATCGCAATATCGCCTCGCAAATCCTTCAGAGGGTAGCGTAGCCTCTATGTTGTACGTAAGCGAGGACCAGTCTGCTGCGGTCAGTTTCAATTATCTGGTCAACAGCCGATACGACGAGGGCAGCAAATTGCCCATCAGGATGCAGGGGCTTAGCAGTGATAAAAAGTACCGTCTAACGGAAATTAATTTATATCCGGGAACAACATCGTCCATAGATTCTGCCGCCACCTACAGTGGTGATTTCCTAATGAAAGTGGGTTTTAATCCAAATGTCAAATCAGATCGCAGCAGTGTGGTAATCAAAATTGAAGAATTAAAGTAATGAAAAACAAGAACTTTATTTTAGCATTTTTGCTCATTTTCTGCTTCACTTACGCAGATGCAAAAATTACCTTACCTGCCTTTTTTAGCTCTAATATGTTGCTACAGCAAAATGCAGAAGTGATCATGGAAGGTAAGGCCAAACCACGTAATCAAATTATATTAGCCTGCTCGTGGAATAAAAACAATAAATATGCGGTGTGGACAGATGATGCCGGAAAATTCAAGATTAGGATAAAAACGCCTAAATATGGCGGACCCTATGTGATGGTAATATCAGGAGAGGGTACGGCAATAAAATTTGATAACATAATGGTTGGTGATGTGTGGCTTTGCTCTGGTCAGTCAAACATGGAAATGCCGTTGGCAGGCTGGGGTAAAATTAATAATTTTAAAACTGAAATAGAAGAGGCAAATTACCCCAATATCAGGTTGTTACAAGTCAATCATGCCACGAGTAATTTACCATCAGATGCAGTGAGCGTTCAGAATGGGGGATGGAACGTTTGTTCTCCGGCCAATATTCCCGAGTTTTCAGCAACAGCTTACTTTTTTGCCAGAGAAGTTTACAAAAAGACAGGCATTCCGATAGGCTTGATTCATAGTTCATGGGGCGGTACTGTAGCTGAAGCGTGGACGAGTGCGGAAACAATCTCAAAAATTTCTGATTTCAAAACTGCACTTGAACTCGTTCAACAATCTAATGACAAAGAGGCGTACGCAAAACAACTGTCGGTTTGGAAAAATGAATTGAATTTACAGGATAAAGGTCTCAAGTCCGGGGTAGCAGTTTGGGCAAATAAAAATCTTAATGATGCGAACTGGAAAGAAATGGATTTGCCCGGTTTTTTTGACTTAACCGAAAAGCCTAATTTTGATGGTATAATTTGGTTTAGAAAAAAAATAACAATTCCACAAGGATGGAGAGACAGAGATTTAATCCTGAACTTAGGGGCAATTGATGATAATGATATCACCTATTTTGATGGACAAGAAATTGGAGCGACGGAAGGATATGATCGCCAGCGTAAATACGTAGTGCCTAAAAAATATGTTTTGCCCGGCGACCATTTCATTACTGTACGTGTCTTTGATGGCGGCGGGGGCGGGGGAATTTATGGAAATCCGGCAAACTTTTTTTTGCAGTCTGCGGATCAGAAACAAAATCTTGCCGGTAAGTGGAAGTATACTATTGGTGTTGATTTGAAAGACTTTAAACCTATGCCCCAGGATAACTCGGGTCCAAACAGGCTAACAGTGTTATACAATGCGATGATTCATCCTTTCATATCCCTTCCCATTAAAGGTGTCATCTGGTATCAGGGAGAGGCCAATGCTGGTAGGGCCGAGCAATATAGGACACTTTTTCCTGCATTGATTCAGGACTGGAGAACTAAATTTAATAATCCAAAACTACCATTTTATTATGTTCAGTTAGCAAATTATGCCAGGGGAGAGGGCGATGCATTCTCATGGCCCTTGTTGCGTGAAGCCCAGTTGAAAACGTTAAAGCTGCCGTATACAGCCATGGCCGTTACAATTGATATTGGAGACGAATTGGATATCCATCCTAAAAATAAACAGGACGTTGGAAAAAGATTGGCATTGATCGCTTTGGCAAAAAACTACAATGATTCAGGTGAATATTCCGGACCAGTTTACGAATCCTTTTCCACAAAAAATGACTTAATCGAGTTACATTTTAAATTCAACAAAGGAATGAAACCAAAGGCTGGTAACCTCTCAGGTTTTTCGGTTGCTGGAGAAGATCGGGTATTTTACCCGACTGTAGCATTTACGAAAAATGGTTCAGTTTTTTTGAAGAGTAATTCGGTTCTTAAACCAGTGGCAGCAAGATATAACTGGGCAAATGATCCTAAAGGAAACTTGACAAATACAACTGAACTCCCGGCAAGTCCTTTCAGAACAGATAGCTGGTAGCTACAAATAGCACAAGCTCAGCATTCAAGGGTAGAATTGTAAATAAGAGAAGTTGCCGAACTTAGCATGGTAATATGATAAGCTGATATTTAATTTAAACTCAAAGCTTCGCTGTGAAGAAAAATTATTCAAGACCTTGAATAATTTTTCCTTCTTAAAGATAGAGCCAATAAAGGTGTTTTTTGGGTTCGAGCCCTTTAAGGGCACCCTGATGGTGTTCGTATAGTAAACTGTCGATTGTCTTCTATTTTTGATGTTTAATTAGTTGTCAATCTGATATATAATTTAGGGGGCTGGATATCTTATCGGTTCGATGTTTACCTATATTGTTATAGTCATTTTGCTAAACTAATTCGATCTTTATTTTAAATCATATTTTTAGTTGTGGTAACTAATTTTTTAGCTGATATTTGAAATTAAATAAAATAGGCTATGGATATCAAAGATTTAACCAGAGTTGAAAGCCAATTAATGCAGGTGCTCTGGGCATTGGAAAAAGCATTCGTAAAGGAAATTATATGTGAACTCCCAGATCCAAAACCTGCATACAGCACTGTTTCAACCATTATCAGGATTTTAGAGAGCAAGGGCGTAATTGGTTATGAAGCTTTCGGTAAAACCCATCGCTACTTTCCCTTAGTTAGCAAAGAAGAATATATGCGTCATGAGGCAGATAAGTTTTTAGGCAGCTATTTTTCTAATTCTGTACAAGATATGTTCTCTTTTTTTGTTAAGGAAAAGAAAATCGATATGAAAGACGCCGAAAAGTTACTTAAAATGATAGATCAAATAAAAGGTTAATCATGGTACTTGAATATTACTTTCTCTGGTCTAGCATTTCGTTGGTTTTATTTTATCTCTTTTATATCCTATTGCTTAAGAGAGAAACTTTTTTTGCTTTTAACAGGGTTTACCTGCTTGTTGCGCTTTGCTTATCAATGCTAATGCCCTTCCTGGATCTGTCCTGGTTAATCGTGTTGCCAAAGGTCGAAATTGTAACCAACACACTTGCGGTTGTTGGGGTAGCGAAATTAGGAAATGACATCGGGAAAGAATTTAACTGGGTAACCTTTGTGTATTGGGGTGGAGTTGTGCTTGGTGCAACACGATTATTCATCAAAATAGCGGGTGTAAAAAAACAGATAACGCTGCCCAAGGATGGCGATGCATTTTCTTTTTGGAAAACAAAGGTGATAGACCGAAAGCTTTCTGACCTGGCCGTGATTAATGCACATGAAAATATACACGTTAAACAGTTGCATACATTTGATATTCTGCTGGTTGAAATATTAAGTGTATTTTTTTGGTTCAATCCCGTTGTGTATGCCTGTCGTAAAAGCCTGAAGTTGATTCACGAATATTTGGCAGATGAATATGCGTGTAACTTTACAGCAAGCAAAAAGCAATATGCGATGTTGCTGTTTCTACAGAACCTGAATGCGGGGCCTGTATTGGCAAATCGTTTCTATAATACCTCCTTGCTCGAATCGAGAATAAAGATGTTGCAACGGAAAAAATCTAGCCGCTACAGGTTATGGAAGTATATTTTATGCTTGCCTTTAATTACGCTTTTGTGCGCCTTTAATGGCTCTGGTTTTACTGGTAATAATCATAGAGTGGATCAGGCAGCAAGTTTCCCTGGTGGATTTGATGCTTTCAGTAAATATTTGATAGGTACCGCAAGAAAAGTTTCCAATAAAAGTGGAAAGGTGATTGTGAGTTTTGTTGTGGAAACCAACGGGGAAATTAGCAATGAAAAAGTTGAAAAAAGTTTAGATCAGGCAAGTGATCAAGAAGCGTTAAGGGTTATTAAATCTAGCCAAAAATGGAAACCTGCATTGGAAAATGGAGAAAAAGCACGTTCAGCTTATCAAATTTCGATAAATTTTTAAGCTGATAATCAGATAGATATATTATAATTTAATTGTTTAGTTGTTATAGCTAATGTATTAGTTGTATTACTAATTTATTAGTTATACGTTTGGATTATTCAAATTAATCCAAACGTTATGCTTTTTATTTTACTTAAATCCACCCGCTCTAATTATGTTTTAGTTTTCATTTTATTTTTCAGCACCATGGCTGTTAATGCGCAACAAAAGTTGGGTAGGGTTACTGGTAAAGTGGTGGATGAAAAGCTTGCTGAACTCCCATTTGTACAAATCCTTTTAAAAAGGAGCGCAGACTCTAGCACTGTTAAAGCTATAATTGCTGATGACAAGGGAAATTTCAGTTTCGAAATTCCTGATGGCAAATATTTGATCGAGCTGAGAATGATGGGATACACCGCAGGTTATTCGAAAGTTTTCGATATTGCTCATGCACAGTCTGAATCGCTTGGCACCATCCAGCTTAAACCAGCTGCGAAACAACTGGCTGCCATAAACATATCAGCACCGCTTCCATTTGTCGAACGGAGGGCTGATAAGTTAATAGTGAATCTCAATGGGCTGGGCTCAGGGGCGCCGATAATGGAGGTAATGAACCAATTACCCGGCGTGAGCATTACGCCAGATGACCGGATCACTCTGAACGGTAAATCGGTTCAGATCTACATTGATGGTAAGGCCACTACACTTTCATCAGAGGCATTGGCTGGTATGTTGAAAGGGATTTCTTCGTCTGCTATCCAAAAGGTTGAACTCATTGCCCAGCCATCTGCAAAATATGACGCTGCCGGGAACGGTGCGATTATCAACATTATTCATAAACGTAATTATAAAGCCGGGCTGAATGGAAATGTTTATTTAGGAGGAGGGAAAGGTACATTTGGAAAAGCGAATGGGGGCCTTAACCTTAACTATAAAGGGAAAGTATATAACCTGCTGCTTAATTTGGATTATAATTACAACAAATATTTCTACGATAGTTACATTGCTTCCACTTTTTTCGATTCCAATGGAATAGCCTTAAGTCAATCAACTACTGATATCAAAAGCACCAGAACCAATGCGAATTACACGCCAAATTTAGGAATGGATTTTTATCTTTCGAAGCGCACTACACTGTCTGCTTCGGTTAAACCTGGATTTCAGACCTTTGGTCGCAATAACACTGCTAACATCGATAATGGTATTGCACAATCGCAGTTTATTAATCTGGTTAATATTCGTGCAACCAATTTCTCATCCGGACTTCGTCTACAGCATCAAATAGATAGCTTGGGAAGAGATTTGACGATTGATTTAGATTATTACCGTTATGGAAATTATAATGATCAGGATAACCGAACCATCAATTTAAATTCCTTCTCAGATTTTCCCAGTTTAGTAGCTCAAGATCGTTTGTTCAATGTTTATGCTTTCAAAATGGATTATACACATCCTTTGGGTAAAGGCCATCAACTGGAAATGGGTATGAAAACGAGTTATGTTAATGCTATAAATTCTAACTTTTATCAGGATTCCAATGCTCAGCAAACCAATTTATTTGATTACAAAGAAAGTATTTCAGCACTTTATTTAACTTATGCTCGCACTGGTGAGAAATTTTCCTATCAGTTAGGTATAAGGGGCGAATACACTAATGGACAAGGTGAACAGGAGTTTGGAAAAGAACGATTTACCAGGAGCTATTTCCAGCCATTTCCGTCTGTACATCTTGACTATAAGTTTACCAAAAATCATAGCCTTAGCTTAGAGATGAACAAAAGGGTAGAACGCCCTGGCTACGAAAGCCTAAATCCGCTGGTACGAATTATTAGTAGCAACAACCTGCAGCAGGGAAACCCTGCACTGAAACCTTTGGTTGCCTATAATGCCGATTTGTGGTATGGTTATAAAAATGCATTTTTCTTTGGATTAACTTATAGTCACAGCATAGATGATTTTACCAGTATCTCCGTTCCTTTGGCAGATGGCATAATATCAACACTCCCTGGAAATGCAGATTATGGGGATTACTTTACCCTTCAGGCAATGTATGGCAAACAGGTATTGCCATGGTGGTATACCAGTTCGAATGCCATTTTATCCAAACGTTCATTTAAAGGCGAATTTAACCGGGTTTTGCTAGAGAGCGACGGAATAGCCAGTCTTTCTGCAACTTCCTATAACAGTTTCTCGCTGAGCAAGAATTTCTCTGTGATGTTTCTTTTCAATTATCGTGGCAAAAGTGTAGATCGAACAATCACTAACCGGGCTTTTACTTATGTTACGGCAGGTATTCGCCAGCAGCTGTTAAATAAAAGAGCATCTATTCAGCTAAATGCAATGGACATTTTTAAATCATACCGTAATGAGTATAACCAGAATAGTGGTACCCTGCAGCAGTTGTGGCGAAACCAGTTTGAAACCAGGATGGTGAAGCTGAATTTTAGTTACAGCTTTGGAGGTATGGTGAAAAATACCAAGAAGAGCAATGGTACAGAAGAGGAACGAAAACGAAGTGCTTTGAGTGAGAACTAAGGAATAATAATCTCTATCAATCCTTTAAAAGCTAATTAAGTCATCAATCCAATTTTTAGAAAGCGGACAAACGGGTTAAGGTTCATTTGGGATTGTTCGATTATTTTGAGTTCTTCAAAATTTTAGAAAAACCGCCTGTTTCAATCAATTAGCCCATAAAAATGGTTCGAATTACGCACCGCCACTGACCTCAGCGTTGTGAAAGCAATCTGAAAACACTGCTTTTTATTTAAGTGTTTGTTTTAGGTTATCAATAGGAGCTTCTGTTTAAGATGATAGTGCGATTATAAGCTATTACCCATTTAATGCAAGTTGATTGGGAGAAACTCCGTATTTCTTTTTAAAAATGAAAGAAAAATGGGAAAGATCTTCAAAACCTACTTCAAGGTAGATCTCGGTTGGTTTTTTCTTTTTTTCTGCCAGGTAATAATAAGCTAGTTCCAGCCTTTTGTCCGTCAGCCACTTTTGGGGAGTGGTTTGGAACAGTTTTTTGAAGTCCCTGTTGAAGGTAGACAAGCTTCGTCCGGTCAGGTAGCCCAATTTTTCCAGTGACATATTGAACATAAAATTACGCTGCATAAAATCAATCAGGTCGATCTTGCCTGGAACATCAAAGTTAGCAAGGACACTATCCACGCTGGGGTCGATCAGCCTTAGGATGTTGATCGCTTCTTCAATTTTTAGCGTGGCCAGGCTTTCCGGAAATTCACTTTCCACATCAAAATAGGGGATTAGTGATGCCAGGCAGCTTTCCAGTAGCGGGTGGTTACTGAAGTGGTAAATTTTCTGCCGGGGCTGTGTTTTCTTTTTATGTTCGGTTTTTTCATAGAACTTCTTCAGCCTTTCAGTAGACAAGTGCATCACCACGGTTTTATGTGGCAATCCGTTTTTCGGATAGTTGATGATGGTGGCCAGTTCGTTCCTTGGGATCAGAAAAATATCCCCTGTTTTGAAGCTGAAGGTAGATTCTGCCTGTATGATTTTTGTCTCTCCGGAAATGAACCATACCAGCATGTGGTCCTCAAACATTAGGTCGGATTTGAACAGCTTATCTTCGTAGCTGGAAAGTTTGATGTCCTTGGTCAGGTATTTGGATATATGTTCCATTGTGATAAAGTTATTGGTTTTTGATCAGATTTCTATTAGATGCATTGGCCGCTTCCACCGCATCTTTTCTTCTGCCCGTGATAATCACCTGTGCACCGTTTTCTTTCAGCTGTTTGGCAGCGGCATAGCCGATGCCACTGTTACCGCCCGTAATCAGGGCGGTTTTTCCTTTTAAATTTTTCATGGCCTAGTTTACGTTAAATTCAATGCCTGTCATTTCCTCGGTCAAGTCCCACAGTTTTTTAGCACTGCTTTTGTCTAACGAATAATCCATTACGCCGCTTTGGTGCAGTTTAGTGCTGGTTTGAATAGCGGGATCTTCCGATAGCAGTTCAGCGATATCAGCATCTTCGCAGTAAACCCCGCCGATGTTGTTGAGCAAGGGACTGGTAGCGGCCCAAACGGATGTTGCCGCACCCTGTGGAATGTTTTTCAGGCTGGCCAGTATTTCAGGACGGATGTTCCCGCTTTCATCAAAAAAGCCCATCTGTTTGAACAGCTCCATATTGGCATCCCTGGCCAGTTCTGTTCCTGCTATTGATCCAGGGTGCAGGGAGTAGGCTCTTACCTGATGTGCTTTTGCACGGTTATCCAGTTCTAATGCAAAAAGATTACTGGCTGTTTTAGACTGCCCATAACCTAGCAGTGTCTGGTATTCCCTGTGCTCGAAGTTTGGATCGTCGAAATTGAAAGGAGCCATGTGATGTCCCAGTGAAGAAACATTGACTACACGTGCGCCATTAGCATTTTTTAATGCTGGCCATAATCTTGCCACCAGCTGGAACTGTCCAAAGTAATTGGTGGATAGCTGTGATTCGAAACCGCGGCTGTCCCTTTGCAAAGGCACCCACATGATCCCTGCATTGTTAATGAGTAAGTGCAGCGGTCTGCCTGATGACAGGAATTTTTCGGCGAACGCATCGATGGTTTCAGGCCTGGCAAGATCCATGGTTTCGAGTTCAACGTTTGGAATGGCCCCGAGGTTTTTCCTTGCTTTTTCGATGTCCCTTGCCGGTACGATCAAGGTTGCGCCCGCTGCGGCCAGTACTTTTGTAGTTTCCAAACCAATTCCGGCGTTACCACCAGTTACGATAGCGATCTTTCCTGTAAGATCTATTCCTTTAATAACTTCTGTTGCTGTTGAAGTAGCGCTAAAACCTGAACCCAGTGGGTGTTGTAATGCGCCTTGATAGTTGTTCTTTTCCATTTTGTTTTTGATTAAATGTTATAGGACAAATGTAGGCGGTTGAGCAAAGGCTGATTTTGTTTAGCGTGTCAATTTACTTTGTTTAAAAAGTCAATTTGTGAATAGGGTTACCCAAATGTCATTAAGTTAAAGGATAAATCTCAAGATGTCACCCTGAGGGGTAATTTTCATAAAATCAATATAAAAGACAGATCTTTTTGGCAAAATGGTAGGGCGCGAGATCGTCATTCCCAACTTGATTGGGAATCTAATGCAAGCGCTTTAATATTCCCGCCTGCGCCTATCGTGTGGACACATCTTGGTTAATTCCATCTTTGTTTTTTTAGTACACATTCATTAAGTCGGTCGTCATGCTGAATTTATTTTATTAGCAGTTTTGTTGTTTTAAAGGCCTAATAGCTACTTCGTGGTCAGCATCTTTCCTGCTATTAAGATCCTGAAATGAATCCGATAGCTATAGAGATCAGGTGATGATACCAATACTAAAATACCTAAAGAATAGCTCTAAAAGCCACATTATTAATCGAACTCAAATTAATACATAAACATTGTCTTTTCCGCTCTATGCCGCGGGGGCATGGTACTTTGGAGCGCCAAAGTACCCAAAGCGCTTTGTCAATCCAGCAATGGGCCTTTTGCACAGCCCTACACACATCAAAAAAACAGCGGCACTTCGTTTTGTGTTCAATATTTCTTTAAAATTAAATTAGCGTTTAAGAACACAAAACCACTGCGTTTAGGTTTGGCAGTACTATTAGTTCTTTCCTACAACTGTTTTTTTGATTTTTCTGGCCCTTGGGATTGACGGCGTCCTTCGGTAAAGACTGTGGTTTATTAAAGCCAGCTAGCATGATGCCCAAACCATTCATAAAAAAGATTTCTCCATTTCGCTGCGCTTCATCCGATAGCCATCGGATCGAAATGACGACAATTTTTTAAATCTGTAATTGATAGCGTAGTCGAAGGGCATTTATTCGCAATTTATCAATCTCAAGAAGTCTTCGGCTACGCTCAGACTGACCAAGCGCGGCGATGTTCAGGTTTGGGCAGGCCTCGCAAGCTTTTCAAATTGATTTTTTGCGATAAACAGGGCCTATTTAATTTCCTTTACTTCCAAATTGAGCATTTTGCCTAGTTTCACTATTTTGGACGCAATATCATTGGTGTTAAATTTATAACTGATCCCATTATTTAACTTTTAAAATGTATCCCAATCCATATACATTTTCTATACTTACCTGTTCAGAAACCTTAAAGAGCCTGCGTAGCCTTGAAATGAACACCTCCAGGCTTTTTCCATTAAAATAATCGTCATTTCCCCATAAAGCCAATAAGATATCTTTCTTTTTAACTACCTGATTAATATTGCCAGCCAAATGGTCTAATACTTCCGCTTCTCTAACTGTTAAGGAAACTTCTTTGCTGTCGGGCATCCGTAAAAAAAGCTGGTCCTTTTGATACCTGATGTCGCCGATGTTGATAAATCCTGAACTGGATGCGACCTGTACGTTTGGAGCGCTGGAAAACTTATTGATGATATTTCCTATTCTAAGTACCAGTTCCTCAATTTCGAATGGTTTTGAAATATAATCTATTGCACCAATCTTGAGTCCGCGAAGACGGTCCTGTTTTTCGTTATGTGCCGTTAGAAAGAAAAAAGGTTGGTTGGAGTTGATTTTTACCATCTCTGAGGCGAGGTCAAAGCCATTCATATCCGGAAGCTGTACATCCACAATAACCAATTTGTTATCAAGCTGGTTTGCGCTATAGTGCGCCAACGCTTCTGAAGCAGTTTGGAACCACAGGACACTAAATCCCCTCAATTTCAGGTATTCTGAAATTACATTGCCCAGGTCTGTTTCATCTTCAATTATTACGATATCATAACTCATAAATGATTTGTACTAATTATGGTCTGCTCCTTAGGGATCTGCACCAGAAATTCGGTGCCTTTTCCCAATTCTGTTCTCACGCTGATTGCCCAGCCATGAATATCAATACATTGTTTAACGTAATATAAGCCAAGCCCCAGGCCCGAAACCGTATTATCCTTGCCTGCACGGAAGAACTTATCGAATATTTTTTCTTTCATTGCTTCTTCAATTCCTTTCCCATTATCTTTAATGTGAAGGGTATAACCGTCTTTATTCGTGGTAATAAAAAGTACTGTCATCTTTATATCGCTATGGTTGTGCTTAAAGGAGTTGTCGAGGATATTCTGTAACATCGTGGTAAACACGAAAGGATCCATCATAATCAGTATTTCCGAACCATGAGGATCAAAAGTGATACTGTCTGGAGCCTGAACTTTTATTTTATAGTCGTTAACCAAAGTAAGAATTGCATAGTTAAGGTCTGTTTCTTCCAGATGGATGTTGTTGTTGATATCCGAAATTTCCAGCATCTGGTTAATGTGGGAGTGAAGTCGCCTGGCCTGTCTTTCTACAATATTTACAAGCGCACTTACGCGTGTCCTGTCATTGAGCACCTCGTCTTCATGCAGGCTTTTGCTTGCCACTAAAATAGTAGTAATTGGGGTGTTAAATTCATGTTTAATGCTGTTCAGGAAATCAGATTTAATATCTGTTTCCTTTTTCTGCCGCATCCAGCTGATATAAGTGTAATAATTAATACCTACGATTATAATGATGCAAAGTGCAACCAATAAAAACGTTGGTAACATTTGATAGGCTACTTTTAAGGTACGGCCCGGAGGATCGACAAAAAGATTAAAGGTAACTCTGTAATCATACACCAGTTTGCCACTAACAGAAAGGTTAGTTACCCTGTTCTGAACGTTCGGATCAGTTAATGTACCATCAATGATCACCCCGTAAGGTGTTTTTTGATCTGCCTTAAAATCGGTACGGGTATGGTTGTCGAATATGGTGATATTCCCGATTTTGGGATCGAAATTGATTTCTATCTGCTGAAAGGTAAGCAGGTACTGTAAATTGCTATCCAAGCCATTCTTTTTTACAATTGACAGGAAAACACTGTCCATAGTGCTTTCTTTTTGCAGGTCTTTTAACAGTGCATTACTCACGCTTTGCGAGCGTTTAACAAATTCTTTCTTGTTGTTTAAGTATGCTTGTTTGAGCGCAGGCATATTTCTGGAAAGGATCGAATCGATGATCTTTCCTCCGCCTTTAAAAACTTTATCTTCGGATATACTGCGCCCATATTCGTCGTTAATTAACGTTTTTTCTTTTAAACTATAATCCCTGTCTCTAAGAACATAAGAATTGTAGGTTAACCTGAGCTGTACCAGAAGCAAAATCAGAAAACTGACCAATACTACTGATTTATATATACGATCTTTCATTTATCCTTTAAAAATAGCCGTATTATTTCATAAATACCATGCCGTTAAGCTTTTGTTAGGTTTCTGTTACGTTTTCGTTCGACAAATTCTTTCAATGTCGGGTGTAGCTTTGGATTATGAAAAGCAGATCTCAGTGAAAACCAGATCAATGTTGATCGATTTGGATTAATAAGCATCTGTAATCCAGTAATGCTTCAAACAACTAACACCAATCACATAACAAAAAAAGAGAAATGACCTTTAAAAGGATTTTATCATTATTGCTTATCGTTTCGGGAACGATATCTGTTTATCCGGCAATGGCCCAACAAAAATCGGCCAATAAACCGTTACCTGAACTTCAACAGGATTTTGTTGACCTTGGGCTGGGCATGTTTATCCATTATGGGATGCCAACTTTTATGGATCAGGACTGGTCTGATCCTGATGCAGATCTTTCATTGTTCCAGTCGCCAAAGCTTGATGCCAACCAGTGGGCAAAAGCTGCAAAGTCGGCAAATATGACCTATGGCTGCCTGACCACTAAACACCATAGTGGTTTCCCGATCTGGAATACCAAAACTACTTCCTACAATGTGATGAACACGCCGTTAAAACGTGATGTGGTAAAGGAATATGCTGATGCTTTCCGCAAAAACGGACTAAAGGTAATGTTGTACTATTCTATATTGGATACCCATCATGGCATCCGTCCGAACCAGATTACACCAGCGAATGTTAAAATGATCAAAGATCAGATTACCGAACTGCTCACCAATTATGGCGAGATTACCGCCCTGATTATTGATGGTTGGGATGCGCCATGGTCGAGGATTTCTTATGATCAGGTACCTTTTGAAGATATCTATTACCTGATTAAATCATTACAGCCAAACTGTTTGGTAATGGATTTAAATGCAGCAAAATATCCTACACAGGCGCTATTTTATACCGATATCAAATCATACGAACAAGGTGCTGGTCAGTTTATTTCTAAAGAAAACAACAAACTTCCGGCCCTTGCCTGCCTGCCCTTGCAGGCCAACTGGTTCTGGAAAACCTCTTTCCCTACCACTCCTGTAAAAAATGTACCTGAACTGGTGAACAAGTTCATCATTCCTTATAATGGCGCATACTGCAATTTTATATTAAATGTGGCCCCGGGCAAAAATGGTCTGATCGATGATAACGCGTTAGCTGCGCTTGAGGAAATGGGCCAGATCTATAAAAAAACTGCAGATCTTCCACGTATTCCGGTATATGCTGCACCAATTATTTCGAGCAACATTGCCAAGCACGTAAAAAGTAACAGCAGCTGGAGTGATGATATGAACATTATGGATTTTGCCAATGATGATGATTTCGGTTCGAGCTGGTCATCCAATCACACCGTAAAATCGCCATGGTATGAACTGAATTTCGAAAAAGCTGTTCCCTGTAACATGGTGGTACTTACAGCGGGTAATAACAGAAAAGCTACCTACAGTTTACAGTACTATGCAAATGGTAAGTGGAATGATTTAGCTACAAAAAATGAGGGTGAGAAAAAGGTGAGTATTTTTAGGTTCGAGCGCATCTGGTGCGAAAAAATAAAGGTAAACGTTACCAATTTCGACAGTCCGCCTGCTATTGCTGAACTGGGCGTATTTAACGAAAGAAAATAAAATGTATTAGCTGGGTCATTTTTGGCCCGGCTAATCTATTAAAGCGCTTGTTTGGCAAATACCAATGGGAATTGACTACTCCAGGTAATACCGACAAACATTTTTTGAAATAATCTAAACATAAAAACCAACCAAACTTTATGAACCAAAATTTTACTATTAAGGTAGGGCATCTGCCTTACCTGGGGAACCTGTGGGTACTGTTCGCAGTATTTAGTGCCTGTTTATTGCTTTTGGGCAGTCCCACTTATGCGCAACAGGGCGCAACAATTAAAATTACCGGTACTGTTAAAGATTCACTTGGCCTGGGAATTCCGGGAGTAAGTCTGCAGGTTAAAGGCCAGAGCGGCATGGGTACCATCACTGATGGCGATGGTAAATTTTCCCTGAATGCTACGGCTAAATCAACTATAGTGGTCTCATCTGTAGGTTTCAGGCAAACTACTTTTATCGCTGATCCATTAAAGCTAAAGGTAGACCTGGTACTGCATTCGGATGATAACAATCTTTCGGATGTAGTGGTTACCGCCTTTGGAAAGAAGGAGCGGAGAGAAGCCATGGTAGGATCCGTTACCAGTATTACACCTGCCAGGCTAAAGATCCCATCCAGCAATTTAACCAATGCATTAGCCGGACAGATTGCCGGGGTAGTGGCCTACCAGCGGAGTGGCCAGCCCGGATTGGATAATTCTACTTTTTTTATCCGTGGGGTAACTACATTCGGTTACAAACAAGATCCATTGATCCTGGTAGATAACGTAGAGCTTACGCCAACCGATCTGGCGCGGCTACAGGTTGATGATATTGCGAGTTTCTCCATCTTAAAAGATGCCAGTGGCACGGCTTTGTATGGTGCCAGAGGAGCCAACGGTGTAATTTTGGTGACCACTAAAGAAGGTGTTGAAGGTAATGCGAAAGTAAATGTACGTTTCGAAAACTCCATTTCGCAGGCTACGCAAAACCTTGAAATTGCCGATCCCATCACTTTTATGAAGATGTACAATGAAGCCATCACTACACGGAACCCACTAGGTGTACCAAGGTTTAGCCAGAACGATATTTACAACCGTGAGCAGACTTTAAGTGGTGCGCCGGGCAGCAATAAGTATGTTTACCCTGCTGTAAATTGGATTGATGAATTGTTTAAAACCAGTACCAATAACCAGCGGCTGAACGGAAGTGTGAGCGGTGGCGGAAAAGTTGCAAGATATTATATCGGCACTTCTTATAACCGGGATAACGGAATATTGAAGGTGAGCCCTGTAAATAACTTCAACAATAACGTTAAACTCGAAAACTACCAGCTCCGTTCCAATGTCAACATTAATGTTACGCCTACCACAGAAGTGGTGCTGAGGTTATCGGGAACTTTTGATGAATATAACGGACCGATTACTGATGACGGTTCCTTTTCTTCCGATCTTTATAAAAAGGCACTTCATACCAGCCCGGTATTGTTTCCGGCATTTTATCCTGCAGATCCATCATCAGGCATCGATACGCATATTCTTTTTGGCAATAGCTCAACAGAGGGTACCGGAAATACAGTTGGTTATTCCAATCCTTATGCGGATATGATGAAGGGCTATAAGTCTTTTTCGAGGTCAAGGATGTCCGCACAGCTCGAACTAAATCAGGACCTTAATTTCCTGACCAAGGGGCTGTCTTTTAAAGGAATGTTTAACACCAATCGGTATTCTTATTTCGACCTGACCAGAAAATATTCACCTTTTTTTTACAATGTAGCCTCCTATGATAGGATCAGCAATCAATATAGCCTCAACTGGATCAATAACCAACCGGGCCAGGCCTCAGAGTACCTGAGCTTTGAGCCAGGGTTTAAGGATATCAATACATTTGTGTACATGCAAGCGGTTTTGGATTACTCGAGGCAGCTCGGCAGTAAACACAACATTAGCGGTACACTCATTGCAACAAGGCAACAACGTTTATACGCCAATGCAATAGATCCGGCAACCAAGTTATCCAGCCTTCAATATTCGCTTCCTTACCGCAATGTTGGCCTGTCAGGTAGATTGGGTTATGGGTACGATAGCCGTTATTTTGCCGAATTTAACTTTGGTTATAACGGATCGGAACGTTTTGCTGAAAAGAACAGGTTTGGTTTCTTTCCAACTATCGGCGGTTCATGGGTAATTTCCAATGAAGCTTTCTGGGATGGAGGGTTAAAACAAGCTGTGAGTAAGCTTAAACTACGCGCAAGCTATGGCCTTGTAGGTAACGATGCCATTGGCGCACAGCGTTTCTTCTATCTTTCTAACGTAAACCTGGATGGTGGTAACCCTGCTTATTTTGGTCAGGCCAACGGTGTGATCAGACCAGGGGTAAGCATTACCAATTATGCAAACGATGCCGTGACATGGGAAACCTCGAGACAAACGAATATTGGATTGGAAATTAGTCTTTTCAAAAGCCTGAATATCATTGCAGAAGTTTACAAACAGCACCGTTACAATATTTTAATGGAGCGGGCTTCAATTCCTTCTACCATGGGCTTAGAATCTGGCGTAAGTGCCAACCTGGGTACTGCAGACTCGAGAGGTATTGATTTTTCTGCCGATTATAGCAAAACCTTTAGAGGCGGATTTTGGATGTCGGGCAGGATGAACTTTACCTTTTCGCAGAATAAATATGGACAATATGAACAGCCGGCTTATAAAGAGCCATGGAGGATACTTTCCGGGCAGAAAATTGGCGTAAGATGGGGCTACATTGCCGAGCGACTTTTTGTTGATGATCAGGAAGCGGCAGCTTCTCCTTCGCAGCTTTTTGGCGCCGGAGCCTCCGCACCTAAGGGAGGAGATATCAAATATACCGATGTAAACAATGATGGCAAGATTACTGAAGCCGATCAGGTATTTATCGGCCTTCCTTCAACACCTGAAATTGTTTATGGTGCAGGCCTTTCGATGGGATTCAAGAAGATCGACCTTTCGCTTTTCTTTCAAGGTGTAGGCCGCACGAGTTTCTTTATTGATCCATCAGAGGTTAGTCCATTTCTATCTAACAGGCAGGTGCTTCAACCCTTTGCCGATAGCCACTGGACAGAAGAAAATCAGGATTTATATGCCAAATATCCACGTTTGGGAACCACCTCTTCCGAGATCAGCAATAACCTCCAAACCAGTTCTTGGTGGATGCGTGATGGTGCTTTTATCAGGCTTAAGTCGATAGAAATCGGTTATACTTTCCCTGATAAGTTATCAAAAAAGGCATTTCTGTCTAATTGCAGGATCTATTTCAATGCTTTAAATCCGCTCACCTGGAGCAGGTTCAAAGATTGGGATCCGGAACTGGCCTCAAATGGCTTCAGCTATCCGATCCAGAAGGTATATAATATCGGAATCAACGTAAACCTATAAGCACGCATGTAATGAAATTCAACATAAAACTTCTCATACTCATTGCAGTGATTTCGGGAATGACCCTTTCCTGCAAGAAATACCTGGATGTAACGCCAGACAATGTAGCCACAATCGATTATGCTTTCAGAAACAGAAATGAGGCCGAAAACTACCTTTTTACCTGTTACTCTACCCTGCAGAACATGGGCCCATCCAATAGCGATGCTGCTTTCACCACTTCCGGAGAGATTTATTTCCCCAATACCTTAACCGAGGCAACATTGGGTAGCAGGGATGCGGAGCAAGGTTTCCACCTGATCAGGGGCGTCCAGTCTACCGATAATCCCTCATTGAATTATTGGGATGGGGAACAGCTTGGCCAGCCCATTTTTAAAGCAATCAGGAGATGTAATATCTTTCTGGAGAATATCGACCGTCCGAAAGATCTGGCTCAATTTGAACGCAACCGCTGGATTGCAGAGGTAAAGTTTTTAAAGGCCTATTACCATTTTTATCTGTTAAGGATGTATGGCCCCATTCCTTTGATTAAACAGAACCTGCCGATAGATGCCGGCACGGATGAAGTAAGGATAAAACGTGCGCCCATTGACGAGGCATTTGCTTATATCGTATCGTTATTAGATGAGGCCACGCCCGATCTTCCACGCACCATACAGGATCCGGCAAGAAGTTTAGGCCGAATTACACAGAATATTGCCCTTTCGGTTAAAGCTGAGGTGCTTACTACACAGGCGAGCCCTTTTTTTAATGGCAATCCCGATTATACTGGTTTTAAGGATAAAGATGGTGTAAACCTTTTTCCTACAGCTTTCAGTGCAGAAAAATGGAATAAAGCCATGCTGGCCTGCCAGGCTGCAGTAAAATCCTGCGAAGAAAGCAACCTTTCCCTTTACCGTTTTACCTCTCCGGGCAATCTTCCAAATATACCTGCGCCATTGAAAACCGTAATGGACATCAGGCAGAGCATTACCGAGAACTGGGAAAAAAATCCCGAAGTAATCTGGGCACTGAATCCTGAATTTGGGCTACAATCAATGGCTATGCCCAGGCTTACCAATGCGATGGTGCAGAACATGGGTGGCACACCGGGCAATTTTGCCGTGCCTATAGGTATGGCTGAACTGTTTTATTCGAAAAATGGTGTGCCAATGGCTGAAGATACTGGTTACGATTACAGAGGCCGTTATGCTGTTGCTGCGGTAGGTACGGAAAATAAATACTATTTAAAAAGCGGTTACCAGACCATAAAAATGCACATGGATCGTGAACCTCGCTTTTATGCCGATTTATCTTTTGATGGTAGCTGTTTTTTTGGTAACGGGCAAACTGATCCGGAAAACATGCTCTATGTGCAGGCTCGTGGCGGAACTTCGCTGGCTGGCCCCAAAGATAATATCAGGGTTAACGTATCGGGCTACTGGCCAAGCAAACTGGTTAATTACCAATCTGTTTTTGGTACCGAAGTTACCCAGGCAGGTTTCCGGATGCCGCTAATCAGACTCGCAGGACTTTATCTGCTGTATGCAGAAACGCTTAACGAGGTTAACGGCCCTACGGCAGATGTTTATACTTATATCGATAAAGTGCGCTCACGTGCAGGTTTAAAGGGTGTTAAAGAATCCTGGTCTTCTTATTCAACTAACCCTGGTAAAGCTTCAAGCAAAGATGGCCTCCGGTCGATCATCCAGCAGGAACGCCGCATTGAACTTTGTTTTGAAGGAAGAATAGGGTGGGACTTAAGGCGCTGGAAAGTGATGCAGGATGTACTCAGTAAACCACTTCAGGGCTGGAATATTCAGGATACCACACCTGAAGGTTATTACCGTCAGCGTAATCTCGTAATTCCTGTATTTGGCCTGAAAGACTATTTGTGGCCACTTAAATACAACGACCTGATCGTTAACCCAAACCTGGTTCAAAATCCTTATTGGTAATTAAATAGAAGATGATGAAAATTAGTTCAAAAATATATAACAGACCTTTCGCATTGCAATTTATTGCCTTGTTACTTGTGGCCTGCTCGTTTTATTCCTGTAAAGAAAGCGAAGGTTTTAATGAGGTTGTATCTACAGATATGACAAAACCCGGAGTACTCACCGGCGTAAAAGTAGAAAACCTGGCTGGAGCTGCAGTAATTTCCTATAAGCTGCCTAATTCCCAGAATCTCTTGTATGTACAGGCAGAATACAGGATCAATTCGCGAACCGTAAGGCAGAGTAAATCTTCTTATTATAGCGATACAATCAAGGTAGAGGGCTTTGAAAAAAGCGGCGACTACGATGTTACACTTTATGCGGTATCACGTGCGAATGTGAAAAGTGATCCTGTACAGATACGTGTACACCCTGCAACCCCATCTTACCTGTCCGTTTATCCAACAGTTCAGCTTCAGGCCGATTTTGGTGGAGTAAATATAATCGCTAATAATCCGACTAAGAAACCTATTGGAGTAATTGTGATTTCCAATGATAAAACGACAGGAAAAATGCTTCCCGTAGAACAGTTCTATACCGAAGCGGAAAATATCAATTTTAGTGTAAGGGGATTTGATACCCTAAAAAGAGATTTTGGCGTATATGTAACCGATAGATGGGGAAATATATCCGATACTTTATATAAATCAATTAGTCCAATATTTGAGATGATGATACCGAAAGCGCAGTTCAGCGAATATCGGCTACCATCAGATTCTCCACTGGGTGCAACAGGCCTTGGATGGAATACTTCGAGGTTATGGGATAACAATACTTCCGATCCCGGCTGGCATACAGAGGCCGGTTATAGTAAGCCTCTTCAGCTCTGCACATTTGATATGGGCGTACTTGCCAAGCTCAGTCGCTATAAATTGTGGGAAAGAGGAGAAGCCTATGGCAATGATTATTCTTATAATCATGGTAATCCCAAGACCTGGACACTCTGGGGATCAGCCAAAGCTGCACCGGCAAATATTGAGTTACCCGTAACTTCGGCAAAAGGAACTGTTGTGGGCGATTGGATTAACCTGGGGAATTTTACCTGTCCGCCGCCTCCATCTGGTAATGCACCCGGACAAACCACTCCTGTAGATCTTGCCGCAGTAAAAGCTGGCTTCGAATTTAACATTGCACTTGATATTCCCAAAGTGAGGTTTATCAGGCTGGCCGTTAATTCAACCTGGGGAAATGCAGATTTTGCCCACGTGATGGAATTGTCTTTTTGGGGAAATACCAATTAAAAATTAAAGCAGATGACAACTAAACATATCAACAGTATTTTAATGGTTTTTATGGCCATTGTGGTTCTTTGCGGCTGTAGCAAGGATGCGCTGGATTATAGAAAATATCTTAATGAAAAAGAACACATATATCCGGGCTTTGCCGGCGAAGCTGGCGCCGCGCCAGGCAATTACAGGATAAAACTGAACTGGAAGGCGAGTCCCGACCCGAGTGTAACCCATTACCGCATATTCTGGAACAATTCAGCAGATTCATTGGAAATGAAAGCACCAGACCGAAGCGTTACTGATGTATCGGTAATTATTCCCAAACTGGTAGAGTATAATTATTCCTTTACCATTTATTCTTACGATAAGGCTGGGAATAAATCTGTGCCAGTTCAGATTAGCAACATAAAGGTTTATGGCGATAGCTACAAATCGAGTCTAACCAACAGGTTTCTGGTTTCAGCAAATCCTTATCAGCTGGATGACGACGGCATTACACTCAATTTTGAAAAACCAGATACCATCAATATTACAACAGAAATACGCTATACCTATAAAGATGGTACCATTCATAAAAGTGCGTTAAGTCCTGATGAAAATTCGATCAGGCTTGCCGACTACAAAACCGGAACAAAGATTTATTTCAGGTCGGCCTATGTGCCGGTAAAATCGGCTATTGATACCTTTTATACCGTAGATTACGATTCTTTGAGCAATATTATGATACCGGTAGATAAATCACTGTTCCGTCCGCTAAAGCTAGCCAATGATGTTGGGACCTATTCGAGTGAAACCTCTTTATCGCAACTTTGGAATGGCAATAAAACACCAACTGCATATCCGGATATCTTCCATAGTGATGACAATACACCGCTTCCGCATCACTTCACTTTTGACATGGGTAAGGCGATAGTTAATCTTACACAGTTCGAAATCATTGGGCGCGATGGTTATAATAACCCTACCAAATTTGAGATCTGGGGAATTGCAGATCTGACGGGAGCGGAAACGCAGTCGCCAGGCAATTCAGCAGGGTGGACAGCAGAATCAAAAGGAAGAGGATGGACGCTGCTTAAAACGGTAGAACGCTCAGATGATGGATCGGCACCATTTAAAGTTGCCCTGCCTGATGGTCTGCCTCCAATTCGATACATCCGGATCCGGGTAATAAAAGTGGCCAGTGGCGATGCCTATTACAGCAATATTAGTGAAGTATCTTTCTGGAATAAATAAGGCTCTCTTCTCTATAATGGAGAATAATAAAATTATGAATAATACCAAAGCAATCATTTATGTACTAGTCCCGGTTTTTTTATTGGGACTGGTTTCAAAATCCAAGGCTCAGAATCAGTCTGACAAAATGATAACCACTCCTGATTCTGTCTGGAAGGAGCACTGGTTTGAGCACAAGGAAGAACTAAAACTAATAGGAAGCAATGCTCATGTAGCTGTTTTTTATGATAAAAACATGCCGGCCAATGTCAAATGGCCTATCGCAGCAATGGCAGATTGCTGGGCCTATGTTAAACGCAATTACGGAGATTTTGGACCAGATCCAAAACTCTATGTGATTCTGCATCGCGCGATGGGTAAGGATTATGGAGGAGGACATCCATCACCCTTTTTTGATGCGAGCCATGATTACCGGAACGTGATTGATTGTGGTTTGGCGCAATGGGACAATCCGAACGGGGAACAGATTGGCATGCCGATACACGAGATGGGACATATCGTAACCAGTGCCAGTCATGGTACAAAAGGCTCGCCGTCTGATGTATTGTGGGGAGATAGTAAGTTTATGGAGATTTTCAATTATGATGTGCTCAAAAACATAGGAATGGCCGATGAGGCCAATAAAGTATTTACGCAAATGCAGACTCAGTATGACGACTTTCCAAGACAGGGAACGCAGTGGTTTAAAAACTGGTTTTTCCCTATTTACAGTAAGTATGGTGAAGGAAAGGTACTCAACAGGTATTTTGAACTCCTGGCTTTAAACTTTCCAAAAAGTAAAAGCGGACGTTACAAAAGAGATCTGAATTTTGGAGAATTTATTCATTTCTGGAGTGGTGCATCTGGTGTAAACCTGCAGGATGTTGCAGAAAAAGCTTTTGGTTGGCCGGCAGAATATGATATTCAGTTTAAACAGGCCCAGAAGGATTTTCCGAAATTAAACTATGAGACTAAAGGTAGCAGCAGATAAGGTGTATAATATCATTTAAAAATCTCTTCAGAAGTTTTGTTAAGTCAGACTTCAATACAAATCCCAGATGTATAAGATATCCGGTGAGGACCGGTCATAATTTCAGTTGTAATAAGATTTGATCTTTTTATATGCTGATTTTAGTTTGGTGAAAACATAGGTTGTGGTGGATACCCAACCTATGTTTTATTTAAAGACCAATCTGGTTCAAATGGCCGGTAGCGAGGAATCATTGCGTGGAGGAAAGACAAAGCAATCTTCGCCCGTTATTCGCGATAGCAGGATTGATCCGTGCATCGCAAATTCCAGGTAAAATCATGTTATATCGTTAATTTTTTTATTGAAACAACAATGCTGTAAAGCTTAAGTGTTTGGTTATTTGTTGATTACGTTCGTGGCTTATTCTTTGTAAGAGAGAAAGCGATGCATTACACTCTTCTTCAGTTTCTTATTTTACTTTCAGAAGCTGTGCTGTTAATCATACTGGCGCAGAAGGTGAAAATTTCCTGTTCCATATTTTTAGTGCTGGCCGGTTTGGGAATAGGCTATAATCCGGGTATTCCTGCTTTGTCGATTAATCCTGAAGTGATCTTCCAGATTTTTCTATCAGCTTTGCTTTACGAGGCTACCTGGTATACCTTAAGTAACGATTTTCGGCGCTGGCAAAGGCCAATTAGCTTGCTGCGCTTTCGGACTGGTGATCATCACCTCATTGGCTGTCGCTTTTTAAGTTCCTCCACGATCCCTGGTTTTACACTGGGCATGGGCTTGCTGCTGGGCCGGCTTGGCCATTGCGCACGTATTGTATCTTATCCACGGGTTTTAATCATGTAAAACTACTATCAGAATGAAAGATAAAAAGAAAATAATAATTGCAAATGAGTTCCGGCTAGAGGATCAAAACGGTCAACTACGTGCATTACTTTCCGGAACAGAAAAAGGAACGTTTTTTAGCTTGATGGATGGCGGAGAAAAAGAAGTCGTTAAGCTTTCGGTCGAAGATACCGGACTTTCATCATTAACATTTTTTGATTCTTCTGCAAAAGAGAAAATACAGCTAAGTCTTGATGAGAAGGGCATGCATATTCATTTGGCTGGAGAAGGAAAACAGGAAAGCTATATTTTTTTGAAAAGCAATGCCGCCTCTGGTTTCGTGTTAACCGATGTAGATGGAAACCGAAGATTTCAGGCTACCATGGGGCCGGACAGTAACCCACACGTAACTATATTCCCTCCCGGAGCAGACCCGCGTGATTTGTAATGATTTACCTATTTATGTCGCTATCAAATACTTAAATAAATTTCGCATATGATGAAAAAACAAATAACTGAAACCGGACTGAATCCCTTGGTTAACGAGAATATTAAATATAATATTCTTGTTGAAAGCCCCTCTCAAACCATAACTCCACTACAAATGGTGTGCTTTTTTGATTTCAGTGAAAATCAAAATTATCAGGGCGGTACCGCTGCGGTAAATCAGCATTTTAACGGTGAAATAGATAACCTCCGGAAGGCTGGGATATTTAAAGGAAACTTTTTGGAAACATTATTAATTACTCCTAAACAGGCACAGATTCCCGCTGAAAAATTGCTGCTTTTCGGTTTGGGCAATCCTTCTGCGCTATCATTTGAACTTCTTGAGCAGGTTGGGTATTACGCAGCGCTCGAAGCCCTGAAACTTGGCGTTGAATCATTCTGTTTTGCCCCCAGCCTTAAAGATGCAGGTATTTTAATGCAACCTGGTCTTGAAGTATCAACAGCTTTGCCCCGGGGTATGGCCAAAGCAATATCGGTAGCCAGAACGCTGGCAGATAAAAAACTTGGTGATAAGGTAAGTCTCAAAGAGATTTTTTTGCTTGCCGGTGAAGCTCAGGCAGCATACGCATATCAGGGTCTTATCAAAGCATTTGAAGTTAAATAAACACAATTAAGCAACCACTAAATCTAATATATGGCCATCAACAATTTCCACGACGTTCAAACTTTTATTACAAGGATAATGGAAGAAAACAAAAAAAAGGATGTCCCGCCTCCGAAGTCTCCCCATAAAGCTTTTTGGATGACCATGAGCTATGATGAATTTACAAACGGCAACGTTCCTGGTGTTTTGGATCCGGTAAGCAATGAAGGTATTCCGATTCTTGATAAAGGTAATTCCGTCAACAGTAATATTATTCTTGCGTTAAAAGGAGAGGGGCCGCTTTTTAACCCGAATAGCGGAGCGTTTGGCAGAATGCCTGCCGGGGATCAAACACCGTTCTCTGATGAGGAAATTATGGAACTTGCAGAATGGATTGATAGGGGATGTCCGGAGTTCTAAGTACTCCGGAATCTATAAGGAGAGAAAACTTTGGCAATCAATCAACTCTTCTTATAGATTTTACAGAGAATTAAATTGTTATAAATTCGTATAGTATTAGAGAAATTACCTTAAACTGGTTAGCTTAACTGCGGCAAGCTTATCTATTTTATTTCTATTCGGTAATTTTAAGGCTGGCATGATTGCAAATGCAATTATGACCGCAGAAATAAGAAACCCATCCTGCAATGCAAAATGCTCTGCAATTTCTGTTGTTCTGCCAAGTTGTAAATAGTACTTACTGATATAGGTATGCAGTATACCACTAATGGCTATCCCCACGGAACCTCCAACTTGCTGTAAAAGACTATTTATTGATGTCGCTGTAGCTGTTTGGCCGGCACTTATAAGCATTTAGCAGTGATGTTGAAACAGGTGAAACCAGCAGACTCATGCCGAATCCACGTATCGCCATTGCCAGTATAATAAACCAAATGTGGCTTTCTGAATTCATAAAAGCAAATTCGGCCATCGAAATTGCGATCATTACGATGCCTACTACCGACGGATTTCTGATCACACCTCTGTCAGCAAGTTTACCAGCATATGGTCTCAATAATAGCATCATCAATGCGTTAGGTAACAACAACAGGCCTGTCTCAATCTCAGAATAGCCCATCAGCCCCTGTAAAAGAAATGGAAGAAAAAACAATCCGCCATAGAGTGCAAGGGAGCGGATCAGGATAATTATTGAACAGTTTATGAATGTTGCAGACTTGAAAACGGTGAGGTCAATCAGAGGATTATCTTTCTTGGACGAACGGATAAAAAATACTAAAAATACGAGCGAAACAGCCAGGCCTACTCCATATTGCCAGGGTTGTATATTGGGATCAGATATCATTGTCAGGCTTAGCTGTAACAATATGATAAATATACCGAAATATACATAGCCGCCAAGGTCAAATGAAGGCTTGAGTTTGGGTTGCTTTTTCAGAAAGCCTAAAAAAAGTATGCTCATTACTATAGTAATAATTCCGATTGGAATATTAATGTAGAATATCGACGGCCATTCGAAGTAATAGGTAAGTACACCACCCAGCGTTGGCCCAATTGCCGGCCCCATAACATTTCCTATACCCCACCAGCCAATTGCAGAACCCCGCTGTTCTTTTGGAAAACTATCGGTTAGAATGGCCAATGATGTTGGCGTGATTGCCCCACCTCCAATTGCCTGAAATATCCTGGCGGCAATTAAAAAAGATAAGTTGCCGGATAAACTACAAAGCAATGAACCGGTAGTGAAAATTATAACGCTTGCAATAAAAAGATTATAATATCCGATTCTGTTTTTCAACCAGTTGGTTAAAGGAATAAATAGACAAAACGATATCATATAACCCAGGATAACCCATTCTATGCCATTAATACTTGCTCCAAATTGTTTCTGGATTACAGGCAGCGACACGTTGACAATGCTACTATCAAGTGCAGCCATAGCTGTTCCAAGCATGAGGGTGATTAATACGGCTATCCGGTTTTTCATGTATATTAATTATCAATTTTTGATGATACGGGGCTTGTTTAATTCTTATCAAAATATGAAATCATACCGCTACCATGATTCAAATCCTAAATTTCCGAAAGATATGGCCGTTCTGTTTAGAAAGATCGTCGAACAGACCGATCGAATCGTCGGAAAGTGAATATACTTCGATAAAGCGCACTTAAGGATTCCCTCTTCATATAGATTTCCAGATAAATAACTTCAAAATTAAGGGATTTGTTTAGCGCTCGTAAATACACGTCATTTCGTCAACAAGGAAAAGTTTTATTTTTATAAAATACTGATATATAAATGGTTGTTGTTTGGTTCGGTTTAGGATAGGCATTGGTAGCTTAAGTATAAATTAAATGGAAAATACGATAAAAATTACCAGGGATATTGTTTATAAGGATGACTTAGCCCTTGATCTTTATAGCGGAACGAATTTAAAAGGGGCAATTATTGATATTCACGGAGGGGGTTGGTTTCATGGCGATAAAGCTAAGGATGAAGATCTGGCTACCCGACTGGCTCAGGAAGGCTATCTGGTTATCGTTCCCAATTACCGTTTGACTCCAGCTGGTGTGTACCCGGCCGGGAAAGAAGACATTCTTTTTGCTCTTGAGTGGCTTCGTCAATCTGATTATAACTTCGACCGTACAAAAATAGCTGCCTGGGGTAGTTCAGCCGGAGGTAATATTTCCGTAGAGGTTGCTCTGGTCGCCGGAATCCCGGCAATAAGCTGGTCGGGAATAATTGATTTGGAAGGGTTTATATTGGAAACAGAGGGCAATGCAGCGGAGAAGAAAGATGATTTGGATTTTGGAAGTATTCCAAGTGCTAATATAAACCAGGGTGGAAGAAATGATGCATTTCTACGGTGGTGTATTTATGAGTTGATTGGTAATGACAGAACTTTATTGAAAGAGGCAACTCCGCTAAACAGGGTAAGTTCGAAAAGCGGACCCATTTATATGGCAAATTCCATGGATGAGTTTGTTCCGGCGGAAGGTGCATTAAAACTCCAGAAAATGTTACTTGATTCGGGAATACCAACTACTGTTCAGCTTGTTTCCGGAACATTACATGCCAAAGGCTATATGCCAGATGCTATTGAACCTTCTTTAAGCTTTTTAGAAACTTTTTTAAGGAACAGCTAAAGAATTTTTATAATGGATATTTCGATTTTTTTCATGTTATACTAAATTGTGGGTTAACTTAATTGATTGTTTGATCAATTCTCATCCTCAACTGTAAAACGGTCAATCAATTTTTTAATCTGCGGGTTTAATATGAACCCTGTAGGGATTGATATTAAGCAACCCGAGATAAAATCCGGTCTCCAAAGCGTGAAAAATTCTCTGTCTATCTTGTGATGTGTACAAAGAATTCCGAAACTTAATATGGCAGTTGTTCCTATAGAGACTAATACTACAAATAATACATTTGCCCTTTTTTTTGAAATCTTCATAGTTCTGATTCAGTAATTTTTTAATGCTGATGGCTGCAACTTCTCAGCTACTGCTATTTGTTTGCCAAATATTAACTGTTTGATATACAGTATTATTGGGGTGTTTTAAGTCTGTCTAACTGGCCGTATTTCGTTTATTTACGATGATCATGGTAAATCATATCATATCCTTAACTGCATTTTCGGTTATTATCGCTTTCGCTTAATTCTGCCAGAAGATTGGTTACCCAACGGATAAGGATCTCTAACAATTGCTTACATTAATTCCCATTTCCTAAGAGATGGCTCATAAATTAACTTTATTTCGTTAGATAATTATTTATTAAATTCCTTAAGTGTCTGTAAATCAAATTTTTGTGTTTTGGATAGCTTTTTGAATATGCTAGTTGTCAATGATATCATCAACGTATAACCGATGAGAGATTGCTTTTAACCTTAAAAAAACAATTAAATCAATTATTATGAAAAATCCAGAAGAAGAGCAGAATATTGATGACAGAGAAATTTCTGAGGCAGACGATCAGGAAAGCCAAAAAGATATTCACTCAAATGGTTATGAGCCGGTACAAGAGAATGACGTTCAGGCAGATAAAGACATATTGGAGCAATCCTACCGTGCTTCTGAATCTGCTCACACCCTTAATCCGGACTAACATTGCATACCCAGGCAAGTTTATTCTTGCCTGGAATCAATATCGAACAATTTGCAATAATTTATATCATCTATCGAATCAATTCTTTCCGGCGCATAAGCTACAATACCTACAGGGTATTTACCTGCCATGCCCGGATGGTTTTAAATGAAATTTTATCCATATGACAGCTTTGATAACTGACGACAATACAATGGCTAATGCACTCATCAGCAGGCTGACAAGTGAAGTCAGCGATTTGCAGATCATCTGTAAACACTGTAGTCCATACGAAGCATACAATCATATTGAACAGGATATTGGTTCCTCAATAAGTATAAATACAACTCTGTTAAATCAGGCAGAGCGGGGCCAACATGTTAATCGGGTTGATAAAGTCTTTGTTTTTATAACTTCTCAACAAATGGTGAGCACTATTAAAAAATATCCACAAGGCTTACAAGTGCCTGCCTCCTCCCAATATTATGGACACTCACCCCACAACAAATATTTAGAAGCATCAAACACTGCTTTGCCACATCCATCAAATAACGACTGTATTTTTATACGGGACAACAGCATCATCAGGAGACTAGATACAGCTGATATATTGTATTTAGAGGCAATGGGTGATTACGTTAAATTTCATACTGACAAAAAGATTTATACCATTCATTGTACGTTGAAGTCTGCTGAGCATCGCTTGCCTGCACTTAAATTTTTACGTGTACACCGCTCTTTCATTATAGCCCTTAATAAGCTTGATAGTGTTCAGGACGGCGGGCTTATAATAGGGGAGCGTTTCATCCCGGTTGCTGATAATTACCGGAAAATTCTCCATCAGAGAATGAATGTGCTCTAAAATTGATCGTTTTTTGAACAGCATTATTATAGCTATTTAATTTCTGCATTGACCTTTAATCACGGTATTCCGGGATTAAAGGTTGTGTTATGTATATGTTTTACTATTCCGAATCCTGCTTTGATGAATCATTTTCTTCTGCTTGCCGTTCAACATCATACCATCTTTTTAGGATCTGCAATCCTGTCAAAATTATCCTCATCTATATAGCCACTTGCAAGGGCTGCTTCCTTAAGTGTAAGATTTTTATCCAGCGCAGCGTGTGCAATTGCAGAAGCTTTATCATAGCCAATCTCCGGACTAAGTGCAGTAACCAACATGAGTGACCTATTTAGAAATTCTTCAATTCTAGGCAAGTTCAGTTCTGTTCCTTCGACGGAAAACATCCGGAATTTTTCAGCTCCGTCTGCAAGTATGCCGGCAGCATGCAAGAAATTATTGATGACGATGGGTCTCATCGCATTGAGTTCGAAGTTGCCCTGGCTACCTGCGAAGGCAACCGCATTATCTTCTCCTATAACCTGAATGCATATCATAACCATTGCCTCACATTGAGTAGGATTTATTTTTCCGGGCATGATACTCGACCCGGGCTCGTTCGGGGGGAGAATAAGTTCTCCGATGCCGCACCGTGGGCCTGAGGCCAGCCACCTCATATCGTTAGCTATCTTCATCAATGCCACCGCTAAACCCCTTAGTCCTGACATTGCGGCTACCATCGCATCCAGAGATCCCTGGGCAGCAAATTTATTCGGAGCCGTTATAAATGGCTTTCCTGTAAGCATTGCAATTTGGCTGGCTATTTTTTTTGCAAATCCTGCCGGAGCATTAAGTCCTGTACCAACAGCCGTTCCGCCTGCCGCAATTTCGAAAAGCTTTATTCTGCTTTCTTTAACACGTTCGAGAGCATCATCAAGTTGAGTAGCGTATCCAGACCATTCCTGGCCAACTGTAAGTGGTACCGCATCCTGCAAATGTGTGCGGCCAATTTTAACAACATCCTTCCATAGCTTTGATTTGGCAACTATGGCCTCTTTGAGTTTCTCTATTGCCGGAACCAATTTATCGTCTATATACAATATGGCCGCGATGTGCATTGCAGTTGGAAAACTGTCGTTTGAAGATTGACCCATGTTCACATGATCATTGGGGTGAACTGGTTTTTTACTGCCTAGTTCCCCGCCCAGTAATTGAATGGCCCTATTGGAAATGACTTCATTCACATTCATATTTGATTGGGTACCTGAACCAGTCTGCCATACATATAGGGGGAATTCCGAATCCAGTTTTTTATTGATAACCTCATCTGCTACGGCGGCTATAGTATTGGCAATTTCGGAAGGTAATCTGCCATCGCTTTGATTGACCAAAGCTGCGGCCTTCTTAACATAGCCGTAAGCATGGTAAACCTCTTTTGGCATTTTATCATTTCCAATAGAAAAATGTATAAGACTGCGCTGGGTTTGTGCGCCCCAGTAATGCTCTGCAGGAACCTCGATTGTTCCCATTGAATCGCTTTCATCTCGGTTGCCGGTTTGGCCGGTTCCGATTGGTTGTGAAATATTATCTTCCATGATTTCAATCCAGATTATTGGTACTCATCGGCAATAAAGTGCGTATCTTCATTCTCTTTATAGATTACATATACGCGTTTCCAGGGTTGATCATTTAATAATTTCCATTTATGTCCGCTTCCGGTGTGATCAATTGCCAGTAAAATATCCCCAGGTTCAATAATAAATGTTTCCCCAGTCTTTGTGCTAAATTCCAGGATACCCGTCAGGGTGATTACATATTGCGGAATCGGGTCGTTATGCCAGTCAAAAGAAGAGTTGGCAGCAGTTTCTTTAAAGAGCGTGTGGTCTGCCTGGACCAATGCACCCTCACTGATGCGACCACGTTTGAAATGTGAGTGCCCGTCGGCACCTGTATAGAGAAGGTATGCTCTGATCATGAGGTTACATTTTTAATGTTTAGAACTTCTGCAGTTTTTTTTCTGATATCAAGACATAATGATGGGTTATCTACGAGGGATTGTCCATAGGATGGAATCATTTCTTTAAGTTTATCCGTCCAGATACCATTTTTTACTTTGTCATCAAAACATTTTTCAAGTACATCGACCATGATCGCTACTGCAGTAGATGCGCCCGGAGATGCGCCAAGCATAGCGATTATGCTTTTATCTGATGCACCCACTAACTCAGTACCAAATTGTAGAATCCCCCCGTGTACCGGGTCTTTTTTAATGATCTGTACGCGCTGTCCGGCAACTTCAAGTCTCCAGTCTTCTTCGTTTACCTCTGGAAAAAATTCCCTTAAGGCAGCAAATTTCTCTTCGCTGGATTCCAACACCTGACCAATCAGATACTTTGTAAGTGCCATGTTATCCCTGCCTACCGCCAGTAAAGGAAGTATATTGTCAACATCTATCGAACCGAAAAGATCGAGGTAAGAACCATGCTTTAAAAATTTTGTTGAAAACCCGGCGTAAGGTCCGAATAGCAGGGAGACTTTTCCGTCGATATGGCGCTGATCTAAATGCGGAACAGACATTGGAGGTGATCCCACTGAGGCTTTGCCATAAACCTTGGCATTATGGCGACTGGCTAAATCCTCTCTGTCGCAACGCAACCAAACTCCGCTAACTGGAAAACCTGCATAGCCATGAACTTCTGGTATCCCAGATTTCTGTAACAATGGGAGAGACCCACCGCCTGCACCGATAAATACAAATTTTGAATTAACGAAATGATGCTCGCCCGTACTTTCGTCCCTAATCTTAGCTTCCCAATTATTGCCTTCACGCTGCAGATCCTGAACGCGATGATTATAATGAATAACTACGTTCTCTTTTCCATGCAGCGAATCCAGGAGTATCCTGGTCAAAGAACCATAATCAACATCTGTACCGGTTTGCATTCTGGTAGCCGCTACCAGCTCACCCTCATCCCGTCCCTCCATAACCAGTGGAATCCATCCCTGTATGATTTTTTTATCATCTGTAAACTCCATTCCATGATAACAATGACTGGCTGTTAATGCTTCGAAACGTTTTTTAAGAAAAGCAACATTTTCCGCACCTCTCACAAAACTCATATGCGGAACTGAATTAATAAAATCCTGAGGATTTTTTATAATTCCATTTTTGACCAGATAAGCCCATAATTGTCTGGAAAGATCAAATTCAGTATTTACCTGCAAAGCTTTGGAAATATCTATAGTACCGTCTTCAAGTTCAGGGGTGTAGTTTAATTCGCAGAGGGCGGCATGGCCGGTTCCTGCATTATTCCATGCATTTGAGCTTTCTTGTGCCGGCTTATCGAGAACTTCATAAATCCTTATTTTAAGATTTGGGTCTAATTGATTTAAAATTACGGCTAGGGTGGCTGACATAATTCCTGCTCCGATGAGCACTGCATCCTGATGATGGCCTGAAGTTGATTCTTTCATAGTTTCGTGTCTTAAATGAGTAAATGTGTTTTTAAGATAAGTTTGAGCTGATAAAGCTGTGCAATGCAAGTAATACCTATGGGGGTAGCTTTTATCTTAAACTCATAAGCTATTCTTTGACCTAAAACTATCCATCAGGATTGCTTTTTTGATTTTCTAATCGTTCAACAGGCTAAAACTGTCGGTGAAACAGGTTAGTTATGTTTATTGATATCTAAAGACGTTTTATGACGACAATTACGGTTCTAAGAGAAAGTTAATTATTGGTGATGAGTGCCCCGGACTCCCTCATAATTATGGTACTTACAAATGTAAGTCTATTGTGTTAGTCTATATAGGCAACAAGCCAGCACCTTGAAGGGCGAATTTGCATTAAATTTAAGGCAGGCTAAGTGTTAGCATCAATTTTAATTAAAACGGCTCCCGGATTAAAACAGGCAAGATAATTTCATTTCGAAATTTAGATTTTGTCCTTTATAAGTCCGGTTTGATGAGCTATAAATTCCCAGTTATCTTCGTTTTTTTGGTATACACCCACATATACAGAGTCCATTATTCTATGCTTTCCGTTAAGAGTCACATCGATCTCTACATTTCCCATTATAATCAATAAGGTATTTCCGGAAAGCGTGGCAGAAAGTACTTTTGTTTCAATATTGTGGTAAACATATGCGCCATTAGAAATTTTATCCAGCATTTCTGTTTTGTTATCAATCAATCCACTGGAATGCCCGTATGATAAGTCCCCGGAAAAAATCTTATTTAATACTTCGAGGTTCCCTGAAATCATTGCTTTCGATCGATTCATTTCGAGCTGTTTCGCTAAAGAAAGTTGACTATCCATTTATTATTTGTTTACCAGTTTACAGTTGAAAAAAATCTGAATAACAGCAATTCAAAATATAAGATTTATTAAGAGTAAGCCGTTAAGGGAGTTGGTGTACTCAGCGTATACCTTATTTCAGCACGAATTAATAATTTAATTGCATAAAACTATTTCACAAACTCGAATTTTATTCCGAGTTTTTTGATTTTTGAATTTAGTGTTGTTGACGGCATATTGAGTACTTCTGCAGCACCTCCCGGACCGAATATTTTACCTTTACACATATTCAATATTCTCAATATATGTTCCCTTTCCATCTCTTCCATCGTTTTGATTTTGGAATGCTCATCGCCAGCAAATCCCGTTGTGTTCAGCGGTCCAGGAAGATCAATTTTGGTTATTGTTTCCCCTTCAGTTAACAACATCGTTCTTTCAATCAAATGTTCCAATTCTCTGATATTTCCAGGCCAGTCGTATTGCTGTAATTCATTTAGTGCTTCTGCCGAAATTCCGTTTACGGCAGACGAACCTTTTCTGCCATATTTAGAAATAAAATGTGCTGCCAGAAGAGGAATATCTTCGTTACGTTGTCTTAACGCCGGTAATTCAATAGGGAAAACATTTAACCGATAGTACAAATCCAGGCGGAACCTGCCTTCAGATACTTCTTTTTCAAGATTCCGGTTGGTAGCGGTGATGATCCTGACATTTATTTTTTTGGTATGGTTACCGCCCAGCCGCTCAATTTCTTTTTCCTGAAGCACCCTTAGTAATTTCACCTGAGCCTCCAGGGGGAGTTCGCCTATCTCATCTAAAAAAATAGTACCACCGTCAGCTTGCTCAAATTTGCCGATCCGCTTATCGTTTGCTCCTGTAAACGAGCCTTTTTCATGACCGAAAAGTTCCGATTCTATCAATGTTAAGGGTAAAACTGCACAGTTGACCGTAATCAGTGGTTTGTTTTTTCTGGGAGACAGTTTATGAATTGTTTGCGCAATTTTTTCTTTACCGGTACCACTTTCGCCTAAAATGAGTACCGAAGTATCATCTGGCGCAACCAGTTCTAGTTTTTTGAAGGCAGCATGTAGCAAGGCACTATTGCCTATAATGCCGTTAAAATCTTTCGAAATCTTAATATTTTCTTTTATAGTGATCGGTTCTTCAGCTGTAGGTAAAACAGGCACAGGGATTTCCGGCGCGATATCCTTCCCATAAATAACCTGATCTAAAATCAGTTCCAGGCTTTTCTTAAGCTGATTAACAATTCCTGTATGAACTTTAGAATATAAATCAGAAAGATGATTAAAGAAAACAAACTGGAATTCCTCACCATTTCTTTCAATTTCGGTAACCAGGGCAGATTCAAATTTGTAATGATCCGAAAGTGCCTGTATCCATGGGCTTTCCATCCTCAGTTTTCTAAAATCATATCCGTTAAAGAACGGTTTTCCATTATAAGCAATAGCGGTGGAATTCCATGCTTTAAAATCACGATTTGAAACATTTATTTCTTTCAGTAAGTTTTCATTATTCAGCGTGCTGAATCTGCCATCTGCCGTGCGGACTACATAGGTATCTTTTGTACTTGTCCGTGGATTTGATTTGGTAATCCAAAGGAAATCAAAAGGAACAACAGGATACAGTACGGCACTGATCTGTTTCAGCCGTTCTGCAATCAACTCCTTCTTTCCGGCAATATGCTCAATCTGTTTGTGTATTGATGGTTCTGTATGTTGATTGTATTTTAAATTCTGCTCGTGCCTGTAGCGCGCAATATCAAGCATTACCATGAGGTCTCTTTCCCGGAAAGGCTTAACTAAAAAACCATAAGGTAAAGTTGCTTTTGCGGCTTCTAAAATGCCCTGATTGGTATTTGCGGATATATAAATAAATGGAATCCCCATTTCTGTAAGCTGACTGGCTAAATCAATCCCTGTTTTATCGCCACGTAAAAAAATATCCAGCAATATCCAGTTAGGTTCTTTAGTCTCAATTAACTCCAGGGCCTTAACCACTGACGGTGCAATTCCGCATACTTTATAGCCTGCTTTTTCAAGCATAATCCGAAGATCGTTGGCTACAATAAATTCATCTTCTACAATTAAGATCTTTTGTTTCATCTTCTATTCAGGCGAGCGTAATATAAAAAACCGACAAAAACAATAATCAATACGGTTTGAGCAGATTATACGCTCTTTTATTCAAGAAAAATACCATTAGTTAAGGTTTTGTTAATCAGTATATTAATAATTGTAATTCTTTTTATATTGATGATATATCGTCGATTTACTAAATGTCACTAACGTTCTATTCCCAGCTTTTTAATTTTAGAATTCAACGTTGTTGCTGGAATACCTAATAATTCAGCTGCGCCACCGCTGCCGGCGACCTTGCCTTTGCAAAGTTCTAAAACACGGATGATATGGTCTCTTTCGTTGTCAATAATCGTTTTTATTCCATTTTGAGTAAGGGGATCTTCTTTTTTCATTCCAAGTTCCAGATGATCCGGATTAAGCATGCCATTCGATGAAAGCAGTATGCTCCTCAGCATTACATGTTCCAATTCCCTGATATTGCCAGGCCAGTCATATAACATCAGCCGATCCATAAAATCAGTAGGAATTTCAGAAATATTCTTGCCTACTGCCTTTGCATGTTTCTGAAGAAAATATTCAGCCAAGAGCGGGATGTCAGTTTTTCGCAGGCAAAGTTTAGGAACGTGTATTGGAAAAACATTAAGACGATAGAAAAGATCGAGCCTGAACCTGCCTTTTGCAATCTCCTTTTCCAGATTGAGGTTTGTTGCAGCAATTATTCTTAAATCTACTTTGACAGGTTGTTTACCACCAATCCTTTCAATTTCTTTCTCCTGTAAAACCCGGAGGAGCTTTGCCTGAAGGTCGAAAGGCATTTCGCCAATTTCATCAAGGAATATGGTGCCGCCATCAGCCTCCTCAAATTTCCCGATCCGGGTATTAATCGCGCCTGTAAACGCACCTTTTTCGTGACCAAATAAAATGGATTCAATTAAATCCGCTGGCAAGGCAGCACAATTTACAGCTACAATCGGTTTTTTGTTTCGATGCGATAGTCGGTGAATGCTTTTAGCGATTTCCTCTTTTCCTGTTCCGCTTTCTCCGGTAATCAATACTGATGTATCAGTTGGTGCAACAATTTTTATCTTATCTAAAACACTAAGCAAGGCCGTGCTTTTGCCGATAATATTTTCAAAATCTTTTTTAGCTAAAGGAAAGTCACTTTCCTGATGTAAAACTGATTTGGTTCCGGCTTTTTCAAGTTCAATAATGTACGCCAATTTTTTCTCTAAGGTACCTGATAGAAAATTAAGCAGTTCCATATGGGCAGGCTGGTAAATGTTTTCGGTTCTGCTGTAAAATGAGAAGCTGATTTGATCGCCATTTTCGAGGTAGAACGTTTTAACCAGGTTGGAACAAAGATGGTAAGTGGTTGCGATTAAGTTTTTCATTGGAGCAGCCTTTTTTACTCCTTCGAAATCATTACCGATATAAATTGCGTCAGCTGTTGTTTCAGGTACCAGTTGATTGATGGTATCATATTCTGCCCTGCTTAAACCCGTGTATTTTAAGAACTCATTTGCTGTAAATAAGTCATATTGGTCAAAGTTTTTTCTGGTAATTCCAATTTCGCTATATCGTTTTCCATTTTTTGCAATACCAGAAAGTGCAATAAAATCAAAAGGAATATATGGTTGAAAGGCAGCTGCAATGGCTAAAATTTTTTTTTGCCAGGTTAAGGATTTCATCGAGATATCTACAATAAAATCCTGCATAAAACGCTCGCTGCTCATTTTCATGTTATTGCTGTTTTCCTTTCGGTACCTTGCAATGTCAATGCTTAATAAAATATCGCGATCGCGGTACGGCTTAACAATAAAACCATACGGACAGGTGGACTTTGCAGCCTCAAGTACTTTCTCATTCGAATTGGCCGAGATATAAATAAAAGGAATCTCACTTTTCATCAGGTCCTGCGCCAGGTCAATGCCGGTTAGCCTGCCTTTAAGGTAAATGTCTAAAAGAACCAGGTCTACCTGGTGTTTTTCCAATAGGGTCTGTGCATTTTTAACAGAATCGGCGATGCCAACAACCTGATAGCCGGCACGCTGCAAAATCATCTGCAGGTCGTGCGCAACTATAAATTCATCTTCAACAATTAGAATTTTTTCAATCTTCATCTCTAGTTAATCAGTCAGCAGCAATAAGTCTTCATTTTTATTCATAAAAGTCAAGTGTAAGGAAACACCGTCTTTACTTTCCATCGTAAAAACACCATCAATTTGGGCACTTAGTCCTTTCATTAAAATAATGCCCAATGTGTTACTCTGTTCATAATCAAAGTCGGCGGGTAATCCGATGCCATTATCCTTGATAAACAGTTGATAATGATCTTCCTGGCATTCTTTTAGGGTAATGATTACTTTTCCGCCATGGATATCGGGAAAAGCGTATTTAAAAATATTGGTAATTGCCTCGTTAATAATTAGGCCAAGCGGAACAGCTTTCGAAATATCGAGTTCGAGATTCAATATATTCAATTCAAAGCTGATCATTTTATCATCGTTAAGGCTTTCCTTTAAATATTCAACCAGTTCAATGATATAAGGCTTAATGTTGATGGTAGCAAGATTTTCTGTCTGATAAAGCTTTTGATGAATCAATGCGATACTCTTCAGACGGTGCTGACTTTCTTTTATGGCCTCAATTGCAGATAAATCCTCCAGGTAATAACTCTGGCTGTTTAAAAGGCTCATGGTTAGCTGCAGGTTATTTTTGACCCGATGGTGCACTTCCTTAATCAGGCCTTCTTTTTCTTCGATTAACTTGTTTTTTTGTTGAATATTAACTTCAAGTTCAGCATAAGCGAGGTCTATTTCTGCTTTTTTCCTGACCAAAATATCATGAAGTTTCTTTTTCAACCGAAACCGTCCATAGATTAAAACAAGTACAATGGTTAGAAAAGCCAACCCGGCGATAGTGGCATTTTTGATCCATTGAATGCGGTTAAGTTCCTGACTTTGTAATTGTGATTTCTTCCTGAGGATTTCATTTTCGTTCTCCTTTTGTGAAGCCTGGAATTCAATCTTCAATCGCTCAATGGTATTTAAATTCTCCTGGCTCAGCATAGAATCTCTAAGCATATGAAAGGTTTGCAGGTGAACAATGGCCTCAGCCGGGCGATGGGTTGACAGATCTATTCTATAAAGAATTTCATTTAACCGGATCTGCCTTGGTAAGGTCATGCTGATCTGGTTTTCTCTGGCTTTTTCGGCGAATTGTGAAGCGAGCTCATATTTGTTTTGGGCGAAGTAAAACTCGCTTACAGAGAAGAAAACTGAAGTTTGGAAAGGGTTAGAGTATATGTTTAATGTATTGTCTTCCAGTAGTTTGTCGAAATATTTTTTAGCCAGATCGTACTTTTTTAACGCAGCATAACACTCACCAAATGCCAGAAACATAAAATATCGGTGTCCGCTTGATGAATTGCCAACTTCGCTCCATGTTTTTTGGAGAATGGGTAGTGCTTTTTTAGCTTCGCCCAGTTTAATCATTTGGCTCGTAATGGCGTAAGCCGTAATGAAGCGGAAAGGGGTTTTTTTGTCTCGACCGTTAAGGGTTTTACTATACCATGTAATGCTCTCTTTAGCTTTACCCATAGCCTCGTAAGCAGAACCTACTCTGTTTAAATAAGTGTCGAGCACTTCCTCATTACTGCTTTGCGCTGTTTTTACACTCAGCAGTGCATAATTCAGTGCCTTACTGAGTTCTCCTTTTCTTTCATAAACAGCCGAAAGCAAATCGTAAGCCTTAGGAAGATCGGGAAGTTTAAATTTTTTATCCAGCGCAATAACCTCAAACAATTCTTTTATCGATAAATCAAATTTTTCTTCTTCTAAATGGAAATCTGCCATCGTTTTCAGGAGCGTTGCCTCCCTGTATTTTTCATCGAAGGAGGTGCCGATTTCTTTATATAAAGCGTGTGCAGTGGCTGCCCGATCATAAAATGTCCTGTTCTCATAGTCTGAAACGGTATCCGGGACATTTATAAAATAGGAATCCCATGCGCTGGCCTCAAGATGTTTATTGCCGATTCTTTTTGCAATAGCAATCGCTTTTTCATACGTATTTGCCTGTTGCACTCTTAAATTTTTCTTATTCAAAAAATGGGCATATGCGATTAGCGTGTGGAATTCCCAGTTTAAAGATTTAAGTTGCTTGCTCAATGCGTGTGCTTTTTCCAGGTAAGGCCCCGCCTTTGCCAAATTTGCCTGCTGATTGATGAAATGATTGGCGATGCTTATCATGTATTTAACCCGGTTCGTATCGGGTTTTGATTCAGAAAGAAGTGTATTTAGCTTTTGGAGTGAATCTTTAGGATTTAAGTTCTCTACCTGATTTCTGGCTGAACTGCTATAGCACCTAAAAAGAATTAAAATGAAAGCAATAAGTACAACAATGAAAACCAGCATTTTATTAATGTAGCTTACTGTTGCAGGTTTTTTGAGCAATCTGTTTAATTCAATCATTTAATTTTACTTATTCAGGATGTGTTCCCGTTTAATTTTAAATTTTTTAATTTTTGAATTGAGGGTCGTAGCTGGGATGTTTAAAACTTCAGCAGCTCCACCAATACCAGAAATTTTGCCTTTACAGCGTTTTAATATTGACAGGATATGGTCGCGCTCGTTCTCGTGGATACTTTTTATTTTTTGCTCCTCTGAATTGTTTATAGCTTCATTTCTATCTATTTTAGGTAAGTGAATCTCTTTTAATATGTTGCCCGATGTTAATAATATGCTCCGCTCAATCAGGTGCTCCAATTCCCTCACATTTCCCGGCCAGGGGTAGAGCATCAGTTTGTTCAATGCGCTTTTGGAAATGGCATTTACCTGTCGCCCGGTTTTCTTAGAAATGCGTTCAATGAAAAATGTTGTTAGATGGGGGATGTCATCCAGTCTATCCCTCAAAGGCGGCATTGAAATCGGAAATACGTTTAACCGGTAATAGAGATCACTCCTGAAATTCCCTTTTTCTACCTCTTTTAATAAATTTCGGTTAGTGGCGGCTATAATCCTAACATTTGTTTTAATTACACCTTTACCTCCAATGCGCTCAATTTCTTTTTCCTGTAGCGCCCTTAGCAACTTCACCTGAAGGTCGATCGAGAGTTCCCCAATTTCATCTAAGAAAAGCGTGCCGTTATGGGCCAGTTCGAATTTCCCAATCCGCCGCTCTGTTGCGCCCGTAAAACTGCCTTTTTCATGACCAAAAAGTTCACTTTCGGCCAGGCTAGCGGGAATCGCGGCGCAATTAACTTTAACCATCAATTGATTGCTGTGAAGTGAAGAATTGTGTAATGCCCTCGCTATGAGTTCCTTTCCTGTTCCGGTTTCTCCAATAATCAATACTGTGCTATCAGTGGCGGCCACAGCGTCTATCAGGTGAAAAATACTTTCTAACGACTCGCTTTGTCCAATAATCTCAGTATGGTTGTATTTATGTTGGATCTCCTCCTGCAGGTAACTTTTCTCATCTTCTAGTTTTTGTTTGTATTCGTTGATTTCAGTAAGTTGCTGTTCAATTTTTTCATTTGCCAGGATGTTCGAGATCGCTATTGAAATTTGCAGCGAAATGCCCTGAAGTAAATCAAAATAAATGTTCGATAAGGAATTTGTATTTTTAGTATATAGGTAAAAGAAACCGATACAGCCCGATCTGCCGACCATTTTCAGGCCGATCATTTCTTTAATGCCCTTATTGTGCCAAAATTCCAGCCATGCTGGTGCATCATGCCACGTTAAGACTTCTTCAACATTGAAAACAATTGGTTTTTCCGATGAGATCATCGCCCTGCACATGCCGTCATCGAGTGTATATTTCTTAGAAGATTGTGGCGCTACACCTGCGGTTTTAAGGAAATCTTCTTTTTGGTTGTAGATGAAAGCACTATGTGTTTCCTGATCATCATTGATTAAACAGATGACGAAATTATCAAAATCAAATAGTTTTTTCAGCTTTTGATCGATGACATCGAAGAGATCAGGTTTGTTGCGTATAGAGGCGATTGAGTTACTTAAAGATAACAGTACCGCGGTTTCTATTTCTTTTTGTTTAAGCTTTTCAAGCAGTAAAACATGCTGGTTTTCAAGATCGGAGATCGCATCAGTTTTTAGGTGAGTATTTGCCATGTTTCTAACTACAGACAGATTACCCTTGTTTTCCATGTAGCTAAGATAGGGTTTGTAAAATTAAATAATGATTTTTGATGCGTTAAATTGATAGCGAAATTTCGTTAGTGATTTAATTTTGCATTGGTTTTTAATAGGTTATGTAGGTTTATAATGTTGATATGTTTTTTATTATTTCGTTATTATTTGGTTGATTAATTAATTTATCCCGCTGATTTAGGAGATTTCCGCAGAGGCAGAGGCAAATGGTTTGGTTGATTGAATGTTAAAATAAACCATTAATGGCAATTCAATATAAATGTCGTCTTTCCCGCGCAGGCGGGAATCTTAATGTTTGAAACATTTGTTGGGAATGACGATGTGATTGAAGAGATCCTGAAATAAATTACCTTCGGTGAACTTGCTTAAGGCTCGGTTTACTGCATAGCTTTCCGCCGTGCTACGGGTCAGGATGACGATCCAATGCACGGAATCACAATCCAAAAATATGTCGTCATTGCGAGGAGGAACGACGAAGCAATCTTAATGCGGTCGCTAGTAACGATAGTTGTAAGATTGCTTCGCCGGCTAAAAAAGCCTTCTCGCATCGATTAACTATCGGATGACGATACCAAAATAGCTGTTCAGAGAAAAATTAGCTAGCCGCCTAACTCTGTGTCCTTTGTGCTTTCCTTTGTGTTCTTTGTGGTTAATAAACACATCAACTGACTTGCGCTCTGCGCTTTTCTCCGCGCGCTTTGCGGTAAATGCCAACTTAAAATTCGTAAATCAACGATATATAGTTAATGTAATTATTTTTGTTTGACGTAAGTTACTGATAGTTAGTTATTTGTTTGATGGTATGTTTCTTGGAACATGGTGTGGAAACAAAAAATATTTAATTATGAAACCATCACCAGACTTATTATCTCCGGAAAACCATGCTTTAGTATTAATCGATTTTGAAGGACAAATGGCTTTTGCAACCAAAAGTATCTCCATTACTGAACTTCGTACCAATGTGGCCATCATCTGTGGCGCATCCAAAATCTTTAACGTGCCTACCATTGTAACTACAGTTGCAGAAGAATCGTTTTCTGGTCCTGTTTTTCCCGAAGTTGAAGAATTTTATCCTCAGGCTACTTCAAATTATATTGATAGAACTTCAATGAATACCTGGGAAGATGAACCTGCTTACCAAGCAATTACAGCAACAGGAAAAAAGAAAATTGTTTTAGCCGGCCTATGGACTGGCGTATGTATTGTTGGTCCGGCTTTATCAGCCTTGTCAGAAGGTTTTGATGTTTTCGTTATCACAGATGCATGCGGTGATGTAAGCGCTGAGGCGCATGAACGTGCTGTTCAACGAATGGTGCATGCAGGTGTAAAACCGGTAACTTCTGTACAGTATCTTCTCGAATTGCAAAGAGACTGGGCCAGAACAGAAACTTATGAGCCTGTAACCACCTTAATGAAAAAGTACGGTGCAGGTTATGGTATCGGCATTCAGTATGCACACAAAATGATAAAGCACTAATTGTCATTTAACACAAAATGAGCATAAATTATCCCCGTTTGGCAATTGTCTTGACTTTTTGTATCTGCTTTTTCATAGCGGGTGCATACGGGCAGGGTATTAAGCTTATGCGCTACGATGAGGATTATAGTAGCCTGAAAGATTCGGACAGGAACCTCTACAATACATTAAAGTTCCTGCCACTTTCGGTAAATAAAAAAGTTTACTTCAGTTTTGGTGGCGAGATTAGAGAAGAATTTGCTGGTAAAATCAATGAAGATTGGATCAAAGATCAAGGTTTTAATCATTCTTTTTTACAACGCTATGTGCTTTATGCCGATTTAAATATTGGAGAAAAACTAAGGCTTTTTGCTCAGTTAAACAGTGCCCTGGAAAATGGCAGTAAGTATGGTCCAGCTCCGGTTGATGAAGACCGGCTTGCAGTTCAGAATCTTTTCGCGGAATACAGGATACTTAAAGACTCCGTAAATAAATTAGCTGTTCGTGTCGGTAGACAGGAAATTAATTACGGCTCGGGTAGGTTAATTTCAGTGCGGGAAGGCACCACAGTGCGACAATACTTTACAGGAGCCAAGCTGATGTATGCCTCCCCGCGATTTTCGCTTGATGCGTTTGTTTTAGAAGCTGATGAAGTTAATTTTGGGGTATTTGACAATCGTCCAAGCCATCAGGCCAATCTTTGGGGCGCTTACTCCAATCTCATTATCAGGAAAGGCGGCAACTTCGATTTCTATTATTTAGGTATCAGGCGCGATAACGCTGAATTTGAGGAAGGCATAGCAAAAGAAGTACGGCATACGCTGGCTACCCGGTATTGGAAAAGTGGCGGAGGGTTTATCTACAATCTGGAAGCTGCCTACCAGTTTGGGGAATTTGGAAGTGGTAATATCGACGCCTGGACAATGGCTTTTGAACTTGGTTACACTTTCGAAAAAACCAGGTTTAAGCCATCAATCAACCTTCGGAATGATTATATCTCTGGAGACCAGAAAGCTGGCGATGGGAAATTACAAACTTTTAATCCACTGTATCCGAAAGGCGGGTATTTTGGCTTTAACCCACTCATCGGGCCATCAAATTTAATTGATCTGCATCCCTATTTAACATTAAGCTTAACCGATAATTTAAGCGTTCAGGCAGATGTTGTTTTCAACTGGAGGTATTCCACCAGCGACGGCATCTATCGGCCGAGCGGAAATTTTAACACTGCAGGCTCCCTTTCCAGTCACCGGTTTATCGGTACCACTTACCTGCTCAGTGCAGATTATAGATTCAATAACAACCTTTCAATTAGTTGCGGAGGGCAATATTTCAAGGTCGGTGATTTTATAAAAGATATCGTACCACTCTGGGACAATTCAAAGTTTTTTAATGCTCAGGTATCATACAAATTTTAAACAATAAGAAAATGAAAAATAACTTCACTAAACAATCAAGGGCTGTTATCCGAAACTTCAGGCTGGCTATCATGATCTTTTCTGTATTGGTTACAGGGACTGCATTTGCACAAAGCACCACCGAGATAGGAACGGCCAAAGTTTGGGGTAAGGTAGATGGAATTGCCATCGAAGGTGTAGTTCATGACCCATCGGCGCAGGTAAGTGATTTGCAGATTGCCTGCGTTTTTGAATATACTGAAGGCGATAGTTTTACAACTGCCGGAGCGGGTATTCAGGAAGCAATTGCTGCCATTAAAATTAAAACCTCAAACCGTTTTTAACTCCTAAAAATACATATCATGGATGCAGATATTATATTATTCAATGGCAAGGTGCATACCATTGCCAAACATAAACAAGAAATAACGGCCCTCGCTATTAAAGATGGGAAATTTATTGCCGTTGGCGGTGATAGCGATATCATGAATTTTTCAGGTTCTTCCACAAGATTGATTGATCTTGGCAAAAAAAGGGTGGTTCCGGGCATTAACGATTCGCACATTCACTTAATCCGTGGTGGATTGAATTTCAATCTGGAATTGCGATGGGATGGCGTTCCATCACTGGCCGATGCCTTGCGGATGCTTAAAGAACAGGTGGATATTACGCCGTCGCCACAATGGGTGCGTGTAGTTGGCGGCTGGTCGGAATTTCAGTTTGCCGAAAGGAGAATGCCAACGCTGGAAGAAATAAATGCTATTGCGCCCGAAACGCCTGTGTTTATTCTACATCTATATGATCGTGCTTTTATGAACCGTGCCGCGCTTAAGGCCGTTGGTTATACAAAAGATACGCCTGCGCCTCCAGGTGGAGAAATCCAGAGAGATGCGAATGGAGAACCTACCGGATTGATTATCGCGAGCCCGAATGCCATGATTTTATATTCCACTCTGGCAAAAGGACCAAAACTCTCTTACGAACATCAGGTAAATTCTACCCGTCATTTTATGACCGAACTGAACCGTTTCGGCATTACCAGTGTGATTGATGCCGGGGGAGGTTTTCAAAATTTTCCCGACGATTATAAAGTCGTAAATGAACTGAACGAACAAAAGCAACTTACCGTTCGTATTGCCTATAATTTGTTTACCCAAAGGCCAAAACAGGAATTTGAAGACTTTGACAACTGGACCAACACCGTAAAACTTTACCAGGGAGATGACATGTACCGCCACAACGGGGCAGGTGAGATGCTGGTTTTTTCGGCAGCAGATTTTGAAGATTTTCTTCAGCCAAGGCCAGATCTTCCGGATAATATGGAGCCGGAATTGGAACGTGTAGTACGTCTGCTAGTTGAGAAAAGATGGCCTTTCAGACTTCATGCCACATATAATGAAAGTATCAGCCGCTTTTTAAATGTATTTGAAAAGGTTAATAAAGATATTCCTTTTGCTGGCCTGCCCTGGATATTCGACCATGCCGAAACCATTGATGAGCGCAACATAGAACGTGTAAAAGCTTTAGGGGGTGGTATCGCGATTCAGAGTAGGATGGCCTATCAGGGCGAATATTTTACCGAACGTTACGGTACAAAAGCAGCGCTACAAACCCCACCGGTAAAAAAGATGCTCGAAATGGAAGTTCCTGTAGGCGGCGGTTCTGATGCAACACGGGTAAGCAGTTACAATCCATGGGTTTCAATGTTCTGGTTAACGGCTGGCAAAACGGTGGGTGGCTTGAAAATCTACAATGAAGATACTATTTTAACTCGTGAAACTGCTTTAGAGCTGTACACCAGGGGCAGTGCCTGGTTTTCTAACGAGCAGCAAAAGAAAGGCGATATACAAGCGGGCATGCTTGCCGATTTAGCGGTATTAAATCAAGATTACTTCGAGGTTGGCGATGAGCAGATTAAAAGTATCGAATCTGATTTAACCATTGTTGACGGCAAAATTGTGTATGCCAAAGGCGATTTTTCTTCTTTTTCGCCACCAAAAATTCCGATTCTGCCAGACTGGTCGCCAACTAAAAACTATAACGGATATTATTCATCAGCAACGCATCAGGGTAATCAACAAGGAAAATCGAAAGGTGCAAAGGGCGCAGATTCAGTTTTAGCGATGGTACACTCCTGCGTAGGCAGCTGTAATGTTCACAACCACAATCACGATGCGGTAAGGACCAGTAACCTCCCTGTAAACAATTACACTGCATTTTGGGGCGCATTGGGCTGCTCGTGTTTTGCTTTTTAAATTATGGAAGATATCATCAAATACCTGTTGTATTCTGATTTGGGTTCAGGCATTAACAATTGGGCTGTACTCATTTTCAGGGTATTGCTTATGCTCGAACTCTTCAGGGTGCATGGAATGAAAAAGTTCCGTGTTCAAAATGGAGAAAAAGAGCATGTACCCAATCCTTTGGGTTTACCGGATAAGTTGAACGGTTTAGTAGCTACGTTTTCTGATACCGTTGTGCCATTTCTGGTTGCCATCGGTTTCGGTACCAGGCTTTTCCTTTTGCCATCTATAGGAGTAACGGCCATCGGCTACTTTGTAGTGCACAGAAAAGATTCGATAGAGGTGCGGGATGTACCTTACATGTACACATTAGCCATGCTTTTTTTGTGGTTAACCGGACCCGGCACAATTTCAATAGATCATTATTTATTCAATACATTTTTTAACTAAAATAAACATCAAATCACAAATTATGGAAGCTAAAATTGGAATCAGCGCAGAAAACCTTGCTGAGGTTGCACATTCATTAAGTAAAATTCTGGCAGATGAATATGTTTTATACACCAAAACCCGCAAAGCACATTGGAATGTTGAAGGACCAGACTTTTACAACAAACACAAATTTTTCGAAGCGCAATACACGCAGTTAGAAGATATCGTGGATGAAGTTGCAGAACGTATCCGTAAACTCGGTCATTATGCACCCGCGTCGCTTAAACAGTTTCTGGAATTGACACATCTGACAGAAGACGACCGCGGTAAAAATGATGCACCAACCTACATCAAAATGTTATTGGCAGATCACGAAAGCATCCTGATCCATTTAAGAGAAAACATTGATAATTACGCAGGTGCGCTTAAAGATGCCGGAACAAGCGATTACATTACAGGTTTAATGGAAACACACGAAACCATGGCCTGGATGTTAAGGGCACACCTATCCTAATCATAAACACAATGGAAGAAAAACAGAGCAATATCTGGTTTGTAACCCTCATATTAACCGTTATAGCCGGTTATTGTGATACAATAACTTTTGTTGCTGCCGACAAAATTTTCTCTGCACACGTTACGGGAAACTTTATTGTATTCGCTTATCAAATAATTAAAGGATCTGATGGCGATGCATGGATCAAGCTGCTGACTTTTCCAATATTCATGCTTTCTGTTATGGCCGGAGGCTGGATATCGGCGAGATTTTCGAACAGGCATTTTTTGCTTTTATGCGAGGGAGTTATTCTTTTGATTGGCAGTGTATTAGCCTATTCATTAGGTTGTATCGATAATGGTGAAGTTACCTGGCCCATGTACCTGGTTACCATGATCGTGGTTTTTGCCATGGGGCTGCAAAATGCCTTTGGAAAACTTTTTGCCAAAGAGACTTACGGACCTACCACCATGATGACGGGTAATGTTACTCAGTTCGCACTCGATATCAGGTCTTTTTGTAACTCGGGTTTCAAAAATGCCGATTTCCGCGCTGGAGTAAATAAAGGTTTAATCACTTTGGGTGGCTTTTTAATCGGCTGTATACTTGGTGCCTGGATCGGACAGCTTTTTGGCTTGGTGGGTATCCTGCTGCCCGGTGTTACCATGTTAATCTGCTATTATGGTACAAAGCCGGATAAAAATGATGCTACACTTTAAACATGCCAATCAAAAATAACATAACTCATTTTTGTAAGCTGAACTTTCGGTTCTTGTTCATTATTTTCATGCTAATCAGTCCTGTCCTTGCAAAAGGGCAGGGCATTAGGACGAAAGAGGAAGTAGAAGCTGCTGAAATTAAACTCCGCAGGCTTGGCCAAACCGAAAGTAAAGTCGATTTATGGATCGATTTGGGCACCTATTACCTCAATTTACCAGGCGAATTAAAAGCCGACCTTGCCAGGGCGATGCAACTCCGCGAACAGGCTTTTGCATTAGCCAGCAAGATCGAATATCCCAAAGGAATTGCCGGGAGTATGGTACTTAAAGGCAATATCATTCGCGAATCGGGAGATAAGGTTTTAGGAACAAAAATTTTTGAACAGGCAATTGCTTACGCTTCAAAGTTTAACCTGAAAGAGCAATTGGCAGAAGCATATTCGGCCATGGGTAATCTTTTCGGCAATGAAGGAGCAGAGCTCGACAAGAAAATTGCATATAACGAGAAATCCCTGGTCTTATACCGTCAGGTTGGAAATAAACTAGAAGAAGCCAATTCGCTCAAAAATCTTGGCGATTATTACAACATCAAAGGGCAGCCAGCCTATGCCATAAAACTAATGGATACTTCACTTGCCGTTTACAGGTCTGTTGGTTTTAAAGAACTGCAAGGGGTTTACAATAATATGTGTATCACCAATATAAGTCTCGGTAATTTTTCGGAAGCCTTAAAGTACGGATTATTGGCCGAGAAAACTGCTGATCAACTGGCCGATACAAGTTTGCAAAGAAGTTCTATAAACAACCATTTGGGTTTAACTTATTATTACCTGCGGAACGACCAGAAAGCGTTGGATTATTGGTTAAGGGCAAAAAACATCGCTGAGCGTTACAAAGACGCGGGTTATATGCAGACCATTATTGCCAATGTAGCCACCATTTATGTTCGCATGAAAAGGTTTGAAGAGGGGATAGCTGAGTTGAAAGAACTGATTAAAAAATATCCGCCAACTGATACCCAGATGAAATTACGCATTCCATACATTTTATTTAACACTTACTATGATATTCAGCAATATGGAAAGGCCGAGCCTTATTTCAAAACTTTAATCAAATTCCACCATGATTTGCCAAAAGATGATCCGAATCAAATCTATCTATACCGGAGTATCATCAGGAAACTGATTCACGAGAAACAGTTTGTAGCTGCCGATGGCTATTTAAAAGAACATGAAAAACAAAGTTTGCAGCAGAAAAACTTATTGGCCCTTTCGCAGTTGCACCGGCTTTGGTTTGATGTGGATTCGGCACTGAATAAGCCCTGGTCGGCAGTGGCGCACTATAAAACCTATAAAAGATTAACTGATTCTATCTGGAACAACGACAAGAACAAACAGATCTCGGGTCTGGAAATCGAATTTCAGACCGAAAAAAAAGATAAAGACATTGCATTGCTCAGCCAGAAAAACCAATTACAAAAAGTTACGATCGAAAATGAGGGCAGGTTGAGGTATATATTTATCGGAGGACTTTTTATCGCCCTTATGTTTGTGGGTTTGATTTATAACCGTTATCGAATAAAAAGACGCAGCAATCTTGTTTTAGAGCAAAAGCAGAACGAAATCAATGCGCAGAACGAACTGCTCAGGAAAATACTCAACGAGAAAGAATGGCTTTTGCGCGAAATCCATCACCGGGTTAAAAACAATCTCCAGATTGTTATCAGCCTGCTTAATACCCAATCGGCTTACCTGGATAATGAAGATGCTTTAGTGGCCATCAGAAATAGCCAGAACCGCATGCATGCCATGTCGCTCATCCATCAGAAACTTTACCAATCTGATAATTTGGCGGAAATTGACATGAAATGGTACATCAAAGAACTGGTCGATTACATGATCGAATGTTTTGATACCGATAAGAAAATCCAGTTCATCCTGGAAACAGAGGCGATTAAACTGGATGTTGCACAGGCTGTTCCCCTTGGCTTGATCCTGAACGAGGCCATTAGTAATGTGATTAAATATGCTTTTCCAGTTGATGAAAAAGGTAAGGTCCATATTTCCTTCCTGGTTATCGAAGACGAGATCTGCGAACTTAAAGTTGCAGATACCGGGATTGGTTTGCCGGAAGGCTTTGTTCCTGAAAATACAGAATCACTCGGAATGAGCCTGATGACCGGCCTCACTGAACAGCTAAACGGCGAGATAAAAATGTGGAATGATAATGGTCTCGTGCTCGATGTCATCTTTAAACGTCACAACGAATTAATTACAGAAAACTCAGAATTATTAATAAATAAAAATTAAACGATATGAATAACAACATTTTAGGTTTGCATCACATTACGGCGATAGCCGGCAGTGCACAGCAAAATTTCGATTTTTATACCAAAACACTAGGCTTAAGGTTGGTGAAAAAGACGGTTAATTTTGATGACCCGGGTACTTACCACCTTTATTATGGCGATGAAACCGGATCGGCGGGAACGATCCTAACCTTTTTTCCATGGGATGGAATTGGACAGGGAACTGAAGGGGTGGGTATGGCAACAGAAATTGGCTACTCAGTACCTGCGGGAAGTCATCAATTCTGGTTAGAAAGATTTGGGGCGGCAAACGTTAAAACAAAAGAAATTACGGAGCGTTTCGGCGAGCAGGTGCTGGCTTTTAAAGATCCGGATGGTTTATCACTAAGTTTGATAGTACCTAAAACAGCAGATATAAGGACGCCCTGGGAAACTGCTGAGGTTAAAAAAGATACCGCGACTAAAGGTTTTCACAGTACCACTTTAACTTTGCAAAGTATCGATGAAACGGCAAAAATACTCACCGATTTGTTTGGCTACCGTTTATTGGCTCAGGAAGAAAACCGATATCGCTTTATTACCGATACCGTAGCAAATGCGGCCATTGTTGATCTGTTGGAAGTGCCAGCTGGACACAGGGGAAGAAATGCTGCCGGTACAAACCATCATGTTGCGTTCCGTGTTAAAAATGAGGATATTCAAATGGAATTAAGGGAGCAGATTCTGAGTAAAAATTTACAGATTACCCCAAAAATTGACCGGGATTATTTTTATTCCTTATATTTTCGTGAACCAGGAGGCGTGCTTTTCGAAATTGCGACCGAAAACCCTGGTTTTACTGTTGATGAGCCTTTAAATGAATTGGGTACACATTTAATGTTGCCGGGCCAACACGAACATTTACGCGGTGATTTAGAAAAAGTACTTCCAAAACTAACTTAGAAAATATGGCACAAGTAAAATTAAACATTCAGGAGGGCGAACCAAGTTCGTTCGATATTTATGATGAAGACGGAAAAGCTGGCGAAATGATTTTCGACATCAAGGATAACGATTTAACCGTTTACCACACCGAAGTAGACACGGCAAAAGAAGGAAAAGGTTATGCGAAAATGTTGCTTGATGCGATGGTTGCCTATGTTCGCGACAACAAATTGATGGTCATCCCGATGTGCCCATACGTGCACATCCAGTTTAAGCGGCACGAAGATTTATACCGGGATATCTGGAACAAAGTAAATGAAGAAGAATAGCGAAATGAAAGAAATTATAAAAGCAGGAAAAAGCTTTGATCAAGCCGAAAAAGTGCTGATCATGATCCATGGTCGTGGCGGAACGGCGCAGGACATTTTATCAATGGCAGAATACCTTAACGTTTCAAATTTTGCATTGGTAGCCCCTCAAGCTGAAAAAAATACATGGTATCCACAGTCGTTTCTGGCTCCTCGGGCAGCCAATGAGCCTTCCTTATCGACTGCTTTAAATGCCATAAAAGAAACTGTGCTTGGTTTGGAAAAAGAAGGTTTTTCAAAAGAACAGATCTACTTTTTGGGTTTTTCGCAGGGTGCCTGCTTAACGCTCGATTATGTGGCTGGCAATGCAGCGCGTTATGGTGGCGTGGTGGCTTTTACCGGTGGCCTTATCGGCGAAAAGGTCGACCATCGCAATTATCATGGCGATTTTGACGGTACGCCGATATTTATTGGGAGCAGTGATCCCGATATGCATGTTCCCGTATCCAGGGTAAAGGAATCGACTGTTTTACTTGAAGAAATGGGCGCACAGGTTACTGAGATTATTTACGAAAATATGGGGCATACCATCAGCCAGGCAGAAATTACACAGGTGAATAAATTGATTTTTAAGGATTGAAAAGCATAATGGAAAAGGAAACGGGTAGAATTGAAGCTTTTAGTGATGGCGTTTTTGCAATTGCTGTTACGCTCCTGGTACTCGATCTTCACGTTCCCGAACTGGAGGATGGCAATACACCCGCATACTTATTTGAAGCACTAAAAATGCAGTGGCCGGGTTATATTGCCTTTATCATCTCATTTTTCAGTATTTTCATCATCTGGGTAAATCACCATAAAGTTTTTAAACAGATATACAAACGAAACACAGGGCTAATGTTTGCCAACGGGCTCATTTTATTCCTGGTTTCGCTTGTTTCTTTTCCCAGCGCTTTATTGGCCAGGTTTTTTTTAACAGATTCCAAGCAGCTTTCAGTGACCATTTACACCGGTTTATTTGTTTTAATTAACCTGGCTTTTAACCTGCTGTGGCAACAGGCTACCTCAGATAAAAAATTATTGCGCCCCGGAATCAGTGATGCCGCTGTCAAGCAACTCCGAAACAACTACCTTTATGGTTTTCCAACTTATTTAGCCGCTTTTATGGTGTCGTTCTATTATCCGGATTTAGCCTTAAGCATTTGTATTCTACTTTGGATATTCTGGGCAGCATCATCAAAGAAAATTGACTTTTCCGAAACGCCAGCTTTGTAATTAAAAGAATTTAAATTCATAAAACATGTCAAAATATAAAATTGCAATACTTGATGATTATCAGGATGTAGCGAAATCATTTGTTGATTGGACTGTACTTGCCGAATATGCCGATATTAAAGTATTTACCGATCATCTTCATGGAGCGGATGAAATTGTAGAACGTTTGAAACACTTTGAAATCATTTGCGTGATGCGCGAGCGTACTCCTTTAACGGCTGCTTTACTGATGCAACTGCCTGAGCTAAAACTGATCGTTTCTACAGGTGCCAGAAATCGGTCTATTGATGTTGCTGCTGCTGAAAAATTACAAATAGAAGTACACAATACCGGCTATTTAGGTCATGGCGCTTTAGAGCTTACCTGGGCTTTATTGATGGCCATAGCGAAACACATTCCGCAAGAAAATGCCAATCTGCGTGCTGGTGGTTGGCAGCATTTGGTGGGTAACGATTTAAAAGGGAAGACCTTGGGCATATTGGGACTTGGGAATTTGGGTGCGCAGGTTGCGGCAGTAGCAAAAGTTTTCGATATGGATGTCATTGCCTGGAGTGAAAACTTAACACCCGAAAAAGCGGTAGCTGGCGGCGCCAGATATGTAGACAAAAAAACTTTATTTCAGGAATCTGATTATTTAACGGTTCATATGGTGTTGAGCGATAGGAGTAAAGGTATTGTGGGTGCCGAAGACCTGGCACTAATGAAGCCAACCGCCTACCTGATCAATACCTCAAGGGGACCATTGGTTGATGAAAAAGCACTGATCAAAAGCCTGGAAGAAAATAAGATCGCCGGCGCGGCTTTAGATGTTTTTGATAAAGAGCCGCTTGATGATAATCACCCTTTTAGAAAGCTGAACAACGTATTGGCTACGCCACATATTGGCTACGTTACACAGGATACCTACAATCTTTTTTTTAACGATATTGTTAAGGCTTTAATGGACTGGCTGCCAAAACATCTAAAAAATTAATTTCCAGGAGGTTGTATCATAAATATAGATTTGTCATCCTGAGGAGTAATTATTTCATAGAATCAATATAAAAGACAGATTAGGCTGCGTGAGATCCTCATTCCCGACTCGATTGGGAACCACGGATTTCTCATGAAAACATTTGAAACAAGGGGAACTTATGAATAATCGTAATGCAAGCGCTTTAAGATTCCCGCATGCGCGGGAATGACGACCGTACTAATGGATTCTGTGTATGGTAGCCTGTCGAAGGACCTGTTTAATACTCTTTAAGCTGTTTCGACAGGCTCAACATGACAGCATCTGAGTTGAAATACATTTACGGATTTCTATAGAAATATCCTCATCGCGAATTGGCAGAGAAAGCCGTCTCGCAATGAGGGTTGTTCGAGGGTAGATATCAAAGATCTGCATATTGAGGTTACCCGTTCTGTAATCACAAAAGCTCTCTCTACGATATTTCGTATCTAAAATCGCTTTTTAGCGAAATATCGTGAGTAATTTATGGTCAAAGCATTGCCAGTAATGCACCAGCGCCATATTCCTGCCTTTGGCATGTTCTTTGAATTCCCGCGGTTGAACCAGCAAGTAAAATCAATCCCTGCAGAACTAACCTCAATCGCACGGTAATGATGAATAACCATCCGGATGTTATGCGTTTTGGTGGTTGCATTAACAGTTCATTCACGCAATTTCCGGATAATTATTGGTGAGAAAACGATTATAAAAATGAGAAAACAAGAATCAGATTTTAGCAAGGATACCAATGTTAATGACAATGAAATTAAGCCTCATGCCGGTTCATATTTCGAAACACTGGCCGACACCGTAGCAGAACAAGAAAGGAATTTTACGTTAAAGGATCTGTTTCAAGGGGTATTCTCTAAACTCAATCCTCTATTCTCGATTGATTGTGGTGTGTTAATTCTGTATAACGAAGAAATGGACCACATTACAAGGGCTTATCTCACCGAAGCCATTTCTGGGAAAATATCCTGTACAGAAACCATTTCCGATCCGGTTAGCCTTTCACTCATTACAAAAGAGATTTCAGGTTTTGATTTTCCTGTGCTGAAATCGCGGCAAGACTGGATAGCTGACTTTGGTGAAAATCATTGTTTAAACAACCATCCTACAGAATACCATTTTCACTGTTATATTCCATTGGAGCATAACGGAAGGGTATTGGGTACTTTTGAACTTCATAATCACAACCGGGAACTAAGTGCAGAAGGATTGACTTTTTGTTGTAACATTGCCGATTTTATTGCAGGACTGCTGGCTGAAATAGAGAAAAAAAGTGTTTCTAAGCCTGATGTTACAGGGCCGGTTAAATCTGAAATTATAAATGAACCCAGAATACCGGCGGTTGCTGATCCAAAAATAAAGCAGTTAGAAAAGGAAATTGAAAAACTACGTACGCAGCTTGCTGAACACCTCATTTTTAAACCGGAAGAATCACCTGAAATTCTAACACACCCTGAAATTGTTGGTAGTAGTCCTGAAATGCAGGAAGTTTACAGACTGCTCAACCGGATTTCCTCCTCGGAAACTACCGTGCTCATTTTAGGCGAAACAGGAACGGGGAAAGAATTAATCGCCAAAGCCATCCATGATGAATCTGTAAGAAGTCGGAAAACTATGATTAAGGTGAACTGTGCTGCCATTCCACCCAATTTAATCGAATCAGAACTTTTTGGTCATGAGAAGGGGAGTTTTACAGGTGCCACCGAAAGGAGGATCGGCAAGTTTGAACAGGCACATGGGGGTACAATCTTCCTTGATGAAATAGGTGAATTACCACTCGATTTACAAGTAAAGTTACTTCGTGTTTTGCAGGAAAAGGAAATAGAACGTATTGGTGGTAGAGCTACTATTCCAACTGATGTGCGTATCATTTCGGCCACGAACAGAAATCTTTCTGCGGAAGTGGAGGCAGGAAGGTTTAGGCGTGATTTATATTACAGGTTAAATGTATTTCCGGTTTCATTACCACCGCTTCGAAACCGGAAATCGGATATCGCTGTGCTAGCTGCTTTTTTCTTAGCGAAATTCGCCAAAAAGTCGAATCGAAATCTTAATGGATTTTCAAAAAAAGCGATTTCCACGATGATGGCCTACAGTTGGCCAGGAAATGTACGGGAATTGGAGCACCTTATCGAAAGGCATGTGGTGATGGCAAGTGGGAATGTAATTATGGATATTGAAATTCCGGGCAATAACAAACCATCCATAGCTTCAACTAAGTCTGTTAAAACCATATTTGAAAACGAACGTGATCATATATTCACAGTTCTGGAATTATGTAACGGGCGGATTTCCGGTCCGCATGGAGCAGCAAAATTATTGGGCGTTCCAGCCACCACATTGAATTCAAAAATCAAAAAGCTTGGCCTGGCTAAAAAACACATTTATTGATGATTTTAAATCAATAATTTGCGTTATTACATAAATTCTGTAAGAAGTGGAGTTAACGCTAATATGAAAAGAGATACAGTGTTGGTGGGGTATAAAATCCACATAGTTTGTTTTTACCATGATTTTATATATGATCTTAATTTTCAGTTTGTTAGTTGGTTTTTAGTTCATGAACCAGGATCTCCTGTAACTATTTGCTAAAATCACCGTCTTTACCAGTATCTTATCAATACTTTTTTATATGAATATTTCTGCACGTATTTTAATCATCCCGATCTTATTTAGTTTAGCCTTCACCTCAGCGCACGCGCAGGAATTATCTGCGTCTGACAGTATTGATGTTTTTCTGAAAACCAAAATGCGGGAACGCAATATTCCTGCGCTCCAGATAGCTGTGGTAAGAAATGATAAAATGGTTAAGGACACCACTTTTGGTGTCGCCAACCTGGAGTACAATATCAAAGCTAATAACGAAACTGTTTTTTCCATCAATTCCATTACCAAGGCCTTTGTTGGTATTGCCATTATGCAGCTGAGTGAAGCGGGTAAGCTGAAGATTTCTGATCCTATATCTTTACATTTGGATGGTTTGCCTGAAGCCTGGAAGAAAATTACCATTAAGCAGGCAATGAGCCATATTTCTGGCCTGCCGGACATAATGGATGCCGATGAGCAGGTTTTGGGACATAACGATGAACGAGAGGCTATGGAGAAAGTTAAAGCTTTACCGATGGTATTTAATCCTGGCGAAAAATTCAGCTATAACCAGACTGGCTATGTGCTTTTAGGACAGTTGATTACTAAATTGAGCGGTATGCATTTTACGCAATTTATACAGGAACGTCAATTTGATGTGGCGGGAATGCCCTTGACCCGATTTGGCGATTCGTATGATGTTATTCCGAACTATGCAGGCGCTTATACCATGACCAGGCAAATGGGAGATAACTTTGTCCGTAATAAAGTGCCGGGTCATGCTTATATGCAGTTTCCGGTCTTTTTTAGAACTGCCGCAGGTATTCAATCCACTGCAACTGATCTGGCCCGTTGGATTATGGCTATAAATGGTGGAAAGTTACTGAAGAGACCGTCCAGTATTGATTCCTTATGGAAGCCGGCTGTGCTGAACAATGGTAAAATCGGCGGCTTCAACCGCCTTACAAACGGCTATGCGCTGGGCTGGCCCACTGTTACCAGGGAAGAGCATCCTGCTGTTGGCCCGGTGGGCGGAGGAAGATCGGCTTTATTTGTTTATCTGAAAGACAACCTTTCTATTGTCGTACTCACTAACCTGATGCAGGGAAACCCGGACCAGTTTATTGATGAGATCGCGGGTTATTATATTCCGGAAATGCATCAGGTTAATGGCTTTGGTCTGCCATCAAACCTTAAAAAACTCCGGGCTGAACTGTTGAAAACGGGTTTTGAGAAAGGTGTTGAGGTGGTCTCTGAACTAAAAAGGAAAGACCGATCTTTTCAGGTTTCGGAAAATGAGCTAAACGGCTGGGGTTATCAGCTTTTGTCTCAAAAGAATTTTAAAGCGGCATTGTCTGTTTTTAAATTAAATGTGGCCCTATATCCTCAAAGTGCGAATGCTTACGATAGCCTGGCTGAAACATTTGAAATGTTGGATAGCAAGGCTGAGGCAATGTCAAACTATAAAAAGTCACTGGCACTGGATCCAAAAAATAAACATGCAGCTGAGCGCATAGACGCACTTATCAAAAACTAGTTGATCTGTACTTACCATATATAACCTGTTTTATTCGATAAAAATCTTTTATAAATATTAATATATCGAAGATAAACCCGTGAGTGGGAATTTCAACAGAAAAGTCCTGGTCAGTATTAAATCATTCTGTATTCATGTTTATCACTTATTGATAATGGAAGCATATTGATCTTAATCGCAACCTATTACAAATGAGATTCTTCTGTTATTTTTGAACAGTTAGACTTGTAACCAGAAAGAGGCCTGTCCGAAAAACCGAACAGACCGTCTATCATGCTATAGGATTATGTAGTTAGCTATCAAATCGATTAATCTATGAGACCAATTTGTTTACTATAGATAATTGATCATGTCAAAAAAGTTAACCTAATAGAAGAACGGTCGAAGGAATTTACATTAATAACAATCTTAGCTTATGATGTAGCTGAATATTTTTTTCTTTGTATAAGAAAAAAAGGTATTTTGCATTTTTGCACTTACATGTATTGTGGATTTGCCAAGTATACACTAACTGCTACAAAATTTTAGGTAAAATTTTGTCTTTTTACATAAACGCAAAGTTACATTTCAAATAACAATTAACTATTAATCAACATTAAAATCTAAATTATGAAAAAGACAATTTACCATTTAACCTTATTCTTTACTATTATTCTCATTTTTCTGACGTCATGCTCAAAACGAGATAGTCAAATTGATAATATCATTACAAATGATGTTCTTGGCATCAGGGAAAAAGTAGCATTATTAGGCTTCGATACTACCAATATGATAATTAACAATAAAATTATCGTAGTTGAAGGGGATATCGTTTTAACGAAAGACAATTTGATCAAGGCAACCCCACGTCAAGCTACATCTGTTGACTTATCAAATGGGGGCTACCCAATAAATTATTCAAGGCATAGAGACCTTAAATATTACATCGATCCAACGCTTTCTTCTTGGGTAACAGGAATAGAATCTGCTTTTAACAATTATATAGGTTTATCCGAAGTTAATCTTCGTTTTACGAGAACCTTAAATGTTAACGAAGCTGATTTGCGCATAGAACAAGGATTATCACCGTCATCGCCATCAGGAGCTGTGGCCGATGCTTATTTTCCATCCAATGGATTAATTGGTTTCAGAATTGGTGTTAATACATCTTTTTCCTCTCTAAGCGATTCTCAAAAGACTTTTGTTATATCACACGAAGTTGGCCATACCATCGGATTCAGGCATACGAATTGGTTTGCAACTGAAAGTGCCAATGGAGTTAACAATGGTATAACAGTCGGTGCGTATACAATCCCCGGAACTCCTAATTCCGGCAATAATCCTGATCCTAATTCTGTATTTAATTCTGGTGCAGGTTTGCAGCAGGTACCAAATTGGACTAATTTTTCTTCATTTGATCTGGCTGCATTGAAAACTCTATATCCAAGATTTGGGTTTGCAGAACTAACAACGAGTCCAAATGGTTCTTTTCCAGTTAGTGTAGGCACTCAAATATCTGCAAGTGTTTACATACCGAATTGGCGAGAAGGGGGATTGACATATGAATGGTTTGTTCAAGGAGCTACAATAGTAAGTAATAACGGATCTTCAATAGAAGCAATAGTAACAGATGCCAATTCTGCTGGTATCTATTGTAAGGTAACCAATAACCATGGAGAAAGTACTGCAGTATCAAGGTCATTTGGATCGATAGCGATTGATTAATGCTTAAAAGAACTCGTTTTTAAAATTGTTCATTAGCACATTAAGCCAAAAAATCATCCGGTGAATAGCGGTAAGACCAGTATTCATCGGATGACTTTACATTTACCGAATGGGTTCCTATAGCAGCTTCGCCCTAATTATTTTTTACAGCGATGAACATGCATTGCCTGTAAGTGTTGCCCCTGCGCCGTTTGATGCCGTTACGGTAGATTTTACACTGGAAGCATTTAGTATAGTCAGGCTGTAAGGTGGCGTAAATGCATTTACACCATTACCTGAAGTATTTCCGGTTACGGCTGTAAAAAGATTATTTTTTGCCTGAACCGCTGTAGAGGTATTGTCCATCAAATCAATTGGGTTTTTCACGTTTTCAAAAACGTTTGATTCCACTAAAATATTGGCTTCAAATCCGGCCTGAATACAGCTTTTACTTACCGTACTGTTAAATAAATTATTTACAATATGCACTTTGCCAAATCTTACACGTGGCATTCTGGCTACAGCACCCTGCGCCCACCAGCAACGTACAAATGTGATCCGAAAGTGACCTCTGTCTGTAGTGGCACCATCGCTTGATCCGATCAGGTTTGAGAAGCGGTGATCATCAGATCCGCCCGAACCACCTGATTTTGGTGGTTTGAGGTAAGAAAATTTGCAATAAGATACCGTGATGTAATCTGAAATGTTTTTGAGATCAAAATTGCCATCCACACCATCTCTAAACTCGCAATGATCAACCCAGATGTTATTGCAGGCATCAACGGTTACATTGTCTTGTCCGTCAACATCATAAGCACCGGGGCCTTCAAAAATGATATTTCTGATGATGATGTTGTTACATCTCTTAATATACATAATCCCTGAATTGTCTTTTGTTTGATCGGCCGAAACAAGTTTGGCACCTGATGAACCAAAAATCGTTTTTCCGCTCTGGTCCTGAAAGGAAATTCTCCCGCCGGATGGAATGGTGATGGTTCCGTTTACCTGGATTACCTTCACGCTGGTATTTTGAATGGCTGACTTCAGTGCGGTATAAGTGGTTACCACGGTGGCCGTTACTTCGCCGCCACCGGTTGTTCCACCGTTTTGTGATGCCCAGCCCTTTGATGGGCAAACTGCTTCTGTAACAGCCATTGGTGAAGCAACGTTTTTGTTCGTGGTCTCATTGCTTTCAGATTGATTACTTTTTTTGCACGCAGGCAAAGAAAATGCCATGGCAGCAGCCATCAGGCATGTTAATAAATACTTGTTTCTCATGTTGAATTTAATTTGGTTAGAAGAATTGTGTTGGAATCATGCGGGCTTTCTCTGTGCGTCGGAATATATCATTCGGTATGTATTTGTTAAATTACAGTTAATGAATATATTATTGTCTTTTTGTGTTGAATATATTTGTGCAATCGTTCACGGGATCGATTGCGGTATCATTATGCTCATAAAGTGTTGATCAATAATAGTGAAGTTTGTGCAGTGAGCTTTAACGTTTTTCTCCTTTAATATTTCTTATGCAGGAGCAGGAAGGCATAAGAAATTCCCGCAAAATTATGCATTAAAAACCTGCGTGGATCATTTTGAATCTGTAGTACTATTCTATTCCATAATGCAATAAATAATATTTATTATTGTATACCGGGGTACCCCGTAAAGTTTGATAATCAAATAATTTTTAACGCGTTGGTAATGGGGTGCAGAACATGTGTATTCGCTTGCCACTTCTCTCTAAAGAATGAAAAATAAAGGCATTAGTGTGATTATGCCCACTTACAGGCATGGCGCATTTATCTCAGGTGCGATCACCAGTTTGCTGAACCAGGCATTTCAAGACTGGGAATTGATTATCATTATTGATGGTAGTACTGATGCTACCCTTGAGGTGGTAGAACATTACCTCCACGATCATCGGATCAGGTACTTATATAATGCTGATAATGAAGGCCTGGGTGCTGCCATTAATAAAGGGCTTGAACAGGCATCATGTGCCTATATCAGCTACCTGCCCTCTGATGATTTATACTTTAAGGATCATTTACAGTTGCTATGGAATCTGGCACTAGCTAATCCGGATGATGCTTTTTTCTGTTCGGGTGCAAAACACAATTATAAAGATGATCATACTGGCAGTAGCGGGCAGAAAAGTTTTGGCGCCTTTATAGATATAGGCTATCAGTTGGTACAGGTGATGCATAAAAAAACAGCTCACAGGTGGCTGGAGAGGAATGAGTTGGTGACCGATAGCTTGCATGATATGTTCTGGAATAAACTGCTGGATGGCGCAACGCCGAAGTTTACCATGGAAATTACAACGGAATGGGTTTCCCATCCTGTCCAGCGGCATAAAATCATCAGTGAACGCTGGGGTGGGGGGATCAATCTGTACAAGCAGTTTTACCTGGTCAATCAAAAAATCAGGTTTAAATCGGCTTTTGGCGGATTGATAGATGAAACTACTGAATACCTGGACTTAGATGATCTTCCTGTAGTATCAAGAGACTTACCATTAAAAATTTTACTTGTTGGTGAGTTGTCTTATAATGCCGAAAGGGTTCTGGCTTTTGAAGAAAAAGGCCATCAGTTGTATGGTTTGTGGATGGACGAACCTTCTTTTTATAATGCAGTTGGTCCGCTTCCTTTTGGAAATATTACAGACATTCCAAAAGATAACTGGCAGCAGGCGGTTAGAGAATTGAAACCAGATATCATTTATGCACTCTTAAATTTCAGGGCGATACCATTCATTCATCAGGTGATGCGTGCAGATTTGGGTATCCCACTGGTGTGGCATTTTAAGGAAGGACCATTTTTCTGCAGGCAAAATGGCCTATGGAATAAAATGATTGATCTTTTTCAGTATGCTGACGGAATAATCTTTTTAAATCCAGAAATTAAACGCTGGTATGAACAGTTTTTTCATTTTGAGGTGCCTTTCAGCATAATCGTGGATGGGGACTTGCCGCATATCTCAAGGTTTAAGGGGAAACCAGGCAGACTGATTTCAGAACAGGATGGGGAAATGCATACCGTGGTTCCGGGAAGGCCGATGGGGCTTTTACCTGCTGATATACTAGAATTGGCTAAAAGAAAGATTCACTTACATCTCTATGGAGATTTTTACCATAGTGTTTATAAATCATGGATAGATGAGGCCAATGTATTGGCACCGGGCTATCTCCATCTGCACCCGGCCTGTGTGCCGCAAAATTGGGTAGAAGAACTCTCGAAGTATGATGCCGGCTGGCTGCACGTTTTTGATTCAGAAAATAACGGTGAATTAATGAAAGCCAATTGGCTTGATTTTAACTTTGCAGCGAGGATGTCGACATTAGGAGCAGCAGGACTTCCCATGATCCAGCGGGATAATACCGGGCATATCTGTGCTTCCCAGGCTTTTACCCGTAAAAATGGATTTGGAATTTTTTATCAATCATACGATGATTTGGCTGCACAGCTTGGTAATACTGCAGAAATGAATCGCATGCGGCAGGAAATATGGCATAAGAGAGAAGTCCTGAGCTTTAACCATTATATTGATGATGTTTTATATTTCTTGAGAAAGGTAATGGAATCAAAGAAAAGACGTCTTTAAAAGCTGATTGAAGGAGAATGATTCTTACGGGTAAGAAGGACAGCCTTCCTAGGCTTTAAATTAACTGTGTTAATTTTTTCTGCTCATAAAAATGCCCCCATAATTAGCTAAATTTGGGGGGCAATGCATATGGTAACGTGCTTCATTTTTACTCAAAGCCTGATTTTTAATCAAATCTTGAAGCACTGTCACAATTGTTTTTGTAAATCAATGATCAGTAAATGATGTGGCAGCGCGTTTTTTTAAGGATTTATTTTTTTCCTGCTTTTGGTGCCAAGGTCAAAAACATCCGCTTTCCTTCTAGTTTTGGTAATAACTCTACTTTGCCTACCTCTTCGAGGCCTTGCGCAAATTTCAGCAGCAGTATTTCTCCCTGATCTTTATAAACAATCGATCTTCCTTTGAAATGCACAAAGGCACGCACTTTTTCTCCGCTTTCCAAAAAGGAAACGGCATGTTTGAGCTTGAACTGAAAGTCATGCTCATCGGTATTCGGTCCGAAACGGATGTCCTTGATGATGGTCTGTTTCGCCTTGCTTTTGATTTCCTTCTGTTTTTTCTTCTGTTCGTAAAGGAATTTGCTGTAATCGATGATACGGCAAACTGGTGGTGTGGCGTTCGGGGAAATTTCAACCAGATCTAAATCCAGTTCTCCTGCCAGTTTGAGTGCTTCTGCCAGCGGATAGATATTCGTCTCAATATTATCTCCGGTTAAGCGTACCTCCGGGGAGGTGATAAAATTATTAATTTTGTGTTCTGCTTCTTTTTTTTTGAAGGGCAAGCGTGGCCCCCTGTAAAATCCTGCTTTTTTTAATGCCAAATTTGAAAAGTTTTAATGAAAAAATTGTTTAACTGGAGCGGTTAATTTTGGGATGAACGATAATATAGCTTTTTATGCCCATATATCCAAACCTGTAGTTGAAATGATGAATTTATACGTGATTTTATTACACTGATATGCACTTAGGCGGATTTAGACCTGAGGGAATCAGTTGAGATAAAAACCGATCACCATTTAACTTGTGGTGATTTGATTTGCTGCCTTGTTTTCAATCCTCAGTGCTTCAGAGGTAATTAGTATAAAACCGGATATAAGGAGCAAAATAGCCAAAACCCGGAGGACCTTTTCCGTATTCTTGGTGTTAACCATCCTGTCAGGGCAGGTAAATCTGCTGATCCCTGTCACTTTTCTCCGTTCGTTTCTGCGCCATAGCGCAAAGAGGAAAATGAAGGTGCCAAAAACTAGCAGTAAGATGCCGCTAACCAGCGGTATTGTGGTGAAATTGAATGTATCTTGTGTTTCTATCATATAAAATAGACCAACAGGTAGCAAAAAAGTTTAAAATAATATTTTTTTGGCTGTTATACAGGTTGTCTTAAAGGAAAATCCTAACTCAATTTCTACAAATTCTAATTGCCGGCTTACCAATTTTTTGGTTGAGTCTTCTAAAAAATAAATACGAAGATTAACTTAACTATCTAACTGTTTGAAGAGCCTTATCAAGTATATGCCTGGTAGTTTTATACGCCTTCACTACCTTTCAGCTATGCCGTCTGAAACGAAGCAAGTAGCTCTTTCCGATTATTATTCTTTTGCATCAAAATAAGCATCACAATAAAATGTAAGCTATTCTGGAGAAAATCCATTAAACTAACTATTTCGTGATTAATATCAGATGATGATTTAATACATTTATGGAATTTTTTATCGTTGTTTGAGACAATAGATAACGTAAAATTGACTGAAGCAATTAAATAGATTACATGAATATATTAGAGTATTTAAAGCAACCCTGGCCCTGGTACATCGCCGGTCCGCTAATTGGATTAACGGTGCCCGCACTGTTGATACTCGGCAACAAGTCGTTTGGCATCAGCTCTTCTTTGAGACATATCTGTGCGGCCTGCCTGCCTGCAAACATCTCTTTTTTTAAGTACGATTGGAAAAAAGAAGCATGGAATTTGTTTTTTGTTTTTGGAATTTTGATAGGTGGTGGCATTGCGATGGGCATTCTTTCTAACCCAAACCCTGTTGTTGTTAATCCAAAACTGGCCACGGAGTTAGCAGGTTACGGCATTACCAATTACGATAACTTAATCCCACTAGACATTATGAATTGGCCGGCGTTACTTACGTTGAAAGGTTTTCTGCTTATGGTAGCTGGTGGGTTTTTAGTGGGTTTTGGTACACGGTATGCTGGTGGCTGTACCAGCGGACACGCCATTATGGGCTTGTCTAATTTGCAATGGCCATCATTAATAGCCACCATTTGTTTTATGGTTGGCGGTTTCATTATGGCCAATTTAATTTTACCTCACATTTTAGCCCTCTAAAAATCATCATGGTACAACATAAAAACACAGATTTTGAAACCCAGACTTTAGATGCGGTGTGCGTAAACGAAGGTCAATTAACACCCAAATGGTATCACAACATCAAATACCTGATTGTGGGGGTATTGTTTGGTATTGTCTTCGTTAAATCAGAAGTGGTAAGCTGGTTTCGGATCCAGGAGATGTTTCGCTTTCAATCGTTTCACATGTATGGCATTATTGGGAGTGCCATAGTGGTAGGGATGATCTCTGTTTGGTTGATCAAAAAGTTCAATATTAAAACCATTCATGGCGAAAGGATCGAATTTCATCCGAAGACTTTCAATAAAGGCCAGATATATGGCGGCTTGCTATTCGGCTTAGGTTGGGCAACTACAGGAGCATGTCCGGGGCCACTTTTTGCACAAATTGGCACGGGTGCAACGGTTATTTTTGTTACGCTTTTAAGTGCTATTGCAGGTACCTGGGTGTATGGACTACTCAGAGACAGGTTGCCGCATTAATTTATCTATGTGATAAGAAACAGGTTGTTACTTATGTACATAATTGCCTACCCTTTCTATTCTTTATTGATGTAGATCTTTCTAAGTGTGAATCCCAAATCGTTGCATTAGTTAAGTTTAGTAAAGAGATTTCACCAAACTGATGCAGGGAAATCCGGATCCGTTTATCGATGAGATCGCAGGTTAATGGCTTTTGCTAAACGGCTGGGCTTATCAGCTTTTGTCTCAAAAAATACAAGTATTTATAAATGCGATTCTGCTGTTATTTTGAACAGTTAGCGATGTAACCAGAAAGAAGCCTGTCCGAAAAATCGAACAGGTCATTTTTTATTCACCTGGTTGGGAATGAAATCCTGCTGTCTGAATCCATCATGACTATCATGCTGTAACCGGTAATAAACTTTAATAAGAAACGAGCGTAGTAACGCTGGATGCCGCCAGGTTTATGCCAAAACTACCGCCTGATACAGCGAAGTTGTTTGAGCTAAGATTGGCCGAGCTGGTTGTGAAATAGCGGTTAAATCCGCCCACTGTTATTCCTGAATAACTGAAAGTTTGATTGGTGACTGATGGATTTTGGTTTACAATAACCAATACTAGTTTTGTGCCACTTTTATAAGCAGTAACATAAACACCTGTACTGGGGTTTGATGTACAGCTGATTTTGGTATATCCGGGACGGACATACCTCGCGTAATGTGCCATGATATAGCCAACTTTTTGAATATTGCCGCTTTCACTGATTGGGCCGTAACTTCTTCTGATGTACCACCATACATAGGCACTCCATCCGGAATTCATACAGTCGTGTATTTCTTTGGCAGCAGTCATGGCATTTGACCAGTCGTCTCCACTGATATTTGAATTTGTATAATGTTCTGTCATCCATACGGGTTTACCAACGTTGCCCAGGTTGTAAGGGGTCTTACCATATATATGTCCGCAAACGAAGCTGGTTTTAGATTTTGCTGTGGCATTGCTTAGGTAAGTGTTAATGTAGGTTTGATTCATCTGGAAGGGTTCTGGTGCCATAATCGGGGCACCACAATTGCTGCCCTGGGCAGCAACAAAGTCTGCTACTTCAGGAGCGGTGAGTTCCATAGATTCGTAATTAACCTTATAATCTGGTTCATTTGTAGGACTAATCGCAGCAAGCCCGCCAACTGCGGTGTTAAATGCACTTAAATGTGCAGCATAACTTGCGTAAGATGCTGTTTTTATTTTGCCGCCTACAATACTTCCGTTGGTCTTCATTGATGCAGGTGCTGACCAGGCGGAGGCAATCGCTGAGCCGCCGAACGACTTGCAGGCATCTATGGTCGCTTTTTCAGCGGCAAATTCTGAACTGGAATTGGGAACCCGAACCCGAACGATGCTAAGTCCGATGCCACTTGTAGGTGAGAACGCGGTATTTCTTTGGGTGCTTGTCAGGTCGCCGGTCCAGGCAACGATATTTGCTCCGCCAAAACCCTTGATGGTTTGTTGAACAGTTGAAGCATCAATTTGTGCTATGCCCTGAACGGCCAAAGCAGCTGTGGCTCCACCCAGGGAGTCAGGTTTCATAGCGGCTAATGTTTGCTGAGTTAATTTTGGATCTGAAGTGTTGATCTCGTTTTTAGAACAGCCCGCAAACAATAGCGCTGATGCGAGCGCGCATAATAGTGTTTTTTTCATAATTAAATTCGGTTAGATGTTTAATTGTCAATTTTAACCAACCTGACGATTTTTAAATGCGTCAAATAGTTTTTTTTAAGGAAGAGATGTTGAAAACAACTATAACAGGTTTTATATTATGATTAGTTTTAATCCTGCAGCCGCTCAAAAAAGGCTTAGCGTACAAAACTATCCTGGCAATTATAAAGATCAGAAGTCTGATAAAAGCTGCAGTCAGTTGGGTTTTATAAACATGCTGCAGCTAATATTATGCTGGTGGTTAAATTTATCGGGGTTACTTTTTAGACTCAAAACCATACAAACCATTTTGGTAGAGGTATGATGCCATCTGGTAATTGGATATAGCCTCATTAATCAATTTCTGATCTGCTGGTATGGCTACAGCATTTCCATTAATAAAATCGGGTTTGTAAGTAGCCGCTTTTTTATTCGGATCGAGAATAACCAGTTTATTATTTTTAATGTAACCTAAACTCTGGTAAGTGCTTATAAATGCCCTTTCTTCGCTATCTTTCATTCTAAATACATCCTGGCCAAAAAACTTACTGTCGTAGCTGAAATTCAGGTAGCCCAAAATGGTTGGGCCGATATCAATCTGTGCGGTAAGTTTTCCGAATTTGCCTGGTGCAATGTGTCCTGGGCTGTAAAAAATCATGGGAATATGATATTTATCTACCGGTAGCTGTACTTTACCAGCACTAGAAGCACAGTGATCAGCTACAATAACAAACAAGGTGTTCGCAAACCAGGGTTTTTGTTTTGCTTCGCGAATAAACTTGCCGATAGCGTAATCAGTATATTTAACTGCTCCCTCTCTGCCGGTGTGCGATGGAATATCAATCCTTCCTTCAGGATAGGTATAAGGGCGGTGGTTAGAAACCGTCATAATCTGTGCGAAGAAAGGTTTCTTGTTTTTATAATCCTTATCCAGCTCCCGTAACGATAGTGTAAATAAATCTTCATCAGCAACCCCCCAAATATTCGAATAATGGATTTCTGAATCCTGAAGTGAACTTCTGTCCGTTACCTGATAACCATTATTAGAAAAAAACTCGTTCATATTATCGAAATACCCATAACCACCATAAATAAACCTGCTGTTGTAGCCTTTAGAACGAAATATGCTGCCTAAGGTGAACAGGTTTTTATTATCCGGACGTTTAACAATCGATTGCCCGGGAGTAGGTGGGATGCAAAGTGAAAGTGCTTCCAGACCACGCACGGTACGCGTTCCCGAAGCATATAAATTGTTGAATAACAAACCTTCTTTTGCTAACGAATCCAGCTGTGGCGTAATGTGTTGCGTATTGCCAAATGCACTCAAAAACTCAGCACTTAAACTTTCTACACTGATCAGTACCACATTCATTTTGTTTTCAGTACCTGTGTTACTGATGGTTCTGGATGTATTTTTAAATGCTCCGTTTTTGGAAGTTGAATCTTGTTGCAGTAAATGACTCAGAATAGCTGCTGCATTGTTAATCGGTAGCGTTTTATAAAAAGTATTATAATCCAATTGATTGTTCCAGAAGGCAAATCCAAAATCGTACATACCATTACCCGAAAGCTCATTTACATATTGATTTTTGCTGTAATACTTCCATTTATGGCTTACCCCAAAATAAGTAAGCACAGGAAGGCACAAAAGAATCAGGGCAATTATACTGCGTTTGCCGAAACTGGTTTTATGGGTTGTAGAGGAGGTAATGAAATTTCTTAAGCAATAAACAATTAGCAATGTGGCAATAACCAGGCCTACCATAATACTGTTAATGGGGTAAGATTGGCGGATATTTCCAATAACTTCTGTGGTATACACCAGGTAATCGACCGCTATGAAATTATAACGAACCGAAAATTCTTCCCAGAAAAACCATTCTGAGATGGCATTGAAAATAAGGGTAAAAACAACAAAGAAAAAGTAGATGAACAACAATATCCTGTTGAATTTGCTGGTGTACCATTTGGAAGGGAATATCCATAAGTAAATTACAATTGGAATTACCGCAAAAGACGCAGCCGCAAGGTCGTAAAATAGACCAACAACCAGAATTTTAAGGAGATTCAAGATCGACCAATCAACAGCAGATGCACTATAAATTAATAGGGCCACTCTAGTAATCAATGAAATGCTGCACAATAGTGCGACAACTAAAAAGACTGGTCCAAACCTGTGGTTTAGTACCCTATTTGTTTTTTCTTTAATGCTCATAATTAATGATGGATCCAAAGCTTAAATTTTACTTGCCAGGTATTAAGTAATTTGGCGAAGGTAGTTTTCAATTCTGAAGAAATCCTGAAGGTTTGGTTAGGCTTAAAGGTATTATTAAAGTATTATACTTAATAATTTATTAATCTTATTTTAATCTGGGGTGTGATCCAGGGAAATCGCTTTTAACATTTCTCTGATAATTCTTCTTCTTTCTGCGCATGCCTAAGCGTTATGTTTGGCACGGAAGCACGAAAAATACGGAAAGACTTTAATTTCCTCCGTGATTTCTGTGTTTCCGTGGCTAATTAATTTCTGCACATGTTTTAAAAGCAATTTCCCTTTGGTATGCTCAATTACCACGCTACTTTCTATTGTTAAACTTATTCCTATAATACAGGTATAAAAGCGTAACCGTTACGATGGACTTTCGATGCACTTAAGCCGGGGTTTCGTCGGACTTATGACAATTGTATCCGAATAAAAGCCGGCTTAAGTCAGAAATAAATACAGCTTATTTGTTTATTAATCAGTAATTTACTATGTTGTATAGCCTAAGCTAATGCAATCATGGGAAAAATAGAAAACGGAATTAATGGCGGCTTCACCGGGACAGTAGGTGCCGTGACCGGTTATTACCTGAACGGGAAATGGGTCATCAGGAGCAAACGCAAAAAATCCATCACAAACAAAACCGGTAGTGCTGATCAAAAGGCCAGCAGATCCCGTTTTACCATGATGCAGACCTTCTTAAGCCCTATGGTTGCTTTTATCAGGATTGGTTTTAACCTGGAATCGAAAAAACGCATGATGACCGCCCATAATGTTGCAAAATCGTATAATATGCTAAATGCACAAAATATTGCCGGCGAAATCGACTATGCCTCGATACGTTTAAGCTTTGGAAATGCCAGCGGAGCCGAAGGTGTTCAACTGGAGAAGGATGATGCAGGCGTATATTTCAGCTGGATTGATAATTCAAATGGCAATAATACAAGGAAATATGATCAGGTAATGCTGATGGCGTATGATGTGGACAATAAAACGGCTGTATTCGAAACAGGCGGTGCCAGGCGATTTAAAGAAAGGGATACCCTGGCGCTACCCTCCTTTTATAAGGGCAGGACCTTCCATACCTGGATTGCTTTCATTGCAGACGATAGAATGGAAATATCGATGAGCAGCTATTGTGGCAGTTTCGTTTTTTAATAGTGGTAATAACCTGAGTTCGATTAATATTTACAGCAATTATCTGCTTTTTATCGTTCTAGGCTAGGCGTCACGTCATGCTGAATTTATTTTACAAGTAGAGATGATGTTTTCAATTGCCTTTTAGCAACTTCGTGGTCAGCATCTTATTTGCAGGAAAGGCCCTGAAATGAATCCGATACCTATCGGATCAGGGTGACGACCCGTTTATGCAAAATGTTTATACAGAACAATAAATGAGCATTATTAATCGAACTGAGGTTAATAATTTAATTTATCTGTCAAATTAACACTCAAAACTAAGCCCGTCATAAGCCAGCCTGATGTTCGGTGGTAAGTCATTTGTGCGCCAACCCTTTGTGCAAATTCAATTGCCTCATTTAAGGTGAAATGAGAGATGTGCGGCTCTTTTTGCAAAGCATTTAATACCAATATCTTTGTTCCTTTTATTTTTTCAAAACTTTGCTCCGATATCGTTTAATTTACTGGAATGGTAATCGTATTTTTAATTTTCAGGTTTTAATGATTACTTTATGTTTAACGAAATAATTAACCAATGAAAATTTTAGTCATTGAGGATGAACAGGCTTTATTAGAAAGTATCCTTGCTTATTTTACAGGCGAGGGCAACATTTGCGAGCATGCTTCAGATTTTGCCGCTGCCAATGAAAAAATATCACTTTATAGCTATGATTGTATTCTTTTGGATCTAGGTTTGCCCGGTGGGGAAGGACTGGAACTGTTAACCAAGCTTAAACAACTAAAAAAAAGAGATGGAGTATTAATTATTTCTGCACGCCACTCTTTAGATGATAAATTGATGGGGCTGGATCTTGGTGCAGATGATTACTTGGTTAAGCCTTTTCATTTGTCAGAGCTTAAAGCGCGTGTAAGTGCTATTATCCGCAGAAAAAATTTTGACGGCAACAATGTTATTCTTTTCAACGAGATAACCATTGATGTTTCAGCAATGAAAATTACCGTTAAAGGCAATCAGGCATTCCTCACCAAAAAAGAGTTCGACCTGTTGGTGTATTTTCTTTCTAACCGTAATAAAGTGGTCACTAAAAATGCAATGGCCGAGCATCTTTGGGGCGATGAAATGGACCTGTCGGATGATTTCGACTTTATTTATACTCACGTTAAAAATCTCCGTAAAAAACTGCTCGAAGCCGGAGCAGCAGATTATCTTCGTTCTGTTTATGGGATAGGCTATAAATTTGGCGATATATGAAACTCTCCAACCGTTACAATAAGGCAAATATTTTAACCTCTATCTTTGTATTAATCATTACGGGCATTATTTACTACGTTGTAATCCATTTTATTTTAACCGAAAAATTAGATCGCGATTTAGCTGTTGAAGAAAATGAAATTAACCAGTATGTAAACACTTTCCATAAACTCCCTTTACCTGCAAGCTATCTCGATCAACAGATATCATATAAAACCCTAAACGGAATTAATTCAGAAAGAGAATTTCTAAATACCATTTATTTTAACCCGAAAGAACGTGAAAACGAACCTGGGCGGAGTCTCGTCACCGTTGTACATTTAGATGGTAAAACCATAGCGGTAACCATAACCAAATCGAGGGTAGAATCAGAAAACCTGATTAGGATCATTCTTTTAATAACGCTCGGAATTACGGTTGTTTTGCTTTTATCCTTATTGCTGATCAACAGGTTTGTACTGAACAGGCTTTGGCGTCCCTTTTATTCTATTTTGAGCCGGATGAAAGCTTTCGAAGTAACCCGAATGGATACTATTGAACAAGAGCCAACTAAAATTGATGAGTTTAACGAGCTTAATAAGTCTGTAAATGCCATGGCCGAAAGGGTAAGGCAAGACTATAAGGAACTAAAAAGTTTTACTGATAATGCCTCGCACGAAATGATGACTCCATTAGCCGTAATTAATTCTAAATTAGATTCTTTGCTGCAAACAGAGTCGTTTACCGAGCAGCAGGGCGCATTATTGGAAGATATTTATCATGCCACGGGCAAATTATCAAGATTGCATCAATCGCTATTATTGTTGGCCAAAATTGAAAATAACCTGATTCCCGATTTTCAGCATATCGAACTTAAAGAAATAGTAGAGGCGAAGACTCGCCAGTTTCAAGAGTTATTGGAAAAAGACGGACTGATCCTGACAGAAGATCTTGCCCCGGTTGAGGTTAAAATGAGCCGTTACCTGGCAGATATTCTGTTGAACAATCTTTTTAGTAATGCGGTACGGCATAATGTAAGTGGTGGGTACATTCATGTTAAACTTGATCAGCAGGGCTTAATCATTTCCAATTCTGGAAACCCAGGTCATCTGCAAACCAAAATCTTCGATCGCTTTTCAAAAGCTATAGATTCTGAAGGCATGGGGCTGGGGTTAGCCATAACCAAACAGATCTGTAACCTTTATGGCTTTCGCATCGGTTATCACGAAGAAAGTGGTGAACATGTTTTTACAGTCTATTTTGGTGGTTAATGTGTTCGTTTTTTACACATCGTCATGCTGAACCTGTTTCACTGTTGTCTGATAAAAATTTGATGTGGTGATGGGTGTTACCACCTGTCATTATCGAATTACTCATTACGAATCTGATTTAAAAAATAGTTTCGTTCACCCATATCTTCAGAATTTCTCCATAATTCAATCATATTTTTGATTAAAAGTTAAACTATGAAAAGGTTTTTAGGAATGCTGTTGATTATGGTAATTTATACCAGTCAAACTTATGCCACTGCCGTTATTCATTCGATCCAAATTATAGATTCTGTTAAAAATGTTCCTGCAGATTCGTTAGGACGATGGTATGCTGGTAATCCGATCCAGAAAAGAAGGTTTCAGGCAACAGCATTTATTGCACCGGTTTTACTTGCCGGCTACGGTTTTGCAGCTGTTTATGATCATGGTGCGTTAAAACAACTGGATATAAGTACCAGGGCAGAATTACAGGAAGATCATCCTTTATTTGCGGCCCATGTTGATGATTATCTTCAATTTGCACCTGCTGCTGCCGTATATGCACTAAATTTATCAGGTATAAAAGGTAAACACAATTTGTTTGATGCTTCGATGTTATATGCTACATCAGCTGCAATTATGGGTGTTTCTACCCATTTTGTGAAACAGGGCGTTGGTAGAGAACGGCCTGATGGATCGGGGACAAATTCTTTTCCTTCAGGGCATACCGCTTCTGCATTTATGGCTGCTGAATTTCTGCACCAGGAGTATAAAGATGTTAACCCATGGATAGGTTATGCTGGTTATTTTGTTGCAACGGCAACCGGAACATTGCGGATGTATAATAATAAACACTGGTTTAGTGATGTTGTGGCCGGTGCCGGATTCGGGATTGCTTCCACAAAGATATCTTATCTTGTATATCCATATATCAAAAGCCTTTTTACCACAAAAAAAGATGGGAATTTTACATTTATGCCCTTCCACCAACAAGGTAGCACGGGTTTAATGCTTTCGGGCAGATTTTAATATTGTTCAATATTTTTTTGAATTGAAATCATCCAAAAATGAATATAAAGTTGAAATGCCTGATTCTATGCTTGATTACTTTTTGGGTGACTGGTGCTGTGGCGCAAACGGTCTCAAAAAATCTCGATTATTATTTAAAACAAGCTGAATTTACAAGTCCGGTACTTAAGGATTTGCAGAACCAACAACGTTCGGCTGGGATAGATAGTTTAATTGTTCGGGCTACCGGAGGTCCACAGGTTACGGCCAGTTCTGCAGGAATGTATGCGCCAATTGTTCGTAGTTATGGTTATGATGAAGTGCTTACCAATGGACAGGCGTTAGAAGCACTACTTAATGTGAATTATGATCTGCTGAACAAGAAACGTATCAATAACCAGCTTGAGGCCATTAAAATCCAAAACGATTCCATTAAATATGCCGGACAACTGTCACTGTATGATTTGCAAAGATCTATTGCCGATCAGTATATTTTGGCCTATGCCAGCCAAGAGCAGGTAGGTTTTAATAGGGAAGTGGTTACGCTGCTCGAACAAGAAGAAGCACTGTTTAAAAAATTAACAAGAAGCAATATTTATAAACAATCAGAATATTTAACTTTTCTGGTTACGCTACAACAACAACAGTTGGTAGTAAAACAGGCCGAACTACAGTTTAAAAATGATTATGCCACTTTAAACTATCTGGCGGGCATTGCTGATACCACACAAGTTAAGTTAGCTGATCCCCAATTGCAGGTCGCCAGCACCTCAATTGATCATAGCTTTTTTAATAAACGTTTTGATATAGACAGTTTAAAAAACATCAATCAAAAAAACGCGATCAACTTTAACTATAAACCCAAACTTGGAGTGTATGCAAATGGTGGGTATAATTCTTCATTTGTTTTGCAACCCTATAAAAATTTTGGTTCAAGTATTGGCTTTACTTTTTCAGTTCCCATTTACGATGGTCATCAGAAAAAAATGCAGTACAATAAGCTCAGTCTTTCTTCTAAAACCATATCTGGTTACCGCGATTTTTTTGTTCGACAACAGCAACAGCAGCTAAATCTGATCCGTCAACAGATTAACCAGACTGATGCGCTTTTTCCAAAAATTAACGAGCAGATCCGTTTTAGCAAGGGTTTGATCGAGGTAGATAGCAAATTGATGCATACTGGCGATTTAAAAGTGGCCGATTTTGTTATTGCGATCAACAACTATATGGCCGCTCAAAATTTATTGCGCCAAACGAATATTAACCGTTTAAAACTGATCAATCAATTTAATTACTGGAACCGATAACCATGAATAGCTATCTAAAATTAATGTATAGTGGTATTGCCACTCTGCTTGTTTTTTCGGGATGTAATCATTCTGCCCCGGCAGAAGCAGTAGATGAGCCCTCGCCAATTACACCGGTTCAGGTGACAACTGTTCGAGATAGTTCTCTTTCTGAATATGTAGCGCTTTCGGCGGTTTCGGCCTATCTGGAGAAAAGTTTTGTGAAAGCAAACATCAATGGTTATGTAGAAAATACCCAGGTTGTATTGGGCAAGCAGGTGGGCAGCCATCAATTGTTGTTTAGTTTAATCACCAAAGAAGCAAAATCTATTGGCAATAGCGTAAATAAACTCGATGCCGGTTTTAAATTTTCTGGTATTTCCAATATCAGGGCCGATCAAGCCGGAACAATTATCCAGGTAAATCATCAAAAGGGCGATTATGTACAGGATGGAGAAGCTTTGGCTACCATCAGCAACCGTAATAGCCTGGTTTTTCTGCTCGATCTGCCTTACGAATATCATCAGCTGATCACTCAGAATAGAAGCTTAGATATCCTCTTACCGGACGGAACCAAAATAACCGGAACTGTTTCAGGAACAATGCCTGCTGTCGATTCATCGGCACAGACCCAACGTTATATCCTTAAAGTGGGGGGAGGTAAAGATATTCCCGAAGGTTTGATTGCGAAAGTGAGGTTAACGAAGGTAAAACATGCACAGGCCCAGGTATTGCCAAAATCGGCGGTATTGGCCAACGAAACAGAAGATGAGTTTTGGGTAATGAAACTCATCAACGATTCAACAGCGATAAGGATAAACGTGAAAAAAGGCATCGAAAACCAAAATACAATAGAAGTGCTCGATCCTAAATTTTCGAAAACAGACCGGATCATTACAGCTGGAAACTATGGAATAGCTGATACCGCCAAAGTTAAAATCCAGAAATAGCCCATGAACAAGTTTTTCATTTCCCATAAAAACCCAATCCTGGCAGTATTACTCATTATACTGGTTGGCGGAGTATATGCTTTCAGCGAGCTAAAAACAGGGCTTTTTCCAGAAATTACCTTTCCAAAGATCAAGATTATTGCCGATGCAGAATTACAGCCGGTTGATAAGATGGTGGTTACCGTAACACGGCCTTTAGAAAATGCGGTAAAACAAGTGCCCGATCTTCAGTTGGTTAGGAGTACCACCAGTAGGGGCAGTTGCGAACTTTCTGCATTTATGAACCCCGGTGCCGATATCGATCTAAGTCAGCAGCGGATAGAATCGCAGATTGCCAAAATTAGCGCTTCATTGCCAGCTGGGGTTAATATTTCGGTAGAGAAGATGAATCCGTCTATCCTTCCGGTAAGTGGCTACAGCTTAGAAAGTCACAATTATTCGTCTGTTGAACTGAAAAAAATTGCCACCTATACCGTAAAACCCTTTCTTTCGCAAGTTGATGGCGTTTCTGAGATCCGGGTAATTGGCGGCAAAAGCAAAGAATACTGGCTGGAGCTTGATGTACAGAAAATGCAGACACTAGGTATCGCCCCAGATCAGATCAGCAATGCACTCAGCCAAACCAATTTTATAAAATCTAACGGCTACCTCACCGATCACAATTATCTCTACCTATCTGTAACCGATGCTACTGTAAAAAACAAAAGCGATCTGGAAAATCTGGTATTGAGCAGAAAGGGCAACCGGAATATTAAGGTAATAGATGTTGCCAAGGTAAATATTCAGCAAAGTGTAGAATATACCCGCATCAATGCTAACGGAAAAGATGGAATCCTGATTGCAGTAATCAAACAACCTAATGCCAACCTGGTCGATCTTTCTAACGAAATGTTTACCAAAGTAGAACAATTGAAACGCATTCTACCAGCTGGTGTAAGCATTAAACCTTATTATGTACAGGCCGATTTTGTAAACGAATCGGTAAAAAGTGTAGGCGATAGCTTATTAATTGGTTTGGCATTGGCCATTTTGGTGGCTATTATTTTTCTAAGATCGTTCAAGGCAAGCATTACCATTTTAATTACCATCCCGGTTACACTTTGTTTAACCATAATTGTGCTCTATTTTATTGGGTATTCGCTCAATATCATGACCCTTGGTGCCATTGCTGCTGCCTTAGGTTTAATTATAGATGATGCTATAGTGGTGGTAGAGCAGATCCACCGCACACAAGAAGAACACCCCGAAGAGCTTAGCATGAGGTTATTGAGCAAGGCGGTGACTTATCTTTTTCCGGCCATGCTGGGTTCTTCTATCAGTACCATTGTGATATTCGTTCCCTTTGTACTGATGACGGGTGTTGCAGGTTCTTATTTTCAGGTGATGACCAATACCATGATCATTACCCTGGTTTGCTCGTTCTTTGTTACGTGGATTGGTTTACCTGTGATTTATCTTTTGCTTACCCGCAAAGGAGGTAGCCACGCATCATCGGGCAAAAAAGTAGTGGTAAATGAGGTTAAATCGCAAAACTGGGTGCGCTATTTTATACAAAGACCTTATATCTCGATCATGTTTATGCTCGGGTTGATTGTATCGATTGTGCTCGTTTTCCCACGTTTAGAAACCGGGTTCCTCCCCGAAATGGACGAAGGGAGTATTGTCTTGGATTATGCTTCGCCTCCAGGTACTTCGCTCGAAGAAACCGATAGAATGCTTAAAGAAGTAGAAAAGGAAATTGTTAAAATTCCAGATGTTCAGGCGTATTCGCGAAGAACAGGAACGCAGATGGGCTTTTTTATTACCGAGCCAAATACCGGCGATTACCTGATCCAACTGAGACATAACAGAAAAAAAAGCACCGAACAGGTGATCGCGGAGATACGCGCGCATATCGAAAATACACAACCAGCTTTAGTAATCGATTTCGGGCAGGTAATTGGCGATATGCTGGGCGATTTAATGAGTTCTACACAGCCAATCGAGGTGAAAATTTTTGGCAACGACCAGGAAAAACTACAGGGTTTATCTAAAAAGGTAGCCGATCTGGTTTCGCATGTAGGTGGTACAGCCGATGTGTTTGACGGTATTGTACTCTCCGGGCCAACGGTAAATATCCAGCCCAATTTTACTATGCTGGCACAATATGGTGTTACTCCGGTGTCCTTTCAATCGCAGCTTCAAACCGCCATGCAGGGAACCTTAATTGGCAATTTATACGATAAACAACAGCTTTCGCCCATTCGCATGGTTTATCCCGGAAGCAGAACTTTTGGCGTGGCAGATATCAACAAGCTTAAAATTTTCTTACCAGATGGAACAGCAGTGCCCATTCAGCAAATGGCCAGTGTTGATCTTAAAGCTGGAATTGCCGAAGTAGCAAGAGAAAACCTGCAAACCATTGGGGTAGTTACCTCAAGGCTCGATAACCGGGATCTTGGAAGTGTAATGAAAGATCTTCAGAAAGCCGTTAATGCCAACATAAACCTGCCTTCGGGTTACCACATCGAATATGGCGGTGCATATAAAGAACAGCAACAATCGTTCTCCGAACTGCTCACCATTCTTATCGCATCGAGTTTGTTGGTGTTTAGTGTAATCTTATTTCTGTTTAAAGATTTTAAAATTGCCTTTCTCATTTTATTAATCTCGGTGCTGGGCATTTCTGGGAGTTATTTAGCCTTGTTTTTAACCCATACCCCCTTAAACGTAGGAAGTTACACCGGGTTAATTATGATTGTGGGCATCATTGGCGAGAATGCTATATTTACCTTTTTACAGTTTAAAGAATCTCTTGCCAAACAAAGTGTTGATGATGCCATAACCTTTGCCATTTCTACCCGGTTACGGCCAAAATTAATGACTGCACTTGGGGCAATTATCGCCTTAATGCCTTTGGCTTTAGGTATCGGTGCTGGTGCACAGCTGCATCAACCATTGGCCATTGCTGTTATTGGTGGTTTTATAGTAGCCATGCCTTTATTGCTCATTGCTTTACCAAGCTTGATCAGGGGAATTTATAAATAGTAAAGAGAAACATAGGCCTCCTAATTTTAGAGGGGTTGGGGCAATTAGTTTGTGCATTTTCATTTGAAAACGAACATTCATACCTCCGTGGGTCCTGCAGCCCCGTTATGCACTCCAATCTTTTTATTGCAAATTTTACGCCACCAGCAGCAAGATAGGGGATGATTGCACTTAAGCAATAAAAAGGATTTCCATTACTACCGGGTTTAAGAACAGAGTGCAGTTCCTGGATAAAAAGGAAGCTATTATGGCCTTTACATCATTCCCGTGTATGCGGAAATCTTAATGTAAGCAATAAAATAAAGCACAACAGGAAAATAAAGCGTGTTGGTAAATGGAATTTTATTTGCTAATATTTTTAGTAATTTTGTTGTGAAATTGAGTTGTGAAACTAAAAGACTCAATACTGCATAACAAAACTAAAATTATTTATGAAAGAGTTAATTGAACTAATAAAACGCTATTTGTTGAAAGAGGCTGCAACTTTAAATCAAATTACTGATAAACCAAGAAAACCTAAGAAGAAGTAAAAATCTATATTATTCTAGCAAAATGAAGCTTAAAGAACTTACAATAAAAAGTGAGTTAGAACAGAACTAGGAAAACTATAAATACGAAGAACAAGCTAAGCCATGTAACTTGCTTACCATCTATCAGGAAGCAAAAGCTGCCAAGCATTGGATATACGACCCGAAATTAAACGCTTGAAAACACCCGGATAATTTTTAGAGCTTGAAAAGAGAATTACAAGTGGCGAAGCTAAGCAGTTGGAGCGTCTGCAGATTAAAGACCCTATGGAAGGGATTAACGCTGCCTATGAACAGTTTCAGTGGTTAAAGGATAGGATGGATGTGTTTGCTAAGAAAGTTATTGAATATTACAAACTTTGAAAAGGATAGATTCCAATGATCATATACATATGTGGGGTTTTTATTAAATTTGATTTTATCAAGCTGATGGATAAATGAAGTTAGGATAAAAATTTACTTAATGATATTGCAGCGTACTTTATAAAGTGTAATTTAAAGTTGGTTAACTATTATTTATAAAACTGAACAGATTTTAATCAAAGCTAAGTTTAATTTAAAATAAGAAAAATATGCAAGAAGTAAACTTAACTTCGGATGAGAGAGAATTCGATTATGCATTTAAGTTTAAAGGTGGAATTAGAAAGGATTTTGAAGTGCCGGTGGTCTTAAAAGGGGCTCAAAATGCGATTGATGTTTTAAGAAAATTGAAACCGATTCTTCCAGAAGCTAATATTAATATCGTGAATGATAGTACTTTTGGCGCATGTGCAACTAAGGTGGATATGAAATATTTTATCGGAATAAATTATGGAACATATATGCTTTTGTTTGCACTCTTTTGCAGGATGTTGGGAAATAAAGATATATTATCTAGTATTGGGAACTCTAGCAATGAAATTGATCAAGAAAAATTATTTAATATTCACATCCTTGATATTAATCTTTTGGCAGCGATTACGGAACCAGTTATTCCTGTAGACAGTACAAGAAAAGCACTTGCTTTTTGGTTAGCCAATAAAGCGTTGCACACCATAACGATACATGAGTATGCACATATTATAAATGGGCATTGTGATCTTATGTTGAATATTAATAGTAATGGTATAATAACTGAAAATTTACGGCATAATTCTATTGTTTCATCTGAAGATATGATGTTGAGCCAAACTCTTGAATTTGATGCAGATGCTTATTCCATATTAAAAGGTTTAACGTTATTAAATATGGAGTGGAATCAAAAGGCTTTTGTAGATGAGCTCAATAGCGTATTCAAATCCTTTACTGATATGCTTTCTATGTGGTCTTTTGCTAATTACTCGATTTGGAAGTTATTTGGAGTTGGTAATTACGATCTTGATAGGCTAAGCACCTATTCCCACCCGCCCCCAAGCATAAGGCAAAGATTAGCTTTAGATCTAATATCTACTATTCACCTAGATTCAAATAAATGTGATGAAGTAGTTAGTGCATGCCTAAATGCTGCTTTGGAAGCGGATCGATCATTTGAAAAATTATCACAAACAGTAGAAACTTTAGAAGGCTGGAAGATGAATCAAGATCCTAGGTGTGAAGAACATATGGAAAGTTTAAGGAAAAATTGGAAAAATGTAAGGCCATTATTAGTGACTTACTCCATTAATGGCCTGGCACCAATACAAGAATAATGTCAATATCAAGCCTTTGAAGGATATATTATTGATCTATTAATGTAAGTTGTTAATATTTTTCTTATCTTTATAGTGCAACCAACGTTGGAGAAATCCAGCAATTTTAATTATTTATTATAAGCCCAGGCATACTGGTGAAAGTCTAGCATCACTTCGGTTTTCCGACGTTGGTTGCAGTGACCTGGGCGTTTATTTAATTTTTTTTTCAAAATGCAACCAACGAAAAATCAAATTGCTTTAGCTGAATTGAAGTTCAGTTACGTAGCACTTAACCGACCCTTAGATGTGAGTAAAGCAGAAACCTCTTTTAACCTTTTAAAACAATTGCGGAGCAGGCAATTATCTAAAGATAAGGTAGAATGGTACATTATGTTTGTAAACGAAAATTATCAGGTTTTTTCGTGGTACGAACTCACCAAGCAAAAGCAAAGCCCTAATTATGTAAAGCAAATTGTAGGTTTAGCTATAGCCTGCAATGCTTATGGGGTACTGATTTTAAATTATTGCGATATTATCCGTGTTAACGCAAACGAGCTTGATGAGCGTTTTTTAAAAAGTTGTTTCAATACCTGCGAAGAACTTAAGATCGAAATTATTGATTATATGATTTGTAGCCCGCAATCTTATTTGAGTTTACGCGAAAGTTATAAGGATTAAAATATAAACAGGTTGCCTCATTTGAGGCAACCTGTTTTAAGGCAAAACTGTTTTAAGCTTTACATCTCTACAAGAGATACTAATAGCTAATCTTTAAGGTTGAACAGACATTTCCACATTAGGTAAATTTTTCTTTAACATTTTAAATTGAGCAACCGGTATGATAGCTGTCATAAAGTGTAAAGCTTTGAGGTGTTTGCATGACTTTAGAACACTTATGATCTGTGGTATAGAAGTGTCATCACCAATTGAAAAGGAAATGTTTTCTAAATTTGGCAGTTCCTCCAATTCAACTGGTAATTCTTTTACAAATAAACCGTCTAAATGAATGTTCTCAAGTTTGCGATAAAATTTTATAGAACTAGGAATCTGGTAATATGTTGCGTCTGGTGGCATTATATTAAAGGGTGGATATACCGTAGTTTTATTATTCCGGATTAATAAAGTTGTTGCCTCGACAGATGTAGGATTTCTTTTAACATATCCTTCATTGAAATGATGTATTGGAAGATCTAGAACCATAGGTTTAGTACAAGAAATTGAAATCAAAATTACATAAACGATGAGAATTTTATAGTGTTTCATATTATAGATTTTTAATCCGATCCTTTAATGCATAAAACACCCATCGCCTTAAGCATTGGCCTGACTTGTGCTTTGGCAGTATCTTAAGATTGAAAGTTTCAAACTGACGAGGATATTTTAAAACTAAAAGGGTTCCATATGAATTTTTATGTTTGGCAATCCTTTCTTAAGCTCTTCAATTTTTTCAGGTTTGGTTATGCAGTGACACAATAATATTGCCTTTAGCTTCTTACATGATAACAAAACATCAACAATTTGGGGGATAGAACTATTTGGAGCAAGAGAAAATGATATAGTTTTTAATTCAAGTAATTCTGCAGTTCAGTAGGCAGCTCTTCAATAAATAAATTTACAATATGCAGATCCTTCAGTCTTGTGTAGTTTTCAATGGAATGCGGAATTTTATAATAGGGAATATCTTTAGGGATGATGTTTTTAGGGGGGACAACCAATATCCGATTGTTTCGGAATAACAAAGTGGTTGCATCAACCGAAGAGGGGTGCCGTTGGAAATAACTTTCATTGAAGTGATGTATTGGAAGATCTAGAACCATATTTTTAGTGCAAAAAATTGAAAACAAAATTTATATTACAGAATCAGACCTGCCATGGTATGACCGATGTAATCTCCCAGCTTTTATTTCCGGTCTTTTTAAAACGCAATCTCAGGTATTGCCTACGGGGCATAAGCACAAGTTCTACTTCGGCATCACCATTTGAAAGCTGGGCGAATTTATAGAACTCAATTGTTGATGCCTCTGTTGACTGTATGGAACTCTCCTCGGTTAAATTTAATTCCATACCATCAACCTTTACCGTTTTTGCCTCTTCGGTAAATGCATTTTTTAGTATATAAACCTTCGGATAAAGATACCTTTTATATTTCCTTATAGTATATCCCGTACTCTTAACTAGGATATCCTGCGGTACCGATTTTTCGCTCTTAGGTGCGCATGATAGGCACAGCGCAATGATGATCAAACACAGCCACTTACTGTTTCCTGTAATATACTTTTCCATTTTTTTTGTTATATTGTAGAACCCCACCAAATGCATCTTTTTCAAACAGCTCTCCCATCTCTCCTGCTAATGAAGGGGAGAGGCCAAAATTGTTGTCGCTCCAGTGAACGTACTCATGAAGAATTGTGGTTGCCAGTAGTATCACCAGTGCATCGGCGTTGGCGCCGTTTGCCGCTTCCAATAAATCAATGAATTCCTTATTTAAAAAGATAAAAGGCTTATTCGCGTCATCACTTATGCATCTTCCATAGGGGTAGTTATAAGACTTTGTTTTTGGAATATAGGTTTTCATCTGCTCTTTTGGAGTAACATAGATGATCGGGCCCCTTTTATCAAATTTCAGATCATTTAAAACGGAGGTCTGTGTAAAACCTGTGTATTTAACCAATGCCGCTATTATTTTTGGATTACTTGCTACTCTGTTATACAAACCTTTGACAAGCGCCGTGAGCTTAGGATATTTAACCATGTCCTGTGGTGAAATCACCATCCGTGTTTCGGAATTTTCAATTTCGAGCTCAACATAATTAACCACATCAGTATTTGCAGGGAATACGGTCGCATTGTCATACTCGGCATTCAATAAATCTTCGAAGCTTACGTCTGTATTTGCCATTAAATAGCCAGCTGCCCATTTCAAAAAAACAAAATTTTCAGCGGATCTGCCATCGGTTTTTAAAAAAGCTTCGAACGCAGAAACAATATCGATACGGGTATTTAAAAATGTCCTTGTTGTAATATCATAAATTTCCAGAGTATACATAAGCTCTTGCCCAGGTGGAGTATAGATTACACCACCTGGCGGCATTGGAAATGAGTTTGTCTTTCCATTATAATATGTTGTTGGGAACGACCATCCTGTTATACCATAACCATAAGTCGGTGGATTGCCATATCCGTCGGGTCCCTTAAATCCAACACTATAATGAATTCCTACTGAAAACATATCAGAACTGCTATCTGGCGTAAAAAACGAACCTACACGGGCCCCGTCTCGCCATACTTCGACCATAGTTCCATGAAAGGAAAGGTTGCCAAATGTTACAGTAGTCTCAAAAGGCTGAGTTAATTGAAAGTTTAGTCCTTTTAAATAGCTTAAAAAAGCCTCAAAATTACTATTTGGAATCTTGCAGTTTAAACATTTAGGATCGATACCAAAATCAACAGGTTTTGGGGCATTTTCGTCTCCACTTCCGCCTCCACCTCCACCTGGCATTTCATCGATACCGCAGGTTCTGCCCTGAAATTCCTCTGATATTATATTCCCCTCCCTATCCCTGGTTACTATATACCAATCTATGCAATCGCCACCTGGTGGAGGTAATTCTGTAGCCATAATTTTGTTTGGACTAAGGCCATGACTTTCCAACTTACTAGATTCTGTGTTATTTATAGTTGGCTTATTTGATCTAACAGAGTTATTGCTTTGCGTTAATTCTCCTTGATTTCCGAAAGCTCTTTGGTATAATGATTTGGCATTATATGTTCTACCTTCATTATTTGTATTAATGCTCTGTTTACTTTCTTCATCACCTATTAGCTTTGCTTCGTATCCACTGTCATTTTTGCGCATAATCAAAATAGGATCAACAGACTGCCGAAGTTCTAGTGGAACATTAATATCCAACGGTACAACATAAGCCTCTGTCTGACCTTCCACTTCAGAAAACTGAGCAGCACCCCATTTTGGTTTTACTGTAAGTGGGAATGAATATTTACCTCCTTTGGACACTAAACTACTGGTAGATTTATCAAAGTTTTTCCCGTACCAAATTCTGGCATTTTCTATCCGGTCATTTGAATTGGGCATTAAAGTGTCTCTACGACATGATTGTATCAAGAAGAGGAACAATAAGACTAGGCAAGCCATAGCTTTGCCTTTACGGAGTGTTAATTTGGTCATTGTTAATTTAGATATTTAAAATTGAGAGGATCGATTACTCAAACATACGATAACATTCTCATTATTTCAAAGACGTTTATTAACAACTCCCGAAAAGATTGGTAAATTTATTTTCAGCTTTTTAACAGCGTAAAAGAATTTTATTTTATCACATCAAGAAGCTGTTTCTAAACAGACAACTTTATTTAGAAAGTAGTAATGCCCTTCTAAAATGTATCCTCAACAGATGTTTTTACTAATCAATTGTAGTAATTAAAAATTAGTCAATCGTTTGCGCTGATATTTATGTTGTAATGCTCATTTGCTTGTTCTACTTTTAAAAATACAAAACCAAAAAAACACAAATGGAACGTAGAGATTTTATCAAAAATGGTGCATTTACGGCGGCGGGTTTAACCATCCTGCCAACCGGGAGTTTATTTGCATCATCAAACAGTGGAAAAGTAAGATTAGGTTATATCGGTGTGGGGGCACGTGGTATGAGCCATATTTCTGAAGGTGCATTAAGAGATGATGTAGAAATTGTTGCCATTTGCGATACCCAGGAAAGCTCACTTAAAATCTGTCGTAATTTTATAGCCAAAAAAGGCAGGCCCGCAGCAACAGAGTATACTGGCGGCTTAGATGCTTATAAAAAACTTTTAGACCGTAAAGATATTGATGCTGTAATTATAGCAACACCCTGGCAGTTTCACCGCGACCAGGCGGTTGATGCCATGAAAGCAGGTAAATATGTGGGCTGCGAAGTAATTGCTGGTTTAACAGTCCAGGATCACTGGGATATTGTAAACACTTCTGAAAAAACAGGCATGCCTTACATGACTTTAGAGAACGTTTGCTACCGTAGAGATGTAATGGCGGCTTTAAATATGGTTAGGCAAGGCCTTTTCGGCGAGTTGGTGCATCTTGAAGGTGGCTATCAACATAACTTAAGAAATGTACTGTTTAACAACGGTAAAGATTATTATGGCGGTGGGGTAGAGTACGGACCAAAAGCTTTAAGTGAAGCACAATGGCGTACGCAGTTTAACATCGATCAGGATGGTGATTTATATCCAACTCATGGCGTTGGCCCCTTAATGCAATATGCTAACATTAACAGGGGAAATAGTTTTACCAGCCTGGTATCCTTCAGCTCTAAAGCTAAAGGATTGGCGGCTTATGTAGAAGAAATGTCTCCCGGCCACCCTAATGCTAAAATTAATTATAAAAATGGCGATGTAACGACTACCATGATTAATTGTGCAAACGGCGAAACCGTATTGTTAAGCCACGATACACACTTGCCACGTCCATATTCTCTCGGTTTCAGGGTGCAGGGAACAAAAGGTCTTTGGATGGATGTAAATAAATCAGTATACATCGACCATAAATCAAAGAAAGATGATGTATGGGATCCTGCCCAGGAGTGGTTTGCTAAATACGATCATCCACTTTGGAAAAAATATGAAGCAGAGGCTGTGGGAGCAGGTCACGGCGGTATGGACTGGTTTGTATTTAACGGATTTATCCAGGCGGTAAAACAGAAAAAGCAAACACCAATTGACGTTTATGATTCAGTTACGATGAGTGTAATCACACCATTATCCACCAAATCTTTAAAAGAAGGAAATATGCCGCAGAAATTCCCTGATTTTACCAAAGGAAAATGGAAGGATCGAAAAAATACTTTCGCTTTAGATGATAGCGGTTTTTAGTTCCGTTTGGGCTAATGCCCAATGTCATTAAGTTAAGACATTCGGTACAAGTAAAAATAATTTAACCACAGATAGGAAGAATACACACTGATAGGGAAATCCGTGTTTATTTGTGCTCATCTGTGGTTAAAAACACTTAATTTATGATATTAGGTAATGCCATATCCCTTACCCGCATAATTTAATAAGCAACTTAATCCAGGGGTTATTGTTATTAATTCCTGGAACAATTTTCATTCAAATAGACTACCATCTTATGTTTCAAGCAGTATTAGGTGCTTACGGACTTAACGCCGAAAAATTTAAAATTGAACCTTTCGGCTCGGGCTTAATTAACCATACCTGGAAAGTTTACAGTGAAAAATTAGCCTATATCTTGCAAGAGGTGAATAAAGCGGTTTTTCGCCAGCCTCAAAATATTGCTCAGAATATTAAGACCTTAAAAAAATATCTCGATCAAACAGCGCCTGAATATCTGTTTGTTGCCCCAATAACCGCGGCAAATGGAGATGATTTTGTCGTTATTGATGATCATTTTTACAGGATTTTCCCATTTGTGGAAAATTCTTGCTCGATCGATTTTGTACATCACCCTGAACAGGCTTATCATGCTGCCAGGCAGTTTGGTAAATTTACCCGGATGCTTAGAGCCTTTAACGTACAAAAATTAGAGCCCACCATCGAAGATTTTCATAACCTGCCTTTACGCGTAGAACAATTTAAAACTGCATTAGCACAAGCTGGCGACGAAAGGATTAGTGAGGCAAAGTTTGCCATCGAAGAAATTATCAGACATTACGATATAGAAGAACAGTTTGTACATATGGTAGATAGCGGCGCACTTAATTTACGGGTGATACACCACGATACCAAAATTAGCAACGTATTGCTACAGGCCGAAACCGGCGTGGGTTTATGCGTAATTGATTTGGATACCGTAATGCCGGGATACTTTATCAGCGATGTGGGTGATATGATGCGCACCTATCTTTCTGAAGCCAATGAAGAAGAAAAGGATTTTAGCAAAATAGCCATCAGGGCAGATGTTTTTGCCGCAATACATAAAGGTTACATGGAAGAAATGAACCAGGTTTTGGCCTTTACCGAAAAACAATTCTTTATTTATTCAGGTAAATTTATGATTTATATGCAAGCGGTAAGGTTTATAGCGGATTTTTTAAATGGCGACATTTACTATAAAACGAATTATCCTAAACACAACCTGATTAGGGGATTAAATCAGATCGATTTACTGAATAAGTACATGGCCAAAGAATCTGAATTTGAAGGAATTATTAAGAAGATTAATGATTTTCACGGGTAGCAAAATGGAGAAATCTGTTATTTCAATTCTAATTTTTTTTATTGAAAACTAACTTTAAGCATTGAAAGATCTCTATAGAAAGATCGTCATTGCGAGTAACCATCAGGTCTGTGGCCTGAAAAAAATAGGAATGACGTCCTATATACGCTTTCTAACGTATTAGGTTTAAGATTTTGCATCCTGCAAAACTCATTGAGCTAAGATGTCTAAGGTAGTCGTAAAAATTAAAGACTATGCAGTTTAATTAACCACCTTAGACACCTAAGAACATCTAATTCATTAAATAATCCTTTAGGCTTTCACACCATATAAGAACATGTAAGCTTATATGGTCCTTAAATGTCTTATATGGTCAAAAAAATAACACTAAATATCAGTTATTTATATAAACGTCATTATAAGAAGGCACGACGAAGCAATCTATCATACTTATATTCTTGCTATAAAGATTGCTTCATCCAATGAAGAATTGGCTTCGCAATGACGACATTTCGAAAACCATTATTTCCTTAGATTCTTATATAATTCACATTGATTTTAACATAAATTATCCCTAAGAATAGCTTTATTCAACAAGCAAAGCGCAAACGTTTGATTGGTTAAACGGATTTGTTGCAAAAACTTTGTAATCAGGGAATTAAGCCCTTTGTTCTTCGCCAAGTCTTTCAAAATAATCTTCTCCATCAACTTCAGAATCGCTCAATTTATTGAGTTTAAATACCCAATATTTCATTAAGGGGTAATTAAAACCGTAAGAAACGATACTATCAATTAAAAGCCTGCCAAGTTTATAATCTAAATTGAGGCTACTGTGCAATAAATAGGTGCCTGCTGATTTTAATGAGATACTTCCCAAAACCACGGTAAAAAATCGGATTAGCTGTCCGCTTGTAGAACTGCAATAGCCATCGTTACTCTTAAAAGCCCAAAAACGGTTAATGCAAAAGTTAACGATCCCACCAAGCGTGCCTGAGATTAAAATAGAAATGGTAAAGTGGATATGCAGCCATTCGGTTAGTAGTATCATTAATCCATAATCGGTAACACCACCAGAAAAAGCCGATACCTGCGCTTTGAGAAAAAGTTTAACAGACGCCCAGGTCATTATGTTTTCTCCTCCTTGTCTTTAGCATCGCCCGCTTTCAAAAGTTTAAAAGTATCGATAATATTGATAACCAATAACAGCGATACCATCGCAATTGCGAAATAAGTAATAGCACCTGTAAATAAGGTTTCGGCAATTAAAATAAGCGAAATAATTACGCGTAATTCCGTCGGACCTAAATAGCCCGAATCGATTTGGTAAAAGCCGGTAATTTTATAACGCAGTTGAGAAATAATCATAGACCAACCGTATAATACCACAAAAAGAAATGCGAAAATCTGTGTGCCACCATCGGCGTAATAATAATAGCCCAAACCGATCAGGATAATGCTGAGCCAATCCATCACAATATCAAGTGCAAAGCCATACCACTTACGGGGGATTTCACGAAAGTACGCCAGCCGGCCGTCAAGCGAATCGCCAAGCCAGTTGATCATAAAACCTAAAATTCCGACCAGCAAATAACTTTTTGCATAAAAACCAGCCAAAATAAAGCTTAAAAACACAATCAGCGATCCAATCATGCCAATCCCTGTCATCATATTGGGCGTGATCCACTTAGGAACCCTTTGAAGCAAAAATAAGATCAGTGCTTGCTCGCCTTTTCTTAAAATATTTGTCCTCTCGCGGTCTGCAAATACCCTTTTGCCATCTAAATGGTCTTTTTTTAGTTTAATAATAGCCTCCAATTTAAGTGCCAACCAAAATTACGCCAAATAGAATGGCCGTTTCCGGTCGGTAAAATTTTAAACTGATCTTCTTTGGAATACCTTTAGAATAATAAGTTATTCGTTTTAGCTTCCCCGATCTGACCAGGTAAGTAAACAATAAAGCAAATAACATAAAATTATTTTACAATTCCGGCGAAGCGCTGGTAAAATACTGTTGGACTATTCTCATTTTTTGGGGCATATTTACCTGCGATGATGGGTATGTAAATTACGCGTCTTCTGCTTTCTTCACCACGTATGGCCGATTCTGCTACCCTGTGCCATAACCTGCCATCGTGGATGGTTAAATCTCCAGCTTCGGGTAATATCGATACTTCTTCAGCATCTGGTTTATTATCCAGGAAATATTTTTTGCGGAAAAGCATCTGGTAAATACTTTGTTTGTGTGTGCCGGGAATTATTTTTAATCCGCCATTTTCAGGTTTTAAGGTACTCAGGTGAATGCCTATATTGAGCATTGGGTTTAGTTTAGCACCATAAAAAATATCCCTTAAACCATCCGTGTGCCAGCCCATTTTGCTGAATTTGCTTTCAGGACCATTAATGTAATGGTTAAATACCATGCCGTCTTTTTCTTCTGTGCCCAGGCGTGCACCATCACCTGCCAATTGCAGCAGGGCAGTAAAGCGTGGGTCTAATAATAGTCCGCTTAAGGTTTGATGTTGTTGATTAATAAAAGCAAAACGCTGTACAATTGCTGAACCATCAAGGTCTTTTCCGTATTTAATTGGCACGCCGTTTATTTTTCTAATATCTTCCTGTATCCATTTTTGTTCTACTTGTTTAGAAGCATCAATAATCGATGAAACCGTATCGGGCTTGATGAAATTCTTGAAATGGATAAACCCATGTATGTTAAAAAAATCAATCTGTTCTTTTGTTAATTGTTCAGATAAGGTAAAGGTTGGATACGATGTGGCCATGTGTAAAAAATTAAAAGATTTAGGAAAAAGGATAATTAGGGAAAGTGTTATGCGCAGCAACAGCACATTCGCATCGGCGAGTGGTTCGGTACTGAAGTGAAATAAAACAATTTTGTTTTATTATACATATTCTATAGAATTAGTAGTATTTAATACAAACGTAACATATTTTTAATATTCCGGAGAATTTTATTTCAAATATTTTAAAATATTTTTTTTGGAAGGAGTTGCGGTAGGGTACAGGTGTGCAAATAAAGGCTACTGTACTCGTTTTATTTTAATTTTATCCGTGGTGTTGGATGTTACCATCTGGCACTCAGGTCCGTTACAGATTCATTTTTTAAGTGAAACAGATCTTTTATTATTTGGAGCGCAATTGTAGTTGTAATAGGATACTTTGTTCCCGTGTTTCGCTTTACGCTTCGCTTCGTCGTGCCTCCTTGCTGCAGGGTATCGCTGCACCCGGAGCTAAATGGCCTAAACAGTATTTCATTTTTAGGGTTGCATAGTGTACTCACCTTTGTTCTTAAACCAGACAGTAGCGGCAGCCTCCGATTTTTCTATCGGAGCTATAGCGAATGGCGGGACTGTAAACCGCCAAAGGCACAGGCCCCTCATTTTCTAAATAAGTAATTTATTTCAGTCGGTGAGACAGCAACAGACAGGATAATGTTAGGACGCATCCAGGGGTCTTCGACTCCGCTACCATAGACAGAATCTATCAGTACACCGTCATTCTCGCGTAGGCGGGAATCTTAAAGCGCTTGCATTGCGATTCCCAATCAAGTTGGGAATGACGATTCCTCGCAGACATAATCCGCTAAAAGAATCTATCATTCATATTGATTTTTATACCATAAATACCCCTCAGACTTACATAATATCTATGGTGTTGGATGTTACCACCCGACACTCATACATCAAACAGGATAATTCACGAAAATGAGGTGTGTGATTAGTTATATGGTAACATCTGACTGTACATGGAACTAAGTTTTATAAATCCCTGCGGCCATTTTTTCGATGAATCCCTTAGGCAAGATTCTATTGGCATATACACTGATGATATTGGTAAAACCTGGAATAATTTCAGATTTCCCTGCGAACATTCCTTTTATGGCAATTTCTGCCACATCATCAGGCTTCATATTAAACTTCTCTGCCATTTTATTAAAAGCATCCAGTCCGGCGCGGTGTGCAAAACCCGTATCAACAGGGCCAGGACTCAGGCAGCTCACTGAAACCGGACCATCTTTCAGTTCGAATCTTAATGCCCTGGTAAAAGATAAAATAAAGGCTTTAGTTGCCGAATAAATGGCTAAAGTTGGTACCGCCTGATAGGCAGCAGTACTGCAAACGTTGAGTATATATGATTTTTTTTCTGCTGAAAGGATTGGAAGTAATAAATGGCATAATGAGGTTACTGTAGTCATATTTAACTGGCACATTTCTAACTGGGTACTTAAATCCAGCTCTGCAAATTTGCCCCACAATCCATAACCTGCATTGTTAATCAGGATATTAACGGCATAATTGTTTGCTGTTATCCAGTTTAATACAGCTTTTGGCGCTTCAATATGGCTAAGATCGATCGCCAGGCTGTGCACTTCAACCCCATATTGATTTTTAATCGCTGATTGTAAAACACTTAATTCATCAGCCGAACGGGCAATAAGCAACAAGTTGATTTTTCTTCTGGCCAGCGCAATGGCCATCGATTTGCCAATACCTTTGCTGGCTCCGGTGATCATTGCGTACATCATCTTTGTTTCCAACATCTTTTTACTCCAAACAGTTTAACGCAAATATCAAATAAATTAAATCTTATGCCTTATTTTATTTTAAAATGATGAATGATTAACAGCAGGTAGGTATCTTTTTTGATTTATTATTTTTAACGAGTCTAAATAATGTTAGCTTTGCCGAAATTTAGAAATTGCATGAGATACCCATACCTAAAATTTTTTGCCACTGCTCTTATTATATTCCTATTCACAACCACCCTCTTTGCACAAACAGGGCAGGGAACAATTAGTGGAAAAGTTGTCGATTCGTTAGGGAATAGTATATCTTTTGCCAATATACAGGTTAGAAAACAGAATCTTAAAACCACTTCTGATAAAATCGGTGCATTTAAGTTAATAGATGTTCCGGCAGGAAACCAGCAGATCAGGATATCGATTACCGGCTACGATCAACTCGAACAAGTGGTATCGGTTACTGCAAACGACATCACTCAGGTAATATTTGTTTTAAAAGAGCAACGTTCAGAACTGAATGATGTGATTGTTTCGGCAAGCAGAAGGCCAGAATCACTATCGCAAACACCATCTTCGGTAACAGTGCTTACGGCAAAGGAATTGAATACACAATCTGCAATCAGTCCAAATTTGGCCAATATCCTTTCGTACAGTGTACCAGGATTGGGTTTTTCTACCAATCAAACGGGTAACTCCGGTCAGACTTTGCGTGGTAGAAATGTTTTGGTGTTAATTGATGGTATTCCACAATCTACGCCGTTAAGAGCAGGAGGAAGGGATATCCGTAGTATAGATCCTTCAGTGATTGAGCGTGTGGAAGTAATTAAAGGTGCCACCGCTATTTATGGTAATGGTGCAGAAGGTGGTTTGATCAATTATATTACTAAAAAGGCTGATAAAGGAAAATCATTCGGAGGTTATTCACAGGCTGGAATTACCGGAAACATAAAGGGCGATAGCACCATTGGCTACCGTTTTTCGCAACAGCTTTATGGTAAAACAGGTAAATTTGATTACCTAGTAAGCGGGATGTTCGAAAAAACAGGTGTTTTCCGCGATGCTGAGGGCTTGGTTATCTCGCCAGAATATGGTTTGGGCGAAACCAGATCTTATAACGGATTTGTAAAATTGGGTTATAACTTTACGCCTAAACAGCGTTTGCAGGTGATGTATAATTACTTCAGCTCCAGACAACACTCGAAATATATAACTAAAGATGGTGTTTACGGTCAATCGCCTGCTATCGGTATTTATGGCACAAGATTGGGCGAAGATGAGGGAACCAGGTTTAACCACAATGCGAATTTACAATATACCAATCAACAGATTTTCGGGAAAACCGATTTAACAGCCAATGTATATTACCAGGATTTTTATACGATTTATTCCAACTCCGCTTCATTTTTCGGAAGCGGCCAATCGGCCATTACCTCTACCAAAAAAGGAGCAAGGGTAAACCTGAACACACCTTTTAACGTTACAGACCAGGTACCCATGCAATTGAACTATGGTTTGGATTTAATGAACGATAAAACTGCTCAAAGTTTAACTGATGGTCGTTTATGGGTGCCTAATATGAATATGGTCAACTTTGCACCTTATTTACAGGCTTCTGCAACTTTAATCAATGATTTAACCATAAAAGGAGGCTTAAGAGTTGAAAATATTAACATTGATGTAGACGATTTTAATACCCTGGCTACCGGCGCAAACGGTGCCGGAAGTATAGCGGTACAGGGGGGCAAATTAAATTATAACGCTTTGGTATTTAATGCCGGAGCACGTTACTCAAAATTCAAATTTTTTAATCCTTTTATCAGTTATGCGCAGTCTTTCTCGGTATTTGAGCTGGGTAGGGTATTAAGGGCAGCGAAAAGTAATACTTTATCGCAGCTAGAAACTAAACCAATCATTGTAAATAATTATGAAGCGGGTTTTAGTAGTAGCGTAGGTAAACTGAATTTTAGTGCTGCTTATTATTACAGCACTTCTAAACTGGGTGCCAATCTTTTAGAGGTGAATGGCACCTATATTTCTCAACGTATCCCCGAGCGTGTATATGGATTTGAAATCCAGGCTGATTATCAGTTACTAAAGGAATTGAGTATTGGTGGTAATTATGCACAGGTAGAAGGGAAAGGCGATGTAGATAATGATGGTAATTTTGACGGAGAAAAAGACGTATATTTAAATACAACGCGTATCCCACCTTCAAAAACTACTGTTTATCTTAAGTATTCAGGCATTAAAAACTTAAGTTTGGATGTAAACTGGATGCGTGTCGGAAATCGCGACCGTTTTAAAACCAATGCTGCCGGTAAATACTTAATCGGCGAAGGTCCGGTTAAAGCCTTCAACTTATTTAATGTTGCTGCAGTATATCAGGTTACACAACCATTAAAACTATCGTTAGGAATAGAAAATTTATTGAATAAAGTTTATTACCCTGCTATTTCTCAGTTTTATGGCAGCAATGTAAATTATGTGAGAGGGAATGGACGCAGATTTAATCTATCGTTAGGCTACGCTTTTTAAGCAATGAAGAATAGGAAATTTAAAAATACCATCAGGAACATTCATCTCTGGCTCGGCCTGGCAACTGGCCTGGTGGTATTTGTGATTAGTGTAACCGGTGCACTGTATATTTTTGAAGAAGAAATCAGGGATTGTACACAAAAAGATTTCCGTTATGTAGGGCTTCAGGAGAAACCTTTTATAGGTTTAGATAAAGTTATTTCAGGATTCGAAAAACTTTCGCCGAAAGATGAATTAAGGCTGATCAGAATTGAGGATGCCTTGCCAAATGCAACGGTAGAACTTACCAGTAAAAAGGGTAAGGTTTATTATTTTAACCCTTACGATGCTACTTTAGTTAAAAAAGGTGGCGAAGATTGGCTCCAGGTTGTAGAACATCTCCATACCTCGCTATTGCTAGGTAAAACCGGGAAGTTCATTATAGAATGGTCGGTAGTTATTTTTGTACTGATGCTGATAACCGGACTGATACTCTGGTTTCCGGGCCAAATGCGCTTGTTAAAACAATCGTTAACCATTAAACGAAAAGCATCATTTAAACGACTGAATTATGATTTGCATAATGTACTGGGTTTTTATGCGTCGGTTGTGTTATTGATTACCGCTTTGAGTGGTTTGTACTTTGCATTTAAAGAGGTCAAAAATGCAGCAAGCTTTTTTACGGGAAGTAAATTAGGGCAGGGCAAAGCTATCGTTTCGGCCAAACCAACGCATATTGATTCGGTACCTGTACGTTACAATAAAATTTATACTGAGGCTAAAATTAAATATCCTGGTGCTATTTCCACTAGTTTTTCGTTGCGTGGTAAAGGCGAACTGCGATTAAGAATGGTTTATCCTTACCGTTGGGCGCGTAAACAGAATACCTTTTTTTATGAGGAAGCTACAGGCACAATGACTAGAGCTAAGCTGTATAAAGATTTTAACGGTGCCGATTTAATAGAAGCCACCAATTATGATCTGCACACGGGCAGGCTTTTGGGCCTTCCGAATAAAATTCTTTCTCTTCTGGCAGCTTTGGTAGCAGCAAGTTTACCGGTTACAGGTTTTATCATCTGGTGGAAGAAAAGGAAGAAGCACAAAAAGAAATCATAAAATTTATAATGCTGATTCCGCATACGCTTTAAGCTGTTTCAGCCCTTGCTAGCGCACGCGTGCCGCGTGTGCAATTTAGCTCAGCAATTCATACTAAATTCTATTCAAGAGATCGTAATTTCTCTTGCTAGCGCGCGCGTGCCGCGTCTGAAATGTAGGGTAATATTTAAGAAAGCCACTTTTTCCCATTCATTTTCTTATATTTAAATAACAGTAAAGTTCCACAAGTTAAAACCGTTATCTTGCCTGCTATCCCAGCTAAAATGGTTAATTCATTCCGTATTTTTGAAAAACAAAGCACAAAAACTTTTGCTAGCACAGTTGTGTTTAACATGTGGAAAACCTAAAGAAATGAGCCGTAAATATAAATTTTATAATAAAGAAGGCTTATACTTTGTAAGTTTTGCAACAGTATATTGGATAGATATATTTGTTCGTCCGGTATATTGCAATATTATCGTTGATAGCTTAATTTACTGTAAGAAAAATCTCGGCTTAGAACTTTATTGCTGGTGTATTATGCCAAGTCATATACATTTAATTTTTAGTGCAAAAAATCATAATCCAGATATCTTATTAGGCAGAATTAAAGAATATACTTCCAAAGAAATTGTAAAAGCAATTAAAGAGAACAGCAAGGAAAGTAGAAAAGAATGGCTGCTATGGATGTTTGAGCGGGCAGGCTTAAAAAGCAGTAACGTTAAAGAATATCAATTTTGGCAGCACAACAATAAGCCAATAGAGTTGTGGAGTACGGCTGTTATTGAGCAAAAGGCAGATTACCTGCACGATAATCCTGTAGTGGCAGGTTTTGTTAACGAAGCCTGGCATTGGAAATATAGCAGTGCAATAGATTATAGTGGAGGTAAGGGGTTGATAGAATTGGAAGAGTTGTGATGAAAGAAAATGCACACGCGGCACGCGTGCGCCAGCGAGGGGCTCAATTGTATCTGTTATCATCTAATGTCTCCATTTTCCATCACTCCAGATTTTTTGTACCCTTGTAAAAAAAAATCAATGGAAAAACCACTTGTTAATATCACATATTGCCCTAAATGTGGCTGGATGTTACGTTCGGCTTACATGGCACAAGAAATTTTAACCACTTTTGTAGATGAGGTGAAGGGGGTAACTTTAATTCCGAGTGAAACATCTGGTGTTTTTACGGTTCATGTTGACGGAAAACTAATTTTTGATAGAAAGCAGATGCAAGGTTTTCCTGAAATTAAACAATTAAAACAGCTTATTCGTGATGAAGTCAATCCCACAAAACACCTCGGGCATTCTGATGTTAAGTGATTGTTTGTTAATAAATTGCTTAATTTAAATAAGCTAATATACTGCGTTAATGTAGTGGGAATATTGCGCTTTTAGCTATTTAATCCTAAATCATAGCAGCTAATGGAGTATGAGAAAATATGTATATTCGTTCCATACCAAATAATACCTCAGTACTGTTTTCTCTATGTTTCTTATACAAAAAAAAACTGCCTGCTTCATGCTATTTTTATGGATGGGCGCAGGTATTGGTTTTGCCCAGTCTTCTTTAACTGTTCCACTTAAATACCTTGGGGTAGAAAGTGGTCTGTCTAATAACGTGGTAAATTCCTTGTATCTGGATCATTATGGTTTTATGTGGATGGGTACTTATGACGGATTAAACCGTTACGATGGTTATCATTTCAAGGTTTTTAGAAATGGGTGGGGAGATGAGCATTCATTGGTGAATAACCATATCACAGTATTGAATGGAGATGAGAATAACAGGGTTTGGGTAGGTACGCAAAAAGGAATTTCATATTATGATTATGCCGATTCTAAGTTTCATCAATTGGTTTATCTGGATAAAGGCATAAAAAGTGAAGTAAGTGATGCTGTTAATTCAATTGCAATCAGTAAAGCTTCAGTTGTTTATGTGGCTACTGAAGAAAAAGGCCTGTTCATGCTCAAAAAGAATAGTGGTACAGCAGAACGGATCCCATTTGATAAAAAATTCGATTTTACAGTAAAGGCTTTATATGCAGATGAAAATCAAACCCTTTGGCTTTTTATAAAAGATGTTGGGCTTTGCAGGTATGATCTTGATAAAAACACACTTCGTTTAGTAACTCCTGCCGTACGCTCGGTAACTTGTATTACCAAAGGTGCTAACCAAATGCTTTGGGTTGGAACAGAACACGGACTTTTTCAGTTTGATAAAACCAAAGGTAGCCTGACCAGGTTTAACAAGCATTTAAGTAATGAGAATATTATGAATCTGTTGTTCGATCGGAAACAAAAACTCTGGATTTCGACCGATGGGGGAGGAATTGCCGTTTACGACACAAAAAATCAAAAAACGAATTACCTGTCTGCAGGAAAAGAAAAAGGCTTACTGAGCAGTAATTCTGTTGCACAGGTTTACGAAGACCGCGAATCCAGAAAGTGGATAGCAACCTTACGTGGCGGGGTTAATATCATTGATCCGGAAAGTGAGCAGTTTACCACGATTAAACATGATCCATTAAATAGAAATTCATTAATTAACAATTTTGTGCTCTCCTTTAGTGAAGATGAGCACAAAAACATTTGGATCGGAACTGATGGTGGTGGTTTAAGTGTTTGGAACCGGAAGCAAAACGTGTTTACTAATTATGCTAAAACCAGCGATCCAAACTCCTTAACCAGTAATTTTGTTACCAGTATTTTAAATGATACCGATCACAACGTGTGGGTGGCCACTTTTAGCGGAGGGATAGACAGGTTTAATAAAACAACCGGAAAATTTATCCATTATAACTGTTATAATACTTTTAAAGGTATTGATGATATTAATATTTGGAAGCTTTATCAAGACAAACAGCAAAATATTTGGGTAGGAACCACGAAAGGTGGCGCATTATACCGTTACAATAAGAGTACTGATAAATTTGAACTTTTTGACCATAAATTAAAAGATATTCACAGCTTGTTCCAGGATTCGAAAGGCAGGCTTTGGGCTGGGAATTATACCGATCTGATTGAAATAGATCCAATCAATAAAAGACATCATTATACAAAAATCAACTTTGCCATTAGGGCTATTCAGGAGGGTTTAAACCATCAACTATGGATTGGTACAGAAGGTGGAGGGTTACTGCTTTTTGATCCCGAAACCAAAAAAATAAAACGATATATCCAGAGTGATGGATTGCCGGGTAATTCGGTACTCAATATCCTCCAGGATAAACAAGGCAATTTATGGTGCAGTACCTACAATGGTCTGTCGAAATTTGATGTTACACACCATAACTTTAAAAACTACTATGCTACTGATGGTTTACAGAGCAATCAGTTTAACTACAATGCAGCCTTAAAGCTTACTAATGGTGATCTTTTATTTGGTGGAATTGGCGGCTTCAACCTGTTTTCGCCCGATAGCATAAAGAAAAACAGAAGGATACCTAAAATGGTGCTGACAGATTTCAGGATCAATAATATTCCGCTCGACCAGGATTCAGGTTATAAGGATATCTCTATCGTTAATTTAGCTCATATAGAAATCCCATATAATGCTGCGGTGATTTCTATCGATTATGCAGCCATAGAATTTTCTTTTCAGGACCAGATTTCGTATGCTTATTACCTGGAGGGGTGGGACAGAGACTGGAATTATGTAAACAAATTGAGTACCGCTTATTATTCCAGATTAAGTGAGGGCGAATATAAACTGCACATTAAAAGTACCGATACAGAAGGTGCCTGGAGCAACAACGAAAAGATCGTATTCATTCGGATTTTACCTCCCTGGTACCGTACCTGGTGGGCGTATGCCATTTATCTCATTATAGGATCTTCCCTGTTTTATCTTTTTCAAACTTATCGCAGCCGCCAGAGAAGATTAAAACACGAAGTGGAGCTTACCAATTTTAAAATGGAGCGTGAAAAGGACCTGAATGAGAAAAAGTTAAACTTCTTTACTAATATTTCTCACGAGCTTAGAACACCGTTAACCCTGATCGTTAATCCGATTAAAGATATTATCCATAAAAAAGATCCGGGGCAAGAGAAGAACGATTTAAGTGTAGTTTACCGCAATTCGAGGCGTTTATTAAGCTTGGTAGATCAGTTATTGCTATTTAGAAAAACGGAAAGTGAAAATGATACCTTGAAAATTGTAAGGATCAACCTATACAAATTTACAAACGAGATTTTCCTCTGCTTTAATTATCTGGCAAAGCAGAATCACATCGAGTATATATTTGAGTGCGAAGAAGAGGACCTGGATATTTATGCAGATAAAGACAAACTCGAAATTGTTTTTTTTAACCTGCTCTCTAATGCACTAAAATTTACACCAAAGGGCGGTTTTGTGAAATTTAGTGTTAAAAGCCTTGGTATGCGTGTGCATATTGAAGTGAGCGATAGTGGTCCGGGCATACCGGCGCATGTCGGTGAAAAGTTATTCGATAAATTTTATAAGGTCATGTCGAACGAATCGCTGAAAATGGGTTTCGGTATTGGCCTGTACCTGGCCAAAAACTTTGTAGAATTGCATCAGGGTAAAATTTCGTTCCGCTCCAATCAGGGAATAGGTACGGTATTTTTGATCGATATTCCGGTTGGAGAACCAAATTTGCAACACAGTGGTGTGTTTCAAAATGAATTAACCTATGTAAATGAACTTATTGCACAAGAGGAAGAAGCTGAAAATAATGACACCGAGCATGTAGGCAACCTCGAATTGCTTATCTCAGATTTACACTCAATTTTGGTTGTTGATGATAACCTGGAAATTATAGATTACATTAAACAGATTTTTCAGGATAACTTCAAAATTTACAAGGCCGAAAACGGTACCGATGGACTAAAGCTTTGTAAAGAATATTTGCCAGATATCGTGATATCTGATGTAAACATGGATGGCCTCAACGGTATCGAACTCTGTAAGGCGATTAAAGACGATTCTGCCCTAAGCCATATTCCTGTAATTCTGCTAACCGGCGACCCTGGTCCGGAAGTAAAACTTAAAGGAATTGAAGTTGGAGCCTACGATTTTATAGGTAAACCTTTCGATAAAGAGCTTTTTACAGCCAAGATTAATAGCATTATTAAAAACAGGACCAATCTTCAGTCTTATTTCTACAATGAAATAACCTTGAAGAGTGATGCCCACAAAGTCTCTCAGGAGGATAAGGGCTTTCTTCAAAAATGCATTATGATTATCGAAGAAAATTTAATGGAGGATAACTTTAACGTAAAAACAATGGCATCTGATCTTGGGATGAGTCATTCTAATCTCTATAAAAGAATCAAAGCTACTTCAGGCCAATCGATAAATGGTTTTATCCGTTTTATCAGGTTAAGAAAAGCTGCCGAATTATTAATCAATACCAATTTAAATATTAACGAAGCAGCTTTCAGAGTTGGCATAAATGATAGTAAATATTTTAGGGAGCAGTTTCAAAAGCTGTTTAAGTTAACGCCATCAGAGTTTATAAAGAAACACCGGAAAAGTTTTCATAAATACTATAATGTTAATGCTACAACATAAAAGTTACGCTATTTTACCTTTTTAAGGCATTTAGCTTAAAACACCCCCTGCAAAGTATGATTTAACCCCCTGTGTAAAGCTTAAAAATTTCGGTACTTAGGCTTTGCCAAATGTAATGCCGATCAGTGTAAACGTATAATGTATCAATACCTCAATAAAAATATATTTCTAATCTGTGTGTTCGTCAGTGTTAGTCTGATAAGTGTTGCACAAGAAACACAGCTGAGTACTATTGCCAGCAACGGTTGGGCGAACAATTCAGTAAATACAGTTATTTTTCGAAAAAATTCCTTAATTAGCTTTAAAGGCAGCCAGTATGCAGCTTACTATGATCACGAACAAAATGTGGTATTGGCCAAACGAAAAATCGGTTCTACCCATTGGACGTCGGTTATCACACCTTATAAAGGCGATGCTACCGATGCGCATAAATCAATCAGTATTATGATCGATGGGGATGGTTTTCTTCATATTGCCTGGGGCCAGCATAACAATAATTTAAACTACGCCAGATCAGTTTCAGCAGGTTCGTTAACTTTAGGCAAAAAAGAAGTTATGCTCTCCGCAAAGGAAAATAAAGTCAGTTATCCTGAGTTTTATAAGCTGACTAATGGCGATCTTTTGTTTTTTTACCGTGATGGGGGCTCTGGAAACGGAAACCTGATGATTAATCATTATAGTTTAAAAACCAGAAAGTGGACACGGATACAAGATGGAATGATTGATGGCGAAGGCCAGCGTAATGCCTATTGGCAGGTTGCAGTAGATCAGGTTGGAACCATCCATTTATCGTGGGTTTGGCGCGAAAGCCCTGATGTAGCCAGTAACCATGATTTATGTTATGCAAAATCAACCGATGGCGGCATCACCTGGTTAAAATCTACCGGCGAAAAATATCAGCTTCCCATTACCGCCACAAATGCAGAGTATACCGTAAAAATTCCACAGAAAAGTGAGTTGATTAACCAAACATCAATGTTTGCCGATGCGAAAGGTAAAGTATTTATTGCTGGTTACTGGCGCGGAGTGAATGAAGCCGGGCCTCAGTATCACCTTGTCTTTAAAACGGATAACAGCTGGAAAGTAAGTAACCTGAATTTTAGAAAAACGACGTTTAGCTTAAGTGGTACCGGTACCAAGCGGATTCCAATTTCGCGACCACAGATTATCGTTTGGTCAAATGGAAAACATTATGCCGCAGGTTTATTATTTAGAGATGCCGAACGCGGAAACAAGGCATCTATTGCTTTAAATGATCATCTTGGATCAGAAAACTGGATAATTAAAGACCTGACCAAAACCAGCATGGGCGATTGGGAACCTACGTATGATACTGAACTTTGGAAAACTAAAGGTATATTAAGCCTATTTTTACAAAATGTTACCCAAATAGATGGCGAAGGAAAAGCAGACCATGCGCCAACAAAGGTCCAGGTATTGGATTGGAAACCAAAAAAATAAAATAACTACACGAGAAATGAAATATTCACGAATAAAATATACTATTCTTTTATTACTGATATGTTTATCAGGAAAAATAATCGCACAACCTAAAAAAACTTCTGGTCAAAAAGCCCAATCAAAAGAGAATGTGGCTTACTTATTTACCTATTTCACCGGAAATTCGAAAGCAGAAGAAGCCATTCGTTTTGCAGTGAGTACCGATGGTTATCATTACAGCGCATTAAATAACAATAACGCAATCATTTCTTCAGAAAAGATTAGCAGCACTGGTGGCGTTCGCGACCCACATATTCTGCGCGGTGAAGATGGCAAAACCTTTTACATGGTGGCTACTGATATGGTTTCGGCTAATGGCTGGAACTCGAACAGGGCCATGGTATTGTTGAAATCAAATGATCTGATCCATTGGACATCGGCAGTTGTTAATATTCAAAAACGTTTTCCGAATAACGAAAACCTGCTGCGCGTTTGGGCTCCGCAAACCATCTATGATAAAACAGCCAAAAAATATATGGTTTATTGGTCGATGAAGAATGGCGATGATCCTGATAAAATTTATTACGCTTATGCCAACGTGGATTTTACCGACCTCGAAACTACTCCAAAACAGCTCTTTTTTAGTCCAACCAATGGCTCTTGTATCGATGGAGATATTATTTACGATAAGGGTAAATACAATCTGTTCTTTAAAACAGAAGGTAATGGTAATGGCATTAAAAAAGCAGTTTCTGATAAATTAACAGAAGGTTACGTATTACAGGATAAATACCTTCAACAAACTAAAGAAGCGGTAGAAGGAGCCGGTGTTTTTAAACTGAACCATGGCGATGAATATATCCTGATGTATGATGTATACATGAAAGGCCGTTACCAGTTTACCAAGAGTAAAGATTTGACAAATTTTAGTGTGGTAGATCAGGATGTTACAATGGATTTTCATCCAAGGCACGGAACTATTTTGCCGATTAATCAGCAAGAGTTAAGCCGTTTGCTTAAACAGTGGTATACAGTCGAGTCTGTTCTACATACCACAAAAAATAAGGCAATCAACCAAAATAACATTGTTCTGGATAGTGTGAACCAAAAACTTTATCTACCTGTAAATTATGGCACAGATCTAAAGACTTTTGATCCGCAGTTTAATACCTTTAACCAAATCAGCATCCTGCCAAAAGGAAAACTGGATTTTTCTAAAGGCCCTGTAAAAATTAAGGTGAGCATTCCTGGTCAGCAAGCTAAAACTTTCGAGGTAATTGTTGCAGTAGCGAATAACCCTGTGCTAAAAGGCTATTATGCCGATCCTGAGATTTTATATTCCAATAAAACTTCTAAATATTATATCTATCCAACCAGTGATGGATTTAACAATTGGAGCGGTACTTATTTTAAAACTTTTTCCTCAACAGATCTGGTTAACTGGAAAGATGAAGGCAAAATATTAGATCTTGAAAAAGACGTTTCATGGGCAAAAAGGAATGCCTGGGCACCTACTATTATCGAAAAGAAAGTAAATGGAAAATATAAATATTTCTATTATTTCACAGCTGCACAGAAAATTGGTGTTGCTGTTGCTGATGATCCGGCAGGACCATTTAAGGATAGTGGCAAAGCTTTAATTGCGAGCAAGCCAAAAGGAATTAAAGGTGGTCAGGAGATTGATCCGGATGTGTTTAACGATCCTAAAACCAATAAAAGTTATTTGTACTGGGGAAATGGCTACATGGCTGTTGCACCATTAAATGATGATATGATTTCGATTGATACCACTGCGATTAAAATTATTACCCCAAATAATGATTTCAGAGAAGGCACAGAAGTGTTTTATAGAAATGGGAAATATTATTTTTTATGGTCGGAAGATGATACCCGAAGTGAGAATTACAGGGTAAGATATGGTTTTTCTGACTCGCCTACAGGAAAAATAACCATTCCGAAAAATAATCTGATTTTGGCAAAAGATGCACCTCAGGGTATCTACGGTACAGGGCACAACAGTGTGATTAAAGTAAATGGCAGAGACGAATGGTATATGGTTTACCACCGTTTTACCCGGCCAAAAGGAATTTCAATGGGAGACGCTGCAGGCTTCAACCGCGAAGTTTGTATTGACAAGATGGAATTTAATACTGATGGAACCATTAAGCCTATAAAACCAACTGTAAATGGCATTAAACCAATACACTAATGAATTCAAAATTATATAAAGTGCTTTTCTTACTCTTTTTCTTAACCAGCGGAGCGGTAAATGCCCAGAGCCAGCTGTCAAAAGAAGAAGTGCTGGAAATGATTAACCGGGCAAATATTTATTGGCAAAGCAACAATAAACCCGAAGTGCGTGCCTTTTGGGATCACGCAGCTTATCATACCGGGAACATGGAGGCCTATGAGGTTACCAAAAACGAAGCATACCGAAAATATTCAGAAGATTGGGCCGGATACAATAAATGGATGGGCGCAAAATCTACCGATAAATCCAATTGGAAATATAAATATGGCGAAACAGATGAACATGTACTGTTTGGCGATTGGCAAATCTGCTTTCAAACCTATATCGATCTATACCACTTAAAACCCGAAGAATATAAAATCGCCAGGGCAAAAGAGGTAATGCAATACGAAATGAGTACACCCAATAACGATTATTGGTGGTGGGCAGACGGCTTGTACATGGTAATGCCAGTGATGACCAAACTTTATAAAGTAACCGGCGATCAAAAATACCTGGATAAACTCTACGAATATTTTATGTATGCCAACAGCATCATGTACGATAAAAAGGAAAAGCTTTATTACCGCGATGCCAAATATGTTTATCCGAAACATAAAAGTGCCAATGGCAAAAAAGATTTTTGGGCAAGGGGCGATGGCTGGGTGTTTGCAGGTTTGGCGAAAGTGCTAAAAGATCTGCCCCTTACAGATCCACACCGGAATGAATACCTAACCAAATACCGCAATATGGCCAAAGCAATTGTTAAAAGCCAGCAAGCAGAAGGCTATTGGACCAGAAGTATCCTCGATCCGCAACACGCGCCAGGACCTGAAACCAGTGGGACAGCGTTTTTTACTTATGGTTTGTTGTGGGGGATAAACAACGGCTATTTAAAAGAAAAAAACTATTTACCTGCAGCGCAAAAAGCATGGACATATTTAACTAAAACTGCATTACAACCTGATGGTAAACTGGGTTATGTACAACCGATTGGAGAGAAAGCCATTCCAGGTCAGGTGGTTGATGTAAATTCTACATCGAATTTTGGTGTAGGTGCATTTTTATTGGCAGGAAGCGAAATGTACCGCTATTTATCAAAGGACGCTAAATTTTAAAGAGAAAATGAGACTTAAAAATATCTTGATTGCAGGCTTATTCATCATTTTGGCTGGTGGATCTGTTTTTGCACAAAAGAAAGCCAAAAATAATAAAGGTGCAGCGCTAACTGACAGGCAGTTTTGGTTGCAGCAAATGGATAAGATGGTGAAACCTGTTTTATATAATCTGGCTAAAGACAGTTTGAGGATTGTGATGCCTAAGGTTACCTCTATCCACGTAGATAATAAAGAACACCGCATTAAAGTACAATATGTGGAAGTTTTGGGTAGGGTTTTAAGTGGTATTGCACCATGGTTACAGTTAGAAGGAGGTTCAGCTGAAGAAGTTGCCTTAAGGAAACAATATCGTGAATGGGCTATTCAGGGCTTAAAAAATGCCTTAGACTCTAACGCCAAAGATTTTATGAACTTTGATATTGGTGGGCAACAATTGGTAGATGCTTCCTATGTGGCACTTGCTTTAGTTCGTGCACCATGGCTATGGGAAAACCTGGATAAGAAAAACCAGGCATTGATGATGCAGTCTATTGTAACGACCAGAAGATTCAAGCCCGTTTTTTCTAACTGGTTACTGTTCTCAGCGATGAACGAGGCTTTTTTAGCCAGATTTGGTTACAGTTGGGACTCTATGCGTGTTGATTATGCTCTACAGCAAATGGAGCAATGGTACACAGGCGATGGAATGTATAGCGATGGAACATCATTCGCCTTCGATTATTACAATAGTTATGTAATCCATCCTTATCTGGCAACTTTAGCAAATATCATTGGTACTAAAACGAGCAGTTATAAGGAAATGTTCGGGAAAATTAAAAAACGTAATGAACGATATGCCATCATTCAGGAAAGATTAATCAACGCCGATGGCACTTATCCTGCAACTGGTCGCTCTATTATTTATCGTGGAGCTGCATTTCATCATTTGGCTGATATGGCCTGGAGGAAAGCACTGCCTAAACAGTTAAGTCCGGCACAGGTACGTTGTGCTTTAACAGCAGTAATCAGAAAAACTTTAGAGAGCCCATCAACCTATAAAAATGGATGGTTAACAATAGGTTTATATGGCGATCAGCCCAATCTCGGCGATTTCTATAACAACCAGGGTAGCCCATATATTGCTTCAAATATCTTCTTGCCTTTAGGGTTGCCGGCATCAGATCCTTTTTGGGCTAACCCGGCAGAAAAATGGAGTGCACAAAAGATCTGGAGTGGCGAGAATTTTGATAACGACCATAGTGTTAGTTTAAAATAAATAAAGCGTTGATAAACAGTTGGAAAGAGGCAGGTAATTACTTCTATATAATATTAAAATTAGTTAATTAAAATGATGAATAAGAGAATCAGTTTTGTTTTAGGATTTATCGCCTTTAGTTTGTGCTTAAACAGTTTTGTTTCTGCACAGCAAACCTATACCTCTTTTACCCCAGGTAAAATTTGGAAAGATGATAAAGGTGTTCATATCAATGCACATGGCGGCGGTATTGTGGAGCATAAAGGTGTTTATTATTGGTTTGGAGAACATAAAATTGAAGGAGAAATAGGAAATACGGCACAGGTAGGCGTGCATTGTTATTCATCGAAAGATTTATACAATTGGAAAGATGAAGGCATTGCCTTGCCGGTTTCAAACGATTTGACCAGTGATATTGCCAAAGGCTGTATCCTTGAAAGGCCTAAAGTAGTGTACAACAAGAAAACCAAAAAGTTTGTAATGTGGTTTCACTTAGAACTTTTGGGCAAAGGTTATGCAGCAGCCAGATCAGGTGTAGCTGTTGCCGATCGCCCAACCGGGCCATATACTTTCATTAAGAGTTATCGCCCAAATCCAGGTAAAATGCCTTTTTATGCATCAGGCACAGCCGAAAAAGATATGGTAAACTGCCAGCAACCAGCCAATAAAAGTGATGGCTTTTTCTGCAGGGATTTACCTGGCGGACAAATGGCAAGAGACATGACCGTTTTCGTTGACGATGATGGAAAAGCCTATCATGTATTTTCTTCCGAAGAGAATTTTACCTTGCATTTAGCAGAATTAACGCCAGATTATTTAGGGCATACCGGAAAATTTATCAGAATTTATGTAGGGCAGCAAACCGAAGCACCAGCTTTGTTCAAGAAAAATGGAACTTATTATATGATTGGTTCAGGCTGTACAGGCTGGGCGCCAAATCCGGCAAGATGGTTCAAAGCAAACAATATCTGGGGACCCTGGAGTTATATGGGAAATCCTTGCCAGGGCGAAGGTGCTAAACTAACTTATGGTGGGCAAAGTACACATGTATTGCCAGCACCAGGTAAAAAGGGAGATTTTATTTTTATGGCCGATAAATGGGAGCCAAAAAATGCAATTGATGGCCGTTATTTATGGTTGCCGATCAAATTTGAGCAGGATAAAATTTCGATAAACTGGGCAGATGAATGGGATCTGAGCGTGTTTAAAAAATAAATAATAAACAAAGTTTTTATATAAACCTTGATGATTGAACTGCGTAAAGCAAGGCAAAAAGGGACTGTTTTGCCCAAAATTCGGATCATCTTAAAAACAACTTTTAAAAAAAATGAAAGAAAAATTACTATGGTTGATGGCGATATGTTTCTCCTTATCTGCTTTTGGCCAGCAAGCTAAACATACATTTAAGCTGGGAGAAACAGACTTTTTATTAGATGGAAAACCTTTTCAGATTATCTCTGGTGAGATGCACTACCCACGTGTACCAAAAGAAGCCTGGAGAACCCGTATGAAAATGGCCAAAGCAATGGGTTTAAATACCATTGGTACCTATGTATTCTGGAACTTTCACGAACCGCAAAAAGGAAAGTTCGATTTTTCAGGTAATAACAACATTGCCGAATTTGTAAAAATTGCCCAACAGGAAGGCTTATGGGTTATTTTAAGACCAAGCCCTTACGTTTGTGCGGAGTGGGAGTTTGGTGGTTATCCTTATTGGTTGCAAACCGAAAAAGGTCTGGTGGTAAGAAGTACCGAACAGCAGTATTTAGAGGAGTATAAGAAATATATTATTGAAGTTGGTAAACAGTTGGCACCATTGCAGATTAACCATGGTGGTAACATCATTATGGTGCAGGTGGAGAATGAATATGGTTCGTATGCCGCCGATAAAAACTATTTAGATATCAACCGCAAAATGTTTATAGAAGCGGGTTTTGATGGATTGCTTTATACCTGCGATCCTGCAGCAGATGTAAAGGATGGACATTTAGATGGGTTGCTGCCAGCACTAAACGGCATTGATAATCCAGCGAAAATCAGGCAACTGGTAAATGAAAATCACAATGGCAAAGGGCCGTATTTTATTGCAGAATGGTACCCTGCCTGGTTCGATTGGTGGGGAACCCCTCATCACACTGTTCCAGCAGCAGAATATACCCAAAAGTTAGACTCTGTTTTAACAGCAGGTATTTCGATTAATATGTACATGTTTCATGGAGGAACCACCCGCGATTTTATGAATGGTGCAAACTACAAGGATATTTCGCCTTATGAGCCACAAACCAGCAGCTATGATTATGATGCACCTCTAAATGAGGCAGGAAATGTGACTGAAAAATTCAAGGCATTTAGAAGTGTGATCGAAAAACACCTTCCTGCAGGACAAAGTTTACCATCAATTCCAACTGCAAAGCCCAGCATGGCCATTGCACCTTTTAAATTGTCCACTAAAGTTGCTTTGTTCAATGCATTGCCTAAGGCTGTGAAAAACAGTGCACCTTTAACTTTCGAGGATCTTAGTCAGGATTATGGTTACGTATTATACCGAACCACCATTCAGGGAGGTAAAAAAGGCGAACTGCAGCTTAAACAATTGCGCGATTATGCGCTCATTTTTGTTAATCAAAAAAGGGTAGGTATTTTAGACCGCAGACTAAACCAGAATACATTAGCATTAGATCTTCCGGCAGGAGAGGTACAGCTTGATATTTTTGTGGAGAATATGGGCCGGATAAATTTTGGAAAGTATTTACTCGAAAACAAAAAAGGAATTACCGAACAGGTTACTTTTGATGGTGCCGAAGTTAAAAACTGGTCGATGTATGGCTTCCCTTTTGGCAACGATCGCCTGACCATGACTGGTTCATCAAAAGCTAACGGAAATGGGCCAACATTGCAGAAAGGTTTCTTTCAGCTATCAACCGTTGCCGATACTTATTTAGATATGACCGATTGGGGAAAAGGAGTAGTATGGGTTAACGGACACAACTTAGGGAAGTACTGGGCAATTGGTCCACAGCAAACGCTTTATATTCCTCAAGAGTGGCTAAAAAAAGGTAAAAATGATATCGCAGTTTTAGAACTGATTAAACCTGATCAGAATATGTTAAAGGCAATTGACCAGCCAATCTTAAACACACTTAAAAAATTAAACGTAGAATAAACGTTAAAAAATCTTCAGATTAGGGGTTAAAAGCGAAATTTTAACAAAAAGTAACAATTTAACCCCTACTTATTACCGTATTACCCCTCACTCCACTAGGATTTTATGTCTACTTTGCTGTAATAAATCCCTTCATCATTCATGCACAATTATACATCCGGCCAGATTAAATATTTAATAAAATATTTTAATAGGCTTCCCCTTTGAATTTCCTTCGAGGTTCAATTATTAACTAACCAAAATAATCTTAAAAAATGAAAAGAAAACTACTAGCCACATCTAAGTGTGCGGTAATGTTTTTGTTTGTTTTAATCCTATCCTTAGGTAAATCAAACAATTCAATTGCACAAACAATCGCTCAAATCTCAATTTCCGGAAAAGTAAAAGATAATAAAGGTAACCCCATTCCAGGTGCATCTATTAGTGTTAAAGGAACTACACAGGTGGTGGCCAGCGATGCCAATGGAAATTTCAAAATATCAGCCCAAAAAGGAGAAAGTTTAGTCATTAGTTTTGTAGGTTACGTAACCAATACAGTATTGGTAGCTAATGAAACGCAACTGAGCATCATCCTTGCAGAGGATAAGGATAAAAACCTACAAGATGTAATTGTAATAGGTTATGGTACGCAAAAGCGTTCTGATGTTACCGGTTCGGTAGTTTCTGTACCTAAAGCACGGTTGTCGCAACTACCCGTTACCAACGTTTTACAATCTATAGAAGGTGCAGTTGCAGGTGTTAATGTTACCACGACATCTTCAGTTCCAGGTAGCCAGCCAAACGCATTAATCAGAGGTCAGAATTCAATAAGCGCAGGTACCGGACCTTATGTTGTTGTGGATGGAGTACCTTTGACCAAAACCGGTGGTTCATTAAATGACATCAATCCGAATGATATCGCATCTGTTGAGATTTTAAAAGATGCGAGTGCAACTGCAATTTATGGTACCAATGGCTCAAATGGTGTTATCTTAATCACAACGAAAAGAGGTACAACTGGTAAACCGGTTATTCGTTACAGCGGTTATGCTGGTATTGATAATATTGCACATATTTTGCAGCCAGGAAGCGGTGCTGATTACGTTCAGAAATATGCTGATATGCTTAAACAGACCGGACAGGTACAACAAAGACCTGTTCCAAATATCGGAGAACTTCCTGCTTATAATGCAGGCACCACAACCGATTGGGTTAAAGAAGCAACTCAACAAGGTGTAATTCAGGATCATAATGTTAGTATTTCGGGCGGATCACAGGATGTTAAATATTTCATTTCAGGCGATTATCTTAATCAGAAAGGTGTAATTAAAGGTTATGATTTTAAACGTATAGGTTTGCGTTCTAACCTGGATGTTAATGTAACCAGTTTTTTAACTATAGGTACATCATTATTCTTAACCAGTAATAACTTCGACGGTGGAAGGGCAAACTTGTTGTTAGCAACGGCGATGAGTCCTTACGGTCAGGAGTATAATACAAATGGAACATATACAATTTATCCGATGAGTCCGGAGCAGTTGTACACAAATCCATTGCTTGGTTTAACGACTACTCAAATTAGAAGAACAACCAACATTAATGGAAACGGTTATGCTGAAGTTAAGTTTCCCGGTGCTTTAACCGGTTTAAAATTTCGTTTAAATGCAGGTTACACTTACTTTCCTGAAAAAAGAGGGAGTTATATCGGCCGTTTAGCGAATGATTTAAACGGTACGGCAAGTAGTTTCAATGCATCTACAAATAGCTATACCATCGAAAATATCTTAACTTACTCTAAAGACATTAAAAAACACCATTTTGATTTTACTGCTTTGTATAGTGCTCAGGAGCGTAACTATAATTCTACCACAGCTGGTGCGGTTGGCTTCATTAATGATGAATTAGGTTTAAATAATATTGGTGCAGGTGCTACGCAAACCAGTGGATCTAACCGTGATAGATATGGGCTGAACTCTCAAATGGGCCGGTTATTCTACTCATACGATAGCAAATACTTGCTTACTTTGACTGCACGTAGAGATGGTTCTTCTGTTTTTGGTGCAAACACAACTAAATATGGGGTTTTCCCTTCTGCAGCAATTGGATGGAACATTATTAACGAAGACTTTATGAAAAACGTTAAAGTTTTCAGCAATCTGAAGTTAAGAATATCTTATGGTAAAACAGGTAATGAAGCTGTTGGTGTTTACAATACGATTACAACTGAAGGGTCCTCGCGTTCCCCTTTCAACGGCATAAGTACAATTGGTGTTATTCCAAATAACTTAGGAAATATATCATTGCAGTGGGAAACTACAAAAACGGCCAATATCGGATTGGATTTCGGAATTCTTAATAACAGGATTAATGGTAGTATTGAAGCTTACCAAAATAAAACAAGTGGTTTATTGCTTAACAGAAGTTTGCCTATTATTACAGGATACTCAAAAGTTTCAGAAAATATAGGTAAGACAACAAATAAAGGCTTAGAGTTAACTTTAAATACACAAAATATTGCTGGTAAAGATTTCCGTTGGGAAACCATGTTTGTTTTTGCGACTAACAAAAATAAAATTACAGATTTATATGGCGATGGAAAAGACGATTTAGGAAACAGATGGTTTATAGGTAAGCCAATCAGAGTAGTGTATGATTATCAAATGACTGGCGTTTGGCAAACAGGAGAGGACGTTTCTAAACAAGACCCAACAGCAAAACCAGGAAGCCTGAAATTTGCTGATTTAACCAACGACGGTAAAATTACTGCTGATGACAGAACGATTCTAGGTCAAATTGATCCAAAATGGACCGGTGGTATAACCAATACTTTCCATTACAAAAACATCAACCTGAGCATTTTCATTCAAACCGCTCAAGGAATGACCAGAAACAATACTGATCTGGGGTATGGTGATGAAACCGGAAGAAGAAATACGCCTGCTGAAATTGGTTACTGGACGCCTGAAAATATGAGTCAGACCAGACCCGCATTATCTTACAACAACACTTTAGGATACGGCTATGCATCTGATGCAAGTTACACCAGAATCAAGGATGTAACTTTAAGTTATGTGTTTTCACAAAATCTATTGGATAAACTTCATTTAGGTGGTCTAACAATTTATGCTAGTGGCCGTAACCTGCATACTTTTACTAAATGGGTAGGTTGGGATCCTGAACAAACTACTTATGGTAGAGGATCAGGGGATGGCAATGCAAATCAACAGGCATTTGCAGCAGACTGGACAAATAATTATCCTTTAACAAGAACTTTTGTATTGGGTTTAAATGTTTCATTACGTTAATTTACAATCATCATGAAAAAATATATAACCATAATTGCTTCATTATCATTGCTTTTTGTTGCGTTTTCGTCCTGCAAAAAAGCATTTTTAGATGAGAAACCGTTTTCATCATATACACCATTAACGCTTACGGATTCACTTGGATTCGAAGCATCGTTAATTGGTTTATATAACCACACCAGTACAATTTTTTCCTGGTCCGATCAGCAGGGCTGGCCAAGCGTTTGGCAGGTTGGAACTGATGTTGCAAATGCAACCAATAACCAGCAAGGTGTAGAAATTCCATACTATAATTATGCTACGCTAACCGCTACAGATGGTGGTGCAGCCCGCATGTGGAATAGAGACTATATCATGGTTAACTTAACTAACATTATTGTAGATGGAATTGAAAATCCAGGTGTAACCAGCTTAAGTGCAAAAGGTAAAAGCCTGGTAAGCGCCGAAGCTAAATTTTTCAGGGCTTATGCTTACAACAACTTAGCAACCTTGTTTGGTGGCGTGCCATTGATTACACATGCATTAGCAGGCCCGAAAACAGATTTTGTGAGAGCACCTATAGCTGATGTAAACAATCTCATCGTAGCAGATTTGCTTTTTGCTGCAGCAAATCTTCCTGATATTGAAGCGGTAAAAACCAATTCCAAAGGCAAAATGTATGGCAGGGCAAACAAATTTATGGCCATGCAGCTTCTGGCTGAAGTTTATCTTCGAATCGGGAAACCTGATTTAGCTGAACAGCAGGCACAGGCCATTATCAGTAGCGGAAAATTTAGCTTGATCAGAAGCCGTTATGGTGTTAAAACTGGCCAGCCAGGAGATTATTATTCAGACATGTTTCAATATGGAAATGAAAGAAGGGTTCAGGGCAATACAGAGGCTATTTGGGTGTTAGAACAGGAAAATCCGACTGCGGTTGTTGGCGGTATTACCGATAGTCCGCAGCAAAGAAGGGTTTGGGGTGCTGCTTATTACAACATCGCGGGAATGGCTTTGGCCGATTCATTAGGCGGGCGTTCGATTGGCAGGTTGCGCCTAAGTAATTGGGTACTTTATGGTTTGTATAAAGGAAATGATATTCGGAATTCGCAATACAATATCCGTAGAAAATATTATTACAACGATCCAGATCCTAAATACGCAGCAAAATTCGGAAAACAAGTTCCTTTTACCGGTCCCGATACGTTAATCAATATTTGCCCAAGTACAACCAAATGGGGCGCTTTTGATCCCAATGATACCTTTGGTTATGCCATGATCAAAGATTTTATCTTGATGCGTTTAGGTGAAACTTATTTGCTTCTAGCTGAAGCACAGGTTGCACAAGGTAAAACAGGAGATGCAGCAACAACAATTAACGTGTTAAGAACCAGAGCAAATGCTGCACAGGTTAGTGCTTCTGAAATGACAAAGGATTTTATTCTTGATGAAAGAGCCAGAGAGTTAATTGGTGAAGAAAACAGAAGAATGACCCTAATGAGAACCGGAACTTTGGTAGAACGTGCACTTCGTTTAAACGCTAATGATGCATCAAAACCGATTACAGGCTTAACAACAAAAAATTTGTTATTGCCAATTCCTTTAGGTGAAATACAGTTAAATAAAGATGCTGTATTAACCCAAAACCCAGGCTATTAGCCTATTTTGGTTAGTATGATTAATATGCTCTTCGGATCTTTCTGCAAAGAAAGGTTCGGAAAGTTTTTTTAAACAGTGCAACCAGTTTTATCTGTTAAATAAACGTTTAATTTCTGACCGGAAAGCAGAAAATATCATAAAAAGGCTGAAGTCGAAGGGCAGAAACAAGTTTAAGAATACGATTATACGCTAAATTAAAAAGGGCCATTGATATTAAATCATGGCCCTTTTTCTTATTTTTTTAAGAATTACTTCTGAACTTTTATTTCAGTTCTTCTGTTCAGCATTCTACCTTCTTCGCTATTATTGCTGCTAATCGGCTCTTTCTCGCCATGACCAACAACAGTGAAATTATTTCCATTTAAACCCGCATTTATAAAGTATGATTTTACGGCATTTGCACGGTCTACAGAAAGTTGCATGTTGTGCTCGGGTGTGCCTTCAGCAGATGAATGACCATTAAGAATAAATTTTGTATCTGGCGATTTTTTCATTTCTGCTACAGCTTTATCCAGAATTGAGAATGATGATGTTTTAAGTACAAATGAATTAAACTCAAACTGGATGTTATCTAAGTTAAAATTGGGCTTTTCAACCGGAGCAGGTGCTTCTTCTTTCTCTGGTGCAGGCGTTGGTTTTTTCTCTTCTACTGGTGGTGCAGGCTTTTCAACAGGTACAGGAGCAGGCTTTGCTGCCAGTTTTTTTGTTTTACAAGAGTACATGGTTAGCGTAAACAAAGCTAGGAGCGTAGTAAATAAAAGGTTTTTGGTAATGTTCATGTTTTAAGATTAATTTAAGTTTATTGTGTGTTTGTTACCCAAACATACTAATAAATGATTACAGCTATAACGATGTTTTTTTTGAGAACTTATATTAATGTATTAATCCTGTTAATAACTTCAGTTTTACTCAAACATATTTACATCAATTTCATTTATGTATTATAACATTTTACTATGAATCGTTTTGAAAACAAAATTGCTTTAATTACCGGAAGTAGTCAGGGAATTGGTGCTGCATGTGCCTTAAGGTTGGCCAAAGATGGCTGTGATATTATTTTAAATGGGCATAAATTTGATGAGCGGGGCGAAAAACTTATCAAAGAAATACAGGACATGGGTAGAAAGGCCGCTTTTTTGGAAGCCGACTTAAGTAAAGCCAATGCAGCCACCAAATTGATTACCGATGCAGTAGCAGTATTTGGCCATTTAGATATCCTGGTCAACAATGCGGGGGTAGAAAAAAAAGCCAGCTTTTGGGAAGTTACGGAAGAAGATTACGACCTGATCATGAATACCAATTTAAAAGGTGTTTTTTTTAGCATCCAGTCGTTTGTAAATTATTGTAGAAAAAGTAAGGTAGCCGGAACGATAATCAACATGAGCTCTGTACACGAAGAAATCGCATTTCCGCATTTTACTGCCTACTGCGCAAGTAAAGGAGGTTTAAAGATGTTAACCAGAAATCTTGCTTCAGAATTAGCCCAGTTTAATATCAGAATTAATAATGTAGCTCCCGGAGCTGTTTCAACACCGATCAATCAGGATTTATTGAATAATAAAGAACAGCTGGAAAAGGTATTGCAGAATATCCCGTTAAAACGAATGGGTAAGGTAGAAGATGTGGCCGCGGTAGTGGCATTTCTTGCTTCTGATGATGCCACTTATGTAACTGGATCAACTTATTATGTAGATGGAGGATTAACCTATCATTATGAAGAACAATAGGTTAACCACGTTAAATTAATTTAAGCCTTTAAATTTGGCATTAAGTTTAAGAAAGCCTGCGAATTGGCATGATATTTCTTCTTATCTAATTTAAAATAGAATGCACCTTTTTTAGAACCAGTTCTGTCTTTTTCGGCCAGCTTAATTAATAAACCTGTAGAGGTAATTTTGCGGCTAAAATTTCTGGTATCGATTTTAGTGTCGTTTACTTCCTCAAAAAGGATATGCAGTTGTGGAATCGTAAATTTTTTAGGCAGCATTTCAAATAATATTGGATGAAGTGCAGCTTTATACCTTAATTTTTTTCGGGCATCAGCAACCATTTGGTTATGATCGAAAATGAGTTTTGGCCGGTCGTTAATCAAAAACCATTCTGCCTCATAATCGTCGCTTAACTGTGCCTCATATTTGTGAATATCAATGAGGGCAAAATAGCCAACAGAAAGCGTTCTTTCGATGGGGTCGCGGCCTGGCTCTCCATAAATCTGCATCTGCTCCAGGTAAACGCCTTCTAAACCTGTCATTTTTTTGAGTACCCTATTTGCTGCATCATCCGGACTTTCATCAGCGCCTACAAAACCTCCCATTAAACTCCATTTATTTATTTCGGGTTCTAAACCCCGTTTAACCAATAGAATTTTAAGGTGCTCGCCGTCAAAACCAAACACGATGCAATCAACAGCAACAAGATAATGTGGCTGCCTGGAATATTCAATCATTTTTTATCAGGGTTTTAAAGGGCTTAATATGTTCAAATTTTCACGAAAATAAAAATTATTATTAATTGTCGTTTTGACAATTAATAATAATTTTATAATTTGGCCAACTAGATAGGAGAGCCACGTGGATCTCTTTTTTCTAACCAGTTGAAAAATATAAAATGAACCAAACATTCGAACTTGACAGTAATCCACATACCCGGCTTAACATATTAACTGGCGAGTGGGTATTAGTATCACCGCACCGCACCAAGAGACCGTGGCAAGGTAAGGTTGAAGGCATCACACCAGATAACCGCCCCGAATATGATCCTAAATGTTATTTATGTCCGGGAAACGGTAGGGCAGATGGCGATAGCAATCCAGAATATACGGAGAGCTTTGTTTTTAACAATGATTTCGCCGCTTTGTTGGAAGATACACCAGCTGGCGAAATGAATGAAGCTGATTTGTTGGTAGCCAACAACCAGCGTGGACTTTGCAGAGTAATCAGCTTTAGCCCTAAACATAATCTAACACTTCCTGAAATGAGTGTCGAGGGCATAACAGCTGTAGTTAATGTTTGGCAAAATGAATTTAACAGCCTGGCTGAAAACGATTGGATCAAATATATTCAGATTTTCGAAAATAAAGGAGAAATAATGGGCTGTAGCAACCCACATCCGCATGGTCAGATCTGGTCGCAGGGTGATATCCCATTGGAAATTGCCAAAGAAACCGAACGCCAGAAAACTTACTATGCCATCCATAGGAGGAGTTTATTAGCCGATTATTTAAAGCTGGAGCAGAAGAAAAACGAGCGCATTATATTTGAAAATGATCATTTTGCAGTATTAGTGCCTTTTTGGGCAGTTTGGCCGTACGAAACCATGATTATCAGCAAACGACATGTCAATAGTATTAAACTTTTTACTGCTACGGAAAAGAAATCACTGGCTGAAGCTATTAAAATCCTCTCCACTAAATACGATAACCTGTTCGAAACATCTTTCCCTTACTCGGCAGGTATGCACCAGGCTCCGGTAAACAATGGTGATTACCCAGAATGGCATTGGCATATGCATTTTTATCCACCATTGTTACGCTCTGCATCAGTTAAAAAATTTATGGTCGGTTATGAGATGCTTGCCAACCCTCAACGCGATATTACCCCTGAGTTTGCAGCCAACCGTTTAAAAGAAATGTCTACAACACACTATAAAATCAGCAAAACTGAAGTCTAAAATATTCATAATGGATGCACAACATTTAAAAAATACATTTAAAAAACTTTTCAATGCTGAACCCATTTTAGTGCGTTCGCCCGGAAGGATCAATATTATTGGCGAACATACCGATTACAATGGCGGTTTTGTAATGCCTGCAGCTATAGATAAAGCCATTTATGTAGCTATCTCAAAAAGAGAAGACGATGAAATACATTTATTTTCGGAGAGTTATCAGCAATTTGATATTTCATCAATCAAAAGCCTGAAAAAATCAGAAAATAGTTGGGCCAATTACATTTTAGGTGTTGCCGATCAATTAAAAGAAAGAGGTTACCAATTAGGAGGTTTTAACTTTTACATCGATGGTGATGTGCCTTTGGGCGCAGGTTTATCCTCTTCGGCTGCTGTAGAATGTGCTACTGGCTTTGCACTCGGTCAGCTTTTTTCGCTTGATGTTCCAAAAATAGATATTGCTTTAATTGCTCAAAAGGCTGAACAGACTTTTGCTGGTGTTAACTGCGGTATTATGGATCAGTTTGCCTCTGTATTTGGTAAAAAAGATCAGGCCATCATGCTTGATTGCCGATCAATGAAACACGTTTATATCCCTTTAAAGTTAGATGGTTACAAACTTTTGCTTTTAAATACGAATGTAAAACATGCTCTTGCTGATTCTGCTTACAACAAAAGAAGAGCCCAATGCGAGCAAGGTGTAGCCTGGGTAAAAGAACATTATCCCAATGTAAATACATTACGCGATGTAGACCTTAGCATGTTAGAAGCACATGTTAAGGCAAAAGATGAAGAGGTATTTACAAAATGCAGCTTTGTAGTGAAAGAAATAGGGCGTTTACTAACAGCAGCAGAACAACTTGAAAATGGTAATCTGCAGGGGTTAGGAAACCTGATGTTTGAAACGCACGAAGGTTTAAGCAAAGATTACGAAGTAAGCTGTAAGGAATTAGATTTTTTGGTTGAGGCTGTTAAACCACTGGATTACGTATTGGGTGCCAGGATGATGGGCGGTGGTTTTGGTGGTTGTACCATCAATATCGTTAAAGAAGAAAAAATTGCGGATTTAATCGAAGAACTGTCTTCTAAATATTTATTACAATTCGGGCTCAAGCTGGATGCTTATACCGTTCAAACCGAAAATGGAACCAGTTTATTCAATTAAAATTTAAACAACCTAACAAAGATAAAACAATGAAAAATAACATATTAGACACTAAGGATTACATTGTCTTTGCAATTTACTTCGTTATTGTAGCTGCTTACGGGCTATACATTTATAACAAGAAAAAGTCCGAATCTACGGGTTCTAAAGATTATTTTCTTGCAGAAGGTTCTTTAACCTGGTGGGCAATCGGCGCATCTTTAATCGCATCAAACATCTCTGCTGAGCAGTTTATCGGTATGAGCGGTTCAGGCTTTAAAATGGGACTGGCTATTGCAACCTACGAATGGATGGGTGCACTTACTTTGGTAGTGGTAGCCGTATTTTTCATTCCGGTTTATTTGAAAAACAAAATTGCTACCATGCCACAGTTTCTGCACCAGCGCTATAATGGTACTGTAGCCATGATTATGGCCGTTTTCTGGTTATTGCTTTATGTTGTGGTAAACTTAACTTCTATTCTTTACTTAGGTGCATTAGCGGTAAGCAGTATTTCTGGTTTCGATTTAAGGTTTTGTATGTATGCCATTGCAATTTTTGCCATTCTCATCACCTTGGGCGGGATGAAAGTAATTGGGTATACCGACGTAATCCAGGTATTTTTCTTGATTTTAGGTGGCTTGGCTACTACTTATCTGGCTTTAAACCTGGTTTCTACACATTATGGTACAAGTGGTATTTTTGAAGGCTATAGCTTAATGACTTCTAAAGCATCAGAGCATTTCCACATGATCTTAAAACCTGATAATGAAAATTATATTGACTTACCAGGCTTAAGCGTATTGATAGGCGGTATGTGGATCGTGAACCTAAACTATTGGGGCTGTAACCAGTACATCACGCAACGTGCCTTAGGTGCTAATCTGGAAACTGCGAGGGGAGGTATCCTTTTCGCAGCTTTCTTAAAGCTGTTAATGCCTATCATTGTGGTATTGCCCGGTATTGCCGCTTATGTGTTGTATAAAGATGGTGCTTTCCAAACAGAAATGCTGCAGGATGGATCTGTAAATCCAGATCGTGCTTACCCGGTATTGTTAAACTTGCTTCCTGCGGGATTAAAAGGGCTTTCGTTTGCTGCATTAACCGCTGCGGTTGTGGCGTCACTGGCAGGTAAAGCAAATAGTATTGCCACCATTTTTACGTTAGATATTTATAAAAAAGTATTAAAAACCGATGCTACAGAGAAAAATTTAGTTACAACAGGTAAGATTTCTATTGTTGTAGCAATGATTCTTGGCGTGTTGATTGCTCCACACTTAGGAATTGATAAAAAAGGTGGTTTTCAATACATTCAGGAATATACCGGTTTTGTTTCTCCGGGTATTTTTGCCATGTTTATTTTAGGTTTCTTCTGGAAAAGAACAACCTCTGGTGCAGCACTATTTGCTACCATCGGCGGTTTTGGTTTGTCGATTTTACTTAAATTCTTACCTAAACTTACCGATCTTTCATGGTTGTCGGGTATGGGCTTCTCTGTTAAAAATGCAGCCGGAGTTTACGAAATTCCATTTTTGGATCGAATGGGCTTTGTATTTGTATTCTGTATGTTAGGTATGGTGATCATCAGTTTAGCGAGCAACAAAGTTAAGGCAGAAGCTAAAGGATTGGCTATTGATGCTAAAATGTTTAAAACCACTACCAGTTTTGCAGTAGGCGCTTTAATTATCATCGGCTTATTGGTTGCACTGTACAGTGTATATTGGTAAACAATTTAGATCAACAATTATTTACTTTGACAATCTTTTGGGCGTAATGCCTGTAAGATTGTCAAAGTTTTAACTGCATTATACCATAATGATTAAAGAAATAAGTTCAATTATTTACTTTGACAATCTTTGTGCGTGATGCCTGTAAGATTGTTTAAGTTTTTTAACTACCTTAATTTCTTAATGATAAATGCAGGTAGTCCAAAAGTCAGGGATCGGGATGTTCGAAGTTTAAGGTAAAAAACGACTCTGTTTTCTCTGTGATTTCTTCTCAGTGAACTCGGTGGTTAGAAAAACAAAATTACCCTTCATCCTCCGTCGCCAGTTTCTTCACTAACCAAGGTAAAGTAAGGCCCTGCCCGATTAAGGTAAACAATACCACCACTACCGAAATAAATATAACGGCATTTCGTTGTGGAAACGCACTTCCATCCGATAAAGTAGCTGGTAACCCAATTGCAATGGCCAGCGAAACAATGCCTCTCATGCCCGACCAGCTGATAATTAAACTGTTCTTAAAATCCAGCAATGCATCCTCTGTAATGCGGTGTTTCCCTTTCTGAAAAGCTTTTTGAAGATTAAATTTTTGTAAGAAAACACGCGCCATTCTGAGTAACAAAGCGACAACCGTAATCACCAACGAATAACCAATGTATGGTAGAATATCAGCACTGCTAATATTTTTATATACATAAGGAAACTGTAAGCCAATTAATATAAAAATTAGCCCATTTAATAAAAAGATAATAATGTCCCAGATGTTTTTCGATTGGTTTTTAAGTTGCTCTGGAAATACCTTGTTACTAAACCTGGATATGCCCAATCCTAAAATAACAACAGCAATAACACCCGAAACATGCACTTGTTCTGCAATTAAATAGGTAACAAAAGGCATTAATAACATAAAGCTGATGGTTGCCAGGCGATTGTTATGAATCCGTTTAATAATAAAGGCTAAAATTTTCGACATCACCATGCCAATTAAGAATCCACCAGCCATCAATAAGACAAATTCAAGGGATGCTTTCCAAAATACAAAGGCTGTTCCTGTTACTGCGGCTACTGCAAAACGATACGCTACAAGCGCAGAAGCAAACTAAACTCTCACCCTCCAGAATGGTGTTGGTTTTATGAGATAAACCCAGTCCTTTGGTAATACTCATGGCGGCAACCGCATCGGTGGCTGAAAGAATTGCGCCTAATACGAAAGATACCGGCCAACTCATCCCCGGAATCATATAATGGGCAACGACAGCAATGCCGATAGCGGTGATAAAAACTAGCGTAATAGCTGGGTAAATATGGTGTTGATATTGGTTTTAAATTCATTAAATGAGATATTAAAGGCGGCATCATAAAGCAATGGCGGTAGAAATATCAAAAATATAATTTCGGGATTAATATCAATTGGCGGCAACGAAGGCACAAAACCTACTGCAATTCCGGCTATAATCAATAAAATAGGGTAGGGAATCTTAATTCGGTCTGCGATAGCAGAAAGGCCAATCATTACAGCCAAAATAAATATTACAACGGCATAATTTTCCATACGTCTAAATGCGTTTTTAATTAACACGTCATGCAAATTATACGTTTACCATCGGATTACGAAGTTTATGTAAAATTAGCTAGGTGGTAGAGGTCTTTCGCATAATGAATTGCGGTATCGTTATCCGATAGCTTAGGGTGTGATAGCTGATCTTGCATAGGATGAATCAATCTTGATCATACTATTCGCTAAAAAGCAAGAAAGATTGCTTTGTGGTTATTTATCGCAATAGCGACCTTATTCCCGAGCCTTTCAGTAAAAGCCAATTTGATGCACTAGCGTTGTAACCTGGGCCTTTTACTTTTAAAAGCTGGGTTGGGTTTTGGTTTTACTGCTTTAGCGCCACCTTCCTCTTCAGATATTTTAACTGTAATGACATTACCTTTAAATGTCTCGCCATTTAAAGTTGATACGATGTTTTTGGCATCGGGAAGACTATAAATTTCCAGAAAAGCGTAACCTTTACATTTACCCGTTGCCCTGTCGCGAACAATTTTAATTGTTTCTACCCTACCATGAAGGCTAACCAATATTGCCAAATCCATCTCTTGGATATTGTCAGGAAGGCCGCCTATGAAAATCTTAATCATTAATTCTTTTATTTGAGAGAACATTTGAGCTATAAATATTAAAATCCAGCGCTGTTCCTTAAGACCTGCAAAATAAGTAAAATGATGTTCTTACCCAAAATAATTTGTAGGAATTTTGTCTCATTAACCATAAATTTTGTTTGTAGCAGACCTGTATATTGATGTTGATCGGTAGAAAACGTACATTAGCTTTCTAATCATCCAAAAATAGGTTAAAATATGAGCGCGCGCAGGTTAAGATCTATACTTCTCATTACACTATTACTTTGCATATCTCCCTTTATACAAGCTAAAATTTTATTGCCCTCAGTTTTTAGCAATAACATGGTTTTACAGCAGAAAACCAATGCTGCAATTTGGGGTAAAGCAGATGCTGGTAAAGCAGTTAAAGTAACGGTTTCATGGAATAAAATTAATTACGGAGCTATTGCGGATGCCAATGGTAATTGGAAAATTAAAGTGGCAACGCCAGGTTACGGAGGACCGTATACCATAACTATATCAGATGGGGAGTTGCTGGTGCTCAATAACGTATTAATTGGCGATGTATGGATCTGTTCCGGGCAGTCGAACATGGAAATGCCGCTGGCAGGCTGGGGCAAAATCCTCAATAGCGAAAAAGAAATCGCCGAAGCTAAATATCCCAATATCCGTTTATTGCAGACGGAACATGTTGCCAGTAATTTTCCACTTAATGATGCTAAAGTGGCCAATGGCGGTTGGCAGGAATGCAGTCCAAAATATATTGCGGAGTTTTCTTCTACCGCATATTTCTTCGCCCGCGAAGTGTATGAAAAAACTAAAATCCCTATTGGCCTGATCCACACTTCCTGGGGCGGTACAATTGCTGAAGCCTGGACGAGTGCTGAATCGTTAAAAAAGATGGCAGATTTTTCTGCTGCAGTTGATAAGATTCAGAAATCTGCTAAAAATCCATCTCCAATTTCTTATGATGAAAAGCTAAAAAATTGGGTTAAAATCACTACAGATAAAGATTCAGGTAATCAAGACGGGCAGATGAAATGGGCTTTGGAAGAAAGTGGCAATTGGAAAGATATGACTTTGCCAACCTTATGGGAGGATGCAGCACTTAAAGACTTCGATGGTGTGGTTTGGTTTACAAAAAAGGTTACCATTCCAGAAAACTGGAAAACGAACCGGGTAAAGCTTAATTTGGGGACTATTGATGATAACGATATTACTTTTATAAATGGTGTAAAAGTGGGCGAAACAGCAGGATATAATGTTGGAAGAACATATACAATACCTGCTAATTTGCTCAAAGTAGGTGATAATTTCATCACTGTAAGGGTTTTTGATAGTGGAGGAGGGGGCGGCTTATACGGTGAAGCTAAAGATCTAAATTTAACAAATGGCGCTACCGGGAAAATTTTACTTGCTGGTGAATGGAAATATAGAATAGGTTTGGATTTTAAAAATATTGAGCCTAAGCCACACGAAGAAAATGGCGCTAACCGTCCGACAGTTTTGTACAATGCTATGATTCATCCTTACCGCCAATTCTCCATCAAAGGGGCTATTTGGTATCAGGGAGAAGCTAATGCCGACAGAGCTTATCAATACCGTGAGTTATTTCCAGCAATGATCAAAGATTGGCGGCAGAAATGGGGGCAGGGCGATTTTCCATTTTATTTTGTTCAGTTAGCCAATTTTATGCAAGTTGATAATTTGCCAGCACAATCTGCCTGGGCAGAACTTAGGGAGGCACAGCAAAAAACACTCGCTTTGCCAAATACGGGCATGGCCACAATTATTGATATTGGTGATGCAAAAGATATCCACCCTAAAAATAAACAGGAGGTAGGTAGAAGATTGGCATTAATTGCCCTGGCCAAAACATATGGCCAAAAAATAAACTATTCCGGCCCAGTTTATCAATCAAATAAAATTGAAGGAAAACAGATTCTTTTAACCTTTAGCAATACAGAAAATGGATTAAAAGCCGCAGATGGCGCAGCACTTACAGGTTTTGCCATCGCCGGAGCAGATAAAAAATTTTACTGGGCCAAAGCAAGTATCAAGGGTAATCAGATTATCGTAAGTAGTGATCAGGTAGCAAATCCTGTTGCCGTTCGTTATGCATGGGGAAATAATCCTGTTTGTAACCTCGTTAGTAACGATGGCTTACCAGCGTTGCCATTTAGAACAGATACGTGGCTGGGAATTACCTTTGGAAAGAAATAAATAGTTGTAAGCATTTGCGTTAAAAAAAATGAATTTTTCGTAAAGCAGGTTTAATGCTTTTCGGTCAGAACAGTCCTTCTTTTAGTTACTATCTTTTGTGAAGGTGTTGCTCAATGTCATTAAGTTAGGGTGAAAAATCGCAAAAAGATCTCATCCTGAGGGATGATTTATTATTAAAAATCAATATGAATGACAGATTTTTAGCGGATTTTAGACTGCGAGGAATCGTCATTCCCAACTTGATTGGGAACCACGGAGTGCTCATGAATGCCTCTGAATAAAAGGAAAACTGATGAATAATCGTAATGCAAGCGCTTTAAGATTCCCGCCTGCGCGAGAATGACGGCCATACTGATAGATTCTGTCAATGGTAGTATAATCTAAGGGCATTTATTTGCGATTTACCAATCTCAAGAAGTCTCCGACTACGCTCAGATTGACGATCGTGGTGCTGAACTTATAATATCAAGGTAAGTTTCAGGCTGTTGCCTATGCTACAAAAGTCTAACTACTACATAAGGTTTATTTAACAGTTATACTACTCGAATATACGCTTACTAAATCGTTTTAATATTTGATGTATATTTATTAGTTTTATAAAACATTTCTAACCAATATGTCTTTTATGAAAAGAATATATATCTTAATCCATTTTCTTGTTTCTATATCGATTCCTGCATTATATGCCCAAAATTTAACTGAATTTAATAAAGCGCCGTTAAAACAACAGGTTTATGTGCAATTACCAATAGGCAGTATTAAAGCAAAGGGATGGTTGTTAAAGCAGCTGGAACAACAAAGAGATGGTGCAACCGGAATGGCTGAAGAGTTATACCCTGAAAAAGATAATCTTGGAAAAAATTCCGATTGGCTGGGAGGCGATGGAAATGGATGGGAGCGCGTACCTTATTATGTTAAAGGTTTAGTCGCATTGGCTTATACTTTAGATGATCCTGTGCTAAAAGCGAAAGCGCAGAAGTATATCGATTGGACTTTAAACAATCAACAAGCCAATGGATTATTTGGTCCACCGAAAATGAAAGATTGGTGGCCGAGAATGCCAATGATGTATGCTTTACAAAGCTATTATGAAGCCACAAATGATAAAAGGGTTATTCCATTTCTCTCCAAATATTTTAAATATGAACTTGCGAATCTCGATGCCGATCCGTTAAAAGAATGGGGCAAAGCAAGGGCAGGCGATAACATGGAAATTGCCATTTGGCTTTACAATAAAACCGGTGATCAGGATTTATTAACACTTGTAGAAAAGTTAAAACAACAGGCATATCCCTGGATTGATATATATAGTAATAACGAATTTTACTTTTTCGGTGACGATTTTCAGCCAAAACACATGGTTAATGTGGCTCAGGCGTTAAAATTTCCTATAGTTTGTGCGCAACTTCAAGATCTTCCATCTAATCTTGAAGCACTCTCTAAAGGTATCGCACATATTATGCACGACCATGGTCAGCCCGAAGGGCTAGGTTCGGGAACTGAATTCCTGGCAGGCACTAGCAGTATAGAAGGCGTAGAAACCTGTACAGTAGTGGAATGGATGCAGAGTTTAGAAACTGCGGCAAAAGTTATTCACGATGCAAAAATTGGCGATCAGTTGGAGAAAGTGGCTTTTAATGCTTTGCCTGCGCAGTTTAGCCGGGATTTTAAAAACCACTCCTATTACACATTACCAAATCAGGTGCAGAGTATTCATGGCGAGCATGGTTTTAATCAGGATTATGCTACAGGAATTGTTTCCAGTCCATATTCAGGCTATGGCTGCTGCCGATATAATATGCACATGGGCTGGCCTTATTTTTTGAAAAGTAGCGTGGTATCTACTCCAGAGAAAGGTTTAGCGGTAATTACCTATGGCCCTATGGAAATAGAAACCGTAGTAGCAGAAAATAAAAAAATAAAAATTACCGAAGAAACCAATTACCCCTTCGAAGAACAAATCAGGTTAAAAGTAGAACTTGCCGCCAGTACATCATTTCCATTAACTTTAAGAATCCCAGCCTGGAGTGTAAAACCAGGCATCAGGTTAAATGGAGCTACATTAGAAGGCGTAAAAGCTGGAGAAATGTTTACCATAGCCAGAGAATGGAAAAATCAAGATCAATTAGAATTGAATTTTCCAATGGAAATCACTACCAGGGCACAGGTAAATAATTCTTTGAGTGTAGAACGTGGACCTATTGTTTATGCACTGGAAATTAAGGCGGTAAACAAGGTAACCAAAACACATCCTGTTGCTGGCTTTGCAGATTACGAAATCCATCCGGAATCAGCATGGAATTATGGTTTGATGATCGATAAAAGTGGTTTAAGTAAGGCTAGGGTATTAAAATCAGAAATGCCAAATAACCCTTTTATTGCGGCAAATGCACCGGTTAAAATAAAGGTTCAGGCAAAAAAGATTCCTTCATGGGGTTTAGGTTACAATAAAATGTCTGCTTTTGATGTGCCCTTTAGTCCAATCGCATCAGCTGAAAAACAGGAAGAAGTTATCCTGGTACCCTACGGATCTGAAAATATCCGCTTAAGCTGTTTCCCTGTAATCGGTGAGCCAAAAAAAATAAATAAAACTTTGGTCGAAAACTTTGATGAAGGAATGGCCAGCAATTGGGTTTTTTATGGCGGGGGCTGGTTTTGGAAAGATGGACAGATAAACGCTGCGTCAAATGCAGGCTCTGGTGGCTATGGTATACATGGATCTAAATATGTGGCCAATGACACAGACTTTAAAGATTTTGTTTATCAGGCAGATGTTAAAATCAATACCTCTGGTGATGCGGGTTTAATGTTCAGGATTTCTAATCCTGATATTGGCCCTGATGCCTACCAAGGCTATTATGTTGGCTTAGATCAACTTAATGGAACTGTAATATTTGGAAAAGCCAACGGACAAAAATGGACGGTAATACGTTCAGGAAAATATCCTGTTGAAATGAACAAAATGTATACCTTAAAGATAGTGGCCAAGGCAGATAAATTTGATGTCTTTATAAACGGATCAGTTCAGCCTGTACTTTCGGCATCAGATAATCAATACCAATCGGGGAGTATAGGATTAAGAACATATAACGCTTTGGCAAGCTTCGATTCGGTAAAAATTAACACCTTTTAACATCAACTGCGGGCGATGTAAAACTTACGGCAAGGAATTTGCTAATGCAGTGGTAACAAATAAAGTAATATTATGAAATTATACAAATCAATTCCCATAATGCTCTTTACGCTTGCACTTGCTGCAGGTTGTGTAAGCAATAAAAAGTATGCTGAACTTCAGGACACCTATGCCAAGTTAAGAGATAGGAATCAGGAACTTAGTAATAAATACCAGGATAGCCAGCGTGAACTTAGCGGAAGCACCAGTAGGGTTAAAAGTTTAGAAGAGCAGATCGCATCAGAAAAAGCCAATGTAACGGCACTGCAAGATGCTTTAAACAAATGTTTAAATTCGAGTAACCAGGGAAATGTTAACATTTCAAAATTGGTTGATGAGATTAATAGTTCAAACAAATACATCAAACAATTAGTGAATGCTAAAAACAAAAGTGACTCACTTAATATGGTGTTAACTAATAACTTAACAAGGTCATTAAGTCGTGAAGAGTTGGGTGATGTTGATGTTCAGGTACTTAAAGGCGTGGTATACATCTCTTTAGCTGATAACATGTTATATAAATCAGGTAGCTATGAAGTTTCTGATAAAGCTGGCGAAACTTTAAGCAAAATTGCCAAAATTATTAAAGATTACGATACCTATGATGTACTGATAGAAGGTAACACCGATAATGTACCAATTGTTCAAACAAACATCCGTAACAACTGGGATTTAAGTGCCTTACGTGCTTCATCAGTAGTGCAGGTATTACAAACCAAGTATGCCGTCGACCCTAAGCGTTTAACAGCTGGTGGACGTGGAGAGTTTAATCCAATTGCTGATAATAATACTCCAGGTGGAAAAGCAAAAAACAGGCGTACACAGATTATCATAACACCTAAACTAGATCAGTTTATGGATCTGATCGGAAAAGCGCCTGAGCAATCTCAAAAATAAAAGGTTATTATGATTAAGCATAAGAAGGGTTGGAGTTAATTTTCCAACCCTTTTTATTTGCAATGCTTTCCTTTTGATATTTAAATGAAATATATCCTGATAACCAGACTTCTATGACTGTTCTAATCATTAATAAAGGTATATTTGTTTATATCAGTAATACTATCACTTCTTTCTCTCGCTGATGTACCATTATAGTATTCGCCAATCTTATTTAGGTGAGTATTCCTTACTCCAGCCACCGAATTGTTTAAGCAATGATGATTGGTCTTAGCTAACAGTAAACATTTATTTTTATGAGTAGAGACAAAAAGAAAGAGGCCAGTCTAAATAAAAAGGCACCCTCAGATTATCAATCGGGAAAAGGTAAAACAGCAAAAACAGAAATTGATCCTTTCGCCAAAAAACCGGGTAAAAATGGCAAATAACGATCAAAAAGCTCAGGTCAAAGTTTTTTTGTATGAATTGAACAATACCAGGCACGAATATGGTTTTTCGGCAGACGAAGAGTGGACATTGGATTTAGCTACAGATAGTCAGCGAAAGGTTCTCGAGCATAAATATTACCCCATGTTATCTTTAACTGTTGTACCAGAAAACATTATCGGGATGCTTGATCTTTTGGAAGATAAACTTGGAAATGCAGTTGGCCATATTAAAGATAGCCTCAGCCGTAAAAAGATTTCAAAAGAATCAACACATCTTTTGGCTTATTGTATAGCGAGATTAAAACATTAAAACACGGAATTGCCTATTTGCTTGCATTAATTCGTTTTAGTAATAAATATTGTATCAATCCCTACACTTAATTTTTCAAAAAAAATCTTTTATGTATCTTTTATGATACGTAAATTGACTATAATTGTTCATTATTTATAAAAATAAATTCTGCAATGGGAGTGAATAGGAAGGGAGACGTTATCCAGATTGACTTTGAAAATGGGCATGGGATCATTATTGATGAAAATGGCCAGGATATCCATTTTCAATTAGATGACGTGTCTGATCGAATTAATATAAACTCGAAAATAGTTTTTGAAATTGAATTACACGAGCGTGGCTTGGTGGCGGTTAACGTTAAATTAGCAATGGAAGAGATAAAAGTTTAATTCCACACCGACTGAATAGATATTCAGGGCATCAAATGGTCATTTGGGATGGGCAAGCTGAAATAAAATGTAGAACCTTGCCCCAACTTGCTTTCTGCCCAGATTTTTCCCCCATGCCTTTGAATTATTTCGGCACAAATGTACAAGCCAACTCCAAATCCTGCAATTGTTTTGGTATCAGAACTTTCTACACGGTAAAAGCGGTCAAAAAGTTTGGGTATATTATCTTCCTTAATGCCTATACCCTCGTCTTCTACACTAACAACCAGATAACCCTTTTGTATATCGCATTTTATTGCAATTAAAGATTCTTTTTTCGAGTATTTCGCTGCGTTGCCAATCAGGTTATTAACAACATTGCCAATTTTGTCCATGTCAGCATGTAGCATCATTTCTTCAGGACCAATTACCTGGATAAAATGGCTGGGTAAAACCATTCTGTTTTCTTCAGCAATAGTTTTAATCAAATCAACCAGATTAAAATTTGTTTTATTCAATAAAATTTTACCCGATTCTAATAAGGAGACATTTAAGAAACCATCAATCATTAATGACATTCTCTTTAACTGGACATTTATCTTATCCAGTATCTGAGTAGGGAACTCGTTATCCGTTTCTTTGAATTTAAATTGTAAAAGCTGTACATAAGCGCTTAAAGATGTCAAAGGAGTTTTAAGCTCATGACTTACCATACCGATGAAATCATTTTTTCTAATTTCATCCTGTTTATGTTCCGTAATATCCAGAACTGCTCCAGCAATATAAACGGCTTTTCCCTCTTCGTTATAATAGGCTTTTCCTGCAGTTCTTAACCATTTGCGCTTTGCACTGATGCCATTCAAATTAATCTGGTATTCGATATTAAAAGCGTTTCGGTGGTGTAATGCACGTTTAATACCACTAGTAAGATGCCTGCTGTCTTCGGGACTAATCAATGATTTGGCTTCCTCAATACCCAATCTGTTGTTTTCCAGTTCATATATATGTTGTGCCCTTTCTGACAGCAGGATCTGTTTGTTTTCTAAATCGATATTCCACGAGCCCATTTCTGAAGCATCCATGGCTATTTTTAAAATATCTTTAGCCTTAAGTAATTCTTTTTTAAAGTTTACCTGCTCTGTAATATCCTTGATAATCACTAAAATTCTGGTTACTTCGTTTTTATCATTTTTTAAAGGTTCATACAAAGCGATGAAATAACCGTCTGAAACTGCTGTGGAGAGTTTTAATTCGTTGAGTGTTAATGGCTGTTGGTTTTTGAAAATGTCTTTTACACGTTTTACAAGCGCCTGCTGTTTTTCAAATTCCGGCCGTGCCTCTTCTAAAGGTAATCCGATAACTTCTTTTCTGGATTTACCCCAAATTTTTAATATGTTATCGTTTGCATACTCCGTAATCAACTCCGGACCTTTTAATACACACATGCCTAAAGGTGCCTGCTCAAAAAATCCCCTAAAACGAGCTTCACTTTCCGAAAGTTCAAATAAAATATGCTCAAGGTCATTTTCATCCATTGGAATTTCTCTTAATGAACAAACGAGGTATTCAACCGGGCGGTCATTTTGTAATACTGGCGAAAATTCTAATTCCCACTTCACGTTTGGCGAGTTGGAATAGATGGGATGAATGATTAGCGTACTTTTTGTCTTAAGTTCACTTACTTTATGAACTGTTTTAATTAGAATATTCTTTTCAACATCAGATAAGAGGTTTGGGATAATGTCGATATCATATAATTTTAATTTTCCACCCACACGCTCAATTAAAGCCTGGTAAGCATCGTTATGTTCTACTACAACCAATATTGGCTTTACTTTAAAAATGATTATAGGACTTGTAGAATGTTTTAATAGTGCTTTTAGGAATGGAGAAGCTAAATCTATCATATATTTGAGTGACACTTTCCCAAATATAATCCTTAAACAGTTAATCGCCAACGGATTTTTAAGGAATATCTAACATTTATCATACAAATTGGTATGAGCTATAAGTGTAATAATTTTATCGTAAGCTGTTACATTCCATTATTTAATTTGGAACCCTTAAACTATGATGAATAAAACATTTAAGATGGATGGGGCTGTCCTTATCTGTTCTAAAAATCTGCATATGATTTTTTGGAGTGTACAAAATGATGTTATGCAAATATCAAAAAATTGTAAAGTTAAGGTCGTAAAATGATAAGCGAAATTTAAATTAGATCATTATAAGATAATTATGACTGATTTATAATACAGTATTAGGCGTTATTCTACTGAAAATTGAGTCTTTTTAAGCATTAAAAAAGTTTTTATCTATTTTAGTAGAAAATTATTAATCTGATAATCAGTTGTTTGTGTTTTATTTTTGAGTTTAACATTTGATTTAAGTGATTTAGCATTTCTCCATTACATTTTTTTAAAAATTTATATATATTTGTTCTTACCCTTTCGAGGGTATGTTTTTCATAGGTAGATGTAGGGTCAGAACATTGTTCTGGCCCTTTTTTGTTTGAATAGAATTTATAAAAACTATTTTTGTGTTATGATAAAAAAGAAAGTGATTGTTGCAGTTACAGGTGCCAGCGGTTCAGTTTATGCAAAGGTTTTATTTGATCAGTTATTAAAATTAAAAGATCAGATTGAAGCCGTTGGTGTGGTAATGAGCGATAATGCCAAAGAGGTTTGGCAATTCGAACTGGGGAACCAGGATTATACTCATTTTAAAGACTTCACTTTCTATAACAAAAACGATTTTAATGCCCCTTTTGCTTCAGGCTCGGCAAAATACGATACGATGATCATCGTTCCATGCTCGATGGGTACATTAGGACGTATTGCACACGGAATATCAAATGATCTGATTTCAAGGGCTGCAGATGTGGTACTAAAGGAACGGAGAAAACTGATTGCTGTAGTACGCGACACACCTTTTAGCTTAATTCACATCAATAATATGAAAACAGTTACCGAAGCCGGTGGCATTATTTGTCCGGCTAATCCATCTTTTTATAGTCTGCCTAAAAGCATCGAAGAAGTAGCCGGAACAGTTGTGAGCAGGGTGCTTGATTTAGCAGGTTTTGAACAGGAAAGTTACCGCTGGCAGGAGAAATAAGTTTCAGTTAGCAGTTTTTACCCGATCGTTTATAATGAGCTGAAAATCGAAAAACTACAAACAGCATTGTTAATTAACTGTAATTTACCTTTAATCTCCAATCTCATATCATAATACTCAAATCTATTTTGTTATCTTTGCAGCCTCAATGAAAAAGGTCGCATTTTATACATTAGGTTGTAAACTCAATTTCTCCGAAACCTCAACCATCGGTCGTTTATTTACCGATGCGGGTTACTCCGTAGTAGAATTTCAGCATCAGGCCGATGTTTATGTGATCAATACCTGCTCTGTTACCGAGCATGCCGATAAAAAGTGCCGTAAAGTTGTTAAAGAAGCTTTAAAGTATTCACCAAATGCCTTTGTAACCATTGTAGGTTGTTATGCACAGCTAAAACCACAGGAAATTGCCGAAATAGAAGGAGTTGATATGGTTTTGGGCGCTGCAGAAAAATTCAGGATAGTAGAATATATTACCGATTTAACTAAACAGCCTAAAACGCTTATTCATCAGCAAAGTATTGAGAAAGTAAACCATAATTTTATTGCCTCTTATTCTATTGGCGATAGAACACGTACTTTTTTGAAAGTACAGGATGGTTGCGATTACCCTTGTACATATTGCACCATTCCTTTAGCACGCGGTGCAAGTCGTAGCGATACCATTGAAAATGTGGTTAATCGTGCAAAAATGATTGCCGATAGCGGTGTTAAAGAAATTGTATTAACCGGTGTAAACCTTGGTGATTTCGGAATCAGAAATGGTCAGCGTGAAGATAAATTTTTTGACCTGGTTAAAGCTTTAGATGAGGTAGAAGGAATTGAAAGAATCCGTATTTCATCTATTGAACCTAACCTTTTGAGCAATGAGATCATCGAGTTTGTATCCACTTCTAAAAGGTTTGTTCCGCATTTTCATATTCCCTTACAATCCGGTTCTGATAAAATTTTAGGTTTAATGCGCCGTCGCTACCGTAGCGATTTGTATGTAGAGCGTGTTGCCAAAATTAAGGAGGTAATGCCGCACTGTTGTATTGGCGTAGATGTAATTGTTGGTTTTCCTGGTGAAACAAAAGAAGATTTTTTAGATACCTATCAGTTTTTAAACCAACTTGATATTTCTTATTTACACGTATTTACTTACTCCGAACGCGAATTAACGGCTGCAGCCGAAATGAAAGGTGTTGTGGCAGGAAGCGAGCGTAATGAGCGTAGTAAAATGCTTCATATTTTATCTGATAAAAAGCGGAGGGCTTTCTACGAATCTCAAATTGGTACTGATGCTGAAGTACTTTTCGAAGCAGATCAGAAATTGGGTTACATGCACGGTTTTACTAAAAACTATGTGAAAGTACGTGCCAAATACGATCCGGTTATGGTAAATGAATTAAAAGCAGTTAAGCTTTTAGAAATTACAGCCGATGGAGAAGTAGAAGTGGCAGAACTGGAAACTGTTCACGCGCATCATTAGTTTAGTCCTAGGTCTTAGTTTAGTCCGAAGTCATTAGTCAGAAGTCTTCAGTCAAACATCCTTTACTGTCATTCTGAACGCAGTGAAGAATCTTTTACTATGAAAGGTTTGCTTGTTTCACAAGTTTTTAATCTGGAGAGTAAAGTGTAGAGCAGGACCTTGTTAACCGACGGAACACAGAATCACTTTTTCCAAATAGGAAAACAGATTTTCACCTCTTTCTCCCAGGTTTAAACACTGGTTTTTAGTCTTTCCGCTTTAGTCTTTAAGCTTTGGCCTTTAACCTTTCAGCTTTGCGCTTTCTTTCCTATCTTCGCAACAAATTATTTGTATGTTTCCTACCGTTTCACATTTCTTAGAATACTTATTCGGCATTAATTTACCGCTTCCATTTAATACATTTGGTGTTTTTGTTGCACTGGCATTTGTTGCTGGCTATTGGGCTTTTACCAAAGAACTTAAGCGTAAAGAAGCGCTGGGCATACTCCATCCAATTAAAAAAACAATTGTGGTTGGTAAACCTGCTACTACATCCGAATTGATCATGAACGGTCTTTTTGGATTTGTTATTGGGTATAAACTGGTTTATGCGTTGTTAAACTATAAACTTTTTGTAAATGATGCACAGTCGATTTTAATGTCGGCCAAAGGAAATATAATTGGTGGTTTGTTTTTTGCAGGTTTATTTGCTTACTGGGATTATACCGAAAAGAATAAGCACAAACTAGATAAGCCAAAAGAAACACAGGTAACCATTCACCCATACCAAACCATGAGTAATCTGATTGTTTGGGCGGCGGTTTGGGGCTTTTTAGGTGCAAAATTCTTTGATAATTTAGAATATTGGGATGATTTTGTTCAACACCCAATAGAGCGCTTATTATCTTTTAGCGGCTTAACTTTTTATGGTGGCTTAATTTGCGGCGGTGCAGCTGTATTAATTATTGCAAAGAGAAATGGTATTAAGCCTTTACACATGCTTGATGTAGGCGGACCGGGGATGATGCTGGCTTATGCAGTAGGTCGTATCGGTTGTCACTTAGCTGGCGATGGCGACTGGGGGATTGTTAATTCTAATCCAAAGCCATTTTCATGGCTTCCAGATTGGTTGTGGTCTTATAAATACCCAAATAACGTAGTAGGGGAAGGAATTCCGATTCCTGGTTGTACTGGTAAGTTTTGCAACGAACTGGCACAAGGTGTATACCCAACACCGATATACGAAGTAATTATCTGTTTAATTCTTTTTGCCTTTTTATGGCGCATCAGAGATAAAATAAAAGCACCAGGTTTAATGTTTGGTATTTATATGATCTTAAACGGTGTTGAGCGTTTCTGCATCGAATTAATCCGGGTAAACTCAAAATACCATGTTTTTGGTTTGTCTTTTACGCAGGCAGAAATGATTTCAACTTTTCTTGTAGTAGGTGGGATTGCGCTAAGTGCTTATGCTTTAAGGAACAAGAACGAACTGGCCCGGTAAACAACCTTATACATTCATTTAAAATCCAACAACAACCTTATTTAGTTGTTAAATAGTTATGAATTACGAATTACTATGCAATAAAGTGATCTCGATTGTAAAGCTTACCGGAAATTTTATCCGTAAAGAGGCCTTGCAGTTCGATGTTCAGAAAATAGAATACAAAGGGTTAAATGATATGGTTTCTTATGTTGACAAAACAGCAGAGCAGAAATTGGTTCAAAATCTTGAAAAATTAATTCCCGATGCAGGTTTTATAACGGAAGAGAAAACCATTAACCGGACAGGCAAAACCTACACCTGGATCATCGATCCTTTGGATGGCACAACAAACTTTATCCATGGCATTCCGGCTTATGGCATTAGCGTAGCGCTTTATGAAGACGGATTACCTGTAATTGGTGTCGTTTACGAATTAAATAGGGGAGAGATGTTTTATTCGTATAAAGGCGGACCCGCCCTAATGAATAAGAAAGAAATTAAGGTTTCTGTAAACCCTGATCTGGGTTCGAGCTTGTTGGCTACAGGTTTCCCATATTATCAGTTTGATAAACAAGAGAAATACTTAAAGTTATTAGCCGAAATGATGCAGAAAAGCCATGGGGTACGTAGAATTGGTGCGGCGGCAATAGATTTAGTGTATACAGCCTGTGGACGTTTTGATGCTTTCTTTGAATACAACCTGCAGCAATGGGATTTTGCAGCAGGATGCTTTATTGTTCAGCAGGCAGGAGGAGAAGTATACGATTTCTCAGGTGGAAATGATTACTTTGAAAAAAGAGAGATATTGGCTACCAATGGTAAACTTACTGCCGAAATGTTAACTGCGATTAAACAGTATTTTTAACGATCGTGACGTCACCTGACCTGTAGTGAAGCGGAAAGCTACGAAGTAAACCGAGCCTTAAGCGAGCTCACCGAAGGTAATTTATTTCGGGGCCTAACCTAGCAGGAAAGATGCTGAAACAAGTTCATGACGACAAAGAAGAACGCATAAAAAAAGGTCGCGATTCTCATCGCGACCTTTTCACTATATATACTATGAAAAATGCACAATTTTAAAGCGCTTCAGAAACTACTTCTGTAACTTCAGGTACCATTCTCTGTAATAAGTTTTGGATCCCTGATTTAAGCGTAATGGTAGAAGACGGGCAACCACTGCAAGAACCACGCAGCTCTACGGTAACCACACCTTCATCAAAAGATTTATAGGTAATTGCACCACCATCCTGTTCAACAGCCGGACGTACGTAATCGTGTAAAATCTGTTGAATTTTAATTTCAGTTTCCGTACCTTCAAAAGCAGGAGCTTCTTCGGCAGTTGCTTCTTTAATTTTTAATTCAGATTCTACAGCACCTTTAACAAATTCTTTTAGAATAGCTTCAATATCAGCCCATTCTGCATCATCTGTTTTGGTAATGGTAACAAAATTACTGGCGAAAAAAACGCCGGAAACGAAGTTGAACTTAAATAACTCTTTAGCAAAAGGCGAATGCTCAGCACTCTCTTTAGTCGCAAAATCCTCACTGCCATTTATTAACAGTTTGTTTACCATGAATTTCATGGTCGCTGGATTTGGAGTCTGTTCTGTATATACGTTAATCGTCATGTCTTAATCAATTTGAATAAACAAAATTAACAATTACTCAGCAATAAAGCCTTTATTGGCTGTCTGCTTAACGTCAATTTAATTTTACTAAAAAACGCCGGTGTAATTAAAAGGTGTAATGGTTCTCAACTGCACTTTTACAGATTCAGAAACCGCTAAACCTTCAATAAATTCGGCAATACTTGCTGCATTGATTTTTGAATTGGTTCTGGTTAATTCTTTTAAGGCTTCGTAAGGGTTAGGGTAGTTCTCTCTCCTTAAAACTGTTTGAATAGCCTCAGCAACAACTGCCCAGTTTTCATCTAAATCTGCATGTAAAGCAGCTTCATTTAATAAAATCTTATTTAATCCACGTAAAGTAGAATTAATGGCAATTAAAGTATGTCCAAAAGGGACACCAACATTTCTCAAAACAGTAGAATCTGTTAAATCTCTCTGTAAACGCGAAATCGGTAATTTAGCAGCAAAGAACTCGAAAAGTGCATTTGCAATTCCTGCATTTCCTTCTGCATTTTCAAAATCGATCGGGTTAACCTTGTGCGGCATTGCTGATGAACCAATCTCTCCGGCTTTGATCCTTTGTTTAAAATAGTTTTTGGAAATATAAGTCCAGATATCTCTATCCAAATCGATAATGATGTTATTGATGCGTTTTAAAGCATCGCACTGGGCTGCAAACTGATCGTAGTGCTCAATCTGCGTAGTATGTTGCGCACGGGTTAAACCTAATGTTTCATTTACAAATTGATTCGAAAAATCAACCCAGTTTACTTCCGGATAAGCAATGTGATGGGCGTTGAAGTTTCCGGTTGCACCACCAAATTTTGCACTATTAGGGATGTTTTTCAAACTTTCCACCTGGATAGCCAAACGGTCAGCGAAAACCAAAAACTCTTTCCCTAATTTGGTAGGAGAGGCCGGTTGTCCGTGGGTATGTGCCAACATCGGAATATCTTTCCATTCTGTTGCCAAGGCATTTATTTTTTCGATTAAAGAACCAATCGCCGGGTAGTAACTTTCATTCAGCGCCAGTTTAATAGAATAAGGGATGGCAGTATTGTTGATGTCCTGAGAGGTTAAGCCAAAATGGATGAACTCTTTATAGTTTTGAAGAGATAAAGCATCAAATTTACTTTTGATAAAATATTCAACCGCTTTAACATCGTGATTGGTTACTTTTTCAGTTTCTTTAATTTCTAAAGCATCTGCTTCTGAGAAATTTTCGTGGATTTTGCGTAGTTCAGCATAAAGATTTCGATCAAAATTTTCTAAGCCAGACAAGTTGATTTCGCAAAGTGCGATAAAATATTCGATTTCTACAAAAACCCGGTATTTAATTAGCGCTTCTTCAGAAAAATAAGCAGCTAAACTTTCGGTAGTTTTTCTATAACGGCCGTCAACAGGTGAAATAGCTTGTAGTGATGTTAAATTCATTATGCGGATTATATTTTTGCCGCAAATTTACGACAATTGATGGATTTTAAGGTCTAGCTGCCTAAAATAAAAAAGCCTTAGGTATACTAAGGCTTTTTCAAATGGTTTGATAAAACTATTTTTTAGTTGTATCAGCTTTTAGAGTGTCTTTAACGGTTGTGTCTTTTACAGTTGTATCTTTAACTGTAGTATCTACAACTGTAGAGTCAACTTTAGATGAATCTGTTCCGCCATCTTTCTTTTCCGATTTACAGGCTACAACCGATAGAGATAAAGCCAGAGCTAAAAAGCCCATCTTGAATGCATTTTTCATTGTTTTTTAATTTGTTTGGTTTTTAAAATTAATTACTAATTTATACAAAAAAGCTATAAAAGTAACCCGGTTTGATTAAATAAAAAAGGTCACGATTCAGAATCGTGACCTTTTTTGTGGAATTTTATAAAAAAATTAGTGTTTTACTTCAGTTTTTTCTGTAGTAGCTTTAACTGTAGTATCTTTTACGGTAGAATCTTTAACTACTGTATCAACTTTAGTTGTATCAGTAACAATTGTAGAAGAATCTGTCACTGTTGTATCAGCGCCATCTGCTTTTTTAGTTGAATCGCCACAAGCAGCAACTGTTAAAGATAAGGCCAGGGCTAAAAAGCCTAATTTGAATGCATTTTTCATCTTGGTATATGTTTTAGGGTTAATATATACCATTAATACCCAAAAAGTAAAAAGGTAACCCGTTTTTGGGTTAAAATGAAAAAGCCTTTGAAAAATGAATTTCCAAAGGCTTCTTTTATAAAAAAGTTAAACTAGTGTTTAACTTCAGTTTTTTCTGTAGTAGTTTTTACAGTAGTATCTTTTACTGTAGAATCTTTTACTGAAGTATCTTTTTTAGTAGTGTCAGTAATTACAGTTGAAGAATCAGTAGCTGTAGTATCAGCACCTTCTGCTTTTTTCTCTGAGTTACAAGCAACAACTGATAAAGATAAAGCTAAAGCTAAGAAGCCTAATTTGAATGCATTTTTCATTTTGAATATTTTTTAAGTAATTAATTAATTTACCTGTTAATACCCGTTATTGAAAAAGGTAACCCAAAAAAATAAAGAAAAATTAGAAAAAAATAAAAAAGGCTTCTGATGTATAACCAGAAGCCTTTTTTTATAGTAAAGTTAGACTAGTGTTTAACTTCAGTTGTAGTAGTAGTTGCTTTTACAGTTGTATCTTTAACTGTAGAATCTTTAACTGTAGTATCTTTTGCAGTAGTATCAGTAACGATAGTAGAAGAATCAGTTAAAGTAGTATCAGCACCTTCAGCTTTTTTTTCTGATTTACAAGCTACAACTGATAAAGATAAAGCTAAAGCTAAAAAGCCTAATTTGAATGCATTTTTCATTTTTGAATTTTTTTAGTAATTAATTTCTTATTAATGCCGCAAAGGTAAAAAGGTAACCCGATAATTTTCAGAAAAGGTAAAATATTTTTTTCTGGCGATTTGGGTTACCGTTTGCTTTTAGTTTGTATTAAGCAATTATAGTAGCAATAAATATTTTTTTGTCTAATATTGGGTTACTATTTATAGAAAAATGTATTAACTAGTGAATAACAGTTTAAAGAGTTCAGTTCCAACAGATAGAGAGGTTATTTTAGGTATTCTAAATAACTCAGAAGATACACTTAACAAGTTATACAAAGCGTATTATGCGATGGTTTTGCAGTTTATCCTAAACAATAACGGTGATGAAGATGATGCAAAAGATGTTTATCAGGAAGGCATAATAATTTTATATAACAAAATTAAGGCGGGTAATTTTGAGCTCAGCAGCAAGCTGAAAACTTATATTTATTCGGTCTGCAGGCGTATCTGGCTAAAAAAACTTAGTCTGAACAGTAAAAAAGCCGGTAATATTACCGATTATGAAGATGTATTTGCTGTTGAAGAAGATGTAGAAAACCATGAAGAGAAAGATGCTTCTTTTGCAAAAATGCAATCTGCACTTGATCACCTGGGCGAACCTTGTAAAACCATTATTCAGGATTTTTATATCCACAATTTATCCATGCAGGATATCTGTGAAAAGTTCGGTTATACCAATACCGATAATGCAAAAACGCAGAAATATAAATGCCTGCAAAGGTTAAAGAAAATATTTTTTCAACCATAATTTGAAATGAGAAACGATTTGGAGTTAGATGCAATTATTGAAGATTATCTTTTAGGTAAACTTAATGCACAGGAAATGGAAGCTTTTGAACAGTTACGTCTTAATGATGCCACAGTAGATCATAAGGTAGTTTCGCATAAGTTCTTTTTAGCATCTATGGATACATTTGCAGAACAGCTGCGCCTAAAAGAACAATTAAATCATATTCATTCAGAAATTGATGTGGAAGGTCTGGCTGCTACACTTAGGCCTCATCCTTCACGTGTAGTTCAATTGTGGCGGAAACATAAATCTGCCATTGCGGTGGCAGCATCTTTTGTTGTACTTTCTCTGGTTTCTATCTACTCTATTCAGCATAGCACTCAACAGGCAGAACGCTACAGACAATTAAGTAATAAGGTAAATAATGCCATTAAAACACAAAATAGCTTAATCAGAAATATTAAGCATAACAATGCAACTTCTGATAAGCCAAGTACTCAGAATAGTTTTGGTGGTACTGGTTTTGCCATTTCTACAAATGGTTATATTTTAACTAATCTGCATATCATTAATGGCGCTGATTCTTTATATGTTCAAAACAGTAAAGGAGAATCATTTAAAGTAAAATCGATTTATACAGATCCTCAAAACGATATCGCAATTCTTAAAATAAACGATAAACACTTCAGTAACTTATCTTCTATTCCTTATACCATTAAAAGAAATACCAGTAACATTGGTGAAATTGTGTACACTTTAGGTTATCCAAAAGACGATGCTGTACTTGGAGAGGGCTATGTGAGTTCTAAAAATGGTTTTATTGGAGATACCACTCAGTATCAGGTAGCCATTTCGGTTAATCCAGGTAATAGCGGCGGTCCGGTTTTAGACAATAACGGAAATTTGGTTGGTATTATCAGTGGTAAGCCAGATCAGACTGAAGGCGCTGCCTTTGCCATTAAATCAAAATATATTTTAGAGGCAATGAGGGCTATTCCTCAAGATTCATTGGGTACAAATAAACTTTCTGCCAACAAAAAGAGCTTACTGTCTGGTTTAAAACGTACCAAACAGATCGAAAAAATACAAGATTATGTATTTATGATTAAAGCATATTAAAAATATAATACCCCAAACAAATTAATATTCTTAAACCCTGTAGATTAAATTCTTCAGGGTTTTTTATTGGAATTGTAATTTGGAGGTCTGAAATTAATATTAAATCTATGTATTTACTATAGTATTGTTTAGATTTGTTATAGTCAAAATTAAATTAATAATATCATGAGTATAAGATTAGGCGATACCGCACCGAATTTCAAGGCCGATACCTCTATTGGCGAAATAGATTTTTACGATTATTTAGGCGATAGCTGGGGCGTGCTTTTTTCTCACCCTGCTGATTATACACCAGTTTGTACAACAGAACTGGGTAGAACGGCTGCGCTAAAAGGCGAATTTGAAAAGCGAAATGTTAAAGTTCTGGCATTAAGTGTTGATTCTGCCGAGTCGCATAAAGGCTGGATTAATGATATTAACGAAACTCAAAATACTTCTGTCGAATTTCCAATTATTGCCGACCCAGACAAAACAGTGGCCAATCTTTATGATATGATCCACCCGAATGCTTCAGAAACATTAACCGTTCGATCATTGTTCGTCATTAGTCCCGATAAAAAAGTGAAATTGATCATTACTTATCCGGCATCTACCGGAAGAAATTTCAATGAAGTATTGCGCGTAATTGATTCTTTGCAGCTTACCGCAAATTATAGCGTAGCTACACCGGCAGATTGGAAAGACGGAGAGGATGTAATTGTGGTAAACAGCATTAAAACTGAAGATATTCCGGCTAAATTTCCAAAAGGACATCAGGTAATCAAGCCATATTTACGTACTACACCTCAACCGAATAAATAATTTGAGCAACATGCTTTTTGAAACGCAACATTCTTGTTAAACGTCCAAAAAGGAGAAGCATTATAGGTGCAAATTATTATATTTGATAGTTTTGTTTCAATATTAACGCTCTAACTAATTGTTTATCCCATTTTTAATTGTCAATTGGTTGAATGAAATGCTGATCAAAGCGTAAAAGGTTTATTTATTTTATACAATTTTTTATTTTTTTATGGCAACCGGAAAAGTTAAGTGGTTTAACACACAAAAAGGCTTTGGATTTATTGTACAAGAAGACAATAAAGACTTATTTGTACATTTTAAAGATGTTTTAGGTGGAATCGAAAGCTTGAAAGAAAACGATACAGTAGAATTTGAAGTGGCTGAAGGCAGAAAAGGTTTACAGGCAGTAAACGTTAAGAAAGTTTAAGCAATAATATAATCATTATTTCTCCACCCTACAAAAAGCTTTTCGAGAGAAGGGCTTTTTGTATTTTGTATTGCCATGTTTGTCATTCTGAACGCAGTGAAGAATCCCTGACCTATGAATACTGCCTTCTGGACTGTAACTTTGCACAAAGGTCGATTAGCATTTATGTTGGTTGCTCCCTACTTGCGGATTCCTTATTCTGTTTGGGATCACAGTTTACTAATATCATGCAATGGGTTCTGACCTATTTTTTGAAAAGCAGTAGTTGTAGTGCTTCTGTTTTGATAGTCCCGTCATTTGCTTAATCCCGATTTAAATCCTCTATGGGATAAAATATAATACTCCAATCGGGATAACGCTGTCTGTCGGGTTTATTTTACAAACAATAGCTGTACTATTTAAGCCAGCTAAACCCGATCTTAGCGAGATGCCGGTATTTTTCATCGGCAGAAGCGGGAGCGGGGCTGTGGGATCCCAATGGCTTCTGGACCTGCTTTCCAAAAAAAAGTAGTTGGTTTTGATTTAATATTTTGTAGGTTAAAGATTCTTCACTGCGTTCAGAATGACAGACTTCAATATAATGGTCGTCATCTCGACCGGAGCAACGCAAAGTGGAGAGATCTATTTAGACAGATTTTGCTTCTCAAGAGCCTTTGGAGTTGCTACATTTGACTGGAGGGTTTTATTTGTCAGATTTAAACATTAAACTTTAAATTTGAATATATGAGCAGACGAATATTTGATGAGCCTTTTAAAAGAATGGCTTTGGATCTGGCCCATGCGCGGGGTTCGATAAAGGATGTTGCAATAGAATTGGGTATAAGTTCGAACCTTTTAAGTAAATGGAAAGAGCGCGAAGGAATTGCAAAAGCTGATACTACAAGCCTTAGCGAGGAGCAGCAATTGATTCGGAAACTTCAAAAGGAGCTTAAAGAAGCCCAGCTAGAACGTGATATATTAAAAAAGGCGGTAGGCATCTTTTCCAAGGGAGACGGGAGATATTCGGATTTATAAAAGATTACCGAAAGATATTTTCTGTTGAAAGGATGTGTAGGGTATTTGGAATAAACAACAGTAGTTTTTATTACTGGTTAAAAAACCCCCAGGGTAAGCGGCTTACCGATGATAATTATCTTATGATAGAGATAAGCAAGATTTACGCAGAGAGTAAAGGGTGTTACGGGAGTCCGCGTATTACTGCCGAATTATGTTCCAGAGGGATCTTTATCTCTCGGCCCAGAGTTGCCAGGCTGATGCGCAGATTGGGTATAAAGAGTACCATCCGTAAGAAATGGGTACAGACAACAGATTCACAGCACACTTACTCCTTAGCAGAAAATTTCCTTAATAGAGATTTTTATGCCGCCAATATTAGAGAGAAATGGGTTTCAGACCTCACTTATATACAAACTGGGGAAGGTTGGCTATATCTGACAACAGTTATAGATCTGGCGGATAGAAAAGTTGTAGGCTGGTCATTAAGTGAAAATATGGAAGCTGAGAACACCACGATAAAGGCATTAGAAATGGCTATAAAGAATAGACCTATTACCCAACAGTTAATTTTTCACTCAGACAGAGGTATACAATATGCATGTTCCGAGTTCAGAAAAAAATTAGAATGCTTAGGGATAAAGCAAAGCATGAGCAGAAAAGGAAACTGTTGGGATAACGCAGTTGCAGAGAGTTTCTTTAAAACTATAAAAACAGAAATGATATACCAGCAGATATATAAAACAAGAGCGAAGGCTAGTTTAGCCATTTTTGAATATATAGAGGTCTGGTATAATAGAAAAAGAAGACATTCATACTTAGGGTACTTATCGCCATTAGAGTTTGCAAACAGCTCAATAAATCCTAAAATCGCAGCTTAAAAGAAAGAAAAATATCTAAAGTAATGCTTCTCAATAAAAATAATATGACAAAAAAAAATCTCCAGTAGACTATTGCAATTCCACTTCGGGTTATCGGCTGCTGCACCTGTTACCTATCGGGTTCGCTTATAAAGACGATTGGGATATCATGTAATGGGTTCTGACCTATTTTTTTGAAAAGCAATAGTTGTAGTGCTTCTGTTTCGATACTCCCGCCATTTGCTTAATCCCGATTAAAATCCTCTAAGGATAAAATATATAATACTCAAATCGGGATAACGCTGTCTGTCGGGTTTATTTTACAAACAATAGCGGTACTATTTAAGCCAGCTAAACCCGATCTTAGCGAGATGCCGATATTTTTCATCGGCAGAAGCGGGAGCGGGGCTGTGGAATCCCAATGGCTTCTGGACCTGCTTTCCAAAAAAAAAAGTAGTTGGTTTTTGATTTAATTTTTTAGTTAAAGATTCTTCACTGTGTTCAGAATGACAGAATCAATAGAATGGTCGTCATCTCGACCGGAGCAATGCGAAGTGGAGAGATCTATTTAGGCAGATTTTTGCTTCGCAGAGTTATCTGGTTAGCTCGAAATGACGATGTATGGAAACCTTAATAATATTGTATAATTGATGCTTTCAAAATCACATTTTCGCCATTAGCAATCTTTGTAAAAATCAAAAATTGCTCCTGATCTGACTTGATTTTATATTTCTTAATCAAATCCTCAGGCTTTGCCGGATAGTTCCGGACAATTACATTCCCTTTTAAATTTGTTTCCTTTTTTAGTTCCCCAGTATTTAATATGGCCTCGATTTTAAATATACGGCCTGGAAAATCTGTTTTGATTACATCAGCACTAAATAGTTGCGTTTGAGGATGTAATTTGATAAGTTGATATGTGGAACCGATTAAGTTAAAAGCGCCTGATTTTAATAAGGCGGCATCCGGTTCGTACAAATATTCACCAACGCTTAAGTTTTCTGCAAATTGTACAGCTCCGTTAGCAGCCAGCCTGTAAAAGGAAAAATCTTTTTCAATCTCGTTATTTAGCGTTACAGCTATAATTTTCGTGTCTTCGCTATAATGTTTATCAATTACCCATAAAAGTTCTTTACACTCGTTTTTTATACTCACAATGTGTATTTCACTCACCTGGCTCAATTCGGTTAATCCAGCTGAAATATCAAGCAATGGGGCTGTTTTAACAATTATTCTGGAAGATTTTTCTAATAATATGTCCAGATTGCCTGCAATATCTGGCGTACAATCTTTTAACATAAAAACTTTACCCTTTTCGGCTCTTCGGGCTGGATCTACATAGATCGTATCAAAAGTAGTATCACTATTTTGAATATAACCAATACCATCTACCGCTTTAAATTCTATATTGGTTGCATGTAAGGCCTGTGCATTATGCTGGGCTATGGCAGATAGTTCGGGATTTATTTCGCAATGTGTAACTGTTTTTACCTTTTGCGAAAAGTAATAACTGTCAATTCCGAAGCCTCCGGTAATATCAATTAATGTCTCGCCTTTAGCAAGCTTTGATTTGTATTTTGCGGTAATTTCAGAAGAGGTTTGTTCGATGGATAGTACAGGTGGATAATAAATGTTTTCTGTATGGAACCAGGTTGGTAATTTCTTCTCCGATTTCTTTTTTGCCGTAATTTGTGTGGCTAGCTCGGCTGGGCTAATGCCTTCGAACGGACTTTTTGCCAGAGCAATCTGATTTACATCTGCATTTAAATTGGCACTGATATAATCTTGTACGGCTTTGGCTAAAAGTTTGTTGTTCATTGTTTTAGGTAGTAGTATCAGGTATTAAGTAGCAAGTATCAAGTATTAGGTAGCGAGAATTAAGTAGCAAGTATCAAGGGTAGTATCCAATCTTGATTCTTGATACTAATTACTTGCTACTAATTTTATTCTTCATCACCATCTGACAGGTGTGCCGGCTCTTCACCTCTAATAAAATATCTTTATCAACTGTTACACGATCAATGGTTCGCTGGTTGTAATAACGGATGGTAACCAGTTCCAGGCCCTTGTTATATTTTACAGTAAATTCTTCAGACAGGTCTTTAATCAATTTTTCAATCTGAACAGGATGATCATCAACACTCACTGAAAAGCTGATGGCAGAGTTAAGCATGGTATTGATTTTGATCATGTGTGTATGGAAAAGTTCAAAAATATTGCTCAGATTTTCTTCAATAATAAAAGAATAGTCTTTTGGAAAAATAGAAATCAGCGCCTGGTCTATCTTAAAAATAAAAGAGGGGATAGGTAAGGGGTTATTATCTTTGGTAATTGCTGTCCCAGAGCCTTCTGGCTGAATAAATGACCTTACAAAAAGCGGAATCCCTTTGTTTTGAAGTGGTTTTATCGTTTTAGGGTGGATTACCGTTGCGCCATAATAAGTAAGCTCAATGGCATCATGATAAGAAAGCTGTGCTATTTTTTCCGTTTCATCAAACCATTTCGGGTCTGCATTTAATACCCCGGGAACATCCTTCCAGATGGTTAATGCAGCGGCATCTAAACAGGAAGCAAATATGGCTGCCGAATAATCAGAACCTTCGCGACCTAATGTTGTAGTGTAATTTTCGCTCGTTCCGCCTATAAATCCTTGTGTTACAATAATATTATCGGTTAAAAGCGGTACTAAATCTTTCTGTATAATCTGATTGGTTTTTGCCCAGTCTACTTTACCCTCTTTATATGTATTATCCGTCTGGATATAGTTGCGTGCATCGGCCCAAAGGGTTTTATTTCCCGTTTCATTTAACCAGGCGGCTACAATTTTAGTAGAAATGACCTCACCGATGGATACAATCTGATCATAAATATAATCAGGATTGTTATCAGGCTCATCCTCAATCAACCAATCGATCTCCACAAAGGTATTAGCCACATCATCATAAACCGGATGGTGTTTCCCCTGAAATAGTTCGTCTATGATGCTAAAATGGAAATGTTTAATTTCTTCAAAAATTGCATGTGCCTCATCATTTTGTGAGAGGAAAGCATGGGTTAGGTCTTCCAATCTGTTGGTAATTTTGCCCATGGCAGAAATTACGATCAACAGATTCCCCTTTTTATAATCGCGAACGATATTGGCCAGATTTTTAACACCTGCCGCATCTTTTACCGAGGCACCTCCAAATTTAAAAATATCCATATTAAAATGCCTTGATCTGTTCTTTAGAGAAAGCCGCGTTTAACCAGCCACTTTCTAAATGTGCTTTATATTTATTGTAGAAGTTGATTGCTGGTTCGTTCCAGTCCAATACTTGCCAAACCATGCCACTGTAGTTGCCATTTTTAGCCTCTTCTATTACTTTTTCGAACAAGACTTTACCCAAGCCCTTTCCTCTAAATTCTTCTGTTACAATAAAATCTTCGAGGTATAATCTGCATCCTTTCCAGGTGGAGTAACGTGTATAGTATAATGCAAAACCTACAATCGCATCGTTTACTTCAGCTACGTAAGCTTTCCATACTGGATTTTTGCCAAAACCGGCATCAATAAAATGCTCCAGACTAACTGTTACTTCTTCAGGAGCCCGCTCATAAACGGCCAGCTCATTAATCAGTTCTAATATTCTCGGGCAATCTTCAGCGGTTGCAAATCTGATATTGAAATCCATATTAGTTGGCCGAAAGATCGTTTTTAAAATGTTTGATTATCCTTTTTCCGAAAATACTGCTCCCTATGCGGACCATGGTACTGCCTTCCGCGATGGCGATTTTATAGTCGGCACTCATTCCGGTCGATATTTCTTTAAAAAAATCCTCTTTCCGGAAGAAACTCACTTTTATGCCGTCAAAAAATACTTTTAACTCATGAAATTCGATCGTAATTTGCTTTTCATTCTTGGTATTTGTGGCAATTGCCATTAATCCGACAATACGAACGTTTTTTAATTCAGCAAATACTTCATCACGCAAAAGTTCGATCACTTCGTCAAAGCCGAGTCCAAATTTAGTGTCTTCATCAGCAATGTAAACCTGTAACAAACAATCGATTACCCGTTTGTTTTTTTTCGCTTGCTTATCAATTTCCTGCAGCAGTTTCAGACTGTCTACTCCGTGTATCAGTTTTACAAAAGGCGCAATGTATTTTACTTTATTGGATTGCAAATGGCCAATCAGGTGCCATTCGATATCTTTAGGGAGTTGCGCTTCTTTATCGACCATTTCCTGCACATGGTTTTCTCCAAAAATGCGCTGTCCGGCGTTGTATGCTTCTAAAATTGATTCTACTGGTTGTGTTTTTGAAACTGCAATCAGTTTTGCCCCATCTGATTCAACTTCGCTTTTATATTGTTTAAGATTATCAGCTATGCTCATTTATAACTATTTTTGGTAAAATTAATAACCTTGTCGCAATTTGGGCAAAAAATAATATTTAAATTAAGCATGAAGAGATTAATATGGGTTTTAATGACAGCTATATTATGGTTTGGATGTAAGCCTGGTATACCTGATGGCATTATTAAACCTGATAAGATGGAAAAGATTTTATACGATATGCACATTGTTGATGGGTATCTTTCCAGTATTTATGTAGTAGATTCTGCAAAGAAGGTAGCTGCAGGTTATTATAAAGGGATTTATAAAAAATTTGGTACAGATTCTGTCCAATACAATAAAAGTTTACTCTGGTATAATACGAATCCTGTAGCGCTTGAAGCTATGTATAAAAACATTCAAAAAATGTTGGCTAAGCAAAAAAAAGGAACGGAGCTAGCCGATTTAATGATTAGGAAAAAACAATTTAAAACTGATTCGTTGGTAATAGCAAAGAAATTTAAGGCCGATTCTCTTGCCATTAGAAAAAAAATGAAACCAGATTCTCTATCAAAGGTTAAAGCGGTGGCGGCAATTGCCAAAAAGAAAAAACAGGCCGATTCACTTATCAATATAAAAAAAGCTGGAATAGCGAGCGCAATGCCTACACCAGCCGTAGTACAATAATATGTTATATCCCGAAAATTGTTTAGAACGTTTAGGTTTTGTGGAAATCAGGCAACTGATCAGCAAACATTGTTTAAGCCCTATGGGCCAAACGATGGTGGAAAAGATGCAAGTGATGAATCGTTTTGATCAGATTGATAAATTTTTACGTCAAACAAACGAGTTTAAGAGTATCCTTCAAAATCAGGAACCCTTACAGATCAATACCTTTTTTGATATTAAATCGCTGGTTGAAAAAATCAGGGTTGAAGGCACTTATCTTTTAGAAGATGAGTGGTTTCAGGTATATACTTCATTGCAAACTGTCTTTTCTGTTCTCCGTTTCTTCGAAGAGCGCGCGGAAGTATACCCAACATTGGAAGCTTTATTTGAGCACCTGCCGATCGAAAAAAACATCCTGCGAAAAATAGAAACCGTAATCGATGCCAAAGGAAAGATTAAACCCAATGCATCAAAAGAATTGCAGGAGATTACCTCCGCTATTTCGAAGGCGGAGCAAGATGTGCGTAAGCGGATGGATTCTATTTATAAACAGGCCATTGCTAATAACTGGGTTGCAGACGGTAGCCTAACTATTCGTGATGGCAGGATGTGTATTCCGGTTTTGGCCGAGAATAAACGCAAGCTTAAAGGTTTTGTGCACGACGAATCGGCCACAGGGCAGACCGTTTATATTGAGCCGGAAGAGGTTTTCACTTTAAATAATAAGTTACGAGATTTAGAATTTGACAAGCGCCGCGAAATCATTAAGATTTTAATTGCGTTAACAGACGATCTTCGTCCGTATTCTCCTTTATTGCTTTCTTACCATGGTTTTTTGACCAAGCTTGATTTTGTGCGTGCAAAAGCATTGTTTGCCTTAGATATTGAAGCCGAAATGCCGGGTTTATTAAAGGAGCCGAAAACCAAACTGATCAATGCGCGGCATCCTTTATTATCAATCTCTTTTGCAGCTGAAAGAAAAACGGTTACACCATTAAATATCCATATCGATGCTGAAACGCGTGTAGTTTTAGTCTCAGGGCCGAATGCTGGTGGTAAATCGGTTTGTATGAAAACGGTTGGCCTTTTGCAGATTATGTTACAGACAGGTCTGTTAATTCCCGTTGACGCCAATAGCGAGGTTGGTATTTTTGAAAATATTTTCGCCGATATTGGCGATGACCAATCGATAGAAAGTGATTTGAGTACCTACAGTGCGCACCTGAAAAAGATGCGTTATTTTGTAGAACACGCCTCAACAAAAACAATGGTATTAATTGATGAGTTTGGTACGGGTACTGATCCACAGTTTGGCGGACCAATGGCTGAAGCTGTTCTTGAGGTGTTGAACAATAAAAAGGTGAGAGGCGTAATTACCACCCACTATTCTAATTTAAAGCTGTTTGCAGGAAATACACCTGGATTGGAAAATGCATCGATGCTTTTTGATAATGCAAAGATGAAACCGCTTTACATTTTAGAAATGGGCAAACCCGGAAGTTCTTACGCTTTCGAAATTGCACAGAATATTGGCTTGCCAAAAGAAGTGATCCAGCTGGCGAAAGAGAAAACAGGATCTAACCAGAACCGGGTTGATACAATGCTTGTGGATCTGGAAAGAGAGAAGAAAAATATTTATGATGCGAAAGTAAGTTTGGCCAATCAACAGAATAAAGCCAAAAACCTGGTTGCGGAAAATGAAAAGCTCAAAACATTTTTAGAGGAAAATAAAAAAATCCTGATTAAGGAAGCGAAACAAGAGGCGCAGAACATTATTAAAAATGCCAATAAACTGGTAGAAAATACCATTGCCGAGATCAAGGAAAAACAGGCTGATAAGGAAGTAACCAAAGAACTTCGCCAAAACCTGCAACGCGAACTGGTTAAAAATACCATTCCGAAAGAGCGTCCTAAACCGGTACAGGTAGTGGTTGGTGGTGAGATTGAAATTGGTGATTTGGTGAAATTTACGGATAGTGAAACCATCGGTCAGGTTTTAGAAATTAACCGCAATGAACTGGTTTTGGCTATTGGCGATTTACGCTCTACCGTTAAAAAGAACCGGGTACAAAAGGTGAGTAACCGGGAAGCTAAAAAAGTGGTTCAGAGCAGTGCCAATTCTTTTGCAGGGCGCATGAATGAGGCAGTCTCTGGCTTTAGGGCTGAACTCGATCTTCGTGGGAAGCGCACAGAAGATGCCCTGTTCGAAGTAGAGAAATATTTAGACAAAGCTATTATGCTGGGTTTTCCCTCTATTAAACTGATTCATGGTAAAGGTGATGGGATTTTGAGAAAAATGATCAGGGAATATTTACGTAAGTATAGTCAGGTAAACAGAATGGAGGATGAACATGCGGATAGGGGTGGGGACGGCATTACCTATGTGTATTTGAATTGATTCGGATGGGTAATGTAAGATGTAAAATGGATGATGGAGATTTTTGACTTTCATTCACCTATTCGTCATTGCGAAGCGCAAGGAGATAAATCTTCATTTCCAACTTGATTGGGAATTTTAACGCCATATAATACTTGAGTCTAAGCCCCTGTCTGCGCAAGGATGATGGTAAGGGTGAAATACTCGTATAATCGTCATTTCGACCGCAGTGGAGAAATCTTTGAATATGATGTTAAGCACTTTTTAAAGATTTCTCGGCTGTGCTGTGCTTCGCACGAAATGACGTCCGCCCAATAAAATAATAAAACTTTTATAACCGTAACTATGTTATTTTTAAAATGTTACGGTTATGAAAAAAATCTTACTCTGCCTTTTTGTGGTATTGTTTGCCACAACTTGCAAAAAGAATGATGACGATAGTAATCAAGACCCAGGTATCTTACCAGATGTAGAATTAAAATCAACAGTTGTTGTTTCTGTATTAACTTTACCATGGGAAATGGTTTACGGACCCGATAATTTCATCTGGTTTACTGAAAAAGCTGGGAAAATCAACCGTTTGAATCCTGCTACAGGTCAAATTACACCCTTATTAACTATTTCAGAGGTACGTACCAATGGAGAAGGAGGTTTGTTGAGCATGGCTTTACATCCTGATTTCACTGCTAATCCTTATGTTTATGTGGTTTATGGATACGGAAGCACTTATAAGGCTAAAGTGGTTCGTTATACTTATGGCGGAGGGAATTTAACCAGCCCATTGGTTTTAATCGATCAGATTCCTGCTGCCTCCATACACAATGGCTCACGCTTATTGATCAGCGGAGATAAATTGTTTATCAGTACCGGTGATGCATCCGATACAGCCAATCCTCAAAATATAAATTCATTGGCCGGCAAAATTTTAAGGATCAATTTAGATGGTTCTATTCCTACAGATAATCCTTACCCAAATAATCCTGTTTGGAGTTTGGGACATCGTAATGCGCAGGGATTGGTTCAGGTGGGCAGCAAAATATTTTCTTCTGAACATGGACCGGATTCTGATGATGAAATAAATATTATCGAAAAAGGAAGAAATTACGGATGGCCGAACATCAAGGGGTTTTGCAACGAAAGTGGCGAACAATCGTTCTGTAGTTTGAACAATGTGGCAGAGCCATTAATCAACTGGACACCAACCATTGCACCAAGTGGTTTGACTTATTACAACAATGATTATATTCCGCAGTTTAAAAATTCGTTGTTGTTAGCGGTGTTGAAAGGAACTAAACTGATGCAACTGAAATTAGACGATACGCAGACAAAAATTATAGCGACTAAAGATTTTTATGTGAATACTTATGGTCGAATCAGAGCTGTATGCCAATCGCCTGAAGGGAAAATTTATATCTGTACCAGCAATGGAGGTGATGATAAGATTGTCGAAATAGCGAAATAAGCTTATTTATTTTTATTACCCGGGCACTTTTTACAGCGTTTGCCCTTTTTAAATTTCTCACAACATTTTTTATGCTCAGCCGTGCAGCTTAGGATAAATCCCATACCCTTTTGGAATTCAGGGTCTGTAGGTAATATAAACAGGCTTTCTTCTCTCTCGTAAATCATTGCAATACAAAGGTAGTAGTTATTTAGATTAATTCCAATCAATTTGTATTCCTGATAGATTTAAAAATTTTTAAATGCTGCATTTCTGAAGGCAATTTGTAATTTAGCGAACTAACCAAAATTCATAAAATGATAAATAAAGTGGTATCTGGAGCTGAAGAGGCGATCAAAGATATATCAGATGGTGCAACCCTAATGCTGGGTGGTTTCGGGCTTTGTGGTATTCCGGAGAATTGTATAAATGCTTTGGTGAGCAAACAGGTCAAAAATTTAACCTGCATTTCCAACAATGCTGGTGTTGATGATTTTGGTATCGGTTTAATGCTAAAACAACGTCAGGTTAAAAAAATGATTTCTTCTTACGTAGGTGAAAATGCAGAGTTTGAAAGGCAGTTGTTAAGTGGCGAACTGGAAGTAGACCTTATTCCTCAGGGTACTTTGGCCAGCCGTTGTTTGGCTGCCGGATATGGTATGCCTGCAATTTTTACGCCCGCAGGTGTAGGAACTGAAGTTGCAGAAGGTAAAGAAGTACGTAATTTTGATGGTAAGGATTATTTGATGGAATACGCATTTGATGCCGATTTCGCTATTGTAAAAGCCTGGAAAGGCGATACCGCAGGAAATTTAATCTTTAGATCTACCAGCCGGAATTTTAATCCGGTAATGGCTATGGCAGGTAAAGTTACCATCGCTGAAGTGGAAGAATTGGTAGAAGCAGGTGAATTAGATCCGGATCATATTCATACTCCGGGTATTTATGTTCACCGCATTTTTCAGGGCAAAGACTACGAGAAAAGAATTGAGCAGCGCACGGTGAGGAAGTCTGAAGTATAATAGCAGATTAAAACATCACTCATTCTATCAATCAAAATTCAAACATTTAAAATTTATGTTTTCAAAAGAAGAGATCGCACAGCGTATCGCTAAAGAGATAAAAGATGGATACTATGTTAACCTTGGCATTGGCATACCTACACTGGTGGCCAACTATATTCCAAAGGGAATTAATGTAGTATTACAATCAGAAAATGGTTTGCTGGGCATGGGGCCATTTCCTTTTGAAGGGGAAGAAGATGCTGATTTAATTAACGCAGGAAAACAAACCATTACCACTTTGCCAGGATCATCTATTTTTGATTCGGCGATGAGTTTTGGGATGATCCGTGCTCAAAAAGTGGATTTAACCATTCTGGGAGCCATGGAGGTGTCAGAAACCGGAGATATTGCCAATTGGAAAATTCCGGGTAAAATGGTTAAAGGAATGGGCGGAGCAATGGATTTGGTTGCTTCGGCCAAAAACATCATTGTAGCCATGCAGCATATCAACAAAGCTGGTGAAAGTAAATTGTTACCAAAATGTACCTTGCCGTTAACTGGTGTGAAATGTATTAAAAAAATAGTTACAGAGCTGGCGGTTTTGGATATTTTACCTGAAGGTGGTTTTAAACTTTTGGAGCGTGCGCCCGGCGTGAGTATCGAATTTATACAGCAATCTACGGCAGGTAGATTGGTTGTGGAAGGTGAAATACCTGAAATGAGACTGGATTAATTAGTGGTTTGTGGCGACACAAACCACGGCAATTAGATTTTATAAACGATCTTTATTCTCGCGCAGGCGTGAATCTTTACTAAAAAAGAGAAGTCAAGTTTTTAAAACTTGACTTCTCTAGTGTTTACTGTATGTCAACCAAAATGCTATTCCTCAAATCATTCGAAATATCCTCTGTGATGGCGATAATTTCGTCGGGCTCATTGGTATTATTCATGACTACCTTATTGCATTGTTCGCGGTAGGGTAGCAGATATTCTTTATAAGCGGGTACTACATGGTTGTGCCATTTGTACAATACGTCATCTTCCGGATAACCTCGTTCTAAACCATCACGTTTGATACGGCGATCTAAAGCAACCTGTTCATCCGCATCAACAAAAATTGTATGATTCAGTAAAGCCGCTATTTCTTTAAAATGGAGGATAAAAAGTCCCTCTACAATAATAATAGGTGCTGATTTAATTTCCAGTATTTTAACTACAGCCAAAGGGTTATTAAAGTTGTATTCTTTTTTATAAACCACTTCACCGCTCATTAATTGCTTAATATCTCTCAAAAACTGTTCGCTGTCAATGGTTGAAGGAAGATCGAAGTTGTATAACTTGTTTTCTTCCTGTGTCATGTCACCGGCAGGGATGTAATAATCATCCTGGGATACCAGTGTTACTTCATCCTGTTTAAAATGATGAAGAAAGCAGTTTAAGAAAAATGTTTTGCCCGATCCGCTACCACCGGCAATACCAATTATGAATGGTTTTTTGTTTAAACTCATTGAGCACTATAGGTTAAATTGCAGAAAAAACGTTTGTCTAAAGCGCCCAGTGAATCGGCTACAGCTTTAGTCATTACAATGATAACATCTTTTGTGGATTCGTTCTCTGTAAATTTACCAACAACTTTGGCAAAGGTAGTGCGGTTGGTCATTGGGTTGGTAATTTTAATTACCCTTCCCACAGGTGCTGTACGGTGCAAAACCAACATTTTTGTTCCATCCATATCCTGGTCTTCAATCCAAACTGCAGCTCCTTTTTCTTCGATCTGACTTAAACCATATACGCTCGGATCGCGGCGAAGTTTAGGATCTTTAACCATGGTACTGTCTGGTTCATTTTCCTGTTCTTCTTTTGATAAATCATTTACCGATTTTGGTTGTGGTGGTTTAGGAATGATCAGTTTCTGGCCTACCTTGATGTTGTTATCGTCCAGTTTATTTGCTGTTCTGATCTGATAAGCCGTTAAGTTATATTTTTTAGCTATAGAGAAAATGTTTTCGCCAGTAGCTACCGTATGGATAAAACTTTCTTCTTTCGCTTCTACCGGTAATTCTTTTGTTTTGGTTTCAGCCTGTTTTTCTTTGGGTACCTGAACATCTGCAATGATGCCGCCAGGAACTTTTAAAACCTGCCCGATAGTAATGGCATTATCAGGAAGATTGTTCATTGTTCTGATCTGATAAGCAGTAATTCCATATTGCCTGGCAATGGTGAAAATAGTTTCGTTCCTTAAAACAGTGTGTGTACCTGCCGTATCGTTGGATTTATTTTCTTGTGCAGGCTTCTCTTCTACAGCAGCTGAAACTACTTTAGTTTCGTCGATGTTTTTTGTCGCCGGGATTTTAAGTTTCTGACCAATACGGAGGTTATTGCCCGAAAGATTGTTGGCTTTTTTTACTTCTTCAACCGTAGTGCCATATTTTTCGGCAATTTTTCCTAAAAATTCTTTACGCGCAACAGTATGCTCAATCATAGTTTGATCTGAAGCAGGAGTACTGTTTACAGGTGATTCTGTATTGTTTTTTGCAGGCGGCGTAACCGTCTCAGGTACTGGGTTCTGCACTCCGTTTTTTGCCGGTATTTTTAAAACCTGACCGATGCTTAAATTACTGCCCTTTAAGTTGTTTAAAGCCTTAATTTCATTTATGGTTGTGCCATATTTTTCGGCCAGCATATTTAAATTTTCTTTTGGCTTAATGGTATGCTCAATCACATTGCCAGTTGCAGTAGTTTGAGTCTGCGTATTGTTAGATGGTCCTGTTGCTGTAAAAGGAATATTTGTAGGGACTTTGATGATCACACCAACCTGTAGATATTTGTTTTCGTTAAAAGCCATAATATCTTTTGGCGATACATTGTATCTTCTTCCGATAGAATAGTAAGTGTCTTTTGCTACGGTTTGGTGAACGATAAGTTTTTTGCCTTTATTATTTTCTACACCGATAGAGTCTCTTGCTGTGTTAGCTTTGGCATTTGCAATATTAAGTGCAAATAACACTACAGCAGATAAATATATTTTATGCATTTATTTTTATCTAATTTTCTAAGTCAAAGGGAGCAATTATACGAATAATATTGTTAACCATCTTAAGTCGAGCTGTTGGTTTTTAAGTAAAACTAAGATGATTTTATTTTTTTTGAATTGATATGTAATTCATATACAAATATTTATAATGTCCCTGTTTTGTTTTTGTTAAATATTAAACGATTTAATAAATACCGTATTGTTCAAGAGACAAAATTGAGTAAAACTTTTATAAATTTGGTTTGTTACGTTGACAATAAAAACATTATAAATCATAACAAAATGGACGCTAAAGAAATAAGCTTAAACGAGAAAGAAGTTAAACCAGTTGTAGATCTGTTAAATGATTATTTGGCTAATTACCACATTCATTATCAAAAATTAAGAGGTTGCCATTGGAACATTAAAGGTCAGAATTTTTTTACACTTCATGTTAAGTTTGAAGAGTTATATACCAATGCTCAACTAACTATCGACGAAATTGCTGAGCGTGTATTAACCTTAGGTAAAGCACCGCATAGCCGTTTTGCTGATTATATTAAAGAATCTAAAATCAAAGAGATTGATACCATTGGCATGAAAGACCTTGATATGGTTGATGCCATTTTAGATGATATGGCTGCATTGATCGAATTGGAAAGAGAACTCTTGGAAGCTACTGATACTGCCGGAGACGATGGCTCTAACGATATGGTTAACCGTTTTATGCAGTTTAAAGAGAAAAATACCTGGATGTTACGCTCTTTCGCAGGCAAGAAATAATATCTTATTAGTAGGTTAAGTGGCCCTATGTAAGTAGATTTATTGTAAAATCTGCTTATACAGGGCTTTTTTGTTTCATAGAAAGTCTAATTATTTATCTTTGGACATGGCATACAAAAGTTTAGCAGAATGTGTTTCCGATCTTGAAAAGCACGGTCATTTAATCAGAATAAAAGAAGAAGTAGATCCTTATTTAGAAATGGCAGCCATCCATTTGAGGGTTTACGAAAAGCAAGGACCGGCACTGTTATTCGAAAAAGTTAAAGGAAGTCCTTTTCCTGCGGTTTCTAATCTGTTCGGAACTTTAGAAAGATCAAAATTCATTTTTAGAGATACTTTACCGAAAGTGCAGCAATTGGTTTCTTTGAGGAACGATCCTATAAAGGCGTTGAAAAATCCTTTTAAATATGCAGGTTCTGCAATGTCGGCTTTATCGGCTCTGCCTTTAAAAACACCGTCCGCGAAAAATAAGTTTTTGAAAACAAGCATCAGTCAGTTGCCGCAGATAGTAAACTGGCCTATGGATGGTGGTCCATTTGTTACCATGCCACAGGTTTATACCGAAGATGTAGATAAACCGGGTGTATTAAACGCCAATTTAGGGATGTACCGCATTCAGTTAGGCGGAAACGATTATATCCAGGATAAAGAAATTGGTTTGCACTACCAGATCCATAGGGGGATAGGCGTGCATCAATCGAAAGCGAATGCCCTCGGACAGCCTTTAAAAGTGAGTGTTTTTGTTGGAGGTCCGCCTTCTCATCCTTTGGCCGCAGTAATGCCATTGCCTGAAGGTTTGTCGGAAATGACTTTTGCTGGTGCTCTTGGCGACAGGCGTTTCCGTTATTTTTATGATGATGAAGGTTTCTGTATCTCTGCGGATGCCGATTTTATCATTACCGGCACCGTTTATCCCAACGAAAATAAACCAGAAGGGCCTTTTGGTGATCACCTTGGTTATTACAGTTTAACACATACTTTTCCTTTAATGAAAGTGCATAATGTGTACCATAAAAAAGATGCAATATGGTCGTTTACCGTGGTTGGTCGCCCGCCGCAGGAAGATACCAGTTTTGGCGCTTTGATTCATGAAATTACCGGTTCAGCCATTCCGCAGGAAATACACGGTTTAAAAGAGGTTCATGCGGTTGATGCCGCAGGTGTTCACCCTTTGCTTTTTGCCATTGGTAGCGAACGTTATACGCCATATTTAAAAGAAAGAAGACCACAGGAGATTTTGACTATTGCCAACCACATTCTGGGTAAAAACCAATTGAGTTTAGCCAAATACCTTTTTATATCGGCTAAAGAAGATAATCAGCGACTAAGTACGCATCATATTAAAGATTTCATCAAACATATATTAGAACGAATTGATTTAACAAGAGACATCCATTTTTATACCAACACCACCATTGATACGCTGGATTATAGTGGCGACGGATTAAACAGTGGTTCTAAAGTGGTAATTGCAGCCGCTGGCAATCAAAAAAGAGAATTGTGGAGCCATGTCCCTGAAGAACTCAAACTAAGTGAAGCTTTTTATCAGCCTAAAATTGCTATGCCAGGTGTTTTGGTTTTAGCGGCTAATAAATACCTGAATCCAGAGAAAACAGCTGCAGAAATTGCGGTGCTGAACATGGCCCTGATCGATCAGGATTTATCTGGTCTGCCTTTGATTATATTGGCAGATGATGCTGAGTTTACCGCTGCAACTATTGATAATTTTGTTTGGGTAGCTTTTACAAGGAGTAACCCGGCAGCAGATATTTATGGTATTAACGATTTTACGATCAACAAACATTGGGGCTGTAAGGGTTCGATGATTATTGATGCACGAAAAAAGCCCCACCACGCACCCGAATTGATTAAGGATGGAGTGGTAGAGGCTAAGATTGATGAAATGGGTAAGGAGGGTGGAGCGTTATTTGAGGTTGTATGATTTATTGTAACTGCCAGGACTAAGTTGTAGCTATCACGGTTTAATGTAAATGTTTCTACGAAACATACCATCCTGCCTTTGCCAATCCGTAGGCGATGGTTTTTTATTTTTGTTTCAACTTTCCAATTATTTCTTCAGAAAGTCTCCAAGAGTATTGATTTAAAATTGTTTTGTAAATATCATTCCACTTGCTTGATTTTTTGTCTGTTAAATTTTGTCTTTCCTTTTTTAAGAGTTTTGCTATTTCATATACACTGTTATAAGTTGGGAATACTTTGTTGCATTCTTCTAATTTTTGTATCGCAGCATCTACATTTTGTTCAAAAAGAAAATCAAAAGCTTGTCTTTCCATTTTTTTTGCTTGTTCAGCTTTAGTACTTCCTAGTTGGATTTTTAATTTATTATCATTTATAAGGCTATCTGCTATTGTAATTTGGATATTGTTAATTTTAGTACCTGTTTTTTCAAATTTAAGCTCATTTTTGATTGCCATTACTTGTGGATATAGATCGGTGTCTTTGTCATATACTTTTGATTTTATTGTAGCTAATGCCTGCATTGCATTTTGGATAGTAGTTTGATTTATTTCTGAAGGGAATGGGAGCAATGTAGTAACTTCTTTAGATTTAATGCCTATCACTTCAATAGCTAATCTGCCTGTTACTTTGCCTGCTTTAACGGCTATACCCAATGATAATAAGTCTCCAATATTAATCCCTGCTTCTTTCGTGGTAATTTGTGAACTAAGCCTTAAACCAACTCCAACACGACTAAAGCCTAAAACTTTGACATCATCATAATCATATTTTGCTAGTGTAGCAAATTTCATATAATCCATGACTACTTTATAGGTTGCACCTTTAGCTGAGACAGTGACAGGTAAATAACTGAATCCTCCTTCTATAGATTCCTGACCTATATAAACTAATACTGTTTCGTTGTTTAAAAAACTTAGGGTTTCATCTTTAGTTAGGAGCTTTATGTTTTAAAGCACTATCGACAACAATGTCTACATCCTTTGTGTATTCAGTTGGGTCAATAGGTTCAAAATCTTTAAATTCAACTGAAGATTTTCTTCCTTCAAAAAAGGATTTTTGTGTGCCGCAGCTCATAAAAGCTAAACAAAGAATTAGTAAGTAGAAAATGTTTTTCATGATTATGATTTTAAGAGTTAAAATTTTAGTTGTTGGCTTAAGTAATTAACAATTCCAGATTTGAAGAAGAGAGGTTAATCTTTCTTATCCAAAACTACCTTTAGTAGTATATTCAAATCAAGCGTGAAAACGTTGGAATTTATACGCGTGAAAAGCGCAATACGCTACCGTAAAATCGCGGTATTTTAAAATAAATATGGGGAAGATTAACTAATCGAAAAACTGGATATAAGCTATTTAGTACTTCTTTTTGTGCTTGAAAATGAGTTTGTTGTGAGCTTTTTTAGCAATTGTCGATTTTCTATTTCAAATAAGGTTAGTGTATATTTAGGTATAAGTTATTTTATAAACCTCAAACTAAATTAAAAGCTATGAAACCTTTACCGTGTACTTTTGTAACCAAACAAGAAAGCAATTATCGTGAACAATGGTTTAATTATTATAAGTATCCTATACTTAATACCATTACATCGTTGCAAGAAGGAATGCAAGAAAACAACAGACTGGATTTTGAAAATATTGTAAGTGCTATTGAGTTTTTTAAGCTTCTGAAAGAAAATTTTAAAACCAAAGATGATGGTGTTAGGGTATATTTTGCCTCGCCATCTAGTGATGGAACTGTAACAAGAGGTAAATGTGGTGTACTAACGCTCATTTTCGGAATAACTGAAGGTATTGATAAAGTTGATAATAAAAATTACTTCGCTTATAATGGAAAAACTTTTGATAAAGTTCAAGAAGATCAGGCAAGAATCTGGGTTCATAATTATCAAAATGTAAAACGAGGTATCCTTTTCGAAACGCTATCGGAAAATGACCGGTTAAATGTTTGCCCGGAAACTAAGCATATATGGTTTAGTTTATTGCATATAACCCAAACACTCGAAGAAATGGAAACGCAAGTTGCAAAGCCTGGAAGTAAGGTAACAGGGTTTGGGATCCGTTTTGTATCTTATACCAATCTAGCTTATTCATTTCCAAAACCAGTATCAGATGATGAAGAGAGAAAACAGCGTTTAACTATTGCTTTTACCTTTATGAGTGGAAAAAAGGATATTGGGATAGAAGATATTGATAGCGATGAATTTAACGAAAGACTTGAGATAACTATAAATAAATTTCGTGGAGATACTTTTGATACCGGAGACCCAACGCCACCTCCATCATCCGGTAATAAGGCAGCACTTGATGTTTCAGATCAATAGTAAATGCTTATTTTAGATACATATTTAAATTTTATGTATCTCAAGTATTTGTATCTAGTCTCTTTAGCAATTTCTTCGGTAGCAGGTATCTGCCTGCAATCAAAATTAACAAAGCAACTTAAAGCGGTTGCTTTGTTATGTGTTTATACTTTTCTGCTCGAACTTAGTGTGTTTTTCTTCAAACAAGAATTTGGTTATGAGGGGAATACGCTACCTCAATACAATTTTTTTATTTTGGTGGAATTTATATTTTATGCCTATTTCTTTAAACAGATTGTCAAAAATGTTTACTTACAAAAAGTAATAAAATTATTCTTATTTATGTTCCCGGTTCTTTGGTATACATTTAGTTTTTACAGTTTTAACATATTACAATGGAATAGCTATGCTTTTGTGTTTGGCGGAACATTTATTATCTTTTTTGCACTTATTTATTGCTACGAAAAATTAACTTCTGAAGAAACTACATCACTTTTTAATGAAGGCGAATTCTGGATTGCCATAGGTTTAATTGTTTATTACACCTGCGTTGTACCGTATATGGGGATGTTCCACTATCTGACGGAAAATTACGAGCAACTAGCCGTTAAACTAAAGAAATTAAATTTGATTACTAATATCATTATGTATTGTTTATTTGCCTATGCCTTTTTATGCAGAACGATCAAGACAGAGAAGTCCTCTTTGTAATTATACCCAGTATAATTATTTTTTTTGCACTGAGTAGTGCGATCGTTTTCTTTATGCTCTATTTTCAGAAAAAGAAATTCCAGTATGCAAAAGAAAAAGGAGAAATGGAAAAGCAATATGACGAGCAATTGTTACAATCGAGGCTCGAAATGCAGGAGCAAACATTTGAAATGATAAGTGAGGAAATACATGATAATGTTGGGCAGTTACTAAGTTTGGCTAAACTACAATTGAGCATTCTGGAGCAAAAAGAAACCAGTGATAAATCATTGATCACTGAAATTAAAGGAAATTTGGGCAATGCCCTTACTGATTTACGTGATATTGCAAAAAGCTTGAACACAAGCCGTATCCAGGAATTAAGTTTGTTGCAGGCGGTAGAACAGGAACTACAGCGCATAGGCAGGGCAGGGGTTATTGTTTGCAAGGTTGAGGTAACAGGTAACGAACAGCAGATTGTAGAACAGAAGAAGATTATCATCTTTCGGATTGTGCAGGAAAGTTTACAAAACATATTAAAGCATGCCCAAGCCACCACAATTGATGTTGGATTTGATTTTTCTGAACAGCTAAACATCACCATCGAGGATAATGGTATTGGTTTTAGTGCAGGTGAAAAAGAAAAACTGGAGACCGGCCTGGGGCTTCAGAATATTGTAAAACGCGCTACACTGATTATGGGAGAAGCTACAATCAGCAGCGTGATTAATAATGGAACTAAAATTACCTTAACTATTCCTTATGTCTGACCAGATTAAAAATATAGCCCTAGTTGATGATCATGTTTTGTTTAGAAAAGGGTTGGCCGCTCTAATCAGCTATTTCCCGTCCTACAATATTTTATTTGAGGCTGCTAACGGAAAAGATTTTATCAGGCAGTTAAAAATATACGATGTACCTGATATTGTATTGCTTGATATCAACATGCCCGAAATGGATGGGTATAGCACGGCTTCGTGGCTGCGGACAAATCATCCGGAAGTAAACATACTTGCTTTGAGTACTATGGATGCAGAAACTGCTATTATTAAAATGATTACCAATGGCGCCAAAGGTTATGTGCTAAAAGATGCTGAACCTGAAGAACTTAAACGTGCTTTTGACGAGGTGATTAGTAAAGGGTATTTTTATAATGATCTTGTGACCAGGAAAGTCATGCAGTCGCTCAGTTCGTTAGCTACAAATTCGAAAATATCAGACTTCGTAAAACTTACCGAAAGGGAAATGGAGTTTCTCAAGTATACCTGTACTGAAAAAACGTATAATGAAATTGCAGCTGAAATGTTTGTGAGTCCGCGTACCATTGATGGGTATAGAAATTCTTTATGCGAAAAACTACAATTAAAAAGCCGGACAGGATTGGCTTTGTATGCGGTGAAGCATGGAATCGTTAAAATTTAGAGGTTTTTAAATCATAAATCTTGACAAACTGTTCTGAAAATTATGTCACTAATTGGAGATAATTTGAGATTATAGCTAAAAATTTCGATTTTTAGCTATATCATCCAAATATGCTTTCAAAATTTCAAATTCTCTTTACCTGTATTGTGCTTTTATTAGTAAAGGCAAAAGCGCAGGATGTAAAACTTGATAGTGTGGCGTTAAATATTAATCGCTATGGCTTAAAAACGGCTCAATCTAATCTGTTCGTTCATTTCGATAAAACTATTTATACCAATAACGATCAGGTTTGGTTTAGCGGGTACTTGCTAAAAAACATGACCAACTTAGATCAATACCATACACTTTATTTATCGCTGATCAATAATAGTGATAGTAGCGTCGTAATACAGGATAAATTTCTGATTGAAAAAGGATTTGCATTCGGTGCGCTTACCTTGCCTGATTCGCTGCCGGGAGGTTCCTATCGTTTTGTAGCGAATACCAATATTAAAAAGGATAATCAGCCAGATGGAGAATTTGTGCAGCCCATTATCATTAAATCTACTACTGTAAATCCATTAACGGCCAATGTTTCTATTTTTAAAGCTTATGATGAGCAGAGCAAAAATGGAACAGCATTGTTGAAAATTTTATCCAGTGATAACCGTTTCGTTGAAAATGCAGAAATAAAATATCATATCGGTAAGGATAAACAAACACTGCTCACCGGTACAGCTAAAAGTAGTGTAATTGGTGAACTGATGATTAACTTTCCTGCGGATAAAATTACAGCAAATAATAATCAACTTAATGTCTCCATCAAAAAAGGTAAAGATATTAGATACATCAAGTTTAATCTTCCGGTAAGGAACCGGTCTAATTATCAAGTTCAATTTTACCCCGAAGGAGGTTACCTGGTAGACCGCTTAACTTCGAAGGTAGGTTTTGAAATTAAAGACCTTGAAGGCACTGCAATAACTGCAATAAAAGCAACAGGTTTTCTGTACGAAAATGACAGGGTGATTGATACCCTCCAGAGCAATTCTACAGGTCTTGGTTCATTTTCGATCTGTCCAAAGCCATCAAAAAAATATTACGTTAAACTTTTTGGCAGTGAACAGGAAAGTATCAGTTATCATTTACCTGCGGTATTAAAACACGGAGCTGTTTTAACAGCAGGCACAGCAATAGCCGAAAACGATTTCAGGCTACAGCTGGTGGCCAATAATAATCAAAAAGTTCATGTTCTGGTGCATAATTTCGCTGATGTTTTTTTGCATGCCGATTTGATATTAGCGGCTAACAAAACCCAAAATATAAGGTTTAAATTAGATTCCGTACCAATTGGATTAAATACCGTCACCATTTTAGATAGCAATTATCGCCCAATGGCCGAAAGGATTTTCTTTGCACATTATGATCAGCTTAATCAGATCGAACTTTCCACAGATAAAAATGAGTATAGTACAAGAGATCAGGTGAATTTAAAATTGAATGTAACCGGTAAAAATAAAACTCCACTTACAGCACTGGTTTCTATTGCATGTACCCAAGCCAATAGGATTTCAGTTGTTAATAACCAGAACATTATCGATTATTTTTATTTACAACAACATTTAAAACCACTTCCTAACCGACCGATGGGTTTAAAGTATGTGGATCAGGATTATCTAAATGATGTACTTCTGGTTAAAACCTGGAGCAGGTATAAATGGCCTGAAGAAGAGGTTGCTAATAAAAAGGAAGTGCTCTCGAGCTTTGAATACCATGGTGAAATTACCAGAAGAAAAAAGTTACTGACCAGCCCACTGGGCTTAACAACAATAGCGGGCGAAAACCTTAATTTTCTGGATACAGATAGTTCAGGCAGATTCAGTATTCCATTTGATCATCTCCTAATTAAAGAACAGAAAACACCGGTTTTGCTGGGAATGGTTACCGATAGATATGATTTGTACTCGCTTCACATAAATAACCCGCAGGAAGAACTCACAAAATACATATTACAGCAAAATTTTGAACTTCCAGATACAAGAGCTAAAGTAATAAATAATGATTATCAAAGTATCACTTCGGCTGCTGGTATCAAACTTAAAGAAGTGGTGATTACGAAGAATAATCAAAATACCGATTACGCCAAAAGACCTTATAATAAATGTGGTGATTATGTTTGCAGGTATAATATTCTAAATTGCCCTAATCATATTGTAGATTCTGGCAGTAGTAGTCCTGTAACAGGTAAAACTTATTCTGATGGGAAAGGAGGTAAAATTACTTACCAAGGGTGTTTGGAGGCAGAGCGTAAACCTAATATTACCATCCTCAAGGGAATCAACCTTCCTAAAGATTTTTATGTATCTGATATTACCAATAAAAATGAGCCTATTAATTTTTCGACAGTTTATTGGAACTATCAGATAAAGATAAAAGGTGATACATCCATTAGTTTTAATACCGGCGATTTAACCGGACCATTTAAAATTATTATACAGGGCGTAACAGATAAGGGAGCGGTTTATGGAGAGAAAGAGATTATAGTGAAGAGCAAATAAAAATTTTTAGCATAAACAGGTTATATTTCAACTTCCTGATTAACTACTTTATTGATGCTATTTTGTGTATCTCCAAATCGCCTGGTTTTTAACTAAAGAAATCTGTGCTGAAAATCTGGTTGGTGCGAACAACAATCAGTAGGCAGAAAGCCTAAATATCAATATATTGCTTCAACATCAGTTCAGTTATTCAAATTTTGTTTTATCAGTTAAATAAATCACAGTTTATTAACGTATTTAAGAAGATTGTAACATTTGCGTTAATTTCTGGTTAATACGTGTTAAAATCAGCATTCTATCTGGCTTTTTATAAGCCTAATTTTGGTCATACTACTAACTAAACTGAATACAATGACCAGATTAAAGATTACTTTGTTCATTTTGACTATGCTCTGTTGCGTGCAGATTTATGGTCAAACGTCGCTGATTAGCGGCAAAATTATAGATGTATCGGGGCAACCAATTCCGGGCATATCGGTAAAAGTTAAAGGAACTGCTGTTAGCAGCTCTTCCGATGCAAAAGGGCTATTCTCAATTAAAAGCGAAAACCCGGCTACACTGATTTTTAGTGGCATTGGTTATACCACCAAAGAATTTGCGTATAGTGGGCAAAGCAACATAACCATCACTTTAAGCGAAGACCAGCAAAACCTGAATGAGATTGTAGTGACTGCTCTAGGTGTAAAGCGGGAAAAACGTAACCTTACCTATAGTTCTCAAGAGGTAAAAGGTGAGCAATTGACCCAGACCAAAGAGCCTAATTTGGTAAATGCCCTGGCCGGTAAGGTTTCGGGTGTTCAGATTACAAGTTCTTCGGGTACTCCGGGTAGTTCATCACGGATTGTAATCAGGGGTGCTAATTCTCTTTATGGCAACAACGAAGCTTTGATGGTAATTGATGGTATTCCGGTTAACAATGATGAAACAGGTAACCTCAACTCAGGTCCAGGCACTAACCGTATTGCCGATCTTGATCCTAATATTATTGAAAGCATTAATGTGTTAAAAGGTGGTGCTGCAACAGCGCTATATGGATCTGATGGTGCAAAAGGAGTGATTATTATCACTACAAAAGCAGGCAGCCTGAATAAAAAGCCTTCCTTGAGTTTTTCATCATCATTTTCTATGGAGAAACCACTTTTGCCCGAAATCCAGAATAAATATTCATTAGGATCTAATGGCGTATATTTTGATGGTGTGAACCAGAAAACAAGTACTTCATGGGGAGCAAGGATGGATACCCTGAAAATTAATGGTCAGCCTGCACAGGTATATGATCAGTCTGACCTATTTTTCAAAACCGGAAAAACATATACCAACACGGTAGCCGTAAATGGGGGCGGGGCTTACAACTCTTATTTTATATCGTATACCAATTTTGCACAGGATGGAACGGTACCTACCACTTCTTTCGACCGGAATACCGTTTTTGGGAAATTCACCACGCAAATTATTAAAGATCTGAATGTTACTTTCTCCTTAAATTATGCCAATACGAAAAATCGCCGGCTACCTGAAGGTTATGCTTTGGAAAGTCCGGTATGGACCATTTTTTCTGCTCCGGTTTCTTACAACCTGCAACCTTCGGTAAACCCTGATGGAAGTCAGCGCTTATTCCGTTTCTCGCGCAATAATCCTTATTGGGTATTAGATAATATCAGCAATACATCAGTTGTTAACCGTTTTCTACCAACATTTACAGCCGATTATAAACCCTTAAACTGGTTAACTATCACAGAGCGTTTTGGTGCTGATGTTTATGTTGAACAGGGGAAATATCATGAATCGTTACTTTCGGTTTCAAACCCTAATGGCCGGATCGTAAACAACAACACCAATTTCAGGCAATATAATAATGACCTGATCATCGGTGCCAACAAAAGTTTTGGTGATTTTACCATCGATGCGCTATTGGGCAACAACATATTATCAACCTATACTGAAACTGCCTATGCTAACGGCCTGGGTATAACCGTTCCAGGGTTTGATAACATTGGATCTACATCAAATATAAATTTTAAGGAAACAAGTTATCTGACCAGAAAAGTAGGATTCTATTTACAGTCCAATATTGATTATAAAAAGTTCCTAATCCTCTCCCTTACCGGAAGGTACGACGGCACTTCTGTACTGGCCAAAAACAACAGTTTTTATCCTTATGGTTCTGCTGCTACAAGTTTTATCTTTTCCAATTTCTTTTCGAAAGAACTATCGGATATCATGAGCTTTGGAAAATTAAGATTATCCTACAGTACAGTGGGAAATGCCAGCATTGGGCCATATAACCTGCTTACGCCGTACGAATCACAAGCGGTAAGAAACATTGCCTTTCCGTACCAGCAACAGTCGGGTTTTTTAATCAGTCCAATCCTAGGCAATCCGAACTTAAAAAATGAGCGGATCAACGAATTTGAGATCGGTTTAGAAACAGGTTTCTTTAAAAACCGTTTAAGCCTGGAGGTTACCTATTTCGATAAAAAGACAAACAACGGGATCATTCCCAATGTAGCACTGGCACCGTCAACCGGGTTTAACGCTACGAGTGTAAATACAGCCGTAATGCGTAACAGGGGCATAGAACTGCTTTTAAATGCAAAACCTATAAAAACGGAGGATTTTAGCTGGGATCTGACCCTGAATTATAGCAGGATCAGAAATAAGGTCCTTGCAATCTTTGGTAATCAGGAATACATCGGCAATGGCTTTACCGTTATTTTTCGAAACCAGCCATATGGGGTAATCTATGGTACCCGTTATGCCAGAAACAGTGAAGGGAAACTGTTAATAGGTAATGATGGGCTGCCATTTGCTGCAGATGAACAAGGCATAATCGGTGATATTAATCCAGATTGGATGGGCGGGATTGTTAATAATTTCAAGTATAAGCAGTTTACTTTGAGTTTCTCTTTTGATATGAAAAAGGGAGGCGATATTCAAAATAATGTAGATGGTTATGGCTATTTCTATGGTACGCCTAAAGTTACCGAAGATCGTGGACCACGCATAGTTGATGGCATAAATGCTACAACAGGCTTACCAAATACAGTTTCAGTTACAGGACAAGCCTATTATCAACGGGTTAACAGTATTCTCGAATCGGTAATTCAGGATGGAACCTACGTTAAATTGCGAAATGTAAGTCTTGGTTATAATGTTAAACCGGTTTGGTTACAAAAAACACCTTTCAAAACTATTGGTTTGCAGGTTACGGGTAGAAATTTATGGATATATGCACCACACTTTACAGGTGGCGATCCGGAAGTAAGTTCTTTTGGTTCTTCAAATGGATCTCAGGGGATTTATTCCTTCTCAACCCCAACATCCCGCTCCGTAGATTTCAGTTTAAGATTAACATTATAGGTCCAATACATAAAAAAGAATCAACATGAAAAAGATATATTTCATTTTAAGTTTTGCATTTATGATGGCTTTTGCCGGGTGCAAAAAATACATAGATGTTAACTATGACCCCAACAGACCGATAGATGTTAAAGAATCGCTCATGCTGCCACCAGTACAGATGCTGATCTCCCAGAGCATCAATGCATCCGGTGATGGGAATTTAAGTGTAGTGCTTCAGCAATACCTGCAGGTAATGGCTCTGAACCAGGTAGCACCAAACTTCGGTACTTATCAGATGTACAATATTGACATGGATGGAGACTGGAATAATGTGTATGTAAGAACATTAAACAACCTTAATTTATTAAAGATTAAAGCTGCTGCCAATGGCAATTTTAATTACGGTGCCATTGCTAAAATTCTTACAGCTTATACTTTGGGCTATGCAACAGATGCATGGGGAGATCTTCCTTACACTCAGGCTTTTTTAGGCGTAACACAGCCAACCCCGAAGTATGATAGTCAGCAGCAGATTTATGTTCAGATTCAGGCTTTATTGGATGATGGGATAGCTGATATTGCTAAAAATGCCAACATTAAACCAGGAAGCGACGATTACATTTATGCTGGCGATATGGCAAAGTGGAGAAAATTGGCTTATACTTTAAAAGCACGTTATTACATGCACCTGAGTAAAGCACCAGGAAATACAGCTTCTGCGCAGGCACAGCTGGCTTTGACTGCATTAACTAATGGTATGCAAAGCAACGATGATGATGCTAAAATTGCTTTCGGTGGTGCAGCGGGGGCAGAGAATCCATGGCAGCAGAATTTTTTACCAGGTACTACATTTGTGCTGGCCAACACCTTTGTTGATGCTTTTACTACCAGAAACGATCCAAGATTAAGCAAAATGGTTAAACCCGCCAAACAAACCGGTTTATATACGGGGCGGCAGATTGGTTTAGACGAAATTGGAAGTCTGGAGGCTTACTCAATCCCTGCCGATTTTTACGCAGGTGCCAATGCCAATAATTACCTGGTAAATTACACCGAGGCATTATTCATAAAAGCCGAAGCCACACTGGTAGTATCAGGTTTTGCAGCTGCACAACCTTTTTATCAGGATGGTATTAAACAGCACATGACTAAGGTAGGGGTGAGCGCAACTGATATGGATACCTACATTGCTTCGCGTGGAACACTCAGCAGTACAAATGCACTCCGTTTAATTATGGAAGAAAAGTCGGTTGCTAACTTTCTTAATGCT